>CABMCJ010000001.1 GCA_902384585.1 Candidatus Anstonella stagnisolia
GCATCCTCCAAATCGCCCACATGTACTGGACCTCAAACAGGCGGGCATCTACATTTGATGAAATATCAGATGCGGCAGCAGCAAAATGCATCAATATGTGCATTGAGGGAAACTGGCTGGCCAAATTGCACCAGCTTGAAAATGATGCAGGCATTGGCACTAATCTGCAAAAGCTGGCTTCAGAAAGATTGCAGGGCGAACTAAGCAAAATCCGCGAAACAAACCCGCTTCAGGGTGACGGGCTCATGCTTCCCGATACTTCCTTTAGCTCAAAAGGTGCCAAAAGAACGAAGGCAGTTCAATTTGTGCTTAAAATAATAGAATACGCAAGGTTTGCGCGGGTACGCTGAGTGCATCAGGATTATTTCTTTTTCTTCTGCACCATTTCATGCGCTTTCTTTGCAATGTGCTCCGCGCTCAAGCCGAATTTCTTTATGAGCTCCCAAGGTGCGCCGGATTCGCCGAACTTGTCCTCAACGCCTATCATCCCAAATACGACAGGGTGCCCATACGCCCCCTCATCGCACATTATTGCGGAAGATACAAGGTTCCCAAGCCCTCCCTTCTGGTGCTCTTCGGCAGTAAGGACTGCGCCTGTTTCTTTTGCAGCCCTCACAACCGCATCCTTGTCAAGAGGCTTCACAGTTGAAATATTCACAATGCGCGCATTTACTTTGAATTCCTCTTTCAAAATCCACGCTGCCCTCATTGCTTCTGCAACTTCAGGACCGCACGCAATTATCGCAATATCCTCACGTTCGTTTTTCGCATCCTTTGAAAGAACAGTTTCAAACGCATCCGTAAATTGCGCCTGCTCCCCCCTATAATGCACCACTGTCGCGCTCCCAAACTTGTAAGGCGTAGAATCCTTTGTAACAATGGGGGTTGCCTCCCTCGCAAACCTTACGTAGCACGGCCCGTCTATCTCATCTATCATCGCGTGCGTTGTTTTCTTTGTCTCAATGGAGTCGCAGGGCACAAGCAAGTTCATGTTCGGCAGCCCTGCAATTTGGAATATCTCCTCAAGCGCCTGGTGCGTTGCCCCGTCAGGGCCTACGGAAACTCCCCCGTGCGCCCCTACGATTTTCACGTTCCATCCCCCGTACGCAACAGTTGTCCTTAGCTGGTCAAGCGCGCGCCCAGCCGCGAACACCCCGTAAGTCCCAAAGAAAGGAATTTTTCCCTCTTTCGCAAGCCCGGCAGCAACACAGGTGCCCGACTGCTCCGCAATCCCGACAGAGAAAAAGCGGCTTTTCCTCTCGGGCTTTTTCTCATGGAACATGTTAATGCAAATTGAGCCTGAAATGTCAGCCCCAAGCGCAACAACGTTGGGGTTCTCGTTTTCGTGCAGCTCCTCCCCAAATCCCATCCTTGTGGGCTTCATTTCCACCTTCATTTTTTCCTGTGCGTTCCACCAATAGTCCTTTGAGAATTTTGGCATGAGCGCATCAATTTCTCCATTCGCTTTTTCCTGCCACTCCTTCGCAATTTTTATCATCTCGTCCTTTGGAAGGTATTCCACTTTCAGTTCCTTAAGCGCGGCATCAAGCTGCTCCCTGTTTGGCGCCCTCCCGTGCCATCCTGCCTGGTTTTCCATAAACGATACTCCCTTTCCCTTCACTGTTTTCGCAATTATCACTGTGGGCTTCCCCTTTGTGCGCATTGCGCCTTCGAACGCTGCAAGCAGTTCTTTTACATCGTGCCCATTGCACACAATCACGTTCCACCCAAATGCGCGGTATTTCTCATCAATCGGGTCAATATCCATCACATCTTTCACTTTCCCATCAATTTGCAGCTCGTTCTTGTCCACTATCCCAATAAGGTTGTCCAGCTTGTAATGCCCTGCCTCCATAGCAGCCTCCCATATCTGCCCTTCCTGCTGCTCCCCATCGCCCATAAGGCAAAACACCCTGTACTCCTTCCCGTCCAATCTTGCAGCAAGCGCATCCCCTACCGCAACGCTCAAGCCCTGCCCAAGCGAGCCACACGAAAGCTCAATCCCTTCGCATTTTTTCCAGTCGGGGTGCCCCTGGAACGGGCTTCCCAATTTCCTAAGTGTTGCAACCTGCTTAACATCAAAATATCCGCAATATCCAAGGGGCACGTACCATGCGGGCGCCTTGTGCCCAACAGAGAAAAACAGCCTGTCACGCGCATCCCACTCCGGCTCGGATGGCTTGTGTTTCATCACGCGCAAAAATAGCACTGAAAGGACGTCCATTGAGGAAAGCACGCCTCCGCTGTGCCCGGAACCCGCGCAATATATGGATATCAGGGAATACCCTCGCATCTCGTTTGCCGCCTTTTGCATCTCCTCAATTGAATAATGCCTCTCTCCTTTTTCTTCTATTATGCCCATATTCTCACGCCCTAAGAAATAGTTATTTCCCCTCAACAACTTCCTTCATCCTCCTTATTCCCTCCACAATATTTTCCTTTGAGGTCGCATAGCTCAACCGCACGTGCTGCTCATTGTCCCCTTCATTCCTTTTCCCAAAGTGCCGATCAGACAAAACCGCAACGCCATTTTGCAAAAGCAGCCTTCGGAATTCTTCGGAATTTTTCAGGCCCAACTTTTCAACCGCCTTTGTAACGTTTGGGAAAGCGTAGAATGCGCCTCCGGGCATAAGGCAGCTCACACCCTCTATTTCATTCAGGAGTTTCACAGTAAGGTCCCTTCTCTCCCTAAAGCTCTCCACCATTTTGTGCGATTCGTCCTGCGGCCCCTCAAGCGCCTGCTTTATGGCATACTGCGAAATGTGGTTCGGGCAACTCTCAGTATTCGTAATCCAGCGCGCAAGGTGCGCGGCAAGCACGGGATTTGCAGCGTACCCCATCCTCCAGCCAGTCATTGCATACGCCTTTGAGGCGCCGTCGCACACTACGGTCCTTTCGTACATGCCGTCAATGGACGCGATGCTTGCAAAAGGCTTGTCGTACACAATCCTGCAATACACCTCGTCGGAATACACCCAGAAGTCGTGCTTCTTTGCAAGCTCTGCAACCGCTTCCAAATCCTCCTGCTCTAGAATCCCGCCCGTTGGGTTGTGCGGCGAATTCAAAATTAGCAGCTTTGTCTTTTTCGTAATCCGCCTCTCAAGCTCCTCAATCTCAAAGCCGAATTTCTTTTTCTCGGAAAGCGGAAGCGCAACCGGCACCGCGCCCCTTGCAATTATCTGCGATTCGTAAATCGGGAACCCCGGGTTCGGGTAAATGACCTCGTCCCCCACCCCGTAATCCGTTGTGCATGCAATCGTGAACGCAATGAAATGCTTTGCCCCGTTTGCAATTGCAACGTGCTCCGGCTTGACGTCAATTTTCCTTGTTTGCGAAAGGTATTTTGCAACAACTTCGCGCACGTGCAGCAGTCCCACAGAATCCGTATACCCAGTCCTTCCTTCGTTAATCGCCTTTATCGCGGCATCCTTTATGTGCCGCGGCGTGTCAAAGTCCGGCTGCCCGATGCAGAAGCTTATCACGTGCTTTCCTTCCCTTGCCATCCTGTTGACTTCAGCGAGCACCTCAAAAGCAGTTTCAGTCCCAAGCGCAAGCGTCCTATTTGAAATTTTCATAATTCCACCAACCATCCACGCCCGAAGCCCCTGCCTTGCGGCAGGGGTAAAGGCGTGGTCGTTATTTGCCAACCTAGTACACATCATCAAGCCCACTCCTTTAGGCGTGGGTGGTTGACCCTCTATTTTCTCCCGTAATGCTTCCTCCCGCCACCTTATCTCACTGAAACTTAAATAATGTTATTACTGGCGCCCCTGCCCGCAGCATGCAATAATTTTTAAGCATGCAATCCCAGAATTTTCCCATGCGCCTATTCCGCACGGCTGCACTCGCTGTTTTTCTCATCCTGCTCACCTCATTTGTGCACGCGCAAAACTCGGACGCCCCACCTCCGGTTCCGACGGGGGATTACAAAATAACCTTCTACCTGACTGATTCCCAGGGCGCGAAAATACCGGATTCGCAGGCATACTTTACCTTTACGAATGAAAAGGGCACAAGCGTGCAGGCCGCCTCCCCAGTGCGTTCAGGCATTGCATACGCATACCTTGACAGGGGTGACTGGGAGGGCATTGTTGAAGTGGACGACCCGCTCACGCCTGCATACGACTATGCGCTTGCCTTCAACACAAGCGTAAGTTCTGACGCAAACACCACCCTTAGCCTGTATGAAATCTCAAGCACGAATTTGCGCATACACGACGAGGCAGGCCTGCTCGTCCCTTCCGTGAGCGTTTCCCTTGACTGCGTGCGTGTGCCGCCCTCGGAAAAAAACAAATTCCCAAAGGACGCATTAAGCGCAACAAGCTCCCCCGAAGGGACGCTGCTGCTTCGCCACGTCCCTATAGGCAACTGCTACATCTACGCGGCAAAGGACAACCGCGTTGGAATGATTTCAGTGAACTCCTCGCGCGGCGAAATAGTTGAGCGCACCGCGGTGCTCAAGGACAAGGTAAAAGACGACATGCTTTCCTCGCTCCCGTTTTTTGTTGTTCTCATAGCTGCACTCATAATAATGTATTTCATATTTGTGAAAAAGAAAGGCGATGAAAACGGCGAAGCGCCCCAGCACGGAAAACCAATCCGCTCAGAAGGAACTGCTTCCCACGAAGAAAAGGCGCGCACCGCAAAACCGCACGAAGAAGGCAAGCAAATCCCAGATAAACCCTCATCAGTTTCAGCAGAAAAGCTTTCCGGCATCCTCAACACGCTGGACGCGCGGGAGAAGAAAATCGTGGAGCTCGTGCGCAAGAATGGCGGGCAGATGAAGCAGTCAAAAATATACCACACCCTCCTTTACCCCAAGGCATCGCTTTCCCGCATGCTGCGCTCCCTTGAGAGGAAAAACATCATCACCCTCGAGCCGTTTGGGAACTCAAAATCCGTGCGCCTTTCAGACTGGCTGCAAAAGTAGCATTTCCTTCCAAAATATCGTTCCAAAAATAAGCCTTTTGGAACGTTTATTTGCCAAAATAAGCATTTTAGTGCCTTCTTTTCCAATGCCTTATTTTTTTGTTCCGCAAAACCTTTATAAAGCCAGTAAAGTCCCAAAGAACTTGCGCAGCAAAACATGCTTGCATCAATCGCAATAAAAAAGGAAAAACAAATTGAAAAAATAAAAAAGAAATCCAGAAAACTGAAAAAAGAAAAAGGAAAAACAAATCCGGCAAAAAAGAAAAACAAAAAAGAAAAATCTTGGAAAGGTGGTAAAAATGAAAAACGCAAACGCAAAAATTCTCTTCATTGCACTGTTCGCATTCATACTTATGGCAGGCAGCATATCCGCAGCCTCGCTCACCCTATATCAAGGCTGGAACATGATAACGCCCGGCGATGACGGATTGACGGCATCCGCAATCTCAAACTCATGCTCGCAAACCGGCTCAATCTGGCATTACGACGGCAGCAACTACCAGCGCGCAAGCGGCACGCTTGAGGCAGGAAAAGGCTACTGGGTGCGCGTGAATTCCCAGTGCACAGTAAATACATATGGAAGCGCTTACACGGTTACCTCCCTTAGCATGAATTCAGGCTGGAACCAAATCGGCATCCCTTCTTCAACAGGCTCATACTCATCTTCAAGCACGTGCAGCATACAGGGCGGCCCGTGGTACTATGACACCTCTTCAAACTCCTACCAGAGAAGCGACATCTCATCCCTTATCGCTGGCAGGGGCTACTGGGTGAAAGCCTCGTCCTCATGCACCCTTTATTTTGGCGACACAAGCCCGCCCCAGCCGCCTTCTGAGGACAACACAGGCGCGCTCAGCTACATTTCAACCTATGCCTCAAACTATTACCCATACAACGGCCAGGCGGTTTCCATTGACATTTATGCATACGACACCGACGGCTCATATGCAACTGCGCAGGAAGGCACGAGCGTTTCAGGCTCTGTTGACTCTTACGGCCGGCAGGGCTATTCGCTCTCAGGCTTCACGTACGGCTCCGGGCATTTCTCCGCAACTTTCAGCGCATCCGAGGCAGGCAGCTACACGATAAACGTTGTTGCAGCCAAAAACGGCGTGCAAAAAACAAGGAGCATAACAATAAGCTATGCAGTGCAGCCGCCGCTGGGCTACATCTCATACTGGTACGGCAAGGTGAACATGCACAGGGAGCGCTACGGCAGCTGGCAAACGGATTCAGACCGCACATCAGGTGCGGACATAAACCAGCTCACATACTGCCAGAAGTTCTTCCCAGGCTCCATCGGCGTGAACGAAACCAGCAGGGAATACATATCCAGCTGGAAGGACGTGAACGGCACTTCATACAGCGGCTATGGCATAACATACGCCTGCCTGGCTACAAACTACTACCGCGTGGTTACCGACCTCAAGGGCGATGACGAGGCGCAGAGAGGCACGGTGACTTTCACCTCTTCCCCCTCCTCGGCAAGCGTGGTTGTTAGCGACTACAACGGCAACGTGGTATCCCGAGGCACAACCCCATACAGCGCGCAGCTGCAATACGGAAGCTACCGCGCGCTTTTCACCATGGACCACTTCGACAACTACACGTACTACCTGTATGTGAACGACCGCACGGAGACGGCTAACGCCTATCTCTACCAGACAAGGCCGCTGGGCTACATCGCATACTGGCAGGGCAAGGTGAACATGCACACAAGCCAGCAATACTACAACGGGAACAACTGGCTAAGCGACGATAACGCGGGTTACGGCGCGAACACGGACCAGCTTGACTACTGCAAGAGGTTCTACCCGCAAACGCAGGGCGTGAACGAGACAACAGCATATTACATATACGGCTGGAGAAACGCGAACGGCAACACCGTTAACGGATACGGCATAGTGTATGCCTGCCTGCCTTACGAGTACAAGAACATAGTTACCGACCTCGCCCCGCACACGCAGGGCACGGCAATGCACATATACGACGAGCTTTCAACCGACCACTACAAGGCGGCCCTCTACGACGTATCAGCATACCGCGGGGCATACGCCGCAAGCATAGACATATACGATTCGCTTGGCACGCGCCTCACGAGCGTTTACGTTGTTCCGGGCTCCAACTACACATACGCTGCACGCAGGGCGAACTACTCCCTGGATATAAAAGTGTACAGCGTGGAACCGGCGGCAGGAAAAGGCATGGGCTACCGCTGGGCGGACGTGGCTGTATCAGAATCGCAGGTCCAGCCGCCCCAGCCTAGCCTCGATTATGCGACAGTGGAAGGCAGCAATGGAGGCAGGGTAAACGCAGGCTCGCCCCTTGCAATACGCATAAACCCGGTTGACACTGACGGCAGCATAGCAATCCCAGACGAGGGCACGGCTGTGAGCGCAACGGTTGGCGCAAACGGCATGGGAGGCTATTCGCTCGGGCAGTTCACATACAGCGAGGGATTGGGATATTTTGCTAATTTCCTTGCAAACCAGTCAGGCACATACACAATAAGCGCAACCGCGCGCAAGAACGGCGTGGAGCGCACCGCGCGCACCACAATTTACGTGCAGCCCGTAACGCTTGGGCAGATTGCATACTGGTACGGCAAAGTGAACCAGCACCGCACTCCAAACGGGCAGTGGCAGACTGACAATGACGGCGCCTCTGGCGCTGACCTTGCGACCCTCGGATACTGCCAGAAATTCTTCCCCCAAACCAATTACGCGAATAACATAGGTTCCGTGTACATAAACGGATGGAAGAACAACGGGAATGAGGGGTTTGCCAACGGCACCGGCACGCTGTACAACTGCGTGCAATAAGCGGCGCAAGGACGTGAACAAATGAAAAACTACACAATCGCCCTTGTGCTCGCGGTGCTGCTTTTCGGCTGCATCTCAGTGGCAACAAAGCAAAGCACGCCCGCATCCGGATGCAGCGGGCGCTTTGACGAGGAACTGAACAAGTGCGTGCAATACTCGGACAGCGTATTTTCCTCCGCATCGCTTTACGAAGGGAAATACGTGTGCTTCTGGGGCACGCTCGCAACGCAAAAGCTCCTCACAATGCCAAGCACCAAAAGCCCCCGCATTTCAGTGCACGTTTCATGGGGCGCGAATTCCCCCCCATCAATAGGCAACTGCACAAAGGCGCTTGCAAACGTGTGCGGCACTTTCTCATCCGCAAACTTCGAATACTACCAGCTGCTTGATGCGCAGGCAATAGGCCTTGACAAGGAGGGCTGCACCGCATCCCCCTCAGAACAAGCGCAGCAGCAATCCCCCCAAACCCAGCCTGCCCCGAATTCGCCCCCATCAGTTCCTTCTGATCCGCAAGGCAACAACCCTCCCGCGCCTCCTGCAGGAAACTCAACTGCAACCAATTCCCCCTCAACTTCACCTGATCCAAACGCAGACATGCCGCCCCCGCTCCCAACGGATTCTTCAGGCGACATGCCGCCCCCGCCCCCTTCAAACTGATGCTGAAAAACAAATTAAAATAACCTAAAACTACGAGGTGCATAAAATGAAATCAGTGAACGTTAAAAAAATCTGCGTGCTCGCATGCGCTGCACTCATCGCAGGCTCAGGCATAGCGGCAGCAGCCCAATTCCCTTTCAGCACCCTCATAAGCGACTCGCTTGACAAAACTTTGCAGAACCGCGCATTTGCAGGCGATGCGGACATTTACCCAGCCTCTCTAGACCTTGCAGACACGCAGGCAGACCTCTCGCCGCTTCGCGGCGCAAACGACGTCTCAGTTGCAACCGCAACCCACCTCTACCGCATAGGGCCGGAGCAGTTTAGGCCATTTGCACAAAACGCGGTGCGTGACCCGGTTGCAAACGCCCAATACACACAAACGCAGAACTTTTGGGTGGGCTCACGCAACGCAAACAACGTCGCATACGATTCATCCGCAGCATTCCGCGACGTTATATCAAAATATTCCGTGATGGCTTACAATACAAAATTCGCAGGCAACGATTTCGGCATACCCAAGTGCAGCGCCCCAGGCGAGAATGGCAACTGGGCAGAGTGCCCCATGCCCGTTCTCACTGCAACGCACCGCACGCGCATAAAGTTCATGGGCAGCACATGGACAATAACTGAAATGAATGCCCCCGCAGCAGCGCTGCCTTCCCCGGATGCGGCAATAAACGGAGGCTCAGTGAAGCTTGCAAAGGAAGCGGCATATGGCGTGCTTCGCAACGGCGCAAGCCTCTCCAACGGGCAGCTGAGCGCAAGGCTTTCCAGCATAAGCCGTGAAGCGGACCACCCTGCAATAATTGACATCCTTGATGCAAACAACAACGTTGTCGGGCAGATTACGGTACGCCAGGGAACCACATACACATTTGTGCAAGCGAATGCAGGCACCACAATAAAAATCCACCTTTACGAAACAACGTATTCTGCGCGGGCAAACCAGCAGCGCGCAAAAATGTCCGTGCTTTCAGACGAAATAACCCTCCAGGACAATAGAAGGTACAACCTAGTTGCAGCAAACGACCCTAACCACAACTACATGGTTTCCCTCTTGTGGAAAAACCGCGACTATGTGCAGGGCGCAAGCACTGTTGCGGACTCGCTTCGCGAAATAGTGGTATACAACCAGGACGAGTTTGCCGGGGGGAAATACGGGGCAGGGGACGCGGTCTCTTTCCCTGCGCAGGGCAGCGCATACACACTCACATTCAACGGCGTCCAGGCACCAGCGGCCCGCTACGAGCGGCTGCAGATAAACGCACTCGCGCAAGACACATACCGCATAGCAGTTTCAGACAATCTCGCTTCATGCGCAGCGAATGCGCAAGGCGACCTCTCCTACACTGCGCGCCTTATTGAGCTGAGGACAACCTCAAACTCCTTTGGCGGCGCAGAAGACCTGCTTTCAATAGGGGGCAGGAACTACGCAGTAAATAAAATATATTACGACCCATCGGGGATTGTGGGCAACGGCACAACGCTCAACGGCACCCAGAACCTCTCGGCAGACATGACGCAGGCACATCCGCGCATTTTCTTCAAGCGCCCCGGCACCGACTGCTATGTCTACAAGAACGTAACTACGTTGCAGCCTGATGCGCAGGCAGTAGAACTCTCTCCCCTCTCTACAGTGCGCTTTGCGCCGGCAAGCGCGCGCGGGGGCGACGTGGACGGGCTCCTGTTCTTCACAACGCCCTCCCTGCAGCAGTTCACAAGATACTACTCAGGCATAGGTCTTCAGGAAGATGCGGGCGCATACCTTGGCGCGCAAAGCACCGCGGTAAAAACAATAGTGCCTTTGTGGATAACAAACACCTCGCTTCGCTTCAAGCTCTTTGACCGGGACGTGGGCACAATGGACTACTCCGGCATAGCGGAGAATTTCCAGCAATCCCACTACGAATTGCCCTTTACAACCGAGCGCGGCAGCAAGGTGAACGAGGTCTCGACCTCGTTTGCCTCCATTGACGCGGCAAAGCAGGTGCTGCAGGCAAAATTCACCTTCTCCAACCGCAACAATTTTGACGACGCAGCACTGGATAACGCAGTTGACGTTGTGAACGTGCCGCCTGAAATAATATTGCCAATCCAGCCCGCGCAAAACGTGCAGGCACAGGCAGTGGCGCAAAACGTGCAGCCAATCCCCCCTGCACCGCCAATCCTTCCTGTGAAGCCCGTGCTTCCGGTGCAGCCAATATCCACCGTACAACCAGCGCAGCCAGTGGCGCCGGTGCAGCCAGTGCAACCGCTCACCGTGCAGCAAACCGCAAACAAAATAACGATTGTTGCGCTGCCTTCTGGCACTTCGGGCGAAGGCGCGCAGGCTGCAATAAAGAGGCAGTAGGCGCGTTCACTGCATCGCGCCTGCATTTCTTTTATTCTTTGTTATGCACAGCAACTGATGGTGGTTTTGGTGAAATCCGGCTTGAAAATCCTGCTGTTTGCATTTGCAATCCTCTCGCTTGCTTCTGTTGCATTCGCGGCAGACTATCCGGAGAGCTGCAAGCGCACATCAAGCAGCCGATACGGCAACCCCTACAACGACTACTGCCTTGCCCAGGGGGCCCGCACTGTTTCCGACTGCAGCCTAATTGAAAACAGCATTTACGCCCGCGACTGCTATGAAAATTTTGCAGCAACTGTTTCCGACTGCAATGAAATCCCAATCGCCTACCGCAAAACCTGCGTCGTAGTGCAAACATACCAGAAAAACCCGTCCGACATGCAAACCTGCCGCACATCCGCATACACGCAGGACTGCTACATATACTACGTGAAAACAAACAGCCCAAGAACGCTTGGCGCGTGCGACGAAGTGCCTGACCAGTACGTCCAGGAGTGCTATAGGCAGGTGATGCACCAGATACTTCCTATGGATGAGAAATATTGCGGCACAATAGACCCAAAATACTACGGCATATGCGTGAACGAGGTGGACCAGAACAAGCAGTTCCTCATGGTGGCTGCCGGCCTCACAGGGCTTTTTGGCGCCCTATGCCTCTCCCCTATCCTCTGCCCAGCCGCCTGCATACTCATAATAGTGGTAACCGCGATTGTGGCTGCGGTTTTCTACACGAAGAGGAAAAAGCAGCAGAGAAAATAGCCTTCCTGCCCAGCGCCTTCCCTATTATTTTTTAATCTCTTCTTGGCATTAAAATAGCCGGGCTCCCATAGTCTAGCCCGGTCAAGGACGGAGCCCTCTCACAACCCTTTTTTGCGCTCCAGATGGGAACGCGCAAAAAAGCGTTGACGGAAAACCAAAAAATCGTCGGCAAAAATGGTTGGAGCAAGGCTTTAACTCGGGTTCAAATCCCGATGGGAGCGCTTTACATGGAAAAAAGAACACAGTGGTTGGCTGCCTTTACCGTCCTTCTAGGCGCCTCCATTTATTTTTTCGGCTACATAGATGCGCTCTTTTTCCGCACGCCCGATTTCTCAATGCAAATACTCGGTGCAACGTTGACAAGGAAAGACCTGTATTTCGCATTCCTAACGCTCTTTTTTGCAGCGTTTTCCCTCTGCTGCGTTGCAGCCCTCAAGCTTGCGCAGGCAATCCAGAAAGAAAAGAAAAATTTGAGCGCACCGCGCTTCCTCGCCTTTGTTCTCCTGAACGTTCTCCTCTTCTCAATCTGGCTCTGGGCGCTCTCCTGGATGCAAATAAGCACTTTTTTTGATGCGCAAAGTGCAAAATCCCTTGACCTTTGGAAAGTAGGCATGCTTTCAATCTCCGTGAAAATGAGCGAGTTTTACTATCTTGTAGCAATTGCATTCCTTGCGCATGCGGCACTCCTGTATTTCATCCTAAAAAAAGAATTCCTTTTCAGGGAGTGATTCTCACGCGGTCGCGCGGGAACATAGTGCATTCTCGTATGTTCTGCTGCCCGCATATTTTCATTGTGAAACGCTCAAGCCCGATTGACCATCCCGCGTGCGGCGGAGCCCCAACCCTGAATGCATTTATGTAAAACTCAAATTTCTCCGGATTTAGCTGCCTCCTGCGCAGCGCCTCCTCAAGAAGTTCCGGAATATGAATGCGCTGTGCGCCCGAAGAAATCTCAAGCCCGCCGAACATAAGGTCAAATGCATTGCAAATTTTCGGGTCTTCCTTCGAGGGCATGGAATAGAATGCGCGCACAGCAGTGGGCCATTTCGTTACAAAATACGTGTCGTGCCCAAGAAGCGTAACAAGCTTTGCCTCGTGCTCCCTGCTGAAATCGTGCCCGAACTCAATCGCATCCCCTGCTTTCTGCAATTTTTCAACAAGTTCCGTATAGGTGTGCCTTGGTATTTTCTTCGGTGCCTCAAGTTTTGCCCCAATTTCCTCAAGCTCATGCTCGCAGTGCTTTTTCACGTGCGAAAGGGTGTGCAGCACGACTTCCTCAAGCACGTCCATCGCATCCTCATGGTCCGCAAACCCCATTTCAATGTCCATTTGCAGCACCTCGTTCAGGTGCGTGTTTGTATTGTGCTTTTCAGCCCTAAAGACCGGTGTTGTCATGAACACCCTGTCCATCCCGCCTATGACCGCAAGCTGCTTGTAAAGCTGCGGGGACTGCGCAAGGTATGCCTCTTTCTCAAAATACTGCACTTTGAACAAGTCCGTTCCGCCCTCAGTTGCTTCCGCAACAATGCACGTGGGATGTATCTCGTCAAACAAAAGCTGGCGCAATTTTTCCCTAAACGCAAACGCAACTTCGCTCTTTATCCTGAAAATCGCAGCCGCTTTCTTCGTCCTCAAATCAACATAACGGTGGTCAAGGCGCACATCAAGCTCAACCGGCACTTTCCCCGTAACCTCAAACGGGACCTTTGCGGTTATTTTCCCAAGCACCTCTATTTTTGATGGGAATACTTCCGCGCCCGCGTTTGCGATTTTTGACTGCACAACTTTTCCCGTAACCGCAACAACGGTTTCCTTGGGGTGCTCCATGAGTGCGAATACTTCTTCGCCTTCGGCTTTTTTTGCAGTTACCTGGATTGTGCCCGTCTTGTCCCGAAGGATTAGGAAGCGCACTTTCCCAAGGTCCCTTACCTCATGCACCCAGCCCGCAAGCGTGACCTCTTTCCCGATTTCCTTTTTTGCATCCGCAATATAATGTGTCCTAAGAAGCATTTTAGCACCCCGAATCATTCAAATACAATCGTAACATCTTGCTTTAGCACTGTTTTTATCGCTTTGCCCAAAGTGTCCAAATCAGCAGGTAAGCTCTGTATGCTTCCCTTTTCAATCCTCACTTTCGTATTCTGCACGCCCTCATGGTACATGGTATTTATCCCAAGGATTTTCGCAGGCGCAAGCAAGTCCGCAATTGTTTTCCTTGCATCAGACGAGCTCTGAGCAATGCGCACCCTTTTGCCAAGCGCGTGCGAGAGCTCGCTCACAACCGTCCCGTTCCTTCCAATAAGCACGCCCGGCTCCCCTTCAGTGAATATCACGACCATCCTTCCAAGGTCAATGCACCGCGTGAAGCTCGCCGCAGTAAGGTTGCGCCGCTGGTTTATGCGGGCAAGCAGGCGTGCGACCTCAAAATCCAGCGCGCTCAGGTCCCCCTTGCTTATTTTCTTTTCGCATTCACTGCACAGCCTGCCTTCGCGTATATCTTCTTCGCATACGGGCGTTTTCATGATATTTTCGCCTTGCCCTATTTTACAAGAGTGATTTCAATTGAGGACACTTTTGATTTTGTGCCGTCCTCGGAAAGAAGCTCCTCCGTGCTGATGGCAATCCCCTTCACAGCCGCGCTTGTGAGGAAGCGGTGCCTCACGATTTCCGCAACGTCCACTGCGCGGGAAATCATGTTGCCCCTTGCCTTTATCTTTACCTCGCTTGTGCCCGTGTTGTTGAACTGCGTTACAACCGCAAGCACGTATCCCATCACTCCCTTCTTCCCTATGTATATCGTGTTCGGGTCTTTTCCCTCGTGCCTTGCCGCATCCGGGTAATTCCCTTCGCGCCTTGCCGGTGTTGCTTGTTCGTGCCGGGCTTGCGTGTGCTGTTCGTGCATTGCCGGCGTTTGCTGTGCCTGCTGCGTGCTTGTTGCTTGTATTTCGTCCATTTACACACCTCCCGATTGTGTTTGAGTCGTAATTCGCTTTGCTCATTACGATAGCTGAAAAAATCCTTTCGGATTTTTTCATTGCCTTTTTTGGCGGTATTCGTTGATGAGCGCTTCTATATCTGTTTCCTGCCTTTCCTCCCTCTCCTGCTCCTCCTTCTCTTGCAACTTTTTTATTCCTTTGGACTGCGGATGCTGCAAATGCGCCTTCTCCCCTTTTTTGTCCGGGCTTTTCCTTTTCCCCCCGCGCATCCTCTGTATAATCTCCCCAAGCACCTTCACCTGGTATTTTAGGTTCCTCACTTCCCTCTCCTGCATCATTTTGGCATACGCGCCGTTTGCAAGCCGCTTCACCTGCATTGCAAGCGCCTGCTTCTCGTTCTCAAGGGTTTGCACGAGTTTTTTCAGGTGCGCATTTTCCCGCGAAAGGGACGCGACTTCGTACTGCAACTTTTGAGGGGAGCGAAGCTCCCCGAAAGCTGCAACCGTCAGGTTGCCCAATTGAGAAAACTTTGAATCAGAATTATGCCCCTCTTGCGCAGGCACAGTCCGCGCACGTTCCCCCTGTTCTTCATTTTTCCCTTCTTTTTGAGCACTCAACGAAAGAATCGCATTCTTTAGCGTGTACCCGTTTATTGTCAAATGCATCAGCTTCTCCTTCTCCTCCACTGAAAAATCCGGCAGCGCAGAAATCTGCCTCAGCTTGTTCGCGTGCGCCCTATAAGCAAGCACTGCGGCGCAATACGCATCCCTCTCATGCGCGTTTGATACGTTCGCATCCTTTGCGATTTCCCGCTTCATGTCCTCGCGCACGTTCCCGCGGGGCACAAAAAGCTTTGCATTAAATGAGGATGCGACCCTAAGCACGTTTTCCGGCGCAGGATACACATCCGTTGCAACAATGCTTGGCGTCCCGAGCTTCTCAACGGCCCCAATCGCCTCATCAATTCCGGCGCTTGTGCTCTGAAGCGAAATTTTCCGCCCATCCAGCCCAAGCACCGCTATCCCAACAGTGTTTCCCGGGTCAATCCCCACAATCAAGTAGCGCACAAAATTCACTTTTCCCTTTTCATTCGCTTCTCTTCTTGAATTGCAAATCCTGCTTCAGCAAAACGTGCACGTTCCTCTCAATGTTCTGCTCAACGACAACGCCTGCGCCCACCCAGCAGTTGTCCCCAACCATTTTCCCCGGCATTATGCTGGAAAGCACGCCCGTCTTCACGTTGTCCCCTATAATCGCGCCCAGTTTCCTTCTTTTTGTGTCTATCACAACGTCGTTCACAATCGCCTTTATGGAAAGCGCGTCAAACCGGAAATTCGCAATCTGCGTTGCAGCCCCGAAGTTGCATCCAGACCCCACAATCGAGTCCCCGATATACGTAAGGTGCTTTGCATTCACGTTGTCAAATATTATGCTGTTTTTTACAGTGCTGGAATCCCCAATGCCGCAATTCTCGCCGATTGAAGTAGTGCCGCGCACGTACGCATGCGGCCCTACATAGGAGTTTGCGCCCACGTACACTGTCCCGTCAATGTATGAGTCATGTATCACTGCGCCCTCTTCCATGATGAGCTTTCCCTTCACAGTGGAGTTTTCCACCTTGCCCTGCTTCTGCGGCATTTTTGAAAGCAGGAATTCGTTCGCATCAAAGAGCTGCCAGGGCATGCCCATGTCCAGCCAGTATTCGCTTATCTCAACCGCGTTTGCCCCGTGCAGCAAGTCCACGACCTCATACTCGCCCCTCTTTGACTGCTTGAGGCTCTTGAGCTTGCTGAAAATGCTTGGCTCAAACGCATACAAGGAGCAGTTCGCAAGGTTGCTTTTGGGATTTTTCACTTTTTCCTCAAACGAGCTTATCTTCCCTGCCTTGAGGACTGCAGTCCCGTATTCGCTTGCATCCTCAACAGCCTTCAGGCATGCGGACACTTCCCCTTCGTGCCCCTGCTCAAGGCTCTTTAGCGCACTCGCCTCCGTAATGATGTCCCCTGCAACCCCGAAGAAAGTGTCGCTTACAAACCCTTCCCCGCACAAAAATGCCGCTGCAGTGCCGTATTTTTCCCCCTGCTCAACAAAGTTTATCTTAAGGCCGAGGTTCCTTTTTGAAAAATAGTCCACAATCGTCTCTTTCTTGTATTTCACTACAACGGTTGCTTCCTCTACCCCTGCGGCTTTCAGGTTCTCAAGCACATGCTGCAAAATCGGCTTTCCAGCGAGCTGTATCATGCACTTTGGGCGCGTGTACGTGAGGGGCCTAAGCCTCTTTCCCTCCCCTGCCGCAAGCACCACTGCCTGTTTTATTGCCATAACAAGCTTTACCCCGCCAAGTTTAACTATTTAACTGCCTTTTCAATCGCCGCCCGCGCAATTCCTAAGCAACTGCTTTTTCTATTGCATCCTGCGCAGCCTTGCAAACTTCTTCAAGCCTCTTCTGCGTTTTGCATTCGCACGTGAGGCGCATAATCGGTTCAGTCCCAGAAGGGCGCACAAGGAGCCATCCATCTTCAAAATCAATGCGCAACCCGTCCATTCCGCTTTTCTTCCCAGAAATTTTATGCAATCCGGCTTTTATCTTTTCCAAAGCCCGCGCCTTTTCCTTGTTCTCACATGCAAATTTCTTCCTTGCAATCGGGTAACTTTTTACCTGCGCAGCAAGCGCGGACAACTTTCCCTTCTCGCACAAAATTTGCAGGAAATAAAGCGCGGCCAAAGGCCCGTCCGGGCAGGGCAGCCCATCCGAAAATACGTATTCCCCGCACGGCTCCCCGCCGAAAACCGCGTTTTTCTCCCCCACTAATTGCGCAACGTGCAGGCTTCCAACCGGCGTAATTTCAAGCGTGCTGCCATTCTGCTGCACAATTTCGCGCAAGGAAAGCGAACTCTCAACAGTGCTGATTATTTTCCCCTTTTTCTTTTCAAGCATGTATTTCACAATTACTCCAAGCTGCGCATCAAGCCCAAGGAGCTTCCCGTTCTCATCAACAATAATCGCCCTGTCCGCATCCCCGTCGTGCGCAATCCCAATGTCCGCTTTTTTTTCCTTCACAATTTTGCAAAGCTCCTTCAAGTTCTCCTCGTTTGGCTCAAGCCCGCGCCCAGGCATTCCGGAAGGTTCGCAAAATAGCTCCACAACTTCGCATCCCGCATCGCGCAGCAATTTTGGCATAAACCCGCTTGCAGCTGCATTGCCGCAGTCCACAACAACTTTAGGTTTTCGTTCCCGTATCCCATCCACGGCGACCTTTGAAAGCAAAAATTTTGAATAAGTGGAAAGCACTTCCATCTTTCCCGCCTGCCCTGCCTTATTCCATTCAACTCCCGCAATTCCAGCTTTCACTTTCCCCTCGATTCCCTTCTCCCACTCGCGCGGAAATTCCCTGCCTTCAAAAAACAATTTTATCCCGTTGTACTCCGGAGGGTTGTGCGAGGCGGTTACCATCGCGCCTATGCATTTTTCCTTCATGCACGCAAAAGAGAGTGCAGGCGTTGGCACTATCCCGATATCAATAACGTCCGCGCCCGCATGCATTGCGCCTGCCATAAAAGAAAAAGCCAGCATCTGCCCGCTTGTGCGGCAGTCCCTTCCCACAATTATTTTTTTGCCCATTGCCCCTGCCGCGTTGCCTATTTTCATTGCAAGCGCACAGCTGACCTCTTCATTCACGATTCCCCGCACTCCCGATGTGCCGAACATGTCCTGGATTTCACAGTAAGCGTTAAAAAACCCATTCGCGTAAATCCCCGTATGAGCGTTGACCGATTAAGCGTTGCCTCGCCGCAAAGTTCAGCAGGCATTCTTGGGATAAGCCCAACCACAAACATGCACGGCTTCAAGATAGACCCCAAAGTGGCGGTCGTGTTCTTTGCCATCTTCATAGTGCTTGTGAAAATCGTGGACATTCTCCTAAAATAGTTACAGCCTTCTTATTTCCCTTTCCGCGATTTTCCCGACTTTTTTCACGTCCTTTTTTTCAGAGCACACAATAAGCTTCATGCGCGCCCTGTGCGCATGCGTTAGCGACCTCACAAGCGCGCTCGCCTCCCCGATGGGCACGCTCCTTTTTCCCAAAAGCACCCTTATGGACGCCTCGCGCGCCTCCTGCGGTGGCACGTCCACAAGCACGCTGCATCCGCATTCCTGCGAAAGCACGGATTGCAGCCTTCCGCTTTTTGCAGCCAAAAGCGCTTCTTTGCCAAGCTCCCCCATCGGGACCGAATGCGCCCTCTTGTAAAGCCTCCTTGCATACAAGTCCCGCGCAAGCGTGCTTTTGTTTTCCACAAGGTGCGCAAGCAGCTGCCCATCGTCCATCTCAAGCAGCCCGTCTTCGGATATCCTGCCCTCCCCTATTTCCTCGGAGAGCGCCTGCTGCAGCATCCTGGAAGCAATCCTCACGGTATGGTGCAAATACACTGCCGCGAACATCATGAACCTCCCGACAAGAAGCGATTCGGCAGCCTCAAGCCCGCCGTGCCCAACTACGAATCTCTTTTTCTCAAGCGCGCACGTGTTGCAAATCCTCTGCGAATCTATCACGCCGTACGCAACGCCCGTATAATGTGAATCGCGCAGCAAATAGTCCATCCTGTCCGCCCCGATGTCCGAGCACACAACCTGCCCCATCCCCTTCCCCACAATGAGCTGCGCAATTTTTTTCGCAGAGAAATTCTCACCTAAAATGTCTGCAATCTCCCCCTTCAAAATCCTCCTCTGCCCTACCTGCTCGTGCGTGCCGAGGATTTCCCTTGTTACAACTTCCGCCTCGTGCGAGAATGCAACATGCCCCACGTCGTGCAGGAGCGCGGCAAGCCTAATCTGCGCAGCCTCGTCCTCGTCAAGCCCCAAATTCCTGCACATCTCCCCTGCAATGAAAAGCGTGCCTACAGAATGCTCAAAGCGGGTGTGGTTTGCCCCCGGATACACCAAATTCGCCATTGCAAGCTGGCGGATGTTGCGCAGCCTTTGCATAGGGGCGCTGTCCAGGACTTTTGCCTCAATGGAATTCAGCCTCACGCTCCCGTGCACCGGATCCTTGATTACTATATTGTACATATCCAGTCTCCTCTACGCTCTCTCAAACAACCCTTTTGCTCGCTCCAGATGGGCACGCTCGCAAAAGCGTTGACGGAAATTATGCTCTCTCAAATACTCCCCTTCTTTTTTCTATTGCATCCCCTTTTTCGCACATGAGGTGCAGGACAACCGTTGCGGCATCCAGCCCCAGTTTTGTTTCCCCTGCAACTTCCGAAACGCTCTTTGGCTTTGAAAGCGCACCTTCAGCCTTCTGCACGTTTTCCGAATAGAATTTCCTTGTCGCAAGGTAATATCTCCTGTCAAATGCCCGCACCCCGAGCACGTCCCCGCTTGCAATTCTTGGTTGCAATACGCTCGCAACAAGGCGAGCCTGCAATTCGTTTTCAACAGTGCAAAAGCCGTTCTTCTCAAGTTCCGCAATAATCGGGATGTTCGGTACCTGCAAACTTTGAAAATTTGCATTCGACCCCGCATTTTCCGCAGCCCGCATTTTTTCTTCCATTGGCACCTGCATTTTTCCATAACCCGCGGTCTTTCCCGCTTCAATTTTTGTAGCCTTCTGGAACGCATTCGTAGCTATGCTGTACACCCCTGTTTTCGCGTATTTTTTCCCGTAAAAAACGTTCACAAGCTTTTTCTTTATGAGGTTTGCAAGAATCGAAAGCTCGCCTGGCGTAAGCAACCTGTCCACTTTTTCCGGCGTCCTTTCCTCGAATTTTATTGCGGAAAGCTTTTTGAGGAGCGCGTTTTCTTCCGACACAAATTCCTGCTGCAATCCGCGCTTTCCTTGTGCAAAAACCTGCGCACTTGCCCCGCTTTACTTTTGCGCAACAATAATGCACGCGCCGCTAACGCTCTCGAAAAGTTCCGCTTCCCCTTCCGCAAGCCCTGCCTCTGATGGCACCTCAATTGAAAACCCGTTTTGCGTCCTTGCAACTTTGCATTTCATAAAACCAATTCCCGTTTCCCAACCCTGTTTTCCCATCCTCTCGTTTTGCATTCATCAACTTTCTTTCATAACTTTCCCGTTTGGCTTCTCCTCGGAAAATATGTGCGTTTGGAATTTGTAAACCTTCACATCCTGTGCAAGCCAGCAGTCCGCATCCGCCCCTGCCTTGCCGCACAGTTCGCACAGGTATTCCTCAACGTTCCACTTCTGCTCAACCGGCACCTGCGGGAGAAAAACGCCCCTATAATGCCCTGCCTCAAGCACAAGCCCGTCTTTCCCAATCTCTATTTTCTTCAAATACTCCTTCGGGCTTTTCACTTCAATAATCTCAGGGAGCGTAAGCACGCTCACTTCAACAACGGTATTCGAAAGCTCGCTTTTTTCAAGCGGCATAAACCTCGAATCCCCAAACGCAGAGTGCAGCGCGCACTCGCGCACGGTTTTTTCAAGTGGCATAATTGGCTCAATATACCCTATGCAGCCGCGCAGCTCCCTTGGCTTGAAAGCGTGCAATGTGACAAACGCGCCCATGTTTTTTTGCAGCAGCGAATCTTCGGGCTTTTTTGGGGGCGCAACTTTCTCCCCCAGCCTCTCTTCTATCTGCCACCTTGCAAGGCGAACCAGATACTCGCCGGTTTTGCCTGAAAAAGCCCCTCCCACAAGCCCACTTTCCAAGAGGAATTTTATAATGTTGCGCATCCAAACTCCCAATATGGATTTCGTTGATCGTATAATGGCCGTAAAAAAGCCCGCAATAAACCTCATGAACGATTTGCTTTTCTCCTACACTCTCGTAGGGAGGGATTTCGGCTATGAGCCGCTCAAGGGGGAATGCATGCTCCTTCTCCACAAGCACGAGGGCACGGCGGCATTTGAAATCCAGTTCGGAAACCGCGCGGAATACATAAACAGCATGAGAAAGCTGCTCAACAACAAGGCTGACATCTGCTTTTTCGTTACAAGCGCGCGTGCGCACACAATGCGCTTGGAGGATGCGCGCTTTTTGCTCCTGAAGAATTTCAACATCGGCAAGCAGAAATTCGTGCTCATAGACATAGAGACAAACCGTGCGCTAAAAGTGAATTTCGAGTGGGACAAATTCGCCTCAGGAATGGAGGGCAAGCAGCAGCAAAAGCAGGACACCCCGCTTTTCCGCGCACCCCAGCCGCAAAGGCAAAAGGGCAGGCACAAGCAGATTTTCGGCTACCGCGGCGAGCACAAGGAACAGGATTAAGCAGGGAGCAGTGATTGCATGGCAACAATTTCCAACATTGGCGAACTGCTGAAAAAAATGCAGCCAGAGCTGCGCGACGGGAAATTTTACTTCTGCTCAGTCGAGCCTTCCCAGCTCATGTCCCTTGCAAGCCTTCTGGACTGCGTCCTGTGCATACAGAGGGAAAAAGAGGGGCTGAGCGTGGTATTCTCGGAAGATGCAAAAGAGAGCATGGAAACAATCTGCAGCAAAAAAATAATCGGCCCGTTTGCGCTCATCACCCTTAACGTTCATTCCGATTTGCTTGCAGTGGGCTTCCTCGCGAAAATAACTGCCGCGCTTGCAAAGGAGGGCATAAGCGCAAATGCAATGAGCGCATACCACCACGACCACCTTCTGGTGCCGTACGGGCTAAAAGGCGATGCAATGGGCGCGCTCAAGGCGCTGGGGAATTAGCCCCGCCCACATTGCCCCATTAAATACGATAGATTTATATATGTTAGACGGCAAAGTATAACGTGGTGGGAAGCATGAAAACTATTCTAATAACCCTGGTATTCCTTTCGCTCTTCTGCGCATCTTTTGCGGCAGTGGACGTCTATTATTCAAGCAAGGGGCTGCACATTACGCGCTCGCTTGACAACGTGAAAGTTGCAGCAATTTCAACAACTACCGACGCAGCGGCCTATTCCACAAAGGGAAACATGGAAATAACCGTGAAAAATATCGGTACTGTTGAAAAGCGAGGCATAGTGCTTTCAGACGGGCTTTCTTACATCCCATCGGGCACGAAGGTCCTCTTTTCAAAAACCCCCTCCATTGAAGGGCAAGTTGCAACGTGGAACATCGACACCCTCGCGCCCTCGCAGGAGTACAAAATAAGCATGAACGTTTCAGGCGCAATAAGCGAGGAACTTTTCAAGCTCCTTGCCTCGCCGCAAATTTCATATTCACCCCTGGGCGCAACGCTTAGCGCACCAACAAGCGCAAAGGTGGGCGAAAGCGTGCGCCTCTCGCTTCTCTCGGAAGGCAAGCCGCTCGCAAACGCAACAATACTCGTGCTAGGCCCAGGGAACGAGCGCTTTTCGCTCCTGACTGATTCCGCAGGGCAGGCCGCATACATCGCCGGCAGCAGCGGCTTCTACACATATTCATCCGATGATGCAAACATCGCAATATTCTCAACCGAAATAAAGCCTGCAACCGCAGTGGAGGCGCCAACAGCAGGCGCGCTTCTCCCAAAGGAAAGCACACAGCCTTTTGACCTCCTTCCATTCGCGCTCGGGCTTGCAATGCTCGCGGCAGTCGCGATTGCGCTCTTCACCCTTTTCGGCTCACGCGCGCCAGATTCCGATTCTGCCTTTCCCCCCACATCAGGCTCCACGCCTCCGTCAGCTCCTTCATCCCCACAATTTGACAGGAGCGAAGAGCTTGCGGCCGGGCAGGGCTTGCAGACAAGGCCGCAGCCCTTAACCAGCATGCCTGAGGGGGGAAACTCCACTCTTCCCCTGCACGAGGAAAAGAAGATGCAGGAGGTTCTTTCGCAGGAAGCAAACGCGCAGCATGCAAAAGAGGGCACAAAATCCCTGTACGAGAAAAGGAAGCTTGAGCTTGCGCAAAAGCAGGCGGAGCTTTTGAAGAAAGCGCAGGCGCAGAAAAAAGCAATCGCAAGGGAAATGCCTTCCGCAAAGAAGCGCAGCGCCATTCCGCCTGCATACGCATCAGGCACAGTGCGCGGCGAGTCCGCAGTAGAGGACAACTCAATAGAAAAAACAATCGCCGAACTTGAGAGGATACGCGCAAAGCTCAAGAAGAAGGGCGCAAAGTAAATTCTTTTTTTCTTTTTTCTTGCCTTTATTTCCCCTAAGGTAACCTTATGAATAAACAATTAGGCAGAAAAGATAGAATGCACCATGGGCGCGTGCTTGCAAAGGCAGCAAAGCACAAGCCAAAAAGCAGGTTTTGTGAAATTGCGCCTCTTGTTGGCGGGCTTGCGCTTCTTGGCTTTGCGGGCGTGTTTTATCCTGGCGCAAAGGCACATGCGCAGGAGAGCCGCAGCATTGTCCAACCACAACAAAACGCCCGGCTTATCGGGTGCATGACAATTTCAACAGAAGCAGATGCGTTTGGTTTTGATCCCAAGACAACGCAGATTGTGTGCCAAAAATATTCCGACTTTATAAACATGATAATTTGGAACCTGCAGAGGATTGGCGTTCCCGGGCCAAAAGATTCAACGAGCACAATACAGCTTGCATTAAAAACCGCAAATCTTGTCTGGTGCGTTGCAAAACCAGCCCCACTGGCTACTGTGTTTGAAGCCTTTTATGCCTGGAACTACAATCCGGGTTCCAAATCCGACATGGAACGCGCCACGCCACCTACTGGCCTAGTGCTTGATTGCGACCTTAGTTCGGCAGTAATAGCCGACGTTCTCCAATGCTTAGGGGTCAAATCAAGCATAGTTTTGGTAAAAGACCATGCCATACTTAAAATAATGCTGCCCAATGGCGGTTTTTTTTATATGGAAACAACGCCCCTCTCGGACAAGGGCGATACCTTCACGCTTTATTCTTCGGAGTCAGATGTCAAGGATACTTACAAGTCAATTATCTGGGAAGGCGAGCCATCCGCATCAAGCTGGTGGAATTTCGCCACTATCGCATACCGTTCTTATGCCTCAGGGCAATATGCGCGCGCAAAATCATTCTATCTCAAGTGCCTGGGAATAATGCCGGGCGATGCCCCGGCATGGTGCGCGATTAGCAGATGCGAGATCAAGGCCGGGAACCGTGATGGCGCAATCAACGCCGCAAGAAAAGCAGTTGAAATAGGGCCTCAAAATTACGAGTATCATCAAAATCTAGGGGTCATATATGGCGCAAGCGGCCTTTTTGCAGATGCAGAAAAAGAACTTAGGCAAGCCATAAAACTCAACCCGGATGATGGCCCGTCCTTCTATGCGCTTGGCCATGCCCTCCGCGGCCAGGGCAAAAACGCCGAAGCGGCAGTAATTTTCATGCGCGCACGCAAACTCGGATACACGGGCCAATAATCACTGCTTTTCACATTTCTCATTGGCAGCGCATTCAACCAGCCCGCATTTCCCGTACCCGTTGCCGCAGGGGTCGCACAAAGCCTTCCCAAAGCGGCAATTGTCATACGAGCACGCAACAGTGGAGTTTGGCACGCACACTTTGGGAAGAAGCACGCACATGCTCCATTTCCCGCCTATGCAGATTTTTTCGCCCGCGCACGCATCCATTTTGCAGGGAGTTTTTGCGCCGTCAATGCATTCAGGAACCGCCGCACCGCTTTGAGAACCAGAAGCAACCGAACCGGTAACAACTGCGTTTGTTTTTTCTTTTTTTTCATAGTCCGCAGTCTTATTTGCATTAAGCGCAAAGAACGCAACCGCAAAAATAAGCGCAATCGCAACCATTGTAAAAGCAAGCATCCCATTGTCCTTTCGCATGCGTTTTTTCTCGCCCTGAAAACTTAATAAGTATTCACGTGCCAATCTGCTCAATGGGCGGCGAAATACTCGTTGAAATCGCAAAGCTTTTCCTCTTCATACTCCCGGCTTACTTTGCAAATTCCTCCCCCGTGCTCCTTGGCGGGGGCACCCCAATGGATTTTGGGAAAAATTTCATTGATGGAAAAAGAATTTTCGGCAATGGAAAAACGATACGCGGCTTTGTTGCAGGCGTTGCATGCGGCACCCTTGCAGGCATACTCCTCGCATACATCCTTCCCGGCACGCAGTTTGAACTGTACCCCTCGCAACTTGACTACGCGTGGGGCGGCTTCCTGCTCTCCTTAGGCACAATGCTTGGTGATTTGGCAGGCAGCTTTGCAAAAAGGCGCCTCTCAATGGGGCAGGGCAAGCCCTCGCTCGTGATGGACCAGCTCTCATTTTTCCTTTTTGCAGTCGCGTTTTCCACGCTTGCGCACCCGCTCGTGCTCTCATGGTGGGGCGTGCTCTTCCTTGCAGTGGCGACTTATTTTGTGCACCAGGGGGCAAACATTTTCGCAAACAAGGCAGGGCTAAAGAAAGTCCCCTGGTAAATCGGCGCAAACTTGCGCAATGTGCGCTTGAAGAAAGCCCTGGCAAGCCGCGCGCAATCTTGCGCAGGCTGGCTTGAGAAAAAGCCCTGGCGAATTCAGGTATTGTCAACCGTGATTATGCCTGCAACGTCTGGCATGTTGATTGGGCTTGCGCCCGTTGCACCGGGCCTGCCAAAAACTCCAAGCGCATGGGAGAGCCCATCAGCAAGCTTTTGCATCCCCTCAAGCCTTTTTTTCAGTTCAGCAAATATGCCCGTGTAAACGCTTCCTGCTCCGCTGTACAATGTTTCAAGCCTGCCTAAAATCGGCGAAGAGTTCCTCACTGCGGGGTCCGGAATGAATTCCTGCCCGCTAAAATGCCCGTCGTCAAGCACAAACACCAAATCTCCCGACACGCTTAAGCTTGCAAAACCTGCTTTGCTTCTTGTCAAATTTACTGCCCGCCCGCCAAAGTAAACGCCGCCTGCATGAAAGCTGAAATAAAGCTCGGTTCCACCCCTGCGTGCAATCACGGGGCGCGCAGCGCAGTGCGAATGCGCGTTTCTGTCCACCCACTCGTTCAGGTTTTCCACTTCGCTGCTTTTCTTCCCGCCAAGAACGCTTTCAAAAAGCAGCGGAACGTCCTCAAAACGCACAAGCAGCCGCGCAGCATAAGCCGCCCTTCTGGGGTCCCTGTTGATGCCCGCCCCGTACAAGCTGTCGGGGTTCCCGTATCCCACTACAAACGGGCCATAAGGCGGCACTTTTCCCGTGTTCAACGCAAGCCCATGGTCGGTATTGTTCAAGTCTTCTTTTCCAATGCCTTGTTTCCAGTCCTTCCCATCAGGCAGTGAACCCCACACAGTTGTGGCGGGTGCAGCAAGCCCCCTGCCTGCATCAAGTATGCACTGTGCCCTGTCCACAAACGAGCCTTTCTGCACAAGCTCCTGCCTGCTGGGCGCTAACTGCACTTTTTTCAAAATAGACGCATCAACTATTTTAGTTGCATTTGCCATATGCGGATATATGGCAGAAAAAGCGTTTAAACATGCCACTTATCGTATGTAAGTGAGGTCCTTGCTTGCGGGAGCGAGCATTTGCTGCTGCTTTGCAGCCTCGGTCTCAAGCTTTTTCATGAACTTCTCGCCCTCTTTTGCGCGCTCCTGCAGTTTCTTGGTGTCTATTTTTACGCCCAGCATTTTTGAGAGCACTCCAAGGACCGCCTGCGCGCTCTTTGCATCTACGTACGCGCCGTGCGTCTCGCCCATGAGGCACACTCCCTGCATGTCGCGCAGTTTCCCAAGCCCTAAAAGCATCCCTGCCGCGCCTATTATGGAGCCGCGCGTTTCCCCGAATACGATTCCATACTTCTTGTATCCTGCAACGATTTTCTTGTGCGATGCGCTCCCGAAAACCTTTGGCTCGGTTGCGCTTTTTCCAAGCCCGTATCCGCCTAGCGTGATAATCTGCTTTCCCTTGTGCTTTGCAAAAAAGTCAAGCAATTTCCCCGTAACTTCGTATTGCGCTTCGGAAGTGACCGCCTGCACATCCCCCACCAAAATAAGAAGGTCGTTCTTTTTCCCCTTAATATAATAGATGCGGTTCTTGAGCATCCTAATCGCGCCGTTCTTCTGCATCACTACCTGGTGCGGGAAGTGCGGCGAATACACGTCCGCAATTTTTTCCGCCTTAAGTTCCCTCACCATATGGTCTGCCGCGAGTTTCCCCACAAGCCCGATTCCCGGCAGCCCCTCTATTAATATAGGGTTTTTTATCTTGGTTTTCTTGAGCATTACAATTGTTGTCTCTTCCATGTTCGCAACCTCTTTACTGTGGTGATTTCTCTCCCCTTCTTATATAAGCATACTTGTCATGCGGATTGTAATGCGGCGGATGCACGCTTTTTGTCTGCGTGCCGCAGCATTTTTCCTCTAGCGTAAATTTTTTGCACACGCTGCACTTGCGTATTTTCTTCATCGCATAAATAAATACGGCAACCAATAAAAAGAAATCAGGTATTGAGCGGTTTCGGGAAACCTCTGCTTTTCCGATAGCTTTTTATATTGCTTTCACCAATAAACATAAATAAACACTTACTAGTGGTTCCCATGCAAGAATCAGAAAAAACCATAAAATTATTTTATCCGCATCTCGATAACGGTTTCTCCCTCACTTGCGTTCCAATACCTGCTTATCCTGTGCCAAAAGCGGTTGTTTCACTGCAATATGCTACGCCTCCGGGCATGATAGGGCAAAAACTTAACGAGGAACGGGATTCCGTTGAGAGGGCATTGCGCCAAAACGGTTTTGAAATAACATATTCCTCTTATCGCTGGGCGCGCGACAATATTGTATATTTCAAGGGCAATGTGCTTGATTCATATATGTTCAGCACCCTCGGCACGGGCGGTTTGGTGGTGGGGGGAAAAAATTTCGTCCTTCTCTCCTCACACGTTACTTCAACCCCGCTGCTCACAGTCTCAACGGCATTGCAACTTTTCAGCGTAATCGGGCCAGGGGGCAAAACAGTTTCGCAGGAGCTTTTTCCAAATGCGCAGCCATTTTTCCTTGAGCCCATGAAAACTGCTGACGGATCATTATACTCTCCAAACTTGCACATAGATTTATCCGTCGGCAGCATACCTCCGCTTAATTTGATTACAGTTGATTACATGCACTACATGCAGCAGAGGGAAATTTTTAACGCATTGAAAAATAAAGGGGTGGAAGTCCGCGTAACAGAACCCAATAGTGACGAGCAGCGCCGCTTATACGGCAACAATTATTTTGTTGCATGGGAAGGAAGGGAAAAACCATTTGTGCTCGTAAACAAAGCTTCAACCGAAGTGCTTGCGGCGCTTGAAGATTTCAAGGATAAAATGGACATCACTACGACCGACAGGGACATTATAATCCATCCGTCAGGGCAAAATGGCGGCGTGGGCTGCATGACGAACCTATCTCATGCAGATGCAATTTCAGTATTTTTCAAGCGTATAGATTTTTTCGAGGAGGATGTAGAAGAAAGATTGTTCGAATCTGCCAGGTCAAGCGCAAAATTGCCTGGCTTTGGTGCGCGAGAGTTTGCCAGCTTCAGGTTTATCCCTGCAATAGCCCAGGAAACTCCTGAACAAAGCCAAGCGCTGGAAGCAAAAATGCAAATACTGAAAGAGCATATGGGTGCGCTAATGAAGCGCAAAAAATCTCCAGTCGCCAAAATGTTCACATTTATCGGGAAAAAGCTCGGCGTAACAAAGCAACCTTTATAAATAGTTCCCATCTAAATAAAGTCCACTTCTTACTTAACTGTAAGATGACACTTCTGCACTTGCATTTTGCATGCGGCGGAAATCATTTGTGCTGCTAATACCGCGCCCGATGGGTGGCGGCTGGCATAAATGCAATCGGACATTTAGTTTAGAGGAGATGACACATGTCAAAGAGGCATTCACACCGAAGAGGCTCACTCGCGTTCAAGCCGAGGAAACGCGCGATTTCACAAATGCCTAGCATAAACTTTTGGCCGCAGAGTTCCGAGAAAAGATTGCTCGGATTTGCAGGCTACAAGGCAGGCATGACGCATATTGCATTTATAGAGGACGGGAATTCGCCAAACAAGGGCGTCGAAGTTTCCTCGCCCGTAACAATTATTGAAGTGCCGCCAATGTGCGTGTATGGCGTGCGCGGCTATAAAGCCGGAAACGTGCTCGCCGATGTCCTCTGTTCTGATATGAAATTGCTTGCCCCACTCGGCATAAAGAAACTTGCTTCTTCTGATTCATCCGTTCTCACATCCTCAACACCTGATTCTATTTTTGTGCTCGTATATGCGCAGCCGCAAAAAACAGGAATAGGAAAGAAATGCGTTGAGCGCATGGAAATCGCAGTGGGCGGAAAAGATTCAAAAGAGGCGCTCGAATACGCACTCACGCTCCTTGGAAAAGAAGTAAAGGCATCCGAAGTTTTCAAGCCCGGCGAATACGTTGACACAGTTTCAGTTACAATCGGAAAAGGCTGGCAGGGCGTTGTAAAGCGCCACGGCGTGCACAAGCAAAGGAGAAAGGCAACAGGGAAAGTAAGGCACGCAGGAACTCTCGGTCCCTGGCACCCCGGCTACGTCCAATACTCTGCCCCAATGGCAGGGCAAATGGGATACCACCACCGCACAGAACTCAACAAGCGCGTTATGAAAACAGGCGCAGGCGCGGAGATAAACCCCAAGGGCGGTTTCCTGCACTACGGCATTATTTCAAATGAATACGTTATGCTCGCAGGCTCAGTAGGCGGCCCAGTAAAGCGCCTTATTCGTATGCGAAAGGCAGTGCGCATGAGCGCGGCCCCTAAAGTTCCTGACATAAAGTACGTTTCAACAGACTCAAAGCAGTGATTGAATGAAAACACAAGTATACTCAGCAGAAGGGAAACAAGTGCGCGAGCTTACGCTGCCGGTGCAGTTTGAACAAAAGGTAAACGAGCAGCTCATTTACCGCGCAGTGCTTTCAGACTACAGCTCTCAATACCAGCCAAAGGGCTCTGACCCGTGGGCAGGCATGATGACGTCCGCAAAGTACAAAGGAAGGAAAGAGGACTTTGGCTCTGCAAAGAACCACGGCATTGCAATGCTCCCGCGCGAAGTTCTCGCGAAAGGAAAATTCGGAAGGGTACGCAGGATTCCCTCTTCAGTAAAGGGGCGCCGCGCACACCCGCCAAAACCAGAAAAACAATTATACGAGGCAGTGAACAAGAAGGAATACGCAAAGGCAATAAAATGCGCGCTCTCGGCATGCGCACAAAAAGTGCTTGTGCAAAAAAGAGGCCACAAATTCGCAGACACGCTCGCACTCCCTCCAGTGCTTGAGAAAAAGTGCGAGGAAATCTCAAAAACAAAACAGATGCTCATGCTCCTGAAAGCCCTTGGCGTTTCAGCAGATTTGGAACGCGCCCGCGTTACAAAAATACGCACAGGAATGGGAGGCACGCGAAGAGGCGGCGTACAGACGCCCCGCTCAGTTCTCATAGTTGCCCCACAGGGGAGCAAGATACTTCGCGCAGCAGAAAACATCGCGGGCGTTGACGCAGTGAGCACAAAAAGGCTCTCGTGCTCCATGCTCGCGCCGGGAACGCACTGCGGAAGGCTCACGCTTTTCACAGAGGGCGCAATAGAGGAAATCGCAAAAATGTAAGTGATATTCATGGCAATACTTTACCCAATAACAACTGAAAAAGCCGTCGGCATGATTGAGCTTGAGAACAATCTCATTTTCGTAGTTGAACTGAACGCAACAAAGAAAATGATAAAGGACGACGTTGAAAAGCAGTTCGCAGTAAAGGTTGCAAAAGTTACAACGCACATAACCCCAAAAGGGCAGAAGCGCGCGTTCGTAAAATTGCAGGAAGGCTTCAAGGCAGATGACCTTGCAGCTAAACTCAAGATAGTATAAGGTGTGCTCATGGGAAAATTACTCAAACAACAGCGAAGAGGAAAAGGCAGCGGCGCATACCGCGCACCATCTCACCGCTACAAGGCAAACTTGCAATACCGCAAATACGACGAGGTTGAAAAGACCTCCTCGCTTCGCGGGCAAATCCTTGAGTTCATAGACGACCCTGCAAGGGGCGCACTCCTGATGAACGTTGCACTCCAGAACGGCGAGCGCTTAATGCTTCTTGCCCCTGAAGGCGCAGTAATAGGCGGCCATGTTGACCTTGGGGTTCAGGCTTCCTACACGCTCGGCGGCGTATACCCGCTCTCAAGGATGCCGGATGGCGCAACAGTGTACAACATAGAGATGCAGCCTGGGGACGGCGGAAAGCTCGTGCGCGCACCAGGCTCATATGCAACAGTTGTTTCGCGCGAAAAGGATTACGTTTATGTAAAGCTTCCATCAAGAAAAGTGCTCTCGCTTCCGGCAACGTGCAGGGTGCAGTTTGGAATTGTGTGCGGAGGCGGAAGGCTCGAAATGCCCCTTATGAAAGCAGGCACGAACTTCTACAAGAAGCACGCACAGAACCGCCGCTGGCCAGTGAACAGGGGAGTAAAGATGTGCTCCTACACGCATCCGTTTGGCGGAAAGCAGCACCACAAGGGAAGAAGCAGCACTACAAGCAGGGGCGCACCGCCTGGACGCAAAGTCGGGCACATTGCAGCACGCTCAACTGGGCGGCGCAAGGCGCGCACTGATGCACAATAAGTGATTTTATGGCACGAGTAGAAAAAATGAGAGGCAAGGACAAGGCAGCCCTAGAGGGCATCACGCACGAGCAAATGCTCGCGCTGCTCACTTCGCGTGCGCGCAGGAGCGTGCTTCGCGGCGCCTCAAAGTCCATGGTGTACAAGAAGTTCATGAAGAAAGTCGCGGCAATAAAGAAGGCAAACCCTGCGAAAGTGATAAAGACGCACGTGCGCGACGCAGTGGTCCTCCCGGACTGGGTGGGGCTCACGTTCGGCGTGCACAACGGAAAGGAATTCAAAAACGTGCAGATTACGGTTGACAAGATAGGATGCCGCCTCGGCGACTTTGCGCACACAACAGGAAGGGTGTTGCACTCAGGGCCCGGTGTAGGCGCAACGCGCGGGTCAAAGTTCATCCCGCTCAAGTAAGTGAGATTTATGTATTCGTACGAACCAAAAGGAAAAAACTTCGGCCGTGCATACGTGCAGGGCGTGAACGCATCGTTTAAGGACCTGTGCGCAGTGTGCGACTCAGTTCGCGGAAGGAACGCGCAGAGCGCAATTGAATTCCTCGCGGCAGCCGCAAAGGGAGAGAAGGCAATCGCATACCGCACGCACAACGCCGGAATGGGGCACCGCAAGGAGCTCGGCGGCAGGAAAGGCGGATACCCCAAGAAGGCGGCAGGCATAATACTTAAACTCGTGGAGAGCGCATACGCGAACGCGAGCATAAAGGGATTCACAAACCTCAAGGTAAAGCACATAAGCGCAAACAAGCAGAACTGCCTTCCGCGCATGTCCCCGAAGGGAAAGCGCATGAGGATGGACTACGAGACTGCGAATGCGCAGGTAGTGCTTGAGGAAATTTCCACTCCGGCATGGTCAAAGCCAAGGGCAAAGAAAAAGGCAGTGAAGGCACAGCCAAAAATGCCCGTAGCGAAAAAGGAAAAGCCAGCCGAAGCAAAACCAGCAGAAACAAAAACCGCAGTTGATGCAAAAACAACTCCAATAACAACGCCGGCAAAAACAGAAACAGTGAATGCTCAAAAATCAGCAACGCCAGCACAAACAACGCCGGCAAAAACAGAAACAGTGAATGCTCAAAAATCAGCAACGCCTGCAGCATCAAAACCGCAATAAAAAGTGATTGAATGGGAATAGAAAAGAAATTCATCGAGGATTCAATAAGCCTGTACCGAGTTTCGCAGTTTTTGGAAACCGAGCTTGACAGGGCAGGATTCTCACGCGTGCTCATACAGCGCACACCAATGGTGACGCGCATAAATGTAGAGGTAATGAACCCCGGAAAAGTTATCGGGAAAAAGGGAAAGAGCATACGCGATCTCACAGACGCGATTGCAAATGAGTTCGGCATAAAAGACCCGCAGATATCCGCGTCCGAGGTTGGAAACCCGTCGCTTGAACCAAGGCTCATGGCAAAGAAAGCATGCCGCTTCATTGAAATGGGAAAGAAAATCCGCCCAATATTGCATTCATTGCTCAGGGAGATAATGGAGAACGGCGCGCTTGGCGCAGAAATAATCGCAAGCGGCAAAATCGCAGCAAAGGGAGGCCGCTCAAAATCCTTCCGTGTGTTCGCAGGATACATTCCAAAGGCAGGAGAGCCCGCAAGGCTTGTGCTCCAAAACCACGTTACCGCTTACCCCAAGTCCGGCGCAATCGGCGTGCTTGTGCGCATAGTCGCGCCCAACACAGTGTTCCCGGACAAGGTCGGCAAGATGAAGAAGATTGAAATCCCCAAGATAATCGCATCCGCAGAGGATGTTGAGAACGTTGCAAAGCGCAACGAGGCGGACGAGGCAAAGGAAGAGGAGCGCAAGGCAATCGCTGAAAAGCAGAAGCGCCCGCACCCGCAGAAAAGATAAATGAAAAGTGATTCTCATGGCAATAATGAAAAAAAAGGAAATGCGCGAGTCCTCGGACACAACTCTGCAGGAGAAGCTCACGACATACGTGCGCGAGCTGAACTTCGAGAAGGGCGTTGTGAAGAACGGCGGAAGGACGAGCAACCCTGGCAAAATAAAGGAGCTCCGCCACACGGTTGCGCGCATACTCACGATACTGCATGAAAGGAAAGAAAGCAAAACCGTCGGCACAAAACTGCCGCCGGTCGCAGCAAAGCCTGCTGCAAAAAAAGATGCAAAAAAAGAGAAAGTTGAGGTGAAAAACGTTGCGTGAAACTTGCCCAAAGTGCGGACTGATGAAGGAAATATGCGCCTGCGACATCCTTGAAAAAGAGGAAGTGCAGACAATCCGCGTATATGCCACGAAGAAGAAATTCAAGAAACTCGTGACAGTCGTGGAAGGCATAACACCGGACAAAATAGAGGAAACCGCGCGCGAGCTCAAGACAAAACTCGCATGCGGTGGCACTGCAAAAGGCGGGCTCATCGTGCTCCAGGGGGACCACAAGCGCAAGGCAAAACCCTTGCTCGTGTCCATGGGGTACACAGAGTCCAGCATAAGGGTGCTTGAAGGCCTCCAATAATTCGGTGATGAAATGCGCTGCGCACAAAACCTTCCGTTGCATGAGCTGCTGGGAACAACCGCGAAAGTCGTTGGTCCAAAAGGCAGCACATTCGCCGGATTGTCCGGCATGGTGGTGGATGAAAGCAAGCACACACTCGTGCTCGAGGGGAAAAAGCAGGTGCGCGTCCCGAAAAAGGGATGCACATTTGTGTTCGCATATGAGGGGAAAAAGACAAGGCTGGAAGGCAAGGAAATTGCATTCCGTGCCGAGGAGCGCATAAAGAAAGCGAAACCTCATGTACAATAAACAGAAAAAATGGCGGAAAATCCGCGCAACGAAAAGAAAATGAAATGAACAGAAAACTCATGGTGATATGAAATGGCATTAATCGCAAACAACAAACCCGTTTCCACGCGCGGCTTCCAGAAGGAAGGCGTAGTGGTAAGCGACAAGGGCAAGCTCACAGTGATAGTGGAGCAGGACCTCACGCGCTACATTGCAAAATACAAAAGGTATGCAAGAAGCTCGTCTCGCATTCCGGCTCACAACCCCGTTGAAATGAACGCGAAAATGGGTGACTTGGTGCGCATCGCGCAATGCAGGAAAATCTCAAAGACAAAAGCATGGATAGTAACAGCGGTTCTCACACGCAGTGCAAAAGTCGTGCGCGAAAAGCACGAGGAAGTGCAAAGCGTGGAGAAATTACACGAAGAAAAGCGCGAACGCGCAGCAGCAAGGGCAGGAAAACCTGCAGAGACTGAACAATAGGTGTGCACATGAAAGGACTAGGATCAAACGTAACAAAAGGCCTCTCAACAGGCTCAACAATACTGTGCAACGACAACTCAGGCGCAAAGATAGTGCAGATAATCGGGGTAAAGGGCACGCACGCGGTTCGCAACATGTACCCAAAGGTGGGCGTGGGCGATATCGTGACAGTTGCGGTGAAGAAAGGCTCGCTTGCAATGAAAAAGAAAATCCTCAAGGCTGTCGTAGTGCGCCAGAGAAAGGAGTTCAAGCGCCCAAACGGCATGCGCATACAATTCGAGGACAACGCAGTAGTGATAATTGATGACCAGGGATTGCCAGTCGGGACAGAAATAAAGGGCGCAATAAGCCGCGAAGTCGCTGACCGCTTCCCAAAGGTAGCCGCAATTGCGGCAGCAGTAGTATGAGATGGTATTTATGATGACAACAAGCGCACAGCCAAGAAAACAGCGCAAGTTCCGCTACGAAGCACCAATGCACCTTCGCAGGAAATTCGTGCACGTGCACATTTCAAAGGAGCTTCGCGCAAAGCTTGGATTAATCGCCCGCAGCACGCTCGTGCACAAGGGCGACAAGGTGAAAATCCGAACAGGCGAGAAGAAAAAGCACGTCGGGAACGTAACCCGCGTGGACTATTCGCGCTCGCGCCTTTATGTTGAGGGAGTGGTTGCAAAGAACGCAAAGGGCGTTGAAAAGCCAATGGCAGTCCAGCCCTCCAACGTAGAGATAATTGAAGGGGACTTCACAAAGGGAATAAGGGCGAAAATGCCCAGGAAAAAATAAGTGAAAAATAAAATAGGTTGATACTATGGCAAAAAAAGGAGGCTCACCGCATTACCTGCGCATACGCTCACCGTCTAACCTGCCAATCGCGGGGAAGAAGGAGGAAATGTGGCTGCTCTCATCCGCACCAGGCCCGCACGCAAAGAACTCAAGCATTTCTCTTGGCGTTCTTATGCGCGACGTGCTCAAGGTAGTTGCAACAGTGCGCGAGTGCAAGAAAATTCTCGGCGCAAAGCAGGTGCTCGTGAACGGCGTAGCTCAAAAGGAAACAAAGCTCCCAATCGGCCTCATGGACGTAATCGCACTCCCTTCCGCAGGAAAATACTACAGGATGGGAATACGCGCTTTCAGGCTCCAGCCGGTTGAGATAACAGCCGAAGAGGCAAAGAAGCAATTCCTCAAGGTCGTGAAAAAGCACACGATTGCAGGCGGAAAAGTATGCATCACATTCCACAATGGAAGGAACCTCATTGCTGACAACGACCTCAAGGTCGGCGACACAGTGATATTCTCGGACAAGAAAATCCTCAAGGTGCTCAAGTTCAAGAGCGGCGCACGCTGCCTTGTCGTATCCGGAAAGCACGCAGGCGACATTGCGCAGTTTGAATCGCTCATAGAAAGGACCGGCAGCATGGATGCAGAAGCAAAGCTCAAGGGGGCAAACAGCGAATTCGTGACAGTCGCGAAATACCTCTTTGCAGTGGATGAAACGTTCAATTAGGTGTTAAGATGGAAATGAGAGAACCAAAGGTTGACAAGGTGACCCTGAACATCGGCGTAGGCCACGCAGGGGCAGACCTTGAAAACGCAAAATCACTGCTCACGCGCCTTTCCGGCTGCAAGTCAGTTGCAACAACCGCGCACGTTCGCAACCCGGTCTTCAAGATAAAGAAGGGAGACCCGATTGGCGCAAAAACAACAATGCGCGGCAAGGTCGCACTTGACTTCCTGAAGAAAGCGCTCGCAGTAAAGGCGAATTCGCTTCCTGCAAAATCATTTGACTCAAGAGGAAACTTCTCATTCGGCGTTCCCGAATACATTGACATACAGGGCGCAAAGTACGACCCGCAAATCGGAATCATTGGGTTTGACGTGTGCGTAACGCTCAAGAGAAACGGCTACAGGGTAGCAACAAGAAGGCGCGCATGCGCAAAAATCGGAAAGAAGCATCTGCTCACAAAGGAGGACGGGATTGAGTTCGCAAAAGCAGAACTTGGAATAACCGTCGTATAAGAAATGGTGATATGTTGGTAGAAAAGAAAGCAAAAAGAAAATCCCTGGCACTCGAGTTCCGACAAAAGGGAAAGGGAAAGCGCAAATGCCGCTTCTGCGGAAATGCGCGCGGCATGATACGCAGCTTCGGGCTGCAGACTTGCCGCAGGTGCTTTAGGGAGGTAGCCGAAAACATCGGCTTCCGGAAATTTTAGGTGAAATTATGGCAAATGATTTGCTCGCAGACGCGCTCAACACGATAAAAACGCACGAACACTTTGGCAAGCCCACATGTGAGGTGAAACCAAGCAAGCTCGTGCGCGAAACGCTCAAGATACTCCAGGCACGCGGCTTCATAGGGGACTTTGAGTTCGTGGACGACGGCAAAAGCGGGCAGTTCAGGATTAAGCTTCTGGGGAAAGTGAACAAGTGCGGCGCAATAAAGCCCCGCTACCCCATAAAGGGCGTGCAGTGGAACGAATGGGAACAGAAATACATTCCCGGAGTAGGCTTCGGGCTTCTCATCGTATCCACCTCAGCAGGCCTGATGACAAACGAGGAAGCAAAGCAAAAGGGAATGGGCGGCAGGCTCATAGCATTCATATACTAAAGTGATACACATGATAAAAGTACCAGCAGGCGTAACAACAAAGCTCGAGGGATGCACCCTCACGCTCAAGGGGCCAAAGGGAGAAGTGAAATACACCTTCCCAAAGAGCGTGAAGCTCATCGTGCAGGCAGATTCCCTTGACGCAACAGGTCCCATCGCAATGCAGAACACGTCCCTGGCGCACATGCGCAACCTCGTGCACGGCGTTACAGCAGGGTATTCACAAAAGCTCAAGGTAATTTTCGCTCACTTCCCAATGTCCCTTGAAACAAAGGGCACGAAATTCATGATAAAGAATTTCATTGGCGAGAAGCAGCCCAGAATCGCAAACATAATCGGCAACACGAAAATAGAAGTAAAGGGGCAGGACCTCACAATAAGCGGCTGCTCAAAGGAGCACGTCGGGCAGACGATTGCGAACATACGCAGCGCAACAAAAATACGCAACCGCGACAGCAGGGTTTTCCAGGATGGCATTTACCCAGTGAATGAATAAGTGATATTTATGGCAGAGATAAAAAAGAAAAAGCACCCGCACTTCCACCGGCCCAACTACGGGAGAAAATCCCGAGAGAGAATAGGGCACGCATGGAGAACCTCAAGGGGAATTGACAACAAGAAGCGCCTCAAGCTAAAATACATGGGCGCATCCCCGTCAATCGGGCACCGCAATGCAAAGAGCGTGCGCAATTTGCACCCGCTGGGCCTGCCTGAGATTCTCGCTCACAATGCAAAAGAGCTTATAGGCGCGAAAAATGTGGTCGTGCGCATAGCAGGCGGAGTGGGCGTGCTAAAACGCGCGCTCATAATAAAGAAAGCGCAGGAGCTCAACCTCAAGGTTCTTAACAAGTGATTATTATGGGAGTAAAAACAATACGCAGGATGGCTGCAGACATTCTCAAGGTCGGCGAGAACCGCATAAAGTTCGAGCCAACGCAGCTTCAAAAAATAGAAGAGGCGCTTACGCGCGAAGACGTGCGCAGCCTGATTGACAACGGCACAATAATAGTTCTTCCGAAACTCGGCGTAGGAAAGGGACGCGCACGAAAGCGCGCAGCGCAAAAGAGGAAAGGAAGAAGGCGCGGGTACGGAAGCCGCCGCGGCACAAAATCCGGCCGCTCCGACGCAAAGGAAGAGTGGATGGTGCGCGTGCGCTCGCTTCGCGTAACGCTTGGAAAGCTCAAGGACGACGGAAAAGTAAACTCCGCAAACGCACGCAAGCTTTATCTCATGATAAAGGGGCGCGCATTTAGGGGAATCGCAAACATGCTTGCATACATAAAGGAAAACAAGCTTGGGGACATTGAAGACAAGCCCAAGAAAGCCGCAAAGGCAAAGAAAGTTGAGAAACAATAAGCTAGAATGGTGTAATTATGTCAAAAGCAACAGGACCGGTATACAAAGTGGCATTCAGGCGCCGAAGGCAAAGCCTTACGAACTACGCAAAGCGCCTCGCACTCGTGAAGGCAGAGCTTCCACGCATGGTGGTGCGCAAATCCCGCAAGGGAGTGCTTGTGCAGTTCGTGCAGTTTTCCCCAGAGGGAGACAATGTGCTTGCGTGCGCAAAATCCTCGCAGCTCTCAAAGTTCGGCTGGTGCCCAAGGAGAAATACCCCAAGCGCATACCTTACCGGAATGCTTGCGGCAAAGCTCGCAGCATCCAAAAAGGTTTCGGACTTTGTGCTTGACATCGGGCTTGCAACCCCCTCAAAGGGCGCAATAGTGTTCGCAGCAGCGCAGGGCGCGCTTGATGCCGGCTTGAAGACAAGCTTTGACTCCAAAATGATTGACGCTTCGCGCATAAAGGGCGAGCACATTGCAAAATACGCAGGCTCCGCATCCGGAACGCAATTCGCCTCATACTCAAAGCAGAATTTCGACCCAAAGAAAATCGCAGAAGCGTTTGCGGCTGCAAAGCAGAAAATAACTGACGGAAAATGGTGATACTTTGTTCAATAGACGCGACAAACGAAACATGGGCCCGACCAAGGAAGAGATAGTAGCCGCATGGGTGCCAAAAAGCGACATCGGCAAAAAGGTAAAGGCAAAGCAAATCCTCTCCATAGAGGAAATTTACGACATGGGCGGCACAATCCTTGAGGCCGAAATCGCGGACGCGCTCCTTCCGAATTTGCAGGAAGAGACACTTGAAGTTTCAAGCACGCAGCGCATGACAGACTGCGGAAGGAAAATGCAGTTCCGCGCAATCGTGCTCGTAGGCGACAAGAACGGGCATTTTGGAATCGGAAGCGGAAAGAGCGAGGAAGTAAAGCCCGCAATAGAGTCCGCAGTAAAGGACGCAAAGCGCAACATCGTATGCGTGCCACTCGGATGCGGCTCATGGGAATGCGGATGCAAGACAGCGCACTCAATCCCCATCAAGGTAATCGGAAAGCAGGGTTCAGTGGAAGTTACGCTCAAGCCAGCCCCGCGCGGGCTTGGCATTGCAGCAAACAAGATAGTAAAGAAAGTGCTCACATTTGCAGGCGTAAAAGACGTGTGGAGCTTCTCACGAGGGCACACGGAAACAATATTCAACAATGCAATGGCAGTAAGGGCAGCATTGCAGGGCCTGAACACAATGCGCTTTGAGGGCGAATGGAAGGCAAAGCTCAAGAGCGTTGAAATGGCTGCACCAGCAGCAGAGGCAAGCGCTTAAATTTGATGTTTAAATTGGAGGTTATGCTTATGAAATGCATCGCAGTTGTCCGCGTGCGCGGATTGTTCTCAAACCCGCCTGACGTGCGAAAAACAATGGAATGCCTCAAGCTCAAGAAGGTGAACAGCTGCAACCTTTTTGCAGACACGCCCCAAAACCTTGGCATGCTTAACCTTGTGCGCGACTTTGTTGCGTTCGGAGAGGTTTCAAAAGAAACAGTTACTGCTCTTCTCGCAAAAAGGGGCAAATCCGAAAAGGGCAAGCTTTCTCTAGTTTCTAACGAGAAAGAGATTGCGGCATTCGCTGCAAAGGCGCACGAGAACCCAAAAGCTCTCGTGGAACTTGGGATTTCAACCCCGTTCTTCCTCTCACCGCCCGCAGGCGGCTACGATGAGACAAAATTCAAGTACCCGAAAGGTGCTCTCGGAAGAAGGGCGGACATGGACAAGCTCCTGAAGGCAATGCTTAGGATTTAGATTTAGGTGTGAATATGATTACAAAAAGAAAAACAAAAAGAAGGCGAAAATTCCTGGGCAGCGGCTCATACGGCAAGGGAAATGCCAAGAACAATCGAGGAAAGGGCAACAAGGGAGGCTGGGGACGCGCAGGAATGGGCAAGCACCGCATGACTTACATTACAAGCAAGGAGCCGGAGTTCCTCACAAGAGGAGGCTTCACAATGCCCCGCGCAATCACGCTCAAGTGCATAAACGTCTTTGAAATAGAACAAAAGGCAATGGCAGGCAAGCTCCAGAGCAAGGACGGAAAGCTCTTCTTTGAGTTCCCCGGAAAGGTTCTTGGAAGCGGCAAAATTTCCGCGGCAGTGCACGTGCGCGCAATCACATTTGCGGCAGGCGCAAAGGCGAAAATAGAAAAGGCAGGCGGAAAAGCCGAGAGCCTTGCGCAGCCTTCCAAGGAAAAGAAGTAGCTGCCCTCGTCCTTGAAGAAATAAGCGAATCCCTTCTCTTTAGTGGTAAAAAGCCCACTAAAAGGGATATCTTTATAAACTTCAAATGCGCAATTTATGCTTATGAAACAAACACTTAGCCCAGGTGCTACAAGCCCGGCTGCCAGGCGCGCTGCAAAAGATTTTGAGCTCGCGCGCATGGTGCACGAAATAAACACTATAATTGCAAGGAGCCTTGGCAAGCCGCTGCCGGAACCGCCGCAGCTTTCAGCTTTCGTTCCAAAAGAAACCCAAAGAAAAGCACGTGCAAAAAAAGAAACAATACAGGCTGTTAACGTGCAGGCAATGGACAAGGTTTCCCCTCTTATTGAAGCAAAGATGCAGACTGCCGAATCCTCAAGGAAACTGCGCGCCGCAATGGAACTGAGCAGGAAAAAGCCCAATATGCAGGCGCAAATAGATTCCCTAATTGCAGAAGTTCGTGCAAACGAATCAAAAGTTGCTGCGCTTGAAGGCAGGGTCGCAGAGCTTGAAAGCAACCAGATTGGAAATTCTGCATTTGTTCCTGCACACGTTGAAATTGTTCCTTCCCAAAACGAATCAACCGCAGCACTTAGCTCCAGCCAATGCCTGGTTGCGCTCCCAATAGAATTTGATTTCCAGGGGCATCTGGACGCGGCAGGCATAAGCGACAACGTAAAAAGCGTCTACCTTCCCCTTTTGAAAGGCGTTGAAAAACCTTCGCAGATAACAAAGCTCAAGGCAATACAGTGGGCTCTCAAGAACGGCGTTTCCGATGAGCTCATACTGTCCGTATTCGAAGTCCTTGGCGCAAAGCAGGCATTTGAGCACGGTTACGAATACTACAACCTGCAGTCGTTGCTCCTATCCGACATATCAAATTACCTAACGTTCCTTGAGCGCGCGCAGGTTGCACGCTCGTTTGGCAGGGCAGTCCAAATGAGCCACATAGAAGACGAATTGCGTGACAAGCACGGCGAGCGCATAAACGTGTCCAACATATTATTTGATTATCTTGTAAGGAAATGCGGAATGCCTGCGGGCAAAGTCGCTGCTTTCAACGTGGCGCTTATGCATGCGTGCTGCTCGGGCACAAAGCCCAAATTATCCATAAATGACTTCGTAGCAAACGGGCATCATTTTTCCAACCTGAGCATGCTTGCGTCCCATGTGCGCGAAAATATGCCGGAAATAGCCCAGCACATAAGCCTTCTAGCTGAAATAGAACCCACAGATGCGCATCTTCTTGTGCGCCAGGCAATCGGTCACATTGAGCGCAACAAGCCCAAGTAACCAGCGCTAAAATCCGCGCAGCCTTCTTACCAATACGAATATAAACCATCAATCCGTCTCTCTATAAAGAGGCGGTTGCGTTGGCGAAAAAAATCCTGGTTGTTGATGATGTTTTTGACGATTTGCACTCAATGAAAATACTTCTTGAAAAGGAGGGTTACACCGTGCTTAGCGCAACAAACGGCGCGCAGGCGCTCGACATTGCAAGGTCCATAAAACCCGACCTTATGCTTATTGACGTGCGCATGCCCACGCTCTCGGGCTACGACCTGCTCATGCTCATGCGCGAAAAATTCAACCACAACATAAAAATGCTCTACGTCTCCATACTGCCGCAAAAAGAAGTCATCCAAACCGATGCGGACGGCTTCATACAAAAGCCCTTTTCCCCTTCAGTTTTCATTTCCGCCGTGAAGAAGGCGCTCAAGTAATTTCCCCGGAGGTGAGCAGCATGGCAAAAACAATAATGGTTGTTGATGACGAGGAAGACATACGCTCAAGCGTGAAAACCGTGCTTGAGAAAAACGGCTTTTCCGTCATCACAGCAATAAACGGCGACGACTGCCTTAAGCAGCTGAAAACAAAAAAGCCCGACCTTGTGCTCATGGACATCATGATGCCCGGAACCCCCGTGCGCGACGTCGTGCCGCAGATAAAGGGAAAAGTAATCTACTTAAGCGTGGTGCGCGTTTCAGAGGCGGAAAGGATAGACCTGCTCAAGTCCAAGAACGTGGTAGATTTCATACAAAAGCCCTTTGACATAAACGAGCTTGTGAAGCGCGTGAAAAAGGCAACCGCATAGGGGTTTCCATGAACATCGAATCCGAACTTTCCCAAAACCGCGCGGTTCTCCTGCTGCTCCCAAGCCTTGAGTACAACGACATAATAGTGGACGTTGCAAAAAAGCTCTCAAAGGAAAGCCTGTGTTACGTTACCCTTAACAAAACGCAATCGTCGCTTCGCGAAATGTTCCAGAAAAAGAAAGTGAACGTGAAAAACATCGTGTTCGTGGATGCCATAACAAAATCCATAAAAAACACGCCCGACCAGACGGACGGCTGCTATTTTGTGAGCTCTCCCAACGCCTTAACCGAAATTTCAATGGTGGTGAGCAAGATAAGCAGGCACAATTTCAAGTACCTCATATTTGATTCGGTTTCAAACCTTCTTCCATACGAGAACAAGACCACAATAATAAAGTTCCTCTCAAGCACAATAAGCCGGCTCACAGAAGGCAACACGCGCTGCGTTTTCTACGCCCTTCGCGAGCAGGAGCAGGAGCAGCTCATAAAGGAATGCAGCATGTTCGTGAACAAGGTAATAGAGGTAAAATAAGGGGTTTGCATGAAAACAAGCCTGAACCTGCGCATTTCAGCCGCAATGCTCGCGCTCATTTTCTTTTCCATACTCGCAATCTCTGCAATATCCATAAACGAGCTCAGTTCCAGCGCAAGGGCAAGCGTCTCAAGCACGATGCGCCAGGAGGCGCAGGCAAGGCTGAATATAGTCGACCGCCTTCTGTTTGAAAGGGTCGCAGACATAGAATCCCTCACAACCGGTTACAACACTGTGATGTCGCAAGGGAGCATAGGGGAAAAGCTGGACTACCTGCGGGCATTTGAGGACAGGAGGCAGGTTTACGGCTCATCCTCAATATACGACCTGAACGGCATAAAAATAGCCGACACGCGCGGGCTTCTTGTCGGGGTCGACCAGTCAATGGACCCGTTCTTTGCGCCTGCGGCGCGCGGCGAGATATACTCGGGCACAATACCTGTGAACTCAAGGGCGCTCGGGGTCCCAGTGCTGCATTTTTCAGGCCCGTTGCGCGATGCGAATGGCACAATAACAAGCGTGGTGCTTGCGCGCTTTCCCATAAGCAAGCTGAACGAGCTTGTCGCAGCCGGCCTGGACGCATACGACGTTGACCTTGTTGCGCCCGACGGCCTCATAATTTTCTCAAGCAAGGACACCGATGAAATCCTCAAGGAAAAATTCGACCCCCAGCTTCTGCAAAGGCTTGCGGCAGACAAGGGCGAAGGCGTGGTTTACACACGCCCAGGGACCCAGGAAATGCTCTACGTTTTTGCAACCGAGCAGGGTTTCCTTGATTACAAGGGGCATGGATGGAAGCTCATACTCGCAGCCCCGACCTCGCAGGTTTTCTCGCACGTGAATTCACTTGAGCTAAACCTCGTTCTCCTGAGCCTTCTCATACTCGCGATTTCCGTAGTGTTCGGCCTTTTCATCTCAGGCGAAATTTCCAAGCCCCTTATCCAGCTCCACAATGCAACAGAGGAGGTCGAGAAGGGCAACTACTCCGCGCGCGTGGACATCCGTACTGGAGACGAGATAGAGGACCTTGGCAACGCATTCAACCGCATGATTGGGCGGCTGGAGAAAGTTGAAATCGAGCACAAGCAGCTGGACAATGCAAAAACAGAGTTCATGTCCATCACCTCGCACGAGCTTCGCAGCCCGATTACCCCCATGCGCGCGCAGCTGCAAATGCTGCAGGCAAATTACTTTGGAAAACTTTCGCGCGCGCAGGCGGACTCAATCGACATAGTGCTGCGCAACACAGAGCGGCTTGACCGCATCATAATGGACTTCCTTGAAATCTCAAGGATAGAGGCCGCGCGCCTGAAATTCACTTTCGTGAAAACAAGCCTGCAGCCGCACATACTCCGCCTTGCAGAGGAAATGAAGGGCTTCATGCCGGAGAAAAAAGTGCGCATCGTTACAAGGCTTGGGAAACTGCCCGCAATGGAAGTGGACCCTGACCGCGCAATGCAGGTGCTGCGCAACCTCACAAACAACGCGATAAAATTCTCGCCTGAAAACGGCATTGTTGAAATAAGCGCAAAACAGGAAAGCGACTACATACTCTTTGGCGTAAAGGACAGCGGAACCGGGATTTCCATTGCAGACCAGCAAAAAATATTCGAGCCTTTCTTCCAGGCGGAGTCCGCAATGTCGCGAAAGTTCGGCGGCACGGGCCTGGGGCTTGCAATCTGCAAGGGCATAGTGCTTTCCCAAAAGGGGAAAATCTGGTTTGAAAGCACGCCAGGGAAAGGCACAACGTTCCATTTCACCATCCCGCTCAAGCCCACAAGGAACATAGAGAAAGTGGTCGTGCTCTTCTCAAGGCGCCAGGACGTTGACGAGAAGCTGCGCGCGCTTTTCGTTGATATGCTCGGCCCCCTTGGCGAAAACGAGTTCAACACCCTCAAGGCGCAAAAAGGCATATCCTACGAATCGCTTGTGGACTACGTCGGCGGGCTTCGCGCAAAGAAAATACTCCCGCAGCGCTACGTATGGCTTTTTGCGCAGCAGATAGATTACATACTTGAGAAAAGCGGCGGAAAAGCAGGCGGGGGCAACAGCCAAACACTTAAAAAACAAGCATAGGTATTAACGGATGGTGGCATGATGAAGGACAGGAAAAAAATCGCGTTTGCCCTTCTGCTCATAATCGCAGTATCCTCGTCCCTCATCACAATAAGCTGGGTTTTGGGCGTCTCGCCCCTGCTTAATTTCACGCCAGGCACCCCAACGCGGCTCACAACCTCATTTTCATTCCTGCTCGCTTCCATCCTTCTTTATTTCATATTTGAACGCCAGGAAAAAAATACCGAGCTTAACGAGTTTGCAATCCCGGTCATCACGACCGTACTTCTTATAATATTCTTCCCGCTTTTTGTGGCGCAGTTTTTCGGCATCAACATAGGCTTTGAGCAGCTCATCTCGGGCGTGTCCCCCATTTCCGGCATAAGCGCAAGCCCCAACGTTGTGACAATGTTCGCTTTTTTCATTGTAGTGTTCGCAGGCAGCGCGGTGTCCTTCAACCCGAACGAGCGTGAAATAACGAGAGTTTCGGGCGTTGCGCTCTGCCTTATAGGGCTTTGCGCCCTTGCCGGCTATGCGTTCGGAATCCCCATAATGTACTATTCCTTTGACGGGCAGGGCGTTGAAATGGCATTGCAGACCGCGTTCGCATTCACGCTGCTTGGCGCCGCGTTCTTCCTTGCGGGCGGCGAGGGCGGCAAAACAAATGCAAAAAGAGGCGTGGCTACATGAAACTGCAAACAAGGGCATTGCTTTTCCTCATAATACCCCTCATCCTGCTTGCGCTCTACCAGTACAACAGCTACAGCATCGTGATAGGGCAGGTGCAAGCGCAGGTGCAGCTTGCGGAGGCAAGGCAGCACAACACCGACCTTGCGATAAATGTGAGGTACCTCACGCTCCTTAATGCGCGAGGGAACAACCTTGCGGTCATTTACCTCGCATCAGGAAATTATACCAGCGCACAAAAGGAGATTTCAATCCTTTATGACCTCAAAAGGCAGCGCCTTGAGGCGTTTGCAACCCTCAAAAGCAACCTGCTCTCCCAAAACGATTCCGCAGAAACCGCGCAAATCCTCAAATTTGAAAAAACCCTCATGACTGCGGACGCAAAGGACACAGAAATACTCGCCCTGATAGCCGCCTTGCCCAAAACAGACGCAGAGCAGCAGCTTATTGTTGACAAAAAGACAGAGGAACTTGACCACCTTGAAGACAACCTGCTCGCAGACGTAAGCGGCATAATCTCCTCAAACTTTGCGGCTGCGCAGGCTGCAAACCAGCAAACATCAATATCCCTGCAAAACGGCCTGAACGCCCTGCACGTATTTTCCATAACAACCTTCATTGTGGTGCTCATAATAGTGTTCTTCCTCAACTCCCTCACAATAAACTCAATAAGCAAAATCTCAAGCGCGGTTGAGGCCGTCACAAAGGGCAAATTCGACGTCGAACTCGAGCAATCCAACATTTACGAGATACAGGCGCTCACGAACTCCTTCAACCGCGTGCTTGCAAGCATGAAGCTTGCGATACTGCGCACGGGAATGAGCAAGGAGGACATGGGGATAGGCGAGGCGCTGCGCGCAAAGAAGGAGGCGGAGGACAGATACCTTTCGCTTTTCAACAGCATAAACGAGGCAATAATGGTGAACAAGATGACCCCGAAGGGGCCCGGGAACTTCGTTGATGTGAACGACTATGCGTGCCAGCTTTTCGGCTACAGCCGCGAGGAGATGCTCCAAATGGGGCCTGCGGACCTTGACAAATCCATAGGGCAAAATGAAAAAACAAAAGGCACAATAAAAGCCCTGCTCTCAGGCTCGCACGTGCTATACCAGATGCATCAGCAATCAAAAGACGGCAGGAAACTCCTGATGTCAATAAGCATGCGCATGGTGGAAATCGGAGGGGAGAAATACATAATCAGCGCTGGCCGCGACATCAGCGGCGCAAAAGAGCTGGAGGACAAATACCGCGCGCTTTATGAGTCCTCAAGCGATGCAATAATGACCCTTGAGCCGCCAAGCTGGAATTTCACTGCCGGCAACCCCGCAACAATAAAGCTGTTTGGCACAAAGGACGAGAAAGAGTTCACTTCCCTTACCCCCGGCGACTTATCGCCGAAATACCAGCCAGACGGTCAGCTTTCCTCGGTGAAATCCAAGAAAATGATAGAAAAAGCAATGAAAGAAGGCAGCAATCTCTTTGAATGGACGCACAGAAAATACAAGGGCGAAAATTTCCCTGCCACCGTGCTTCTCACAAAAATGAGCATAGGCGGCAAGGACGTGCTGCAGGCAACCGTGCGGGAGATTTCTGACCTAAAGAAAAAAGAGGAAGAATTAAAATACCAAAAAGCGTTTTCCGAAACAATCCTGAACTCGCTCATTGAAGGCATAGACATAGTTGACGAAAAGCTCAGGATAGTGTACATGAACCCAGTCTTCATAAAGATTTTCGGCAGGCAGGCAATCGGAAAAAAATGCTATGCCGTTTACAAGGACAACAAGAGGCAATGCGAGGGCTGCCCGCTCAAAAAGCCCATAAAAATAGGGGAGACAAGGGCAATAACAACATCCGGCGTGGCGGGAGGCAATGCCTTTGAAATAACCCACACTGGCATAATGCTCCCCAATGGCAAAAAGGGCGTGCTTGAGGTCTTCCGCAACCTAGGCAAAAAAACGGAAGGGGCAGCGCACAAGAGCACGCCTTCGCATAAGAAAAAGGGGAAATAACCGCCCCAAAATCTTAAACCTTTATAAATATCTCATATATAATGAATAGACTTTTTGGGAGTGTGAATCTAAATGGGCAGCCTTGATTTCCTAAAGCCGATATTGCACCTGCTACCGGAGATAAAAGTCCCGCAGTACCAGCCGGGCATACATGAGCGGCTCATGTGGACCCTTGTCGCGCTCCTTGCGTTCTTCGTAATGTACAACATACCGGCAGTGGGCGTGAACCCCGCGCGTTTTGCTTCAATTGATTTCCTGCAAGTCGTTACCGCAAGCAGGATGGGCTCGCTCCTCACAACTGGTATCGGGCCCATAGTGCTCGCAAGCATTTTCCTGCAGCTTTTCGCAGGCGCGAAAATAATAAAAGTGGACATGAGCAACCCAGAGGAAAAGGCAACTTTCCAAGGGGCCCAGAAACTGCTCGCAATAATCCTCTGCTTTGTGGAGGCGGCAATATACATACTTGCAAGCAGCGCAAACAACAATGCTGCCCAGTTCCTCATAGAACCGCCGTTTTTCGGCAGCTTTGTTGCAATGCAGGCGCTTGTGATACTCCAAATCGCGCTCGGCTCCCTCATCCTTCTCTACCTTGACGAAATAGTTTCCAAGTACGGCATAGGCAGCGGAATCTCCCTCTTTATCGCAGCCGGTGTCTCGCTTTCCGTAGTGGGAGGCACAATAAGCCTGCTTACGGGCCAGAACGGCGTTGTGAGCGCGCTCCTCTCAGGGGGAGCAGAGGCAATCCCCAATGCAATCGTAGTGATGCTTCCGCTCTTTTTCACCGCCCTTGTGTTCCTTGTAGTCGTATATGCAGAGGGCATAAAAGTCGAAATCCCGCTTGCGTTTGAGCGCGCGCGCGGGCTTGGAAGCCGCTTCCCAATAAAGTTCCTCTACGTTTCAAACATCCCAGTCATACTTGCATCCGCGCTGCTGCTCAACATGTCTTTCATGGCGCCCGCGCTTGAGGGAAAGCACATGTGCATAGGCGGCTCGTACCTCGATGCGGCAGGCAAATGCTCCTCGGGCTTTGACCTGGTGCCCGTGATAGGCTTTTCTTCGGGCGGCAGGATGTACGACGGGCTTTTGTACTTCATCACCCCAATCTACCATCCCTCAAATTCAAATTTCGGCGCTTACATGAGTTATCTTGCGACTTCCAAGACGCCCATCTTCGGCATACCAGAATACGTGCACGTAATGACTTACATACTGTTCATGGTGGTGCTGTGCGTGCTCTTCGGCCAATTCTGGGTGGAAACCGCGAACATGAGCGCAAAGGACGTTGCAGAGCAGCTTGACAATTCCGGCCTGCAGGTTCCAGGCTTTAGGCGCGACCCGCGCATAATAGAAAGGATACTTGAACGGTACATCCCGACAATCACAATACTTGGCAGCGCATTCGTGGGGCTGCTTGCCTCAATGGCGGACATGACAGGCGCGCTTGGGACAGGGACCGGAATTCTCCTCACGGTGGGCATATTGCACAAATTCTACGAGGATTTGGAGGCAAGGCATGCGTTCGATTCCATACCCCTGATGGGCAGGCTGTTTGGCAATTGAGATTTGGAACACGCTGGGCAGGCTGTTTGGAAACGGGCGCCTTGGAATGCGCCGGGCAGTCTGTCCGGGAATTGGGCTTTTGAAAAGGTGATGAAATGGGCATGATAATCGTAATGGGCGTCCCTGGCGCAGGCAAATCCACCGTCCTCAAAAATACTGCTGCAAAGGGCAGGCAAATCCTCAACTACGGGGACTTGATGTTTGAAATCGCGCAAAAAAAATTCAACGTAAAACACCGCGACGAAATCCGCAAGCTTGACATAAAATCGCAGTCCCAGATACAATCCCTAGTTGCAAAAAAGCTCGCGGCCGAAAAGCGCAGCATAATCCTCGATACCCACTGTTCCGTGAACACCCCGCGCGGCTATCTCCCCGGGCTGCCTTTTTCGCTTCTCTCCAGGCTCAAGGTGGACGGGCTGGTCCTTATAACCGCCCCGATGGCGGAAATACTTGCGCGCAGGAGAAAGGACATGGAAGGAAGCGCGGGACGCGTGCGCGAGCTTGATGAGGAAGGGCTTGTTGCGCACGAGGGCATAAACCGCGCGTATCTGGCCGCATACTCCTCCTTTACTGGTGCGCCCGCATGCATAATAATAAACCGCGACGGGGGGCTTTCGGCTGCATGCGAAAAGCTTTCTTCCCTTCTTTAAGGCGCAGGATGGGGAACATCAAGGTGCTGCAATGGATTTTTTTGACCAGAACTCATTCACCATTTTCCTTATGGCTTGCGCAGTCGTGTACGTGGTGCTTTCCAACTTCCTGCAAAAGAAATTCGGCAAGTCCGAGCGGCTCATGGAAATACAAAAAGAGCTGAACGCGATAAACAAGCAGGTGGGCGAGGCATCAAAGCGGAAAGACAACGCGGCAGTGGAGGAGCTCATGAAAAAGCAGTCCCCCCTCCTAAGCGAGCTCATGTCCCTGCAAATGCGCATGCTCCCAATCACGCTTGGGCTTTTCATCCCTGTGATAATGCTGCTTTCCGCAGTCGAGCCCTACATGCTGGATGATTCCAAAATTGTCCTTTTTGACGACGGCCTGCTCTCGCATTGCGATGCAATCGCAAACGACCTCGTATACTCCAACTGCCTTCTGCTCAACCCAACCTCGCACAAGGGCGCGTGGGTATTTTCCGCAGAGGCTTTCCAAAACAATGCCCAGGTCGCGCAGAATGCAACCGCCTTCTACGTGGAAAAAGGCAAGCCTGAAGACGTGTTCCTGCAGGCAAAGCAGCACAGCATAATTGACATCGTGCTTGGCGCAAAAACAATTTCCATTTCGCCCTACACGGACAAGGCAAATTACACTATCGGCGAAACAGTCCAGCTTCACGCAAACGTGAGCGAGCAGGCAGATAAGGTTGATGCGAGCATAAACAACGGCACTTTCTATTTTGTTGACCTGCCCGTCCCACTGCCACTCCTTAACATACGAAGGCTTGTTGGCACGACGGGCGTTTTCATACTCTTTTCCTTTGTGTTCAGCCTTCTCTTCTCGCTTGCAAAAGGCATCCTGAAGAAAATGAACATTTACCTCCCGCTTGTTTCCGACAAGACGGTTGAGCAAAAAGCCGCGGAGCAAAGGCAGGCGGAACAAAAATCTTCTTCACAGGGAAAGCAGGCCTGAAGAATTATTTCAGGAAAAGCCCTTCAAACGGCTTGTTTTTCAACTCTATAATCCTCAGCGCAGCCATTATGAAAACAGTCAGCCGTATGCCAGAGTCGTCCCCTGCCAGGTCCAAATGCCCTTTTTCCAACGCAGTCTCGAATTGGCCGAACATCCATGTTTCCGTGCCGCTGATTTTCACGCCTTTCCCAAGCTCTCCTTTCGCATATTCGCAAAACTGCGCCGCCACACTTATTTTTGCCTCTGGCGTAAGCACGTGCTTTTCAAGGATTTTTGCAAGCATTGCTATGCCCTCAAAACTAGCTATGCCCCTTGTATCCGCCGCCAAATATATGTTCGCCTTGTTTAGCAACCCTGCATTTCTCTCCGCGAATTTTTGTATCGCATACACTTCGTGCTCTGCGAATTCCTCCCTAAACAGGGAATTAAGCAGCATGTGGGTCAGGGTCTCAAGCATTGCCTCATCTGCTTTCATCCCATTGATCTCAGCCCGGGCACTCTCCATCTCGCGCTGCGCAGCGCGTGCCCTGGGGCCGCTGCCTTCCTTCCCTGCGGTTTCCAATTTTTCCCCTGCGCCCTTCAATTTTGCCCTTGCAGCCATAAGACCTGAAAAAGAGCCTGCGTTCAAATCAAGCACTATCCCGTAATCCGTGCTCCTGAATTCCCTTACGTATTGTGCGGCTTGGCGCAGCGTGATTCCAATCGCCACAAGCTCCTGCAAAAAAACAATTGCCTCTGACTGGTATTTCACGTCCCTGCTTGATTCGGGTTTCTTCCAGTCGTCTTTTTCATAGAGTGCGTTCCAGCGCTGCACGCTGCCCCTCTTTTCTTCTTCCAGCCTAATCGTGCCCTCCACTCCCAGCTTCATGCAAGCCCAGCTGCGCACTGCTGGTGCGGGCGCAGCACTGCCCGCACTCTGCTCCCTGTTTATTTGCACCTGCAAGTCCTTTAGCCTTCTATTCATTTTTCCACCATTCAAAAACCCAGAACCAAACGTATGTTTTATGCCGCAAACCTTATTTAAAGTTATTCTTAATTGAAATGCATGTTAATTTATGCGCAACGCTTTCAATGCAATAAGGCTTTTAAACATGTTCTGAGATAAAAATAAGCTTTTTAAGCAGGTAAGAACCGCTTAATTACGGGTAGAAAGAGGTATTTTTATGACATCTCCAAAAAACAGGTCAAACTCAGTGCGCAAAGTGAAGAGGCGCACCCCGCAGGGGACAACGACTATTTACAAGAGGCGCGTGAAGGGAATGAAGCACGCGTGCGCAGTGTGCAAGGGAAACCTGCACGCAACGCACTCACTCCCCTCTCTTCCAAAGAGCGCGCGCCACCCGACACGCATTTACGGGGGCAACCTCTGCCACATGTGCACCGGAAAGGCGATAATATACGCACAGAGGGTAAAGGACGGCTCAATGCAGGAAACAGAGGTTGAAATCCTCCTGCTCCCCTATGTAAAGCCTTTGCTGAAAAAATAAGTTCTTCGTGAGCAAAATGATAATTTGCGTGGGCGGATTTACTGCATGCGGCAAGAACACAGTGGGCAAATACGTTGCAGAAGCGCTCGGCTTGCGCATCGTGGACCCCACGTTCAAGGACCTGGCCGCATTGGAAGGAATCCCACTCATGGAATTCCAGAAGAAAGCCGCAGAAAGCAAGAACGGCGAAATAGACAGGAAATTCGACGATGAGCTGCGCAGGCAGGCATCTGCAGGCAACTGCGTTATAACTACCTGGCTTGCGCCCTGGATGGTAAAAAACGCGGACTTTCGCGTATGGCTTGTGGCTTCTGAAAAGGTGCGCGCAAAGCGCCTCGCAGGAAGGGAAGGCATGAGTGAGGAAGAAGCGATTGCGCACATAAAAAAACGCGATGCGGACAACATCGCCCGCTACAAGAAAGTGTACGGGATAGACATAACGAAACATGAAATTTTTGATTTGCAAATAAACGTGGAAAAAATAGGTGCAAAGGAAGTTGCGGAAAAAATTGTGAAAGCAATAAAGGAAAAACAGTGAAGAAAAATAAAGGTGATTTGGATGGTTGCAATAAAACAGGGAAGAATATGCGTAATTACGGCGGGCCGCGACGCAGGCAAAAAGGCAATAGTGACAGGCGTTCTCGAGGGCAATTTTGTTGAAGTTTCAGTCGGAAACAAAAAAAGGCGCGCTTCAATTCGCCACCTCGAGCCCACAAAAGACGTAGCCTCAGTATAAGGTGGCTGCCATGCTCAAGCTGGCAGACTGCTCCACAGACGACAAATACGGAACCTACCCAGCGAAGCGCACAATCGAGCAAATTCTGTCTTCCTGCATCGTGATAGTGGACAAGCCCCAGGGACCCACCTCACACGAGGTTGATGCTATTGCAAAACGCCTATTGCATGCCTCAAAAAGCGGGCATGCGGGAACGCTTGACCCCCAAGTTTCCGGCGTGCTTCCAGTCGGAATAAACCGCGCAACCCCTCTTTTGCACTACCTTTCAGGCGAAAAGAAGGAATACGTGTGCCTTATGCGCTTTAAAAAGCCCCACGACGACAAATTCATCCTGAATTTGCTCAAATCGCAGGTTGGGGCCATCACACAAACCCCTCCAGCACTTTCCGCCGTGCGAAAGGTGCCCCGCAAGAGAAACATTTATTATATTGATGTGCACCAAATAAAGGATACCGACGTGCTTTTTAGCGTAGGATGTGAAGCAGGGACTTACATACGGACCCTTTGTTCCGACGTGGGAAAAAAATGTGGCGGAGCTTCAATGCTCGAGCTGCGTCGTATTTCCGTTGGGGGAATACGCGAGGAGACGGCGGTGAATTTGCAGGCGCTTTCGGATGCGGCATGGCTGCATTTTGAGCGCAAGGATGAGACGAAGCTTCGTCCCCTCCTTAAACTGCCGGAGGATTTGATTACCCTCCCAAAGATGTTCATAAAAGACTCGGCGATAGAAGCAGTGTGCGCTGGCGCTCCCCTGAGCGCAAAAGGCATATGCTCGCTCTCCGAGGAAATAAGAAAGGGATTGAACTTTGCGGCATTCAGCCTCAAGGGCGAACTGGTTGCAATATGCAACTCCCTCGCCGATGCGGATGAAATCGCAAAGATGCAACAGGGCATTGTAGGGAAGCCCGTGCGCGTATGCATGCAGCGCGGCACTTACCCAAAATGCTGGCAAAAAAAGTGAAAAGTTCATGCGTAATGGCGAATGCCGGGGTCGCATAACCTGGTAGTGCGCACGCCTGGAAGAACCCTTTTGCTCGCTCCAGATTGGAGTGCCCTAACGGGCACTGCTCTCGCGAACGTTCGCGTTCGCTCGATGGGGACGCGCAAAAGCGTTGACGGAAAATCGTCAGCGGATAAGATAATGATATCCAGCAAGCGTGTGGTCGCAAGGCCGTATGGGTTCAGCGCCCCTTTCGCATGGAAAATGGCGCGCCCAAAAATCCCATTCCCGGCGTCGCCCTTATGTTCAGGATGAAATTATGATGGAATGTCCGGCAAAGAATAACAGAAATATCACGGTGATATGATGGAAAAAAATGAGAAGAAAGATTCGCAAATGCGCGATGACAAAAAAGACAAGGCAGCAGAAAAGGCAATCATAAAGAAGCCTTTCCAGCATCAGCAGGCTGCGCAGCAAATAATACGCGGTGCAGACGGAAAGGAAATCCGCGGCATTGTGCGCTTGGCCGGAAAGGACATCAAAGGGCAAGTTTCCCTTTCAAATTCCATCACGCGCGTGAAGGGCATTGGCACAAACCTTGCAAAAGCAATTTCATCCATAGTTACAAAAGAGCTCGGCGTGCAGCCCAACACGATGGTGGGCGAACTCGACGAGAAGCAGGTAGGCAGGCTTGAGTACGTTCTCTCGCACCCCTCAGAATTTGGAGTTCCTTCTTTCATGCTCAACCGCCAAAAAGACATTGAGACAGGCGAGGACATCCACCTCATAGGCACGGACCTTACATACCGCACGCAGCAGGACGTCGGATTGCAGAGGGACATTTACACATGGCGCGGCTACCGCCATGCATACGGGCAAAAAGTTCGCGGACAGCGAACGCGCACAACCGGCAGGACCGGAATGACAGTCGGAGTTCTCAGGAAAAGCATTATGGCAAAGGCAGGCGGCGCGGCAGCCGCAACAACAGGTGCAGCAGCACAGGCAGCAGGCGCAGCTCCAGTCCCTGGGGCAAAGCCGGCAGCAGGTGCAGCTCCCAAGGCAGCAGCCCCTGCAGCAGGCGCAAAGCCGGCAGCAGGTGCAGCCCCCAAGGCAGCCGCAGCAGCAAAGCCAGCAGCAAAGCCTGCGGAGAAAAAATAATTTTTTAGGTGATTTTAATGGGTGACCCAAGAAGGCTGACAAAAAAGCACGAAACCCCGAGAAAGGTTTTTGATGCGGAAAGGATTTCCACGGAAAGCGCGCTCAAGCGCGAATACGGCTTGAGGAACACGCGCGAGCTGTGGGTAACCCTCAAGGAGCTGAAGAAAATCCGCCGCGAGGCAAGAAGGCTTCTCTCCCTTGGCGAAAAAGGCAAGGAAGAGAGCACTAAAATACTTGCAAAGCTTTCCAAGCTTGGTGTAATAACAAAACAGGACGCAACGCTCGAGGATTTGCTCACAGTCACAGTGCGCGACTTTTTGGAGAGGCGCCTGCAGACGCGCGTGATGCGCCGCTCGCTTGCGCGCACAATGCGCCAGTCCCGCCAGCTCGTGACGCACGGTTTCATCTCGATAAACGGCAAGAAGGTGAACATCCCAAGCTACATGGTGAGCGTTTCCGAGGAACCTGCGGTTTCCTACTACAAGGCAATAGACGTTTCAGTCCCCGAGGTTGCGCAAAAGCCAAAGCGAAGCGCACACACGGAAGAGGCTGCCGAAGCGGCACCTGCAGCGGCATAAGGTGATACTAATGGCAGAGAACGAAGAAAAAAAACACGAGAAAAAAACACAAGTTGCAAAGGAAACAAAGCACGCTGAAAAAACCGCAGCCCATGCAACGCCGGCAAACGCACCGGCGCAAAATGCTCCGGCAGCAGCAGGCGCAGCACCCTCCGCTCCAACAGCAACACCTGCAACTTCAACTTCTGCTCCGGCAGGCGCGGCCACAACTGCTGGTGCAGCAACGCCTGCAGCAGGCGCAGCACCCTCCACGATTCCACCATACAAGCGCGGCCCCCTGAAATGGGCAATTGCGCACGTGTATTCCTCAAAGAACGACACAATAATCACTATAACCGACCTCTCAGGCGCAGAGACAATCTCAAAGGCATCAGGCGGGATGATTGTGAAGGCTGACAGGGAGGAAGGAAAGCCCTATGCAGCAATGCAGGCTGCAATAAAGGCGGTCGAAGGCGCAAAGAACCGCGGCATAACCGGATTGCACATCCGCATACGCGCACCGGGCGGGCACGGCTCGCTCACTCCAGGCGCAGGCGCGCAATCAGTTGTGCGCACAACCGCGAGGATGGGAGTTCGCGTAGGAAAGATAGAGGACGTTACCCCGACGCCGACTGACACTACAAAGAGGCCAGGCGGCAGGCGCGGCAGGCGTGTATAACGAGGTGAACGAATGGCTATCAAGGTTGAAATTGAAAAGGAAAGCGGGAACAAGATGCGCTTTACTGCAAAGGGCATCCCCGTATCTTTCGCGAATTTGCTTCGCCGCTACTGCATGTCCCACGTGCCGGTGTTCGCAATAGACAAGGCGATGGTGTACGAGAACGGCTCCGCGCTTTTTGACGAGTACATTGCAAACCGCATAGGGCTCATACCGCTGCGCATGGCAAGCGGATACTCCGCGGAGGACGAAATCCTCTTCTCCCTTGATGCCCGCGGCCCCTGCCAGGTATATTCAGGCGATCTAAAGAGCATGGACGCAAAAATAAAAGTCGCGCCAGGGTACGACGAAATACCAATCATAAAACTCCTTGAGAACCAGTCCCTTCGCCTTGAGGCAAAGGCAAAACTGGGCACGGGGAAAACGCACGCAAAATTCCAGACAGGGCTTTGCGGGTATGAAATAAAGGACGACGAATACCATTTTGTCCTTGAATCTTTCATGCAGCTTGAGCCGCGCGCGCTTCTGCTTGCGGCATCCTCGCTCCTTGAGGAACGCTGCGGCGAATTTGAAAAAGCACTGGAGGGAATCAAGAAGCACGCATGAAGAACATCCGCTTAAGAAGTGGGGGTGGCAGAGCCTGGTCAAATGCGCTAGCTTGAGGGGCTAGTGACTTAGGTCTTCGAGGGTTCGAATCCCTTCCCCCACATTGAACTAATGAGAAAGAGTGACGAAGAATTTGGTGATAACATGAAAGAAAAGAAAGAGAACAAAAATTCAAAGAGCGCATTCTGGGAACGCGCATTTTCCCTTCTGCAAAAGCCGCGCAGGAGCAAGAAGGGAATGAACCTTTCCCGCCTCTCCAGCATTACAAAGGAGGGCGACACAGTGCTCGTTACAGACAAATTGCTGGGCAGTGGCAAAATGACGCATAAGCTCACGATTGCGTGCGACCGCTTTTCCGCATCCGCATCCGCTCTTTTGAAAAAAGCGGGCTGCAAGGTGCAAAGCATCGCGCAGCTTAGGAAAGAAAATCCGAAAGGGACAGGAGTAATGCTCGTAAAATAAACGAATAAATGCTTGTAAAAATAGGTGAGAGAATGATTTATGTTGACGGGGAAAACGCCGTGTTCGGAAGGACCGGCACAAAAATTGCAAAAGCGCTTATAGCAGGAGAGAGCGTGCTGCTCTACAACTGCGAGAAAATGCGCCTCTCAGGCTCGCTTGAAGTGCAAAAGGCAAAGCTTGTTTCGCACCGCTCGCAGGTGAACAAGCGCGACCCCACAGAATCCCCGCACTGGCCGCGCGTCCCGAACCTCCTTGTGAGGCGCATGCTGCGCGGAATGCTCCCTTGGAGCTCCCAGCGCGGAAGGGACGCATACAAAAGATTGCACGTGCAAATCGGCGCGCCAGCTCACATCCACGAGAAGATTACGAAGATGGAAGCAGCGAAAAAAGAGCTTGGGCAATCATTTACCATACTCCAGCTTTCGCAGGCGCTCGGATACCAGATGAGGTGAATTTGATGGTTACAAAGAAAAAAGCAGCACCAAAGCACGCCAAAAAGGGCGGGCCAATAGTCGTTAGGGGCAAGAGGAAAGAAAGCGTTGCCCGCGCATCCATAAAGAAGGGAAAGGGAAAAGTGCGCGTGAACCGCATGCTCCTCTCTGCACTTACAAACCCGTACGAGCGCGAAATAATAAACGAGCCGCTCACAATGGCACCTGCAGTCGCATCCCAGATAGACGTGCAAATTGAAGTGCACGGCGGGGGCAGCATGGGGCAGGCGCAGGCAGCGCGCACAGCACTCGCCCGCGCGCTCGTAAAATTCACAGAGGATGCGGACCTCAAGTCCGCGTTCATGAAAAGGGACCGCTTCATAATGCTGGAGGATTCACGCCGCGTTGAGCCCAAGAAATACAAGGGCCCCAAGGCGCGCGCGAGGTTCCAGAAATCTTACAGGTAAACACGAGGTGTATATATGTATTTTCCAATACGCTGTTTTACATGCGGCGCAGTGATAGGGCAGCAATACGCCGAGTATGAAAAGCGCGTGAAAGGCGGCGAGAACCCAGCGGAAGTGCTCACAGACATGGACGTTGAGCGCTACTGCTGCAGGCGCATGTTCCTCTCGCACGTGGAAGTAATGGACAAAGTAGTGAAATACGGAAAGCTTTAGATTTAAGGGGTCATGGGGCAACCTGGCTAACCTACTGCCTTGGGGTGGCAGCGATCCGTGTTCAAACCTAGGGGGAACGTATGTGTTCCGAAAGTCCCCCTGAGGTCTCACCCCCTCTTCAAAACCGAAGAGGCGTGGTTGAAATCTCTGGTGAAAATCACGGTGACCCCATTTTTGTTAAAGGGTGATTCCGAAAGTGGTTTGCAGAAATGCAAAATTCTGCGGGACTCCCAAGAGGTTGAGAATATGAGCGAAAAAGAAAGCATGCTGATAAAGCAGGAAAAATACCTTGAAGCAGGCATCCACATCGGCACAAAGCTGAAAGTAGTGGACATGAACCGCTTCATTTACCGCGCACGCAGCGACGGGCTGTTTGTGCTTGACCTTCGCAAGGTGGACGAGCGCATACGCATGGCAGGCAAAATGCTCTCCGCGTACGACCCAAAAGACATCGTAATAGTCGCATCGCGCACATACTCCACAAACGCAGCCTCAAAGTTCGCGCAGGTTACAGGCGCGCGCCTCATGGCAGGCAGGGTTGTCCCAGGCACCTTCACAAACGTGCACCGCGACGACTTCACAGAGCCAAAACTCCTTTTCACGTGCGATCCAAAGGGCGAACGACAGGCAGTGCTTGAGGCAGGCAAGATGGGCATTCCCACAATCGGCCTTTGCGACACTGACAACTACACCTCTTACCTTGACTGGGTAATCCCGTGCAACAACAAGGGGCGCCGCTCGCTCGCTCTCATATTCTACCTTCTTGCGCGCGAAATGGCAATGAGCACAGGGAAAATCTCCTCATACGACGAGTTCAAGGCAACCCTTGAGGAATTCGAAACCCCAGAGAAAACAGAGGAGGAAAAGCAGGCAGCAGCAGCCGCGGCAGCAGAAGTTGCCGCAGCTTCAGCCGCCCCTGCAGCAGAAAGCCCTGCTGCTGACGAGGGAATCGAAATAAAGAACGAAAAGAAAGTTGAGGCAGAAGGGGAAGAAAAAGAATAAGCCTGTTTTCCCTTATTCCTATTTTTTCCAAGCCACTGGCTTTTTTCGCCTATGACTTGAAATTCGCAAGGCAGGCCTTCTTCTCATCATTCCCTATTATTTGTTGGCAAAGGGACTTGTCGTCGTACAGCGGTGCCATTTTCGAATAGCACTTGTCCTTCCAGATGGCATCGCCTATGTTTGCGCAGTATGCGACGTTTATCTTGTTTCCCGAGAGTATCACTCCGCCATAGCAGTCCCCTCTCTGCTTCCCGTCCCAAACGCCGCCGCATGCAAGGGGGTTGTTGTTCGCCTTTGCGCTCACAATGTAGCATCCTTGTAGGTTAAGGGTGTTCACGATGCTGGCGCACGATTCAAATATCCCCGTGTTCTTTGCAAAGTCAAAATAGCACTGGTCCCGCGCAACTTCCGGATATGCAAATGCGCACAGGCTGTAGTTCTTCCCGTTCACCGCAAACTGCGTGTAGCACCCGTTCCTATAATCGCTTCCCTGCGTTGCCCTTGCGCACGTGTTTATGTTCCCTGTCTGGACTGCAACCAGCTCCGTGCACAGGTCCTGCGCAGGCTCTGTCTTTGCATTGTCGCAAATTCCCGAATTATTCATCACAACTGCCTCGCAGGCGTATTTTTGCGCCCCTTCCGCTATCGCAAGGCAGGCGTTGTACGATCCCTTGTCGATGCCGAAGGAGTACCTGCATGCATCATCCGTGCAATATGAGAAATCGTTTTTTTCGTATGCAAGGCACTCTCCCTTTGCAGCCAGGCCGGTTTCGGCAAGGCAGGGGGGCGTAAGTTCCTTTACGCACTGCTGCTGCACCTGGGCAGATGAAATAAGCGCGCATGGGAGGACTGAGTTGTCCCTTTTCGCAATCCCGTAATGGCACGAGTCCCTGTCAGCAGAAAGCAGCAGCTTGCTGCACGGCACCTCAGGTGCCATCTTCATCATGCAGTCATCAACTTTTTGTGCTGAATATATCCTGCTGCACATGCTTGCATTTTTCCCGGCAAGCGCCAATGCCATGAAGCAGTCATCCCTCGCCTGCACGCCTACTGCATTTGCACAAAGCTCAATTGGCTTTTGCACCTGCACAGCAGGCGTTTGCGGCGCCGCAGTTGTTTCTTCCGGAGCAGCCTGCGCATTTTGCAGGCACCCAAAAGCGAAAAACAGCCCAAATACCATTGCAAGCAAAAGAATTTTCTTCATTAATACCACCGCATGGCATTCTACTCCCGCACGCTTTTTTAACTTAACCCCTTTCTTCCCCTAGAAATCAAAAAGGTTCTTCTGCGCGGCATCCCAGGCACCCGCCAACTTGTTGCCCGCGCCATTCCGGTTTTTTGCAGCCCTGCCAGCCGAACCATTCCCCTCATTCGTTTTCTCCCCGGCGCCAGCTTTCCCTTTCTTTTGCAGCATCCCGATGCGCACCCCTGCGCGGCGCATCTTTTTCCCCCGCAGGTCAAATTCGCGCACAAGCTCCATTGCAGTTTTTTGCAGCACTTCAATCGAACTTTCATACTTCTCAAAAGTCCTGCTTTTTGTGTGCGCCTCAAGCCCCTCAAGTATTGCAGTGAAAGTGACCTGGCGGAATTCCATCCCTTCTTCCCCTGCCCTCTTAAAAACATCTTCCGCAAGCCTTGATACAAACCCTTCAATCTCCTTTTTGTCCTGCGTATCTTTTGGGAAGCTTGCAATCCTCGAAATCTGGCCCGCTTCTTCCCTTTCTTCCACAGGCTCATCGTCTTTCCCTTTTGATGCATCAAAGAGATATTTGCCAAACGAATTCCCGAAATTCTCCGTAAGGAAAAGCAGGTCTTTTTGTGCAAGCTCCCCAATTGTTTTTACCCCAAGCGCATGCAATTTCCCCTCGGTTTTCTTCCCAACGCCAAAAAGCTTGCCGACTTCCATCCCATGCAAAAATTTTCCAATTTCCTGTGGCTTCACAACCGTAAGCCCGTTTGGCTTTTCCATTTCCGCAGCCATTTTCGCAATGAGCTTGTTTTCCCCAATCCCAACCGAGCACGTAAGTTTTTCCCTCTGCAAAATCTCATCCTTTATCTTCTGCGCAATTTCCGCAGCTTTTGAAAAATCCCCCTCGCTCTCCTCGCCCAGTTCCGCATACGCCTCGTCAATGCTCGCCTGCTCGGTTGTTTTTGCGTATTTTTTCACGATTTGCATTATCCTCTCAGATGCCCTTTCGTATTTCCCGAAATCCGCAGGCAAAAATGCGCCGTCTTTTGCTTTCTTTTTTGCAAACGCAATAGGCATGCCTGAACGCACGCCCAGTTTTCTCGCCTCGTAGTTGCACGTGCTCACAACTCCCCCGAATTCGCCCCTGCCAGAAAAAATGCACACTATGAGCGGCTTTCCTTTCAATCCCGGCTCTCCCCTCTCCTCCACCTGCGCAAAAAAATAATCCATGTCAAGGAGCATCACGATGCGTTGCATAAGGAGATACGGGCGCAAACGCATATTATCTTTTCTAAAGTGGCTTTCCACTGGCACGCCCCCCCGATTTCATCTATCTTTTTAAAGCTGAGGCGCGATTTTTACACACGCTTTCTAGTGGTTCTTATGCGAGACTTCAAAACAACCGAAGAGATTCCAATCCCGCCCAAGCTCATAGACCAGGTAATAGGCCAGGAGGCATCAGTAAAAATAGTGAAAAAAGCGGCATCGCAAAAGCGCAACGTCCTCATGATAGGCCCCCCCGGCATAGGCAAAAGCATGCTTGCGCAGGCAATGGCAGAGCTCATGCCAGCGACCGACATGGAGGACGTGCTCGTATATCCCAATGAGCGCGACGAGAACAAGCCGCTTGTGAAAATACTCAAGACATACCCCTCGCAGGACGAGATAAGGAAAAACCCGTATTTGCGCGCGCTCTATGCGCGCCTTGAGGAATTCAAGAAGCTCACCGCAACGCTTAGGGCGCAGCAGCCCCAAAAGGACGAAGAGACGCCGTTCCCCATAAGGAAGGAGGACAACGAGCCAGGGCTTGGAAGGCTCACAATAGACAGCAGCAGGGCGCGCCCCGTATCCGCGATGGCAGGCGCCTCAAGCGGGCTTCTCTTCCTTCTCATGATAATGGCCGTGATAATTTTCCTCTATGCTACAAATTCCTTCAACAACGACAACAAATGGTTCGTGCTCGCCGCAATACTTGGCGCGGGCGTCTTTTTCCTCTTGTGGCGCTTCACAAATACCGTCGGAAAGCGCATGGGCTTTTCCGCAGACACAAACGAGCCCAAGCTCATAGTGGACAATACCGGAAGGAAAACCGCGCCCTTCATAGATGCAAGCGGCTCAAAGGCAGGGTCGCTTCTTGGCGACGTGAAGCACGACCCGCTCCAGTCCGGAGGCCTGGGCACGCCCGCGCACCTTCGCGTTGAAAGCGGCGCAATACACCGCGCAAACAAGGGGGTGCTTTTCATAGACGAAATCGCGGCGCTCAAGATGCACTCCCAACAGGAGCTCCTTACCGCAATGCAGGAGAAAAAATACCCCATCACGGGCCAGTCCGAGATGAGCTCTGGCGCAATAGTGAAAACCGAGCCGGTTCCCTGCGACTTCGTGCTTGTTGCAGCAGGCAACATAGTGGACATGCCCCGCATGCACCCCGCGCTTCGCTCGCGCATACGGGGGAACGGATACGAAATATACATGGACGACACAATGCCCGACACGCCCGAGAACGAGGACAAGCTCGTGCAGTTTGTTGCTCAGGAAGTTGCAAAGGACAAGAAAATCCCGCATTTCACGCGCGAGGCAGTCCTCGCCCTCATAAACGATGCACGCCGCAAGGCAGGCAGGAAAAAGCGCCTCACCCTGAACCTGCGCGAGCTTGGAGGGCTTGTGCGCGCAGCAGGCGACGTTGCGCGCGAAGAGAATGCAAAATACGTTACTCCAGAGCACTTGCAAAAGGCGCGGTTGGTTTCCCAAACCCTTGAGCACCAGCTCAGCACAAAATACGTAGAGAACCGCAAGGATTACCGCATATTCTCCACAGAAGGATATGCAACAGGGAAAGTGAACGGGCTCGCGGTTTTGGGAGAGGGCGCCTCTTCAGGCCTTGTGATGCCCATAGTCGCAGAGGTAACCCCTGCCTCCTCAAAGAGCGAGGGAAAACTTATCGCAACAGGAAAGCTTGGTGCAATCGCAAAAGAGGCTGTTGAAAACGTTTCCGCAATAATAAAGAAGCACATGGGCCGCGACGTTTCCCAGTACGACGTGCACGTGCAGTTCCTCCAAACCTACGAGGGCGTGGAGGGGGACAGCGCATCCATCTCAATCGCAGTCGCAGTGCTCTCCGCAATGGAGAATGTCCGCGTCAGGCAGGACTTCGCAATGACCGGCTCGCTCTCCGTTCGCGGCGAAGTGCTTCCCGTAGGGGGCGTGACCGCAAAAACAGAAGCCGCAATAGAAGCAGGCATGAAGGACATAATAGTCCCCGCAAGCAATGCAGACGACATTTTCCTTCCCACCCACCTTCGCAGCAAGATAAAAATCCACCCGGTTTCCCGCATAGACGAGGTGCTTTCCCTGGTTCTTGAGGAATGCGAAAAGAAAGACGCCATAATAAAGGACGTTGCGGGCGTGCAGAACGGCAAGCCGCATCCAACAAAAAAGGCAAGGAAGAAAAGAAAGCGCTGAGCAAAAGTGCAGAAAACATCTTCTCAAATCCGGCTTAAAAGTGTAGATATATTTATAAATATGTATATCCATATAATACTATTATTAAACATTTATTTAAGCTTGCACGAGGTGATCTAAATGACGCTAGGCTATGGAACGCACTCTAAAAGATTCCTTTATCCTACTGGAGGCGATAGCAATGGATCTGGGAAATCTTTGCAGCCTTTGGTCGAAGCAAGCATGCAAAAAAGGCTAGACCCACGTTTTCTGGAAGCAATAAAATCCGGGCTTGCGGTTAGAATGAGCAGTGAGAACGGACTTTATAACCAGATTGCTATAACGAACTATATCCTCAAAGTTCTATCAGATACTTACGAAGGAGATGTTGTCGCAACACTGCCCCAGAATCTTCAGGATTATCTACGAGGCATAACAGACGTCGTTTCTGAACCGGCGTTTGAGCGTATCTCCGCATCCTTGCCAGATCTTCTTAGCGGGTATAGCGAAAAAATACTTGCAGCAGTGCCGCCAGAAGATTTATGTGACATAATAAAATATGTTGCAGGATTGCCCTGCCCCCACGAGGAGCCATCTGCCGATTGTTTTAGATACAGCCGTGCGCAATTTTTTGTTCTTGCTCGCGAGCTTCCGCAGGCAATGAAAGCCGAATTGGCACTATTTCTTATTAGTTCAGACAACCCATCTTTGCAGAATTTCGGAGTGATTTTGATAGGCTCATTGGGAGAAGAAACGACTTATCGCATAGCAAAGTCTTTCCTTGACTCTTCGGAAGAAGCGAACAATAGGTATGGCGTTGAGTTGGCAACAAACCTCACTGGAGCCAACAAACTTGACATTCTTAAACTAGGATTGCAATCAAATCATGCAATTGTTAACGTTCTTGCCTTTGACATACTAGCAAATATGGATATAACTGAAAGTGCAGGTCTCATCAGCGAGGCTTTGGCATCTTCTAACTATGATTTAAGCTTGCGCGCCATTATGCACATAAGAGATTTACCGGAAGAAACGAAGAGCCAATTTTATGAGGGCATTTCTGAGGCAATAGCGCGAATAACGACCGAGTCTAAGCCGTGGGACAATTCTTGTCGAAATGATAACGATGATTTCAGTTATTTGCGTGCGAATGCCATAAGTTCAATAAGATCCACAAACAATCCGGATGTGCAAGTCCGCCTTCTTAAAAAAATCTTTGAAGACCTTAAAAATCCTAGGTGGGTTGATTACTATTATCGAACTGAGCTTGACACTCTATTATCCGTTGTTCAAAAATTGCCTGATAACAAAAAGGGAGAGATAAACCAGGCAGAATTGGAGAATCTAAAAGTACTTTTTGCTCCTCCTCCCTGTCCTCGCAGTGCGCGCGGTATTTAACCAATGAATTCCAACCAACTGTTGGTCACATTCTCTCAATAGCCTCTATCCCAATCGCTCCCAGCCCGTTTGCGAGCGCAACTTTTGCAGCCTGCACAACCTGCAAGCGGGCAGCCTTCGCATTCGCAGGCACATCGCTTGCAAGCACAGGCGAGACATTATAGAATTTGTTCAGCATGCTCGCAAGCCCCACAAGATAGTCGCACAGGATGTGCGGCTGGTACTCGCTGGCTGCTTTCTGCGCGGCAAGCGGAAGTTCCATTATTGCTTTTAGCAGCTCCCTTTCTTCCTTATTGTAAGAATATGTCCCTGCCTCGCCCTCCTCTAATCCCTTGGCTTTCTCAAGTATCCTCGCGCACCTTGCGTGCGCATACATGACGTAGGGCGCGCTGTCGCCCTCAAGGGAAAGCGCCTTGTCCCAGTCAAACACAATTTTCTTCTGCGAACTCACTCCAACAAACGCAAAGCGTATTGCGCCCGCAGCAACCGCGTGCGCAACCTTTTTCTTTTCCCCTTCCCCCATCTCGCCCTTTATCTTTTCCATTGCGCGCCTTTCCCCTTCCTCAAAAAGCTCGTCCGCAGTAAAGCCCATCCAGCTTCCTTCCCTTCCTGAGAATTTCCCTTCCGCAAGCCCAACGTGCTCGTAGGAAAGGTGGATTGAGTTTTTCGCCTCTTGTGCAAATCCCATGAGCCTGAAAATTTCAGCAATCACTTTTTGCGGGTATGCCTGCTCCATGCCGATTACATTCACCACTTTTTGCGCATTCCCAAACCCCATCTCCTTCCCATTCTCGCTTGTCTTGTAGCACTCTTTCCCGTTTGGCTGCTTTGCGAATTGCGCATATTTGAATTTGCCGTTTAATTTCCCGAATTTCCAAAGCTGGAATATCACGTCTTTCCCGGTATATGTAGCAGTCCCGTCGCTTCTTATGAGCACCTTGTCCGGCGACGTCATGCCCTCAAACTCTTCCCCTTCCATTTTCGCAACAAGGCATCCCGCATTTTTCCCGGTGTTTTCCTGCACAATCGCGCTGTTTGTCCTCAAAAGCGCAAGCCCCTCCTTGAATATATTATGCACAATGTCCGACTCAAACACCAGCACATCATGGTAAATCCCGAATTTGTACGCGGTCTCATACTGCGCAAGCACGCACCGCTCCACCATGTGCCTTGCCTGTATGCACACGGCGGATTTCCCGCCCTCAAGCTCGTGCAGCATTTTCCTCACTTGCGCCTCCTCTTCCTTGTCCTCCATCATTTTTGCAATCTTCACGTACTGCTCGCCCAAAAGATGGTCGAATTTTTTCTTGCTTTTGCCTTCACCGAATTTCGAATACCCGTACACGGACTGCGCAACCTGCAGCCCCAAATCGTCAATGTAGTCCTGCCTTTCAACGTTCTCCCCGCCAAAGGAAAGCAGCCGCGCAATGCTGTCTCCAAGGAGCGCGTTCCTCAGGTGCCCGATATGCCAGGGCTTGTTCGGGTTAACAGAAGGGAATTCAATGAGCACTTTCCCCTCTTTTGCATCCCCCTTGCCGAATTCCTCCCCAAAATCCGCAACCTCGACTGCAAGCGCGGCATAAAACGCATCAGTTAGCAGGAAATTCACGTACGGGCCGGTTGCAACTGCCTTTTCCACCCACTCGTGCTTCCCAATTCTCGCGCAAATCCCCTTTGCGATTTCCACAGGGCTCTTCTTTTCCCTCTTTGCAACGTCAAACGCGATTTTAGAGCTCACGTCCCCGAACTGGCCCTTGGGCTTCTCAAGGCTCAAAAGCGCCTCTTCTTCGCCCGTTTTCGCAGCCTCGGCTACGAGCCTTGCAATCGCAGAATAGAGCCCTTCGCGCATGCCTTCCATGCAGTTCTGTCCAGTCTCAATTTTATTAAGGTTGCCCTAAGGGGGATAAAAACGAAAAGAAGAAAAGAAAAAAGGGCGATTTATTCTGGCATTATCGGGTTGCGCTCATCAGTAAGATAAGACTGGTATGCGCAGTACTTTGTGTGGTATGCAATATACATGTTTATCCAGTCGTGCAGCATCTTGTTCCTCTTGCCAAGTATGAGCACATGGAAGAATTGCAGGAACATCGATATGCTTGCAAGTATTGCAACCAATATGAGCACTATCGTGGTCGGTATTGCCCATATCCAGCGGATGAAAAGCTCAAGCCTTCCAGCCTTGTCGGCGTATGTCACTTCGTATTTTACCGTTTTCAATTAATCACCCCTTATGATTGTTATACCACTCGAGGGCTAGTTTTTAAAATCCTTGCCCTTCGGCGTTCCAATCTTTTTAAATAGCTGCCTGGGCATAATCCCTCCTACTGGGGTCATGTGCTAACCTGGTATGCTTCCGCGTTCGGGACGCGGCGGTCCGTGTTCAAACCTAGGGGGAACCAATGCATTCCGAAGGTCCCCCTGAGGTCTCACCCCCTCTTCGAAACCGAAGAGTCAGGCTCTGAAACCTCTGGTGAAAATCACGGTGACCCCACTTTCTTTTTATAACTTGTGCTCGCAGGTTTTGATATGCAAATAGTAAAGCTCGGCGGCAGCGTAATTACGCGCAAAAGCGGCTTTGAAAAGGCAAACCTTCCAGCCCTTCGCAGCCTTTGCAAACAGATAGCGCATGCTCACAAGAAGGGCGCGAAATTCATAATAGTGCACGGCGCAGGGTCGTTTGGGCATCCCCATGTCCTCAAGTACAAGATACAAAACGGCGTGCGCACCCATTCGCAGGCTCTCGGCTTTGCAAAAACGCACGAAAGCGTTGCAAAACTGTCCGAACTCGTTGTTGCAGAACTCACAAAGGCAGGCGTCCCATGCGCAAGCGTGCCTCCCCTTGCAATTGTGAGAACCCGCAACAATAAAATAATTGAATTTTGCACGGATGCAATAGATTCACTTCTCAAACTCGGCATCACACCAGTCCTCTACGGTGACGTTGTGATAGACGAAAAAATAGGCGGCTGCGTTGTTTCCGGCGACACAATACTTTCCGCACTTGCAAAGAGAGCCCAGCGCCTCATTCTTTTCACTAACGTAGATGGAATATACGCAGGCAAGGTGCTTGTGCGCGAAATAAACAAGCGCAATTCATCCTCCATCCTCAAGCACGTGGGGAATTCCAAGCACAAAGATGTAACTGGCGGCATGCGCGGAAAGCTCCTTGAGCTTCTCAAAACAAACAAGCCTGCCTTCATTGCAAACGGCAACAAGCCCTCGCGCGTGCGCAACATCCTTTTAGGGAAGAAAGATGTTTGCACGAGGATAAACTAGAGTGCCAATTTGCTTTAAAAACCCTTCTTACCACAATATAATATTGATGCTTATGGTTCAAAACACACTTTATACACCTAAAAGAAAAATCGTAATTACAAGCAGCTTTGAAGGCATTGTGAACGACGGACCCAGAGAATGCGCTTATATCTCGCTCAATGCCCACGAGCGCATGCGCAAGGCAGGCTTGCTTGAGGCAAAAAGCTTTTTTGGCAAGCTGCTTGAGCCTGATGAATTCAGGACTTCAAAGGAAACAAGCAATTCAACAGTTCTTAAGGGATTCCTTGCCCTTCGCCCTCTTGTAATAGAAGCAGAAGACTATCTCACGGTTCTTATGGCACTGCAGCAATGCCCACGGGCGGCAGAGCATCTGGCAAATAGCCCAAGCAACCTCAACTTGATTGACTTCTTCACTCACAAATTCAACGAGCTAAAAGCAGAAACGGCTGCCGAAAGGGCTGCATTCCGAAAAGAATTCTATGCAGAGCGCAAAGAGCGCAAAGAAAGCAATTTCAAGGGCTGGCTCGCACTGCAGGCACCTTTCCAAGATACCTTGGAGCAACTGCGCATCCTCAACACCCTGAAAACAGTTGTGGGTGAGCAAGTGCAAGGCGGTTTTGTGCTTGATTTTGTAACAAGCAAAGACGAACTCTCAGTGCACGAGCTCTGTGTGGCTTTCACCGAGTTATTGAATATTTTTAAGCCCGAGGAAATTGCCAGGTTGCCCGATTTAAACGGCAGGAACTGGACAGATGTACTTCAAGGTTCTACCTCCTGCCTGATAAGCCCTGACCGCATAATAGGGACGCGTGCCATAGGGAAAGACAAGGTGGAGGGCCCTGTGGATAGAGTAGCACAAATGCAAGAGGCCGCGAAAAGGGCAGGGGTGGAACCTGCTTACGTATGGCGCGTGCAGTCTGTCTTTGACCCAAACGAGATACGCATGCTCAACGAGGCGGGCTTTACCAACCAGTCAATTATAACCGATGCCTATATTTTCCCTCAAGGTTACGAGGATGCCAGGAAAGCAGGCGTGCGGATAATTGAAAGGGGAAACCTTGCGCAAACGCTTTCTGAGCTTGCGCAAAGAATGGGCCTATAACTTTTAATAGTGCCGACCTGTTATAACAGCGTTTTTTAACTTTTCATCCCAAATCTAGCTTATGCACTCAATCGCGGAAGCAACGCCCAACATCGCAGTGATAAAATACTGGGGGCAGCGGGACAGCAAGCTAGTCCTGCCCCTGAACTCCAGCATTTCCGTTACAATGGATTTTTCCCTTCGCACGCGCACGCGCGTGGAGTTTGGCGATTTCAAAAAGGACCGCGCCTTCCTGAACAAAAAAGAGCTTTCAGGCGAGGGGCTTTCCCGCGTGATGCGCATAATAAATACTGCGCGCAACATGAAAGGCGAAAGGTGGAAAGTGCTCGTAAAAAGCGAGAATTTCTTCCCCACAAAAGCAGGCTTTGCCTCTTCAGCATCCGGTTTTGCGGCTCTCGCAGTCGCAGCAGACGCGGCGCTTAATTTAAAGCTAAAAAGCCCAGGCCTTTCCATGCTCGCACGCCTATCTTCAGGCTCCGCATCCAGGAGCGTCTTAGGCGGATTTGTGAAATGGAACGCGGGCGAATGCAACGACGGGCTGGATTCTTATGCAGTGCAGCTTGCCCCTGCCTCGCACTGGAAAGAGCTTCGCAACGTTGCGGCAGTGGTGGATGCTCACGAGAAGGCAGTGGGTTCCGCAGAGGGAATGCAGCGCACTGTTAAAACAAGCCCTCTCTTCAAAAAAAGGCTGAAAGAATTGCCAGAGCGCATTGCAAATATGGAGCGCGCGATAAAGAAAAAAGACGCGCATTCCTTCTTCTCCCTCACAATGGAAGAGAGCGACAGCATGCACGCAAGCATGGCGGACACAAAGCCGCCCCTCCATTACATGAATGATGTTTCAAGGGAAATTGTCGCGGCAATAAATTCCCTGAACAAAAAAGAGGGCGAGAGCATTTGCGGCTACACTTTTGATGCAGGCCCCAACGCGCACGTATACACCCTGCAAAAACACGTTCCTGCAGTAAAGAAGGCGCTCAAATCCGTTTCCGGCGTGCAAAAGCTTTTCGTGTGCGGCGTTGGAAGCGGCCCGCGCGTGCTTGAAAAAGGATAAAGAATGGAAGGGAAGCGAGGGGTTTCGCTTTCCCGCCCATCCTGAAAAAGGCCAAAAAAAGAATGGAAGGAGCAATACGGAGGCCTTAAGCACCGCCCCTCCCATCCCCTCCTATGCTACAAATAATTCGCTGCCTGCTTATAAGTAGATTTTCCGAAATCTGCCCCAACTAATGCCCAAATTCAGTTATGGCAAATAGGATGCAGGGGAAGGGATTTGAACCCTCGAACGGCTAACCGACAGGATTCTGAGTCCTGCGCATTTGACCAAGCTTTGCTACCCCTGCAAACAGTAAACAGGATTATGCAGCAAGGCGTTTTTATTCTTTGGCTTCAATTTTATCGCATGGCAGAAAAAGAAAATCGCGAACTCCTCTGGCAGGCAGTGCGCCTCATCCTCCTAGTCATGCTTCCCTTCTCAATCGGGATGTGGCTCATGCCGCACGTGCAATACACCCAGGGCACTTTCCTGCCAAGCCCTGATGCAAGCAAGAACATATCCGAGGGCATTGTTTCCTATTCCTTCACGCGCAGCAGCGGGGACGTGCAAATACCACAAGACGTAAAATCCATTTTCCCGCTTGCGGATTTCATAAGCTTCTCCCCCTTTGTGAGCCACGTGGGCCCGGTGCTTTGCTTTGAGGATGCAGGAAGCTACCTGCTATTTTCCGACGGCTACAAGACCTCGCCTGATTTTGAATGGGAAGTTCTCCTGAACAATGCCACGTACGTCGCCGTTTTGCCAGGCTCAGGCGCATGCACCACGGTAGCGCTTGACCAGCAGAATACTTACGTGTGGACCCCCCGCCTGAACTCCGTAATCCCAATGCGCGGGAATGCCACAGTCGGTTTCTACCCAAAAACAATAACATACCCCCGCGCAGGCACGGACTACGGGCTCCTGCAGGGCTTGATACTAATACCCGTCGCATTCCTGCTCATCTGGTACCCTGCAGCCGGCATACTGAGGAAAATAAAGGACGGCATGATGGAGCAGTAGCCAAATTCAGCGGCTAGAAAAGCGCATTAAAAAGCAATCCCACAATCACAAAAGAAATCGCAAGCACGCCTGCAAATATTGCAATCAATTTCGGCTTGAGCACCCTCCTCAGTATTATCATTTCCGGCAGCGAAAGCGCGGTAACGCTCATCATGAACGCAAGCGCGGTCCCAAGTGCCATCCCTTTTGACATGAGCGCCTGCACTATGGGTATTGTCCCAGCCGCATTGGAATAAAGCGGAACCCCTATGAGAACAGCAATCGGCACTGCCAAGGGATTGTTCTTCCCGGCAACATCCGCAAGCACTCCGACTGGTACAAATCCATGTATGAACGCCCCTACCGCAATCCCCGCAAGCACGTAAGGCGCAATCTTTATCACCATTTTTTTCGTCTGCACCTTTGCAACCCCAAACCTCTCGTCCCATCCCATCTTTTTCTCCTTTGCTTTTTTCGCGTTCTCATGCACAAATTTCTCCACTTCGCCCTCAAGTCCCATTCTCCCTATTATTATGCCCGCAACTATCGCAACAACGAGCCCAGTTCCAATATACAGCGCAGTTACTTTCCATCCGAACATCCCAAGAAGCAGCGCAATCGCAACCTCGTTTATCATCGGCGACGCAATAAGGAAGGAAAACGTAACACCCAGCGGTATGCCTGCCTCCACAAACCCTATGAAAATCGGGACTGCGGAACACGAGCAAAACGGAGTAGGGATTCCCAAGAGCGCGGCAAGCACGTTTCCCATGCCCTCTTTTTTCCCGCCCAGCATCTCCCTTATCTTTTTCCTTGTGATAAATGTCCTTGCAACAGACACTAGGAAAACCATCACAGCAAGAAGCAGCAGCACCTTTATGCTGTCATAAATGAAAAAGTCCAGCGCCTGTGCAAGGGGTGCATCCGCCCTCATGCCAAGAACTCCATACACAATCCACGCTGAAAATTCCTCAAGCACTCCCATAACAGAATTCTGGAAAGAAAACCCTTTAAGCATATAATATGTAATGTGTGCGCACGTTTTGTGCATTTAACGGGGGTTTGAATATGGTTTCAAAGAAAGATTTGCTAAAAGAGACAGTAGAGCACATAGACATCACGTCGTTTGACTCAACAAAAATAATAGAGAGCATGGGAAAAATGTCCTTCACTTCCCGCGACCTCTCCCGCGCTTCAAAAATCTTCAACATGATGCTTGCGGAAAAAGACTGCGCAGTGATACTCACGCTCGCAGGAAGCACTTCCGCAGGCGGCTGCATGCAGCTCTATTCAGACCTCGTGAAATACAACATGGTAGACGCAATAGTTTCAACTGGCGCATCCATCGTGGACATGGATTTCTTTGAGGCGCTCGGCTTTCGCCACTACATCGGCACCCCGTTCGTAGACGACAACCAGATGCGCAGCCTTTACATAGATCGCATATACGACACTTTCATAGACGAGGAGGAGCTAAAAGTGTGCGACAGCACAATACTCAAAATCGCGGATTCGCTTGAGCCCCGCCCCTACTCCTCGCGGGAATTCATAAAAGAGATGGGCAAATACCTCGTGAAAAACGCAAAGAAAAAAGGCTCCCTAGTCCAAACCGCATACGAGCACAACGTCCCGATTTTCTGCCCTGCATTTTCCGACAGCAGCGCTGGCTTTGGGCTTGTGATGCACCAGCACAACAACCCGCAAAAGCACGTCTCAATAGATTCCGTAAAGGACTTCTACGAGCTCACGCGAATAAAAATGCAGGCGCCCACAAGCGGGCTTCTCATGATAGGCGGCGGCGTGCCGAAAAACTTCGCGCAGGACACAGTAGTGTGCGCGGAAGTTCTCGGAAAAGAAGTGCCCATGCACAAATACGCGATACAAATTACCGTAGCAGACGTGCGCGATGGCGCGTGCTCCTCCTCCACCCTTAAGGAAGCAAGCTCCTGGGGCAAGGTGGACACGACTTACGAGCAAATGGTGTACGCGGAGGCAACCTCTGTGCTGCCGCTCCTCGCAAGCTACGCATACCACAAGGGAAGCTGGAAAGGAAGGAAAAAGCACGAGTACGCCAAAATGTTTTAGCTTGCATGCCTGCGCGAAAGCACGGGTGCGCAAATATCGCCCCCTTCAAAGCCACTGGAAAGCTGCTGCCAGCACTAATTTAAATAACGCCGCGATATCTATATCGGCAAATATATCTAGGTGCTACCATGCAGGAAGAAATAATCATAAAAGGGGCGCGCGAGCACAACCTCAAGAACGTTTCCCTAGAGATACCAAGGAATTCCCTCACCGTAATAACCGGCATTTCAGGCTCGGGAAAGAGCACGCTCGCATTTGACACAATATACGCGGAGGGGCAAAGGCGGTATGTGGAGTCCCTCTCAGCATACGCGCGCCAATTTCTTGGGCTCATGAACAAGCCTGACGTGGATTCCATAGAAGGCCTTTCCCCTGCAATCTCAATAGAGCAAAAAACAACAAGCAAGAACCCGCGCTCCACAGTGGGAACGGTTACGGAAATTTACGACTACATGAGGCTCCTCTATGCGCGCATAGGAATCCCGCACTGCCCAAAATGCGGCAAAAGGATTTCCACCCAAACCTCAGAAACAATTCTTGAAACAGTTCTCACGCAGGGCGCAGGGAAAAAGCTCCTTATCCTCTCCCCGACTGTTCGCTGAAAAAAAGGCACGTATGAAAAGCTCTTTGAGGAGCTCAAGAAAAAAGGATTCTCCCGTGCGCGCGTGGACGGCGAGCAGGTAGAACTGGAAGGCTACTCCCCCTCCCTTGACAAGCAAAAGAAGCACACAATAGAAATAATCGTGGACCGCCTTGTGTGCAAGCAGGAAGAGCGCTCGCGCATTTTTGAGGCAATAAAAACCGCGCTTTCGGAAAGCGAGGATGGCACAATTCTCATTTCACTTGACGGAAAGGAATTGCTCTTTTCCCAAAAAAACGCCTGCCCCGAGTGCGGGGTTTCCTTGGGAGAGCTCCAGCCGCGCATGTTCTCTTTCAACTCCCCTTTTGGCGCCTGCGAGGGCTGCCACGGTTTGGGCATAAAGCTTGAGCTTGACGAGGACCTCATAATTCCGGACAAAAGCAAATCAATTCTCGAGGGCGCAATCCGCCCATGGGCAAGCACAATGTTCGCAGGCTACTACTCCCAAATGCTCAAGGCAGTAGGAAAGAAATACGGTTTTGACCTGAACACAAAAATTTCGGCTTTCACAAAAGAGCAACTCAAAGTTCTCATGTACGGCTCTGATGAAAAAATCCCTTTCAAGTACGAATCCCGCACATCCGAATCCAGCTGGCAGGGCAACCATGAGTTTGAGGGTGTAATCCCGAATTTGCAGCGCCTGTACAAGCAAACGCAGTCCGAATACCGCCGCGAGGAAATACAAAAATTCATGCGCGAGAGCCGCTGCCCGATATGCAAGGGCGAACGCCTCAAGAGCGAAATACTCGCAGTGAAAATACAGGGAAAAAGCATAATAGACGCAACGCGCCTCTCAATAGATTCCGCATATGGATTTTTCTCAAAGCTCCCCCTCACAAAATCCGAGGAAATGATTGCGCGCCAAATCCTAAAGGAAATAAAAAGCCGCCTTGATTTCCTCATAAACGTGGGAGTTTCCTACCTTTCCCTTGACCGCATAAGCGGCACGCTTTCAGGAGGCGAGGCGCAGCGCATACGACTTGCAACCCAGATAGGCTCCAATCTCACGGGAGTCCTCTACGTGCTTGATGAGCCCTCAATAGGGCTGCACCAAAAGGACAATGCGAAGCTCATCCGCACGCTAAAAGACCTGCGCGATTTGGGAAACACCCTCATAGTAGTTGAGCACGATGAGGAAACAATGCTTGAGGCAGACTACATTGTGGACATGGGGCCTGGCGCAGGAGTGCACGGCGGCCAAATAGTCGCATGCGGCACCCCGGAAGAAATAAAGAAAAGCAAGAATTCCCTCACGGGCGCATACTTGCGCGGGCAGCAGACAATTTCAGTCCCAAAAAAGAGGCGAACTCCTAATGGAATACTCATCCTCTCAGGCTGCAAGGAAAACAACCTCAAGAACATAAGCGTGTCCATCCCCCTTGGCGTGCTCGTGTGCATAAGCGGCGTGTCCGGAAGCGGCAAAAGCACGCTCGTGAACGAAATACTCTACAAGGCGCTCGCGCAGCATTTCAACGGAAGCAGGGAGGAGCCGGGCAAATTCAAGGGAATAGACGGCTTGGAGCAGATAGACAAGGTAATTTGCATAGACCAGTCCCCGATTGGGCGCACGCCGCGCTCAAACCCTGCAACATACATAGGGGCATTCACTCCCATACGCGAGCTTTTCGCCTCAACTGCAGAAGCGCGCGCGCTTGGCTTTGATGCAGGGCAGTTCTCCTTCAACGTCCCAAAAGGAAGGTGCCAAAAATGCGAGGGCGACGGCGTGATAAAGATAGAGATGAATTTCCTGCCAGACGTATACGTCCCCTGCGAAGAGTGCAACGGAAAAAGGTACGACCGCGAAACCCTCTCCATAAAATACAAGGGGAAAAACATCTCCGATGTGCTCAACATGAGCATTGAGGAAGCGCTTTCCTTTTTTGAAAACATCCCCCAAATACAAGGGAAGCTGCAAACCGTTTATGATGTGGGCCTTGGGTACATGTGCCTTGGGCAGGCTGCCACAACGCTCTCGGGGGGCGAGGCACAGAGGGTGAAGCTTGCCTCAGAACTCTCAAAAAAGAGCACGGGAAAAACCTTTTACATACTTGACGAGCCCACAACCGGCTTGCACTTTGCGGACGTTTCAAAGCTCCTTGAGGTGCTCCAGCGCCTGGTGCAAAAGGGCAACTCCGTGCTTGTGATAGAGCACAACCTTGACGTGCTCAAGACAGCGGACCACATAATAGACCTTGGCCCAGAAGGCGGGGATGACGGGGGAGAAATAATCGCGGCAGGCACGCCCGAAGAGATTGCGAAAAGCCCGCGCAGCTACACGGGTGAATATTTGAAGAAAGCACTCTAGCCTGCCCTGCCTAATTCAATATCACAATAAAGAAGTTCAGCACAACCGCAAACGTAACCCATATGGCATAAGGCGCAAGAAGGTATGCCGCGTTCCTTGAGATGCCGTGGAACTTCATTATTGTGCCCACTATTGCGGCCCAAAGCAGCGCCACAATCACAAGCGCCGCAACCGGCGACTGGAAACCGAAAAACACTATCGCCCATGCAGAGTTCAGCAAAAGCTGCATTGCAAACACCTGCATCGCCTCCCTTGCCTCGCTTTTTTCCTTTGCCTTTTCGTATTCCTGCCATACAAGAAAAAGCGAAATCCCAATGAGAGCATAGAGTGCAATCCATACAGGCGAAAAAATCTCGTTTGGCGGCGTGAACCAGGGCTTGTTCAGCGCCGCATACCACGTTGGAATTGACTTTATTGTAAAAATAGCGCCAATCGCGCCTGCGAATTCGCACAGGAGCACGCATCCAGCAAGTTTTGCAGCGTTTTTTAGGTCCATGCAGGCTAATTGCAGCCCATGTTTAAAAGCCTTTATTATAACTAATTCCCACAGAAAATGCCTGCGCATTTTTCGCCGCAAAACCGTGATAAATACGTTTAAATACATCCGTTAGCATATAAATAACATCAATCCGAGCGCCCGCCATGCCAAGGGAGCGCCAAAGCAATGCCTGCGTTTTTAAATAAGAAAACAAAAAAGTGAAAAAGATGCCAAAACCCACATTCAATGTAAAAGAAAACCGCGCAGCCGCATTTGCCGAGTTTTTGCAAAACAAGTTCGGAAAGCCTGCTGCCGAGGTTTCAAAAGCAGAAATCCTCACGCTCGTAAAAACCGACTTTAGCAACCCTTTGTGGCGCAAAACAAGCTTTGGCAGCGCTGCAAGCCTGTACGTCTGGTACAAACGGTTTGAGGGCGGAGTACTTTTCAGCATATTCAACGACTTGGGTTATGCCCAATTCCTTGGCATAAAAAAAGAAGACATGAAAAATGAGGTTTATGTTACGAGTGCAGAACCAAGCCAATATGCTGATTTGGAAGCAAGAAGGAAATTGTTCCTGTCGCTTTACGAAAAAGTCCACGGCAAGGGGGCTGCGTTAACAAAGGACGGCCTCCTCCTGATTGGAAAAACGGATTTTCAAAGGCACAAAGTCGAAGGCGGCAACCTATACGGCTTTTTCATCTATTATTCCAGCATTGGAAAAGGCAGATATTATGACATACTGCTTGACTTGGGATATGCGCAGCAGTTTGGCATCACAGAGAAAGACCTTGAGGAAGCAGCAAAGAAGCGCGCAAAGCCCTCGGTTTATTCCAAAATTGAATACCGCACCGCGCTATTCAACGAGGCGATTGGAAAGCTCTCCGGCGCAGACCCGCATTCTCTTACAAAAGAGCAGCTTGTTGCCCTTGCAAAGCGCACGCAGGAACTTTGGGCATTAAAAGGGCTGAAAAGCGGCAGCATAAACGGGCTTTACTACTGGTACAAAAAACAGTTTAAGAAGACTTACCCGTATTTTGCAATGCTTAAGGACCTCGGGCACGCAGACAGGCTTGGCATAAGCGAGGCTGAAATAAAAAAAGCTGTTTCAGAAAATATGGGCGCTTCCATATCAAAAGCAAAGGCAGTCAAGAAGAGGGTCGTAATAAAGCCGGTGCAGCGCATTTCTGAGGGCAGGCGCGCAAACCTTGCCTTGCCGCGCTCCCTCTCAGCCGTGTACGGTGCCGAAGGCGGCAAAATAGAAATAATAATGTCCACAGTGCGGGAAGTGCGGGAGGGTTTTGGAAAAGGAGGCGGCTCATTCACAAACCCATCGCTGATATTGCAAGCAATCACCCGCCAATTCCCAGGCACCCAAGCAATAAGCCCAAAGGGCGCTTTCTGGCACCTTTCCCGTGCTCCGGTGGGCTTTGTGTGCGCAATACCTTCAAAGCCGCTGCTGGACGAAATATTTCTGGGCGGGCTGCGTGGCCTTGGTTATGCAATTCTTGACGAAAACATACGCTACAGCACCGGCGATGCTTCGGTGGATGCCATTTTGGGAAGATGGTCCGCAACAAGGGTGCAACGAGTGGAGGAATTGCGCAATGCAACTCCCATAATGTTCAAAAACGATTTCCACCCTGACAAGGAAGCCCTGCATGCCCTCGGGCAGTATTCCAGGCGCATCAAGTCAGCCCAATTCACGCATGAAGTGGAAGCAATACAGGCAGAGGCGCAAAACTGGCTCCGCGAAATAGGGAAGCAGGGAATAGTTGACACGGAAAGGATGGAGTACGTTACGAAACGCTACTCGGAAGTGCTGCTTGGCATGGTGCAATCGCGCACAAACGAACTGCTTGCGCAGCAGGCGCAATCGCTTGCCCCAGGCAAGATGCACCGCAATGGCATGTTTTCCGGAACCCTGGCTTTCATACTGAATCTTATATCGTTTGTTTTACCTGCCCCAAAGCAGGTGCAGCAGGAAGCAGCAGGCGAATCAAGCAGCCAGGGCGCTCCTACAACTGCTTCACAACCCCCAGTGCTTGGGGCAGGCGAGCATTCATCAAAACTTTCAGTGCTGCTTGCAGCAAGAAAGAGGGTGTTTCGGCATGGCATGGACCGGCTCAGGAAGGCATCCGAGCTCAGGGTTGAAAATGCCCGCGCACGCGAGCGCCTGTCGCACTAGCCATCCCAACAATCCCATTTTATTAACCCCGTTTTCCATTTTCTCCTTATGCTTGACATTTCGAAAATCCGCATCCCCGAGTCTTCCGGCTGCTATCTCTTCAAGGACAAAAGCGGCACTATAATCTACATAGGGAAAGCGAAAAACCTGAAGAACAGGGTGAGTTCATATTTCCTCCAGCCGCACGATAATGAAAAGACCAACAAGCTTGTTTCTGAAATAGCAAGCATAGACTTCATACTCACGGACAACGAATCCGAGGCGCTGCTTCTCGAGAGCAATCTCATCCACCAGCACTACCCAAAATACAATATTGACCTCAAGGATTCCGAGCGCTTCACGTACATACAAATTACGGACGAGCCCTTTCCCAGAATGCTGCTTGTGCGCAAGAACCGCGCAGGAAAAGTGAAAACAAAGGGAAAGCTCTATGGTCCCTTCACAGGCGGCTCAGCATACCTCCTTGTTGCCTCCACATTGCGCAAAATATTCAAGATACGCATTTGCAAGCGGCTTCCGAAAAAAGTGTGCCTGCAATATTTCCTTGGGAACTGCGACGCGCCCTGCGTGGGGAAAATAAGCAGGGAAGAATACATGAAGAACGTGCATGCACTTGAGAAAGCCCTTACCGGAAAAAACGGGCTCGAAGAAGTTGTTTCTGACATGAAAATCCAGATGCACAACGCAAGCGCATCCCTGAATTTTGAAAAGGCAAGGCAGCTGCGCGATTCCATCCGCTCCCTTGAGGGGCTTTTCGTGCGCCAAAAAATAGAACAGCTTGGGCACGGAAATGAGGATTTCATCTCTTTCCATTTCCAAAAGGGAAAACTGCACGTGCAACTCTTCCGCGCTCTCGCAGGCGTGATACGGGAAAGAAAGAAATTCGAGCTTGAAGTTGTTTCGCACGAAATCGCAATTGACGAGTTCCTTTCGCGCTTTTATTCCGCGAATTCCATCCCGCCAAAAATCTTCGTTGATGCGCTCCCCTCCTCGCCCGATGCACTTTCAGAATACCTCTCAAAATTGCGCGACGGACCAGTCGAAATTACAGAACCGCAAAAGGGCGACAAAAAGAAACTTCTTGAGCTCCTCAAGAAAAACATCTATTCGGAAATTTCCGGTCATGCGGATCCTGCGCTCTCCCAGTTGCAGCACGAGCTTGGGCTTCCCGCACTTCCCTACACAATAGAGTGCTTTGACATCTCAAACCTCTTCGGAACGCACATTGTTGCGAGCATGGTACAATTCAAGAATGCAAAGCCCAACAAGAACGCTTACCGGCACTTCAACATAAAAAGCACTGCAACGCAGGATGATTTTGCCTCCATGCGCGAGGTTGTATACCGCAGATACCACCGCCTGCGGGAAGAAAAAGCCCCCCTGCCCGACCTCATCCTCATAGACGGCGGCGCAGCGCAGCTTAATGCCGCGCTTTCCTCGCTTCGCGAGCTCTCTCTTCAAATCCCCTGCATTTCACTTGCGAAAAAAGAGGAGGAAATTTACCATCCGGAAAAGCTTGCGCCAATAAGGCTTCCAAAAAGCTCGCCCGCGCTCAAGGTGCTCATGCACGCACGCGACGAGGCGCACCGATTCGTAATATCCTTCCATAGAAAAAAGCGGGGCAAAATATCATAAACGTTATAACACTGCTATATATTCCTTTCTCCCTCATAAAATCCCATGCTTGCAGAATTTGTAATCACTTTCCGCGAAACATTGGAGGCTGCGCTTGTTGTGGGCATTGTGCTTGCTTTCCTTAGCAGGTCAAAAAAGGGCGAATACAACGTGCACGTGTACCTTGGGATAGGCGCGGGCATTGTCGCATCCGCACTTGTCGGTCTTATCCTTGCCTCGGTTCCATCGCTTCTTGGGGAGGGCGCGGGCGAGCAGATATTCGAGGGTTCCATAATGGCGCTTGCAGCCGCGTTCGTCGCATGGATGATAATATGGCTGCGCGGGCAGAAGAACGTTGCAGGCAAAATAGAGGCGCACGCGCGAAAGCACGTTGATGCGAATTACGGGCTTGGGCTTGCAATTTTCATTTTCATAGCAGTTTTCCGCGAAGGCTTTGAGACCACAGTCTTTCTCGTGTCCACGTACTTCGAGTCCTCCACAATTTCCGCGCTTGGGGCGGTTCTTGGCGTTGCAGCCGCGGTCGCAATCGGCTTCCTCATGTTCGAGTTTGCGATAAAGGTGAACCTGAAAATTTTCTTCAATGCAAGCGGGCTTCTCCTCATACTTTTTGCAGGAGGGCTGCTTGTGCAGGCAGTGCACGAATTCGAGGAGGCAGGCATTGTGCCAGCCACGCAGCAGCTTTGGAACACCGAATCCCTCCTAAGCCAGCAGTCCGTTGCGGGCGCATTCTTCCGCTCCCTGTTCGGCTACGTTTCCCAGCCAACGCTTTTGCAGCTGGGAGCTTACTTGTGCTTCATTGCGGCATTTTTGTATTTCTACTTCTTCTATGCAAAAGCAGGCAAGGGCGCAATTCCAGCCCATACTCATAAGCCTTTTTAAAGACAAACCTCATAGGGGGGCTGGCGCCCCCCTCGCGGTTTTTCCTTGATTTCCCCTTCACCCCCCATCGCTTTTATTTACCTATAAGTCAAAATCTCATTAATGCAGGGATGGCAGAGTCTGGTCAAATGCGCAGGGCTTAGGACCCTGTGACTTTAGTGTCTGCGCAGGTTCAAATCCTGCTCCCTGCATTTTTATTAACATAAATGGCGGTAAAATGGGAAGCGCAAACCTTTACTCAAACCTCGCCGCAATTTGCGCCAGATTTTATGATTTGTCAGTGGATGCAAGGGAAGTGGCGGATTTTGTAGATGCAAAAATATCCGGTTCCAAGCCCAAAAAAATCCTTTTTGTAGGCGGCTTTTTTTCAGTTGCAAGGGAACTCATAGGAAAAGGATATTCCATAACTGTTGCGGATTATACCGACGAAATGGTGGAAGAGGGGAAAAAGCGCCTGCCTGGCGCAAAGATAGTAAAGGCAGACATCAGGAACCTGCCTTTTGAAAACGAATTTGATGCGGTGCTTGTAATCGGCAGGGTGTTCACCCACATGTATTCAGACGAGGACGCGGGCAAGGCACTCGGGTCAATAAAAAAAAGCCTGAAACCAAAAGGCATCCTGCTTTTTGACAATTATGAAGATACAAAAATTACGAATACGGATTATTTCAACGGAAGGATAACTGTGAAAGACAGGGGCATTGAAATAACCCGTGATTCCTCTACGGAAATTATTTCCAAAACGCCGTTCATTGTGAACTGGAAGGCAACTTACACCGTAACTGAAAATGGCACTGTTCAAAAATTTAGCGACGAGATGGAGCACAGGGCATTTTCAAGGGACGAAATTAAACGCACCCTTGAGAAAAATGGATTCAAACAAATAAGCAACGGGAACAACTTCGACAGTACAAGCTTTTATTCAATAGCGAGGATAAGCTGAGACATATGTTCATCTTCCAACTCTATGCCCAAAAACCTCAGGAGCAGGAAAATTTCCAGCCAGCGCAATTCCTCCAAAGCGACATGAAAGAAACAGAGCGTCTCTTTGAGAAAAAAGGGTACTCAAATTTCCTGCAAACGCTCACGCCGGGCGCACGGAATGCGATTTATGCAGCTTCTTTTGCGTGGGGTTTTGAGAATGCGAGCCGCGCTCTTTCCGGTGCAATGGAGCAAAAGGAAGTGCAGGATGCGCAGAGCAAAACAGAGAAGAGCACCGCAGTCGTAAAGGGCATGTGCGAAAATGCGCAGGATGGCGGGCAGGTGCAGCAGCAGGCGGTTAATTTCGTGTGGTCTTATTACAACGAGGATTTGAAGCATGCGCAGGCAACTGCCGCAAAAAGCGAAATAATGGTGGAGCACATTGGCACAAGGCAAAAGGGCGGAGTGCAGCAGCCTGGCGACTTGCAGTCCCAATCACACCCAGTCCCTCAAATTATCCAAACAGAAACCCAGAAGCAGGCAGAGCAGGTCCTTTCCCAGTGCATAATGCAAAACGACCTTTCGCGCTCATTTGAAATCTGCGCAGCAGAGCGCGTGCAAAATGCGCAGCAGGAAAAGCAAAAAGCGCAGCGCATGGAAATAGTGCAAAATCCCATAATAGGGCAAAAAATAGAAATCTCCGAGGAGAAAAGAACTGCGGTTCTTGCGGAATATGACAAAGCGATAGCTGCAACAGAACAGAAAATAGGCCAACTCAAGGATTCAGATTCAAAGGATTTGCAAAAACTTGAGGAACTCGTGCAAAAGGAGCCAAAGCTTCCGGAAGGGATTCTCAAGCGCCTCTCCTCCCTGAAAAAAGAGGACAAAGGGAAGCGCACATACCTCGCAATGCTGAAAAAAGAGCTGCTTGGGCTTCAAAGGGGAAGAAGCACGCTCTCAACTCTCACGGGCGGCGCGCTTTCGAAAATGCTCTCGCTGAAATCCCTGCTTGGGAAATAGTTTTTAACCCTGCCCCAGTATTAATCGCGTGGCTCTAGAGATTAACCTGTTTTACCAAGTGGGGTATTTCCTTATTTTTGCAGTACTGGGCGGGCTGATTTCAATGAGATTCCGCCAGCCGCCTGTAATAGGGCTGCTCATAATGGGCGCCCTTATCGGGCCAAACATGCTGGGCATTGTGCAATCCCAGGACCTCATAATGCTCTTTTTCCAGCTTGGCGCGGTTTTCCTTCTCTTTGAAATCGGCGTGGAATTTTCGGTCTCAAGGCTCCTCTCCTCGGGCTTTAAGGCGGTGAGCGTTTCACTCTTGAAAATAACTGCGCTCTTTGCATTCGGCTACCAGATAGGGGTGCTGCTTTCGCTCGGCTTCTTGCCTTCCCTTTACCTTGGCTTCATATTCTCGATAAGCAGCACTGCAATTCTCACAAAGCTTGCGGAGCAGAAGGGCACGGCAGGCAGGGACGAAATGTCTTTTCTCTTCACAATGCTCATTATCGAGGACATTTTTGCAGTGGCCGCACTCACGTTCCTTTCCTCGCTTTCAAAGGATGCAGCAATTTCACTTGAGTCCACCCTGGTTTCCCTTCTCTTTGCGCTTTTCGTGCTCGGCTTTTCCTACCACGTGCTGAGCAGGATACTCATGCGCATAAGCAACATGCTGATAAAATACAAGACTGAGGATACCGCAATATTCCTCGCGCTTGCGCTCTGTGCGATGTTCTCCATATTCGCATACTGGCTTGGGCTTTCCCCGACAATCGGCGCATTCATTGCAGGCGACCTCATGTCCATGCTGCCCATTTGCAGCAAGCTTGAGCGGCCCATGAAACCCTTTGTGCTTACCTTTACAGGCTTATTTTTCCTCTCAGTGGGAATGCTCATAAGCCCCGCAAGCATAGCTGCTAACATCGGGCAGGACGTTGCAATCGTGCTCCTGTTCCTAATCGCAAGCTTCTCAATTGTTTCCCTGCTCACATATCTCTCGGGCTTTTCTTCCAGCTCAGCAATTTTTGCAGGCTCCTCAATGGTGGTGCTCGGAGAGTTTTCCCTATTGCTCGCAATGGAGGCATCGCGCACGATAAGCGGCTTTGATTTCATAGGCATGACCTCGCTCGCAGTTCTTGCCACTGCAATTTTCTCCTCGTTTGCGCTTGAGAGGCAGGGGTCAATCCTCTCAATGCTCCACAGCCGCTCGCCCTCGCGGCTTCGCATGCGCATGCACAAGCTCTCGGCATATTTCGGCGAGGTTATTGCGGACTTTGAGCCGCAAGGCAGGTTCTTCACGCTTCTTGTGCAGCACACAAGGAAAATATTGCGATACGTCTTCCACCTCGTTGCATTTGCGGGCGTTTCCTTTGTTCTCATCTTTTTCTTTGGAAGGCTCCAACTCTTCGGGATGCGCTTGTTCATCCCAATCGCACTCGTTACCCTGCTTGCAATGCTTTACGAGATTATCCGCATAGTGCTGCAGCTTGCTGCAATCCTTACTGCACTCTCAAAATCAGTAGTGCGCTTTGGCAGCGAGGGGGACAGCTTCGCAACAATACTTGCGCGCAACTCCATCCTCATGGCAATCTCGCTTGCAATCGCGCTTTTCATCCCTGCAGCGCTTGAGCTCGCGAGCATGCCAAAAATATTCTATCTCCTGAACCTGCCCTTCTTTGCATTCGCAGCCCTGCTCCTCTGGGACCTTCTCTCGCACACGCCAAAGCTTCGCAGGAGATAAAACTGAATAAAATTAGGGAAAAAGAAAAACAAAAAGAAGAATCCAGTTTACTTCTTCGCGCGAATGTCCTTTCTCTTTGGCCTTAACGCCGTGTATCCGCATTTTCTGCAGTGCTTTGCGTTGCGCTTGTTGCGCCCCTTGCACTTCTTGCATATGAATATGTTGGATATCAAAGCGTCAGCTTCTGCAAATTTTCCCAATCAAATCACCGATAAGCATAATTGTTCAGGTCTTCTATTTAATACTCAACGTTTAAATTCCTATTTGGCACATAACTCCTTCTGGTGCCCCTGTAGCTCAGAGGTAGAGCGACTGCCTTGTAGCATTAAGCATATAAAATGCAAGCAAGCAGTAGGTCACGAGTTCAAAAGCTTTCGGCTGGCGCCGAAAATTTGCCAGCAAAGCTGTCAATCTCGTCGGGGGCTTTTTTATTTTTTAGCCATCAGTGTTCAACAACGGGGTGTTTCCAATGGAAGAAGTAGTGTTCAACGCAAAATACAAGGAATGGATTGCAGTAAAGAAGCTGCTCATAGACGACTCAACGAAGCCGGAAGAGGTAGCAGGCGTGCTCTCCAGCATACAGGCAACGCTCGTTCGAAAGGCTTACGATTTCTCAGGCATAAACAAAACAGTCGTCGAAGAACTTGCCTCCAAGATTACGGCAGGCAAAAGGAAAACCTACCCCAACCTCGCGGAAGTTTTCTCCCAAATGAAGCCTGGGGAATTCAAGACCGCATTGCTCGCAGCCTGCCCTGACCCAAAATACCTTCCAATCGCAGAGAGCTATCTTCTCTGCTGCGTGCTTTCAAACCTCGGTTTCTCGGCGTATTTGAATTCCGAAATACTTATGAGCGTTTTCCCGGAACTTAAAATGCCAAAGCCAAAAGGGAACTTCGGCAAGAAAAAGAAAGCATGAAGAAAGCGCGGGTTTTCCCTCGTTCCGAGAGAAAGCTTTAAAAAACAATTCACCTATATTGAATATGCTGAATGTGCTCGACTTTATGGTTTGGGCTTCAGATAGTTAATGTAAATTTTGCTTGGAGGTGTCCACATGGCAAACAAAGAACACATAAACCTGATATTCATCGGTCACGTCGACCACGGCAAATCAACTTCGGTAGGGCGCATTCTCTACGAGACTGGCGCACTTTCCGAGCAGCAGCTTCGCAAACTGAAAGAGGAGGCTGAAAAGGTAGGGAAGGCAACGTTCGAGTTCGCATTCACAATGGACACGCTCAAGGAGGAAAGGGAGCGAGGCGTCACTATCGACCTCTCCCACAAGGAGTTCGAGACGGCAAAATACTACTTCACCATCATTGACGCACCAGGGCACAAGGACTTCGTGAAGAACATGATTACGGGCGCCTCACAGGCAGACGCCGCAGTGCTCGTGTGCTCTGCAAAGGAAGGAATTCAGCCGCAGACAAAGGAACACGCCTTCCTTGCGAAAGTGCTCGGCGTAAAGCAGATGATAGTTGCAGTAAACAAGATGGACGCGGTCAACTACGACCACCTCAAGTTCGACGAGGTAAAGACGCAGATGACAACGCTCCTCAAGAACATCGGCTACAAGGTCGAGGACATCCCATTCGTCCCATACTCGGGATTCGCGGGCACAAACATCAAGAACAAGCCAACAGCAGAAATGCCATGGTACTCAGGCCCAACGCTCCTTGAATGCTTTGACAAGTTCACTGTACCTGCAAAGCCCCTTGACAAGCCCCTTAGGCTTCCAATACAGGACGTCTTCACAATCACCGGTCACGGCACAGTTCCAGTAGGCAGGGTGGAAACCGGCGTCATGAAAATAAATGACTCGGTAATTTTCATGCCAAGCGGTGCAAAGGGCGAAGTAAAGAAAATCGAAATGCACCACCAGGAGCTGCAGCAGGCAATCCCGGGCGACAACGTCGGCTTCAACGTGAAGAACGTTGACAAGAAGGACGTAAAGCGCGGCGAAGTAGTGGGACCAGTGAGCAACCCGCCAAAGGTTGCGGCTGATTTCACGGCGCAAATCGTTGTGCTTGAGCACCCGACTGCAATTGGCAAGGGCTACACCCCCGTGTTCCACATCCACACGGCACAAATCGCATGCACGATTGTCGAGATACTTGAGAAGAAGGACCCGAAGACAGGTCAGACGCAGCAGAAGAACCCGGACTTCATAAAGACCGGCGACGTGGCAATCGTAAAGATAAAGCCGCTCAAGCCTGTTGTGGTTGAGAAATTCTCAGACTTCCCGCCCCTTGGCAGGTTCGCAATCCGCGACATGGGGCAGACAGTCGCAGCAGGAGTGGTCTTGGACGTAACGCCCAAGACTGCTTAAGTTTTTTTGTTTATGAAAAATATTGGGCGTTTTCCAGATTTTTGGAAACCGCCCGCATGGTGAAATGATGGGAAAAGCACGAATAAAACTGATAGGAAAAGACTGCCACGAACTTGACGAAGTGTGCAAGCAAATCGTTGAAATCGCAAAGACAACCGGCGTTGAAATAAAGGGGCCGATTCCCCTTCCAACGCGCCGCCTGAAAGTTGCCACAAGGCGAACGCCCTGCGGCGACGGCTCTGACACGTATGAGCATTGGGAAATGCGCATACACAAAAGGCTGATAGACGTTGCGGGCGACGAGCGCACACTGCGCCAGATAATGCGCGTGAGGGTTCCGGACAACGTGCAGGTAAAGATTTCGCTGGAATAAATTCTGCTTTTTCCCTTTCTGCTTTTTATTTTATTTTCCTTAGCGCGAGCGTTTTTTCCGCAAAACTAGCCAAGCAGCATTTTCAAGAATTCGCGCAGTCGCCCCTTTATTTTCATTGCCTTTGCGCGCTGGAGCACTTCTTTCCCCTTCGCCGTAACAGCATAAACCTTGCGCACCCTGCCACTTATCTCTCTTTTCTTTACCTCTATGTACTTCTCCTTCTCAAGCCTTGAAAGTATCATGTAAACCGTGGAGTATTTCAAGGGCGGAGCAAGCTCCCACTTCTGCATTTCCTCGTGCAGCGAGTACCCGTGCGCTGGCTCCTTGGAAATCCTCCATATGAAATAAAGCTCAAGGAAGCGCACCCCAATCTTGCAGGATGCGCCTTTGGCAATGCCATAATGCCCTTTCAGGCTGTTTTTGTCCATGCAATATTCTCTTCGCAAATGCTTATAAACATATTCCATTAAATGTATTATTACATAAAATAGACTATAACGCGCCCGAGTGGTTTCCATGGCAGAGGAATACGCAATAGAGTGCACCAGCCTTACGCGCCGCTTCGGCACTTTCACCGCAGTTAACAGCCTATCGCTGAAGGTGAAAAAGGGCGAGCTTTTCGGCTTCCTTGGCCCCAACGGCGCGGGAAAGACAACCACCATAAACATGCTCACAACCCTGCTTTCCCCAAGCGGGGGTTCTGCGCGCGTCGCCTCTTTCGACCTAGTCCAACAGGCGGCGCTCGTGCGCGCAAGGATAGGCGTCGTGCCCCAGCAGTTCGCGCTCTTCGAAGAGCTCACCCCAATGGAAAACCTCTGGTACATAGGCGAACTCTACGGGATGCAAAGCTCAGAAGTGAAAAAGCGCACAGAGGAGCTCCTGAAAATAGTCACGCTTTACGACAAGAAGGACATACAGGCAGGCACTTTCTCAGGGGGCATGAAGCAAAGGCTTTCGGTTGCAGCAAGCTTAGTGCACTCGCCACAGATACTTTTCATGGACGAGCCCACAACCGGGCTTGACCCGCAAAGCCGCATTGCGCTGCGCGAGCTCACAAGCAGCCTGAACAAGACGGGCATGACAGTGATATACACGACGCACGACATGGACGAGGCGGACAAGCTCTGCCAGCGCATCGCAATTATGGACCATGGGAAGCTCATCGCGCTTGGCACCCCAAAGGAACTCAAGTCCGCAAACGGGCACTCCTCGCTCGAAGAAGTTTTCATAAGCCTCACGAAAAAACAGCTAAGGGATTAGAATGGAAAAGAAAGCAAAACTTGCAGAGCATGCAAAGTTCAAGGAGCAGCGCCAGCAGCAGGGTATTGGCGCACAAGCGCAGGCAAAATCCGGCGAGCAGCAACCGTTCACGCAGACGCACAACGGCGCAGTGGAACGCATGATAGATATCCCTAAAATATGGGCAATAGTGAAGAAGAATTGGCTTGTGCTCAAGGGCGACAAGGTCCGCCTTCTGCCGCTCATAATGTTCCCCATAATGATGATAGTGATTTTCGGCTATGCCTCCGGAAGCGTGCCAAAGCACCTAGACACCGCAATTGCGGACTACGACCATTCAGTGCTTTCACAGCAAATACAGGATGATATTTCCGCATCCGAAACATTCAGGCTGAAATACGTCGTGGGCACGCAGGACGAAGGAAAGCATCTCATGGACGGGGGAAAGATAAAAGTCCTATTGGTAATACCGGCGGGCTTTGAAAATGATGTGCAAGGCGGCAAGCCCGCGCAGCTCTCCGTAATGGTGGACGAATCCGATTCCTCTGTAGCGCAGATAGGCAAGTCAACCGCGCAGCAGTTTGTGCAGTTGCTATCAATGCGCATAAGCGCGCAGCGCCTAAATGCACTGGATGCAAAAGCGCAGGCAGCGCGTGCAGGGATTTCAAAATTTGCCTCAGCGCAGGGCACGCAGGAAAAAATCTCCTCATCCCAGGCTTCCACCTCTTCATATTCTTCAGACATGTCGCGCACATACTCAACTGCAAGCAAGCTTGTTTCCGATACCGTGCAGGGCACAAAGAATTCCCTTGGCTATCTCGTGGACCAGAACGAGGTCCTGTCCGGCTATTCCCCGGCATCCCTCGGGCAGGCAACCATCACGCTCCTCGCAGTTGGCGACTCGCAGCAATCCTCTTTGCAGCAAATCGCATTCTACCAGGCGCTTGGCGGATTGCAGGCAAAAATCTTCTCAGATGCAACGCACATCTATGGGAGCTACGTTTCGCTTCTCTCGCTCTCAAGCGCACAGCAGCAGCGCGCACAGGCATCCGCAGCAGCCGCAGAATCGGCAGGCGCGAGCCTTGGGGAAATTTCCTCTCAAGCCCAAACAGTGTTCGCGCCCATAACGCTGCAAATACTTGAGCCCTATGGGTACGGGAGAAGGGGAATAGACTTCCTGCTCCCAAGCATGCTCGCGCTCATAATATTCCAGGGCGCAACAATGGGCCTGGGCAGGGCAATCGCGGGCGAGCGCAAGGACGGCTCGCTTACGCGCGTTTTCCTCACCCCTACCTCAAACGTTACAATCATCCTCGGCACGCAAATATTCTATCTCCTGCTTGAGACAATACGCTCCAGCATGATAATACTGGTTGCAATAATCCTCTTTGGGGTGTCGATTTCAGGCAACATGCTTGACATAGTCGCAGTGATTGCGCTTTTCGCATTCGGCTCAACAGGCATAGGCATGGTGCTCTCCGTGCTCACAAAGAACCAGGAACAGTACATGGCGCTGGGCATGCTAATCTCAATGCCCATAATGTTCCTCTCAGGCGTGTTCTTCCCTGTGCAGACAATGCCGCCCATCCTGCAATCTGTTGCGGAATACCTTCCAGTGACATATGCCGCGGACGCGCTGCGCGGCGTGATGATAAAGGGCTTCCAGCTCTACGCAGTGGTGCCCGATTTGCTTGCGCTGGCTGCATTCGGCGCCATAACGCTTGTTGCGAGCCTGCTGCTCTTCAAGAGGGAACTCGTGTGAATGATATTTGAAAATTTGGTAGGTGGTTTGGATGGTAAAAATAAACACAATAAAGATGCCCGTTTTCGCGATGCGCACGCTTGCATTTGCACTTTTTGCGGCAATGCTGCTTTGCGGGGTCGCATTCGCCTCGGTAAACCCCAAGGTGCAATTGCAAAACTATTCCCTAAGCGAATCCCCTGCGCAGCCTGGGCACGTTCTCATCCTAAAATTGCACATGAAAAGCATGGAACCCGACAACTGCGCTGAACGCGTTGCAGTGCAGCTCTCAGTATCTTATCCGCTTTCCATAAGCGGCTCGGACACGCAATATCTCGAATCTCTTTGCTACCGCGACCCAGACTCTGCGGGCGATTTCACGTTTTCCATTCCAGTAGACAACCTTGCAGTGAGTGGCACCTACCCAATCTCAGTTGCAACGACTTACGAGAAAAAATTCACAAAGCTCTCCGAAAGCAACACCATAAACGTGCGGGTGGGCGGTTCGCCTTCCTTTACTGCTTCAGTTTCATCCTCCTCGCCGGTTGACATCTACCCCGGCGACAGCGCAAAGGCGACAGTAACGTTCCAGAACATAGGCAGCAGCCGTGTAACTTCCGCGCGCGCAACCGCAACTTCTAACTACATAGAGGTAAAATGGGCGGGGAGAACTGCAGACCTGGGTGAAATTCCGGCGCGCGGGAGCGCAAGCGCAACCTTTTCCTTTGAAGCCCCAAAGAACCTCCCGGCAGGCAACTACCCGGTGAGCGTGCTGCTTGAGTACGCCGGAGAGGACAAGGCAGCCGGCTCTGCCCAATTTGAATTCAGCGTGCCCATAAAGGCAAAGGCGGACTTTGAGGCCCGCTCCGCATCCGGAGCCCTGCTTGCAGGCCAAAAGCGCGAAACCCAAATCGCAATCAAGAATACGGGCACGCAGGATGCGCGCAAACTCCAGGTGCGAATAAAGCCCCTTTTCCCCTTCAGCACCGATGGGACAGTGCGCTACATTGATTACCTTGCCGCGGGGGAGGAAAAGAACCTCACCTATCTCATCACAGTGGACAAGGAGGCAACGCAGGGCGAGCAGCTCATAGGCGTGCTTGTTGATTTTGAGGACCCGCAGGGCAACAAGATGTCAGATTCAGCGGACTTTGCAATGCCTGTTCGCGCCCCCACCATCGCCGAAGAGCTCACGGGCTACTGGTATGTTGGCGCGCTCGTGCTCATCGCAGCGCTCTTTGTTGGCGCAAAAAAAATGGCTGCAAAGAAGCCAAAATAGCCAGCCTCCCCTTTTATTTTTTTCTTCCCAAAGCCTAGCATGGCCTCTGCAGAGCTTGAACGAACGTGGGCAACAACCGCAAAGCTCGTTTTTGGCACCGAGCTTGGGAATCTTGACGATTTTAAGGACTGGCTTTCCGAGCTGCCCGACCCCACCCTTCACAAAAAATCCTCTCTTTCAGGCAAAGATGTCACATATTCCGTAAAAGAATACTGCGCGGGTTCAAAAAGCATAAGCTTTGACGAAATAGACTACACAAAAAAATTTGCACCTCTGGGCATAAACGACACAAAAGACGTAAATTCACTCATTTCTGCCGTTCAGGAGCGCATATACTATACAGGCGGCGTGGTGCTTGGCAACTCAAAATTCGTTGAAAAAAGCTCCAATGTGTCCGAGAGCTTCTACATTTCCGATTCGCACCGCGTGGATACAAGCAAGCACGTGCACCTCTCCTCTTTTGTAAAGGAGTCCGAGTGCGTGTTCGGCTGCAACTATGTGGGCGCCTCCACGCACATGATACGCAGCACCCTGAATTACAGGTGCAAGCGCACAGCGGAATGCTGGAACGTGGACGTGTGCAACGACTGCTACTATTCGCACAACCTCCGAAACTGCTCCGACTGCCTTTTCTGCTTCAACCTTCGCAACAAAAGGCACGCAATAGGGAACACCGAGCTTCCCCGCGAAAAATATTCCCAAATAAAAACAAAGCTCCTTGGCGAAATCGCGCAGGAAATAAAGAAAAACAAGAAATTCTTTTCCCTTGCGCAGCTTGCAGTTGCGGGCCCCAAGCCCGTCCTTTCCAAAATCGCATCCCAACCCCACTCCGGAAGGCAGGACATGAAACCCATGGAGGATGCCTTCTCAAAAACAACCTCCCTCCTGCTTGGCAAGCCCTATGCGGGAATAGAAAAGCACGCAGCCTGGCTCAACGAGAACATAATAAAGCTCAAGGAAGAGCGCTCTGTTGCAAGCAACAAGCGCACATTCCTCTCGGAATTCAACGCTACAAAAGTCCTCCCAAAAGACCGCCTTGTAACTTTTGAGGAAGCGCTGGATTCCGCAAGCTTCAGGGCAAGCGAAAAGGAGCTCGATGCTCTCTCAATTGCAAGCATTTCCAATATTCTCGGCAAAATAGGCCTCTTCACCTACGAATTCAAGGCAGGAATTGGCGAAAACGTGATAGATTGCCCCATCTATGTGGACGGGGCGAACAGCTTCCGCTGCTTTGACTGCACGAATTCCAAATATTGCGCATACTGCTTCTGGCCGCGCGACTGCGAGCACCTCTTTGGCACCTCGCTTCTCTACCACTGCGCTTTCTGCCTCAAATGCTACAATTCCGTGAAGCTCCAGCGCTGCTTTGAGGTGGATTCCAGCAGGGACTGCTCGGGCTGCCTATTTTGCCACAACTGCGAGAACGTGCACGATTCCATGTTCTGCTTCAACGTGAAAAACATGCGCTATGCAATAGGCAATGCCGAAGTTGGGCAGGAAAAGTTCGCACTCGCAAAGAAAATGCTCCTCTCTTATTTGCAGAAAGAACTTGACGCAAAGGCACGGATAGGCATAAGCATATTTAATATTGGCTGCCATAAGGGATAGACAAACGGAGGTAATCCCATGCAGGTAAAAGCAAGCCACATTTTAGTGAATACGCAGGCAGAGGCAGCCGCGCTTCAAAAGCAGCTCGCAACAGGCGCAAAATTCGAGGAGCTTGCGCGCAAGTTTTCCAAATGCCCTTCCGGCGCGCAGGGCGGGGATTTGGGCTTTTTCGGAAAAGGGCAGATGGTAAAGGAATTTGACGACGTTGTATTCACACTCCCAGTAGGGCAGGTAAGCCAGCCTGTGAAAACAGAATTCGGATTTCATTTGATAAAAGTGACCGCAAAAAGATAGGCAAAGGCACATAGGTGAAAAAATGGCAAACACTTTCTACCTTGAGGACTCTTACGCAAAAAGCTGCGATGCAAAAGTGGAAAAGCTCATCTCGCCAGTTGAAGTTGTTCTCTCCCAAAACCTTTTCTATCCCAGAGGCGGAGGACAACCGACAGATACCGGAAAAATCATGAAAAACAAAGAAACTTTTATCGTTAGCGAGGTTTCAAAGAAAGACGGTGAAATAATCTGCAAGGTAGACAAGGCGGGCTTAACTGCCGGAGATTCCGTAACGTGCGAATTAAACTGGGAACGCCGCTACCGCCTGATGCGCTCGCACACAGCAGCGCACATCCTCTCCACCGTAATGCAAAAGGAGACCGGCGCGCTCATCACAGGAAACCAGCTTGACGTTGACAAGACGCGCTTTGATTTTTCATTGGAAAATTTCGACCGCACCCTCATGGACAGCATGGTGCAAAAGGCAAATTTTGAAATCGCAAAAAATGCGAACGTGAAAATTTACTCCCTCCCGCGCGAAGAGGCAATGAAAATCGAGGGAATAGTAAAGCTTGCATCCGCGCTCCCTCCTGCAATCTCAATTCTCCGCATTGTGGAAATAGAGGGAATAGACACGCAGGCAGACGGTGGCACGCACGTGAAAAACACTTCGGAGATAGGCAAGCTTGAACTTGTGAAAATGGAAAACAAAGGGGCGCAAAATCGGAGGATTTACTTCAAGCTTATGCCTTGAACTTTTTTTAAAAGGAGTTAGCACTCAATGGAATTAATAGACAAACTCAAGCTGCCGCTTCGCATACCCCTTAAGAAGGAAATGGGGCTCCTTGGAAGCTTTTCCATGGGCTTTGCCGACGTTGGCGCAGACATTTTCCTTGCGCTTGGGCTTATTGCCGCATATGCAGGCGGTGCAATGCCACTTGCAATACTTGCGGCAGCATTCGTGTACGTGCTCACGGGCCTCTCATATGCGGAGCTTGCCTCCTCGATTCCAGTCGCTGGCGGCGCATCAGTGTACGGGGAGCGCGCATTCGGGAAGTTCTCAGGTTTCATAGGAGGCTGGGGGCTCATGCTGGATTACACGATTGACATTGCGCTTTTCGCAGTCGCATCCGCAGGCTACCTTTCCTTTTTCTTCCCGCAAATCCGGGGCGCATTTGCGCTCACAAGCACGCTTCTCATACTCGCGCTTGTGCTTGTGAACCTCTTTGGAATAAAGGAATCCTCATTCGTGAATTCCCTTCTCACCATTGGCGCAATCGCCGTAATTGTTGGCATTGTAACAATCGGGCTTGCAACAACTTTCAGCCTTAACGAATTCCTTTCGGGCTTAAGGCCCATAGGGGAAAGCCCTGGCTGGCACAATTTCCTCTATTCCATTACGCTTGCAATGGTCGCATTCATCGGGATAGAAAGCATTTCGCAGGGCGCAGAGGAAACAAAAGACCCTGAAAAAACCCTGCCGCGCGCGCACCTTCTTGCAGTCGGTTCCGTTGTAGTGTTCGCACTTGCGGTTTCAATAGTTTCCCTCGGCATAATATCCCCGCAGGCTCTTGCGCAAAAGGCGGACAATCCCCTTGTTGCAGTCGCGCTTGCGCTCCCGTTCGCAAACCTCATCGTCCCCATAGTCGCATTCACAGGCTTTGCAATCTGCTTTGTATCCGCAAACACAGGCATAATAGGCGTTTCGCGCGTCACGTACTCAATGAGCAACCACGGGCTCCTCACGCGAAAGTTCCAGTGGGTGCACCCGGTTTTCCGCACGCCCTGGGTGACGATAATACTCTTTTCCGCAATCGCAATCGTTCTCGCAGCAGTGGGCGACATGTTCTTCCTCGGCGAGCTTTATGCCTTTGGCGCGCTTACCGCATACCTCATCGCAAACATTGCACTTCTCAAGCTGCGCTTTAGCGAGCCGGACCTCAAGCGCCCCTTCAAAGTGCCATTCAACATAAAGTGGAAAAACGCCCAAATCCCCCTGCCTGCAATCGCGGGCGTGCTCGGGTGCGCCTTCATGCTCTTCCTTGTTGCGTGGCTGCACGGCGAGGGAAGGAATTTCGCGCTCGCGTGGTTCGCAATCGGCATAGTGCACTTCTTCACGTACCGCCATTATAGGGAAAAACAGGCGCGCGAGGCTGCAAGCGCAAAAGAGCCGCTTTCTGCACAAAATACGCCTGCCGTACCTGCGAATAGCGCCGAATAGGCTAAATCTTATAAGCACCAAGCCCCAAATAGGCATGAAAAGATGGTGATCCAATGAAAGGAAAAATAAAAATGTTCAACACAGAGCGCGGCTTTGGCTTCATAACGGGCGACGACGGCAAGGACGTATACGTTCACAAAACGTCCATTGAGGGCGGCATTGCACTCGCAGTCGGCGACTCCGTAGAATACGAGGTCGAGACAAGCGACCGCGGCCTTCGCGCAAAAGGCGTAAAGAAAATCTAAATTTTCAGGACGTACAGATTTATTTTTAGCAATGCTTAGCTGTGCGCAGCAAGGAAAAGGGATCAGGAAATCAAAACTAAGGGAGGGTCAGGATTAAACCTAGCTGGGGGTGAAGGGGAAATCAAGGAAAAACCGCGAGGGGGGCGATAGCCCCCCTATGAGGTTTGTCTACGCCGAGAAGGAGATTTGAACTCCTAAGCCCCGAAGGGCACTAGATTTCAAGTCTAGCGCGATACCAGGTTCTGCCATCTCGGCATAAGTAGTGCTATTATACCTGAAAACCTTTTTATTTCTCCTATTCCTATTCATTCCATGGCAATCGGCTTTCAAAAGTACAAAATAGAGAAAATAATAGATGAAACAGCAGATACGAAGACGTTCGTGCTTGTGCCCCTCTCAGGAAGCATGTTTTCCTTCAAGCCAGGGCAGTTCGTCACAGTGCGCCTTGTGGACGAAAAAGGCATGTTCCAAAAGGACGAGGCAGGGAAGCCCCTTGTGCGCTCCTACTCGATTTCCTCCTCCCCATTCGAGGAAGGATATTTCTGCGTTACAATAAAATCCGTGGGCTCTTTCACGCACCATATTTTCGCGTTAAAGGAGGGCGCCATCGTAGAAGTAATGGGCCCGCTGGGGAATTTCTGCATAGACGAAGAAAAAATGAAGGACGTTGTAATGCTTGCGGGCGGCTCAGGCGTAACTCCCTTTGTATCCATGCTCTCATACTATGCGCGGAAAAAGTCAAACCTGAACCTCACGCTTCTCTACAGCTGCAAAACAGAAAAGGATTTTGTCCTATACTCACGCCTGAAAAGCGTGTGCGGCGAGAATACATGCGTGTTTTTCACGCTCACCCGCCCCGAATCCAATCCCAACTGGGACGGAAAAGTGGGCAGGATGGACGCAAACATGATAAAGCAAGCGTGCGAAGGCAAACTGGAAGGCAAATATTTCTTCATTTGCGGGCCAAAAGAAATGATAACCAGCATGCAGCAGATTCTGCGCACGCTTGAAATAGACGAGGCGCACATAGTTGTTGAAAAATGGAGCTAAGGCAAACTAAAGGGTGGTAACATGGACGCGGCAACAAACATTCCAAGCGGCTTGAAAAGCAGGCAGGCATTCAGTGCAGCCCAGGCTTCATCCTCCGCCCCATTCCAAGGCTCGGCAGCAGCATTCCCTGCCCAAAAGCCCCACCCTGTTTCCTCCGGCGGCTCGTCCCTCCCCCTTATAATATCTTTCCTTGCGCTCATAATCGCGTTCGCAGCGCTATTTGTTGCGTTTACAATTCCATCTCCCATTTCTCCAGACCAAAAGGCGCAGCTAAAGGAAATTTCAAACGCGCTTCGCACGCTCCAATCCAAGGACATCACAATGACCACCCCAATACGCACCACTGTTTACATAGACAAATCATTCCCGCTCCAGGACATTTTCCCTGCGTCATTTTCGCTTCCAATTTCCTTTAACATACCCGTGAATACGCAGCTTGTGGGCGTTTCCTCCTCAGGGCAGCCCGTAATATTCAAGGTGAGCGACACGATACCTGTGGTCGCAAACGTGCCAATTGATTCAGAGAAAACTTTCGGGAACAGCTACATCACAATAAAGAAGGAAATCCCAATCGAATCCCGCTTCAACGCGGCAGTGAACATACGCGCGGCATACGGAAGCGAGCTGAACACAATAATCGACAAGCTGGATGCAATGAGCAAGTAGCTAAATTAATTTTGCGCTTTTTATGTGCGCGGCTCCACTTGTCCCTTTCCATTCTTTTTCCCATGCCCCTACTTCCACCCTTTTTCCAAAAAAAGGCGCATTCGCAACAAAAGTTTCCCCTTCCCCGCCTTCGAATACAGGGGAAGCGCTCGGGCTTTTCCTTTTCATTTCCGCAGAAAAAGAGGCATCAAATTTCCTTCCCAGCATGCTCTCATCCAGCCCGTCCGCTGCCAATGCAACAACGTAAATTTCAAAATATCCCTGGAGCTCCTGCAGCATCAATTCTTTATTTTTTCTCCAAATAGGGGAAAAAGAGCGCACCCCAAGTTCCTCGCATATCCTGTCAATGCGCTGCTTCTGGTATTCGCTTTCTATCGCACCCGTAGCGACCGCATCCACATTTAGCTTTGAAAGAGCGGATTTCAAGTCCGCAAGCTCATCATCATTGCTCGTTTTTACCTCAATGTGCGGCAAGTTCATTGCCTTCGCAAGCATTTTGCAATATTCAACGTTTGGATGGTGGAACATCATGCTCCCTTCGCCGGAGTGCATGCTCACAAGCACAACATCCCACCCCGAATACAGGCAGCAAAACGCAGCAAGCGTGCTGTCCTTTCCGCCGGAAAACAAAACTGCGACTTTCATAAATATCAACCTAAGCCTAAGGGGGGGGGGGAGTTCAGGATTAAACGTAAAACTGAGAGGGGGGTTCACCCCCCTCGCGGTTTAGGTATGGACGAGAGGGGATTGAACCCCTGGCCTCGTCGTTGCGAACGACGCGCTCTACCGCTGAGCTACACGCCCGTCAGAATTAGCATTTTATTTCCTCCTCAAACATTTATAAAACGCATCCTGCAATCTATTCATGTTTTTAAATTCTTATGCACATAATATGCATATGGAACAGGCAAATCCGCATGCTATGCGGGACCAAAGGAAACTGCTAATCCTGCGTGCGCCAAACTGGCCCCAGCAGCGCAAGCCTCAAGGCAAGCCTGCAACCAGGGAGTGTGTGTTCTGCGCACGCAGGGACGAGCCATTGGCGGAACTTCCGGCTTCCCGCCTACTAACCCCAAAATACCCCGGAGTTCCCTCGCACGTGCTTATTGTCCCGAACAGGCACATCTACTCCATTGCAGAATCCAGCGTGCCCGAAATAGGGGAATTCCTTGAAACGTTCAACCGCTTGCTCTCAATTGACGGCTCGCTTGTTGCAATAGGCAATTACAAGAAGGCAGCAGGGCAAAACGTGCCTCATGCGCACCATCATATTTACTCCTCCGCGCTCCAATCCCTTCTAACCTGCCTAATCTCGCATAAAAACGTGCCCGCAAATCCCTTTGCGCAAGAGATGCTGGAGCTTTCAGGGCTCGGTGCCTCAGCCGATTTCCCAAAACGTGCCATATTGCCCCTGCCTTCCAATGAACGCGAAGCCCTTGACCTCATAAAATACGCTTTTGAGATGCTTGAAGGGGCGTTTGCATTTCTCCAGCCAAAAATCGGCAACCCGGATTTTCCAAATCCAACGGAAGCCGCGCGGATGCGCATGTTCGACCGCATAATAGGTTTTGGCCTGAACTGGTGCATCCGCAAGGGCAATGAGGGCAACCTGAATTTCGAAGCGCTTCCCCGCGTTGCATTTGAAGGAGTTCCGCAGGCAACCATCAACTTCTTTTTAGGCATGGTGCTCATGCGCAAAGGCCTGCTTTGCGAAGAAGAAAGGGAATGGGGCAGGCTTGCAGGCGATTTCCACGGGAAAATAAGGCACGAATTCAAAAACTAACCAAGGCAAAAGGAAGAAGAATAAAAAGAAGAAAGAAAAAAGAAGAAGAGAGAACTCTAGAAACTGAAGTTCTCCATTTCCATTGCGCGCCCGTAAGACTTTTCAGGCTGCTGCGCAGGCTCATCGCTCCACTTTAGCTGCGCGCATTGCAATCCTGTTACAATTGCAGTTACGGATATGCTGTCTCCAAGGGACGGGTCAAGCCTTGCGCCCATCTTGATGTTTGCCTTGGGGTCGAAGTTCTTCGTAATGCCCTCGCCGATTTCAATTGCCTCTCCGAGCGTGAGTGCGGTGCCGCCGTTTATGTGCAGCAATGCGTTCTTTGCGCCCTCGTAGCTGATGTCAAGCAGCGGGTGCGAAAGCGAGTTCTTTATTACCTGCTCCACGCGGTCGCCGCCTTTCCCTTCTCCCATTGAGATAAGGGATACGCCGCCGTTCTCCATCACGCTTTTTACGTCCGCATAGTCCACGTTCATGAGGGACGGGAAGAGGATGGTGTCGGTAATGCCAGTGACTGCCTTGCCCGTTATCATGTCCGCAAGCTTGAATGCGTCTGAGATTGGAAGGTTCGGCACGTAGCTTGCAAGCCTGTTGTTGTCTATTACAATTACAGTGTCGCACTCTTTCACGAGTTGCTTCAAGCCCGCATCCGCCTTCTTGAGCCTTGCCCTTTCAAGCGAGAACGGGTATGTTACCATTCCCACAACGATTGCGCCCTCTTCCTTTGCTGCGCGCGCAACTACTGGTGCAGCGCCGGTTCCGGTGCCGCCTCCCATGCCTGCGCACAGGAACACGAGCTGGTTGTTCCCTATTGTCTGCTTGAGCATGTCCTTGCTTGCTTCTGCGCACTTCTGCCCAACCTCAGGGAAGCCGCCTGCGCCAAGCCCTTTCGTAATCGAAGCACCAATAAGCACTCTCTTGTGCGCCTGCAATGTCTTAAGGTGCAGCTGGTCCGTGTTAACTGCTACAGTGGTAACGCCTTTCACTCCCATTTTCATTATCCTGTCAACCGTGTTGCATCCGCCGCCGCCCACTCCTACGATTGCAATCTGGACGTCCTCGTTTCCCATTATTTCCTTTTCAGGAACAGAATTCGCCGCCGCGCCTTTTATTATATCCTCGAACATTTTGCCCAACCCCCGCTTTTTTGTTTTTAGTCATAAGCATTTTTCTTATTTCATGCTCACAAACTTTTTAATCACATATCTTCTGTTTTTGGTCGCCTGATTTTTCCTTTGCTTTCTTTCCCGCTCCATTCCAGTTCTTTTCCCTCTTTTTGCCCCCTTTCTTTGCTTTTCTTCCCGTCCATGCCCGCTTTCCCGCCGCTTTCAGAAAATAAAAAAAATAAAAAAGAAAGGAACTTACCCGATTATTTCAATGTCGCTGTAGGATGGCGCCTTCGATGATGAAGGTTCCTCCTCCCCGGCTCCAAAGATGTTTCCACCCTTGACTCCGGTGACAATTGCAACAATCTCAAGTTTCCCGTCGAAGTTCGGTATGAGCCTTGCGCCCCACTTGACGTTTGCCTGCGGGTCCATCTTCTCCGTAATGATTTCTCCCGCCTTGATTGCATCGCCCAGTGTTAGGTCCGCACCGCCCGATATGTGTATGAGCGCGCCGTTTGCACCCTCATAATCCACGTCAAGCAGCTTGTTCTTGAGCACTCCTTCGGCCGCTCCCCTTACCTTGTCGGTTCCCTTTCCTTCACCGACCGCGATAAAGCCCAAGCCGCCGCCGCCCATGATTGCGCGGACGTCCGCAAAGTCTATGTTAATCAAGCTGGGTTGGGTAATCGTCCATACCAAGCCGCCGACTGCCTTCGCTAGGATTTCGTCTGCCACAGCAAAAGCTTCCGTCATTGGAAGGTTCGGAACGAGCTTTACCAGCCTGTTGTTGTCAAGCACAATTACCGAGTCCACGATTTTGCGCAATTTTGCGATACCGGCATCCGCGTTCACCCTTCTTGCCCTTTCAAGCGCGAACGGGTAAGTCACCATTGCAACGGTGATTGCTCCCTGCTCCTTCGCTATTTCGGCAATTACTGGTGCCGCGCCCGTGCCTGTGCCGCCGCCCATGCCTGCGCAAAGGAAAACCAAGTGTGCGCCCTCGAGTTCTTTCTCAATGAGAGCCCTGTCCACTTCAGCCGCCTTTGTGCCCGTTTCCGGGTAGCCGCCTGCGCCCAGCCCTTTTGTGATGCTTTTTCCGATAAGCACCTTGCGGGCCTTTTCGTGTATCATGTTCAGGTGCTGCCTGTCGGTATTGACCGCAACCAGTTCACAGCCCTTTACGCCCCAGCGTATAAGCCTGTTTATTGTGTTGTTGCCTCCTCCTCCTACACCTACTGCCACTATCTTAATCTGGTCTGAGCCGAAAGATTCTGGAGCCGACTCTTGCTCGCCCAGTACTGATTTGACTAAACTGTCCATACTGTCGCCGAACCAATTAAGGAGAATAGATTTAAATAGGTTTTCTTTTGCTTACCTCAGTAAAAATTCCACGGGGTAAATTCTGGCAAAACAAGATTAAAATTTATTTTCCTATTTATTTTTTCTGCATCCTGTACATCTTTTCTATCTCTGAAACTGTCGTTGTTTCAGCAGGCCCCTTGTCAATGCGCAATTCCACCATTCTTGGGAATCTCAGCGCATATCCCTTTGCATCTTCCCCTTTCCCTTTTCCACAAGTGTGCATTGGGGAAAGCGTAATTTCGTCCGCAGTAACAGATATAACGTATTTTAATTTTGTCCAGAAGTCAGGCACAAGCTCGCTTTCAAGCTCGTGCGGCTTTTCCTTCACTGTGATTTTTTTCAGCATTTCTTCAAAATCCCCCATTTCAACCTCTGTAAATCCACTCCCTATCTTCGCAATCGTCTCGAATTTTCCGCTCTCCTCATTGTACACAGCAGTAAGAAGCCCGCCAAACGCGAATTCGCTCCTCTGCCCTTTTCCAAGGTAATACCCGCATATCACAACGTCAATGCTGTCCGCAAGCGCGCCATAAGAGCGCTTCAATTTTATCCACGCGAATTTCCGCGCGCCCGCAATGTACGGCTGCTTCAAGTCCTTTGCAATAATGCCCTCAAGCCCTTCTGCAATGCATTTGTTGAAAAATTTCTCAAGCTCTGCGGCGGTTTTTGCAATTATTCTTTTGGAGGGCACAATTGTTTTATTCCCCTTCAAAATTTTCTCAAGAATATTCCTGCGCTTAGAATATTCCTCATAAGTGTATTCCACGCCGTCCGCATACAAAATGTCAAACGCAAAAAGGTGCAATGGAAGCTCTTCGCTCATGCCCTGTATTCCATGTTTTCTCTTTCTCTGTATTGTTTGCTGGAACGAATAATATTTGTCCTCAGCAGCATTGTACGCAAGCGCCTCTCCCTCAAGTATGAATTCCCTTGCGCCCAATTCTTTTGCAGCGCTCACAATTTCAGGGAACATGTGCGTCATTCTTTCCTGCTTGCGCGAAAATATTTCCACGCGCTCGCCCTTCCGATGCACCTGCATGCGCAGCCCGTCGTATTTTCCTTCCACCGCGCATTCCCCTATTTTTTCAATAATCTCTTCCGCAGTGCTCAGCCTTTCCGCAAGCGCAGGGCGCACAGGGGAAAATATTTTCATTGAGAATTTCCCCATATCCGTAGGTTTCCCATACACGGCAGCAGCAACCTCCCCGATGTCCGAGCACAGGTTGAATGCGCGCTCGTACTCCTCGCGCATTTTCTTTTTCTCCTCTATCGTGAACACAACGTGCAGGAAAAATGAATTTTTGTTTTCCTCGATATTTTCAATCGTGAATTTCACTTCTCCGAATTTGCTTTTTGCAAAAGCGGAAATATCCAATTTCTTTTTCTTTTTTGCTTTTGGGTTTTCATCAGATCCGGTTTCTTCCTTTGCTTTTGCATTTTCTCCCGTGCTTTTTTCCTTCGCAGTTTTTTCTCCGGTTTCTTTTTCCGGTTTTTTCTCATTAGAGGCAATTTCAGAAAACTTTTCTGCGTCCTCAGCGCTCAATTTCAATTCATACGCCGCTTTCTGGAAATCAGTTGCCTTCTCCTCATCCTCTTCCTTCTCCAAAATCGCAAGCTGCAAATTCTGCACTTCAAATTCCCCGTTCACCCTAAGCACGTCCGCATTCCTCATCACGCGGTTAATCTGGAACTGCACAAGCGAGTCCAGTATTGTGGGTTCCCCAACCCCCAATCTCAGCGTTGCAAGCGCAAAGCGCACTATATATTTTGCTTCCAGCGGGCTTGCACTGTTCAGAAGCTGGGCAAGCGCCTTTATTTTCATTTGCTGGCTGCCGCTCCCTCCTGTTTTTGCAATCTTCACAAAGGACGAATACACGCCCTCAAGGCTGAGTTCTTCCTGGGAGAGCGCCATCTGGGATTTTTTGGAAAGCAAAATTTGCGCCGCGCTTCCCAAATCCCCCTCCTTCTTATAAGTGTCTTCCACTCTCTTCTCGCTCGCGCCGCTGCAAAGCGCAACAGCAGCAATCGCAAAGCGCTCGCCCATTCCCAAGTCCAAGCCTTCAAACGCCGGCGCAATGCTTCCCTGCACCATGTATGCAATCTGGCGGCACTCCTGCGCGTCTTTTGCGCACGAGAAAAGCGAGGAAAGAAGCCGTGCCATCCCGAGCCTTCCGGCTGTGTTTTCTATTTTTTCAAACGCATCGGCGAGCACAAGGAATTGCATGCACAAATACCGAAAGCGAAGTATTTAAACCCTTTTCGGCGAATTCGCCAATGGTGAATTATTGATGCGTCCCTTTGGCAAGGGTCAGGGCTCAGTCGAATTTCTGGCAATCCTAGGCGTTGCGCTCGTGGTGGTAGTGGTAATGACCGTTGCCGCAAACGACAGGCTTGTTGCGCTTGGGAAAGAGCGAACCCTGACAGATGCGGAAAACTCCGTGAACGACCTTGCGCGCGCCGCAAACAACGTGTACCACCGCGGCTCAGGCTCTTCGCAGAACGTTTACATAACAATACCCTCTGATACAAACCTCTCAAAATCCTACATCGCAAACCATACGATAAACCTGAACTTGCGCGGCACGGACGTAAGCGCGCGCACCGAGGCGCAGGTGAGCGGCAAGTTCCCCTTCTCAACGGGCGGGACATGGATAAAAGTGCAGTCAAAGGGCTCGTACATATCCGTGGGCAACTATTACCTTGACATAAACCGCACCTCGCTTTACTTCAGCATGCAAAACGGCACGAGCGCGACTTTTCCCCTCACCATATACAATAGGGGAAACAGGTCCATCACAGTAAACATCACTACTGACGCCTCAAAATATTCGGATGCATTCCTGCTTTCGCTGCAGCCTTCTTCCGGCTTCACGATACCTGCCTTTTCAAGCACCGAAATGGACTTCTCATTCTTCACATATCCTTCCGCAGGGGGCATTTACCCTGCGTTTGCAACTTTCAGCGCAACCAATGCAACCTCAGGCGAGGCAATAAGCGAGCAGCTGCAGCTCCCGCTCACAATACAGGTAATCCTGCCTGTGCAATACCAGAACCTGTCCGGCACCTCGCGCCTCATACTCTCCCCCTCCGAATGGCACGTGCGCCTTCCCCCAGGGAACGGCAGCGACCAGCTCTTTTTCGTAACAACTGACGGCACGTACACCGCCCAGGAAATCGACTTTGTTGCATCAACAAGCGGCAATTTCGCAATAAGCGGGCTTGAGCCTTTCTACAACGTGAGCTCCAACGACCCGCCAGGGCCGGGCATACGCACGCTCAGCGTGAATTTCTCGGCAACAGGCGCAAACGGGAATTACCTTGGCACGCTCAATGCAACCGCCGACGGCGCGTACCGCGCAACCACCATCCTCAATTTCACGATAGACTCAACAGGCCCAAGCGCAGCCAACCTCTCCACAGACACCCAAACGCCCGGGAACAATACCATTGTGCGCATAAGCCTGAACGCAACCGAACTATTCGGCGGCTATGTTTCAATGTGCCAGTATTCAATCAACAACGGGGCATATGCCAACATGGCCCCGCTGGACGGCACCTTCAACGCTTACGTAGAGGGAGCATACGTGGACACTACGCTCACTGCCGACGGGCTCAACAACATAACCGCGCGCTGCAAGGACGACCTGGGCAACTGGGGCAACACAACGAACATTTCCATTTACGTGGATTCAAGCGGCCCGATAGTAACAATCACAGGGGTTTCAGCCTCAGTGCAGGATATAACAGTGAATGCTACCGCTTCGGAACTTTCCACCGGCAACCTGAACGTGACGTGGTGCAACGCGACTTTCTACAGCAACGACACAGGCATTTCAAACACGACGCTGATGACCCCAAGCAGCGGCTCGTACAACTCATCGTACACCACTCTGAATGCGACCATGACGCTTGACTACGGGCTTTACACAATAGGCGTAACCTGCTCGGATTCGTTTGGCAACACGCGCGCCGCCTCCTATGAGTTCTACCACAACATAAATTCCTGCGGCGTGCTCCTCAACCGCGACAACATCGTGTACCGGCTTGGAAACAACGTGAACACGAGCAGCACATACTGCTTCCAGGCAACCGCGGACAACGTGACCTTGGACTGCATGGGAAAAACAATGGCGGGCACAAACGCAAGCGGCTCGTACGGCTTTTACACTGACCAGACCGGCACCACGATAAAAAACTGCATCATTTCCAATTTCTCGTCTGCAATATATTACAACACTGCAAGCGGCGGGAGCATACTGAACAATTCCGCAAGCACAACGTTTAGCGGCGGATACGGCATAGTATTGAATGCAGCAACAGGCAATGCAATAACAAACAATATTGCTTCCTCAAGCAACGGCTCTGCGGTTTACCTTGCAGCCTCTTCCAATGGCAATGCGCTTAGCGGCAACACTGCAAGCGGCACATCAGGCGCTGCAATAACGCTTTCAGGCTCGTCCTCCAACAACATTACAAACAGCAACGCAACCTCTGCTCTCGGATACGGCATCCTGCTCTCCACGAGCACGGGCAACCAGATAACAGGCACAAGCGCATACTCGGCTTCAACCAACGCAGTCTACATTACCTCCTCCTCGGACAACAACGGCATCGGAATCTCAGGGGCAACAAACGATTCCGCAATCTACATTGACGGCGGCGCAAACAATGCCATAGACTGCCAGGGCGCAAGCATAAGCGGCACCAACACAACTGGCAACTACGGCGTTTACTCCAGCCAGCCGTATACCCTGGTAAACAACTGCAACATAAGCAACTTCGCAACTGCAATATACCTCCAGAATGCCGCAAACAGCACGATTTCAAACACTTCGGCAAGCTCCACCTACGGCATCGGCGGCTATGGCATCGACCTTGAGGGCACAAACAATACCCTCATCACGGCAAGCACGGTGAGCGCCTCAGGCGCGGGCACGACCGGCATCCTCCTCAATTCAGCCAGCACCAAAAACAACGTCTCAGGCAGCAGCATAAGCTCGGCAAACTGGGTTGCGCTCTCCATCATGGCAAGCTCAACCTACAACTCGGTTTCCTTCTGCAACATAACCGGCAAAACAAGCACCATATACAACGGCACAGTGCACCTGTATTCCTCCGCCCGCAACAACTTTACAAACGTCAACATAACTTCCACGTCCGGCACGGCATTCTTTGCAAACGGCAGCACTTCAACCTACACCCTAATAGCAAACAGCACGCTTTCCCAGGCAAGCACAGGGTATGTGTTTTACTTTGTGGCAGGCAATTTCACGCTGGCTGACAGCAACATAAACAAGTCCGGAACCGGGTCTTACGGGATATACGCCGCATCCGCGTCTTCCATAACAAACAACGTGATAAACGGCTCAAGCGCAGCCTCGTACGCGGTATACATGGCGGGCACGGGCAACATCTTTACTGGAAACACCCTGTTTTCCAAAACCTCCACTGCCGTGTACTTCTCATCAGGCGGCAATAAAATAGTAGGCAACAACATTTCCATAAATTCCACTGGCGACTATGGCATCTACCTCTCCTCCACCAGCACTTTAAACACTGTTGAAAACAACACGGTCTCCTCAACAACTGCAAGCGCACTCTACATCACCTCATCAAGCAGCAGCAACACCGTAAAGACAAATTCCTTCACTACAATCTCAAACAACACAGTTACGGTTGCAGGCGCAAGCAACACAAACAAATTCATCCAGAACAACATGACTTCCACTTCGGGCGCGGGGATTTACATAACAAACGCCTCAGGCACGAACCTGACCGGCAACAACTTGGCTTCCTCATCTGGCTGCGGGGCATGGCTAAATACGCCGTACAGCAGCTACACGGTATTCTCCGGGAATTCAATTTCTTCAGCTTCAAACAGTTCGCTCTGCCTTTCTTCAAGCAACAGCAACAACTTCACGAACAACACGTTCTATTCCTCTTCCTCAAACGGCATAGCGTTTTCAAACTCCAATTCCTCAACATTTGCAAACAATTCCATAAACGCAAGCGGAAGCGGAATCCTGCTTGACTCCGCCTCCATGGACAATTCGTTCTACTGGAACTCCCTTTACCGCGCAACCGCTTACATAAACAATTCCAATCCCGCAAACTTCTTCAGCATTGCGAATTTCACGAACACAAGCGGGCTTATCGGATACTGGAGTTTTGATGCGAACATATCGAGCACCACAACTGGCGCACTTCCAGATGAAAGCGGAAACGGGAATGCGGGCACGCTTGGTGGAGGGACTGCTTCGCAGGTGCCGGCATGGGCAAGCAGCGGAAAAATCGGCGGCACATACACTTTTGACGGGAACGACGATTTTGCCAAAATGCCTGATGCAGACTCCCTTGATGTGCAAACAGGCAACTTTACCATATCCGCATGGGTTTACCCCATTTCTGAAGCTTGGGGCTATATAGTTGCAAAGGACGGTTGCGGCGACCCAAATATTTACAGCATAACAACGGGAGGCGGCTCTCCCCCGTCTCTTAGGTTACAAAATTCGGCAGGAACAAATTTCTTCTCGACATCACCTTCAAATATCTCCATGAATGCGTGGAGCCACATCGTTGCATACAAATCCGGAACCACAATGGGGCTCTATGTAAACGGGGTGCTCGTGAACACAACCGCAATAAGCGGCACTTTCTCCAACAATGCATTTGAATTTGACGTAGGAAGAAGGTCCAGAACAGACAGCGGCTGCCCTCGTTACTTCAACGGCTCAATAGACGACGTGCGCATATTCAACCGCGCGCTCTCAGCAGCAGAGATTTCAGCGCTCTACAGCCTCAAGGCGCAAGGAAACTACTACGACAACATAAAAAGCGTTTCTATTTACGATTCCGATGGGGATTCTTTTGGGGATTCTGGTTCTGCATACCCCTACACGAGCGCAACCTCCTCAAGATGGGTTGGAAGCGGCACGGACTACGGTCCCATGTATGCGAACACAACCGCGCCCTATGCGTGCATGGTGCTTGACATCGCAGGTCAAACCTACAATGTTGTCTCCGACATCACAGCCAGCGGCGCAGGCGCATGCTTTAACGTAACCGCGCAAAACGTGATTCTTAACTGCAACGGGCACACTATTACGGGCGACAACTCAAGCAACTCATACGGAGTATTTTCCAGCAAGCTCAACACAACAATAACAAACTGCAACATAAACAATTTCGGGACAGGGATATGGCTTGAGAATGGCGCTAGCAACGGCACGATATCGGGCACCAACATAAGCATAACAAAAGCCTATTCCCTGCCCAACGGCGTAGGCATCTGGGTCCACCTTGCCTCGCACTACAACCAGATAATAAATTCAAACGTGACATCCACGCTCGGCCACGGCATCCTTCTTGATTCGGGCCCGACTTACAACCAAATAATCAATTCGTCGGGCACGTCAGTTTCAAACGTGGGACTTTATTTCTACTCAAGCACGAACAACACAATATTGAATTCGGTCGGGGCTTCGGGCACAAGCAGCGGCATCAAGCTTACCTCAAGCTCAAATAACAACCAGGTAACAAACTCAAATGCCACCTCCTCTTCCAGCGTCGCGGGCTACATTTCCTCAGGCTCAACAAACAACGTTTTCAACGGCGGCACGTACGTTTCAAACGCGAGCGCCTCAAGCGAGGCGTTCGTTGTGGACCTCTCCTCGCACAACAACCAGCTTTTGAACCTCAACATAACCGCAACCGGCGCAAGGGGCGCGCTTAGTTTTAGCAACGCAAACAATTTGACAGTGATAAATTCCTCAATATACTCCCCCGGCTACTACACCTTCTTCGGAGGCGGCGCTTCGCTTAACGACACTTTCCTGAACAACAACATAACCGGCGCATCCTCCTACATAAGCTACGTGAACAACAGCATCTTCGCAAACAACACCTTCAGCACAAGTGGCAACGCCTTCAGGCTCGTAGCGTCCAGCAACAACATCGTGCAGGGCAACCGCATGTCATCAAGCGGCTCGGCAAGCGGCATACAGCTTGAATCCGGCAGCAGCAACAACACCGTCGCCGGAAACAACGCTTCTTCAAGTTCGGGCTACGGCATTTACATTACCTCTTCAAACAGCAACAACCTCACAAACAACAACGCAACATCCACTTCCAACTACGGCATTTACGACAGTTCGGGCTCGTCCAACAGTTACACAAACAACAGGGCAAGCGGCACGCGCGCATTCCACTGGTACCTCACCACGGGCAATTTTGCAAACAACAATACCGCAAGCGGCGGGGGCAACATCGGATGCATTATTGAAAACAGCAACACATTCACCTTTGCAAACAACACCTGCACCTGCACGTCAGGGAACGCGCTTGTGCTCCAGAATTACAACTCGGCTGCAAACTACACCGGCAACAACGTTACGGGGAACAATTTCACGTGCACAAGCAGCGGCACAACAGTGCAGCTTGGCTATGCCCCTGCTTACATGATAAGCAACAGCTTCTTTACGAACAACGTCGTAAGCGCATCTACCGGCACGGGGCTGTATGTCCGAATAGGCTATGGTGGAAACTCTATTGTGAACAACACCATAACATCCGCATCCGGCCTTGGCATTTCCCTTTCCTCAGGCGCAAACAACTATTTCGAGAACAATTCCAATTGCATTTCCTGTTCCAACTCAACCGCGCGCTTCTACTCAAATGCGGCGCAAAATATCTCTTCCAACACGAACATTGGCTGGTGGCCCCTTCTCTCCTCAAATGGCTCTGATGCAACCGCGCTTGCAAGCACTGCATACTACAACGGAAGCACTGGCGGAAGGTTCTCCAACTGGACAGCAAATTCCTACCTCACTTACTGGTACAACGGGCAGGTGAATTTATACGGCTGCCAGAACTTAACCGTGCCAGGAACATACCTCCTAAAGCAAAACGTTTCCATAAACGGTTCCACCTGCTTCATTTTCTCAACTGCAGACGTAACCCTTGATTGCCAGAATTATTGGGTAACCGGCGACAACACGCTTGGCACTTTCGGGGTTTACACGGCGCAGAACGGCCCGACAGTGCAGAACTGCAACATACAGTATTTTGATGACGGCATATACTACAACTACACTGACCGGGGGCTCATACAGAACACGTTTGCAAACGTAACCTCGTCCTACACCTACCTTACCCCTTACACTCAGGGAGCAGGGTTTGCGATTTATGGCGCAAGCAGCCGCGCAAACACAATATTGAATTCAACCGGCATTTCGCAAAATGGGAATGGCATAACGCTGCGCGCATTGAACGTGAGCGTGATAAACTCAACCGGCATAAGCACGAACGGGAACAACACGCTCTCGGGCGGCATATGGCTAATTGGGAGCGGCAGCCACCGCATAACCGGCTCAACTGGCATATGCACAGGCGGCGCGTGCAGCGGCATCACAATGAGGGGCACCGTAAGCAACACAATAACAAACTCAACCGCAACAGCCAGTTCCACCTATTACGGCATCTTCATTTCCCAGTCCTCGGACATGGTGATAGACAACGTTACCATGAATTCCACGGGCACCGGCGGCGGCATACAGCTTGGCGACCGCTGCTACCGCAACACGATAAAGAATTCCCTGATAAACATCACTTCCAGCGTTTATGGCATATACGAAAGCGCCTCAGGCACGGACACAACGCCCGCCAGGAACAACTCCTACATAAACGTGAGCATAATTGGCGCAAACAAGGGCATCTTCCTCTATGACGAGCACGACGCAGGCGCCTACTTTGAGAATGTGTCCAACTGCCTTTCCTGTGACAACTCCGCACTGCGCTTCCGCTCAAATGCAACCCTTAACATTTCCTCAAAGGAAAACACAGGCTGGTGGCCCCTCCTTAGCGCGGACGGCTCAAATGCAACCGTGCTTGCGAACACTGCGTTCTACAATGGAAGTTCCGGCGGGAAGAATTCCGACTGGAGCGCAAACCCCATGCTTTCCTACTGGTACAACGGGCAGGCGGACATAAGTGCGTGCATGGCGCTTAGCGCCCCGGGCATTTACACGCTATCTTCCGACCTCTCCATAAACGGCTCGACCTGCATCAGCATATCCGCGCAAAATGTTACCCTTGATTGCGCAGGGCACACGATTACAGGCGACAACACAACCTCAACTTATGGGGTATATTCCAACCAGAAAAACACAACCGTGAAAAATTGCAACATAGACAACTTCCAGCACGGAATATATTTCAATGGCGCAACATACGGCGCAATACAAAACAATACTGCCATAACCAGGCACTCGACCGGATACAGCATTTATCTCGTATCCTCATCAAACAACATCCTTTCAAATAACAACGGAACCACGCGCTCGCCCATCTGGTCAACAGGCGCAACCGAACTATTGTCAAGCAACAACAACCAGATACTTAACTCCGCGGCAGGAAGCCTGAACTCAGGAGGAGGATACGGGTTAAGCCTTGACTCAAGCTCCAACAACCAAATCATAAACTCAACCGGCTATGGCGGAGGGAACACAGCAATAGGCATTTCCTCAGGCTCAAACAACAGCATAATAAATTCCAGCGGCATTGCAAGCGGCTATTATGGCATTAAGCTGGATACGACCACCAACAACCTAATCCTGAATTCCAATACCTCAAGCTCGTACTACGTATTCTGGATAACCGCAAGCTCAAACAACCAGATAATAAACACGGCGGCAACTTCCACCAACCCCACCTACTCCGCATTCTACCTATCCTCCTCTTCAAACAACAACACCTTCAACCTCACAAGGGGCATTTCAACAAACAATTCCGCACTCTATATTACTAGCGGCGCGAACAACACGATAGACTGCCAAGGCGCGAATATCATAGGCACAAATTCCTCGTACGGAGTTTACTCCACACAGTACGGCACAACAGTGAAGAACTGCAACATCTCCAACTTCCAGGACGGCATACGCTTCAACGGCGCAACCTACGGCACAATACAAAATACAAATGCGAGCACAACAAACACGACAGGCTACGGGATTTACCTACTGGGCAGCGCAGACAGCAACACGCTGCAAAACGACAATGCAATTGCAAAAGGGACTGCGATTTACATAAACGGGAGCAGCTCCAACATAGTGACAGGCACGTATGCGAACAACACCGCAAGCGGCACCAATCCGGCAGGATTTGCGCATGCGGGCATCTACATATTCAACACAAACAACAACCAAGTGATAAACTCCACAATGGGCGGAGTGGGCTATGGGATAATAATCCACCAGGGTGCTGGCAAAGTAATAAACTCAACCGGAACAGCATCAAGCGCAGGCATCTTCATCACATACACCGGCTCAGCCCAAGTAATAAACTCAAACGGCACATCAACTTCCTCGGGTCCTGGCATCCAGATAAGCGGAACCTCGGAAACCAGCAGCAACATCATTAATGCGTCAATAGGCATTTCCGCTTCCGGACACGGCATTTCACTTGCCAGCGGCGGCTCAAACAACTACATAGACTGCCAAGGAAAGAGCATAACCGGCACAAACACATCAAGCACATACGGCATTTACTCCACCCTAGCCAGAACAACCGTGAAGAACTGCATAATCTCCAACTTCTCTGACGGCATCCGTTTCAACGGCGCAAGCAACGGCTCAATACAAAACACTATCGCAAGCACAACAAGGGCAGGCGGCAGCGGCATATACCTTACAGGGGGCGCAACCAACAACACAATAACAAACTCAATTGGAATATCCGCATCCGGGCAAGGCATCAATGTTGATGCAGGCTCAAATGGCAACACATTCACAAGCACAAGCGGCGCATCAACTTCCGGCACAGGATTGCAATTCTCTTCAAGCAACAATACCCTGACAGGACTGAACGACCTGAACAATTCCGTCGGGCTTGTTTCCTACTGGAAATTTGATGAGGGAACCAGCACAACCGCCTCAGACAGCAGGGGCGGGAACATTGGAACCATGTACAACGGCCCAGCCTGGACAACTGGAAAAAGCGGGCAGGCATTAAGCTTTGATGGCTTTGAAGACATGGTTACGGTGCCGTACAATGCAAACCTTATTTATACCGGCGGGGACATGAGCTGGTCCGTGTGGGTCAATCCAACCGCAGGGGAAACAGATGGTGGATATATTATTTCCAAGCCCTGGAATGGATTGGGGCAGTATAATTACCAGTTCTATTCCTATGGCAGCCGCACGATTCAAGTAACGCTTCTGGGAGCGACCAGTTTTAGTTCAAGCACGACCAGTGCATTGCCGGCTGGGCAGTGGTCGCATATTGTCTTCTCAGTTGAGGGAAGTTCTAAAACAGTTAAAATTTATGTTAACGGCAATTTGTCAGTCCAAAATACACACTCAATTACGAACTGGACCCCGTCCTCAGGCAACACAAACATAAATCTGGCTATTGGCACTCTTTATCCATACGGCGTTTGGGCCGGAAACAGCGTATTTTCTTTCAACGGCACGATAGATGAACCGATGTTTTTCAACCGCGTTCTCTCCGCGCAGGAAGTCGCCCTCCTGTACCAGAACCCATCCTCAAGAATCCCGACAGGTTCCTCAACTTCAGGCTATGGCATCTACCTCAACTCAAGCTCAAGCAACTATTTCGAAAACGCTTCCAACTGCCCCTCGTGCGCAGTTACCCCCCAGCGCTTCTACTCAAACGCGGCGCAAAACGCCTCCTCGCGCATGAACATTGGCTGGTGGCCCCTTCTTGAGTCAGCAGGCTCTGACGCAACGACACTTAACATGACTGCATTCTTCAACGGAAGCGCAGGGGGCACGAACTACGACGGCACTACAAACGCGCAAAACACGTACTGGATGGGCGGCAACTACTCCTCGCTGCAGGCGTGCGGCGCGCTCTCGTCCCCCAACACAGTTTACCGCCTCGGCTCGGACGTTTCCATTGCAGGGGCAACCTGCTTCAACGTAACTGCGCAGAATGTTACGCTCAACTGCGTTGGGCATTCAGTAAGCGGCGACAACACGACTGCAACTTACGGTATTTATTCCAACAAGTTCAACACAACAGTGAAGAACTGCAACATCTCCAACTTTGATACCGGCATTTACTTCAACACGGCAAGCAACGGCACAATGCAGAACAACAATGTATCAACAACAAATACTGCTTCTGCCGGCACCTCCCCGACCTACGCTGCGGCAATAGTCCTTTACAACGGTGCCAGCTTCAACACGCTTGCAAACAACAATGCAACTGCCACGGCTGGCAAGGGCATTTTTGTTTCCACAAGCTCAAATGGCAACGCAATATCGGGCTCAAGCGGCACCTCTGCTTCCAACGGGGGCTTCTACTTCTACACGAACTCAAACAACAACCAAGTGATAAACTCAATTGGAACCTCGGCTTCCGGAAGCGGGTTCAACCTAAATTCAGGCGTAAGCAACAACCAAATAATAAACTCAACAGGCATATCCAACTCAGGCAAAGGCATCTGGCTTGCAGCCGATTCACTTAACAATTCGCTCACAAACTCAAACTTCACATCCAATTCAAGCAATGGCATCCTGCTTGATACACGGTCAAACAGCACCCAAATAATAAGCTCAACCGCTTACTCCAACGCTACCTCCGCAATCTATATCACTGCAGGCACCGGAAGCAACGTCCTCAACCTCACAAGAAGTTTCACTACAAACCTTTCCGCAGTTTACATTGATGGGGCGGGTGGCAACTCTGCAAACAATATAATAGACTGCCAAGGCGCAAGCATGACTGGCAACAACATCTCAGCCACTTATGGCATATACTCCACCCAGTCCAACACAACAATCCAGAACTGCAACGTTTCCAACTTCCAGTACGGCGTATACCTCAGCTCAGCAACCGGAAGCGACGTGCTGAATTCCACAATCTCAACAAGCAACAACGCGGGCTTTGGGATTTACGTGACAGGCAGCAGCGGCTACGTTATCGCAGGGAACAACGTCTCCGCAACCGGAAACAATGCATCCTCAACTGCAACCACTTCAATCTACCTAACTGCCGCAACCGGCAGCCTTATTGAGAACAACACGGTGAACGCATCCGACACAACGCTTCCCGCCCTCTTCAACAACCCCATTGATATTGCAGAATCCGGCAACAACCTCTATGTTGCGGACGCTTCCAACTACCTTGTGCGCCAGATAGACCTGACCACAAACTTCTCCTCCCTTGTTGCAGGCGCCCTTGAGAATCCGGCATATATCGAAGGGGTTGGCGCGAGCGCGCATTTCTACAACACATACAGCGTTGCAGCGGGCACTGACGGCTACCTCTACGTTGCGGACTACAGCAACAACCGCATCCGCAAAATAAACCTTGCAACAAACGAAACCTCATTGGTGGCGGGCAGCACGTCCGGCTATGCAAACGGCGTGGGCGCGGCAGCAAAATTCTCAGCCCCGCGCGGCCTTTCATACGACCCAGCAGGCTTCCTGTACGTTGCGGACGAAGGCAACCACCGCATCCGCAAAATAGATTTGGCAACAAACACAGTTACCCTTCTTTCAGGCAGCGGGACAGCAGGCTACCTTGATGGCGCCAACACGACTGCGCGCTTCTACGCGCCCGCAAGCACGTCCCTTGGCACTGACGGCTACCTCTATGTAGCAGATTCATCCAACCACCGCATCCGCAAAGTGGAGCTTTCAACAGGCACCGCATCCCTTGTAGCAGGCAGCGGGACAGCAGGCTACCTTGAGGGCATTGGCGCAGCCGCAAGGTTCTACTATCCAGGCGGGGTTGCATTCGGCGCGGACGGCTATCTCTATGTAGCAGACACATACGACCATTGCATCCGCAAAATAGAGCTGTCAACAAACACGACCTCCCTTGTGGCAGGCAGCACATCACGCGTATCAGGCACCACTGACGGCGTGGGTTCCGCAGCAAGGTTCTACTACCCGCGCGGCATAACATATGACTCTGCAGGCACCCTCTATGTTGCAGATACCTCCAACCACAGAATCAGGCAGGTAAACCTGGGCACAACAAGCGTTTCCAGAATAACCGGCAGCGGGACAGCGGGCTACATGGAAGGCGCGGGCACCACCACCTACTCAGGGCATGGAATATACCTCACAAGCAGCGCAACCTCGAACATTGTGCGCAACAACACTGCATTCTCCTCTTCCGCAAACGGGATAGACGTTGAGGCGTCAAGCACAAACCTCACGGGCAATTCCGGGTCCTCAATAACCGGCTACGGAATATATGCAGGCATTCCCCAATATGGGCTTGTTGCAAACAACACGGGAGTTTCATACGCAGGAAGTGGCATCGGCTTCTCCTCATCAACAAACAATGCAAATGCGCAAATATACAACAACGGGGGCAGCTCCACAACAGAGTACGGCATTCTGGTTACCGCAAGGGACAGCAACGTAAGCAACAATACCGGCATTTCTTTCAACGACGTGGGCTTTATGTGCAGCTCGTGCTTAAGGAACGACCTCACGGCAAACTCAGGCACCTCAAACATTAGCTATGGGAACTATTATGCAAGCTCAACGTACAACAGGGTTTCAAACGAAAGCGGCACTTCCCTTTATGGATACGGATGCAGGTTTCTCTCCTCTTCCTACAATAACATTTCAACCGGCGGCTATTCTTCAAACGCCTCCTATGCAATGTACTTTGACAGCGATACATACAACAACCTCTCAAGCAGCACATTCGCCTCAAACTCCTACTATGGGCTAGGCATCTTAACCAGCAACAACAACAGCTTTGTGAACAACTTCGCAACCTCGCTTGCAAGCCAAGCGCTTCGGCTCGACACCGCCCACGCCAACACGTTCATAAACAACAGCGGCATAAGCAACACCAGCGTCGGGCTTGCCATTTATTATTCCGAGAACAACACCTTTATTGACAACACTGCAAGGTCAAACACAAGCTATGGGATATACTTCTATTCGTCCACAACCGCATTCTCAAGGTACAACTCCCTAATAGAAAACAATGCAACCTCCGGAACAAGCTACGCATTGGCTATCGACGCCCGCTCAAACAACAACACCCTCATAAACAACACCGCATTTTCGGGTTCAGGCGCAGGCATATACGTAAATTCCGCGTACAACAACACTCTAAATGGGAACACTGCAACCTCGAATGCAAGTTCCTATGGCATATACATCTCTTCTTCAGACAACAACACGGTAATAAACAACAACGCAACCTCGCGCTCCGTGCAGGCAATCCTTCTCAACAATGCAAACAACAACAACATCACCAACAACGTGGCAACAATACTAGTAAGCAACGGGGCATACATCCTGCACCTCCTGCACAGCGACAACAATACGGTTTCAAACAACGTGTTTTCCTCAACCCTGACGAACACGGGCATCCGCCTTGAGAATTCGTCCGACAACGACCTTGAGAACAACATCGCGGGCGCGGGCGCAAGCTATGGCATATACCTCTACAACGGCACAGGAGGGGGAAGGACGGACCGCAACACCCTCACAAACAACACGGCAACTTCAACATCAAACTATGGCATTTACCTAAACGGCGCCAACGCCAACATCCTGACTGGCAACAACGCAACCTCGGGCACAAGCAGCGCAGTCTACATCGCCCTTGGTGCGAACAATTCCCTCATACGAAACACAATGTACGCCCCCTCAAGCTACGGCGTTTACATCCTCAACTCCTTAAACAACTATTTCGAATACAACAACAATTCCCTTGAATACACTGGTTCCTCGGTGCAGAAATTCTATGCCGGCGCGGCGCAGAACACCTCTTCAAAAGGGAATCGGGGATGGTGGCCGATTCTCGCAGGCACAGGCACTGAATCCGTTATACAGGCAGCAACCGCATACTTCAACGGCACTGCCGGCGGCCTGGATGCAAACGGCGCGCCAAACCCCGCAAACACTTACTGGTACAACGGGCAGAGTTAGGATGTGTTGAAGAATTAGCTCCTTTTTGCATCAAAACAGTAACCCCCCAAGCCGCAAACTGCCCATTTGCGCGCAATACCCATATTCTACCCGCGTTAACGTCGTAGCGCACGCCGCAAGGTATTTAAATGCTCTCTCTGTATTTGCAAGCGGTGAATTATTGGCATTACGCCGACCCCTAAAGGGGCAAGCGTCAGCAGAATTCCTTGCAATTCTGGGAATTTCCCTAGTGGTAGTGCTCGCTGTTACAGTGGTAGCCAGCGACCGCCTCAATGCAATGAACAACGAGAAGGTTGTAAGCGACGCGCAGGCTGCCGCGCGCGATTTGGCGGATGCGGCGGACAGCGTATACCACCAGGGTTCGGGCGCGCGCAAGAACGTCTTCATCACGCTTCCAGTGGATACAAACCTCTCAAGCGGGGCTTCCAACATAACCGGGCACACAATAAACTTCCACGTAAAGGGCACAGACGTAAGCTCAAGCACGGAAGCGCCCCTGATTGGCACTCTCCCAAAAACAGCAGGCGGCGCATGGATGAAGGTGGAGTCCAAGGGCACCTACGTTTCAATAGGGAACTATTACCTTGAGCTTGACAAGGGCTCGATTTACCTGAGCATTCCAAACGGCACCACGCAGACTGCAACCGTAACGTTATACAACCGCGGCAACCAGACAATAAGCGTTGCAATAGGCACGGGCTTCACTGCGTACTCCTCCTCGGTGGGATACTCAGCATCCCCCTCCTCAAGCGTGAACGTGGGGGTTGCAGGCAGCACGCAGGTCAACTTTACATTCAGTGCGGCTTCCGATGCAAGCGGCGTTTATCCCTCGCTTCTCACGTTTACCGCAACAAACGCAAGCAATGGCGAGGCAATAAACGAGCAGGTGCAGATACCACTCACTGTTGAGATAACCGCGCCCGAGGTGCGCCAGAACATAGGCGGCACGCCCAAGCTCATGATGCAGCCAGTAGTCTGGAATGCCCGCGCGAACAACGCCAGTTCCGCAGAGCAGCTGTTTTTCATCACCACGGACGGCAGCTTCACTGCCGCAGAGGTGAATTTCTCCGCAACCTCAAATGCGAACTGGAGCTACCTTGGGCTCACCCCCCCATTATACAACCTGAGTTCAATAGACCCGCCGGGGCCTGGGACAAGGACAATATACATAATCCCTGCATTCGGCGTGCGCAGCGGCTATTATACTGGCACGATAAACGCGACTGACGGCACCTACATTGCAACGACTTATTTCAACCTCACAATAGACAGCACGGGCCCCTACATAGAAAACATAACGTCCAACAACGCCCGCCCGACAAACCGCTCCATAGTGCGCTTCTCCCTGAATGCAACAGACCTGTGGGGAGGCAATGTTTCAACGTGCCAGCTTCGCGTGAACAGCGGCGCATATACCCCGATGTCCTCCTCAGCCGGCTCGCCCTACCCTGCGCCGCGCGTGGAAGCCTACATTGACGTAGACCTTTCCCTGCAGGCTGCGGCAGGGCACCTGGCCGACCCGGGCTGGAACAACGTGACTGCAGAATGCAAGGACGACTTCTCAAACTGGGGCAACGAGTCGAACAAGAGTTTCTTTGTTGATTCGCAGGCGCCCGCAATAACAATAACAAACATGTCCGCGCTTGGCAAAATGCTCACGGTGAATGCAACCGCAAGCGACGCAGCAGCCGGCGGGAACGGCATAGCCTGGTGCAACGCAAGCTATTACAACAACGACACCGGCCTCACATACGGACCATATGCGATGTCGGGCGCGTTCGGCTCCCCCGGAGTGGCCGCAACGACTTCCCAGAACGTGGAATTCGGGCAATACAACATAACCGTGAGCTGCGCGGACGACTATGGCAACATCGGCAATGCAACCGCCAACTTCACGCACGCAATCCACTCCTGCCAGGACCTTGACGTTGACAATACGGTGTACCGCCTTGTCGAGGACGTGAACAGCAGCGCAACGTGCTTTAACGTGAAGGCGCAGCACGTGACTCTGGACTGCCAGGGGTTCAGCCTTACAAGGCACAGCATAACCGGAGAAAACCAGGGCAGCTCATACGGCGTGTATTCCAACCAGCGCTACACTACGGTAAAGAACTGCATAATAACCGACTACCATATTGCAATTTACTATGCGGGTGCGGCGGACGGCGCAATAGAGAACAACATTGCAAATTCCACCTATTCCAGCGGCTCGGGCATTTACCTTTATTCCGGCTCAAGCGGCAACACAGTGTCCGACAACTACGTTTCTTCCTTATATTCCTCCGCGCTTGTTGTGCACTCAAGCGATGGCAACACAATCATCAACAACACTGCGGTTTCAACTTCCGGAAGTGCAATATACCTCTACTCCTCGGTTGGCAGCGCGGTTTCAAACAACAATGCGACCTCTTCCTCGCAGCCGGGCATTTACCTGTTGTATTCAAACAGCAGCACGCTCTCAAACAACAACGCAACCTCCTCCACGAGCTATGGCATATACCTCAACGGCTCCTCAGGCAACACTTTCAGCGGCGGGATTGCGAACTCCACAAGCGGCACAAGCGGCACGAGTGCAGTGCGCCTCACCTCTGGCTCGAATGGCAACTCTTTCACTTCAACAGCCGCCGGCTCATACACAAACTCGTCCTTCTACATAGATGGCGGCGCGAACAACATGATAAACTGCGCGGGGGGAAGTCTTGTTGGCTCAAACACAAGCGGCACGTACGGCATCTATTCCACACAATCCAATACGACCGTGCAAAACTGCAACATAAACAATTTCGCAACCGGCATATACTTCAACGGCGTTGCAAATGGCACAATACAGAATACGAATGCAAGCACAACGGGCGCCACGGACGCGGGCAGCTACGGCATCTGGCTTAAGTCAAACAATGGAACAGCAATTTCCAACAGCATTGCGACCTCCGCCCAGGACGTTGCAACATTCCTCCAATACGGCTCCCTTAACACAATCGCAAACAGCACTGCAAACGGAAAAATATATCCTGGCATCTATCTTTCTTATTCCAACAACAACCTCATACAAAATTCCACTGGCACGACCTCGCAGGGCATCTACCTCTACTACAGCAACAACAACCAGCTCATAAACAGCACCGGCATTTCGACGCAGAATGGCAACCCCGGAATACAAATATATGCAGGCACAAACAATTCCATAATAAACAGCACGGGCATAGGCACTTTCTACGGAGGCATCACGCTGCGCAGCGGCGCAAACAGCAACGCCATACTGGGCAGCAGAGGGACCGGCGATGCCTACTATGGCATTTATCTTGATTCGAGCAATTACAATGCGATTTCGAACAACACCGCAACCTCCACCTCAAGCTACGCGCTTTACCTATCCGCAAGCTCCAGCAACAACCTCACGAACAACACCGCAACCTCAAGTGGCAATCGGGCAATTTACGTTTCAGGCTCAAATTCCAACATTCTCACAAACAACCGCGGCATTTCAGGCTCAAGCCTGGGGATTAGCATTGAATCAAGCAGCTACAACACACTCACAAACAACATCGGAATGTCCAACACAAGCGGCGGCATCCGTCTCTATACTGCACTTAACAACAGCCTCACAAACAACACGGGCACCTCAATAAACGGTGCAACCGGCGGCAACGGGTTCGGGATTTCCCTTGCAGTGGGCTCAAACTACAACAACATAAGCGGCGGCATTGGAAGCTCAAACATAAGCTACGGCATCTACCTTAGCAGCAGCAGTTACAACCTGCTCTCCGGCACAACCGCGGTTTCCAACACAACCTACGGCGCATATTTCTCAGGTTCAACGAACAACAACATCACCCGCAACAATTTCTCCTCAAACACCGACAATGCGCTGCGCTTTGATTCAAGCTCAAACAACAACATAATTTCCGCAAACACGCTCTACTCAGCAGGCACAAATTACCCGTACGTTGTCTACTCAATCTCCTCCAACAACCTGACGTTCAGCCTCAACAACGTCACAACAACCTACGTTGCCGGCGGCGGAGCCGGCATAGCATTGGTCTCAGGGGCGAACCTCACAATCGCAAACAACACAGTGCGCTCCAACCACAATTCCATAGTAACGCGCGCCTCAAACAGCTACATCGCAAACAACAACCTGACGACAGCTGGCGGCTTTTCGGGCTTTGTATTCAACGTTGGGGCTGCAAACAACCAGATAGCGAACAACTACATATATGCCCCGGCTTACGCGGTGCAGTTTGACCCAAGCTATGGCTCCTCTTATGACAACAACACGTTCGTAAACAACACAATGCTCGGGCAGGGGTTCATCCTCAGAAACTCCAGTTCCAACACAATAATAAACAACACCATAAGCGGCAGCAACAACCCTGCGTACTACGGGCTCAATCTCACAAATTCCTCCGGCAACACAATACGCAACAACACCATAAACAATTCCTATACCGGCACGTCCTCCCCATACTCTGCGCTCACAGTGGGCTCAGATTCGCAAAATAATGTGGTTGAAGGCAACGCGCTCTACTCAACAGCCAACATCGCGCTCAACGTGCTTGAAAACGCAAAATTCAACTCAATCGCAAACAACTCAATACGCTCCGGGCTTGGGGTGAAACTATCGGGCGCCTCCTCAAACAATTTCACCAACAACAGCATAAGGACGTCTTCAAACGCGGTTGCGCTCGCATCAGCCTCATCCTCAAACATCTTCGCAAACAACACGTTCAACTCAAGCTCGCTCACAGTATACACCATTGACTTGGACGCGGCAAGCGCAAACAACCAGTTTTACTGGAACAACATCACGAACACGGTCTTCTGGGTAAAAGACCTCGGCACAGGCAACCAGTACAACACAACCTACTCTGGGAAAACGCAGGGTAACTTCTACCCGACTGCTTCTTCCTACGGGATATACGACAACGACGGCGACGGCTTCGCTGAAAGCGGCGACGACATCCCCTTCTCCAAAACCAGCCTCGGCAGCGCCCTTTGGAACCTTAACGGCGGCGACTATGCGCCCTATGCCCCCGGCAACCTCGGATGCCGCAACCTCACAACGCCCGGCAGCACGCTCACGCTCAACTACAACCTGAACTCCACCGGCACGTGCATAAGGATACAAGCGCCAAGCATCACGCTCAACTGCAACGGGCATTCCCTCACAGGCTCAAACGCAAGCGGCTCATACGGAGTGTACACGGACCAGCCCTACACTGTCGTGAAGAACTGCCGCATTTCAAACTTCCAGCATGCAATATACTATGATACTGCAGACAGCGGCACAATTCAAAACAACACTGCAAACACTACCTTTGGCAATGGCATCCTGCTGAACAACGGCGCAAGCTACAACCTGCTTGCAAATAACACCATAACGTCCACCTCAGGCAGTGCGGTTTATATCAACGGCTCGTCTGTCTACAACAACCTGACCAACAACATTGCAAGTGCAGTTGCAGGCTCAGGCATACTTGTTTCCGAAAGCTCAAACTCGCACGTGCTTGTAAACAACACCGCATCCTCAACTTCGGGCACGGGCATCTACCTTTACTATTCAGGCTACGGCACCCTCACAAACAACACCGCGACCTCTGTCTCAAGCTACGGCATGTACCTGCGTGGCAGCTCGTTCAACACTCTCACAAACAACACCGCCGCCTCGGATTCAGCCTACGGCATGTACATAAGCTCAACGCCAGGCAACAACAACCAGCTTATCGGCACAACCGCGGCCTCCAACTCATCGCACGGCATATACATGGATGCCAACGCTGCAAACACCTCAATAGACTGCCAGGGAAGGAGCATAATCGGCACGAATACATCCTCCACATACGGGATTTACTCTTCCCAGCCCAACACAACAATAAAGAACTGCGTAATATCAAACTTCGCAACCGGCATATACTTCAGCAATGCAGACAACAGCCTGATACAGAACGTGAACGCTTCAACCTCCTTCAACACAAGCGCACAGGGCATTTACTTTACCGGAACAGACAGGACACTGGTGGCAAATTCCACTTTCACTTCAACTTCGGGCGCAGCATCAACGTACGGGGTTTATGCAACAACCAGCACGTACAACAATTTCACAAGCCTGAACGTAAGCGCTGCCGGAGACCGGGCGTTCTACATCTTCTCAAATTACAATATCATAAACAACAGCGTGCTCACGAGCGCAACAAGCAGGGGCATACAGCTTCAGGGCGCATCGCACAACATCCTCAACAACCTCACGCTTTACGGAGGTGCAATGGGCCTGACAGTATACTCCGGCGCAAGCAACAACACAATAACCAACTCAAACATAAGCGGGGCCAGCTACGGCGTTTATATCGGCAGCAGCTCTGAAAACAACACCTTTGCGAACAACAGCGTCTCCCAAAGCGCATATGCAATCTACATCCTTGCAGGCGCAAACCCTGGCAGCGTTTTCAACGCCACAACACTAGCCTCTTCCACTCAGGGCATATACAATGACGGCGGCGCAAACACATACATAGACTGCCAGGGCAAAAGCATGGTTGGCACAAATGCATCTGGCGGTTATGGCATTTATTCCACCCAAACAAATACTACCGTGAAGAATTGCGACATTTCCAACTTCCAGCATGGCATATATTTCAATGGCGCAACAAGCGGCACAATACAGAATTCAAATGCAAGCACAACAAAGGCAGGCGGCTACGGCATTTACCTTTCCTCTTCAAACAGCAACAACATTACGAGCACGGCTGCAACCTCAGCATCTTCAAGCGCAATCTTCCTTTCCAGCAGCAACTATACTGCAATTGACTGCCAGGGCCGGGCAATGGCCGGCTCAAATGGCACGGCGGGCTTTGGCATACAATCCTCCTTCAGCGCGAATATGCTCGTGCAGAACTGTATCTTAAACGGCTTTAGCAGCATAAGCATGTTCCTAAGCGGCGCAAGCTACAGCGCGCTCACAAACAACACAATCTCCACTACAAACTCCTATTACATAACCCCGTGTTGGGGAGGTGCAATCTGCCTCACAAACTCTTCGGACTACGTGAACATCACGAACAATACAATTTCCACAAAGGTGATGGGCATCCGCGTTGACGGCACAGGAGCAGGCTCATCAGATTATGCGCGCATAATAGGGAACAACGTGTCCGCAACCGGCAACACTTCAGCTTTGCAGTTTTACACTGCAACTAATCCCCTTGTTGCAAACAACACCCTAATCTCCTCAGAAATAGGCGTTTACCTAGTGGATGGCGACAGCGGCACGTTCACGAACAACAACATAAGCGGCACCGCATACGGGATAGCGACCTACGGCTCAATCGCAAGCACTTCCAACACGTTCATAAATAACACAATCTCCTCTTCGGGCAAGGCAATTTCCCTCAACTCTGTTTCAACCGGCAACCTCTTCTACTACAACAACATATCAGCAACCGGCGCATACGTTGAGAACAACGCAACTGCAAACTACTTCAATACAAGCGTGCTCGTGCTGCTTTCCTATGTGCCCCAGGGCAACTACTATGCAAACATACGCAATGTGAGCATATTTGACTCGGATGGTGACGGATTCGGCGACTACGGCCCGCAATACCCGTACAACGCGGCAAACGTCCCGGCAAAATGGATTGGGAATGGCGCGGACTACGGCCCCATGGGCGCGCGCTCAACCACCATCACAAGCTGCATCGTGCTTGACGTTGCAAATGCGAACTACAACCTGACTGCGGATGCGGTCGCGCCCCTTACATGCTTCAACGTGACCGCGCAGAACGTAACCCTTAACTGCCAGGGGCACAGCGTAATAGGCTCAAACGTATCCGGCACCTACGGCGTATACTCCAACCAGTACAACACAACAGTGCAAAACTGCAACATCTCCAACTTCGCAACAGGCATATACTTCTCTGCCAGCAGCATCGGGCTCATAAACAACAACAACGTGACAACAACTGCAAATGCAGCAGGCTTAGACTGCCGAGGCATACTCGCGTGGGGCTACAACCAGACCACTGTTACAAACAACAAGGCCCTGACAACCGGAACCGGCTCGGTCGCATGCGCCCCGCTTGAATTCGCAAGCACAAACAGCGGAACAGCCGCGAACAACACGCTGAACTCAACAGGCGACTCTTCCACCTCAGGCGCATTCCTCTATGATGCGCAAAATGCAATCCTGCAGTCCAACAACATCTCCTCCTCAGGCAACGGCGTGCGCTTCTATCTGGCAAATCCGTCGCACAATGTGAGCCTGATTGGCAACACAATAACCTCAACCGGCGCAAGCGGCATATACGATGAAGGAGGCGCAAACCTCTCAATTGACTGCGCTGGTGCAAACATTACCGGCAGCAACGTCTTATACGGCGTGTTCACCAGCCAGTACAACACTACAGTAAGGAATTGCGTTGTGAAAAACTTTGACAACGGCATACGCTACAATTCGGGCAGCTCTGCCGGCCTCATTGAGAACGACACGGTCTCAAGCATAGTTTCAGAAGGCATCTACCTTGTGGTGGCATCCAACACCATAATAAATAATTCCAACATCTCAGGTTCCGTATACTTCAACGGGGCAACGGACAGCGGCATATACAACTCAATCATAACCACAAGGGGCATAAACCTCATAGGTTCGGCACTTCGCATCAAGGCAATTAATAATTCCATATCAACTTCAAGCACCTTCAACGGCATATATGTGAGCGGCACCTCGTCCCATGCACTTGTGGATTGCACGGGCGCCGTCATAAGTGGAACAAACGCCTCAGGCACGTACGGCCTGTATTCTGACAGCCTCAACACAACAGTGCAGAACTGCAACATTTCCAACTTTGACACAGGCATATACTTCAATGCCGCATCAAACGGCGCAATACGCAACAGCACTGTAAGCGTGAGCAGGAATAACTACGTTGCCCCCACTTATGCGTCCGCAATAAACCTTTACAATGGCGCGAACAACAACGTTCTGGATGGCAACTCACTCTTCTCGCGCTTTGGCATGGGCATAATGTTATCCGCAAGCTCCAACAACAACATCTCCAATACAAACACAACCGGAGTATTCACAAACGGAATAAACGTATACTCCGGCTCAAGCAACAACACCATCGCAAATACGGTCTCCTCATCTTCAAGCGACTACGGCATACAGCTCTCCGGAAGCTCCAGCACCATAATAAACTCGACCGGAAGCTCAAGCAACAGCGCAGGCATCGGCATTGCCACAAGCTCAAGCAACATCCTGATAAACAGCAACGGCACTTCAAATGCGGGCTATGGCATCCGCATAATCGGCACCTCGAACAACAACGTGCTTAACTCAACAACCGGCACCTCAAACACAAGCAGCGGCATCTACATAGAAGGCGGCTCAAACAACTACATAGACTGCCAGGGAGGCAGCATAACCGGTAAAAATGCCTCAAGCACATACGGCATATACTCCAACCAGTTCAACACCACAGTAAAGAACTGCAACATAAGCAACTTCTCGCACGGAATATACTTCAGCAGCGCGACAAATTCCACAATATTGAATACAGATGCTAAAAGCACCCGCAGTTACGGCATCATATTTGATGGGAACGCAAATTACAACCAGATAATAAACTCAACAGGGGACAGCCCGAACGGCGCAATCAGGCTTGACAGCGACACCTTGCACAACAACGTCCTCAACCTTACACGGGGCTTCACGTCCACGGCGGGCAATGCAGTTCTTATAAGAGGGCAGAACAATTCCATTGACTGCCAGGGAGCGAGCTTAATAGGCGCGAATGCCTCGAGCACATACGGAGTTTATTCCTTTAATGGGGCGTACAACACAACAGTGCAGAACTGCAACATCTCTAACTTCCAGCACGGAATATATCTCAGCAGCGCAAACAGCAGCACAATACTGAACAGCAACGCAAGCACGACCTTCTCAAACGGCGACGGAATATGGCTCTCCTCAGCTTCAAACAGCACAATAAACAATACAAAAGGCATTGCAGCGCCAAGCGGGACAGGGATAGGCATCTACCTCTCAGGAAGCTCAACCTATAATGTCCTGCAAAACTGCAACGGTTCCATAAGTTCGGCTTCAGGATTTGGCCTCCGCTTTGATACCGGCGCAAGCAACAACCAAATAATAAATTGCAACACTTCTTCAAGTTATATTGCTTTTGACTTTGAAACAGGCGCAAACAATAATACGCTAAACGGAGGCATGCATATCGGGCCATGGGCATACGTTAACAGCGCAAATAACACAATAACAAGCACAACCGTTACTGCCAGCCTGAGAATTTCTGGGGGGGCAAACAACATCATATCGAACTCCGCATTCTCCACAAACACCTACTCCGGAATCCAAATCTTCAATAATGCCAACAACAACGTAATCATAAACACAACTGCGACTTCCACCTCCAGCAACGGGCTCTACCTGCTCTCAAGTTCCAGCAACTCCTTCTACAACTCCACCTTCTCTTCCTCATCCGCATTGGGCGTAAACATCACAAACTCAACTTCCAACTATTTCGAAAACAACTCAAACTCAATTGCATATCCAACCGTCTCAGGCGCAAAGTTCTTCTCAGACTCAGCACAGGACACCCTCTCCAAGCTCAACATGGGCTGGTGGCCCTTGTTCGAGTCCAACGGCTCAGATGCGACAGTGCAGGCAAACACAGCATACTACAAC
>CABMCJ010000002.1 GCA_902384585.1 Candidatus Anstonella stagnisolia
AATTTGGCCAGCCAGTTTCCCTCAATGCACATATTGATGCATTTTGCTGCTGCCGCATCTGATATTTCATCAAATGTAGATGCCCGCCTGTTTGAGGTCCAGTACATGTGGGCGATTTGGAGGATGCTATTATAGTCGCCTGAGAGCTCGATGTATTTGGAGCCTGCTTCCTTCCTTGTTTCATAGCTGAGTTTTCCGTCAAATACCAAATCGTGAAGTGCGGCTAGGTTGGATTTCTCAACGCACATTTCAATGCATTTTGCAGCTGCTGCATCTGCCAGTTTTATAAATTCGGATTTGTACCCGTTTGAGTTCCAGTACATGTGGGCGATTTGGAGGATGCTATTATAGTCGCCTGAGAGCTCGATGTATTTGGAGCCTGCGTTGCTTCTTAGGCCATTGCTTAGGCTGCTATTGAACACGAGATTGTGCAGGCTTGCCAAGTCTTTTTTCTCAACGCACAAATTGATGCACTTTGCTGCTGCTGCGTCTGCCATTTTGCTGAAAACTGAAGGGTCCCTGCTGCGAGTCCAGTACAGTTGCGCGAGCTGGAGGATTCCAACGTAGTCGCTTGAGAGCTCGATGTATTTGGAACCTGCATTGTTTCTTAGGTTATTGCTGAGTTCGCTGTCAAAAACCAATGCATGCAGGCTTTCAAAATTTTTCCTCTCAACGCACAAATTGATGCACTTTTTTGCTGCTTCATCAGCAACCTTGCTGAAAACTGAAGGGTCCCTGCTGCGAGTCCAGTACAGTTGCGCGAGCTGGATGAGCCCGTTGTAGTCTCCTGAAAGTTTTATGTATCTGGAACCTGCTTGCTGCCTTGTAGGTGTGCCGATTTTGGGGTTAAGCACAAGCCAAAGAAGCAAATCCGTGTTGTCCCCGCTTGCGGCACAGCGCATGCTTGCCTGCTCAAGGACTTCTTTTAGCTCCTTTGTTGAGCCGCACGCATCCGCAAGCCTGCGCAGTTTGTCAAGGTCGTTGGAGTTTGAGGCATATTTCATGCCCGCTTCCCTCCTGTATTTCAAGTCTGCATCACTAAGTGCGACTTCAAAGAGTATTCCAAGGTCGTCGCATGATGCGCATCTTTTGAGGGCGGCATCCCTCGCCCATTTGGAAGCGCTCTTTTTGGAAAGCTCAAGCACATTCAGTAAATTCTGGGACAAGTCCGCATACTTCATTTCTGCAGCCTCGCGCACTTCGGAAGGGACTTTTGTTGAGACTGCCACGGAAAACAAGTCTGCATCGTCAAAGCAGTTTGTCACATAGCAAAAGCCTGCTTCCGCCCTGGCTTCGCGGGATGCGCGCGGGTTCATCGCGGCCTTGAGCAATTCGCTTAATGCGGCGCCGTTGTCCGCCGCGCTTTCAAAATCAGGCTCAGCCGCAGGTTCGGGGGCAGGCGAATGGGGCTTTTTCTGCTGGCTTGCCAGAGCCGAGTCAAAATGCTGCCTTTTTGCATCGTCGCTTAAGGTTGCATAGGCTTCTCCGAGTTTCTTGAAATTTTCCTCGGCGCTTTTTTTGGCAGCGTCGCCTTTTTCCATGTGCCTGTCAGGATGGTGTTCCATGGCAAGTTTCCTGTATGCTTTTTTGATTTCGTCCTTAGAAGCAGTGCTGGCAACCCCTAGAACTTCGTAATAATTGGTAAAGCCCATTCTAACTACCTGGTGCTGGAATTATGCGCAAGGTTATTTATAAAGGTTGTTAAAAGACAATAAAAGTGGATACGGATATATGCATACATTTATTAATACAATTAACCATAATACGTGCTGCAGAGAAAAAAATAGTTAGGTGACCAAATGAACATATTTCAAGGCTTGATGCATAGGAAAAACGAGGGGAGTATGGCTGCCCAAAAGCCTGCAGCGTCGCAACTGATAAGGCCAGTTCAAGGGGCAATCTGCCTTCCAAGGAAAATAGATGTGGAGCGCATGCCCACTGTTTTTACAAAAAAATACCCTCTTAGGGGCAAGATTCCAACAACGTATGCGGAATCTGACGCGCTAGCTGTTGTGTTTGACCAGACGGGCTCAATGTCGAAGTGGCCGAATGTTTTCATCGGGAAACTGCCTTTCTTGATGTCAACAAGCGAGGGGTTGGGCAAGTATTCGCGTTTGTACGAAGTTGCATGGGGCGCAATCGGGGATGCCCACAATGATGAAAGTTACCCTGTGCAGCTGTGCGGGTTTACGTCAAATATTGTACAGGCAAGGGCAAGCCTGGGTTCGCTTGTTCTTGAAGGGCTTGGCGGCGGAAACCACGGGGAAAGCTATGATTTGGCGCTTTACGGGCTTGCAAGCAGGCTTGAGCTTGCTGCGAACCAGAGGGGGTTTGCAGTAATTTTGGGAGATGAACCTTATTTCACTGTGATTGAACCTGGCCAAGTGGGAAAATATTTTGGGGAGCGGGCAAAATTCAATAGGATAAATGAGGCGGTTGCTGCGCTGAGGGCGAAAGGGATGGATGCTTATGCAATCCTTTGCGATTCTGGGGTTAAGCCAGCGTGGACTGAACTGCTTGGAAGAGGATTTGTAACTACGCTGGACGCGCCTGAGAAAGTTGTTGAGGCGATTGTAGGAATAATGGCTGCAAGAGTGGGGCAGGGCAAGGAATTTGCAACCCGCCTTGCATTAAGGGCGCCACGGGAATTGGCAAGCCAGGTTACGAGGGCACTGGACGAGCTTGACGTACGGCCAAAGGGGCTTCTTGGGAAATAAGGCGAAAACTCCTTTTATTTTTTAAATATGCGCAGTGTAAACCATATATCCGCACACGGGGTCGTGGCGTAACCTGGCAGCGCGGCAGGCTCCAGATTCCCTTATGGGAAGAATAAACCTGCATGTGAGGGTCCAAATCCCTCCGATCCCATAGACAAACCGCGGGGGGGCACATCCCCCCTCAGTTTTCCAACTCATCGAAGTATTCGATGAGTGGACCGCAAATCGGTTCGCCGATTTGCTGGTTCCTTGATTTCCTGATCCCCCCCTTTAGGCTGGTTTTTCTTAGTTGTCTGATTTGGGCACAATTTCGGCGCGTCTTTTAAATACTTTATCAAAGTAAGCAAGCCATGAGGAGGATTCTGGCGATATTTGCATTGCTGCTACTCGTATCGCTGCCGTTTGCGGCTGCGTGCAAGCCTGCTGTGAAAACCGTGAACCTTGCCGCAGTGATGGAAGACGGGACGGGCTCGATTGTGCCCCTTGAGGTTGAGATACGGCCCGGAAGCGGGCAGATGTACACAACTATTGTGCCAAAAACAGGCATGGCAACGCAGGCGTCCGAGGAGGATGCCATAAAGTACGCATTTGACGGGAAGAACTCCGAGTGCGACGTGTATTTTAGGATAAAAGCGCTGGGAGGGACGCCTTTTGTGGACGGTCCAAGCGCGGGCACTGCGATGGCACTGGGGCTTATTGCGGCAATTGAGAACCAGACAGTGCGCAGCGACCTTGTGATAACAGGCACGATAGGCGCGGACGGAAAAGTAGGGGACGTCGGCGGCATTGTGGAAAAATCAATTGCAAGCGCTAAGGCGGGGAAAATGGGGATATTGACCCCGAAGCAGCAGATATACGAGCACATCGTGCTTTCCACGCTTGGAAGGGATTATGCGTTTACGGGAAGGGAAGTTGAAACGGTTGATGAGGCGAAAAAAATAGCGTTTGCGCCCGCAGGCACTAAAATAGACGAGAAATTCGGGATAAAGAGCACGCCCTTGCCTGCGAACTTGCAGCCGATTGAAAAGGACAGCGACCTGCAGGTTTTTGCGCTCATAACGCAAAACGAGATAGAAAAGGCGAAAAATGATGTCCAGGCAAGCAGGCTCGCAGGGGGCAACGGGGAGCTTGAGCAGTTCAAAAAATACATAGGGGATGAGATTGCAAAGGACGAGAAGCTCAATGAGCTTGGGTACGTTTACACCGGCGCGAACAACGCATTCCTGCTTGGGATTGACACGGAATTCCTCAAGGTCGGCTCGAAAGAGATTGACATGGAGGGCAGTAGGGGCGACGTTGCAGCCTGCCTCTCCACAATAAAAATACCCGGCAAGACTGCCGAAAACTTCTACTGGGTGACTGGTGCAAACCTGAGGAAGCTGTGGGGTGAGAGGAAGCTTGAGGACACCACGAAACTCATGAAGGAAACCGAAGTGAAATACCCGGTTCTGCATGAAATGCTTTTTGCACAGGGCTGGTGCGAGGTTGCGGCGCAGCTTGCAATTGCAAAAAATGCGCCAGGCAGCACAATAAATGAAAGCTCCCTTGCAAGGCTTGCTGATGAAAAAATAAAGGATGCGCAAAATGCGCTTTCAAAAAACGAGCCGGACTCTGACGCGCTCTGGCACCTTGACGTTGCGAAAACAGCTTATGGGAAAGGCATGTATGCGGAGGCGATTTTTGACGCCACGTATGCGAAAACAATGGTGCTCTCAAGGAAGGAGATGATGGAGAACCCCGCTGCCGCAATTTCCAATGCGAGCGTGCTTGCAGCGCAGGGAAGGGATTCGCTGTGGGGCAAGGTATATTACGGGCAGGCAAAATACATTTATTCGCAGGATGAAAAGGACGTGGATGCTTACCGGCTGCTGCGCTTCTCAAAAGAGCTGGATGCGGCAAGCTCGCAAATTGATGCAACAATTGCGGATGCAAGCTCGCAGGGGGATGCCCAGGAAGTGCAATCGGCGCAAACGCGGCACATTGAAGGGGGGAACGTGCAGGCATATGCAAAAGAGGAATTTACGGGATGGAGGGACGGGATTTTCGCGGCATGCTTCCTTGCGCTTTTGTGGGTGTTCGGGGCGTGCGTAGTGGTGAGGACGATTAATGTGAGGTGGTCAAATGGCAAACGCAAAAAGTAATCTTCTTCTGGAGCGAGTGAGGAAAATCTCAAATGAGCAGTATGCCGGCGTGCAGGACGTCGTGCTCGCATATTCGGGCGGGCTGGACTCGAATGTAATAGGGAGCCTGCTTGAGGGCATCGGCATTGACGTCATAACCGTTTCAATTGACATGGGGCAGAGGGCGGTGCATACGAAGAAGCCGCCATTCGCAAAGAAGCACGTGAACGTGGATGCGCGCAAGGAATTTTGGGAATGCATAAAGAGGGGCATAAAGGCGAATTGCACGCATGAAGGGCATTTCAATTCGGGAGGGATTTCGCGCCCGGTGATGGCAAGGGTGCTTGCGGAAGTTGCAAAAAAAGAGGGCGTGGAGGCGATTGCGCACGGCTCTTCCGGGATAGGCAACGACCAGTTGAGGATGGAAAACTCGCTGCGCGTGCTTGCGCCAGAACTTCGAGTGCTTGCGCCCGTGCGCGACTGGGATTTGCACAGGGATGAGGAGTTGGATTACGTGAAGCAGCAGAAGATGGACTTTGATGCGAAAAAAATGCACAAGTATTCCACTGATGAGAACATGTGGGCGCGCACAGTGCGCCAGGGCGTGCTTGTGAGCGAGGCACAGCCGCCCACCGATGACATGTTTGAATGGACAGTGGATCCCTCGGACGCGCCAGCTGAAAAGGAATATGTTGAGATACAGTTTGAAAACGGGATGCCTGTCGGGATATGCCACATAGACGAGAATAGGAAAACCGTGTGCGAGACAAAGGACGTGCTGGCGCTTTTGAACAAATTGGGCGGAAGGCACGGCATAGGGCGAGTGGATGCCATTGATGACAAGATTGTTGGGCTTAAGACGCGGGAGATTTATGAGTGCCCCGGCGCCATAATGCTTGTTGCGGCGCACCGCGACCTTGAGAGGCTCACGCTCACCGCGTCCGAGCTTGACGTGAAAAAATACATTGACCACGAATGGAACAAGGCAGTGTATTACGGCGGATGGCACACGCGGCTGAGAAGGTACCTTGACGCATTCATAGACGAAAGCCAGCGCGTAGTGGACGGGAAAGTCATACTCGGCATGAGCAGGGGCAGCTTCTGGGTTGTTGGAAGGAAAAGTGCGCACGCGCTTTATGATGCACGGCTTGGGAACAGGCAGACGTCGGGGGGCGCGTGGGACCAGAAAGAGGCAAGGCACTTTGCAAAGCTTTATGGGCTGCAGGACACCATCGCGTACATGATAGTGGACTGAGGCACGGCTGGAAAAGCAAAAAGCGGCTTGCGGGGCGCCAGAGCGCATCGGCAGGGAAAACGCCCGCAAGCCGTGATAAAAAGGCAAAGGCTTTTTAATCTGAAAGTGGATAAAGTAACACAGAGACAAACAAGTGCTTAGCAGACGTAATACAGGGAGAAAATGAATGAACATAAGAATCCAGCAGAGCAAGCAACAGGGGAAAAGAGAGTAAGGACTGGAAATGTATTGGCCAATTTGTATGAAGGGGCCAGGGATAAATTGGGGATAGGAACAAGGCATGCGCACAATAGCGCGTATGCCAATCCGTCCGACCTGTTCCGCAGGATGGCGCGTAGGAGCCATGAATCTCCGCTGGATGTCTTTCGCAGCAATTTTGAGAAACGCAACGACTTTTTGTATGATTTTGCGCGAAAGGCAGTTGAAGAAGGGTTCCAGCCGCTTGAGATAGCAAAAACAATAATCAAGTTCCGCTACCCAGTAAAGCTTGAAAGGTATGTTGACACAAGCGTTGACCAGGCTGCTTCTGCAATAGTGCTTGCGTCCACCACAAAAATTAACTGGTTTGACATGTTTACACTCGGCCCGATTGTGGAGGGCGGGAAGCTGCTCAACGGCATTTTCGGGAGGAAGGAAACAAAATTTGACAGCGGCGAGCTTAGCACGCCCGATGAGGTTGCAGATACCCTTTATCTGCCAAAGCATGACCAAAAGGCGCGCCTCCCGCAGGCCCCGTGGATAATGTTCGCCACAAAATGCAGGATGAGTTCCAACATGGAGGAACAGGCTTCCATAGTGCGCGCGCACTTTAATGAATTCCGTGAAGAGCTTGAAATGGACATAGTCAATGGCTGCTACCTTAAGCTTGCGGATAAGGCCAACAGGTGCACGACAAAATTCCGGCTCATGTGCGTTGTTTTTGACATGGAGGCAGGAAAACTTTTTGTTGTAAATGGCACGGATGGGGCGAAGCCGGTGGAATTTGGAAAATGGGTTGGGGAAAATCTCAGGGACATACTTTCATGCGACGAGCAGGAACTTGACCAGATGAAGAAGGTTGTGGATCGCAAAGGAGGGCTTTTGGAGCAGCTGCGCAACCCGAGGAACAATGATAAGGATTACCACCCTTGGGCGAACCTTCTTGAGGAAATAGGGGATTACAAGAAAGCGTCAAACATATGGAGATATGCAACAATAAAGTTGCAGCTTGAAAGCGTAAAACGGTATGAGGCTAACTGGGAAAAAATAAAGAAAGTTGAGGAGATACTCGAATCCATACGAAAACTGGGCTGTGATGATGGGCGCCATGCTGCGGATGTCAAAGTGTTGGGGGGAATAATGACAGAAGAGGAATTCAAGGGTTTTTCATGCAATTTGGGCAGGATGTGCCCCACCGAGCTGCTCAAATTTGCGCCGCACGATGGATGCGGCTTCCTTTCAACGTGCATAAAGTTGAATAATGCGATGAAAAGGCTGCGCGCGGCGATACATGAGGACGCGCAGAGGGTGCGGACAAGCGGATATGCCGCCAACGGTGCCACAGCGGCCCAAATTGAGGATAAAGTGAAATTTGAGTATGAGAGGAACATTGATTTTTTCCGAAAAGCTTTTGAGCTCATGGGCAAGCGCACAGGGTCGCTAAGGCAGCAGCTTGTGCTTGCGGATTACCTGCCGCAATACCTGAGGGATGAATATAATGAGTATAATTTGGGGAAGCCGACAAACAACCAGGAGAACCGCGACTTTGTAATTATGCTGCATGACATATTCGTATCAAAGGATGAAGCCACGCGCTCCGTAATAAGGAGGGCACTTGCGGTGGGGGTGTTTGAAAGCAACCCTGATACGCTTTTCTTTTCAATGCCTGCAGCGGAAAAAACATATGCCAAGCTCCATACGTTTTTCGGGGAAAACTACAAGGAAAGGTTTGGCAGCGCAGTGAACACGTTTATAATAGAGGAAGTTGCGCGCAACACTCATGAGAAGTACATGCAATGGATGAAAGATCTGCCTGAAGAGAAGAGGTTTGAGGTCATAATGTTCCTTGACAATTTCCACAGCGGGCAAAGCACGGAAATACCGCCCGAGCCTTTCCAGCCTGGCGAATATGGCACTGTGCGGGAGGACTATTTCATAAAGAACTTCTTTACGCCGCAGGAAAGGGAAGAATTCGGGCTGCACAAATGGGCAAGATGGATGATTGCCGCGTAGGATTTTGCACCTTAATCCTTTTGCCTTGAGAGCATTTCGCCTGCTTTTAGTATGCCAAGCACAAGCTCGTAGGGGGTGGGAGGGTTGCCCGGGACTTTCACGCTTATCGGAATCACTTCGTCCACGCGCCCGCTTTTGTATACCCCAAGCGCATCTGAGAGCACGCCGCCGCTGCACGCGCCATCGCCTGCAGCTACAACTGCTTTTGGATAGGGCATTGCAGCATAAGTTTTTTCCAGCGCGAGCTTCATGTTTATGGTAACAGGCCCGCTCACAAGAAGGACATCTGCGTGGCGGGGGGAGGCTACGAAGTGGATTCCAAAGCGCTCGCAGTCCACCTGCGGCGAATTCATCAGCCCTTCCTCTATTTCAACGTCATTGGAGGAGCCAGCGTCCACCATGCGCACGCAAATTGAGCGGGCGAATGGGGAGAGGGGGCGCTTTTGAAGAAGCGTTGCGATTTCCCTTATTGTGGCGGATTCCGAGGCGGAGGATATGCTGTCTGTTTTCCTGCCGCGGAGCAATATGTCGAGTTCGTTCATGTTCGCACCTTTTGGAATTTACAAGTCAGCCCCTGCATAGGAGAGGTTGAAGCTTTTGTTTATGAGCTGGAAATCCGCAATTATGTTTTTCAGTATCGCCTTTTCAAGCGCCCTCCAGTTCCTAAAGGAGGCTGTGCGCACTGAAAGGTTTTGTATTGTGTTGTGTTTCCCTGCCTGCAGCAGCATTGTGCAGCCGCCCCGCGGGGCTTCGCACATCCCAAAGGAGATTGAGCCTGCTTTTGCATTGGGAATCTCGTGCGCGCAGAATGGGCCTGAAGGCATGTGCGCGATTTCCTCGCTAATAAGCCTTGCGGATTCCTTTGTCTCGTTTAGCTTTACCATGAACCTTGCAAGCGCATCCCCGTCGGTTGCAAGCGCCTCGTTGAGGGCAACGTGCGCATAAGCGCCGTAGGGGAAATGCTTCCTTGTGTCGCAGCTTATGCCGCTCGCCCTGGCCCCTGGGCCCACAAGGCAGAACCTGGAGGCGCTTTTTGCGCTCACCCAGCCAGCGGAAAATGCGCGGTCAAGGAAAGTGGAGGAGGACATTGTGAGGTTTTCTATTTCAAGGATTGCCTTTGAAAAGAACTCGATGCCCGAGCGCAGCTCGCTTATTTTTTCACGCGGCATGTCGCGGTGCGTGCCGCCCAATGCCACCACGTCGCGCAGGAACCTGTTCCCAAAGCATTTTTCATTCAGGCGCATCATGCGCTCGCGCAGCGCAAGGAACTGAGATGCGGGTGCTGCAAAGCCTACGTCGGTAGCGATGCCGCCAAGGTCGGCCAAGTGGCTGTAAATCCTCTCTTCCTCAAGCAGAAGAAGGCGAATCGTTTGCGCCCTTTGGGGCACCTGTATGCCGCAGAGCGACTCGGCTGCCTGTGCAAATGCAACCGAATTTGAGGCGGACTCGTCGCCGGATATCTGTTCTATTATGGGGAACATGTCCTCCATTTTCTTGCCTTTTGCAAAACCCTCAATCCCGCGGTGCATGTATGAGAGGCGGGCTTCCATCTTGTTCACGCCCTCTCCTGAAACAAAGAAGCGGAAGTGCCCCGGCTCTATTATGCCCGCATGCACGGGCCCTACTGCGACTTCGAATTCGCCCTCTTCGCCCGTGCCAACAAAAGGGTAAGTGTTTTCCCCATTGCCATTTTTCAGGGGTTTTGCGTGCTTTTGCGCCCTGTTTTTTTGCTCAATGGCGGCATTTTCGGGGTGCGACACTATGGGCCGCACATCGGGCAGCCCTGAAAATTCAGCGCCGCTTATCTCGTGCATTTTGCGCTCGTCCCAAATCGCTGCAGAAAGGCTGGCTGAAACAGAGTGGAATGATTTTCCGCGCGAGCGCACTGCTGCAAGCCCGCGGCTCTCCAGGCGGAAAACGTATGCGAGCGCCCATTGGGCGCGCGAAGCTGCTGGGTACGCAAATGCTGAGTCGAAAATGCCGCCCGCATTTGCGAGCGCCATGCATGCTGCAGGCACTTCTTCGGGGGTTACGTCTATCCAGGTGGTTGCATCTGCGGAGTTTGCAGAAATGCGGCTGCGCTTTGGCATCCCTTCGAGCGCTTGCAGGAAATTTTTCGCAATCATTTTCAACTACCCCTTAACAGCAGGACTGAAATTGCAGGATTTATCAGGCTGATGAGCACCTGCGGCATGAGCAAACCTGCGATTATGCCGAGGATGAAAAGCCCGAATATTGCGCTTTTCATCATAAAGTCAGGCTCAAAATTGTGCAGCTTTGCCGAAGTGAACGGGCCAAACGCCATGTGGGAGGATTTTAGCAGGAACGAGCCGAATGCGACAGTTGTGAAAAGCACGAGCAGGGCAGCGATAATGTAATTGCCGGTTGCAAGCGCTGCAGCAAGCAGTATGATTTCGGAAATGAACGTGCCAAACGGCAGGCTGCCGGTTATGCCGACATTCACAAGCACGAACGCCTGCCCCAGCAGCGGCATTTTCTGCGCTATGCCGGTTATTTTGGAAATTTCCTTTGTGCCATAGAGGAGGCTTATTGCGCCGCCCATGAAGAATGCAAGCGGCTTTACAATGGAATGCGAAATCATGTGGAAGAGCGCTGCAAGCATCCCAAGCGGGCCGCCAATTCCTACGCCCAGGCAGATTATGCCCATGTTCTCAATGCTGGAATACGCAAGCAGCCGCTTGTAGTTTTCCTGTGAGAAAAGCCGAAGGGACGCGAGCGCAAGCGATATGAGCCCGAAGAAAATAAAGAGCGAGGAAATGAAAGCCAGCGCGTCAGGGGTTTGCGCCGCAATCGGGTAAAGCCTAAGTATGGAGTAGAGCGCTGCGTTGAGCAGCACGCCCGAAAGCAGCGCGCTTACCGGAGTGGGGGCCTGGCTGTGCGCATCAGGGAGCCACACGTGCAAAGGCACAAGGCCCACCTTTGTCCCGTACCCCACAAAAATGAATGCGAATGCTATCTTGAGGTAAAGCGGGTTTATCGCCTTTGCGTTCGTGAGCGCGTTCTCCCATGCAAAGCTCTCCTGCACGCCCGCCTGCTGCATCCCGTACGCGAGTATCATGAGGCCTACGAGCGCGATTGTGATTCCTAGCGAGCAGATTATGAAATATTTCCATGCAGCCTCAACCGACTCCTTGTTGTCGTAGAAGCTGATGAGGAAAACGGATGCGAGCGTGGTGGACTCAAGCGCAGCCCACGTTGTGAGAAGGTCGGACGCCATTGTAACGAGGAGCATGGATGAGAGGAAGAAAAGCATGAAGGAGTAATAGCTGCCAAGGCGCTTTTCCTCAAAAACCCCTTCCTTTACTTCTTCGCGCATGTAGCTTCGCGAATATGCGAATGCGAAGAGGGCCACCATGCTGGTGACGGCTGCAAAGAGAAGCCCGAGCGCATCAATGCGTATCATGCCGAAAAGGCCAGTTATCGGGGTTTTTGAAATGTCACCTGCCAAAAGCGCGGAAGCGAGCAGCGCGATTGAGGAGAGGAGCGCGCCCAGAAGTGCGATTACCTCCGCGTGCCTGGGGCGAAGCTGGGGCAGCAGGCACAGGAGGGCTGCGACAACCGGAATCAATACTACGAATTCAATCATGTGCGTCACCTTTCCTCCCGCAACTGGCTCAGCTGTGCAATGTCAAGGCTTTCCGCCATGGCGTTTATCTTGAACATAAGCACAAGGGCGACCGCGACCAGCGTGAGCGTGTCAAAGAGCGCGATTATCTCGCCGATAATTGGGACCTGGACCAGCAGCGCCGTGGGCAGGAGCACCAGCCCGTTTTCAAGAATCAAAAAGCCCATGAGCTGCAGCATTACGTGCGGCTTGGTTGCTATTATCAGGCAGCCTATTAGTATTATGGACAATGCTGCAGGGAGCATCTGGTTGTGGATGCCAAGGACAGGGGCGATTGCATAGGAAAGCGCTATGAGGACTGCACACAGCACGAACGAGCCTGAGATTCCAACAGGCGAGCCCATGAATACAGGGTCGGTGTTGAGGATGTCCTTTGACTCGCCCTTAAGCCCGTTGAATGCCTTGAGCAGCAGGATGGGCACTATTATGAGCTTGAAGATTATTGTGGAGGCAAGGCGCCAGAGCGCATCGTCGCCGCCGCTGCCCCGCATCACTACAAGTGCGAGTATGAGCGCGAGTGTTGCGCTTTGCACTACGAAAATTTCAAGCCTCCTCTTGAAGGTTGCGCTGAAGATGAAATACATCGAGGTGAAGAGCATCACGAAGGATAGGAAAACCTCTGCGCTGCCGCTTTCGGCGCCGCCGGATATGCGTATGAGGAACGCGAGGAATGAGAGGACAAGGGAAAAGATAAGGAGCTTGGAAATCTTGAAAAGGCGCAGCTTCGGGGTCACGCTCTCAATTGTGGCAGTTATTATTGCAAGCGCGATTATTGTTGCGGAGAAGGCGGCTGCAAAGAGCAGCGGGCTGCCAGTGAAAAACTGCTGGTGCATGGGAAGCATGAGGATTGCGAAAAAGCCGAAGAACGCGACTATTTTCGCGGAGTTTGCCCATTCAATAAGCGCGAGCAGGGGGCCGGAGTGGTCAAGTATCATTGCCTCGTGCACCATTGTGAGCTCAAGGTGCGTTGCGGGGTTGTCAAATGGCAGCCTGCCGGTCTCGGCAAGTATTGCGATGAAAATCGCGGCTGCCGCGAGCCAAAGCTCGGGGGACGCGATTGCGCCGAGGTACCCGTTGGGCACGTTTGCGGAAAGCGCCACAAGGGGCACTGTGCCGCCGAACGTTGAGAAGAAAATTATTGTGCCAAAGAGCACGGGCTCAATGAGCGCTGAGAAAAGCATTTCGCGGCTTGCGCCTATGCCGCCAAACGCGCTGCCGGTATCAATTGCCGAAAGCGCTGTCATGAACCTGCCTATTGCAAAGAGGTAGATGAATATTATGAGGGTGGATGGGGAGATTGCGTTGGAAAATATCAGGGGCAGCATGCCTGCTGCGATTGCGACCGAGGCGAACGTTACGATGGGGGCCGCAAGGAAAACCCAGGACGAGGTTTCGCTTATCACCATGCCCTTCATGAAAAGCTTTGCAATGTCTATGTAGGGCTGGTAGATTGGAGCGCCGCTGCGGCTTTGGAAGGCAGCTTTCACCTTGCGCATTATGCCAACTACGAGTGGCGCAAGCAGGAAGATGAATGCCGCCTGGAGCGCAGGGTAAATTATTCCGCCGAGGTTATCCATATTCAATCCCATTGTTTCGTCATGTTCAGCCCATTATTGCGTATGTGATTACAATCACTAATGTGACAAGCAGGTAGAGAAGGTAATGTATCATTTTTCCGGTTTGCAGTTTCCTTGAGAAGGGCGACACCCACAGGAACGCGTTTTTCAAAGGCGAGTAGATGAGCCACACAAAAAGGCGGCTGCCAGTTGCATTTTCATTGGAGATGGGGCTTACGAGGAAATCAAACGCGCGTATTATTGGCATCGTGAAGCCCTTTGCAGAGTATTGCATGCGCGGGGTGTATTTCTGTATCCCGCAGTCCCATGTGGGGCCTGCCTCAACCTTTTCGTGGAACCTGCGCCTAAGGAAATTTACAAGCAGGTAAACGACAATGCAGATTGCTCCAAGCGCAAGGAAAATGCCAAGCGTGGGAAGCGCATCGGCGGCAACGAAGATGGAGCTTGCGCCCGCCATGCCTGCCAGGCTTAGTGTCGGGAAAATTGCCTGTGCGATAAGGAGCGGGAAAATCCCTGCGAATATGCAGGCAAGTGCAAGCAGCGCCATGCCCGCTAGCATGTATTTGGGTGAATCTTTTGCATTCTCTGCGTGCTTGCTTCTTGGCGCCCCAAGGAACGTTATGCCGAACGCTTTTGCAAACGCCGCTACCGCGAATGCTGAAGTGAGGGCAAGGAAAAGGATTGCGCCTGCGGATGCAAACGAGACCGTGCTTGAGCTTCCGATGCCGCCAAGGAGCGCGGTGAAAGTGAGCCATTCGCTCACAAAGCCGTTAAGCGGCGGAAGCGCTGCGATGGATGCCGCGCCTATGAAAAACAACACTGCGGCAATGGGCATGCGCTTTGCAAGGCCGCCCAGCTCGTCGATGTTGCGCGTGTGCGCTGAGTGCATCACTGCGCCTGCGCCGCAGAAGAGCAGGCTCTTGAAGAGCGCGTGGTTGAGGGTGTGGAAGAGGGCTGCGAAAAGCGCGATTGCGGCAAATGCCGCCAAGCCCGCTGAAGAGAAGAGCACTGCGGCCCCGATGCCAAGCAGTATGATGCCGATGTTTTCAATGCTGTGGTATGCGAGAAGGATTTTCAGGTCGTGCTCCATGAGGGAATAGAGAACGCCCATTACGGCTGAGATTGCGCCAAGCGCAAGGAGAAGCACTCCCCACCAGAGGGGCGCAGGCGAGCTGCCTGCTGCCAAGAATACAAAAATCACGCGCACCATCCCGTATATCGCAGTCTTGAGCATCACGCCGGACATGAGAGCGGAGATGTTGCTTGGCGCCTGCGGGTGCGCAATCGGGAGCCAGATGTGGAATGGCATCATGCCCGCTTTCACCCCGAAACCGATAAGCGCGAGGATGAAAATAAGGTCCATTGCCGCCGGAGGGTAAGATGCCTTTGCGAATGCCGCAAAATCCATTGAGCCGCCCGCGCCGCCTGCGAGTATGAGGAACATGAGGATGAGGCACGCGGTCCCGATGTGCGTCATAAGGAGATACACGAATCCAGAATTCTTTGATGCCTCTTCCTTGTGCTCAAAGGAAACAAGGTAGTAGGACGAGAGAGCCATGAGCTCCCAGAATGCAAGGAACGCTGCGGCATTTTGCGCCGTGGCGACCAATGCCATAGAGAGCAGGAAAAGGTTGAAGAGGAAAACGAACCTTGGCATGCTGTATCCTTTTTTTTCGTATTCTTCCATGTAGGGGAAGGAGTATAATGAAACCGCAATGCCCACGAAGCCGATTATGATTGCGAAAAAAGCGGACAGCGCGTCAACGCCAAAACCGATGCTGCCTATCTGCGTATCCGCGGCAAGCACTATTGGGTTTATCGCAAAGCCTAGGAGAGAAAGAGCGCCTGATGCGAAAAGTGAGAGTGATGCCAGAAGCGCAAGCCCGATGCCGAAGTTTTTGGCAAGCCTCTGGCTCTTGGGAAGGATGAATGCAGATGCCATGCCTGCGGCAAAAAGCGCGGCAGAGGCCCAGAAGAGCCAGAACGCCAAGCCAGAGAATGCGCTTAACAGATACTGAACCATATATATCCCGCATGCGTTGCACAATGCGCCAGATGTTAATCCCTAACAGAAGTTAAGGGGTAATCTGAGCTTCTTAATACTTGCCATTTCACGGGCAGTTTTGCGCGTGGTGCGCAGGAAACGCCTTGAATGAACCGTCGTGAATTGGACGCCTTGATGGTATTTTCACCATATTCCTTAATATACGTTTTGATGGGCAAGGGGGCAGTTTGAACCCTGGCAGGATTGTTTTAGCTTCGGGGAAAGACATTTTTTAATCCTTTTCACCCATATATATTAGAGTAGTTTAGAGGTAGGGAAAATGGAGAGCAACATAAGGAAAATCGAGCTGCACATAGTCGTTGGGTGTGCTGACGCGAGGGACATTTCCTCTGCTTTTTATACCGCACTTGAAGCGCAGAAGGAGGAGGAATTGCAAAGCGGGACGCTCATTGACTTCCAGAGGATGTCCGTCGCAGGCACGTTCGTGACACCGGGCATTATAAACGAGATAAAGGCGCACATAGAGGACAAGATGCGCGAATATTTTGAGTATTACAAGGTAGGAATCCCGATTGACATTTTCGTGCACCTCACCGCGCACGGCAACGTGATGCTCAAAAAAGGGTGCCTGCATTCCACGCGCAGCTACCATGACATTGAGGTGCTTGATGCCCCATTCAACTGCGGCATGACGCACGCGCAGGAGGTTGCACTTGAGATGGAGGGCATGCTGCTTGCAAAAAGGGCGGTGCTTGAATATGGCCTCCGTGGCAAGCGCCACCATTTGCGCATCGAGACAGAGGAGGATGTTGAAACGCTCATGAAGCAGGCATACGGGCACGATGGAACAATCGCGGGCAACTGGGTAAAGAGCATAGTGAATTTGTGCACGCACGCATACGAGCAGAAAAAAATACTGCGCGAATCCCTTGATTCCGACCCGACTTTTGAGAACCTGAAGATTGTGCTCACTGCAGGAGTGAAGAATTACCACACGAATGAGTATTATAGGGTGGACGGCAATACCCACATGAACACCTTCCTTGACCTTGTGTATGACAGGGTGCGCAAGAGCGGGCACGTGCAGGACGGCTCGCACACGCAGAAGCAGAACCCCTCGCTTGGGATGTTCCACCACTCCTCAATTCAGCAGGCGCGCGCGCTTGGGGTGAAATATTACCTTGGCATGGACAAGTACAACGTCGGGCAGGTGTTTGCGATAGGGAGCATGAACGTGCCGGATTATTACAAGACTTTCGGGCCTTATAAGAATGCGGGCTTTTTCTACGGGGTAAAGCACCTTGGGCTTAAGACATGGGTTGTAATGGGCAGGAACCTGGAGGAAGCTGAAAGGATGCAGGAGCGCATACTCAACGACCCGCTCATGGGCTATTTTGTAAAGGAATTTGGCGTCAAGCTCGTTGCCATGGACAAGGAAGGCAAGCGCCTTGCGTAGTGCAGGCAAGAAATTTAATATATAGGCTAGTGGATAATAGGAGAACATACAAAGGTTTGTTTATGGACGATGAGACTAAGAAAAAATACGAGCTGAAAAAGCAGCTTGAGGTCCTGCGCAGCATGAAGGGCACTGGGACCGAGCTCATTTCGGTGTACATGCCCCCAGGCTATGCCGTGCACGAGGTTGCAAACAAATTGCGCGAGGAAGCGGGGCAGGCTTCCAACATAAAGAGCAAGAGCACGCGCAAAAACGTTACGGACGCGCTTGAGAGGATATTGCAACACCTCAAGCTCTATAGGCAGGCGCCTGAAAAAGGGATGGCAATTTTCTGCGGGAATGTTTCGGACAACCCTGCGCGCACTGACATTGAGCTTTACACCGTGTTCCCGCACGAGGCAATAAACGTGCAGATGTACCGCTGCGACTCGCGGTTTTTCCTTGAGCCCCTTGAAAGGATACTTGATGTGAAAGACAGCTACGGGCTTCTTGTAATGGATGGCAGGGAGGCAACGCTTGCGACATTGAGAGGAACAAACGTGCACATACTAAATAGGATGAACTCCACTGCGCACGCGAAAATAAGGAAGGGCGGGCAGTCCGCAAACCGCTACGCCCGCCTTATTGAAGAGAGCATTGAGCTTTATTACAAGAGGATTGGGGAGAGGCTGGACCAGTATTTTGTAACAGGCGTAAAAGGAGTGATAGTGGGCGGCCCTGGGCCTGCAAAGGACGACTTTTTGAAAATGAAGCCGTTTAATTACCAGATAAAAATAATGGGCGTTGTTGATACGGGATATACGGATGAATACGGTATAAGGGAACTCATGGCAAAATCCGGCGACATAATTGCCGGGCAGGAGGCAGTGAAGGAGCGCGCGCTTGTGGAGAGGTTCATAAAGGAGGTCGTGTCCGGCGGGCTTGCAACTTACGGCGAGGCTGCCGTGCGGGATGCGCTTTCAATTAAAAAGGCGGAAATGCTGCTTGTGTCCGAGGACTTGCAGTACCAGAGGGTGGGTTACACTTGCCCATCCTGCGGATTCCAGAAGGGCGTGAATTTGAAAAAGGGCGAGGAGAGGGCTGCGCCTGCGTGCGAAAAGTGCAATGCGAACATGAAGGAGAGCTCGCGGGAAAATCTGGCGGACAATTTGATTGCGCTTGCGGAAAGCACGGGCGCAAAAATAGAGGTAATTTCCTCAAACACGGCGGAAGGCTCGCAATTTTTGCAGATGTTTTACGGCGTGGGCGCGTTCCTGCGGTATAAGTAGGGGCACAAAGAAAAAGAAGGCTTATTGCGAAGCGTTCCCTGCCGCGGTTGCATTCTGGGTTTCTATCGAGTATATTGAGCAGGGGTACGTGAGGGTGTCATTCACCCAGAAGTGCGCCTTGTCCGCAAAGTATGCGGGATCTATGGGCTTTCCGTATGATATGTAGAACTGCGGCATGCCGAAAGTTGCATTTGAAATCCCGGAAGGAGATATGGGCTTGGTTGTGTTCGCCTCGTTGGATTCAGACACAAGGCAGTTTGAGCCTTCGCACGCTATGTAAACCGTGTTTTTGCCAAGCGCGGTTATTATGTTGGAGCGAAGGTCCACGCTGCATTGGAGTATTGCGGTCTTTGCAGCCTGCGTTTGCGCGCCGGTTATGTCCGCGATTATCGCGATTTTCGGGGAACTGCCTACGTTGGAGAAGAACGCCTCGGGGTCGCCTGCCTTTTGCGAGGGCGCTGCCTGCTGCAGCAGGAGGGGCGCAAGAAGCACAGCCGCCGCCGCTATCACTACGAGGACGATTGCGTATTTTTGGGTATCAGTAATGCTAAGCTTTGCCATTTTTTTCACCGTTTAGTTGAGCACGTTCCCTATGTCGCAGCGGGTGTAGTAAGAGCCGTTTCCGGTTATTGTTGCCTCATCCTCCGCCACAACCGTGAACTGCACGCTGTTCTTGAGCGCGGAATATTTCAGGTTGAATATGGGCAGGTTGGGGATGTCGGCGCATGCGGCAGAGCTCAGTGCCTTCCCGTCAAGCGTGCATATGCTGCCGCTCATCACGTATTGGGAAGAGGTGATGTTGTTGAGCGCGCGAAGCTGGGATTTTATGGTGTCCGCGCAGCTTAGCATTGAAGCCTTTGCCCCCTCGTCCGCGCCGGTGGGGTCAACGATTATTATCGCCTTGGGGGAATTCTTCACCTGCGAATAGAAATCGCCGAAGGTGGATATGCTGGAGTTCTGCATTGCATAGAAAAGCCCCAATGAGCCCACGAGCACAAATCCCGTGAAAAGCACCACTATGCCTATCCAGCATGCAAGCACTATTTTGCTTGAGAAAAAGTGGCGCATGTAGATGAGCGAGAACACGAACACAACAAGTATTATGGAAAGGACCGAGGCGTCCGTGAGCAGGAGCACTACGGGAAGGACTACGGGCGAGAACTGCTGGCGCGCCTTGAAGGTCACAGGCACAACCGTGTTCATTATGGACATTGCGCCGTCAACGCTTGTTGCGCTCACGGTTGTCCCAACGCCCATGGCAAGCTCCTGCGGGGAGCGCGAGGATGCAAGGAACTGCTTTGCATCCGAGGAGAGCCTTGCATAATTTGCAGTGAGGTTTGCATATTGGGAATTTGTAAGCGGCGGCTGGAAATTACCGTCAAGGTTGCGCATGCGCTGCACAAGCTTGTTGTAATCCGAAAGCTCGTTTGAGCTTGCCGGGTTGACTGACCAGCTTGCCTGCAAAAGCGCGTCCCCTGCATCATCCTGCGCATTCGCAGCAACGTCATAAGATGCGGTTATGTTGGGGCGGGCGAGTGAAACCTTGAGCGCCTCGGACGCGGATGAATACTTTGAAAGCTGGGAGTCAATCTGAGCAAAGTTCTTTGAGGATATTGCCAGCTCTATTGCTTCGCCCGCGCTTGTCAGCGCAGAAAACTTCTCTGAGAGCTGCGGGTCGTCCACGAGCGAGGTTACGTTCTGCGCCTTTTCAAGCGTGGCTGAATATTTGGATTTGAGCGCGCTGTATTTTGCGCCGTAGTCTGATGCGAGCGCTGCGTTCTGCTTGTACGAGATGCGGTCGTTTGTTGCAAGGGCAAGCTGCCTCGCCGCGACTTCGGGCTGGGCAAGGTTTGCAATGCGCAATTGTATCGAGGTCATTTTTGTTGTGGCGGAATCAAGCTTTGCAACGTCGAGTATTTCAGACGGGCAGATTGAAAGCAGCTGCGAGCATTCGGCCCAGCAGGACTGGCCGTAGCGGCACGCGCCTGCCGCGCAAATGTCCCCGTCGGTAGTCGGGAGCCGAAGCACGCTGTGCTTGAGGGCGTCCGCAGCATCTTTCATTGGCTGTATTGTGCCGGTGAGTATTGTGAGCTTGTCGTTCATGTTTGTCGAATCCATTGAATTAAGCGCCGCGAACGCGGCGGTGCTCTGCTTGTCAAGCGCGCCCACTGCCTTTGCATAGGCGAATATTGCATTGCCAAGCGCATTCGGGTCGCAGTTTGTGCCCTCGTAGAGCGTGCATATCATGCCTGCAAGCGCATTGCAGCGCGACTGCGAGTCGCACATGCCAATCGATGCCAGCCCTGTTGACTGGCGGCACATTGTCTCGGGCTTGTATTTTGTGGGGCTGCCCTTAAACAGCGGCACTTCCTTGTCCCTGCTCTTGTTGAAATCAATGAAATATCCCTTGAGCTCTGAAAGTTCGTCCGAAGATGGGTAAAGGCTCTGGTAGTATTCTCCGATGTATGATGTGAGCTTCGCGGTTTCGCGCACGGGCTCGCCGTCCTTGAGGAGGAAAATCGGGCTGCCTGAAAGCGTTACCAGGGTAAACGAGGATGAAGGCGCGGACGCAAGCTTGAAATCAACGCTTGTTATTGAAGACGCCTGCTCGCTTGGATAAACATAATCTGAGGCCGAAAAAGCAAATGCGGCAGAAAACAAAAATAGCAGTGCAATAAAAAGTGTTGAAGTTTTCATAGGAAAGAATTGTGCGGCAGAATTTAAATACTTAATCCATGTGCCGCCCATGCTCCGCTAGTTGAAGAAAAATAAGAAAGAAGAAAAAGAAAAAAGAAAAGATGCCCCCTCTCGGGGGCTAATTGGCTATTTACTGCCTGCGTATTCCGTCAATGAACTGCTGCGCTGCAGTGAGCGTGTCGGCTGCGGTTGCGCCTGCAACAACTATCTTGCTGCTTGGCACTACTTCCTTCACTACCACTGAGTCAGTCTTGAAGTCCACTGAGGAGTCGCGGAGCATGTCTGCTGTCACTGTGTTGACAACAGGGCCACCTACTGCAATCACCACGCCGGATGTTGGCGCTTCCTTGTCGGTCACGACAAGCGAGCTGGTGAGCTTGTAGGGCAGCGTTGCTACCACTTCAGCCTGGTTGTTCGGGCTTATTACGGCCTTCACAGCGCTTGAGTCAACAGTGCATGCTGGTGCGCCGCCTGCTGATGTTGCGGTGCAAGAGCCCACTGTCTGGTCAATCTTGCCCACTGTGACTTTCACGCCACCGAACGTCTGAGAGTCGCCTTCGCCGAGCGTGTAGTCCGCGGTGTTTGCCGCAGTTGCTACGACGTCGTTGCCTCCAAAGGTGAAGGTTGGCTGTGCGACTTTCTTCGCAACCTTGATTGTTGCGTCAGATGTCCCGACTGATTCGGTCCTTGAGCCACGTTCAGATACGAGCACTGGCTCGTAGTTCGTGTAGGTTGAGCCGCCAAGTCCCTGGTAGAACACCTGTTGTGTCGAGGAGTCGGTTGCCCTGAACCTGAACGTCTGGTACGTGCCGTTGGTAATCACCGGTATTGCGGTGTACCTCAGGTAGTTGCTGTTGGAGCCGTATTTGCCCACGTCTTCAGCAAGCATAAGGTCGATCTGGTAGGTGGCTGGCCCTGCGATTGTGCTCGTGTCTTCTTTGTGGAAGAAGACGCTGCCCTGCGCAGCGGAGTTGTCACCCGCCGTGTCAAACTTTATGCGTGATGCTGTTGCCTCTGAGCCTGAAGAGGTGTAGGTCAGCGTGTTCCAGTTGTAGCAGTCCCTGCCTGAAACTTTCCAGAACACTACTGGCGTGTAGTTTGTGACTAACGCTGTTGCGTTCTGTGTTCCGTTCAAGGACGTTGGGCTGAGGTAGATGGTTCCGTTCACTGTGCCAATCGGGTCAAAGAGAACTTTGTCCACGATGTAGCCAGCCAATGGGGAGTCACCTGTGCCGCCGAGTTTCTGGTTCGCTGTCCTTATCTGGATGAGCTTTGCCGTGTAGGACAGGTCGAGGCTGCTTGTTGCCTGGCAGGCCTGGTCACCAGCGGTTGTTGCTATCCTGTAGGTGTCAGAGCTCAGTGCGCTGAACGTGAGGGGCTCGTAGTCGTCGGTCGTGAGATCAACGCCGTTGTACGTAACCTTGTACGACGGGCTTGCTGCAGGGAAGTTGAACACTCCGCCTGGAGCAGTCTTGGTGTCAAAGCCGTCAATGGTGTAGATCGCCACTTCCCTGAGTGAGTCAGAGACGTTGCTGTCCGTTGCGACTGACCAGTCCTTGTTCTTCCACAGCAAGGATGTCCTGAAGTACTTGTTCGTGTCTGTTGAGGACACAAGGTTGTACCTCTGGTTGTCCTTGAGGGTTATCTCGTCCGTGTAGATTGCGATTTCTGCCCACTTTGCATTGAGCGTGAAACCGGGCGCTGTCCTGTAGACGTGCACATTCACGGAGTTTGATGTGCCCGTCTGCGTGAACGTGTATGTCGTGTCCTTTGCCACTGTGATTTGGCCGATGACATTGTCGTTCGCGTCAAGCACGTCAAGAATCGCCGGGTGGGAGTTGTCCGAGCCCGTAGCGACGGATATGTCTGCAAGGCGCACCTTGAATGTGCCTGCGTCAAGAACACCGCCTACGTTAACGATGTCGTGCTTTGCCTCTTTGGCGAGTTTTACCTGCCCGCCCGCGTACACGTTCGTCTGTGAGGGGTTGCCCGTTGTTGCGTCAGAGCCTGATGGGTTCTGCATTTCGCTGATTACCCAGTCGCCGCCCATGAACTTAAGGGTTATGCGGTGGGATGCGCTCCTTGAATTGGAGTCAGTGCCACACGAAGCCCAGTTCGTTGTGTCCTTTGTAGGGAGGTCACCAGTGCAAATTGGGATACCGTAGTCGTTCCCGAGGAACTTCATGTTGTATACCATTGCATTGTACTTGTTCACTGCAACGTCGCGTATGGACGCTGAGCTGTCGTAGGTTACACCGGATGCACCAAAGCCCGTGTTCGGGGTTGTGCCTACCCAGAAGCCCTGCTCTTCTGTGTAAGAGGTTGCAGCTGCCTGCGGGTCAACTATGTTGGAGTCCGCGAATGCAGTGTACTGCGAGCCGCCTATGCGGTAGAGCAATTTTATCTGGTTCGGTGTTGCGTCTGATGCGCCTCTTAATGGAGAGGTTATCGAGCCGCCCGTGTCCGAAGAGGACGTTGTGGAGTTGTACAGGTCTTCACTCAATGTGTAGTTCCTGTTTCCGAGCGTCCTGTCAACTGTGTCTGATATCAGTGTCTTGAACTGATATGCGCCTGCGATTGAGCCTGGCATGTATACAGAGAGCGTAACCTTCTTGTTTGAGATTGCGCATGTTCCTGCACCCGTGCCTGCTGCTGCCCCCGTGGCGCATGTCGCGTCACCGCTTACGGTAGCCTTGAGCGTACTTGATTTGTACGCGTTGTTCGCTATCGCTGCTGCGATGTTTGCGGCTGCAACTCCGTCGGAGATTTGCGCCATTGAGCCAACAACGATTTTCACTGTTGGCTGTCCGTTCTGGTCGACGAGCTGCGTGCTGCCGTATAATACGTCAGCTGCTGCTACGCCTGCGCCCGCTAGGAGAGCGACGCCTGCCAGTGCGGCAATTTTCTTTACGTTTACTCCTTTCATCTATTCACCCCAATTTTCTTGGTGTTTGTTTTTTTCTTGTCGCTGCCTCAAAGGGCACTCATTTCACAAAGATTATCAGCGACAAGTCTTTGTGCCCTTCATATATTCCATTCTTTTTTTTGTACCCTTTTTTCCCTCTGGCGCTGTCGTTAGCGCCTCTCATAGAGACAGAATAGCTTTCTTCGTAAGGTATTTAAATGTTGTTAATATATAGCAACTTTTGTTTCTAAACAAAATGTTTAGCAACGCCAATTGTCCAAATATCCAATCTGAATGTGACGTATTCCTGTTGTTTTTGATGGGAAATATTGAAATTTATCCCGTGCCCTACGGCGTTAAAATATCAGGATACATGTTTTTGCTTAGATGGCTAATCCTTCCCTTAAGCCTTCCCTGCAAAAAGCGCTTGTGCTATGTTTTGGGGGCTTTGCCTTAATATTGCTTGTGCTTGTTGCATCCATTTTTGCTCCTGCCCAAAGTTCTCCCATTCTGCCTCGAGCTCCTCCTGGGGGACAAAAAGGTCCTTTTCCCCAAGAGATGCGACGCGCTTGAGTTGGGAATCTATGGGTTCCCCAAAGCCTGTCTGCAAATGGTATTGGGCAGCCGCCCTGAATTTTTCAAGTGCTGCCTCTGCTGCTGTGTGCGAGCACATTGACTCTGGGTCGAAATTGGCTATCTTTACAAGGGTGTGCCTGCCATTTATGAGTTTTGGGATGCGCCCGCACAGCCTGAAATAAGAGTAGCTTTCCACAATTGCGGATTTTGCATATAGTATATAGTGGTCCACAAGCTTGGAGGTTGAATTGGAAGGGACCGTGTTGTGCATTGTAAGGGGTATTTCGGATGGGAGGGTGCTTTCATCCATGAACTTGAGGGTTGGGAAGGAATGCCTGCAGCAAAACTCATAGAAATGGTCATCAACGGGGTATTTTGTGGGGAAAAATGCCTGTTTTGCCTTTAGGGAAGCGTTTATGCCCAAAAACCCGCCAATTAAGCTCCGCAGGGAGGAGGGAGGGGAATGCGTGCGCACCACCCCGCGCAGCATAAGGTCTGCAACTGGGGCGAAATCCGCATCATTTGAATGCTCAAGCAAATGGTCAAAGAAATGCACTAGCATGTAAATGCCGTTTCCTATGCTGCCAATGCATGCGCCCTGCACAAGTGCGTATTTTGAAAAAGATGAGGAGAACTTGCTTTCACAGCCCTTTTGCGGCTGCACATCATCGTCAAGAAGCACAAGGGGCGCATCCCCAAGGGACATGCTTGCAAGCTGCATGAGGTTTCGGCAGTGCGCTATTGAGAACTGCAGTTTGGGCTCTTCGTACTTGAAAAGTTCGTTTGCCTCTTCTGCGCAAAAAGCCTGCACCCCCATTTCGCGCACCTTTTGGAGGCCTTTTTGCTGGCAGCATGCGAAAATATTGCTTTGGCTAAATTCGGACTTTATGCCCGGAAGGTATTGGGCAAGCACGTCTGGGCGCCATGCGAGAATTGAAACATTTGGCATGGGTGGGATTCGCAGATGAAGAATATAAAATAAGCAGGGATTTGGGGCAGGCAGGGATTCAAAGGCTTGCCCGGTTGCCCTTTCTTATGAAGAGGAAATATGCTGCAACAAGTGCAGTAAGGGCTAGTGCGCCCGCACCCAAAAGAAGGGGAGTGTTTGAAAGGATGCCTTGCACATCTGGGAATGCGCTTTGCTGTGCGCTTGAATTGCCTTGCGCTGCAATTGCGTTTGGCTGCGCGCTTGGATTTTCTGGTGAGGCTGTTGAGTTTGCCGCGCTTGAATTGTTTTGGGATGCGCCTGCATTTGTCGCATTTGATTTTTCTTTTGCTTTCATTATTGCTTCGGAAAGCATGGATGAATTGACAGGCACAATGGCGCTGTTTTGCAGCAGGGGCTTGGATGGAAGAAGGTAAATTGTTGTGCTGTTGAAATGCTTTATCCTGCTATAGCCCACCCAGCCGTCAGTGGAATACGTGAGCACAAGCACCTGCCCGTCTTGGAGCGAATCAAATTCCCAGTATGCGTACCTGCCCTCAAGGGAAAGCGGGGGTATGCTGAAGCGGCTTGCATTCACAGTGGCTGAAAAATTCTCCGGTATGTACTCGCGCAGCCCAAAGCTGCTGAGGTTGCATTCGCCTATTGTATCAAGCTTCGTGGTCACTATGGAAGTTATGTTGCCCGACGTTATGAAATGCTGCGCGCGGATTTGGCAGCTTGAAACCCCGTTTTCCTGGGGGGAGAGCACGGAAAGCGCGGGCGGGAACGCCGCCATTATAAGGGGGCTGCTGCGCGGAAGGCTGTTTGCAAATTTTTCCATTGCCCCTGCGTGCGCAGAAAGCGCTTCGTAGGATTGGAGCGAGAGGGATGCATGTTCAAGGGAATCGCTTGCCCTGCTCATTGCAACCAGGTCAAAGCCCTGCGAGGGGCATATCCAGTTCACAATCACGCTATTCTCAAGCTCGTTTGCAATCCTGCTTGCGTTCCAAAACGCGCGCAAATACGCCGAAAAAGTCTGGTTGTTTGGGCTTGAAGAGGCGGCTGAATACGCTGCCTGCTCGGCTGCAATTGCACTGCCCATGTATGCAGTGTTGTTTGTGTATGCCCAGATTTCATCTATAAAGGATTTGCCCGAGCCCAGCGCAATCGGATAGCAGTATGAAGTAACAGAATAGCAGGCAAACCTGCAATCCTCGTAGTTGTCGCACGCATGCGTATCAGTGCCTGTTATGCGCCGGCAATCAGCCACGCCCTGCCCTGCGGCGGCAGACTGGAACTGCAATATTGATGCATGCCCCTGCGAGAGCGCGGAAAGGGCTTGTCCCTGCGCGTCCCCTAGATTATAATATGCAAGAAGCACGGGCAGGATTTGTGCCTGCGTGCGAAGCAGCGGAATTTTCTGCCCCTGAAGGGAGAATATTGCGATAGGGGTTTGGTTTGAGAAAAGCAGGTAATATTGCGAGCCGTTGAGGAGCGCCTGGGAATAGGAAAGGTTTTCAAGGGAAGAAAATGCGCTGCTTTGCCCTGCAAGAAGGGACTCAAAATTCACTGCGGCAGCCATGCTGCAGGCAAGAAAAAATATTGTGAGGATTTGGGATGGGCGCACAAAAACCAACGGCTTTGAATTAAAAAAGAAACAATAAAAAGGGAGCGTTTGGGGGCATGTACGCTAGAGGCGCTCCGCTAAGTTAAATAAAAAGAAAAAAGAGAGACGGGCTTGTTTAGAGCCCTTTCTTGCCCTTCTTCTTGAAGAAGAGCAGGTATGCGACTGCAACAAGCACAATGAGCACTATTGCGCCTGCGCCCACAAGGAAGAGGGCTCCTCCAAGCAATGGGGCTGGTGCGGATTGTGCCGCCGCTTGTGCTGCCTGTGCCGCCTGCTCTGCTGCAGTTGGCTGCTGCTTTGCAACCTTTGCAACTACCACTGTAGCTGCAGGCATTGAAAGCTCATAGCCGCGCACCGTGTAGGTGTGCGAGCCGCTTGCAAGAGCCACAAAGCGCGCATAGCCGGTTGCATCAGTCGTGTATTCAAGCTCGTTGCCAGCCGGGTCCTTCACAACTATTGCAGCGCCGCTTATTGGTGCGCCGTATTGGTCCTTGAGGACAAGCACCACTGTGTCGCCCGCAGTCACGCTTGCAGGCACTGTGAGCAATGCCTTGAGCTTTTCAAGCGGGGTTGTTGTTGGGGTTGTCGTGGGCGTTGTTGTCGGGGTCGTTGTTGGGGTTGTTGGCGTTATCGTCGTGGTGTTGGTTGAGGGTGCAACATAAGGTGCCGATGGGCCGCCTGAGCTGCTGCCGCCAGAGCCGCCAGAGCCGCCTGGGTGCGCGATTGCCGCTTCCTGGTATACTACGAACTGGCTGAAGTGCTTTGTCCAAATCACCAGGTCAGAGCCGGTGAAGATTACGCAGTCCTTGCCTGCGCCCAGTGCATCGCCCGTTGATTGCGAGTCATCTGCGCAGTTTGCAGTGATTGCAGTGAACGTTGTTCCCTGGTACCAGCCTACTGCGTATTTCAAGCCGCCGGAGAACACAAGCCTTATTCCCTTGCTTGAGGTGAGCGAGGTGCTGCCTGCGCCGATTTCAACCACCTTGAGTATGTTGCTCACTGTGTGGTCTGCACTCGGGGTCACTGTTACGCTCGTGGTTGCCTGCTCAACCGGGAGTGCAAAGTTGTTGTTCCAGCTTGTGCTGCCGCTTATTGCTGCGCCTGCCGGGATGCTTGCGAGGTAGCTGTATCCGCTCACGTTCCTTGTGAGGTTAAGCGAAGCATTCAGGGTTGCGCTTTGGGTTGAGCCGCTCGTTACGCTCAGCAGCGAGAGGTTCAGGTACACGGGTGTTGTCGCGGCAATTGAAGTGTTTGCCGTAACAAGCCTCACTGGAGAGCCTGCCGGGACAATTATTTGCGTTGTCACGTTGGTTGCAGTCATGGAGACGTTGTTCGCAACCGTCTGGTTCGTGTTTATTGCGAAATTGTTCACGGTCACTATCAGGGTAAGGTTGCGCGCCGTGAAGTTCTGCGTCCCAAAGAATTTCAGGAAGTACGTGTGCGTGCCTACGGACAGGTTTGTAAGGTTTGTGAGGTAGGTCGCGTTTGCGCTCACGTTCGTGCCGTTTTCAGTGAGCTCAAAGTAGCGTGCGCCTTCAGCATATGCGCTGTCAGGCGGCTGGTTGCCCACGTATCCGGTAACGTTTGACTCTGTGACGTTGTTGAACGTCTTGTTTGCATACAGCCCGTCAACGATAAGGGTCATTGGCAACGTTGCCTTTGTTATGTTGAGATGGTAGGATATTATTCCTGCAGTGTAGTTGCGGGTTGCTGTGCTGTTGAATGTCACGTTGTACAAGCCCACTCCATACGTCATGTTCACGATTGTGGAGTTTGCAACTATTTCAGCAAGCTGCTGAACGTGCTGTTTGAGATGTTGAGCATGCAGTGCGTGCCCACGCTGCCTTCGCCGCTTGGGCAGCCCGTGCCGGTTATGTTGGTGAGGTCAGTGTAGGTGATTGTGAAGCCGGCGGAACTTGTGATGTTAAGCGTCGGGGTTCCAATGTGCACGGTTACGTTTGTGAAGTTGCTCCCTGCTGTGTAGTTCTGCGTTGCATTCATTGTCATGTTGTAGATGTACCAGCCTGGAACAAGGAGCTTGGATGCGCCGTTTGCGATGGAAGAGGCATTGTAGGCGCTTGCATTTTCGTCCGTGCTGTTCCTGGTGATGTTGAATATCCTGTCAAAGTCACCGTTTGTGCATGCGAACGTTATGCTCACGTTTGTCGGGATTGTTACGTTCGTGCTGCCCGTGAAGTTGCACGTGGTGGCTATTTTGGCAATGGTGAAATACGCCGCTGCGGTATAGTTCACATTGCCCACTGTGTCATTTGCATAGAAGGTGTACGTGTAATTGCCTGCTGAAAGCGGGCCTATTGTCGCATTGTAGGTAGTCGTGCTGCCGTTTTGGGACAGAGAGTAGTTTGTGAATGCGGTTGTTGTTACTTCGGAGGAGTTCAGGTTCGTAGTCTGGTTTATGAGAACCCATACCTTGTCCACTCCGCTGTGCGAGTCATTGTAAACCACGCTGAATGAGAATGTCGCGGTCGTGGAGTAGTTATAGTTTATCGCGGTTGGCGCCACCTGCGTGCCGTTTGATGGGTTCAGGAAGTCCATCTTAACAAGGCGGTTGGCGCTTGTCTTGTTGTTAAGGCCGGCATCAAGGCAGAACACGCTCCAGTTGAGGGTGTCGCCTGTGCTGAATGCAGGGTCAAGGTTAACGCTCGTGAAGTTTGCAACCGAGTTGTTCGCCACGTTGGTGAGCGTGCTCAGTGCCGTACCGTTCACGTAAAGGGTGCAGTTCATGTTGGTCGGGGTCACGTTGTCCACAACCGTGAATGAGAAGGTAGAGGAATTCTTCACCCATGCGCTTGCAGAGGGCGAAACGAGCGTAACGCTGTTTGGCACGCTCCTGTCTGCAATGAAAGCAATGCTCGTGTGGTTGATGTTCATGTTGCCCGCAGTGCCGTTGCCGTTGTCAAAGCAGTAAAGCTCGGCAGTGTGGTTGCTTTCTGAAAGGCCCGCTGTTGAAAGCACGAAGTTTGTAAGCGAATTGTTTGTTACCGAGGCGTTGTACGTTATCATTGTGGCGTTGTTGTCAAAGTAAACAGAGCAGTTTGTGGTGGTTGAAATGTTGTCCGTGACATTGAAGCTCAGGTTCCCATAGGAATTATTCAGGTTGGTAAACGTGCTTGTGATGATGTTTGGCTTGCCAGTGTCAAGATGGAGCTTGAATGGATATAAGGCGGAGATATTCGCAGTGGCGTTGGTACAATTTATGTTCCAGGTTAATGTTCCGTCAGCAATGGATGAGTTTGAGAATACTGCGGTGTTGAGGTAGGTCGCATTGCCAGCGAGGCTGATGTTTTCGGTCTTGTTCACGCCGTTTATCATGAGCGCGCAGGCGATTGTGTCGTTGAGCCCGCCGGTATAATTGTAGATGAATGCAATCGTATTGTTTGTCCCGTTCGACCACGTATCGTTGGCGGGTGCAACAAGGGTTATGTTTATGCTTGGCGCGGCAAACGCAGAGCCAGCAAATACGGCAAGAAGCGCAAGGAAGAAGAATGAAAGCCTGAATGAAGATATCGTCGTATTTGTGCTTGTTTGCATGCCAAAACCACCTCAATGGTAAATATTTCATGAGAAATATGGGTGGAATACGGGTATTATCTTTTTAAAGATATGCCCATGCTGGAATTGCCCATACGCCGACGATTTTCCGTTTTGTAAAGCGCTATTGCTCCCAGTGCACAAATTTCCCCTTTTGCTTTTCTATTGCATCGAGGATGAGCTGCGCCGCGTTGCCTTCGCCAAAAGGGTTTTTAGAAGAGGACAGTTTGGGATGGTTTTTCTCCGCGCATTCGACTGCATCTAGTATTGAGCGCGCGTCCTTGGGGGGAGCAAGGAGGTTGCAGCCTGCGGACACGCTCTCTGGGCGGTCAGTAACATAACGGATGCTTATGCAGGGGACGTGCAGGGCGGCGGCTTCCTCCTGCATTGAGCCTGAATCAGTGAGGATAAGGCGGCATTTTTGCATGAGATGCACTATGTGGGAATAAGATGGGATTTCCTCGATGGGGTGCAGGTTGGGGTGCTTTTTTATCACTTTTTCAAGCCCGCATTCCCTTATCGCAACTTTTGTGCCTGGGCGGATGGACCATACTACGCAGTATCCCTTTTTCGAAAGGGAAAATGCAGCGTTTGCCGCTGCAGTGAAGCGCTCTTTGCTCATTGTTGTTTCACGCCGGTGCATGGAAAAATAAATTGTGGGGAGGGAAAAATCCACCCCGTGTGAAGCGAAAAAGGAAAGCGCATCCTTGTTTGGCTTTTTTGCAGCCCAGAGCGCAGTGTCGACAGAAGTGTTTCCGGTAACGAAAATGCGCCCTTTTGGGAATCCCTCTTTGAGCAGGTTCTTTTTGTTAAGGGAAGTTGGGGCAAAATGCAAATCCGAGGCTGCATCGCATGCGCGGCTGTCAAGCTGCTCTGGGTATGGCTCGCGGGAATTCGTGCGCAGGCCGGCCTCCACGTGCCCTACCGGGACGAGGTTGAGGTATGCTGCAAGCGAGCCTGCGAGCGCAGTGAGCGTGTCGCCGTGCACGAGAAAGATGTCAAGCTTCTGCTTTTCGCGCAAAAGCAGGTCTATTGCAAGCATCATTTTCCCAACGCTCTCTGCAGGCGAGGCGCATTCGCCAATTTCAAGCTTGTGCGCAGGGGGAGGAAGCTCCATGCTTGCATACGCGCCTGAAAAAAGGTGGTCGGAATAATGCTGCCCCGTGTGGATGAGGATTGCGTCGTGCCCGCGCCTCTTTGCCTCCCAGTAAAGCGGTGCCATCTTTATTATGTCAGGGCGCGTGCCGGTTAGAATGCCGATTTTCATAAGAACATCCGAAGTTCTATTATGCTATATAGATATAAGAGTGCGTGCATTCGCAATGGCTTGCCCAAAATCGGATAATGTTCCGGCTCGTCCATGGGCGCGCTGCGTGGCACATTCTTATAAATACTTTCAGCATATAAAATATTCCGCCCCGCCATAACTCAACCTGGTAGAGTGCTTGGCTGTAGAAAGGTTAAATCGGCAGTCAGCGATTGTGCTGGCAGTCATCAAGATGTTGTGTGTTCAAATCACACTGGCGGGATTTTATTGCACTGGGCATACTGAAAAAACGGAAAAACGCCTCGATGGTGTAGTGGTTAGCATCCCAGATTGTCGATCTGGTGACCCGGGTCCGAATCCCGGTCGGGGCGCTTTTTACTTTTATGTTGGTGGGGACTATGGCAAACGGGCTTGAAGCAAACGGCACAATGGTGCTAGTGCCCGTGGGCAGGTATATCCCCGGCAAATTCGTGCAGTCTTTTTCGCTTGTGTGCGCAGCAATAGAGGCAAGGATGCCGCTTGCAACATCTGTAAGCGACGCGCTGCCCCTTGAGAAGGCAAGGGAGGCGCTTCTTCGGGAAGCGCTCCTTATGCACCCGAAAGTATCGTACGCGCTCTGGCTTGATTCTGACATGCTTGCAGAACCCTCGCACATAAATGCAATGCTGGATTATGCGCAGGCCCATCCCGAAGCGGACGTTGTGAGCGCGCTCTATTTCAACCGCCTCAGCCTCAAGCCCGTTGCATACAGGCAGCTTGAGCCCAATGGGAAAATAGGCACGCCCCTTGCGGAAATTGAGCCTGAGGGGAACGCGCCAGCAGGGGTGGACGCTGCCGGGATGGGGTGCATGCTCGTGCGCCTTCGCTCCATAAAGGAAAAAGTGCTTCCCCTTATGGAAAAAGAGGGGCGCAGGAAATTCTTCTGGTTTGAGCCTGACGGGCACAGCGAGGACGTGAATTTCTGCCTTCTTATGCGCCGCGCGGGATTGAGGATAATGCTGCTGCAGGACGTTGTTGTGCCGCACTACGGGGCATCTGTAACGCGACTGGAATATGAGCAGGGGAAAAAGAAAGGGGAGCAGGATTAATTTTTGTATATCCTGTTGTGATGGTCAAAGTCAAGGAAGCGCACTATTTTATTTTCCTCGTCAATCTTAAAAGTGAATACGAAAGGGTCGATGTGCACGCGCAAAACGCCTGCAAGTTCGTTGCCAAGGGGCTTGTAATGGTGGGGGTCTTGCAGTATTTCGTCTATTTTTCTGCACACCCTTTCAAAACGCAGGCTGTCTTTCTTGCGCAGCTTTTTCATTTTCCTTCTGAATGTGTCTGTGTCTGCAGGAGAGTACATTAGCTATACGCCTCTTTCATCTTTGCAAGGGATTTGTAAGCATTGCCTTTTTCCTTCATTATTTTTTGCAGTTTTTTTGCATATTCCGGGCGAAGCTGCGGTTCAAGCACTTCTTTTGCATACTCGTTCACGATGAAATTCATTGCGTCGGACTTGTTCTTCAGGCCGAAGTATGCCTTGAGGATGTTGAGGTAGGTTGAATTTTTTTCTGTCAGGTTCACTATTGCTGAGGTCATCTGCTCACCTATTATGTTTTATTATGGAATATTATTAAACATTATGTTTTCTAACAATTATGAGGCATGCTGGGCATATGGGGGAAGAAAGAAAAATAGGGGCTTGTTTTACCTTTTTGAAGCGAATGCAAAGAGCGCAACAAGTGAGATAAAGCCTATTGGGAGCGCGCATCCTGAGGAGGGTGCGCTTGGGCTTTTTCCCTCAAGGGATGCCTGCACTATTTGCTTGTCAAGGGAGGAGTCAAGGGCTGAGACCTCTGCGCGCATTGCGGATATGGAGGAGGCATCGGGCTTTCCGGCAAGCTTCCCCTTTATTATGCTCAGGTTGAGCGAGTACGGGCCCAGCGTGCCATTGCCAAGCGTTGCGCTGCTTTTCTGTATCTTAACGTCAAGCTCGTCCACGCTTTTTTGCAAGGCGGCGGCGTTGGAGGAGGATGCGGTGATGAGGGTGCGTATGCTTGTTGCCTCGCTTGAAAATTCAGCCGAGCGCGAAAGCGAGAGATGGATGTAGCCTGCATCGCCCTGCACGCCTATGCTTTGGGAAAGGTTTGTGAGGGATGCGATGCGCTTGCCTATTGAATCGTCTTTTGCAGGCAGATTGGAATAGTCGCGCTGCAAGGAAGAAAGCTCGGATGCCATGCTGCCCTTGAATGCCGCGAGCTTTGCCGCGCGCGTATCAACGTAAGCCTGCGTATCCGTTGAGCGGGCGAGCAAATCCGATGCGCGCTGCGCCTGCTGCCCAAGGGGCGCAAGCGCGGATTTGAGGGAAACAAAAGAGGAGCGCATCGAGAGCAGGGAGGGCACAGAGTAGTCTATTTTTGCGCACCATTCAAAGCAGCGGCGCGTCCCGTTCCTGCATCCGTCATCCGTGCGGTTTAGGAAAAGCGGGTTTTGGGAAATGTTGTTTGCGGAAAGCAGGATGGAATCAAGGGTGCTTAATTTTGAGTCTATTGCGCTTCCGCCGTCTTTTATGGAATCAATGCCTGCGGTGAATGAGGAAAGGGATGCGTCAAATTTTTTCTTTTCGTTTGTCCATGCAAGGATGGATTCCCATGAGCCGTCAGCATAGAGAAGGCCGCTCTGGCAAAGCGGGGAGGACATGCATGCGAGTATGCATGAGTCCTTGTTGGTGCATTCGTGCATGTCCGAGCCTGTGCTTTGCATGCACTTTAGTTCGGTTGCATCGTTTGCAGCCTGCGCCTTTGCCTCAAGCGCCTTTGCATCCGCAAGCGTGCTTGCGAAATTTGCGCGGGAGTATAGGTCTTCAATAAGTATTTGCTTTATTTTTTCCTTGTCAAGCACGGGCGAACCTGCCGTGTTGTCAAATACGAAAGTTTCAGTGCCATCAACTATAATGAGGGAGTAGGAGCCTGAGGATGCGCCAAGCGCGCCCTGCGAAACCTTTTGGTCCGGCTCAAAGGTTGCGGAAATGAAGTTCGAAACCGTGGCTGCCGAGCAAATGGAAAAAAGTGCAAGTGCAAAAATAAGCGTGCGCGCAAGTCCTTTCATGTAATCCACCCCGAAATGGGTTTTTGGGACAAGATTTATAATGAATATCGGGCAATAGGGGGACATGAAAGAAAGCCTTCTCGACCTCACAATAAAATCCTACGCGGAAAATGCGAACCTCATATTGTTCTTTGCCATTCCGGCATTGTTTGCATTCGTGATTCCGGTGCTTGTTGGGACCCCCACGTACAATGCACTCGGCGGGATATACCTGAGAACGGGCAGCATACCTGACCTGAGCGAATTCAGCCTTGGGGTGATGGTGGTTGCGCTCCTTGTTTCCCTGTACCTTCTTTCCTTTGCGATTGTGAACATCAACATCGTGGTGAAATCCCAGAGGACAAACACGAGCATAAAGACAGAGGTGCTCAAGGGAATTACGACTTACACAGTGAACGTGTTCTGGATATTGCTTGTTGCGCAAATGGTGCTGCTCATTGTGCAGCTTCTCACTTATGGGATGCCAGCTCAGCAGATAATTGCGCCGCTTCTCTCGCTTTTGATTTCAATACCAATCCTCTTTGCACCCGCAGCGCTCGTAATTGACGGATTGCGCCCATGGCGCGCGCTTGAGAAATCAGTTGAGATTACATTCTCAAAACTGCATTATGTCGCTCTCTGGGTTGTGCTTTCACTTATTGTACTCTCTGTTGTGGACGGGCTTTCCCTCTTCCTCCTTCCGCAGGGGATTGGGACGTGGGTTGCGGTTGTCCTCAACGCACTTGTGCTCATGCCCTTCCTTATTGTGATGCTTGCGCAGATTTACATGAGCAAGTACACCATTATCTCTTAGATTGCGCAAAAGCCACTGGAAAGTTGCTTGCGTCGTGTTTTAAAAGAGAAGCACGCATATTTTCCCATGCTGCACATAGTGAATTTCTTTCCCAAGCTAAAGGAAGCGCCTTCGCTTTTTGTTGAGCAGAACGGCGAGCACGAGAAAATTGAGATTTCGGGAAAGAAGGTGATGAGCTTTTCTTCCCTTAAGGCATGCACTGGGTATGGGGGGCGCGACGGGCAGCTCACGTGCATGAACCGTGCGATAAATACAAGGCAGTGCCCGACCTGCTCGTACCTTGACAAGAGCCGCGCATTCACGGTTGGGGATTTTTCCCTTTATCCGGAACTTTATGAAGAGTGCAAGAAGCAGGAATACTCTATTTATGTTGCAGGGTTTGGGCAGGACATAAAGAAATGCGGCATCACGAGAAAGGAAAGGCTTCTTGAGAGATGGGTGGAGCAGGGGGCGGACTTTGCCGCGGAGATTGGAGTTTTCTTGGGGCCTGATGAGGTGTATTCTGTTGAGGAAATGGTGCAGAACCAGTTCGGGCTTTCAAATGCGGTGAGGGTGGACTCCAAAATGCGAAGGCTTGAGTTTGATTATGGGAAAGCAAAACTTGGGTTTGAGCAAATGCTTGCAAGCATTGTGGAGAGCGGGTTGCTTTCTGAGAATGCAGGGGAGAACAAGGTGCGGGAGATGCGCGAATATTATCCGGACGTGAAGGGAGCAAGTGCGAGTGAGGAAATAAACGGGGAGGTTAAAGGCGCAAAGGGGCAGCTCCTATTTTACGAGAAAAATGGTAAGAAATTCGTTGTGAACATGCGGGATAAAATTTCAAGGTATGTTGAAGAGTGAGCTATTTCTTTTTCTTTGTCGGTTTCGCTGAAGGCGTTGCCTCAAAGATTTTCTCAAAATTCTTCTTGAATGCGCGCGCAAGCTCGCTGTTTTTTATGAAAATTGTTACTGACTCGTCGCCCTGGAGCACGAAAAGCACGAGCCTGTCCGCATAAGTCCAGTACACGCCTGCGGAAAGCGAAGAGGGGTCTATGAACTTTATTTCTGCCAGGGGCATCTGGGGTGCAAATTCCCTGGCGTAGGGCACGTCCAGCAAAAGGTATTTTGTGCGTATTCCCAGGTGCTTTCTCTTGTCGTTGAAAAGGCGGAAGAATTTCGGCATGTATTCAAAGAACTGCAGTTGCCCGTGGTACACATAAAACTCCTGCCTTTGTGCAAGCACGTCTTCAAGCACCATTTTTATGCCCGCTTTCCCGTAGAGCACAGATACGGAGGTTTTTTCCTGTGCCTCAAAGGAGCGCGAGAGGAGCGGGAGAATTTTCTCCACTGAATCGCGCTTCTCGTCGAGGAACATGAGGAGGGAGGATGGGGGAGAGGGAGTAAACGTAAGCACTCCCCCCACCTGCGCCTTGCCTACCATGCCCTTTTTTTCCAGCTGTGCAAGGGTATCGTACACAGTCCTCCGTTGCAGATTCGTCTTTAGCGCGAGCTCGTTTGCCTTCATCCTGCCTCCCCTTGCGAGGATGAGGTAGAGCTTTGCCTCGTTGGGAGACAACCCAAGCCCTTCCAATATCGGGAGTTCGTCCGCCATATTCTCACTTTTGTGGTGTTTTAACTCACCACATAAATATATATGTATAGGTTGTGGTAATATAGACAGAGGTGTGAAAATGGAAACAGAAAACAAACCAGCAGAAACGTTAACTGCGGAAGAAATTCGCATGAGCTTGAAACCATTAAGCGCATACGAACTGATTACAAAAGAAGTGATGGGGCGGGCACACAATGAAACTGACAATATGCGCAAGAGGTATTCCATAATAGAATTAGAAAGCAGGGAATTGACCACTACAGAACGGGCAATATTCTTCAATCAATTGTTCAATCTTCTGAAATTTGACATGATTGACAAAGACACTGCGTTCACTGCAGTATGGGCGTATAGCATTTGTTGCCCTAAGTCTGCGTCTCCTGATGAAGTTAATAAAATTGCAGGGATGCTCCTTGAAATATCAAAGAATTATCCTGATGCAGATATTCGCCGCACTGCTGAAGAGATATCTGATAAAGTAAAGGCCGAACATCCGCCTGCATTGAAGCATCCGTGGTATCTGCGTTTATTGGGGGGGACCAAGACAAAAGTAGCTGCCACTGCCGCACTAGCTACCATTCTGGGCGCTTTGGCACTTGCTCCTAGGGTGGGTGCGCAGGTGGGCAACTACCCAAACTTTACTGATGCTGGTACGCACGGGAATCCTGCGGTATTTACGCAGTATGGGAACTGGGCGCTTGTCGGGGCAAGTGCGGGCAGGGATGGGGTGAATGGAATGAACGTGCAGGTTACCCAGCAGGTTAAGGGCGTGCAATTCAATGCAATGCTTAGCTCAAACGGCACAAAAGAAACGCACATGGTAAATGCGGGCATGATGTTCGGGGAAAACGTTGCGGCTGGAGTTGCAATTAAGCCGGACAAAAATGCCTCTTTTGGGGTGCTTGGGATTGCAAGGCAGGATAGCGGGAGAACCCTTGAGCGCTGCTCTTTTGAAACAGACGTGAAAACGCATGCGTCTTCGGCTGCTGCAGAGGCAAGGAGGATGATTAGGGATAAAATAGAGGCAACCGTGTCCGGGAAAGTGGAAGTGGATAGCAGCGGAAATGTTACAAACAGGGCAGTTGGAGCGCAGGCAAAATACAAGACACTGCTCTTTTCTGCTGGCGTTGGCGGGAAAGACGACTGGAAAACGGTGAAATTGCACGCGCGCAAATGGGCGGCGGACAAGAAGGCATTTGTGGACTTCCAGCTCAAAGCGCCAAATGGAAACTTCAAAAAACCGGCTGCAAGCATAGGGTTTGTGAAAATGCTGAATTAAATTGGCGCAGGGAAATACGGGCGCTATCTTACGGGCTCGTATTTCTTGAACGACTTGCCCATTATGTGCGTGCGGAAGAAGTTTGCGGTGTGGAATGCGAGGTATTTGGGATAGCCCCATTTGCGCACGCGGCGCATTGAGAAGAGCACGCGCGCGTGGGGCACGTATTCTGTGGCGCCCGTGCAGCGTATGCGCTTCATTATGTCGGTATCTTCGGCGGTTATGAGGTTCACGTTGAAGCCGCCTATCTGGTCAAATGCCTTTCTCTTGAACGCCATGTTGTTCCCGTACACGTAAATGCAGCCAAGCGCGTTGAGCACGCCGGTGAGGGGGTTCATGAGCAGGCATATGAAATCGTCAAAGGGGGTGCCGTCAAAGGGCATGAGGCTGCCGAAAGTTGCGGAAACCTTCTTGTCCGCAAAGGGCGCGCATAGGCGCGTGAGCCAGTCCGCGGGCGCGATTGTATCCGCATCCGTGTACACGAGTATTTTCCCCGACGCGACGCTTGCGCCTGCCTGCCTTCCCGCCGCGATTGTGCGCGAATGCTCTATCACTATTTTGTCCGCGTATTTCTTTGCGATTTCGCGCGTGCGGTCGGTTGAATATCCGTCCGCGACTATTATTTCATACGAGCAGAAATACCTCTGCTTGGAAAGCGCGTTCAGGCACGTCTCTATGTAGTGCTCCTCGTTGAGCGCAGGGACTATTATGGAGATGTCGACCTGCTTTTTTGCGCCCTTTCTCACGTATGCGAGCACGGATTTCTTTTGCCTCTTAGCCATACTACCACGATACTGGGAAAGGCGTGTGCAACTTTTATAAACGGCTATTGTGGCTGGAACGTGAAGCTTTTTCTTTTTTGTTATGGAAGGATTTCCATGAAAGCTCAGGGTGCGACGGAATATTTGGTGACCATAGGAGTAGTGCTTGTGATAGCACTCGTTTGCGTCGCACTTCTGACCTGGCCGGTTGAGACTACAAATGATGCGAAAACGCAGCAGGCCGATGTTCATTATAAGATAGCGGAAATAGGCTCGCAGACAGAAGGATACCCGGAACTTGTGCAGGGATTGATTGGATACTGGAAATTTGAAGAGGGAAGCGGCATAAACGCAACGGACAGCAGGGGCGGGAATACGGGGAATTTGACAAATGCGGCATGGGTAAGTGGAAAAAGCGGTACTGCACTGGATCTTGACGGCTTGGTTTCCACGGTGCCAACATCCTTGGCATCGAATGCGGATTTCCAGAACGGGTTCACTGTTTCCGCGTGGATTTATCCAAGAAGCGTTGGGGAAGGCTCGGGAACATACAATTGGGGCACAATAGTAAACAAGGCATCAAGCTCCAACGGGCTTAATGGATTTATGTATTGTTTTGGGATAAATGGGAATTTGGTGCTCGAGGTGAATGGGGATACGAGGAGGCTGTCAGCTATTGTTCCAATGGACAAATGGACCCACGTTGCGGTAACTGTCAGTTCCGATGCAATTGTAACCCATTATGTCAATGGGGCAGTGTCGGGAACTCCCGGAGCTACCGGCGCCTTGTCAGGCATCACAACTTCCAACCCCCTGACAATAGGAAACCGCGCAGCCACAACCGTTGCTACCTTCAACGGCACAATAGATGAGGTAATGGTTTTCAACCGCGCGCTTTCAGCGGATGAAATCCGCCTTCTCTACGAAAACCCAGGGTATCCGCAATAGGTTGCCTTTGGCACTTGTTATGCAAAGCGATTAAAAGTTTCAATTCGTATAAATGCATCGTATGGACGAGTTTGACGTTGTTGTGATAGGGTCTGGGCCTGGTGGCACGCTTGCGGCGCTCAAGAGCGCGCAGTACGGGCTTAAGGTCGCGGTAGTGGAAGAGCACCCGATAATAGGCGAGCCTGTGCACTGCGGGGAATGCCTTTCTTCGCTTGCGCTAAAGAGGATGGAACTTGAGCTTCCAAAAGAGGCTATTGCTGCGGAAGTAAAGGGAGTTCGCATAGTATTTCCCAACAATACGCAAACTGTTGCGTATGAGGGAGGGTATGTGCTGCACAAGCAGATTTTTGAGCAGCATATCGCGACACTTGCGCACCAGAACGGGGCGCGCTTTGAGCTTGGGGTGCGTGCAAACGAAGTGGAGAGGCGCGCAAGCGGCGGATGGCTTGTGAAAACGAGCAAAGGGGAACTCGCGGCAAAAGTGCTCATAGATGCAAGCGGGTACATGGGATTTCTTCTTAGGAAATTGCAGCTTGGAAACATGCACCAGATTGCAAGCGGAATACAGTTTGAAATTGAGGATATTCCGCAGGAGGGGCTGTTGGACTTTTACATCTGGCCCGAATACGCGCCTGAGGGATATCTTTGGATGATACCGAAAGCGAATGGGAGCGCGAACGTTGGGCTCTCCGCAAAGGCAAAAGACAGGGCGAGTTTCAATGCTGGCGCAAAGCTCAAGGAATTCGTAAAGAAAATGGGATGGGAAGGGAAAAAAATAAAGAGGACGTTTGGGGGCGCGATTGTTGTATCAGGGCCTGCTGCAAAAACTTATGCGGGCGGCGCGCTTCTCATAGGGGATGCCGCTGGGTTTACTTCGCCGCTCTTTGAAGGCGGGACGCAGCTTGCAATGACAAGCGGGAAAATGGCTGCAGAAGTTGCAATGAAGGCAATAAGTGCAGGAAACTATTCGGAAGAGTTCTTTTCGCAGTACGAGGGGATGTGGAAAAAGGAATTCCCTGCGTACGGGAAAATTATTAGGGGAAAGAATGCTCTCTATGCGCTTACGGATGCGGAACTTGGGCAAATTGGAAGCGTGCTGCCTGTGGACATAAGCTCTGTGCCGCCGCTCACTGCGATTAAAATTGGGATGAATGTTGCGCTCAAGAATCCGGCACTTTTTGGAAAGGGGTTCGTTTCAGCTATGAAGGCGTTTGAATATTCAAGGGCGGAACATTACGGATGGTAGGCACAGCCAAACCTTTTTCTTGTTTGTTATGGAAGAATTTGCATGAAAGCGCAAGGGGCAACTGAATATCTGGTCGTTTTAGGGGCAATACTTTTCGTGGCGCTTATGGTGGCTGTGGTGCTCTTCTGGCCAACGGGCAGCACAAAAGATGTAAGGGCATCCCAGGCAGGCATCAAATCCGGGATTGGGAAAATAGCATGCGAGGATTTGACAAAAGGGCTGGTGGGATATTATAAGTTTGATGATGTGCCGGGCGCAACAAGAAGCAGCATTGAGGGCATGCCTGATGCTGTTTTTGTGAGCGGGGCAACAATTGCAGACGGGATTCGGGGCAAGGCGGCTTCCCTTGACGGCATCAATGATTATGCCACAATAAGCGGCATGAACGTGAACACTGCCGCGGGCGAGAAAAATACGGTTGCGTTCTGGATGAACTGGGGCGGGGGCACGGGCGAAATGCCTTTCAGCTGGGCTGCAAGTTATGACCTGTACTTTCGGTCAGGGACTAATTGCTTTGGGTTCAACACGGGCAACAGCGACAGCATAGGGGTTGAGTTCCCTGCAGCAAACTACTCGAACCAGTGGGTGCACGTTGCTGCAATTTTTTACAACGGGGTGCCGGATGAGAATAATACCGAGCTTTGGATTAACGGTGTAAAACAGGGCAGTTACTATTGCTATGGCACTACGTCGCTAAGCAAAAGCGCAACAACCTCCGCATACATTGGCAGGTACGGCACCTCAAGCAGCTACAGCTTTGGCGGCAAGATAGATGACTTGCACATATACGACCGCGCGCTTTCGGCATCTGAAATAGAGCAGCTCTATGAGAATCCAGGCTGCCCGTAGGGAACGGCACAAACCTTTTTCTTGTTTGCGAGAGGAGAATTTTCCATGAAAGCGCAGGGTGCGACGGAATATTTAGTTATTGTAGGTGTTGTCCTTGCCATAGCCCTTGTGTGCGTAGCGCTCCTCGTATGGCCAGTTGAAACTACAAAGGATGCAAAAAAGCAGCAAACGGACGTGCATTTCAAAATAGCGGCAATGGAATATCCTGATTTGCTGCAGGGGCTTGTTGCATATTGGAAATTTGATGATGGAAGCGGCATAAGCGCAACGGACAGCAGGGGCACGGCTACTGGTACTTTGACAAACGGGCCGGCTTGGACAACAAATGCCAAAAGCGGGAAAGCGGTTGTTTTTGACGGCACAAACGATTATGTAACCTATGGCAGCCCGGCTGCGCTCAACCTGCCAACCACAAGGACAGTAGTGGCATGGGTGAAAACTGAGAATTCCCAGAGGAACACCATTGTGAACAAGGGCACGCAGTATTGGGTAATAATAGAGGCAGGCAACCAGGTTTACTATTATTACTGGGGTGCGGTTTCTGGGGCATGGCGCATATACAATACTCCAGCAGCCATAACCCCAGGCGTGTGGACGCATATTGCAGTTGTAGAAGACACTTCCTGGTCCATGCCAAAGATTTATGTAAATGGCACGGAAATGGCGCTCACTGGAAATCCAACAAGGGAAGCAAACTCCGGAAGCTCGACCACCTTATATGCGGGCGGATACCAGGGCGCAAATTACAATTTCAACGGCACGATAGATGAACTGATGATTTTCAACCGCGCATTGTCCGCAGGGGAGGTGCGCCTTCTTTATGAGAACCCTGGGTATCCGCAGTAGGGGGGGTTTATTCTTATTGGAATAAAAAATGCAGAAATCTATTTATATGCAGCCCGCGTTTTCAATGCGGTGAGTTTATGGCGAAATATTTGTTCACTTCAGAGTCGGTAACAGAGGGGCACCCGGACAAGGTGTGCGACCAGATTTCAGATGCGATACTTGACGAGCTCATAAAGCAGGACCCGCAGTCGCACGTTGCGGTTGAGGCGCTTGTCACAACGGGCATAATTGTTGTTGCGGGCGAGGTCACTACGAAAGGGTATGCGGACGTAGAGGGGATAATAAGGAAAACAATTGACGGGATTGGGTACAACAAGCCGGAATATTATTTTGATTCGAAAGGGAGCGGGGTGATGGTGTCCATACACTCGCAGTCCCCTGACATTGCACAGGGAGTGAAAGAGGAGAACCTTGAGAATATAGGGGCAGGCGACCAGGGGATTATGTTTGGGTATGCGGTTGACGAGACGCCGGAGCTTATGCCGCTTCCGATTTCACTTGCGCACAAGCTTGCGCACAAGCTTTCAACTGTCCGAAAAAGCAATGAGCTTGCGTATTTGCGCCCTGACGGGAAAACGCAGGTCACTGTGGAGTACGATGAGCAGCACAAGCCGCAGCGCGTCACTACAGTTGTGATTGCTGCACAGCACGATGAAAAATTTGAGGGAAAGGAGCTTACTGCACAGAAAATAAAGGAGGACTTAATTGAGCACGTTGTAAAGCCCGTGCTTGGGAAATATTTCAATGCGCAAACGCAGGTTGTTGTGAACGGGACAGGGAGGTTCGTGCTGGGCGGGCCTGCAGGAGACACAGGAGTAACCGGAAGGAAAATTATTGTAGACACCTATGGAGGCATGGCAGCGCACGGAGGCGGGTGCTTCTCTGGGAAAGACCCCACAAAAGTGGACAGGAGCGCCTGCTACATGGCAAGGTACATTGCGAAGAATATTGTTGCGGCAGGCTTGGCAAGCAAATGCGAAGTGCAGCTTGCGTATGTAATCGGTGTTGCGGAGCCCGTCTCGATTTTTGTGGACACTTTCGGGACCGAGAAGGTTGCAAAAGAGAAAATTGAGCCGCTCATAAGGAAGCATTTCCGCCTCAAGCCAGGGCAAATCATACAGGACTTGCAGTTGAGAAGGCCGATTTACAAAAAAACTGCCGCGTATGGGCACTTCGGGCGCGAAGAGCCGGAATTCGCTTGGGAGAAAAAGGACAAGGCAGCTGCATTGAGGAAAGAAGCAGGTCTTTAGGTGCGGAAAACCTGCAAGGAAATTGCGCTTAGGAAAGAGGCAGGGATTTAGTGGACTATTCCTTGCCCCCTTATTGCAAAAATTGTGCCATCCTCTTCCTTGGAGTGCCAGTTTCCTGAAGGCAGGAGGGAAAGCGTGTCCGAAGACCTGCCAAATGCGATGCCCCCGGTTTGGACAACGCGCGTAAGTTCGCCTGCAACTGCAGTGCAAAAGCCGGCGCACGAAATGCCCTCTGGGAAATACAATTCCTTGTCGCCGGTTATGAGATTCATCATTGCAACTACCGGGCTGGAAGTTGGAACAAGCTGCAAAAAGTCAGGCATGTTCGCCTCTATAAGAAGTATCCCTATGTTGGACGTTGTTGTGATGCCAAGCTGGGATATCAGTGCGCTTGGGTTATCTGGGAAGCACACATCAATGCCGATATAATTTTGCGCCCCAAGGGACCTTGCAAATGCTATTGAGGAAAGCATGCGCTCCCTGCCGCACCCCAAATCCATGAGGGTTTTGCCACTTACGAGACACTGCAGATTTACGCCTGCTTCGCCGGCGTGCTTAAGAATCTGCTCGGTTGGGACCAGAAGGTTGCCACTGCGCATTTGTTCACCGTAAGCGCGCCTCAGGCTTTCCACAAGCACGCTTTTTTGGGACACGCTCTGTAAAACTGAGCGCCTTGGGAGGCGGGAGAAATCAACTGCAAAAGGCAGGCCGGGGGCATTCCTGTAAACTATGCCGCGGGTGTAGCCTGGGGCTGATGCCATCATGTTATTATGAATGAATTTTAGTGCTTAAAAAGATATGCTAATATAGGCTTTTGCTTCCAATTAAATTCATTGATGAAAAGCAGGTTTGCTGACCTTGGAATGATGATAACCTGGAGCACTGAATCCGTTCGGTGCGCACATATGTTTTTTAGCATTGTTTTGCATAAACCATGCGCTGGGCCCATAGTCGAATGGTTAAGACGCTACTCTCACACAGTAGAGACTGGGGGTTCGATTCCCTCTGGGCCCACTATTTCCCGTATTTTTTCTTCAGCTCCTCGAGCTTTTTGTCCGTCTTCTTTTCCGCTTCCAGGCGCTCAAGGGAGCTTTCGGACATGTCAACGAATTTCATGCCGGATGCGAAAAGAGGATGCACCTTTTGCATTTCAAGGAACATTTCGTGCGCCATTCTGCGGTAGTCCTTGTGCCCCTGCACCATGCTGCGAAGCTCAATGAAGTGGTAAGTTTCGCGCAAATTCATATTCATGTACCAGCGAAGCCTGTATCCGAGCGGGACAACGTATTGGGCTTGAAGCGGCATTTTTTCGCGCATGCGCACGTGAAGAGTGGCGGCATTTTCTATTGCTTCTCTTGCGTCTTTTTCAAAGCCGTATTCAGAAAGCTCGGAGGGGAAATCAAAGCCGTGCTTTGTGCCAAGAAGCTGGCGCTGCTGCGTAAGCACGCGGTGCCTTTGTATGTCGCGGTATGCCCCGAAATTCCCGCATAAGGAGAAACAGTAGTGAGCGTGCTCGAATGCACGGCCGGGCTTTTGGCGCCGGTTTTGCCGCTTTCCAATGTAAGAGAGGAGGATTTTTTCCTGCTCCTCTTCTTGCATATTTTCCGCGAGCGCATAAAGCTCTGCAAGGGACTTGTCGGAATGCTCAAAGAGGATTGCGGCTACTACCTTGCTTTGCGCGTCCTCTTCGTAGTGCACAAGCTCGACTTCTTTTTGTTGTGAAGCAGTATCATCGTGCAGGCTATATTTTGCAAGCACACTCCCCACTTCTTTTGCTGTTTCTTTCATGTATTCCTGCGTGCCAAGCCCGTATTTGTCGTTTGAGCGCTTTACGAATGCGGGAATTACTTTTCCAAGCTCCACCTGCGCGCTGGATGCAATGGATTTCATTTCAGGAAGCTCGTTTGCATAGAGCTTTAGGAGAAGATACTCAAACGCCCGCCCGTTTCCGTACACGCCGGTATTCGTGAGAGTGGAGGCAGGGAGGAGGCAACGGAGCACGTCGCACACTTTTGCGCGTATTGCGGACGCGTATGCGCGTTCTGTTACGCCATCAGACAATGGGAATTTTTCCTGCATGCACTTTGTGAGCGGGTCCACAAGTTTGCTGTAAGTGTCAAAGAGCAAATCCATTGAGCGTATGTATTCGTCTGCGAAATTGCTTTGCATTATGCGCTCTTCGCGCAAATAGCGGTATTTGCCGTCCTCCTTTTGGTTGAAATACACGTAGCGGGTGGATTTTTCCAATGGGGAAAGCCCTATGCGGCAGTCCTGTATTGCCTTTGTTGCGATATTGGAGATGTCCTCTATTGCGATGTGCGCGCCGCCAAGCTCTGCAACCGAATCGTCACCGTATCCTACAAGCACGCGCTCGTAAAACTCCTCTGCTTTTCTTATTGCGACAAGCTGGGAATCTCCCTGTGATGCGGAAAAGCCAACTATCTCATTGAAGCCGCTCTCCTGCTTGTTTATGAATTCGTCAAGGAGCACCCTGCGCAAAGACTTTGTGGAGCGGGAGTATCTTGAGAAAAGCGCGCCGGAAACTACTTCTGGGAGGTTCACAAGGCAAAAGATAGGCTTGTCCGTGTTTGTGCAGAACCTTGAGAGCACTTTCTTTTCTTCTTCGCTGAAATTTTCCACCTATCCACCGGGAAATAATTGCGCGCATTATTTTTTAACTGGAACGGTTGCGCACACAAAATCAAAAATGTCAAAGGGAAGCGAGTGCTTTTTCTCCAAATTTTGTAAAATGTAATCTGTGAGCATTTTCTTTACGCGCAGGTATTCTTCCCGCCCGACCTCTACGTTTAGAACCGCGTAACGCTTGTTTTTCACGTTAAAGCAGAAAAGGGAATCAAAAACGTGCTCGCAATTGTGGCAGAACATTATGCCCGAGCAGTTTGTGCATGCGTCAGCCTCAAAAGCAAGGTTCACACCCTTTGAGTTGTAGCAGTGGATGGAGAATTTTGAGGTGAAGTTCCTTGAGCAGCCGAAAGTCGACTCGTTGTAGTCGGTAAGGAAATTGTATGCCACGTATTTCGAGTAGAAACAGTCAACTATCCGATAGGAGCTGAAAAGGTCGGTGTACACCGCGGATTCCTCAACGTTTATGTTCCTGCCTTCTGCAAGCTCCGTAATGTAGTAGGAAATGCCTGGCAGCTTGTGGGATATTGCGCCCAGCGAATCATTTTCGCTTATTCCTATTTTCTTTGCGCTAAGCGCTGCAAAGGAATCAAGCCCTGCCGCACGCTCCCTTGGCACCCGCGCGAAAATTGAGTGAGATGGGACGTACAGGGTGCGCTCGCTTGCGCAGGATTTGCACGTGGTGCCCTTTGGCAGGCGGCGCAAAAGCCAGGGCGCATAATCGTTTATGCCTGCAAGCTCCCTGCCAAAGAGGAGCTTTGTTGTTTTTGAGAATGCCGTTTCTATTTCTTTCATGAGTATGCACCCGAGGAAATTTCAACGAGAGATGGGAAAGTCTTCTTTTCTTTTAGTTCCTGGGCTATTTCCGCAACTAATTTTTGCTTTAGGGATGAGTATTTGCTTTTCTCAAGAACGTTGTTGCCTATGCATTGGCGCTTTGAGTATTGGTTGAAGGAAAACATGGTGTCAATGCACTGCTTGCAATTGTAGCAGAAGTACTGGTCAGAGCAGAATAAGTTGCAGGCGCATTCAAAGCAGCGCACTGCCTTCGTGTATTCTGTGCAGTTCATGCAGAAGCTGCTGTCCGCCCCGTATGAGCAGCCGAACACGTATTTGTTGCTCATGGACACCTGGCAGTATGCGGCGTGCTCTGAATCAAAAATTTCGTGCGAGCGGTAGATGAAGGAGGAATTGATGCAGTTTTCAACTTCTTCTACATCGTGGGACGTGCCGAGCACCTTGTTGCCGGAAAATGCAAAGCTTTCCTGCGCTGCGGCAAGCAGGGAATCAATGTCCTTTATGTCGTTTATGTTAAGGGCTGGGGACTTTATTTTCCCTGCCTCCTCAAGGGAAATGAGTTTTGCGCCCTTGCAGTAGGGCTCAAAAAAATACACGTCCTTTTTGCTGAGAATGGATTTTGCGCTTTTGAGAGGCTCGACATATCGTGTAAGAAAAGCGGAGAAATCCTCCAAATCGCCCAATTCCCCGCCAAAGAGAACTCGGCAGGCGGATTTGAAGTCCTTGTTTATGTCCATTAAAACACCGGCAATGGCATTTGCAGCCGCCCGTATTTAATGAAAGCGGTTTCAGCCAAAAGCGGTTGCTGTCACTATGCCTGCGCACACAAGGAGCAGCCCGGTGATTTCACTTTTTGTGAGGCGCTCCCGAAAGAGGAAATAGCCGCCGATGTTTATGAAAAGGAAATAGAGGGGCGTCATGAGCGCGGAGGTAACCACTATTGTGACAAGCGGGATTGCAATGCTCTCGGAGGCAAATGCTATGAAATTGAAAATGCCTGGAAGCAGCAAAGTATGTGGCTTTTTTGCATGGATGCCGCGTATTGAGGCAAGGGTGATGAAGAGCATTATGAGGCAGAGCGCGGCTGGGGAGCCAACATTGCTTATTAGGGGGGCAGCAAACACCCAGGTGCTCCATATGAGGATTGCGATAATGAGGTTTGCTGTCACCTTTGGGTGCTGGCTTATTGCAGTGATGAATATGCCGCCAAATGCGAGCGCTGCGCCGGCTGCGGTTGCTATTGAAAGCGGCTGCCCAAAGAAAAGCACTGCGAATATTACAACAAGAACTGCCCAGGTGCAGGAAATGGGCCCCACTACGGATGCCTTGCCCTCCTTGAGGGCTTTGAAAAAGAAATATTGCCCGAAGCTCACGCCTGCGCCCACTATTGCGGCGTAAAAAATGTCAAGAAGGGAAATTTTTGGGATGCCGCTTAGGAGAACCCACACAAGGGAAAGGAGAAAGCCCGTGAGCCCCATGTAAAAATTCACTGCCCAGTTGCTTTCTGTTTTAAGGAGGTTTTTTGAGAAGATGTCCTTTGCGGCAAACGAGAACGCAGTAAGGGCAATAAGCGCCAATCCGATTTCAAGCATGCGAGTGCTTCCCTGCGCTTGATTTTAAACCTTTTTAGAGAAATGCATGCATGGCGCTTGTAAAGGAAGAGCTTAGAAAGCAGTTTTCTGCTGACTGGAAAAAACATTACCAGACAAAAACGCTAGCGGATGCGGGCTTTACAAGAAAGCAGTGCAAAAAGTGCAAGAAAAATTTCTGGAGCATTGAGGAGCGCGACGTGTGCGCGGATGCGTCGTGCATCGGGTATGAGTTCCTTTCAAAGCCCCCTTCAAACAAGAAGCTAACGTATGTTGAAACCTGGAAGGAAATTGAGAAATATTTTGTAAAGCACGGGCACACTTCATTGAAGCCGTATCCAACTGTTGCAAGGTGGAGGGACGATTTGTATTTCACGATTGCGTCCATAAACGACTTCCAGCCTTATGTTGTGAGCGGGGAAATGGAGCCGCCTGCAAACCCTCTCATTGTGCCGCAGACGTGCATACGATTCTCGGACATTTCAAACGTGGGAGTTACGGGAAGGCACTACACAAACTTTGTAATGATAGGGCAGCATGCGTTCAACAGCAAGAAAACCGGGCAGTTCTATTGGAAGGATGAGGCACTTGCGCATGATATTGGATACATGAAGGCATTGGGGATAGAGAAAGAAAAACTCGTGTTTGTGGAAGACGTGTGGATGGGCGGGGGGAACTTCGGGCCCTGCATTGAGTATTTCTGCGGTGGGCTGGAGCTTGGGAACTGCGTTTTCATGCAATACGAGGTATTGCCCGGTGGCAAAAGCAGGGAGCTTTCAACTAAAGTAATTGACATGGGCTCTGGGCTTGCGCGCTTTGCATGGGTTACGCATTCCGCGCCCACTTCTTATGAGATTGTGTTTGGGCCGCTTGTGCAGCAAATGAAAAAGAATGCCGGGGAAAGCGGGTACGACAAGCTTTTCATGGAATATTCAAAGCACGCGGGAGGGATGGGGTACGATGAGGTGAATTTGCCTGAGCACAAAAAGAAAGTTGCAAAGGAGATGGGCATGAGCCTTGAGGAGCTTTATGCAAAACTCTCTCCATTGTTTTCGATTTATGCGAGCGCGGACCATTTGAGCACGCTTCTCTTCACTATTACTGACGGGATGCTGCCCTCGAATGCGGGAGGGGGGTATAATTTGAGGATGATTGCGAGGAGAACTTTTGGGGCGGATGAGAAGTATGGATTGAACCTTGACTATGGGAAAATTATAGAGGGGCATGCTGCGCATTTGAAGCCCATGTTCCCGCACCTGCAGGATGGGGTGAGGACTGCGATTGAGGTTGTGGAAGAGGAAAGGAAAAAATACCGCGCAACGCAGGAAAAAGGGAAAGGGAAAGTCCTTAACATGGTGAATAGGCACAAGAAAGAGGGAAAGGAAATTGGGGAGAATGAACTGCTTGTTCTGTACCAAAGCGATGGGATACCTGCGGAAATGGTTGCGCAGATTGCGGGAGAAGCTGGAATGAAAGTGCAGGTGCCTGATGATTTTTACTCGAGGGCGTGCAAGCCGGATGAGGAGGAGAAGGAAGAGAAAAAGCCCCTCTCGGAAGACTATCCGAACACGGAAATGCTGTGCTACAACAACGAGTTTGAGTTTGAGGCGAAAGTGCTTGGAGTGGAAGGGAAGTGCGTTGTGCTGGACAGAAGCGCGTTTTATCCGGAAAGCGGCGGGCAGGTCTCTGATACTGGCACAATTGATGGGAAGAAAGTGCTGGCCGCGCAAAAGCACGGCGGGGTAATATTGCACGAGGTTGAGGGAGCCCCTTCATTCAAGAAAGGGCAGAAGGTGCATGGGAAAATACTTGCGGAAAGGAGAAAGCAGATTATGCAGCACCATTCGGGCGCGCACGTGCTCAATGCTGCTGCGCGCGAAGTGCTGGGAATGCATATTTGGCAGGGAGGCTCGCACAAGGACGAGGAGAAGGCGCACCTTGACTTGACGCACTTTAGAAGGATTACGGAGGAAGAGATTGAGGCGATTGAGAGAAGGGCGAACGCGATAATCGCGGAAAACCTGCCTGTTCACAAGAAAATTTATGCACGAAACGAGGCGGAAAGCAAATTTGGGTTTAGAATTTATCAGGGAGGCGCGGTCCCTGGGAAAGAGCTGAGGATTGTGTCGATTGGAAATATTGACAATCAGGCTTGCGGCGGGACGCATGTGGATAGGACCGGAGATATTGGAATGTTCAAAGTTGTGAAGAGGGAAGGCATACAGGACGGAATTGAGAGGGTAACGTTCAAGTGCGGGGAAGCGGCTGTGAAATACGTGCAGGAAAGGGAGAGGCTGCTGAAAGAGGCGGCTGGGGCACTCTCTGTGCCTGAAAGCCAGCTCACAAGCACGATTATGAGGTTCTTTGGGGAGTGGAAGGAAAGGGGGAAGAGGATTGAGGGGCTTACTGCAATTGTTGCGGTTGGAATTGCAAAGGGAATTGTGGAAGAGAGCGAGAAGGGCGGAAAGCCCATTGAGAAGGAAATGGATTTGGATGCTGAAACGCTAAAGAGCATTTGCAAGCTTGTGATAGAGAGCAGGAGTGCGAGCTGCTGCATCTGGAACAAGAACGGGGAAATTTATTGCGCTGCAGGGAAGGGCGCTAAAGTAGGGGCAGGAGAGCTTTTGAAAACGCTCGCAGCAAAGATGGGCGGAAGCGGAGGCGGCGGGCCCACGTTTGCGCAGGGAAGGATAGGGAAGAAGTAGCTGTTTTTCAGTATTTTTTCAGCAAAAGAAGCGGATTTTCAAGGAATGCGAACTGGGAAATGTCCTTTTGCGCAAGCTCATAGAGGGAATGGGAAAATTTGGGATGCCCAAATGCTTTTGCAAAATCTGCTGCGCTTGTTTTCTCAAGAGGGCAGGTTAGATAGTGCGCATTTGGGACAAGGGAGCCGCCCGCAAGCTCGTAAAACGCGCCCCCGTGCAGCTTTTCGTATGCGGAATAGTCTGATGAGAAGTTTGCAAAAACCAAATTCGCCAGCGCGAGCGGGGCTTTTCCTGAGTTTATAGTGAGGTGCCCAAAATACGGCTGCATGAGAACAATGTCGCCTTTTTTTGCGCTTACGAGGATTGCGCGCTCTGTCTGGGAAATGTTTTTGGGGTCGTGCGTCTGGAGAAGGAAATGCGCCTCGCCAGAGAGCACTTCGTATATTTCAGGGAAGGGGATGCCGTCCTTGCCTGATGGGTGATAGTGCCCGAAAGTCTTGTTGGGCTCGTCCCCAAGAAGCATTGGGGGGAGGATTGTAACGTCAAAGCGCATGGTGCCCTTTTGCCAGATTCCGCGGTACATTTTGTAGGTAACTGTTTCGGAAGGCAAATCGCTTTTTGCATGCAGAACCTTTTGCATCCGTGAAACAGTGCGAGCATCGTGGGGCGCTTCTTCTTTGCCCTTGAAAAGGGAATCGTTCTTTATTGAGAAACCCTCTGGAAGGGTGCCTGGAGCAATGTTCTTTGTTGCCATAAAAATCACTTATTTTGCCTTGCGGGAGGCTTCGCTTTTTCCCTTGAGCTTGCCGAACTCGTCAAGGGGCAGCTCTGAGGGGAAGCTGCGGCTGCGGTAGAGGCAGATTTTCTCGTGCTTCATTTTTTCAACAAGCGCGTAAAGCAGCGCGAGGAACTCGCTCATGTCGACCTCGTGCGCCAGCGCGTCCGCCTCGCATTTTTCAAGCAGGCGCACAAGCTCCACGAGGAGCTTTGTGTCCATCCTCCCGCTTGCAGCCCTGTGCTTTATGCGGTCAGATAGCATTATTTTAGTGAGTGCGATGCGCTTTGCAAGCCTGCGGTGCGACGCCTTTTTTTCGTCGAATTTTATCGTGAGCTCGTGCAGCATGTTTGCAAGGGTTTCCCATTCTATCTCGTGCAAATTAGTGCGGATGTGCTCGGGCATGCCGAAGCGCTCGTAAAGCGATGAGGAGGCATTTTTTGGTGCGCCCTTGCCAGCCAGTTGCCCTGCCATGCTAGTGCTACTGCTGCTTGGTTTAAAAAAACTCCTTCAAAAGGAAGGAAATCAAAGTGGGCAGGCTTATTCTTCTTTTTTCCTGCGGATTGCGAATGCGCCCGCGAGGGTTACAAGGCCGCCTGCTGCAGGGAGGCAGCAGCATGAGAGCGAGTTGCCCGAAGAAGAGTCAGGGGTGGTTGCATTCGTTATGCTGTTGGCAGTAAGGCCGTCAAACGCGCTCTTTGCAACGCACTCGTTGTTGCGGCACACTTCCTTGTCAAGGTTGCACCCGGGATTGTTGTATTTGCACCCGCTCTTGAGCTTGCACGTCCCGTCAGACTGGCATGTCTGGCTGTCAGTGCATGCAGGGTTGTTGTACTGGCAGCCGCCCCTGGGCACGCACGAATTGTAAGTGGCATTTGAGTTTTCATTGTCGCAGTATTTGTCAGGCGGGCACGCGGGCTTGTTGTATAGGCATCCGTCGTTTATTGCGCACTTCTCGCCATCCTTGTGGTAGTCGCTGGGGCATGCGCATGCGCTTGCGCGCTCAATGAGCTGCCCGTTTTCGCAGCGGAACCATGTTTTGCCTATTGTGCTTGAGCATTCGTTGTAGCCTGTGCCGTCAGTGCAGGTCTGCTTGTCGCATACATCGCCGTTGGTGGTGTATCCGGCAGGGCAGGGGCAAAGCGACGCGCCGTCTATGAGCGCGGGCGCGGACAGCGTGCCTATGCAGTATTTGCCAGGCGTCACGGTGGAGCATTTTCCATAAGCAGTGCCATCGGAACATGGGCTTGCGGCCACTGCAAGTGAAAGCGCCGCAAAAGAAATTAGCGCAACTGCGATTAAGAATGCTTTTCCAACGACTGAAGAACTGCCCATGAGATCGCCTCGCGTTATATTAAGTGGCAAATTTTTTAAAAAGCTTGCGGTGGGCGCGCAGTGGGGCTTGCGGCTGTTTTCCCAGGCTTGCGGCGGCTTTGGGCTAAGCTACCCTTCTTGTAAAGTAGTCGCCGGCAAACTCAAGGTATTTTTTCGCAAGAAGCGAATTGGGCGGGAGGATTCTGGATTTTTTCACAAGCGGGATGAAATTTTCAGGGATGCCTATTTTTACGGGGGTGCGCAGCATTTCCTTTAGCGCGCCTTCCGCACCTTGGAGATTGCGTTTCTCAACCGCAACAAGGCGCTCGTGCTCTATGTGCAAATTCAGGGCATTCTTGTGCGCCTTGAGGAACTTTTCGCAATCCTGGGAGAAGCGCACCGCGGGGCCGCTTACCCGCCTTATTGCGGGCAGTTGCGAGCGGGAGAGCTCAAGGAGCAGGATGCACTCCTTCCCGTCCGACCAGTGGTAGTAGCCGAACACCTCAAAATCAAGCGCTTGGAGGGACTTCACAATGCACTGCGAAGTTTTCTTCAGCTGCGGCCAGAGGATGTCGTCCACAACTTTCGGGGCTGCAAAGCGCAATGCAATGATGTGCGTTTTTCGCGCCTTCATTATGTTTGCGATTTTTCCCCTTGAATGCGACTGCTTTTCCTTGAAGAAAAACGACTTTGATGGGGACTTGAGGAAGCGGCGCGCCTCGAAAACAAAGCGGGAAAGCGAAGTCTGGGAAACGACTGCCGCAACGTTGCGGTTGGAGTCCACTGGGTCGATTACAATTAGGGGGGCTTGGAGGAAAGCCGGGATTTCTTTCCCTTTGTAGTATTCTGCAATGTCCAGTTTGGGATTGTGCCAGGAAGAGGCTGCGCCAAGGAGAGGGAGGAAGCCGCCGTAGTGCAGCACAAGGAGCTCGCACAAATACCCTGAGAATCCCTCTATGCGAAGTTCCGCGCCGTATACCCCGAGCGTTTTTAGGAACTTCTTGAGAAGGAGCACGTCGTTTCGCAAATCCGCGCTCATGCGCGATTTTATGAAGTGCGCATGCAGTTGCGAGCGGTCTACTGCGGAGCCTTTTTCCTCAATGCGCGAGATTTTGTATGCGGGCACTATGTCCGCGGAATACCTGCCTGCGAAAACGTGCAGGTATGGGTGCTGCGCGTATTTCACTTCAGTGCGCTCTTTTTTGAAAGCCTCACGCGCATATTCCATCCCAAGGCTGCACATCCGATCGTGCTCGTATTTTTTTGGGAAAAGGAGGAAAATGTCAAGCTCGCGGTTTCCGCCTAAGCTTGTGCCTTTTGCTGCGGAGCCCATAAGGGCGACCTCTATTTCAGCAGGGGCTATTGCGCGCAGCCTGCCCATGAGTATTTCGGCTGCAACCGCATCCTCGTGCCTCTCTTTTACCGAAGGGAGGATGAGCGGGAGCACCTTGGAAATTACCTTTGCTGCACGAAGCGCGCTTTCCATGCATGGACTTTCCAGCATAAGCTTTTTAACTTTGATAAGGGAATTGGTTTTATGAGATTTGCTTTTGCCGTTCTCGCGGCCCTTATGCTGCTTGCGCTCCCTTATGCAATTGAGAACATACAGGTTATCTCGCCCCTCCACAAGGAAATAGAGCCGGGCGGGCGCATATACCTTGGGAAAATCGGGCCGGGGCAGACGATTTCGATTTCAGTTGAATCAAAGGTTTCTACCGGAGGCGTGCACGGCATTGGGGGGCGGTTTGACACGCTCGCGATTGAGAAGTTGCCGCAGGGATGGGGCGCGAAAGACAGCAAGCTCTATGCGAATCCCATGCAGGCGGAAATAACCGCTGCTGAGGATGCGCAAAACGGCGAGTATAAAATAGATGCAAGCCTTGTGGATGAGGGAGGGGCAGAGAAAATCGGGAATGCGGATGGGAAAGTCCCGTTCATTATTGTGGTTGACGTTGAGAGGGACATCATGGGGATGGAAGTGAGCAACACATACCTTGAGACCGGCGCAGGGCAGCCTGCAAGATACCACATTACAGTGTACAACAAGGGCGCTGCAAACGACGTGTTTGAAGTGAGCTCAACGGGTGTGCGCGGCTGGGCATTCAAGAAAAGCATGTACGTGCCTGCGGGCTCTTCAAAAGATATTGAATATGAGGTAGTTGGGAACGATGAGACGACTTATGCGTTTGTGATAAAGGCGCGCTCCATATCAAGTTCCATAATAAGCGCGCAGCAGGACGTGAAATTGCGCGTGAAGAGCGACCTTGCTTCGGACTACCGTGCAACCACAAAGGGGGTGCTTCTTTTCCCGCTTGTGGAATCGCCAGTGTATTTTGTTGCGGGGCTGCTTTCGAATTTGCTTGGGTGAGATTCCTTATTCTTATTTTTGGGTTGCGGTTGAGATAAAGTCCTGGATTATTTTTTCCTGCGAGGCTTTGCTGCCAAGCATTTTGATTGGGTTTAGGTAATTGTGCGCCAGCCAGTTGGCAAAGCCGCCAAGACCCAGTGCAACTAACCCAAGGATGGCATGCCCTTTGGAGAACAAAGCAGCAGCGGGCAAAACCGGCAATGCAATGGCACCAAATCGCGCAAACGGGTCTTTTGCAAGCTTCACGAATGCTGAAGATGAAGCCATGCTGAATATAACCGAGAGGATTGCAAGCCCGGTTGAAAGGGATTGCACTTTTTCAGGGGTTATTCCTGCATTGTTTTGGATTGAAAAACGGTCTTCAAATTCGCCCTGCAATAGGCGCGTGCGCACTGAAATTTCAAGTTTTCCGCTGCCGTTTGGGCCCTTTTCCCGCGCTTGCGAAGCAACGAGGTATGGCTCTTCCACCGCAAGCTCGGCAAGCAAAAGGTCCCTTGAAATCGCCTTTTTTAGGCTGCGGGAATAGCCGCACTCGCCCAAAAAGCGCGCAAACTGGCGCTGGAGAACGGGGTTTTTCATTTCAACTGGCATGGGTTTGGATAGGGGCATAATATCTACACTTTAATTTACTTTCTACAATTTAAATAGGTTTGCATATAAAGGGGCAACGGGAGAAAATTACAGGTGCATTAGTGATGGGACTGGATAGGGACCCGAGAAGTTTTGATTATTCGCAATTCGCACGGAAAAAGGTGAAGCGAAGCTTTGGGCTTGATGAGGGAAAGAGGGAGGCTGCGGAATATGCTGCCAAGCTGCTTGCAATCGGGAAAACAAGCCTCATTGAGATAAAGAAAAGCGCAAGCAAGAAGTTCCCGATGAAGGGAGTGCTGCGGAATTCGGACATTTTAGCCGTTCTGGAGGGAAAGGGGCGCACAAAAAATGCGCTGCGGCTTCTTTTGAAATCGCCCACCCGCACGCTTTCGGGCGTTTCGCCTGTTGCGGTCATGCCAAAGCCTTTTCCCTGCGTTGGGAAATGCACTTATTGCCCCAAAGGGGTGAATGCGCCGCAAAGCTATACGGGATTTGAGCCAATGACAATGAGGGCAATGCAGGAAGGGTATGACCCGCATAAGCAAGTTGCTGTAAGATTGCAGCAGTATTCCCAGCAGGGGCACCCTATTGACAAGTGCCACCTCATACTTATGGGCGGGACTTTTCTTGCTGTGCCGGAAAAATATCGCCATGAGTTTGTGAAGGGATGCTTTGATGAGTTCAACGGGTTCAAGGCGCGCACTTTTGAAGAGGCAAAGAAAGCGAATGAGACGGCTGCGCATCGGGTGATTGGCGCGACATTTGAAACAAGGCCGGACTGGTGCTTTGAAAAAGAAATTGATGATGCGCTTTATCTTGGAGGAACGCAGATGGAGCTGGGAGTGCAAACGCTCTCGGACAAGGTGTATGAGAAAGTGCAGCGCGGGCACACGGTTGCGGACGTTGCGAAAGCGACAAAGCTTCTCAAGAATTCTGCGTTCAAGGTGGGATACCACATGATGCCGGGCTTGTTTGCAACGCCGGAAGAGGATGAAGAGTATTTTCGGATGCTATTTGAGGATGAGAGGTTCAAGCCCGACATGCTAAAGATATACCCTGCAATGGTGCTTAAGGGAACAAAATTGTACGAGCAGTACAAGAAAAGGGAATATGCGCCGTATGATACGGAAACTGCTGCGCAAGTAATTGCGAGGATTACGAGATACATTCCAAGGTATACGCGGGTGATGAGAGTGCAGCGGGACATTCCCTCCACGCTTATTGAGTCCGGGGTAAAGCACTCAAACTTGAGGCAGCTTGTGGATGCGAAACTTAAGAAAATGGGAGTGAGGTGCGGGTGCATAAGATGCAGGGAAATTGGGAATACTGAGAGGAAAGAGGGAGAGGGCGGGCGCAATGACAGGATGGAAGAGGAGATTGGAAGCAAGGCGGGCAAGAGGCGGGAAATTGGAAAAATAAAATTAGGGTTGAACAGATTTGATTACAATGCGAGCAACGGCGAGGAAATATTCATTTCTTTTGAAGACAGGGAAAAAGATTTTCTTGCGGGATTTTGCAGGCTGAGGATTCCGCACGGGTCGCACCGGAAAGAAATTACGCCTAAGAGTGCGCTTGTGCGCGAACTGCACGTGTATGGGAGCGAGGTTGCGATTGGAAAGGACGAGAAGGGGAAGGCGCAGCATAGGGGAATGGGAAGGAAACTTCTTTTTGAGGCGGAAAGGATTGCGGCAGAGGAATTTTCAATGAACAAGATGGTCGTAATTTCAGGAGTAGGGGCGCGTGAGTATTATTACAAGACGGGGTATGCTGCGGACGGAGTGTATGTGAGCAAGAATATTTAGCTGCTTTTTGAACTTGCTTACTTTTTGTGCAATGTCGCAACCCAGTCTGCCTGGAATTTTGCCATGCCCGCATCTGTGAAGGGGTGCTTGTACATCTTGTCAAGCACGTCGGGAGGCATTGTGCAGATGTCAGCGCCGAGCATTCCAGCCTGCACCACGTGCAAGGGGGAGCGGATTGATGCAACGAGTATTTCGGTTTCGTACTCGTAGTTGTCGTATATCTGTTTTATCTGGGCGATTGCATCCATTCCCTCTACGCCTACATCGTCAAGCCTCCCTATGAAGGGGGAAACGTAGTTTGCGCCTGCCTTTGCGACCAGGAGAGCCTGCGCCGGTGAGAAAACAAGCGTAACGTTTGTCTTTATGCCTTTTTTTGCGAGGATTTGGACTGCCTTTAGCCCATCCTGGGACATTGGGACTTTTGCAACAACGTTTTTTGACCATGAGGCAAATTCCTCAGCCTCTTTTACAAGCTCGTTTGTAGTGGTGGCTGCGCCCTCTACGCTCACCGGGCCCTTTACCATTTTGCAAATCTCTTCTATTGCTTCCCTTTGCGTGCGGCCGCTTTTGAGGATGAGCGTGGGATTTGTTGTAACGCCATCCACCATTCCCAAGTCGTTGTATTTGCGTATCTTGTCAGCTTCTGCAGTGTCAAGGAAAAATTTCATTTTCTCACCTTTTTTTGGTTTTCAGCTGCTCCTTTGCAACTTTTGCAATGTTGGAAGAGTAAAGACCGTAGTGCTTAAGAAGCTCGCTGCCTTTTCCGGACTGCCCGAATTCCATGCGCATTCCCATCCGGTGCACTGGAACTGGGTGGGTTTCGCAAACGCTTTCGCAAATTGCGCTTCCCAAGCCACCCTTTATCTGGTGGTCTTCAACAGTAACAAACGCACCTGTCTTTTTTGCATATTTTTCAATCGTGGAATTGTCCATTTCAGTAAGGTCGTAAACGTTGAGCACTGCCGCGCTTATGCCCTCTTTTTCAAGCTCTGCGGCTGCGAGGAGCGACTCGTGCACGAGTGCGCCGGAAGCAAATATTGAGATGTCGGAGCCGTCCTTGTAAAGGGAAATTTTCCCAAGCTCAAATGGGGTCTCTTGGGTTGTGAAGACGGGCATTTTTTCCCTGCCTGCGCGAACGTATACTGGACCGTTTATTTTTGCGGCTGCATGGATTGCTTTTTTTGCCTGCTCAAAATCGCAGGGGACAAGCACGCGGATGTTGGGGATGGAGCGCATAAGGGAAACGTCTTCCAAAGCCTGATGGGTTGCACCGTCCTCGCCTACTGTGAGCCCTGTGTGGGTGGAAACTATTTTCGCATTTGCATTCCCGTAGCATATTGCGGAGCGGATTTGCTCCCAGTTCCTGCCTGGGGAGAAAGCGCCAAAAGAGCTTAGGAAAGGGATTTTTCCCGCATATGCAAGCCCTGCGGCTACAACTGCCATATTTTGCTCGCAAATTCCGCACTGGAAAAAGCGTTGCGGGAATTTTTCTGCAAAATAGTGCACGCGCACGGATTCTGCCAGGTCTGCGGTGAGTGCGACTATGCGCGAATCCTTTTCCCCAAGCTCAAGGAGCGCTTTCCCGTATCCCTCGCGGGTGGAATCCTTTTTCAGGTCGGGTGAAAGGGGATTTAGGAGATGCATTTGTGTGTTAAGTTCCATTGGAATCTACTCTTTTTCTTTTGCGCGCTCGGGCGCATTTGTTCTACTCTTGTTCAATTTTCTTCCTTTCCGCTGCAAGCTCGGAAAGCGCTTTTGCCGCATCCTCGTCCTTTGGCGCAACGCCGTGCCATTTGTAGTTCTTTTCCATGTAGGACACGCCCTTTCCGGGGGTTGTCTTTGCAATTATCATTGTGGGCTTTCCCTTGCAGTCTTTTGCCTGTTTGAGCGCGGAAAGGATTTGCGGGATATCATTTCCGTCTATGGAAATTACGTTCCAGTTGAATGCGCGGTATTTTTCCTCTATGGAGTCCAGCGGCATCACGTCTTCCGTTGTGCCGTCTATTTGTATGTAGTTGCGGTCCATTATTGCAACGAGGTTGTCGAGCTTGTATTTTGCAGCAAAGAGGGCTGCCTCCCATGTGCTGCCCTCGTCGTGCTCGCCATCCGACACAACGCAATACACGCGCTGGGGCTTGTTGTCAAGCCGAAGAGCGGCTGCATAGCCGCATGCGATTCCCAATCCTTCGCCCAAGGGGCCTGAGGAATTGTCTATGAAGGGGAAATATTTCCGTGAGGGGTGCCCTTGGAGGGGCGAGCCGAATTTTCTGAATGTGAGAAGGTCTTCCGGCGGAAAATAGCCTGCGTGCGCCATTGCGGAATACGAGCCTGCGCACACGTGCCCGTTTGAGAGAACGAAGATGTCGCGCTCCTTTTGCGGGTTTTTGGGGTCAAAATCCATCTCTGAGAAAAAGAGGACTGAGAAAATTTCTGCGAGCCCAAGGGGACCTGCGGGATGCCCGCATTTTGCGGCATTTACCATGCGGATGATGTCGGCACGTATGGCGTTTGCCATGAGCGCAAGCTCTTTTGTGCTGTTGAGTTTCATGGGAACACCGCCTTGCGGCTAGCCTGGAAATTTATCTGCCTAAAAATGACTTTCCTTCCCTACTTACTCCCTGAGGAATTTATGGGAAAGGATATTTAAAATACCTGCTGGCAAAGCACAAAGTTGATGCACATGAAAGAGATAAAATACAAACTTATAACGTATGGGTGCACGCTTAACCAGGCGGACTCGAACATCATGCGCGGCGTGCTGGACATGCACGGGTGCCTTGAGGTAGAAGAGGAAAAGGGTGCGGACGTTGTTGTGATAAACTCCTGCACAGTGAAAGACGCGACGCAGACGAAAATAGAGCACGTGCTCAAGAAATTGCATTTGGGCAAAAAGCCCATTGTGCTTGCGGGCTGCCTCTCTGTGAATGAGAATGCGGTTTTTCGAAGCGCCCCCAATGCGAGCGTTGTTGGGACTGGGAGTGTTGGGCAGATTTATGAGGCTGTGCAAAATGCGGTTGGGAGAAGGAAAGCGGTTTTCAAGGGGAGCGGATACAAGCCGGACTTGCCGCGCGTAAGGAATGGTGCGATTGCGAGGATTGCGATTGAGGAGGGGTGCCTTTCCTCGTGCACTTTCTGCCAGACTAAATTAGCGAGAGGGAAGTTGTATTCTTATCCGCTAAAGAGCATTTGCCTAGAGGTAAAGAGATGGGCGGATGCAGGGGCGGTTGAGATGCAGCTTACTGGGCAGGATGCCGGAGCGTATGGGGCGGACATAAAAAGCAATGTTGCTGCGCTTCTTGGGGAGGCGTGCGAGGTGGATGGGAATTTCCGCATACGAATTGGAATGATAAATCCCCAGCACGTGAAAAAATATTTGCCCCAGCTTTTGAAAGTTTATGAGGATTTGAAAATGTACAAATTTTTGCACATACCTGTGCAAAGCGGCTCGAATAAAGTTTTGAGAGAAATGAGGCGGGAAAATACTAAGGAAGAATTTTTGGAACTGGTGCGGGTTTTTCGGGAAAAATTCCCGGACATGAGCATAATGACGGACATTATTGTGGGTTTCCCTACGGAAAATGAGGAGGACTTTGGGCAGACAATGGAAATGCTGCAAGAGGCGCAATTGGACAGGGTGAACGTGTCGCGCTTTTCGCCCCGCCCGTTTACAATTGCGAGGAAAATGAAGCAGCTTTCAAATACGATTGTGAAAAGAAGGACCGTGGAGTGTGCAGCGCTTTGCAAGAAAATCACAATTGCGAAAAATAAGGAATGGATTGGAAAAGAAATGGAGATTACGATTACGGAGAAAGTGAAAACGCTAAATGGGCGCGATGAGAATTACCGGCAGGTTGCACTGCCTACGAATTTTAAGGGAAAAATTGGGGAGAAGGTGCGCGTGAAAATAATTGGCGCGGAATTTAGTTGCCTGCTTGGGAAGCCGATTTAGGGGAAAAGCGAGGGAAAATAATCTGTGCGGGGTTCATCTGCCTTTTTGGAAAAATAGTCTAAGCGGAATTTGCAATCTCAAGCATCTCTTCCACTGCCTGCCCGACATCCTGCGCGCCAAAGAGCGCGTTTGCGGCACCGAAAAGGTTTGCGCCATGAGAGGCTGCGTGCTTTATTGTTTCCTTTGTGATGCCCCCGTCAACTTCTATCTGCAGCTCTGAGGACATTTTGCGAAGCTGCTTTATTTTTTCGCCCATTTTTGTGAGGTATGCCTGCCCTGAGAAGCCGGGGTACACTGTCATTATGAGAACCCCGTCTATTTTTTGCAGGTATGGGAAAACCGCGCTTACGGGAGTGTCGGGGGAAAGCGCAAGGAAAACTTTTGAATCCATTTTCTTTACAACGGAAATTGCGTTTTCTATTTCTGCTGCGGACTTGAAAGACTCTATGTGGAACTGGTATGCGTGCATTTGGCCGGTTTTCCCTATTTGCTTCACGTATTCAAGCGGGTTCTCCACCATGAGGTGGTACTCTATTTCCAAATCGTCGAGAATAGAGAAATCCATTTCAGGGGGCTGCAGGGTGCGGTTTGGAACGAACTTGCCGTCCATTATGTCAAGCTGCACGCGCGTAACGTAGGGCTTGACTTTCTGGATGCGCCGTACGAACTCGTCCTTGTCTTTTACCAAAATAGCGGGCACTATGAGCTTTTTCATACGTTGAACTATAGGGGAATGCAGATATTTAAGGTGTGCTGCCTGAGCCAAGCTTTAAATTGGTTATTCGGCACAATACCTACCTGTGCCCTGGTAGCTCAGCCTGGTCAGAGCGGTTGACTGTTAACGCTCTCTGCGATTTTGCAGAAATCAATAGGTCGGAGGTTCAAATCCTCCCCAGGGCGCTTATTTCTTAATCCTTATTCTGCCTGCTTCTGGGAAAAAACGCTTCCGAGGCTGATGAGTTTTTTTATGCCTTTTTGCGAGCGCACAATGAGCCCGCGGTTTTCAAGGGACGCAAGGTGCCTTGAGAGGGTTGCCTTTGCGATATGCGTCGTGGAATAGACGTGCGCCTGCGTTGTCCTGCCGCCAGCAGAGCTTATTGAGAGCAGTATTTCCTTGTCGGTTTCCTCAAGCGTGCTGAAAATCGGGCTTGAGGCAGGGGATTTTTGCGCAAGGGAGAGGGGATGCTGCCCACTTTCAGTGGGCTTTTGCGCTTTGCGCGTGCGCGCTGCAAAAAACAGGAATGCGCCAAGTGCGGAGATAAGGATGAGCGCGGCTGCTGGCAGGAGTGCGGCAAATGCATCCTTGTTTTCATCAGGGACGAGCCGATAGTATCCAAAGCGGGTTATCCGCTGGCCTGCGTTTATGTTTTCAAGATGCCAGTTTATGATAGTCCTTCCCTTTTCATAGGTAAGCAAGCCGTTTGTTTCCCTCACAAGCGCGCCTTGGGGAAGGTCAACTGTGCTGTCAAATGCGCTTATGGGCTCGCTGAAAATCGTAATGGACAGATATTCCCATACCGAGCCGTTTTTGTACGTTAGATAATCGGTGGAAAAGGTGAGATGGGCGTAATCCACGCCCGCATCCAGGGTTACCATTGTTGTCCCATTGGAGAGCAGGATTAATGGTTTTATGGGATTGCCCAGAGCGTCCTGCACCTCTACGTTGCGTATCTGCCCGATGGTGGTGAATGAGAACGGCTGGGGCGGATGATTCGGGCGCGTGATTTCCATTGTTATCCGGTCAGTGCCTGAAAAATCAATGCTGCCCTTGCGCGTGATTGTGGCGGCAGGGGAAAGCGAAGCCAGAAGGAACATTAGCAGCACGATGCATGCAAATTTGCGCATGGAATGGTATTCGGGGGAATACTTATATTTGTTATCCGTCTCTGGGAAACGCCTGTTCCGCTTGTTCCGCTAAAAGTATATATGCCGTTCCCAAGCTTTTTCCACCAGTGAAACCAGATGGCAGGCTACGGATACAAGATAAGCTTTGGGAACGTGCGGGGCGGCATGGGAGCGAAAGCAGCCAACGGGGACTGGCTCACTCCCGAAGTGAAAGACTGGTGCCAGAAAACCCTTGAGAAGTTCGAATTTGTAAAATGGGACAGGTTCACAAAAATCATTGCCACAAACATGGGGGATGTGCACGTTGTGTCCTGCTATGGCTGGATTGACCGCGAGTCCGATGCATACAAGGACTTTGTGGTGATTGCGTTTGTAATTGAAAAGCGCGAGGTGCACCTTGTGATGTCAAGCTCCGCAAAATATTCAGAGCGCATCATTGAGCTTTGCGACCATAATCGGGAACTGCACAACAAGTGCATAAGGATAGAGGACGTTTTTGAAATATCCAACTCCATAAAGCTTGGGAAAAAGAAGGATGCATGACGCTCATCCTGCAATATTTTGCTGCAGCTGTGCGACCTGATCCCTGTAATCCGCGTAGCCCACCCATTTTCCGTTGTATATCTGGTACAGGTCGTCATCCGCGATGATTGTTATTATGGAACCAGGGCTTGAGTAGCAGCGCTGCGCATTTTGGGCGTTGCAAATTTCAAAGTCCGTGCCTATTTTCCCAAGATACCGCCCGTTTTGGGGCTCAAAGACTGATGAGCCTGCGAGAAGCGGAAGCTGGGCGCTTGAGTTTATTTTTATAGGGGAAACCGCAACCGTGCAGTGCCCTGCATCCGGGGTTAGGGGGTAGCAGATTACGTAAAAGGAATTCAAGAGGCTGCCAACTCCAACCCCCTTTGCGCCGCCGTAGTAATAGTATTGCACGTCTTGCTCGCTTTCAGGGGGATACACGCGAAAATCCGTGCCGGTGTTTGAGGCCCACGCGACAAGGGAGAGCTTGGGGCTGGATTCCTTGGCGGAATTCAGGGTGGCTTTCAGGAAAAGCGAATAGTCCTCGCAGTCGCCCCCTCCGCGGTTCACGGTGTATTTTATGGGCTGCAGGAAATCCTCCTTTCCCGCCTCTATGTCGGTCTTGTACGTGAGGGAAATTGCGGTCGTGGAAAGGCGGTATGCGATGCACGCAAGGTTGAGCTTGTTGTCGTACACGCAGTCCTTCAGGATGCGCTCCTTGAAAATGTCCACGTTCCAGCTGTAATTGGCTGGCAGGTTTGAATTCTCCTTGAACCAGCTCATCGAGCTGTTTATGTTGGATTCCAGAGAAGTGAGCTCGCCTGAAATTGAGGAAATTTTTGCCTGCGCGCTTGAGAGGTTTGTTTTTGTATTTGAAAGCTGCTCGCTCTTTTGCTGCAAATCCTGCTGGTATTGCTCAACTGATTTTTTGGAGAGCTCCAAATTCGCATTTGAGATTGAGAGCTTTTCCTGCAATGAGGAAATTTGCACGTTTGCTGCCGACAGGCTGGAGGAAGCCGTTGAATATTGGGACTGCAGCGAGGAAAACTTTTGGGAAAGCTCTGCGTTTTGTGCCTCAAGGGAAGAGAGCCTTGAGCTTAAAGGCGAAATTTGGAGCAAAAGGAGCGCATTGAGGCAAATGCTAAGAAGCAGGATGCATGCGAGCGCCATGAGAAGCTTTTTGTGCTCCATGCGAAGAGATGGGAGGATAAGAATAAAAGATTGCTTTTGAGCTTGGAAAAAAACTGGGATGCTTTGCGGGAGCCTGCGCCCAAACTTATTTTTGAGCCCAGAAGAACGTGAGGATGCTCTTCTTTTTTCCTAAACTTGGCAGCGAGCGAAGCGAGACTTTTGAGAAGCCCGCGCTCTTTAGGCGCACAAGGGTTTTCTCCCGCCAGTCCGGCAGCCACTGCTCGCCAGGGGATTTTACTGGATGGTAGAGGAGGATTCCGTGCGGGCGAAGAAGGGTGCGGAACTTTTTGAAAAGCGTTTTGTCGTAGGGAAGCAAGTTTGAGAAGAGGTGCACGACTGCATCGAAAGAGGAGGGAGGGAAAGGGGCTTTTGCAGCGCTGGAAACTATTGCGTATGAGCGCTTGTCTTTTCTCTGGGAGAGCATTTTTGCGGAGAGGTCCATGCATACTGTGTGGAGGGAGTATTTTTTTGCAACCTCGGAAAAAAGGCATGTGCCTGCGCTTGCGTCTAAAACAAGGGAATTTTTCGGGAGGGAGGATGCGATTGTTGCAAGCTGCGCCTTTCTTTCGGGTTCTGTGTGGTAAGAGTAGCGGGAGGCGATTGCATTGTAAAATTCGCGCACCTGGGAAACGTTTTTTGTGCTGCAATTGGAATACAGGCCGCCTATCCAGCGGGAAAGGAGTATTTTGCGATTTCCGGTTACTAAATAGATTTTCTTGGAAAGAGCCTTGCCTAATTTTGCTTCAACTATAATGAGACCGGAAAAACTATGAGAATTTATGGAAAAACTTTTTGATTTTTCATTGTCGGTAGTATTTCTGGCGCGATTTAACTTCCTCCATTCTCCGCTAATGTAGATGCTTTTCATTGGCGGAAGCGGCCAGTAGCCTTTTGTGAGAAGCAGGATTTCCATTTTCCCTACTCCTTGAGCGCATTTTCAACGATTTTTTCCGCTTCCCCAACGTAGGTTTTGGGGTTGAGAAGCTCTGGGAGCTTCTTTCCAAGGAGCTTTTTCACGTGCGCATTCTTTGAGAGGACGTCTGAGAATGGGATTTGCTTTGTGAAAGACTCCTGCGCGGCTGTGCGCACAAGCTCGTGCGCGTCTTGTCGGCCCATGCCTGCATGCGTGAGCTCAATCATGATGCGCTCGGACATTATGAGGCCGCCGGTAAGCTGGAGGTTGCGCTCGATATTTTTGGGATAGAAAACAAGCCCTGAGAGAATGGAATTCATCTGCAGCAGCATGTAGTCTGTTACTATGAAGCTCTCCGGGAAAATGAAGCGCTCGTTTGCGGAATTCGTGAGGTCGCGCTCGTGCTCCAATGGGATATTTTCAAGTGCGGTTTGCACGTTTGAACGCACCAGGCGCGCAAGGGAGCAAATGCGCTCACTCTTGTGGGGATTTCTTTTTTGGGGCATTGTGGAGGAGCCAACTTGTTTCGCTCCAAAGGGCTCGGAAATTTCCATGAGCTCGCTTCTCTGGAGGTTGCGGATTTCCTTTGCGATTTTTTCAAGAGTTGCGGAGATGAGTGCGAGTGCGAAAAGGGATTGCGCGTGCCTGTCCCGTTGTATCACTTGGTTGGATGCCGGAGAGGGATGCAAAGAAAGCTCTTTCATTACAAGCTCCTGCACCGCGAAACCCTTTCCCCTAAAGGTTGCCATTGTGCCTGTTGCGCCGGACATTTTTCCAAATGCGATTTGGGAGCGTGCCTCTTGCAATCTCTGGAGGTGCCTTTTCACCTCGCAGTAGTAGATTGCGAACTTGAGGCCGTATGTTGTAGGAACAGCGTGCTGCCCGTGCGTGCGCCCCATGCACACCAGGGATTTCTTTGAGAGTGCGAGCGAGCGCAGGATTTGCTTTGTTTCAAGCAAATGTTTTTCTATTACGGAAATCGCATCAAGGAAAATGAGCGCGGTTGCGGTATCCTCTATATCGTAGGATGTGGAGCCCAAATGCACGTATCCGCCGTAAGTTTTGCACTGCTCAGAAAGGGCTTTTACCATTGCCATGAGGTCGTGGTGTATTTCGGACTCTATTTGGAGAACGCGGGAGAGTTGCACTTTCTTTCCTGCAGCCTCTATCTCTGCGGCTGAGCCCTTGGGTGCAATTCCGAGCTTCTCGTTTGCGTGCGCGAGTGCGATTTCCACCCGTATCCAGGAGCGCAATTTGCTCTCTTCTGAGAAGATGGAGTTCATTTCGGTTTTGTAACGGTCTTCAAGAGGGGACACTGCCATAGGAACCACGTTAAAGCCTACTGCAAAAGGTTTAATATTGGTTCTGCCCAATTTAATTGGGGGGAGAAAATGCGGCTTGAAAAAGAGGACAGCGAGCTTTACCACTTTATGAAATTGGAACTCCAGCGCCAGCGCGAGGGGCTTGAGCTTATACCTTCTGAGAATTTCACGTCCCTTGCTGTAATGGAGGCGCAGGGAAGCGTTCTTACAAACAAATATTCCGAAGGATACCCCGGGAAAAGGTATTATGGGGGGAACGAATTCGTGGATGAGTGCGAAAAGCTTGCGATTGAGAGGATGAAAAAGCTTTTCGGGGCGCAGCATGCGAACGTGCAATCGCACGCTGGCAGCCAGGCGAACATGGCGGCGTATTTTGCGCTTTTGCAGCCAGGGGAGAAAATAATGGGGCTTAACCTCTCGCATGGGGGGCACCTTACGCATGGGTCTCCGGTAAATTTCTCAGGGAAGCTGTACAAGATAATAGCGTATAATGTGGACCCGAAAACGCACCTTTTGGACTATGATGTGATTGAGAAGCAGGCAATTGCGGAAAAGCCCGAGGTGCTTGTTGCGGGGTACACTGCGTATCCGCGCACGATTGATTTCAAGAGGTTTAGGGAAATTGCGGACAGGTCGGACTCGTACTTTATGGTGGATATGGCGCATATCGCAGGGCTTATTGCAGGTGGCGCGCACCCTTCTCCCATACCGTATGCGGACGTTGTCACTACTACCACGCACAAGACGCTTAGGGGACCGCGTGGCGCTGCAATATTGTGCAAGAGCGAGTATGCGGTGCAAATAGACAAGGCGGTTTTCCCTGGGATGCAGGGCGGGCCGTTTGACCATGCGATTGCGGCGAAGGCAGTGTGCTTCAAGGAGGCTGCAACGGCGGAATTTGGAAAATATGCGCACGCAATTGTGGAGAATGCGAACGCGCTTGCAAGCGGGCTTCTTGAGGAGGGGTTCTCCCTTGTAACAGGGGGCACGGACAACCACTTGATGATAATTGACCTTACGAAAGAGGGAGTTACTGGAAAAGAGGCGCAGCTTGCACTTGATGAGTGTGCCATTACAACGAACAAGAATACTATCCCGTATGATACTCAGTCCCCGTTTGTAACGAGTGGGATACGCCTTGGGACGCCTGCGCTCACTACAAGGGGGATGGGAAAGAAAGAGATGCGCGAAGTTGCAAGGCTCATAAGAAAGGCGATTGTGAACAAGGCGGATGCGGATGCGAAGAAGAAAATAAGGGAAGAAGTAAAAGCGCTCACGTCCAAATTCCCGTTATATCCTGAACTTGGGTAGATGCAGGAAAAGAGCTTGGGAAGAATGCGAATCCCGAAGGGCTTGGTGCTCATGGCTGCGAAAATAATAGATGGGAAGAAAATAGCGCAGGGAATACAGGACGGGCTGAAAAAAGAAATATCTGCGCTTGGGGAAAAGCCCTGCCTTGCGATTGTGCTTGTGGGAAACAGCCCTGCTTCTGAGACGTACGTTGCAAAGAAGTTGCAGGCGTGCAAGGAGCTTGGAATGGAGGGAGTGCTCGTGCGCTTTGATGCAGGAGTAAAACAGGCGGAACTGGAAAATAAGATAAATGAGCTTAATGCGGACTCTTCTGTTAATGCAATTCTTGTGCAGCTCCCGCTTCCTTCTCACATAAACGAGCAGGAAATAGTAACGCTCGTGGATGCGAAAAAGGACGTGGACGGGCTGTGCCTTCTGAATGAGGGAAAGCTTTTCGCAGGAATACGCGGGCTTTATCCGTGCACCCCTCTTGGGATAGTTGAGCTTATTGAGAGCGTTGGGAAGATAGAGGGAAAGCACGCAGTTGTTGTGGGGCGCAGCAACCTTGTTGGAAAGCCTGTTGCGCTTCTTTTGCTTGCGAAAAATGCGACTGTGAGCATTTGCCACTCCAGGACGAAAAATATCGGGGAGCATACGAAAAATGCGGACATACTCGTAGTTGCGGTTGGAAAGCCAAAAACAATTGGCGCTGCAATGGTGAAAAAGGGCGCAATCGTGATTGATGTGGGCACTACGAAAGTGGATGGGAAGCTCGTAGGGGACGTTGACTTTGAGGCTGTGAAGGAAATTGCGGGCGCGATTACGCCAGTTCCCGGGGGCGTTGGGCCCATGACGGTTGCGATGCTCGCGAGGAACGTGCTTGCGGCGTATCGGATGCAAAAAGAGGAAGCTGCAGGCGGGAAAAGGGCGGGCAGCAAAAAGAAGGAATACGTTGAGGATTTGCAGTAAGGGCATTTGCTTTGTGGGAAGGGCGCGCAGGTGCATAGGCTGCTTTTTGGTGCGGAAATGGGATACGCCTTAGTGCTTGAAAAAATATACGCTTATTCTAAGTTTGGCTCAGTTTTGGGGCTGGAAAGGGTGCGAAAAGTCGCAAGCGCGCTTGGGAATCCGCAAAAGGGATTTGAGTGCATTATAGTGGGCGGCACGAATGGAAAGGGCTCCACTGTGAGGATGCTGGGAAGCATCCTGAAGGAGTGCGGCTTTTCTGTTGGGGAATACTATTCGCCGCAGGTTCTGGACTTTAGGGAAAGGTTCCTTGTGAACGGAAAAATGGCGGGAAAGGAAGAAATAGTGCGGGCTTTTGAGAAAGTTGAGCGGGCTGCAAAGATAGCGGGAGGAAGGCGGGCGTTTGAGAGGGTTTCAAAGAATGCGGGCGTGCAGCTCACTTTTTTTGAACTTCTTACGTTGATGGCGTTTGAGATTTTCAAGAGGAGGAAGGTGCATTTTGCAATCCTTGAGGTTGGGCTTGGGGGAAGGGGGGACGCAGTTAATATTTGTGAGCCTGTGGTGAGCGCAATCACATCTATCGGGCTGGAACACACCGAGATACTGGGAAATACCATTGCAAAAATTGCGCATGAGAAATGCGCGATTGGAAGAAAGGGGAAATTCCTTGTATGCGGGAGGATGGATGCAAAAACAAGAGTGGTTGTGGGGAAAGAATGCAAAAAAATAGGGACAAAACCAATTTTTTTCGGAAAAGACTTTTTTGCTTCGAACGTGCGGGATGGAAGGAACGGGGCAAAATTCTTGTTGAACGCGATGAAAAGAAAAATTTGCATAAAAACCGCCATGAGGGGGGAATTCCAGGTTTCAAACGCGTCTGTAGCTGCGGTGTGCGCAATTTTGGCTGCGGATGCGCAGGAAAAGGGGATAAAACGGGGAATTTTTGATGCAAAACTGCCTGCGAGGATGGAAAGGAGGGGGAATTTGCTTTTTGACTGTGCACACAACGTGCCTGCGATAAGGGAGCTTGTGAAGGAAATTAAGCGCACTAGGAAAAGGGGGCAGAAAATCGTCTGGGTGTTTGGCGCCATGAGGGACAAGAACATTAAAAGCATGCTGGCAGAGGTTGCGACAATTGCCGATGAAATCGTGCTCACACAGGTGGATTTGGGGCGGTGCGCCACCGTCGTGGAACTGGAGAGGGAAGCGAAAGGTTTTTTTACCCCCAGCGCTATATATAACAGTCTTGACGCACAGTCAGCGCTAGCTGCCGGAAAGGGGAGGGCGGGCGCCAGCGGACTTGTTGTAATTGCAGGCTCAATGTACGTGCTTGCGGCTGTGCGCGGGAGAAAGCCCGGGGTTTCTATGTAGAAACGTTAGTGATTAGATGAAGGACGAAATAAGAAAACAGGTAAAGCAGGTGCGAAGCGAGCACCATGCTGCATGGGGCGAAAAGCAGTCCGGGGAGATTGCAAAGCGGCTAATGGAATTGCCGCAGTTCAAGTCTGCGAAAACGGTTTTCCTTTATTCTTCAGTAGGCAGCGAAGTAATGACACAGGCGCTCATTGCACAGTGCTTTGCAGCCGGAAAAAAAGTGTGCCTGCCTGCCACAAGGGAGGAGCCAAAAAGGCTGCTTGCGTGCGAGGTAAGCAAGGATGAAAAGCTTGAGCCAAAGGTATTTGGGATACCTGAGCCGGTTTCGTGCAAGGAGGTAAGCCCGACTTCGATTGATTTTGTAGTGGTGCCGGGCATTGCGTTTGACAGGATGGGCAACAGGCTGGGTTACGGGGGAGGGTATTACGACTCTTTCCTGCACAAAATCGGGGCTACAAAGGTCGGGATTGCGTACTCCGCGCAATTCATAGACAGGGTGCCAGTAAAGGACACGGATGTGCCGGTTGATTTCATAGTTACGGAAAAAGAGGTAATTGACTGCCAGGAAGAAGTGCGCGCGCATGCTGCAAACCAGAACGTGCAGAAAATAAGGGTGGTTGTGATGGCATCCGGGCGCGGCAGCGACTTCCAGGCAATACTTGACGGGGTTGGGAGGGGCGCCGTGCGCGCCGAGATAGTGGGGCTTATTGCGGACAATCCGGATGCGTATGCGATAGAAAGGGCAAAAATGCACAATGTGCCTTATTTTGTGCTTGAGGAAAAGAAATACGGGAGCCGGGAAAAGCTTGACGAGGCGATAAAGGAAAAGCTTGATTCGCTCAATGCTGGCCTTGTTGTGCTTGCGGGATACATGAAAATAATAAAGTGCAAGGCACTTCTTGGGGCGTACGAAGGGAAAATGATAAACATACACCCCTCCCTTCTTCCAAAGTACCCTGGGGCGCATGCGCAGCAGGATGCGTTTGAGGCGCACGAGCAAACAAGCGGATTCACGATACATTTTGTGGACGATTCGCTTGACGGCGGGCCCATTATATACCAGGAAAAAGTGGACATTTCGGACTGCAAGAGCGCGCAGGACGTTTCAGATCGGATACTTGCACGAGAGCACGTGGGCTTGCCCAAAATAGTGGACGGGTTTGCGCGAGGGCAGTACAAGTACGCGAAAAGGAAGCAGTGAGTTTTCTCAAATCTCCTCGTTTTTTAAAGTTTCCAGTAGTATGTGCTCTAATGATGTGGAAGCATGATAGGAAAGTTCGTTGCGTGGATAAAGAAATTGCTATTTAGGAGAAAGCGCCTACGCTTGGGGCTCTATGGGAGCACTAACGTCGGCAAAACAACGCTTGCGAACCGCATTTGCATTGATTTGATAGGCGAGCCCATGGGCGAAGTGTCCATAATACCGCACGAGACAAGGCTCGTGCAGCAAAAAGAGAAAATCACGCTCAAGGCGAGCAACCTTGCGCTTTCGCTTAACCTCCTTGACATGCCGGGGATTGCCGTGAAAGTGGACTATCGGGACTTCATGCAATACGGGCTCACGCAAAAAGAGGCGCAGGCGCGTGCGCGCGAAGCAACAAAGGGCATAATAGAGGCAGTAAGGTACATTGAGAACGTGGATGCCGCTCTCCTTGTTGTGGATGCGACTGAAGACCCGTACACGCAGGTGAACATTACGATACTTGGGAACCTTGAGGCGCGCGGGGTGCCAGTAATGATAATTGCGAATAAAATAGACTTGGCATCTGCGAACGTAAAGCGCATAAGGGACGCTTTCCCGCAATATCCTGTTGTTGAAATTTCCGCTATTACTGGGGAGAACATTCCCAAGCTTTACGAGGCAATAGCGCAGAGGCTTGTGTAGTCAACAACCCTCGCCTAAAGGCGCGGGCTTGAGAATGCAGAACAAAAATGAATGAGGCGAATGGATAAATGCCGCGCCTTTACCCGCCGCAGGCGGGCTTGGGCGCGGGTTGTTGTGATTTTATGCACACTTGCATGCGCTGCGGCCGCATAATAAAGACGATGCTTGAAATGCAGGACGGCTGCACGTGCGGGTCCAAGGCGTTTATTTTTACCAAAAGCCACGAGGATGAGATTGTATTGCCCAGCCCGTGCACAACTCCCGCAGTTAATGTGCCTGAGAAAACCGTTGAAACGCAGAAAACGGAAAACATTGCGGAAAATAAAATTGCAGAAAAAGTAATTGCACCGGCGCAGGAAATTAAAGTAACCGGGGCTGCGCCTGCTGAAAATGTTGCTGCGCAGGCCGTAAAAGCGCCAGAAAATCCCGTTGCTGAAGTGGAAGAAAAAGATGGGCAGGCGCCTTCTTTGCCACCCGTTATAGACGGGTTTGAAGCTGAAGGGGAATTTTTCATAAAGCCTATTGTTACGCCCAAAGGCGATGGGTTTGAAATCGAGAACGTGAGGCTGCTTGAGAGCGGGGTATTTGAGGTGGACGTTCTTTCGCTTGCGAAAAACCCCCTTGTGCTAAAAGACCAGAACGACGTGTATTATGTGAAGCTGCCGCTTTCGAAGGACATTTCTTTTTTGGGAAACGGGAAAATTGAGAAGGAAGAGAAGAAGGCGGAGAACAAGGCGGATGCTGCAAAGCCTGAGAATTAAACGTCAAGAAGTATGCGGATTGTGCATTTTCCCTTTTCCTCTTTTAGCATGAATTCGTGGAACGTTACTGCCTTTATTGCGTCGCGCGGCTGCTTTTTCTCCCCGTATGCGGTTAAGGAAAGGGAATTCTCTTTTTCATCAAGTGCAGTAATTTGCACCCTGCTTATCACCATTTCCTTTGCCTCTGCGTTGGAAAGGAGAGCGGAAAGCGTGTATACCACAAGCTCCTCCGGGCTTCGTGCGCGCTCGTGGAGCGTGAAACTCTCTTTTTCCTGCGCATGCCCCATTATGGAAAACATTGCATGCGCCGCATTCTCAAGCGCCTCTTTGAAATCCTTTCCCCATGCCTCGAACATTATGTCTGCGGTGTGGTCAAGGAAAACGTAGGGTTTGCCGGCAGGCTTGGAACTCTTTTTTTCTTTCTTTTCTTTCATAGTTGTTCTTTTGTGCGGGAGGTTAATAATTCTTGAGTGAGAAAGAGAAGCATGGCACTTATAGGGGACTTTGCAAAGGAACTGGCACACACGCCCAAAATGCTTGTGGATGACGAGGTTATGCAGCGAATGCTGCCTTCAATGCAGGAGGCTGCTAAAAAGCTCTCTGACGCCGCGAAAAAAGGCAGGAGCGTTCTAGTGCGATTCCATTGTGATGCGGATGGGATTACGAGCGGGGTTGCGCTTTACAACGCGCTGCGCGGTGCGCGCATGTCCATTGTGCAAAACAATTCTGCTGTTTATGAGGTGAAAGAGGCTGTGCGGGACTTGAGCGGCGTGCTGGGGCAGCAGAACGCGCTTTTTGTGCTTGCGGATTTTGGGGCGAATGAGGAGAGCGCAGAGGCGCTTTCCCTCCTGAAAGCTGCGGGAATTGAAATCCTTGTGATAGACCACCATCCACCCGCGCAAAAAACCGTTGCGCTTCTTTCGCACTTTGTTTCCCCGCACAAAGATGGGATGAACGGAACTTCGGACTATGCTGCGGGTTTCCTTTGCGCGCACATTGCAAAAATTGCGGGCGCAAACGAGGAGTTCATGGATGAGCTTGCGGGAATTTCGCTTATTGGGGACAAGAGCAAATTCGCATCAACAAATGAAGAGTTTGTGAAAAAGGCGCTTGTGCTGGACTATCTTTCATCTTTTGGGAATTTCCCAAACGCAGGGGAATTTTACACAAAAATGCTATTGAAAAAAGAGCTGTGGATGGAATTTTATACCAAAGCGCAGGAGAAAATTGATGAGGTAAGAAAGCAGGCTGCTGCGGTGTGCAAAAAGAGCGAGGAAAACGGAATCGGGATAATTGTTGTGCCCCTTGAAAAGCTTGCGCCAACTTCTGAGAAATTTGAGTTTCCCTCAAAAGGAAAAGTGTGCGGCATTGCGTTTGAGGCGCTGCGTGATGAGGGAAAAGCATTTGTGGGGATTGGGCACTCAAAGAAAACAGTGAATTTCAGGGCAAGCAGGGAAGCAACTTCAAAGGGATTTTCTGCAAGGAAAATTATTGGGGAGCTTAAATTGGAACTTCCAAACTGTATAGAGGCAGGCGGCGGGCACGATGCTGCCGCGAGCATGAGGATACGCGAGGAGTGCGAGGGAATCGTGCTTGAGGCTGCGCTGAAGAAAACTAAAGAATGGGCTGCGGGCGCAAAGAATTAGGGCGTGCAGAAAACTAAAGGGCGTGCAAAAGCTGCTTAAATTAGAGTGTTCCGCTTGCGATTATGCGCGGGCGGGATTCGTAATCCGCAAGAAGGAAGCGGCTGTTTTTCTCGTATGCGATTTCCTTGTGCAGTTTGAGCGTAAGTGCACCGCTTGTGCCGGGCTTTATTTCGCTTCCCTCTACGGTTGCGGGCGTGCTCTGCATTCCTTCCCAGAGGTGGAGTATCTTGCCTGCGAAAAGCGGGCCTTTTGAGAATTTTGAAAGGGTTACGTTCAGTGTAAGGGAATTTGATTTTTGGAGCGTGCCTGCACTGCACAGGTAGTTTCCCCTTCCTGCTTCTTCGGGTTCTACGCCCTTGAGGCATGCTCCCAGGCGAGCGCCAGAGGGGGCGGATTTCACGTCGTTATCGTGCATCTGGATGGAGCGGATTTGCGCTTTTTTGCCAAGTGGCATCACTTCGAGGTCGTCGTGCACGTCTATTGAGCCGCTAAGGACTACGCCAAGCGCGACCGTGCCCACGCCCTTTACTGCAAAGCAGCTGTCTATGAGCGCTTTCTTTGGGGAAGCGGCATAAGAGTGCGTAAGGGAAAGGAAGCGCGTGCGCACTGCGTTTGCATCGTTTTCAAGCTCCTCGTATTTTTCAAGCGAAGTGCCCTTTATGAAAGGCGCAAGTTCCTCCTTTGAAACCCCGTCGTATATTATGAAGCCTGGGAGATTTGAGCAGTTGAGCGCAACTATGCACTCTGCCAAATCCTTGTCAAGTGAGCGCGTTATGAGGAGGGCGTGCGAGCAGAGCGCAATCGCATTGAGAAGGCTTTGCGCCTTGTCTGGGTAAGAGTAGGGCTCGCAGAGAGTGAGGATTTTTTCGCCCTCTTTTAGCCCGTAAAGCGTGATGTCGGATTCGGAATTCTTTTTCCCGATTTGCTTTGCAAGCTCGCGCCTTGAGTCAATTATGAGGATGTTTGAGGATGTCATGGAATCACGTTTGGAATAAAATGCACCTGCCGGGATTGTCAGCCGAAGGCTGGCAACAAGTTGTTGCCAAACAACGGCGTTTGAACCCGGGTCGCGAGCTTGGGAAGCTCATATCCTACCAGGCTGGACTACAGGTGCGTATGGAAACCTTATGCACCTTAGTTTATTTAAACGCTAGGGGGGTTGTTTATGCAATGCAAACCTTTCTTTCTTGCGTGCATGGTGCCAAATCCGCACTGCCGAAAAGCGCGCTTTTTGCATTTAATTTTTGTGCGGATGCGGTTGTGAAAGCGAGCATGGGAAGAGTGCTCGCCCTTCCTTTTGTGCAAAGGGATGCAAAGCTCAAGAAAGACGTGTTTTCCGGGGTGCAAAGGGAAGTGTGCATGGTGGAAAATGAGCTTGCACGCTTGAAAAAACTTTTTCCAAAGGCAAAAATGCAGGTAGGCGGGCAGGCTGGGTTTGGGGCTTTAACTGCGCATTCCCTTGGAGTGAAGCCAACTGTTTTTACTGCGCAAAAGTCGCATTTCCCGAGCCTGCGCAATCTTCCTGTGCATTTTGTTTTTGAGTATTGCGCACGGGGAGGGAAAAGAAGCAGGCTCATTGCAGCACACGAGGAGAAAAACATGATTCCATCGAGTGTTCCGAAAAAGATGCACGGCTTTTCGCACATCTTCCTTGGGGGATTCCATCTTTTGAAAACAAGGGAGGATATGCTGCGCGCTGCTAGGATGCTAATGCTTCTGAAAAAGAGGAATCCGGATGCGAAAATATTTGTTGAGGCAGGGGAATTTCTTGAGAAAGAGTGCATTTCGGCTTTTAGGAATTCAATATTGCCTTTTGCGGACTGCGTTGGGCTCAACGAAGTGGAATTGCACCAGCTCACTGGGAAGAAGGGAAAAGCTGCGCTGCACATTCTTTCCAAGAAGGTGAGAAAAATAGTTTTCCATTCTCCGAATTCGGCATTTGCGTTCCCAAAGGAAAAAGGAGATGCGCAGGCGCTCCTTTTTGCAAAAATTGTTGCATCTTATGCTGCAAAATACGGGAAACGGCCGAATTTGAAGGAACTTGGAAAATATGCAAAAGAAGCGCGTTCCTTATATGTGAAAAAGCCCAAATATACAGTCGGATTAGGAGATACTTTTTCGTGCGCTTATTTTCTTGTAAGATAAAAAATATGCGGCTGCCGGGATCGAGCAAACCGAAGGTTTGCGAGAGTTGTAGCGCGTTAGCGCTACTAGGCTGCCGCACGAACGAAGTGAGTGCGGCTGCCGGGATTTGAACCCGGATTATTAGCTTTCTGCCAGCCTTTGAGAAGGCTGCTGGAAGGCTAGCGTCCTACCAGGTTGGACGACGACCGCGCGAGTATAATGATGAAAATTAAGATGCGCCCGCCGGGAATTTCAACCGCAAGGTTTCAGCCCGCCTCTCTTCGGTTTCGAAGAGGGGGTGAGACCTTAGGGGGATTTTCGGATACCTTTCGGTTCCCCCTAGGTTTTTGAACCCGGCTCACGAGATTGGCAACCTCGGATCCTAACCAGACTAGACTACAGGCGCATGTGAACAAACATTTGCTTATAAGACTTTAAAAATATGGCGGCGTAGAAAGGCTTATGAGAATGAGTGCATGCTTTTTTGTGCTTGCTTTTCTTTTTGCGGCAGTTTTTGCGCTCACTTTGCAGGAATTTAAGGCATCTTACTTTTATGCAAACGAGAGCGTAACTTTTAAGGCACTGAAGGCGCAGGGCGCGTATTCGCTTGTGCTTTTTAACGGGAGCGAAGTCGGGATATTTGACTCCGAAAACGGGTCGCTTGTGATGGATAAGGCGAAGATTGCATCCATACTGCGCGAAGACGAATACGCAAGGGCGGATTTTGAGGGGACAAAAACACAGGCAAGCCAGTTCTGGAGCTTGTATTACATGAGCAAGAAGGGAGGGGAGGGGACGTGCAACCAGTATTTCGGGTTAGACAATTACAACTGCACGGACAAGGTATCCTGCATACGCTCGTGCATGAGCGTCCCGTTGTGCCAGCCCCTCGTGTACGTTGCGGGCTTTGTGGAAGGGATGCAGAAATGGGCAAAAGACAGGGACAGCGTGGATGCGCTTGTGGACGAATTCAATGTCGGGATAGTGGGGGCTTTTTCAAGCGCGCAGGGGATGCAGGAGAAAGGCGAGCAGCTTGAGGGTATAATTGCGCAGGCTGCAAAAGTTAAAAACAGCGGCATTTTCTGGGACCATACGGACGCGCAGTGCAAGAGCAAAACGTGCTTTGCGTTCTGCCCAAAGCCGGATTACGGGGAGAAAGAGGCGGAAGAGCTTGCAGGGAAAATGCTTGTTGTGAAAAGTGCGATTGAAGGCGAGGGCGCAAGGGTGCAGAGGGCAAATGAGATGCAAACTAAAAGCGAGTGGCTGCAGGAACGCTCAAAAGAGGTTGGGAAACAGCAGCCGCAGCCCCAAGAGGGGAAAAGCGCTGGATGCATTCCGATGCTTGCAATTAGCGGGCTTGCTGCAACTGTTTTTATTCTTTATCAGAGAAAGCAATAACGAGGGGAGAACATGAGCAAAGTAAAGGACATTTCATTTTCAAAAGACGGGGAGCAGGAGCTCTATTGGGCGCGGGTGCACATGCCTATTTTGGCGCAGATAAAGAAGGACTTTGAGAAAGAAAAACCTCTTAAGGGGCTTGTAATAGGGGTTGCGCTGCACCTTGAGAAAAAGACTGGAATATTGCTTGAAACGCTTGCTGCAGGAGGTGCGCAGATATGGGCTGCCTCGTGCAACCCGCTTTCCACGGATGACAGGGTTGCGGCTGCACTCTCTTCAAAAATGAATGTATTTGCATGGGCTGGGCAGAGCAAAGAGGAGTATTATTGGTGCCTTGAGCAGGTCATTTCCCAGAAACCGCAAATACTCATAGACGATGGATGCGACCTCACGTTGCTTGCGCACCAGAAGGGATATGAGAAACTTGTGCTGGGTGCGTGCGAGGAAACTACTACGGGCGTGAACCGGCTGCATGCAATGCACCGGGACGGGAAACTGAAATTCCCTGTTTTTGCGGTGAATGATGCGTATTCCAAACATCTTTTTGACAATCGGTATGGGACTGGGCAGAGCACGCTGGACGCGATTATGAATATGCTCAATCTTATTGTGGCTGGAAAAACAGTCGTTGTTGCGGGATACGGATGGTGCGGCAAGGGAATTGCAAAAAGGATGTCTGCGATGGGTGCGCGCGTTGTATCCGTAGAAATAGACGGGGACTTGGGCGAGGACAAATCATCCGGAAGCGGAGTGCACAAGGCGCTTGAAGCGCTCTATGACGGGTTTGCAGTAATGAAGATGGAAGAGGCTGCAAAAATCGGGGACATTTTTGTCACTGCGACAGGGAACCGTGACATACTTACTGAGAAAGAGTTCCGCCTCATGAAAGATGGCGCAATCGTGAGCAACTCAGGGCACTTTGACAATGAGATTGATGTTGCATACCTTGAGAAAAATGCGAAAAGCAAAAAAGAAGTGAAACCAAACGTAATGGAATACGAGATATTTGGGAAGAAAATTTACCTTCTTTCCCAAGGCAGGCTTGTGAATTTGGCGCGCCCCACTGGACAAGGGCACCCTGTTGAAATAATGGACGGGTCTTTTGGGATACAGGCGCTTTGCGTGCGCGAACTTGCGAAAAACACGCCGAAAAAGGCAGGCGTGCAGGCAGTCCCGAAAGAAATTGATGATGCGGTTGCGAGAATGGCACTGAAAGCAAACGGGGTTGTGCTTGGAAAGCCTACGAAAGAGCAAATTGAGTATGCGAAAGGGTATGGGGAAGGGACTTAGGAGTTAGTTTTTCAATTCTTTTTTGCCAGCAGATTCCATCACGTGCTGCCTGCCTATTATGCACAAGCCTGTGATGCCCCACATTATTGGAAGCCATAGGGGGACTCCTGCGATGTTGGGCGCGGCATATTTCCATGCGCCCAGGCTTATCAGGGCTGATTCTGTGGCAGCGCCTCCAATGCCGCAGAAAATGAAGAGCTTTATTTCAGAATTGCTTTGCCTGTGCATAAGCCTTATTGTGCCCAGTGCAAGAAGTTCTGCTGCAAGAAGGAGTGGCCGCTCCCACAGCAGCAAAGCTGAGGAGATGGAAAGAGGGCCAAGGTATTTTGAGATTGCAAGTGAGATGGAATCGGCAAAGCACTCCTGCATCCTGCTTTTTTGCTGGCAGTCGGCGATTGCAGGTTTAAACGGCTCTTGGATTTGAGTTGCATCTTTAGCAATGGGCTGGGTTTCATGGATTGCCCTGTTTGCAAAAATGCCGCGGCTGCGTGCCTTGAGGAGCCGGAGATTGCGGGCAATGTGGAAATGCACGCGGGCTGGCTGTTGCGTAGGGAGGCTGCTATCTAGTTGCATAAGCTTAATATTTGTGTGATTATGTTATTAAAGCTTTTTTGAAAAACAGGGAAGAAACAAAAAAGTAAAAGAGGCAGGCTTGGCTCGTTAATTCTGGTTGGGCTCTACGGGCAATTTCTTTCGCAGTATTCTATGAGCTTTGAGAGCGCGCGTATTGCTGAGGAAGGGGAGGAGTAGGTGGGCACGCCCATTGAGTCCAACTGGCGCCTTTGCGCCTCCGTGTATTCCCCTCCTGTGGAAACGCATACTATGGGTTTTGCGCAGCCTTGCGCTGCTTTTGCTATTATGCCTGTTACGGACGAATCAAGCGCAGGGGTTTGGAAAAGGAGGATTACGAGAACTGCGTCCACGTTTTTGTCTGCGAGCAAAAGTTGCAGAGACTTTTCATATCTTGCTGCATCTGCATCCCCTATTATGTCAAGCGGATTTTTTGCGTTTGCATAAGTTGGGAGGAAGGATTTTAGGGCGGAAGTTGTTTGGGAGGAAAGGGAAGCAAGCTGCAGATTATGATATTCTATTGCATCTGCTGCGAGAACGCCGTTTCCGCCGCCGTTTGTGAGCACTGCGATGCGCTTTCCGTTTGTGCGAGGCAGCATGAAAATCTTGGGGAGGTCGAACAAATCGTCAAGCGTGTGCGCCTCTATTATGCCTGCCTGCGCAAATGCGGCTTTGTATGCTGCCGCGCTTCCTGCAAGCGAGCCTGTGTGCGAGGCAACCGCAACTGTCCCTGAGGCGCTTACGCCTGCCTTTAGCGCTATGATGGGCTTTTGGGGAGTTATTTCGGATGCAATTTGCAGGAATTTCTTTCCGTCCTTAACGCCCTCCAAATAGAGAACGATTGTTTTTGTTTCCTCATCCCCTGCAAGGTATTGGAGCAAATCGGACTCGTCTATTACGGACGCGTTTCCAAAAGAAACGAATTTTGAGATTCCTATTCCATATCTGGAAGCCAAGTCTAGTATGCAGCCGCCAATTGCGCCGGACTGGGAAATGAATGCGATTTCGCCTTTTTTCGGGCGCCCAAGCTTGTAGGTGGGAAGGAAAACGCTGTCTGTCTGGGAGGAAATGCAAAGGGAGCCCATGCAGTTGGGGCCTATAAGGGCGATGGAATATTTTTTTGCGGTTTGCACGAGCTTTTCCTCAAGCTTTTTGTTCCCCACTTCGGAAAAGCCGCCGGATATTACAACTGCGGCTTTTGCGCCTTTTTTTGCGCATTCAAGAAGCGCCTGAACTGCCGCCTCTGCTGGGATTGCGATTATTGCGCACTCAAAGGGAGAGGGAACGTCCTGCACTGAGGCGTAGCAGCGCATGCCAAGTATTTCGCTTGAATGCGGATTTACGGGGTAAATTTGACCCTTGAAGCCTGCTTGGAGAAAATTCCTAAGTATTGCGTGCCCGATTTTGGAGGGCTCATGCGACGCGCCCACTATGCACACGCTCTTTGGGGAGAAAACATATTGGAGGTTGGATGCGGGGGATTTCATTTTACCAGCTTATTTTACCATTCTCATGTCTACTACTTCGCAGTAGTCTTTGTGCACTATTACGGGGTTCAAATCCAGCTCTGCGGGATTTTTCTTTATGAGGAGTTGGGAGACTTTTGCAAGCACGTCTATGAGGGCTGCCTCGTTTATGGGCTTTCCGCGCACTCCTGCAAGCACCTTGTATCCTTTTACTTCGCGTATCATGCGCGCAGCCTCGCTTTTGTCTATTGGGCACACTCTCCAGGAAACGTCTTTGTACACTTCTACGAAAATGCCGCCCATGCCAAACATTATGAGCTGCCCGAACTGGGCATCGCGCTTTCCGCCTATTATCACTTCTATTCCTGCTGCTGCCATCTTTTGCACGAGCACGCCCTGTATGCGAGCGCCTTTTGCGTTTTGGAGGACCTTTTTGTATCCTGCTCGCACTTCCTGCTCATTTTGCAAATTAAGGAGAACCGCGCCCCTGTCTGTCTTGTGCGGGATGTCGGGAGAAACTATCTTGAGCACAACCGGGAAGCCGAGCTTCTTTGCGGCTAAGGCTGTTGCGTCCTCGGTTTTTGCAAGCTTAAACGGCGCGCAGTTTATGCGGTTTTTCTGGAGTAGGGAGAAATCGGAAATTACCTTGCTTGCCATTGCAACACCCCTAACCCAGCTTTATGAAAGCAGAGGTGAGAGCGTAAAAGAGAAGCGCGCAAAAGAGCAGCAGGAGCACCAAATACGGAAGGTATGCGGAAAGGTAAAAGGAAATCTTTGAGATGAAACGCTCGAACTTTACGTCCTTGGGCTTGTGATGGGCTGGATGGTGGGGCGGCTGGGCATTGTGCTGGCCGGATTGGGCGGCTTTTGCATCCCCTTGCGCTGAAGCCCCCTCTTTTTTCTCCTGTGGCTGTTTCATGAGAGCGTCCACGTCCTCGCTTGCGGCTGCTGCTTCGCTCACGCTTACGAGGTTCTTTGGGACCCATGGGGGCGAGCCGGAAGCGGGCTTTGGCTGCGCAACAAGCGTAGTCTGTGGAGTGACGGGCTTTGAAAGTGCAGTAGTTGCGGGCTGTGTTGTGGGTTGCGCTTGGGGAGTTGAAGTCCCGGTTGCAGGAGCTGTTGTCTGCGCGCGGATTCCGCCTGTGGAATTAAATCCTTTTTCAGTAAGTGAAACGTAAATTTTTGCAGAGCGAAGCGTGTAGTCTATGTATTGCTGCACTGAGAGCTTTTGCAAATGGTATGCGAGGTCGCCCTGGCGGATGTTTATTGCGTTGCTTATGCCCTCCAGGTCGCGCACTCCTGAGGCGAGAGTGGAAAGTATTGAAGTGTCAAGCGCATCTATGGGCTCTCTTGATTTCTCGTTTGCAACCGTGAGGATGCTTGCGCCCGCGTCCGTGAGGACTACGCGGCTTAAGCCGCCCACTGAGGACATTATGTCAAGGTATCCCTTGAGCTTCATTGTGCCCAAGAGGTTCGCGGTCTCAAAAAAAGAGGTGTTTATGGAGCTTCCGAACTTCTCGACCGTTGATTCGGTGTCGATTTTCAAAAGCACTGCCAAATCCAGAAAAGTTAGCTCGTTCATGAGGGGAGTTCGCCGATAACGTTTAAATATGTTGGGGAGAAGACTTGGACATGGAACTTACATTCTTAGGAGGCGCGCGCGAAGTGGGAAGGAGCAGCGTGCTTGTGGAAACGGATGCGCGGCTACTGCTTGACTATGGGATAAAGATACATGCGGACACCGCATATCCCATGCCGCACCAGGGGGAAATTGATGCGGCCGTAATAACGCACGCGCATTTGGACCATTCGGGATTTGTGCCTGAGCTTTACGACAATGATGAGCCTATGTGGCTTGGGACTCCTCCGACACGGACATTGTGCGAAATACTTATACCGGACTGCGCTAGGATATTGCAAAGGGAAAGGGGCGGGCTACCGTATCGGCATGGGAGCATAAAGCAGGCATTTGAGAATTTTGAGCCGGTCGGGTATGGGCAGGGAAAGAGCATACGCAACACGCGCATAAATTTCCATGAGGCAGGGCACATCACGGGCTCTGCGATTGTGGAAATCCAGCACAAGAAAACAAAAATTGTGTATACTGGGGATTTCAAGATGTCGCAGACAAGGATGCATGAGGCTGCGCGCCCCATAAAGGAGGCACATGCACTCATTATGGAGAGCACTTATTTTGACAGGGAGCATCCCACGCGCGATGAGATTGAGAGGGATTTGTGCGAGAGAGCGCGCGAAGTAATGGAGAACAAAGGGAACTTGCTCCTTCCTGCGTTTGCGGTTGGAAGGACGCAGGAGCTCATAAGGGTTTTCCGTGCGCACATGCGGGATGTGCCCATTTATGTTGACGGGATGGGCTGGGATGCAAGCAAGGCAGTTGCAAAGCACACGAACTATATTCGGAACCCGAAACTCTTTAGGAAAGACCTTGAGAGCGTGAGGCATGTGAAAAGCAGGCAGGAGCGGGAAAAGGCGCTCAAAGACCCGTGCATAATGATTGCGAGCGCGGGAATGCTGCAGGGCGGGCCTGCAATGAGCTATCTTCTCATGCTGAATGCAAGGGAACACCCGGACAGGTCAAAAATCGTATTTACTGGGTATTGTGTGGAAGGGACGAATGGGCACAATCTTTTGAACAAGGGGTTTGTGGATGTTGGAGGAGAGCAGCTTAAGGTGAAAGTCCCATACGAGTATCTGGACTTGTCTGCGCATGCGGGAAGGGAAGAGCTGTTCTCATTTGTGCAGAAAAGCGCGCCTGAGAAAGTATTTTGCATGCACGGGGACAAGCCTGACGAGTTTGCTGAAGAGCTCAAGCTGGAAGGGTTTGATGCGATTGCACCCAAAATTGGAGAAAGGTTTGAGATTTGAGAACTTATTCTACTTCCTCTCAATAGTTTTCTGCCCGGGCTTCCAGTCCATTGGGCATAAGCCGCCTGTTTGGAGTGCCTGCAATACGCGCAAAATCTCGTCCACGCTGCGCCCGACATCAAGGGAGGACACTGTAATGTACTGAAGAACGCCTTCAGGGTCTATTATGAACGTGCCGCGGAGAGAATGCCCTTTTTCCTCTATGAGGACGCCGTATTTTGAGGAGATTGCGTGCGAGAGGTCGGAGAGCACGGGGAATTTCACCTCTGGGAGGTCTTTGGGAAACCATGCTTTGTGGCAGTCCACGGAGTCAACGGATGCGCCTATGAGCTGCGTGTTGAGCTTTGTGAATTCCTCCTCTGCTTTTCCAAGGGAGCGAAGCTCGGTTGGGCACACAAAAGTGAAATCGAGAGGGTAGAAGAAAAGAACGACCCATTTTCCCTTGTAGTCCGAGAGGGAAATTTTCTTTTTGTCCCCGTTTGAGTATGCGTCCGCGCTAAAGTGCGGGGCTGGCTTTCCGACCTTGAGCTGCTCAACGCAGCATTCGTCCATGCATTCGTATCCTTCCATAGTATCACCTTTTTGTTTTGTAGAACAGCGTTATATAGGCACAAAGAAATTAAAAGAGAGTGCATAACATACAGGTGGTTTTGATGAAAATTGCGGTTTTTGCGCTTGCTGCGGTGCTTTTGCTCACTGTTTCCTTTGCGGCGTGCGAGTTCAATGCGAGCAAGGCGCTCAAGGATGCGAATACGAGGCTGGGCTGGTACAAGAACCACCAGAATGCGACTTTTGCGAAATTGCTGCTGAATGGGAAGAGAACAAACATCACAATTGATGGTGTTTCGTATTATGCCCAGTACAAGGATGACAAGATAACGCAGATTGCGCCAGTGAGGGCGGAATTTGAGGCACAGCTTGATTCGTGCACTGCAGTTGGGATTTGGAACGGGAGCATAAGCGGCAAGACGGCGCTGAACAAGAAGCTTGTGAAAATAAAGGCAAACAACTTCTTTGACGGGCTATTGCTGGGAATGCTTGCACAGGTATTGCCTAGCTAGAATTTACCAGGGCTCTTCCTGCACGTGCGCACGCTTGTTTGAGAGTCGCGCGAGCATGAAAAAGAAGTCCGAGAGGCGGTTCAGGTATATCACTACTTCCTCGTTTATTTTTTCTGTGTGGGACAGGGTTACTACTTTCCTTTCCGCGCGCCTGCATACTGAGCGGCAGAGGTGCAAATAGCACGCATCCTTGCTGCCCATTGGGAGTATGAACGTGGTGAGGGGCTTGAGCTCCTCCTCGACCTTGTCTATTGAGGCTTCAAGCTCCTGCGAGTGCGAGGGGGTGATGCGGGAAACCGGCTTTGGGGTCTTTGCGTCTATGGGCGTTGCAAGGTCTGCGCCAACGTCAAAGAGGCTCTTTTGCACTTTCTTGAGAAGCTCCTTTATTTCGGAATCGTTTGAGTATGCGCGCGCCAATCCCACGAATGCGTTGAGCTCGTCCACCTCGCCGTACGCTGCAACGCGCATGTTGTCCTTCGGGACAAGCTGCCCGCTGTACAATGCTGTCTCGCCCTTGTCGCCCTTTTTCGTGTATATTTTCATATGGGGGATTGGAGGGGGAAAATTATAATGTTTTGGGAGGCAGGGGGCAGAAGGGGCATTTGACGAAGCAAGAGCGCGCACTTTTATAAGCATTTTTCGCGCATATGTGCGCAACAGGTGAGTTAGATGCCAAAAGTTACAATTAAAAAAGACAACATTTCAGTCGATGTGCCTGCGGGCACGCCGCTCATGAAAATATGCGACGACAAGGGCGCAAGCGTGCTCTTTGCATGCAGGGCAGGAAGCTGCCTCTCGTGCCTTGTCACAATTGCAAGCGGCATGGAAAACCTCTCCAAAAAAACAGACGTTGAGGAGGTTACTCTTTCTTCCTTTGGGTGCCAGCCGAACCAGAGGCTTGCGTGCCAGGTTGTTGTGAACGGGGACGTTGTGATAGAATAGGTGCTTTGTTTTCTCCTGTTTTCTCTACGCCGGAAGCGGAAGCCTTATATATAAAGTGTGGTATAAATTAGTTTAAGGTGATATTAATGCAGATTACTAAAACAACGGATAAATGCGCGCCTGGTGGCCAGCCTGGCAGCATTAGTGCGGGAACACTTGCAACCAAGGGACTTGTTGAACCTGCCAGGAAAATAACGAGCAACAGTGAGCTCGCAGATGCATTCTTGCGGGCAATGTTTCCCTCTGGCAGGGCATATGGGAATCTTGGCAAGGCAGCAGCGGGTTTTACTGAAGCAGTAAGAGAGAGCAAGATCGATTTGCCGGCGCGTTTTGCCCAAAAAGGAAATTTGGATGGGATATGGGTAAATCCAACAATATGGGTACCAGTAGGGGGAGACGTGCTTGAAGTCAATTTCAAGGTTATTTTAGTTGAATTGCTGGAGGGCGCCGACCCGAGAACAGTTGGGGCAGAACTCAAAGATAAGTTTGACACGTGTGATATATGGGGGGTTATTAACGCTGAAATAAATCGCTCTGACATAGGCTCCAGCGCACACATGCGTGCAATGAATGATACGTCCCCGTCGCACGAAAACGCAGTAAGGATACGAGAGGGATAAACGTTCTCCTTTTTATTTTTATACAGTGCTAATTCTTGCATGTACGACCTTGCAATTATTGGAGGCGGCGTGAGCGGTTTTGGGGCTGCCATGTACGCGGGAAGATTCGAGCTGAGCACAGTGCTTTTTGCGGAGCAGCGCGGAGGGGTTCTTATAAACACCGACGAGGTTGCGAATTACCCCGCATTCAAGATGATAAGCGGGTTTGAGCTTGCGCAAAAAATTGAGGAGCATGCGCTTGAGTACAAGGTGGAAGTGCGCGACGAGAAAGTTGTGGGGATAAATAGGGAGAAGGACGGGACATTTACTCTTACGGGAACAAGCACAAGCGCGCAGGCAAAAACAGTAATACTTGCAACGGGCACGCAATGGAAGAAATTAGGCGCGCCTGGGGAAAAGGAGTATGCGAACAAGGGAGTGCACTACTGCGCGCTTTGCGACGGGGCGTTTTACAAGGGAAAAGTTATCGGGGTAGTGGGCGGAAGCGACTCTGCGACAAAAGAGTCTCTCCTGCTTGCAGGGTATGGGAGCAAGGTGTACATTTTTGCAAGGGGGGAGAAGTTGAGGGCGGAACCAATTAACCTTAAGAGGGCGCTCACAAATCCGAAAATAGAAATTGTTACGGGAACGCAGGTGAAAGAGGTAAAGGGCGAGAATGGGAGGGTGAAAAGTGTTGTGCTTTCAAAGCCCCTAAAGGGAAAAAGCGAACTTGCGCTTGACGCGCTCTTTGTGGAAATAGGGCATGTGCCGCTCTCTGAGCTTGCAAAGCAGGCTGGGGCGGAACTGAACGAGAAGGGCGAAGTGAAAATAGACCGCAACTGCAAGACGAACGTGCCGGGCTTTTATGCTGCAGGGGATGTTGCGGATACGGAATTCAAGCAGGCTATTACGGGCGTTGCGGAAGGGGTCATAGCAGCTTATTCTGCTTACAAGCACATCGGAAAATAGTGAAAGCATGCTAGTTGAAAAGGAAAAGAAAGTGGAGAAAAAGCCTGATTACATAGGGGCAGCTTATTTTGGGGTTGCAGCTATTTACTGCGTTTATGTGATTCTAAGCGGCGAAGAATATTTGCCAGTGCCGGTTGTTGCGCCTGCCTTTTACATGCTGTTGACCGTAATGTGCATTGGGGCAATTGCATACGTTTGCAGGCTTGCCGCCTCTGTTTTTTCAAGCTTCAAGGACAGCAAAAAAATGAAAGAGGAGTTTGAAGGCGTGGGGCAGGCAGTTGGGGATTTTCTCGTAATGCTCATTGTTGCAGGCATATTGTTCAAGGCGGTTGAGCCGGAAAAAATAGGGGGATTTTTTGACCCTTATTCGCTGCTGCTTGTTGCGTTTTCCCTTCTCGCGCTTGCGGTGCGCGCTTTCCAGAAAAGCAGCAAAGAAGGAGCACTTTCCCTTTCAAAGATGCATGAGGCCGCGCGCGCGCTTGCCATCAAGCCGGCAATTTCAGTTGTTTTTGTGCTTATTGCGTTCTATTTCCTTGTGCCGGCAGGAAGGGAAGCATATAATATCAAATGGGATGCCCTTGTGAGCAGGCTTGTTGGCTGGTGGCTTGTATGCTGGATTGGCTTTGCGCTTGCAACTAAAAAGGACCTGCTCACGTATACGGGATACGCGCGTGCGATAGTGTGCGGGACTGTGTGCCTGTTCCTTTTGTACCTTGCAACTAGCTTTGTTTCAAACCAGCAGCTTGCAATAGTTGGGATTGCGCTTGTGTATGCGTTCCTTGCGCTTGCGGAATTCAAAGGAGAACTGGATTAGAGGAGCGCTTTTTTTATCTCTTCAAGGGGCGCATTTGTCCTAAAGCAGGTTGGGGAGAAATGCGTGCGGGAATAGGAAAAGCCTTTTTGTGTGAGGGAATTTTGCAACTTTTCAAGCGAAGGCGCGCCTATTTTCATCTTTTTTGAGAGGGTGTGCGCATCGTAGTGGAAGGGAGGGAGAAGCATCTCTTCTGAAATTGTGGGGAGTATTTTTCCAAGCTGCTCCTGCTGCAGATATGGGCGGGAAGGGAGGAGTTCTTGCATCTTTTGAATGTGGGATTGCTCCCAAAGCGAGCCTAACCAGAGGGGGCCTGCGTGCTGCAAAGGGGTGCCGCATTCGCATATTTTCTTTGTTGGGAATTTGCCCCATTCCCTATAAAGGCATTTTGGGCAGTAGCTCACGTATCCAAGGGATTTTATGGAGGAAACTGCCGGCACTGCGCCCTTTTGGACACGGAGGAGGACTTTCACGTAGTGGCGGTGAGAAAAGGAGAAAACTGGGGAAATTCCGTACTCGAAATCTGCTGCGGAACGCGCAATTTTTGAAATCAAGATGCGGATTGCGTTTTCATGGCAGAATTCGCAATTGAGGGGGGAGCATTGGTATATTTTGTAGCAGGCGTCCGAATGCGCGCCGCAAAGCACTGCGGTGTCTGTTGCGGTTGCGCACAAGTATGCGGACTTTTTGTCGCCGAGTGAGAAAGAGGAGAATGCATGATGCAAGTATGGGGCGGGAGTCCCGAATGGGTCTATTTCTAGGAAATCAAAAGAGTGCTTTGCAAGGAAATTCTCTATTTTGTTTTTGTATGCGTGTGCGTTCTTGAGCTTGTTGAGCGCGATATTTTTCTTGCATGCGGCTGCTGCAGTAAGCGACCAATCTACGAGTGCGAGCTTTGAGATATTTTTGTTTTCAAGCTTGTATCTTATTCCACGTGCGCCAGTTGCTGCAAAGCCGTCGCAAAGTGTGAGCTTTTTTTCCTGGAGCGCGCCTATTGAAAGGGAAAAAATATCGCGGCAAAGCTGCATATGCGGGTTGAAGAATACGCCTTCAGGTGCATTTATTTGCGCGAGCCCTTCTTTTAGCTTCATAAGAAAGTTGGGTGCGCAAAACTTCATAAAGCAAGCATGCAAAAATAGTGCATGAGGATTTCGCCTTCAATAATTTCGGGCAGCTTTTCTGCCCCGCCTTCAAAGGCTGCGAGCATGCGCGCGATAATATGCGCATCCCTTTCTGCTGGGGGGAGCCTTGTGAGGAACTGCTCGCAGGCAGCAGACGTGCAGGACACCATAGGGGCGTGCAATGCGCTTGGGGTTTATACGCACTGGGTGGAAAAGGATTTGCAGGTAATGGGAGGGGGGTTTGCGCTGCCTGCTGGCGAAGTGAACTGCGGGGAGAGCGCTGCAACGCTTAAGATGCTCCTGCCACTTATGGGGCTTTTTGGGGAAGAGATAACGCTTGGCGGAGGGGAGGGCCTGAAGAAAAGGCAGATTGGGCCCCTTGAGGAAACAATGGAAAAAATCGGGCTGAAAATGAAAACAAGCGGGTTTGTGCCGATTACTGTTTCGGGAGAATTGGAATTTGAAAGGCTGAGCGTGCATCCCAATGTGGGCACGCAATTTCTTTCAGGGGTGCTAATGTGCATGCCATTGCAGGGGCATGAGAGCTTCCTTGAGATGCCAAGGGCTCTTGTTGCGGCTGAGAATTTGAGGCTCACGCTTGGGATAATGGAAAAATTCGGGATAAGCGCAAAAGCATCCGAGGAAATGGACATTGTATTCTGCCCTGCGCCGCAGGAGTATGTGGGATGCGAGTATGAGGTGGGCGGGGATTTTGGGGCTGCTGCATATTTGCTTGGGGCGGGCGCGATAAACGGGAAAGTGAAAGCGAACGGGCTTAGCATGGAAATGCACGCTGCCGAAAAGCGCATTTGCGAAATATTGCAGCAGATGGGAACGTTTGTGATAGTGGATGAGGAGGAGAAAAGCGTTGGTGCGAGCGTTGGGGAACTTACTGGAATCGGGATGGATGCAACTGACATTGGTGGGCTTGTGCCATTGCTTGCGGTCCTTGGATGCTATGCAAAGGGAACTACCGTGATAAAGAACGTGGGAAGGCTGCGAAGAAGGGAGCCGGACAGGGTTGCATGCATTGCTAAAAATCTTAGATTAATGGGCGGCATTGTGGAAGAGGAAGAGAACTCCATTACGGTGAGGCAGAGCGCGCTCGTTGGGGCAAAAGTGGATGCAGAAGGGGATGGAAAGGTTGCGATGGCGCTTGCAGTTGCGGCACTTGGGGCAAAGGGAAAAACAGAAATAGTGGGAAGCGAATGCGTTGGGAGGAGCTATCCAAACTTCTTTGAGGACTTGGAAAAAATTGGGGCCCAGGTTGAGGACTAGTTTTTGAAAGTGCGCATATGCGCGGCGATAAAGGCAAGGGTATATATACTCGTATATACATAAAAATAAACAGGTGATATTAATGATGGTTAGTCCAACCCAGCCAGAGCCATACTTGGGCCTGAAGGCAATAACAGTTGATTTGGCGCAGTTTAGTGCGGCTCGAACGAAGGCAGCCGCGCTTCGAAATAAGGCAGATGCTCTTCTGAGGAAGGCAGACGAAGTGGTAACTCACAAATCAGGTTCATGGCAATCAAAGGAAGTGTCATTCTCTACTGAGGCAGACAAGGTATTGAGCTACATGGTGGGTTCGGGGCAATCAAAAATATTGATGTCCCATACTAGCGAAGGCTGCATAAATGTTGTCCGCGAAAAATACGATTGAGAAGTAATCGGCAAAGCGGTAGAAGTTATTGACTTGAATAAGGCAGGTCTTGATGAAAATGGCATCGCGAAGCTGATACTGGATGCAAATGCAGCAGGCCAGATAACGTATGCGATAACGCGCGGCAGCGACTCTTTTGTATTGATTGTTGGGCTCATTGCGGACAAACTGTAAAGCTGCGCCTTATTTCTTCAGCCTGAAGGCATCAAGAAGCCCGTGCGCGTAGTTTATTGCGCCAAATGCGGTTACATAATCTTTTTTTTGCAGGAAATATTTCGTGTCCTCGCAGTATTTTTCCGTGAGGGAAAGTGCGTGGGAATTCTGGGCGGTTTTTTTCACTTGCGGCAAATTCGCATGGAATTGCTCTATATCTGAGAGAACGCGCTTTTCCTGCTCTTTTTCCCAAGAAGGGGAATAAGGGGTGATTTTGGGCTTCATAAGAGGCAGTTGGATGCAAGCTTTTTATATGTATGGCAGCAAATTAAACCTGTTAATTCTTACTGTAGGTGACTATTTGGGATCAAGACCAAGAAAATGGAAAAAGAAAGGCAGGATGCGCTGGAAATGGGTAAAGAAAAGGCGCAAACGCCTCAAGAGAAAAATTAAGCGAAGGGTTGGCGAGCTTTAGGCAGCCGGCGGCATTAGTGTATGCACGTTTAGCGCGAGCATTAAAGTTAGCCGCTTGCTTCATGGGCGCGCGTGCACTGGGCAGGTTCGCTTTTTTCAGGAAGGCGCGTTCTTTACTGGACTAGCCGATTCGCTCTTGGTAGCGCGCGCGGCTTTCCACTTTTTTCATTAAGGAGAGTACTGCGGGCGAGCCGCCTGCACTAGAGTAGCATTGCACAAAGTATGCGCCGGTTTTCACTAGTGCGTTTTTCATTGTGAGCAAATCCACTGCCTTGTGCTAGTTGTCGTGGCTCGTAAAACCAAGACCGAAATCTATCACTGCAATTCCTTTTTTTGTGTCCATGAGGTTTGCAGGAGTGAAATCCCCGTGTATTATGTGCAGGGAGTGCAAAGCGGCGAGCATTTGCGCGAACTTTTTTGCGTGCGCATGGGAAATTCTCTTTCCTGAGAAAATTTTCCCGCTTAGCTTTTCCATTGTAATTGAGAATTCGGATGTGGAATATACGAGGGGGCAGAGCACTCCGGCATCCTTTGCGCGCGAAAGAAGGCGGGCTTCCACCTTTGTGCGTGAGCGGCGGATTTTTTCATCTAGAGAAGATGGGCGGTATTTTTTGGGATTGCGCACTTTCTCTAACGCGGGCATTGAGCAGAAAGTTGTTGTGTAAAGTTTTGCCTCTGCGCCTTTGGAAAAAACGTGCGTGTCTAAACCCATAACTGCACCTTAGAATGTAACGATTGAGGAACCGAGGAAGCAAAGCATGAAAACAGCAAGCCAAATTTGCCAGTTCCATGCAATAACCTTGCTGCCGTCAAGGGGGAAAATCGGGAGAAGGTTGAAGAGCGCAAGGAAAATGTTCACCTGCGCGCCTATGAAGAAAATGGGCGCGAGGATTTCGTTTGGAAGAACAAGGAAAAGGACTAGGAAGAGCGCGCAAAGCGCAATGTTTGTTGCAGGGCCTGCAAGGGAAATTATGCCGTTTTGCTTTGAAGAAATTTGCCCCCTGTAAGCGTATATGTACACTGCACCAGGCGCTAGTATGAGGGGGAGGGAAAAGCCGAAAAGCTGGGGCACGATTGCAAGGGAGAGCATGAGCACCAAGCCTGCGGGCCATGCCTGGAAGCGCGCGCGTGCCCCGTATTTAACTGCAAAATACTTGTGCGCAAGCTCGTGCAGCACAAAACCGCTTCCTACGGTGATGCCAAAAACAATCATGAGGAAAATGAAGTGCCCCGCATCCATCTTTATGCCGCCCTGCGCAAAAGTTATGGAGAGGGAGATTGCGACTATTGAAACAAGCATGTGGATTGCTTCGTCTGTGTCGATTGAGAATTTGCCCATTTTTGCACCTTAGAGTATTTTCAAATCTTTTTGCGAAAGGGAAACGCGCGCGGGGGAGAGTATTCCGGAATAGGAATCAACTGTTGCCTCCATTTCGGGACCGCCATCAAGCGCAACGCGTATTTTCTTCCCTATATGCCCTTTCTCAAGCGCGGTTGCGTGCTTTGCAACAAAGCCGGTTATGCTGGAGGTTGTGCCCGCAACAACGACTACCCTGTCCCCGTTTTGCACTCCACGCACGTGCGTGTATATGAAAGGGGCTAGAAGTGAAACGCCCAAGCTTGCTGCAAGCATTTTTGCAAGCAGCCCAAGGGATGCGCCCGGAAGGACTGCGTAAGCGAGCAGGGAAAGCGCGCTGCACGCTACCAAAGAACGGAAGAAAATCCCTAGTTTCATTTCCTTCACCTAAACATGGAGTCGTGCCCACCCTTTGCGAACTTCTTTATGCGCTCAACGTATTCTTTTGAGATAGAGGGCTTTACTGCAGTGAAAGCCTCTGTGAAATCCGCGGTTGAGATTGCGTCCGACCCTTTGCGTATTGCAACCATGCCTGCCTCGCGGCACACGTTCTCTATGTCGGCGCCCGTGTAGCCTTCGGATTTTTCCGCCAGCTCGTCCATGGAAACGCTTTTCGCAATGGGCATTTTCTTTGTGTGTATCTTGAAAATTTCCTGCCGCGTTCTCTCGTCGGGAGGGGGAATCTCGATTATCTTGTCGAACCTGCCCGGGCGAAGAAGCGCCGCATCAAGCATCTCGGGGCGGTTTGTTGCCGCGAGCACGAGAATGTTCTTGAGGTCCGTGAGCCCGTCCATCTCTATGAGGAGCCCGTTCACAATGTCCTCGTGTATCACTGAGGGGTTGTCTGCTGCACGCGAACGCCCGATTGTGTCTATCTCGTCTATGAAGATGACACAGGGGGCGGACATGCGCGCGCGGCGGAAGAGCTCGCGCGTAAGGCGCGCGGATTCTCCAACGTGGCGGTGCAAAAGCTCGGAGCCCTTTATGGAAATGAAGTTTGTCTCCGCTTCAGTTGCAACTGCCTTTGCGAGCATTGTTTTCCCTACTCCGGGCAAGCCTACCAAGAGGATTCCTTTTACGGGCCGAATGCCCATTTTCGCAAAGGTTTCCGGGCGCTTAAGGGGCAGGTCAACTGCCTCTTTGAGCTCCTTTTTCACTGTGTCAAAGCCGCCGATGTCTATCCAGTGCACGTTGGGGCGCTCTACAAAGACTTCCCGCAGTGCGGATGGGTGGATTTCGCGCAATGCGCCTGAGAAATCGTCCGCAGTAACGCGCATCTTGTCAAGTATTTCAGGAGGTATGAACTCCTGTTCCAGGTCTATCTCAGGCAAAATCCTGCGCAGGCATTTCATTGCTGCCTCTTTTGCAAGCGAGGACAAGTCTGCGCCCGTGTAGCCGTGCGTTATGTTCGCAAGCTCGTCTAAGGATACGTCCTTTTCAAGCGGCATTTGCCTTGAGTGGATGAGAAGGATTTCCTTTCTCGCGTTCCGGTCCGGCACGCCTATTTCTATTTCCCTATCAAAGCGCCCTGGGCGGCGCAAGGCGGGGTCTATTGAGTTCGGCCTGTTTGTTGCGCCGATTACGATTACTTGCCCCCTGCCTTTTAGACCGTCTAGAAGGGTGAGAAGCTGGGACACCATCCTGCGTTCCACTTCCCCTGTTACTTCTTCTCTTTTGGGTGCAATCGCATCTATCTCGTCCATGAAGATGATGGTGGGCGCATTGTCCTCTGCATCCTTGAAAATTTGGCGCAAGCGCTCTTCGCTCTCTCCTACGAACTTTGAGACAAGCTCAGGGCCTCCTATATGTATGAAATTTGCCTCGCTTTCGGATGCGACTGCGCGCGCAAGAAGGGTTTTTCCTGTTCCGGGCGGGCCGTGGATGAGCACTCCCTTGGGGGCTTCTATTCCAAGCCTTTCAAAGAGCTCTGGGTGGCGCATTGGGAGCTCCACCATTTCGCGCACCTTTTGGGTTGCGTCCTTCATCCCGCCTATATCTTCGTAGGAGATGGGTGCGACTACGCCTGGAGCCTCCTTTATGGGCTCGTCCTTTATGAGCACTTCTGTATTCTCGTTCACAAGCACGATTGCCTGCGGCTGCACAATTGCGGCTACGAGCGGGAAAGAGGTTCCGAAAACGCCTATGAAAATTGTGTCTCCGCGGCTTATTGCGCGCCCGACAAGCCTTTTCTTTACGAACTGGTCAAAGCCTGGTGAGTGCTGGTATTTGCTGCCTTGGGTGGGTGCGAGAATAATCTTTTTTGCGTCCTTGAGTTCTGCCTTCTTTACGTTTACTTTGTCGTTGAGAGCTACTTTGCAGTTAAGCCTGAGGTAGCCGTCCATGCGGATGAGCCCTAAGCCTTCGTCCTGCGGCTGCGCCTGCCATACCAAGGCTGCTGTGGAACGTTTTCCTTTTATCTCTACGATGTCGCCGGTATTCACGCCCAGCTCCATCCTGGACTTGGAATCTATGCGCACAAGCCACCTTCCAACGTCATTTGGAAGAGGCTCGGCAACGCGAAGCTCAACTGTTTTGCTCATAAAACGCACCCCTGTTTTCCTATGGTAAAACGCCGTTAGAGTTTAAAAAGAGGAGGGGTTTTAGAGGGGCGGCAAAAGCCTATATACAACCTTCGCCCAAATACGTGCAATGATGAGTCGCACATAACTGAGCTAACGCTGTGATGACGTGACTTGACTCTGATAATATTTCTAGCCTTTTTTCAAATTGAATATGTTCGTGCTGCACTCGCCTTTTTGCTCCATTTGAGCGTTCACGTAGTCAAGAAGGATTTTCCTTATGCGCTCGAATTCCGCCTTGGGAACCTGCTGGTTAAGGACTGCGCAGATAAGGGATTTCGCATTGAAGCAGAAAATCGCGTCCTGCACGTTTTCGCAGTTGTGGCAGAAATATGCGTTCGCGCTTGAATACGTGCTGTCTACCTCGAAAGAATTGCGCAATTTTGTGGAATCAAAGCAGTTTATGCAGAATGCGGAGTGCAGCATGCGCAAGTATCCGCCGAAAATGTGCTCGGATTCTATTGCTGCGGAAGTGTATGCGGAATTCTTGGAATTCGTGCTGTCCCAGCATTTGTATATTCCAGAACCTGTAAAAATGTCGGGAGTGTCAGCGCAGTTTATGTTCTGCCCGTCCATGAATTCAACTGCGAAATATGCGATTTTCCCAACGCGCGAAAGAAGTTCGGAAAGGGAGGGCGATTCGCCTTCCTTTAGGGAAATTTTCATTTCTGCGCACTTTTTGCTTTCTTCTAGCGAAACAAGGCGGTCCGCAGGAATGTCGCGCATTATGGGCAGGCCTACTTTGTAGCTGGGGTTCCCAAACGCGCCTTTCACTTTTTTTATGGGAAGTGCGCGTTTGAGCATGCCAGCGCCGTATTTTTTTATATTTTGGTGTTCTTTGCCAAGCACTATGCGGCAGGTGGAGCGGAAACCCTCTTCTACCTTTGGGGGAACTGGGGAATCGTACGCAAGCTTTTCCTCAGGAACGTCTTCCTTTCTCCTGCCAACAAACGCAATGTCTGCAAGGGAGAAGAGGCGCTTGTTTTTGCGCAGCCCCTCAGCCATTTCTGCAAGCAGTTTCTTTTTTAGGGGAAGGAATTTTTCCTGCGGCAACTCCAAATTCCCTATCACGTTGCGCTTGGAGCGCAAGTTGAATGCGAAAATGCAATTCTGGCATCCAATGCAGTTTATTGCATAGTACATGTCGCTTATGCTTGCGCATGAGTATTCCTCAAAGCAGCGGTTTGCGTCTATCCCTTCCCCGCAGCGCATGGAGAACTTTATTTTGGGGTGCGGGGCAAGCCCGAATACGTTTTCTGACTCGCGAACTACGGAGAGGTATGCCCCGTTTTTCACGTGGAACACGTTGTGCGAGAAGTGCACGTTTGAGCAGTCCACGCAGTTGTCCACGTCGGAAATCTGGAAATTTGTGCCGAAAACCTTGTTGCCGCAGAATATTTGGCGCTCTTGCGCGGCTGCAAGGAGCGAATCAATGTCCTTTATTTCGTTTATGTTAAGCGGGGCAAATTTGAGCTTTGAAACCTCTTCTTGCGAGACGAATTTTGCGTTCTTTGGGTAAAACGGATGCGATACTACTACGGGCTTGCCTGAGAGTGCGGACTTCTGGATTTGGTAAGGCATCATCATTTCCTTTAAGTAAGGCTCAAAGTCCGAAAGCTTCCCAATCTCGCTCCCAAAGAGGATGCGTGAGGTTGAGTCAAATGCGCTTTGCAAATCCATGAAGATATGCGGATTAACATATATATTAAAGATTTTATTGAAATTTGACCGAAAAGAAGGAAAAAAGAGAAAAAAGTATTAAAAACGGTTAGAAAATGAGAAAGAATTAAATATGGGAAAATGCACATATGTTTATGGAGAAAATTTCGCTGGATGAGATAGACAGGAAAATTCTTGCAGAGCTGGACAGGAACTGCCGCATCCCGAATTCTGTGCTTGCGAAAAAGGTGCGCCGCTCAAGGGAGGCTGTGAAGTACAGGATAGAGCAGTTGCAGAAGAAAGGGGTTATTGAGAAATTCATCACGTCCACAAACCCCAACAAATTCGGGTATTACATGTTCAAGGTGTATTTGAAGCTTGAGAACATACCATCTGAACGGGAGAAATTCTTTGAGGAGCTGCGAAGGAATAGGGACATTTACTGGATGGGCATTTGTGATGGCGCGTTTGACTGCATTTTTGCAATACTTTCGCGCGACATTACGGGGTATTATGAGAAAATAAATGCGCTTCTTTCAAAATGGAGGCATCTTATTGTGAGCAAGGTGCTTGGGACGATGGTGGACACAAAACAGTACAACAAGAAATTCTTTACGGGAGATGAGAACGGAACGTATGTAACGTTTGCGGGGAACGTTGCTGAAAATAAGGTGGACGAGCTTGATGAGAAAATACTGGATGTGCTTGCAAATGATGCGAGGATACCGATTAGCGAGCTTGCAAGAAAAGTGAAAAGCAATATGGAGGCTGTGAAGAGGAGAATGAAGAGGATGGAAGAGGCAGGAGTGATATTGCAGTATAGGATTGCAGTTGATTTCAATAAATTGGGGCTGGAATTCTTCAAGGCGATCATATATTTGAAAACGCTCTCGAAAAAGGATGAGGCTGCGCTTGGGGAATGGATGAGAAGGAACCCAAAATCGATTTATTACATACGCAGCATTGCGCCCTGGGACGTGGAATTTGAGTTTGCGGTTGAGAATTACCAGGAGTTTAATGGGATAATAAATGACTTGAGAAAGTGCTTCCCGCACGTAGTGGGGAATTGTGAGCACGTGATATTCATAGAGGAGAAATGGATGCCTGGGTATTTGGAAAGTGCGCAGAAGTAGTTACTTTTTTGCTAAACTTATTTTCCTGCTTCTCCCGTCCTTGCTGGAAATCTCCTGCGTGGAGAGCAAGCCCATTTTTTCCAAGTTCTCTAAATGGTTGCGGATTGTGCGCTCGGAAGTTTTGGAGAGAAGGGAGTAGAGTTCGCCGCTAAGAAGGGGCTTTTTCTTGAGGGATTCTATTATTTGGGCATCTATTTCATCAAGCTGCAGCTCTTTTCGAGCCAAAAAGCCAACTGAGGAAACGCTTTCTCCCTTTACTTTTTGCACATGGGAGATGTCAACGCGCTCTGCACCCTGCCTTTCAGCTTCGCGCCCTGCGCGCCAGAGGACATTGAGAGCTAAGCGCGCATCTCCTCCGTTTTTTGCGCCCACTGCTGCGCAAAGGGGAAGCACTTCGGGCCCCACTGCATCCGGGAAAAATGCTGCAGTTGCGCGGGAAAGGAGAATTCCCTTGAGTTCGCTTATGCCGTAGTTGGGGAATTCCACAACGCACTGCGCAAGGGAAGAGCGCACGCGCGAGTCCAGTTTTGAAACGAAATTCTTGTCGTTTGTAATGCCAAGTATCCCAAGCTTTATGCCGTGCACTTCGGATGCGCGCGCCAAATCGTAGAGCACGCGCTCCTCTTCGTACTGGGAGGCAAGGAGCCGGTCTATTTCATCAAGCACTATTATGGGGATTATGCCCGTATTTTTTGCAACGGATACGATGCGCTCAAGCGCTTCGTCCGCTGCAATGCCGCGCCTTGGCATCATTTCGCCGAGTGCGAAAAGGATGGAAGAGAAAATCCCAAAGCGGGTGGGCACTTCCCAGCAATTCACGTATATTGAGAGGGGCTTGCTGGAGTACTCGCACAGTTCCTTGAGAACGTATTTTGCGCTGCTTGTCTTGCCGCTTCCGGGTGGGCCGTATACGAGCACGTTTTCCGGCTGGCGGTTTTCCGAAGCCGGGCGAAGCGCATGCGCAAGGGAAGAGAGCTGCGCATCCCGAAATTCCATTTCTGTTGGAATGTAATCCGGCTGCAGGGCTGCCTCGAACTTGAATATGCGGCTCTCTGGGGAATGTGAGAAGAGTCTCATGGATGGAATAGCGGGGCAGAAATTATAATGATTGGGGAACGCTCTGGCGGCTGTGCTGGATACGGGAGCGGGATTATAATTTTTTTGGGCGCAGTGAATGCAGGTAGATTTAGTGAATATGCTGAAATTCAGGGCATTCAATGCAATGGACGCATTCATTAGCGCAGCATTGGCAGTTCTTGTGCCACTTGCACTTGCGAGCAGGGGAGTAAGCATTGTATCAATTGGGTGGGTGGTTGCACTCACGCCGCTTGTATTCACGATTTCGCGCACGCTTTTTGCATCCCTTGCGGACGGGATTGGGACTAAGCCTTTCTTTATGCTCAATGCGGCTACGAATGCTGCTGCGGCTTTCCTGTACATGAACGCGACAAGCGCGAGCGCGTACGTCTCCGGGCGGTTCCTTGAGGGAGTGAGGGGAGGCTCAATATGGGCAGTGAATAGGCTTGAGGCGCTTGAGCTTAGTGCGGAGAGGAGAATTGAGAAGGAATTTGCACGGCTTGCGGGAATGCGCAGCTTTTGCTTTGCGCTTGGGACTATTGGGGCGGGATTTATTGCGGAAAGGATTGGGTTTGAGGGCGCATTCCTTGGGATGGCAATCCTTGGGGCTGCGGCTTTCCTTTTGAGCCTCACGGTTGGAAGCGGCGGGCTGCATGTGGAGGCATTGCACCTTATTCTTGCGCGCCTTGACGTGAGGAAGAAAAGCGCGAAAATGTGGAGGTCTGCTGCGTGCATGGTGCCTGCGATGTCTGCCACTACGCTTCCCCTGAGCTTTCTTTTGCCCCTATATTTGAATTCAAAGGGGTTTGGGTATGAGCAAATCGGCGTTGCGATTGCGCTTTATTATCTCACGGATGCGTCTGCAACGCAGTTTGCAATGCGCGTGAAAGAGATGCGGGACAATGCTGCGTATGCTGCGCTGCTCTTTTGCAGCGGGGTTGCTGTGCTTGTTGCAACAGACATGCCATACATCGGGGTTGTGCTGCTTGCAATGGGGGACGGGTTTTGCGCGGTCGTATGGGAAGCAGTTATAGTGCACGGGAGCAGGGGGAGCAAGAACTCCGCAACAGACATTGGAATTATGCACATACCTGCGCACTTTGTTACTGCAGGGCTGCTTGTTGCGGCAGGGGTGATAGTGAGCATGTTCGGGTTTGCGGCTGCATTTATGCTAAGCGGTGCGCTCATGCTTACGTATTGCATCATGGTGAGAATTGAGCTGGACTAGGAATGCGGGTTAAGAAAATGCGCGTGGGAGTGCATTGATGCGGTTTTTGGGCTGGACTAGTTAAAGTTAAGAAATAAGCGCGTGTATTGTGCCTGGGAGGAGAATATGCCACGCTGCGTTGCAGACTTGCACATACACTCAAAGTACTCTAGGGCGACCAGCCCGAACATGGAGCTGGAAGGGCTTAGCGAGTGGGGCAAGATAAAGGGGATAGATGTAATCGGGACAGGGGACTTCACGCATCCCAAATGGATTAAGGAGCTTAAGGAGAAAGCGATAGAGGAAGACTCGGGGCTGCTTCTTTTCAATGGGCAGCATTTCATGCTCACTGTGGAGCTTTCAAGCATATATACGGACAAAGGGAGAGGGAGGAGGATACATCAGGTTGTGCTTGCGCCTTCCTTGGAAATTGCGGAGCAGATTAATGAACGGCTAAAGAAAAAGGGTGCGAACCTTGCTTCGGATGGGCGGCCGATTATGGGCTTATCCGCACCGGACATTGTGGAGACGATAATGGAAATTTCCCCCAAATGCATGGTGATACCCGCGCACGCATGGACACCGTGGTTTTCTGTTTTTGGGTCAAAGAGCGGATTTGATAGCGTAAAGGAGTGCTATGGGGACATGGAAAAGCACATTTATGCGCTTGAGACCGGTCTTTCTTCAGACCCTGCAATGAACTGGAGGGTGAGCGCGCTGGACAAATATGCGCTTGTATCGAACTCGGACTCGCATTCGCCGCAGAAAATCGGGAGGGAGGCGAACGTGTTTGAGCTAAATAGGCTTACGTATGATGAGATTGTGGATGCGATTAAGGACAGGAGCAGCGGAAGGTTCAAGCTCACGTACGAGTTTTATCCGGAAGAGGGGAAATATCATTTGGATGGGCACAGAGATTGTGGGGTGCGGCTCACTCCTGCGCAAACGAAGAAGCTAAAGGGGCTGTGCCCAAAATGCGGCAAAGCAGTTGTAATTGGGGTGCAGTATAGGGTGGAGGAGCTTGCGGACAGGGAGGAGGGATTTGTTCCGAAAGGGGCTGTTCCTTTTGAGAAGCTTGTGCCGCTTGCGGAAATAATTGCGAAAGTTCTTGGGGGCACGGAAGCCTCAAAGAAAGTGCTGGAAATGTATGCGGTGCTTGTGAAAGCGTTTGGGAATGAGATTAAGGTGCTGCACGCGCCTTATGAGCAGCTCAAGCTTGCGAGTGATGAGAGGATTGCAAAAGCGATATGCGATGTGCGAGAGGGGAATATTACGTTCTTGGCGGGATATGATGGCACTTACGGGGAAATGCATTTTGGGAAAAGGAAAATAGAGCAGGAGGACTATACGAGCAGGCAAAAGAGCATTACGGACTTTTGAAGAAAAGGCGGGCTCAAAGAGCAGCACGGGCTATTGGGAAAAAGCGGGCGCAGGGTACTACGAGCTTTTGAGGGTTAGGGCTGCTGCTTCCAGCTCTTGGGCGCGCTGTTCAGGGGGAGCAATAAGAATGGCGAAATCCTTAGGCTTATTTTTAGGGTCCCAGTAAGGGACTATGCGCGGCGTTATTGCGAGGTGGAAATGGAATTCCGGCCCTTTTGCAGGATGGGTGGAGAAATAACGTATTTTTAAGGGGGCAAAGCCGGTTATTTTATCAAGCGCACCAGTAACGAGCTTGAAAATTTCAGCCAGGGACTCAAGCGCCCTCGCAGACATGCTGTCAAATGAGGATATGTGCTTTCTTGATATTAATGAGACCTGGTATTCGAATTGGGCGTCAGGAGGGCAAAGCGCAACGAAATCCTCATTTTCTGCCCATATGTTTTTGGCTGCTGATGCTGCATAGGGGTTTAATGCTTTTGGATGCATCTGGCAGAAATAGCATGAGCCGTGCTGGAGCATTTTGGAAGCTGCGAGTATGCTGCCGTTTATTTCGTGCGAGCCGATTATATGGGTGTGGGGATGGTTTGTTGGGTTGTTTGGCAAAAGGTCCTCCTTTGTTAAACCATGAACGTATCTGATGCCGGGCGCGTTGCGTATCCTCGCATATGCCCGTGAAATCAGGGTAAAATTTGCTATAAGCTCTGCTTTTGAGAGAACGGAAAAGGGGATATTGTGTTTGGGAGTGGGTATAACTATTTGGTGCCCGGGCGTAACGCCATCTGGCGTGTGCTCTATGGATATGCAGCGCGCTTTCTGAGGGCCGTTTCCAATGCTGTCTATTTCCTGCGGCGGGAAAATGTAGTTGTTTGGGCAGAGCGCGCATTTTGAGTTGAATGCGCGGCCCATGAGATGGGGCGCAGGGCGGAACTGCAGTTGCAGGCCCGGCTGGGGTCTTAGGAGCATTTGGCCGTGCGGCCCTGTAGTTATTTTGCCTTGCGGCGCAGCAATTAAGCTCATAGTAATCTAAGTGGTATTAGGTCAACAGTTGTATAAATAGGTATGTGTTTTTATAACGGAAAGTCACTTCGGACACGCATACCTTTTTATATACATATAAACACAGTATAGGTTAGAAGGAATTTAGAGGAGATAATATGCAAATTTCAAAAGAAATCGACATGGGTAGGGTGAGGAGTACTGTTTCAGTGCTGAAAGACGGGAAAGGGAATAGCAAGGTTGAGAACGCATTTTATTGCAAGCTTCTTGGGAATATTGATGCAAAACAAAGTGGCGACATAAATGTTGTTCTTGCGAAAACACGGGAAGACGTAGTTGCTCAAGAGACAGAATATTTGGAAAGGGGCAAAAACAGGATGGCAGTGTATGCAACAGCATTGCTTATAGGCGGAGCGATAGTTGCATTCACAAAGCCAGTAGTTGGGATTGCATGCATGGCAATTGGCGGGGTGTGCGCGGCAGTTTCTGGCATCAGCGCACTGTTGATAAAATTAACCAAAAATGAGGTTAGCGGATTTGTGAATGCGGTGGAGCAGGCACTGCAAAGCGGCAATTAAGCTATTTCTTTCCTCGTGAGTCCGCAAGTTTTTTCGCAAGTTCTTTATTTCCAAGCGCGAGTATTTCTATTGCGAGAAGCGCAGCATTTTTTCCGTTGTCTATTCCTACGGTTGCGACTGGGACTCCTGGGGGAAGCTGCATTGTGGAGAGGAGAGCATCTAATCCGTCAAGCTTCACGTTCACGGGAACGCCGATTACGGGCTTTGTTGTTTTTGAGGCGATTGTGCCGGGGAGAGCTGCGGACAAGCCTGCTATTCCGATGAAAACTTTTGCGTCGGACTCTTTTACGAGCTTTTCAAGGAGGTCGGGCGTGCGGTGCGCGGATGCAACGTCTATTTTGTGCGAGACTGAAAACTCCTTCAGGGTGGCTGCAACTTTCTCTGCGATTGGCATGTCTGTATTGCTTCCAAGGAATATGTGGACATCCATATGGGCACCTCAGAATTATGTGAATTCAAAAGGTTATTAATATTCTCCTTCCAATGCGCAGATATGGAGATGCGCGTTCTCAAAAACGACGGGACTTTGGAAACTTTTGACAGGAGGAAGGTGGAGGGCGCGCTCATAAAATCAGGGGCAAGCGGAAGCCTTGCGCGCGAGGTTACGGATATAGTGGAAGGGAAAATGCACGAGAACATGAAGACTTCGGAAATTTACAAGCTTGCGTTTGAAACGCTTGCGAGTTATAAGCCGGGGGCGGCGTTTAGGTATGGGCTGAAACGGGCGCTTTTGGACATGGGGCCTGAGGGGCACGCGTTTGAGACTTATGTGGGCGCTATCCTTGGGGCGCATGGGCATGAGATAAAGTTGCGGCAGGTTTTAAACGGAAAGTGCATACAGCATGAGGTGGATGTTGTTGCGAAAAAGAACGGAAAAGTAATAGTGTATGAGTGCAAATACCACAACAAGCCGGGGTTAAGGTGCCACATACAGAATGCGCTTTATACGTATGCGCGCTTCTTGGATTTGAGGGACACGGGCGCTGCCGAGGCAGGTGCGCTTGCGACCAATACGAAATTCAGCTATGATGTAATACAGTATGCGCAGTGCGTAAAATTGGGATTGCTGGGATGGAGCTATCCGCAAACCGGAAGCCTGCAGGAGCTTATAGAGGCGCAAAAGCTTTATCCTGTGAATATGCTTACGGGCGTGGATCGGCACATTTTCTATAGGCTGCACGATGCGAACATCATTACGGTAAAGGAATTTCTTTTGGCGACTGATGCGCAGCTTGAGAAGGCGAGCGTGCCAAGCAAAGCTATAGAGAAAATAAGGCAGCAGGCGCGCGAAGTAATGAACGGGAATGGGAAGCACTAGTTTCTTTGGAAACTAGCTGCTCTTTATCTCCTTCACTGTAATTTTGAAGATGAGCGTTTCGCCTGCAAGCGGGTGGTTGAAATCTATTAGGGCGTCCGTGCCGTTTATGCCGGATATTATGCCACGTGCGCCGCTTGGGGTGTATACGAAACCTCCGATTGTTACGTTCCTGCCATCAGACTGTATGTTTGCGAGCGGGACTGCGATTACGCGGGTCTTGTCCTTTTCCCCGTATGCCTGCGCGGGAGTGAGCGTGATTGTTTTTGTCTCGTTTATTTTCATTCCGATTACGCCCGCATCAAAGCCCGCAATCATCTGCCCTGCGCCCACTGTGAAGGTGAGGGGCTCGTAGGAGTCGCGCAAGGCAAGGCCTCCTTTTGCAGCCTCTGCCTGTATGCTCGTGTCAAAGAGCGTGCCGTTTGGGAGAGTACCAATGTAGTCCACGGAAACAGTGTCGCCGCGCTTTACGAAAAGACTAGTGCCTGACGTGCCGGTTTTTCCGTTTGAGCCGGTTGAAATGTTCTTTTCATTGGTTGTAGTATTTGTTTTTCCTTTCATGTTTTCACCACTTGTGTTAGTATTTGTGCATCCGAACAGGAGAATTATTGCTAATGCAATTGCGAACATCGCTTTCATGTTTTCACCTCATGAAAAATTTCCGCAGAAATTTTTCAGCTGTCGTAAATGCAATTTACGACTCAATAAAAAATAAAGAAAAAAATTACAGGAAGAGCGGCGCAAGCACGAGCGTTACTGTTGCGAGCAGTTTTATGAGCACGTGCAAGGAAGGGCCTGCGGTGTCCTTGAAGGGATCCCCAACCATGTCGCCCACCACTGCTGCCTTGTGCGCATCAGAGCCCTTTCCTCCGAGCACTCCGGTCTCAATGTATTTTTTCGCATTGTCCCATGCGCCTCCTGCGTTGTTTAGGAAGAGAGCCATTAGGATGCCTGCGATTGTGCCCACCATGAGGAAGGCTGCCATTGCCTCGTACTTTAGGAGGAAACCCACGCATACTGGGAAAAGGATTGCGAGCAAGCCTGGGAGCACCATGTTCTTTAGGGCACCCAATGTTGTGATGTCCACGCACTTTGCGTAGTCCGGCTTTACTTTTCCCTCAAGTATTCCCTTGTTCTTGAACTGGCGGCGCACTTCCTCCACCATGTATTGCGCGGTTTTGCTTACTGCGCGTATTGCAAGGGAAGTGAAGAGGTATACGAGCATTGCGCCGAGCATTGCGCCAACAAAGACCTCTACCTTTGAGAGGTTCACTACGTTGAACACATGCCCTGTGAGCTGCGTTACCTCGTCCATGTATGCGGAGAAGAGTAGGAATGCTGCTAGAGCTGCTGTGCCTATTGCATAGCCTTTTGTGAGCGCTTTTGTGGTATTCCCGACTGCATCAAGCCTGTCGGAATTTTTGCGCACAGATGCGGGCGCGCCGGACATCTCTATTATGCCGCCTGCATTGTCTGCGATTGGGCCGAAATTGTCCATTGCGAGCACATAAGCCGCTGTTGCAAGCATTCCGATTGTTGCGATTGCGGTTGCGTAGAGGCCCCCGTTTGCAACTCCGGAATTCGTGCCCAGCCAGAAGGAAACGAGCAACCCTATTGCGATTGCGAGCACTGGGACTGCAACGCATTCAAAGCCGACTGAGATTCCCTGTATTATGTTTGTTGCTGCGCCTGTCCTGCTTGCCTCTGTTATTTCTTTTACAGGGCGGTATTTGTTGTCCGTGTAGTACTGAGTAATCCAGAGGAAGAGCACTGAGAGAACTATTCCTAGAAGAGATGCTGCATAGAAATACATATTCCCATTGAGCAGCCAGCTTATTGCGAAATAGAAGAGCACTGCCGCGATTATGGCGGTTGCGTAGTATCCCCTGTTTAGAGCGCTCATGGGGTCTTCGTGCTCCTTGGGCTGCACAAAGAAAATCCCGAACATTGAGGCGAGCACACCGAGGGAGACTCCCACTAGCGGGAAGAGAACTCCGTTTGCTCCGAACGCAGAGAAAATCGCAACTCCAAGAATCATTGCGCCTATGTTTTCTGCTGCAGTGGATTCGAATAAGTCTGCACCCCTGCCTGCGCAGTCTCCTACGTTGTCTCCAACTAAGTCTGCGATTACTGCTGGGTTTCTTGGGTCATCCTCTGGGATGTTTGCCTCTATTTTTCCTACCAAGTCAGCGCCTATGTCAGCGGCTTTTGTGTAAATTCCTCCTCCAAGCTGCGCGAAAAGAGCTACAAGGGAGGCTCCAAAGCCAAACCCTACTATAAGGTAAGGGGTGCTCTGCGGGTTTGCACCAAGAAGAACGTATGTGATGCTAACGCCGAGAAGGGAGAGGGACATTATGCAAAGTGCGCTCACTGCGCCTCCGTGCAGGGCGATTTTGGTTGCTTTTGCTGCACTTTCCCCGACTGCGGCTGCGGTTCTCAAATTCGCGCGCACTGAAACGTACATGCCTACAATGCCTGCGATTGCGGAGCAGAATGCGCCGAAAAGGAACGCGAGCGAGGTTGTGAGCGCGAGGTTGCCCTTGCCCATGAACACGTAGAGTGCGTAGAGCACTACTGCTATAATGAGCGAAATTATTGCGATTGTTGTGTATTGGCGCTTTATGAACGCCTCTGCGCCTTCCCTTATTGCATCAGAGACTTCCTGCATCTTTGCGGTCCCCTTGTCCTGCTTAAGGGTGGAGCGGGCAAAATATGCGGCGAGTGCGAGCGCCAAAATGCATATGCCGAATACTAGCATTAACGGTTCCAGAATATCACCTTCCCAAGTTAAACTTTATCTCGTAATTTCAGTAAAAAAGTATATAAAGGGTTTGCCGATTTTTGCTCTTTTTCGGCGATTGGATAGGTTTATATATAAGATGTGGTATAATATAGTTCAGTATGTTTTTAAGGTGTAAAAATGAGCTTAGCTAATATAGAAAAAAGCGTTGCAGGTGCGGTAGGTAGAGCTGATGCCGCCCGCAAACCTGGAATTTTCAAAAGAATGCTTGAGCCAAAAGCATACAGTGCGGCCCAAGCATATGAGATGGGAATTGGAAGGTTGCTGAAACCCGGAGAAAATCAAACCCTTGAGAGAGAGGTTGCACAGGTGGCAAAAAAGATGGGTTTGGTGCAACCACCTGCAATAATGGTAGATGCCGGCGGCAGCTTTTTCGAGATGATTTTGGGCGTAACTAATACGGCAGCAGCGTCAGACCAGCTCAGGGTGCACGAAAATGGCAGTGTTTCGTTTCAGCTTGTAAAAAAGACGCCGGGGGCACTCATTGTTTATGATGATGCATACGAGCTTGAGGCACCGGAGAGAAAGTTCGCCATTGCACATGAGTTGGCCCATATTAAGAACAGGGACGGCAAATTCAGAGCAATTGTAAACAAAATTGCTGAGTGCACCATTGTTCCTGCTGCTGCAGCATATATCTTCCCCTTTTTTGCAAATTATGCGATAGGTATGGCCAAGCTGGCTGCGCATCACTCGTTAACATTATTGCTTGCACCTGTATATTTCTTTCAGGAATACAGGGCGGACAGGATGGCTGTAGCGGTTACCGGAGATCCGATGGCAGGAATTTCGTTTATGTCGACTGCGTCGTCACAAGGACGAAAGCATGCAGATAATAGATTAATGGAATTTCTGAAAGTTATAGGACCGCGTCGTTACATTGGTTTTATCCTGAATTTGAACCTTAGCCACGGAATATTCCCTGCACATCCATCATATCAGAAAAGGATAGAAAGGCTTGAGGAACTTGCGTAGAGGACGGAAGAGGAGCAGAAAACAAATCAGTAAATTTTCCAGCCGCCTGTTTTTTTGTATAGATACCCGTACGCAAGCCCGCCAAGAAGCCCTCCGATGTGCGCCAAGTTCCCTACTGTGGAAGTTGGGCTGAACACCCCAAGCAAGTCAAGGAAGAACCAGACAAAAACCGCCATGTACATGGGCATGGGAATGAACCAGACATAGAGCTGCATGTTGGGGCGAAGTACAGCGAGTGTGCCTAGGACGCCCATAAGCGCGCCGGATGCACCGAGTGCTGGGAGGGGCGCAGTTATGCCGAAATATATTCCTGCAAGGTAAAGGAGACCGCCAAGAATTCCGGTTCCAAAATACACTTCTAAGAATTTCCTTCCCCCTATAAGCTGCTCAAGAAGGGGGCCGAACATAATGAGAGTGAAGCCGTTGAAGAAAATGTGCGTTAAGCTTCCGTGCAGGAACATTGAGGTTACAAGCTGCCATGGGGCAGAGAGAACTGTTTTGGGGTTGAGGTAAAACGTTTCTGTGAAGCCGGGGATTGCAAGCTGCAAAATGAACACTATGCCTATTGCTGCGAGAAGGTAAGTTGTATAACTCGTTTGTTGTTGCACGCGCGAATAAGGATAGTAGTATTGCATGTGTGGGTTTGGGGATATATGTTTTAAAATGTTAGATGCGCATATGTGTTATAGTGGGTGGTAAGAATGCTTAATAGTAAAGTGGTTAGCACGGGAAATGCTTCTTTTGAAAGTGCAGGCAGGGGCACAATACAACCTAGCAGGAGCGGGCTTTGCGAGCAGCGGGCGAATGGCGGGGCAGTGTTTGGTGCGCGTCCGGGCATTGTTGCGGTAAGTGATGTTAGGCAGAGCGAGGCACGCGCACCTATTGCAAAAAGGGGGAAAGAACCTGCAGGAAAGAATGCACATTCTTCTTTGCTCGGGTTTGTTGCAAGCCCCTTAGTCTTGCTGAAGGACGGGGTGCAATGGGTTGCGGATGAGTATTGCGTAAGGAAAAGTTATGTTGCAGGCAGGACTGCGCAGGATGCGGTTGATGTTGCGCGGGAACTGCAGAAAAGGGAAGTGAGTTCTATTTTCAATTGCCTTGGGGAGCATTCAAAGGCAGAGGCAGACGTGGAGAAGACTGTGGAGGAATACTTGGAACTTGTAGGGCTGGCAAGCAAAGGGGGAATCGGGCAGGCAACGCTTGCAATACGTCCTTCTGCGTTTGGTGCGGACGTAAGCAGGGAGGATCGGTGGGAGTACTGTTATGAGAATATGCGGACGGTTGTTGAGGCTGCAAAGAGAGAGGGCTATTTGGTGTGCATAGACATGGAAAACCTTAGTTATTGCGACAAAACCCTTGAAATACACAGAAGGCTGCAGGAGAAATTCGGGAACGTAAGCACAGTGCTGCAGGCAAATGTTAAGCGCTCAATGCAGGATTTGCTTGCGATTTTGGAAAATCCCGCACTTGCAAAAATTGGAACAAGGCTCGTAAGGGGAATATATGAGGAGGATGAAAGCGTGTCGTACAAGGGGCACGAAAGGATACACGGGAATTATAGTGAAATGATGAGGGCGGCATTTGAAAAGGGCCCGAAGGGCGCGCATATAATAGTCGGGACGCACCATGAGGGAAGGGTTTTGGATGCCCTGCGCCTGTGGGCAAAGCATCCGGACAAGACGCTTGAAATACAGATGCTACGGGGCATAAAGGAGGATTTGGCAGAACTTTTGATAAGGGCAGGCAAAATAATGGGATTTGGGGTATCGCTTTATGTGCCGCATGGAAGGCATCCGGCGCCTTATGTGCTAAGGCGCATGGGAAAATCCCCCTCGTTTGCGCAGATGGGGGTGGCGAACACCGTTAGCGGGCTTCCAAAGCCAATTCAGGCAGTAGTGCTGCATGCGACCCATCTTATATTCAACGGGGTTTACCGCATTGTTACGGGCAAGAAGCTCAAAATAGAAGCGGCACCGGGCACAGAGGAAGAAAAGAGGCAGCTTTACCTGCTTCTGCAGGAAAAGGGAGTGCAGGTTCCGGCTTAGAACCCGGCTTCCCCAAACTGCAGGAAGAATATGCAGAAGATGTAGAATGCGTAGAGCGCAAGCATGAGAGCGCCCTCAAATTTCCCGAACTTCTTTTTAACTGCCGCAATGTACAGGAAAACAACGTTTGCTACTATGGAGAAGAGAAGCGCTGCCATGAAGACTTTTAGCTGCACGGATATGGGGCTTATCACCGCGCCTATGCCAAGCACGAGCGTGAGGTTTGCAACGCAGCTGCCTATCGCATCCCCCAGCGCAAGCCCGTACTGCTTTTTGCGTATTGCAGCAAGCGCGATTGAGATTTCAGGAAGGGAGGTGCCCACTGCGATTATGGTTGCGCCCATGAAGCTTTCGCTGAGCCCAAGCCCCTCCGCAAGCTGCAGGGAGGAGGCGACCACTATCATTGAGCTAAGCACTACTGCGACAAGGCTTATTGCAAAAAGCAGGAAGTATATCGCGCCGTCGCGCACGTCCAGTTTTTTGGAACTCTCATAAGCGGGCATTTCGTCCTTGCTTGCGGACTGCGTCATGTACCAGCCTGCGACCGCGAGCAGGAGGAGCCCTTCGAAAAGCCCAAGGGTGCTGCCTGCGACCTGCGAGCGGAAGATAATGTATATTGTGATTAGGGTGGAGAGGAGAAGGACGAGCGCGATTTCCTTGAGGTTTTTGCGGCTTACCGGGAAGCCGTAAAGGTATGCGCCTGCGCCGAGTATTACGAGGATGTTTGCAATGTTTGCGCCAAACACGTTGCCTGCCGCAAGCGCCCCTTCTTTGGCGGTTGAGGAGATTATGGAAATTGCGACTTCAGGAAGCGAGGTTGCGAGAGCGATGAAGAGAAAGCCCATCCCTACCTGCCCTATCTTGAGCATCCTTGCGAGCTTTGCGGCATTCTCAACTACCAGTGAGGAGGACCTTGCAAGTATGTAGAGGAAGAGAAGCAGGAGTATGAAGGGGATTTCAAGCATGCAAAACTAATGCAAGAAAGGTATTTAGTGCTTGCTATGCGGGCTGTTTTTATGCCGGAAAGCGGCTGCTGCGGGCGCCAATGCCAGGCGTGAAGGAAGGCTGGGCGCAAGCTTGCTTTAGGCAGGGAGGATTGCTGCGATGAGGCATATTATGCCCGCGCCCACGAGCACGAAAAAGAGCTGCAATGCGAGGTGCCTTATGTCATGGTGCTTGGAGATTTCCGGGAAAAGGTCGGAAGTTGAAATGTAAATGAGGCTGCCTGCTGCAAGCGCGGTCGCATACGGGATAAGGCCTTCAAAGGAGGAGAGGAAGAAAAAGCCCGCGAGAGTGCCGATTATTGCGGTTGTTGCGGAAAGGAAATTGTACAGGAGCGCGGTGTTTTTCCGAAAGCCCGCGTTGAGGAGGACTGCGAAGTCCCCAAGCTCCTGCGGTATTTCGTGCGCTATTATTGCGATTGTGGTGACTATCCCTACAGGGACGCTCACAAGGTATGCGGACGCGATAATTATGCCGTCAAGGAAATTATGCACCCCGTCCCCAACTAAATTCATGTACCCCACGGATTTCTTTGAGTATACGTTGCACTTTGAAATCTGGCAGTGGTGCCAGTGCATGAAGGATTCTATGAAGAGGAAGAGGATTATGCCGCCGAAAACGAAAAAGGGCGCTGCCTTTGGGGCGCCTGCGAGGGCTTCTGGGAGAAGGTCAAAGAAAGCTGCCGCAAGCATGGAGCCTGCCGCAAAGCTCACCAGGATGAGGAGCGTTTCGTGCGAAATTTTGCTCTTGAAAAAGAAAAGGAGCACGCCCACCAGGGAGATGAGGCTCACTATGAATACGGATGCGAGCGCGTACAGGAAATTGTCCATGCAGGGAATTGCGCGGGTAAGTTAATAAGAGATTTGAGCAAAGTTGATAAGTTTGGGCTCATTTTTGGTGCGAAATTATTAAGCCGCGGGAATTTCATATGTGTTGCCAGAAAGGTTTATATATGGGCTTGAATAGAATTAATGTGATATTATGGGGACAGAATCCGAAGGCTCGGAAAAAGGGGCAAGCATGTTCGAATGGATAGCACGGGCGTATTCAGGCAGGGTTGCAGTGCCATCGTTGGCAGCAACTGCGGCTAATTTGTATGGCGTACTTAAAATTATGGATGCGGGCGCTGCCCTGAGCAGGGTTTTGATGGTTGGCGATATCGCGCCAACGCTTTTTGTGATTGGAAGGGAATTGGAAATCTTGGGGACGTTGGTTTTCGGGATTGGGCTTGTGACCGTCAGGGGAATCAGCAAGAAAACTGCGGAAGCATATGAATGCGTAAAAACATCAAACTGTGTGCTGCAGGCGCAGCCTCAGGCCCAGGCAGTTCTGGAGCACGTTGCAAAATCAGCCAAATCCTTAAGGATATTCGGGTTATGCATTGCGTCGGGCATTTTGCTTAACATAAGCAGCTGTGTGGTTGACATGTGCGCACCGCAAGTTGAATTTCGCATAATAAAGCCTGAAAAAGAAGAGCAGAAAGAAGAAAAAATTAAGGAACAGCAGAATAATGCAAAAAATATCCTGACGGGCATGGAACAGAAGGAGGGCGGGAAGAAAATGGAAATTTTGAGGGCGAGGAAAGCCGCTTTTGAAAAATATGCCGGGGAGCGCTATCCGCAACGCCCTTATGTGCAGAGAATGCAAGCACAGAGAATTTAGGTCAATTTTCTATTGAGTGCCTTATTTTTTCCTGCAATTTCTGCGCACCCATCCATATTCTTGGGGAGGGGCGGTTCAGGAAGGTATCATCAAGGGAGAAAATTTTGTTGTTTTGGACTGCTGCGAGAGAGCCCCATCCGCTTCTTTTTGCAACTGACGGGATGTCGCTTCTCTCCCCAAAGCCGCACCAGTGGAGAACTATTAGGTCGGGGTTGAAGGAAGAAAGCTCAAGAAGATTTGTGGGATAGCTGAAAATTCCTGCGCGCGAGAAGGGGATGCCGCCTGCGGTTTGCACGAGTTCGGGCACCCAGTTTGCGGATGCAAAGGGAGGGGAATTGAACTCCTCGCAGTAAATTTTTGGGTGCGAGGGAAAGCCTGAGGATGCGGACTTTATTTGGGCGAGTTTTGCTTTCATTTCAGAGATTACGGTTTTTGCGTCCTCTTCCTTCTGTACTATGCTTCCTATTTTTTCTATGCTCTTGTAAATTCCTTCAAGGGAAGTCGGGCATACGGAAAGGAGAGGGATGCTTTTTTCTGCTGCCCATTTCTCAAGGGCAGGGGGAACGTACATTGAGGCGAGAAGCAGGTTGGGCTTGAGTTTTTCCATTGTGGAAAAATCGTGCGAGGATGTCCAGCTGCCTATTTTGGGAAGCTTTTTTGCAGCTGGGGGAAAATCGCACAAATGCGTTACGCCTGCGAGAGAAGATTGCGCGCCCAATGCAAAAAGTATTTCCGTGTTGCTTGGGGCAAGGGAAATTATGCGCATGGGAGGAAAAGGCACAAGAAACTTTTATGCGTTTGCAGGGAGTACAAGCGTTATATTATATAAACTTCTATGCATAAACACTAAATACCAAATTAGTGGGGGAGGATATGGGCATTGTTGCACCTTCAGCGATTGCAATGCGAAAGCCGGTAGTTGTATCCATGCCTTTTGGAAAGGAGAGGGTGCATTTGGCGGTTTTGAGGAGCTGGAGGGAGGGTGCGCGCTTTTTTGAAATGCCGCTTCTTCTTGAGGGGATAAATCTGGAACTAGGGATTAATGCGAAATTGCTCAGCCCGTGCGCTGCGCAGGAGCTTGCAGACGTGAACAAAAGCGGCAAATGGAAGGAATTTGGGGATGCAAACAAATGGCAGGACTTTTGGTATTTGGGTTTTCCTGCTGCAACAGGCACGTTGGTTGCGCATGGGAAAGCGGTTATGGAGGACAGAGGGCACGGGATACGGGTGGTTTCTGATAGGCTTGCGCTTGGAAGCCCTATTTCAAATCTGCAAGAAGGGAACCACGTAGAAATGGTTGTGCCTGGGGAATATAGGCTGAAAAAAGGCGTGCTTGTTGCAAGGGAGATTGAGGGCAGGTGTTTTGCAAGCGCAGGGAAAGGAATATTGATTACTGTCCCATCCGACAAATTGGAGTACGTTGAGCGCGGTTCGCATAATCTTGTGGAGAGGGTTCCTGCGCATCTTCTTTCATGCAAGGAGGATGTGGAGGTTAAGCTTGCGGCAGAGGCAAACATAAGCCCGATTGGGCTTGTGCAGGTTGCAGGGCCGGTGATAAGATTGCTCAAATTGGCGGCTGATTTTTCTGCAGGGTTCCGCTTTGCGCTTGTTGTGCAGGTTGGGGAAGAAGATGCGAAAGTGCTGAGAAACTGATTACCATTTGTACCTTTTCCCAGAGAACTCGTGCACGTACGCGGAAAGGTAAGTGAAGCCTATGAAAAGCGGGTAGAGGTACACTATTCCTATCAGGGGAAGGATGTGGCGCGCCTGCGGCTTTTGGCCTGAGATGGAAAAGCTCTTGTGCACAAAATAGCCCCATATCACAAGGGAGATAAGGCCGAATATCATTGCAGAGTCAAGCAGGAATGGGTCGAACGGGACTGAAATGCCGCTTGCCGCAAGGACTGAGAAGTGCGAAAGCCAGGGGGCAGCATAGTTTATTCCTGCGCGCGCGTAGTTGAGGAGCGTCCAGAGGATAAAGAGGGCTGCAAAAAAGCCGCTTCCAAGAGTTACGGGGAGGATGAAAAGCCCGAAATTCCCGTGCATGGGGTTTAGGAACATGTCTATGTACTTGAGCATGTTCATTATGCCGCCGCGGAACCAGCGCAGCCTTTGGCGGTAAAGGGACTTCAATGTTGCAGGCACTTCCGTGAAAACTACTGAAGTGTGGCAGGCTTTTATTTTCCAGCCGTGCCTCTGCATGCGCAAGGCGATTTCCATATCCTCCGTGAGGTTTTTTTCGTCAAAGCCCCCAAGCTCCTCGAACATTCTCTTTCTATAGAGCGCCATGGGGCCAGGGGTTACGTACAAGCCGTCTATTGCTGCCACTGTTTTGAAGAAAAAGCCAAAGGAAATCCAGTATTCTATTTCCTGCACTGCCTGTATGAAGGTTTTTGGAGGGGTCGTGTTTATGAAAAGCACTACGGAGCCCACTTTCTTGTCTGCCTCAAAATATTTCACTGCGTGCAGGAGCGCATCCTCCTTGGGGTATGTGTCCGAATCCACGCAGCCCACTATCTCGCCCTTTGAGGCTAGTATTCCGGTATTCATTGCGGCTGCCTTTCCCTCGTTCTTTTCCTTGTGTATTACGCGTATGCCTTTTATGGAGTGCAATTTTTCGCACGAGCCGTCCGTGCTTCCGTCGTCCACTACTGTAATGTCAAGCTTGCCGGGGTATTGGAGTTTTTGGCACGCCTCCACGCACTTGAAAATCGTGTGGGCGGAATTGAAAGAGGGAATGATGAGGGAGACAGATGGGTATTCCTTTATGGAAGCCGGCTCCTTGTCCTCCCATGCGCCATCCACCCAGAGCACAAGGTAGCACATGAAAACGAAAATCGTGAAAATGCTGTAAGCCATGAAAATTGTCTGGTAGGAGAGAAGGAGCGAAATGAAAATCGCGATTGCGAGAAGCATCATGCCTGCGATTATGATGTTCCGCCGCGCTGGGATGTTTATCTTTGAGCGCTCAAAGCCCGAAGGTGCGACTGAGCCGTCAAGCAGGCCGGTTTGGGAATCGTAGTGCTTGAGTTCCATCTAATCAGCCGCCCGCAGGCGCTTAAGTTCCATTTTATCAGCAGTCAAGTGAGCACGTGTGCCCTGAAAAACTTACTGGCAGGTTGCACCGTTTGCAACAAGGGAGTTTATGAGAGCCGCCTCGCTTTGCAATCCGGCTTGCGCGCTCCCGTCGTTTATCACAATTGCGGGCACTGCGCTTATTTTGTACCTGTCCGCGAGGATTTTCACTGGCTCAAGGGAATAGTCTGCCGGGAAGGCGTATATGCGCACGTTCTTGCAGCGCTTTGCAACGTTTGAGAGGATTGCATTTTGGGAAAGGCAGTCGGGACAAAGGGAATTTTCCTTGTAGAAGAATGCGAGCGGGATTTCCTCCACGCCGCACGTCTTGCGGTTTTCAAAGCCGGAGACGTACATTGAGCTGAGGCCGAGGAAGTAGGAAAGCTTTAGCTGCTCGTATTCTGCGTTCAGGATGTTGCTGCGCTCGTAGTCTTGGAGGCGAAGCGCAATGGAGTATGTGCGGTCAAGCTGCGCCTGGCGAAGCGAAAGAAGGTAGGGGCACTGCTCTTGTGGGGACTTTGCAAGCACGCGCGAGTATTGGGCAAGCACATCCTCTGCCTGCTTTTGCGCGAGCACGGACTCGACGTTTTTCCTTAGCTCGTTTGCGCGCATGTTGTCTATCTGGGAGACCATTAGGAATGCGAGCAGCACCACGAGAGCCGTAAGGATGCCTGCCTTTAGGAATGGGTTCATGTGATAATTTTGCCGCTATTGTTTTTAAAGGTCGTGGCGTCGCGGCGTAGCATGCTTATTGAGTTGGAGCCTCTGCCTTCGGTGCCAGTATTATCGCGCCTTCAACTAGTATCGCACATTTGAAGGAAGGGTGGATGTTGAGCTTGATGGTGTATGGGTCGAACCGCAACGCCGGGAATTCTGAGAAGCCACCTTTTGTCATCTTCAGAAAGAGCATCCCAAACTTTCTGGGAAACCTGCAAAGGAAGGCAGGTTTCTTCATCAACTTTGCCGCCTTGCCTGGATTTTTGGACAACATTTCGCACGACTTTTATTGTTTTGGGCTGGATGATAGTTCTTCCCTTATCTACTATGACATGTGCTGGTTTGATATAAAGATAAAGACCTTTTTCATCATCAAAAGCTTCTGGCGCAAGGCGTAAAACATCTCTTTCAGGAAGAATCCAGCGGGTTTGCGAATCAACAATGTCCCCTTTTTTGAATTTTTCACCCTCTGCAGGGTGTGCGACAATTTCGTCGTGCCAGCGGTAGTATACTTTTATTATCGGTCCTGAAGCATCTGGGATTACTGGTCCTTTGTCGTCAAGAGCGTGTGATATGAGCCTGCCGCCCATGTCATATGCCATTTGGCGCCCTTCCAAATAACCTCCAGCCTTTCCGGTAATAGTTACTCGCTTGCCTGCGATTAGTATTTGTTGAGCAGCCATGGGCGCACTTTCCTGCCGTGTGTTAGATTATGGGTTTGGGAGTTTAAAAGGTGGGCAGTATGGGAAGTTGAAAAACAGGAAGCCCCCGATGGGGATTGAACCCATGGCCTCGTGCTTTATGGAAAACGGGAAATAGACTTCTAATTCTCTTTTCTTTCCCAGGGGTTTCTTTTCTCTTTTAAGAGAAAAGAAAGCCCTTACCATGCACGCGCTCTACCTCTGAGCTACAGGGGCGAATAAGTGTTTATTTGCGAAAAACGTCTTTTAATACTATTGCGTGCTCCCGCGAAGGCCCAACGCCTACGAAGTATATGGGCGTGGCAAGTTCTTTTGAGATGAACTCCAAGTACGTGCGCGCATTCTTGGGAAGCGTGTCAAGGGAATTGCCTGCGCACTTGTCCCAGCCCGCACCCAAATCTTCCCAGCCTGAAAATTCCTTGTAGATGGGAGTGCAAAGCGCAAAGTCCTGGCTCGTGAGCGGCATGTGGGTTATCTTTTTCCCTTCAAGCTCGTATGCAGTGCATATTTTCACCTTTGGAAAGCCTGCGAGAGTGTCTAAGCGCGTGAATGCGAGCCCTGTCAAGCCGTTTACTATTTTTGAGTAGCGGAGCGTTACAAGGTCAAGCCAGCCTATGCGGCGAGGGCGCTTTGTAACTGTGCCGAATTCGCCGCCTCGCTCGCGTATTTTCTCTGCTGTGGAATCAAAAATTTCGCTGGGAACAGGCCCCTCCCCTACGCGGGAAGTGTATACTTTCACTACGCCCACTACTTCGTTTATTGCGGTCGGGCCTACGCCTGTTCCTGTGCATGCGCCCCCGGCAGTTGTATTTGAGGAGGTGCAGTAGGGGTAAAAGCCGTGGTCTATGTCAAGCATTGTAGCCTGCGCGCCCTCAAAGAGAACGTTCTTTTTCTTTGAGATTGCATCGTTGAGAATGAAAGAGGCGTCTGCAATGTATTTGCGGCACTCTTTTGAGTAAGAAATGTATTGGGAAAGGGTTTTCTCCGCGGGCTGCGACGGGCTTTTTCCGTATATCCCAAGCATCCTTTCTTTCAGGTGAAGGAGTTTGGGGAGCTTTTCGTGCAGGGTTTCCTCGTCGCAAAACTCCTCGAAGCGCAGTCCAAAGCGCGCTGCCTTGTCTGCGTATGTGGGGCCTATTCCACGCCTTGTGGTGCCCGCTGCATTTCCCTGCTTGTGCTCTTCTTCTGCTGCATCAATGTCCTTGTGTATGGGAAGCACTACGTGGGCCTTTGGGGAAATAAAGAGGTTGGGAGTGATGCCCGCTGCTTTTAGCTCGGAAAGCTCTGCAAGGAGCTTTTCAGGTTCTATTACAGTGCCGTTCCCTAGGAGGTTTATCTTTTGGGGATGGAGAACGCCGGAGGGGAGAAGGTTGAACTTGTATTTCTTTCCTCCGTGCATTACGGTGTGCCCTGCGTTTGCGCCGCCGCAAAAGCGCACGATTACCTCTGCTTCCTTTGCATAGAGGTCTACGATTTTTCCCTTTCCCTCGTCGCCCCACTGCGCCCCTACTACTATTACTCCGACCATAAATCTCACCACTTAATTGTTTGTACGTGTCCGTCATCCTTTACTGCAAGCAATTTCTTATTTGTAAGCCTCACGCATGCGGAGAGGGCTTCGTTTAGGCGCGCTGGATTGTCTCCGGACGCGCTTGCTGCGTATTTGTGCCCGCCGCCGGTGCCTCCTATGAGGGGCGCAATTTCGCGCATTATGTCCGCAACGCTGATGGGAAGGGTGAGCGAGGAGTCCATGCGAGCGCTTATGCGCGCAGCCTTTTTGCCTGCGTGCCCCACGAATGCGAAATCCGCGCCTATGTTGAGAAGGGAAAGGGCTGCGTGGGACTCGTATGCGTTTGTAATGCTCCAGGCGATTATGTAGTTGCCGGCATTCTCAAACTGCATGCGCTGGAAGGATTGGAGAGTTGTGGTGCGCGCGGAAATATCTTCTGGGACGTGGCACTCCTTGAGAAGCTCTTGGTAAGAGCATTTGCATTTGGAGAGGAGAGAGTGCATTGCCTTGAAAGTGCGTGCGCTTGCACTCCTAAAGTGCGCGCTGTCGGACACGATTCCTGCAGCAAGCGCAAAAGCGATTTTCTCGTCTATCTTTTTTGTGGGAAGCAGGAAGGAAAGCATTTCGCACACAGAGCTTGCGCTTGCGTCCTTTATTTTTATGGGAGCACTGAGCTCGTCATCGTGCGCCTCGTGGTGGTCTATTATTGCGTCTATCTTTTTTGCAATTAGATGCGGCGCAAGCTTTGCGGAAGAGCAGTCAAGAAGGATTATGAGGTCAAACTTTTCATTTTGCACGTCTGCAAGGGAGTGAAGGGTGAGCGCGTAGTGGAGCGCAAAATGGCGCGCCTCTGCGTTTATGTGGTCGGGAATTACGATTTTTGCCTTCTTGCAAAAGCGCGAGAAAACGTATGCGGATGCAACTGCGTCCAAATCTGCAAGGGAATGGAAAGTGATGAGGCAGCTTGAGCGCGAGGCTTTTGTGAGCAAGGAGGAGAACTTTTGCATAAGAAGCAGTCTGCGAACAAGAATAAAAGGGTTTTGGGGGAATTGTTATCGGTGATGCTATGATTGCAAGCTTGATGTTCGTTGTGTTGTGGTATTTGAAAATTGTGCAGACGAATTACGACTGGATAATATTGTGCTTCCTTATTGCTCTGGAAACCGGGAACACGATAAGAGTGGTGCGGCACTACTGAAGCCCTTCATTGCGCAGGGGATTGAGCATGCGCTCCTCTACAACGGAAATAAAGGAGTGCCTGCCAATTATGTGCCCGAATTTTGTTTTTATTTCCCTAGTGAAATCGTGAAGCTCGGAATTGTCGCGCACTATTATGTCCACTTCGATGTCCCAACTGCCTATTGCCTTGTTCAGGAAAACAACGTTGTCGTTTTGAGCGCAAAAGCGAAGGAATTGCTTCTCTTTTTCAGGAGTAATGCTGCGAAAGCCTATGAGGAACTTGTAGTAGTTGAAGCCGAGTTTTTTTGCATCAAACCATGCAGTAAAGCCCTGTATGAGCCCTTTCTTTTGGAGCATTTTTATGCGATAATTCACGGCGTCGGGGGTGAGGTTTGATTTTTTTGAGAGCTCCACGCTGCTAATGCGGGAATTGCCATAAAGCTCGCGAAGGATGATAAGGTCTATTGAATCGGTTTTTTCAATGTGCGCAAGAGCCTCGGGAGGAAGCGGAGGGGAGCGGGGAGTCCCAAATGCCTTGTTCCACGGGAAATATACCTGATAAGTGGTTGTTGCGATTGTTTTCTCAACGATTTTTGAGCCGAAGTGCTCTATCATAAGGGATGCAAAGCGCTCGACCTCAAGCTCGTCTTTTGCGAGTATGCGGCACATTGCATCGTATTCGCCCTCGCATATCACGCCCCAGAGCGTGCGGGGATGGTTTTCAAACACGCGCAGCACTTCCTCCTCTGTTTTCTTGTCTAGGGAATCGAACTTGAAGTAGAGGCGGTAGGAGCGCAACCCAAGCTTTGCAAAGCTCACGTTTGCAAGCGGGAAGAAAATTATGCCTTGCTGCAAAAGCTGCGCCAGCCGCCGTTGCACTGCGGTATTGCTTAGGTGGAGCTTTTTCCCAAGCTGCACAAAGCTCTGGCGGGAATTTGTGTACATGAGGTCAAGCAGCCTCTTGTCCTTTGCATCAAGATTCATATGCTAAATACACGAAAAATACATATATTTCTTTCGGTTTTATTGCGTTTTTTCTTAAGAATTTATTAATATAAGAAAGAGTACATATTTCACCATGGAAAACAAAAATGCTCCCGAATGGGTGGACAAGGCGTGGGGCAGCACGTGCCGCACGCTTCTTGGCGGGGAAGTAGGAAGCATTGGGAAGTTTGAGGAGTATTTGAAGAGGGACGTTCCGCATTTTCGGATTGGAAAATCCTCAATAAGCGGCAGGGAAATTGTTGTTGGTGGAGAATATGTGGAGGGAACAAAGTTCATTTCCGGGGACGAGATAGGGAAGTATGCGCTTGCGGCTGCGCAATTGAACGTGAACGACATAAAGGATATTGATTCCATAATTGAGGCATTGGGCGAAAGCGTGCGCTATTGCGGCAACAATTTGATTGGGAATTGCTCAAATGCAACTCTTGCAAACCGACTTATAGACTCGAATTTCGTGCACTGCTCTTATGACGTTTTTTACAGCAAGTACGTTGCATACTCGAATGGAGTTAAGTATTGCGAATACGTTTTTGGGAGCGAGGGCGCTGGGAAGGGCGCGCATTTTGCGATTAAAGGGTTTGAGAGCTATGAGTGCAGCCGCGTATTTGAGTGCGTGCACGTGTACAATTCCTCTGACTGCTTTTACTGCGCAAACGTTGAGAACTGCCACGACTGCCTTTTTTCCTTTAATTTGCGCTCAAAGAGGAGATGCATTGGGAATCTGGAGCTGCAAGAGGGGAAATTTGCAGCGCTTAAGGCAAAATTGAAGGAAGAGATTGCAGGGGAGCTTGGGGCGAAGGGCAGCGTGCAGGGAATATTGGGGATAATGGGCGGTTGATATGGAAGAGATAGAAATTGCATTTGGGAAAGTTACGAAGATACTGCTTGGAAAGGAGCTGCGCGGCATTGATGCGTATGCAAAATGGATTGCAGGGCGTTTGCGCGGTGGAGTGAAGAGGAAGAAATCAGTGGTGAGCGGGAACGCTGTTCTTTGCCCTTCGGTGAGGTATTATGAGGGCATGGGAAACAAGGTAGTAACAGCGCAGGAGGCGCTTTTGCTTGGGGAGAAAAAGCTTGAGGCAGGGGAAGTTGAGGCGCTTTCGCTTGCAAGCGCAAAAGAAACGCTTTCGAGAATAAGCACGAGCACGCCTGAGATTGTGTGGGGCACTAACATTGGGACGCTTGAGTGCTCAAACTACGGACCCACCCAATACTGCTACCGCAGCGCTTTCTGCTGGTTCTCAAAATGCGTTGCATATTCCTTTTGGCCAAGGGAATGCGAGTATGCGTTCGGGTGCTCATACGTGCTCCAGTGCAGCTTTTGCATCCATTGCTACAATTCCACAAAGCTCTCAAGGTGCTTTGAGGTAAGCGACTCCACGAATTGCGCGGACTGCTACTTCTGCCACAACTGCGAGAATGTGAATGAGAGCATGTTTTGCTTTAATGCGAAAAATTTGAGGTATGCGATTGGGAATAGGGAGGTTGGGCGGGAAGCGTACATGCGGGTAAAGGCAAAAGTGCTTGCGCAGATTGCGGATGGGCTGGAAAAAGAAAAGAGATGCGAGTATGATATTTACAAAATAGGATGCGGAAATTAAAAAAATTAAGAAAAGAAAAGTAGAACTTACTGCTGCGGTGCCGCCATTTTTGCGGCTGCCTCAAGCTGCGTGCGCATTTCTGTGAGCTGCTTGCGGAGCTTGTCCTCCTGCTTTGCGGTTATGCCTGCGCGCATGTCAAGGGTCTCTTTCCTCTCTTTCAGGAATGCCTTCACGTCCTCCTTTGAGGACTCCATTATGAGCGAGCCGACTGCGCGGAAGAGCGCGCCCTTGCTCTTTGCCATTTCCTCCTCTGCCATTTTCACTTCGTCAAGCTGCACTGCGACCTGCTGCTTTTGCATTGAGAGGAGCTGGAGCTGCCTCTGGAGATTTTGGAAATCCTGCAACTGCTTTTCAAGGTCATCGGTATTTTTTGGAACGTTTGCTGCCATATGAAACACCCTTTTTTGTTTATTCTTCTTTTTCTTTTAAAGCCTGCCTTTTTATCCCGCAAATTGCCTCAAGTATTCGGCACAGGGAATTAAAGGAAGCTTTTAATGCGACAATGTCAGATGCTGAAATCTCTATGAGGACGCGCTCTTCTTTTGCGCTTATTTTGCAGGAACTGCGTTCCATTTTGCTGCATTCAAGGGAAAGCGCGTGCAAAATTGCGCTTGCATCCTGCGCGCTTTTTGCGTTGAATTCCAGAGTTGAATGGAACACGCGAACCACTTAGTCCGTTGAAACGTCCTTTGCGATTGGCTGGCGCTGCTTGTAGAGGATGCGGTGCCCGCACGAGGGGCAGCGCGTGAATTTCGTGTCAAGCTTTTGTATTTCCTTTTTGCATTTTGCGCAAGTGTACATGTAGGCACCTCGTTTATCTCTTCTTGTATTCTGTGAGCAGGCGGTTGCTTACGTCACCGGCTGGGGTGCTAAGCGAATATGCGCCCCCTGCAAATGAGCTTCCGCAGGACTTGCACGTCCATTTGGAGTTTGAGGTGCGCCTTACCGCGAGCTTTCCGCACGTCGGGCAGGAGTATGAGAGGCGCTTTGTTGCCCTCACCTTGTCCGCCTGTTTGCGTATTTCTGCGCCGTATCTTACGTCTCTTCCTGACATCAAAATCACCAATCCATTTGTTTATCCATTCTAGAAAAGCGAGCAGAGCACTTTTGACTTCTCAGAAGATATATCCACACATTCCAATATATCCTTTTTGGTAAATGCGCCCCATCCGCCCTTTTGCATTGCGCACACATTCTCACCGCAAGTTGCTATTGTGAGGCGTCCGTCCATTCCGCGTTCCTCGTCAAGGGACGGGTCAAGCAATTTGTGGTCGTCCACTTTTGCGAATGTGCAGGTTACGGCTTTTCCGTTCAGGGGAAGCAAGCCTGTGCTCTCTGTGCGTATTATCTTGCCCTCTTCGACTTTTGGCATGCGGGTGCACGTGAGTGCAGCCATTGCCGCAAGTGCAGCCGCATCAAAGAAATTGCCGTCATAGTCTACAACGTACAAGTCAACGTAAAGCGCGAGCACTTTTCCCTCTTCCAAGAAAAAGGACTTGAGGTCTAAGCAGCCGCTGCTGCGAATTCCCCTGTCTACCACGCGCGCAAGCTCTATGGACTCCGGGCTTGGAGGGCCGGGCTCAAAGGAGTCGGATGCAAGCGGGACGAGTTCGCAGCCTGTTGAGAGCACGCCTTCAGTTGGGCGGTCTGCAAAGGGAGTTGCAACGTCGAATTTTACGCCTGCAATCACCTGCGTGTTGCCAAGGTGGCAAAGCGCGCTGCCTTCTGCGTTTGGAATCGCATTCTTTTGTATGGAGATTGGGCGGTAGTCGTACATGTGGCGGCCGTCCTGGCGCTTTCCCTGCAAAAGTATTCTCTTCAATGCGTCTTTTTTGAGTTCTTTTATTATTTCCATATTGTCACCCGGTTAACGTTTATTGTTTATTGCCAAGCACAAGGGAAGCCTGGGGCTTGGGGCCGTCGTACACTGCTTTTAAGGCTGCTGCCTGCAGCGCGCTCACTTTTGCGCATGCGCGGTAAGCCATTTCAAGCGCGTTTGAGAGTTCCTCGCGCGTGAGGTTCCCATCCATCTGGAAGAGAAGCACGTCTCCGTTTCTTGGCGCGATTGCGATTGGCATGTCGGATTCGCCGTAGTTGTCCTCGTCCTTTGAGAAGTCAACTGCGACTTGGCCGTCTATTTTTCCAACTGCGACTGCGCATACGAGGTCCTTCATTGGGATGCCTGCGTCTGCAAGCGCAACTGCTGCTGCGGTTATTGCCGCGCAGCGCGTCCCGCCGTCGGATTGGAGCACTTCCATGTAAATGTCTATCTGGGTGCGCGGGTATGCTTCTGAGATTATTACGTTCTCGAATGCCTCGCGTATAACCTTGGAAAGCTCGTGCGAGCGGCGGTTTGGGCCGCTTCTTCCATGCTCTTCAAGCGAGCAGAAAGGCGCCATTGTGTAACGGCAGCGAACTACTGCGCGGTACGGGGACGCGTCGTGCCTTGGGATGCATTCGCGGGGACCGTACACTCCTGCGAGTATTTTGTTGTTGCCCCATTCTACGAGCGCGCTACCTTGGGCGTCGTTGAGAACGTGCGCAGTTATTTTTATGGGGCGAAGGTCCTCCATTGAGCGGCCGTCCGCGCGTTTTCCGTTTATTATAAGCTGTGGTTTTTCTTTTGCCATTTTCTCACCTAAAAATTAATTTGTTGGGGCGGGTGCGCTTTTTTGTGCATCCAGATGCGCCTTTATGCGGTCAGTAAGCCCGCTTATGTGCGCCTGCGCCTCCACCATCTTTATTGTTTCAATTGCAAGCTTTGCATTTCCCTTCTCAGATACCCAGATGTAGCCGTTTCGCCCGACGTAAATTTCGCAGCCGGTTGCTGCGGTAATCATTCCAATCATGGAATTTTTCTTCCCTATAATGCGGGGAATTTTCACTGCGTCAGTCTCTATGAGCTTTCCGCCTCGAAGTATGCGTGCATCCGTGAGCTCAACACTTTTTACCTCGTCAACCGAGTTTATGCGCACGTATATCACGTCGCCAAGCTGGAGCTTTTGGGCTGTTTCCCTCCCGGAAAGGTATGCGTTTGCAGCGCCGTTTATGTTTATGTTGTAGCCTGAAAAGCGCACTTCCTGCACGTATGCGACTACGTAATCGTCAAGCATGGGCTCGTAGGGTCCGCAAAGCGGGACGAGCCTGCCGTCCTCGGAAAGAAGCGAGAGCACGGATGCATACGTCTTGTTTTTCTCTACATAGCAGTAGGGGAGGCGCACTGGGCGGTCTGCCACCATCTGCCCTGGGAGCACTATATTGTTTTTCATTTTTTCACCAACAACCCGCGCCCAAGCCCGCCTTCGGCGGGTAAATGCGCGGTTATTTTTAAATATTATTTTTCATTGTTTTGTCAAGCCCGCGCATTTAGGCGAGGGTTGTTGACCTTCTCTTTTGAAATATTACTTCATTATTTTTGTTTGCGCGGAGCCTTGGGTTGCCTTGTTCAGGCGGTCAAGGAATTCCCCCACAAGGCCTGCAGGAAGTTCGTGCATTGTTATGAGGTTTCCGTTTCGGTCCCATTCCTCTTTTTGTATCCCGTGCTCGCGGAGCATCCCATAGATGCGCTGCGCATGTTCTGGGCCTACTTTCACTGCAATCCTTGTCTTTTCAAACTTCATTGGGATTATCAGGCGGAGCTCCTTTATCACGTCGTCAATTTGCGATTCCGCGTCCTTGAAGGGGTCTATTTGCACGCGAGCCTCTTCCATTGCATTTTCTATGCGCATTACGGTGTGCACCGCGCCTGTGCGCGGGTCTATGCATTCGCGCGCGAGTATTGCGATTATTTTCTTGCGCTTTTCCTCCAGCATTTTCCTTTTTTGGTCTGTTGTGAGCTGCAGTTCGCCTTTCTTCAGTATTATGTCCGCGATTGCGAAAATGTCGGTCGTGTGGAAGGCCTTTTGGAGCTCGGTTGCCTTGTGCCGCTCGCCCTTCTTTGCGTTCTTGAAGATTTCCTCAACAACGAGAACGTTGTTGAGCTCTTTTTTGCGGCCGTCCCTGTACATCCTCGCGAGCTCGGAGTCCACCAGTATTTCAAAGCGTTCACCGGCATAATCCATGTGCGCGGTTATCGCTGTTTCAAGGCTTGACATTAAGACGCCTTCGTTTTCGCATTTCTACAGTAGTATTGCGAATGATGCATATATATTACTTGTGGAAAAATGTGCTACTTTTGCCTTACTTTAGGTATTTTTCCACTTCTTTCTGGGAGAGCACCGTGAATTCCTTCTTTTTCGTGCTTGCGACCGCAATTTCTATGTTGTCGGAGGTGAGCTTTGCGTCCCCGCTCTTCTTTATTGCCTTTAGGGCGAGTGCGACTCCTTCCTCTAGGGAGATGCCTTCCTTGTATTCTTTCTCAAAGAATTCCTCTACCTCTTTCTTTCCCATTCCTACTGCGGCTGCCTTATAGCCCGTTAGTGCTCCCGAGGGCTCTGCCTCGTAGAGTTTTGCCGAGCCATCCACTCCTGCAATCAGGAGGGACACGCCGAATGGGCGGATGCCGCCATATTGGGTGTATGCCTGCATTATGTCGCACAGGTTCTTTGCGATTAGTTCTACTGAGGCGGGTTCTGCGTAGGAAAGGCGGTGCCTTTGCGCTTCCAGGCGCGCTATATCTACCAGGCGGCGTGCATCTGCGATCAAGCCGCTTGCTGTGGATGCGATGTGAGTGTCTATTTCGAAAATTTTCTTCATGCTTTCTGGGACTAGGAGGGAGGAGGTTGCATTCTTGAATGCTGCGAGAACTACGCCGTCTGCGCACACTACGCCAACTGCGGTTGCGCCCCTCTTTACTGCTTCCTTTGCGTATTCCACCTGGAACAGCCTTCCATCTGGGGAGAATACAGTAATTGCGCGGTCATATGCCTGTGCCTGTGGTGAAGGATACATAGATACACCTCTTTTCTGAATAGAAATACGCACAAACTATGCGCCGTAGGTTTATAATGCTTGCAGGTTTGGGCGGTTTGGGCTGGGAAGGAAGCATTAAATACTACTTAAGGCGCAGTTCTCCCCTATGGCAAAGGGCAATGCGTTGGAACTTTTTGTGCACACGCTTAGCCTTTGCTTTGCACCGACGCCAGGGCGCTAGCCCACTAAACTACTTTTTTGCAATTTGAATTCTGCTTTCATTACGTTAGTTTTTGCAATAGGCTACTGGATAAAAATAAAAGAGGTGTAAAAATGGAAAATAAAATACAAAACGGGTGTTCGCGCCCAGAATGAGGCGGACACGAAAGGCGCATTTAGAAAAGATGCGCTTGTTGAAGGTGCGATGATGGACAAAAAGAATTTGCTTGCAGGCAAAAGAATAGCCGTGATTGGCGGGAGCGGGAATGTAGGCTCGCTGCTTGCGAAAAAGCTTGCGCAAGTGGAAGGCATAGGCGGCGTTGTTGCAACCGGAAGGGATGCGCAGAAATTGCACACGCTTTCGCAGGAGGGGATTGAAACCTCCACGGACAATGTGCAAGCAGTGCAGGAAGCGGACATCGTGCTCTTGTGCGTGAAGCCCCAGCAAATGAAGGGGGTTGTTGCGCAAATAGGCGCTCACGCGCAGGGAAAGATTGTTGTGTCCGTTGCGGCGGGCGTTCCGCTGGAATATCTTGAGAGGGAGCTTGCGGGCGCGGCAGTTGTAAGGTGCATGCCGAATTTGTGCGCATCAATTGGGATGTCGCAGACTGCGGTTGCAACAAACTCCAAAAACGGGGAAGGCGCGATTGCGCGCGCAATGCTCTCCCTTCTTGGGAAAACCTACGAGGTGGAAGAAAAGCAGGTTGCAGTATGGACTTCGGTGTGCGCAAGCGGGCCTGCGTTCCTTGTGAGGGCTGCGGTGCGCAACATACGGGATGAGCACATGCTGCCTTGCATGGAAGATGCGCTTTGCAGGGAAGGGTTTGGAAAAAGCGAGGCTGCGCAAATCGCGCGGGACGTGCTCTCTTCCACAAAGAGGCTCATGGAAGAAAGGGAATGGGGAGCCGCGGAATTTGTGAAAAAGGTAGCATCAAGGAAAGGGACTACGCGCGCAGGGCTTAAGGCATGGGGAAGGAAGTTTGATGAAGAAGGGCTTTCTTCTGCATTTGAGGCTGCAAAGCTGCGTGCGCAGGAAATAGAGAGGGGCTTTGCATAAGCCCTTCTTTTTTATTTTTTTGTTTTGGGAGGCGGAAGCAGCAAAGCTTTATATATTCATATGCGCATATAAGCATATGAAAAACGAACGCATGGCGAAAGTGTTTTTGGCTCTTTGCGACCCAACCAGGCTGCAAATCGTGCAAAAGCTTGCAAAAAGCAAGGGGTGCGTGCAGGAAATTGGGAGGAGCATTGGGAAAAACCAGCCGAACGTTTCGCAGCACCTAAGGGTGCTCAAGGAGGCAGGGCTTGTGGAAACAAGAAGGGAAGGAAAGCGCATTTGCTATTCTATTAGGGGCGAGAACGTGGGAAAGCTCATTGGAATTGCGCAAAAAATTGGGTAGGTGGTATTTATGGACGAACTGGAATGGATAAGGAAAAAGAAAATGGATGAGCTTATGAAAAACATGGGGGGGATGGGAATGCAGAAAAAAATCACAGTATACTCCACGCCGACTTGCCCGTTTTGCACAATGGCAAAGCAGTATTTGAAGGGCAAGGGAGTGCAATTCTCGGACATTGATGTTGCAAAGGACAAGAATGCGGCGCTTGAGATGGTGAAAAAGAGCGGGCAGATGGGAGTCCCTGTGCTGGACATAGGCGGGAAAATAATTGTCGGGTTTGATAGGGCAAAGATAGATTCTGCACTAATTTAAGTCACTTGCCGGATTCTGGAATTGCGCGCGCTGGGTTTATTTGTCTGGTTCGGAAAGTTTGGGCGGGCTTCTTTAATTTACTTGTCTGGTTCAGGTATTGTGCCGCCTGAGTGGTACGAAATAAGCCGCTTTATCATGTCGCACATCTCAAAGAACTCGGGGTCGCGCGTGTGCTCTGTGCGCGGGCGCTCCACGTCCACGTGTATGTCCGCGATAACGCGCCCAGGGCGCTTGGAAAGCACTACTATTCGGTCAGCCATAAAGACTGCCTCGTCTATCAAATGCGTTATCATCACGAATGTGTTCGTTGCGGTGCGCGGGTCGTTCCAGATGTCAAGCACGTCGCGCCTAAGGTTCTCTGCTGTAAGCGCGTCGAGCGCGGAAAAGGGCTCGTCCATGAGAAGGAGGCGCGGCTCCACTGCGAGCGCGCGCGCAATCCCCACGCGCTGCTTCATGCCACCGGAAAGCTCAAAGGGATAGGCATCTGCAAAATCCTCAAGGTCCATGAGCTTTATGTACTTGTTTATGATGGGCGGGCGCTTTTCAAGCGGGACGTTTATGGACTCAAGCCCAAGGGAAATGTTCTCGTACACGCTCCTCCAGGGAAGAAGCGCAAAAGTCTGGAAAATCATTGCGCTCATTTTCGGGTCGGGGCCTGTCACCTTCTTGTTGCGGAAAAGCACCTCGCCTTTTGTGGGAGTCTCAAGGCCTGCGATAAGGCGAAGCAGGGTGGACTTGCCGCAGCCTGAAGGCCCTACTACGCACACGAACTCGTGCTCGTGCACGTGGAAGCTCACGTCCTCAAGGGCGCGCGCGCGGTTCTTTGCCTCCACAAAATCCTTGTAAACGTGGCGCACTTCAAGCTCCACGCTTGGGGACTTTTTTTTCTTTGTTGCCATTTTTTCGCCTTTTGGGAATTATGTGCCTTCAAACCTGAATCGCTCGGCATAATTAAAAAGCCGACGCCAGATGAAGTAATTCATAAGCATTATAACGGTCGTTATTGTTGCGATGCAAAGCGTTATTGCAAGCGGGTCTGGGTTTGCCGAGGTTGTCATCTTTGAGAGGAAAGCGCCTATGCCCGGCACTGAGTGCACCTGCCCGTTGTACGTAATGTACTCGCTTACTATGAGGGAATTCCATGCGCCGCCCCATGCCTGTATGCTGCCAAGTATTATGCCTGGGAGGATTGCCGGGATGAGTATCTTTTGGTAGAGGAGCGTATTTTTGAGCCCGAATGCGCGCGAAGCTTCGAGTATGTCACCGGGAATGTTGCGAAGCGCGCCTATTATGTTGAAGAGCAGGTACCATTGGGTGCCCGTGAGAAGGAGAAGGATGCATGCGACCTCCACCCCGAACTGCCCGCCGCCGAAAATCCCTATCACAAGTATCACGATGAAGGGGAAGAGCGCGAGTGCGGGGGTGGATTGGCCGATGTCAAACACAGGGAAAAATATCTGGGAGAGGCGCGAGCTGCGCACAACGATTATTGCTGCAATGAGCGTCCACACGAGCGCGATTATGTATGCTATCAGGATGCGCACAAAAGAGCGGGCTGCGAGTATTGGAAGCTCCAGGATTTCCTTGTGCGTTGTAAGGGTGTTCCAGAAATTTATCACGGGGGCGGAGAAAGAGGATGAGAAGAACCAGAGAAGCGCGAACATCACTACAAGGAAGAGCACGGTGTAAATTGAGAAGAGCTCCCATGCGGGCATCTGCAAATGGCGGCGCGTGCGGGGGACGTATTTCACCCCGATTTTGTATTTGCGCATTGCAATGAAAAAGCGCTCTATTGGCTCGTTTATGTGCGCATCAAACCAATGGGATTTGGAGCGCACCCATATGAAAAGGCGCACAATTGCGGAATCCTCCTCTTCCTCTTCCAGCATTTCGGATTTCATTGTCTGTATTTTGAAGCGCTTGGAGTATGAGAGAAGCGGCTTCCATACCAGCATGTTGATGGTGTACACGATTGAAACGAACACGATGAGGCCGAAAAGCGCTGCAGGGATGTTGCCAAGGTTGTATACTGCGTTCCCAAGGTAGGTGCCTATCCCGGGAAGGAAATGCGTTGTTGTGCCGTAGGTGAGCATTTCGGCTGCAACCAGGAAATACCAGCCGCCGCCCCATGCAAGAACGCTGCCTGTTATGAAGGCGGGGATTATTGCGGGAAGCACGATGTGGTACACGTAGCGCCAGCCGTGCAGGCCATAGGAATTTGAGGCTTCCCGTATGTCGTTTGGGATGTTGCGCACGCCTGAGAGGACTGAGAATGTGACTGCCCATGCCATTCCCGTAAAGATTAGGAAAATGGAGGCGATTTCAAAGCCTAGCGCGCCTGGGAGGAAGCCGAGGAAGAAAAAGAGTGCTGCAGGCACGTACCCGAGTACAGGTATGGATTGGAGAATGTCCAGAAGCGGCAGCATGAAAAGCCGCGGTGTGCGATAGAGCCCCGCGATTATGCCGTATGCGAGGGAGAATGCAACCACGAGCGCATATGCCGCGAACATGCGCAGCATTGTGCGGAAAATGAAATAGGGAAGCTGCGGGGTTTGGGGGTCTGCGAGGACGTCCTTCCACCAGCCCAGGTAGCTGTAGAGAGCAAATACAGTAAGAAAAAGCGCCGAGAGCACAAGCAATAGGGTTCTTGTTCTTGACACAAGAAAAATCTCGGGCGGGAAAGTTTATATTTGGTTGTGCAGGGCTTGCACACATTCACCTTTATATATTTTTGATGACAACGATATAACGGTAGGTAATGATGGCACAGGCAGTAATAAAGGCGGCACGAATGGACGGGCTGCGCGTTTTTGAAAACAGGAATTTTTCTTTTGGAAAGCCGCGCACGCTGGAGCAGATAACAGCGAGAATAATTAGGTACAGGGAGGATGAAGTTTATGGAAATAGGCAGCCACCATGGCTTGTATGGAATACAAAGCTAAGTAACTATGCCCATGGGCTTTTTGTTGACTCTGATGGGCGTTTGCTTAAGTGGCCAAACATTGAGAAATATCTTGAGAAGAAAATTGCGGGGGCAAACGGAAGGGGAGAAAAACTGCGCGTTCTTGACATAGGGCTGGGGAGCGGGGAGCAGTGGCTGGAATTCATCAAAACGCACGAGGTAGACTTTTACGGGACTGCACTTGCAATGAAGCACGTGCATCCGGATTTGAGGGAAAGGGTAAAGCTGTGCACTGCCGCCAGCTTGTATAAGAGATTCGCGGCAAATTCGTTTGACGTTGTAGTAACGCATCTTGGGGCGCACTGCCAGGAAATTGAGGCAATTGAAAATGCACTTTTCGTACTGAAAAAAGGCGGCGAAGCCGTGTTTGTCTTTGAACACTTCGTGCCGGCGGAAGTGAATGCTGCGGCGCTTGAACGCAGGTGCTTTGAGCTTGTTAAAGAAACAGAGAATAATGGAAGGTATAATGTGCTGCACATAAGGAAATTATGAATGCTGCTTTTTCGCCTTTCCCTGCGCTTCGACTTTTTCCATTGCGGCTTTCACTTTCTTCGGGTCTCCTAGGTAGTAATGCCTTAGGGGCTTGAGGGAATTGTCCAGTTCGTACACAAGAGGGATTCCTGTGGGGATGTTAAGCTCAACTATTTTCCTGTCGGAAACCTTGTCCAGGTATTTCACGAGCGCGCGAAGGGAATTGCCGTGCGCGACTATTAGGACGCGCTTTCCTTTCTTTATTGAAGGCGCGATTTCTTCTTTCCAGTAAGGGAGGAATCGTGTGTAAGTGTCCTTTAGGCATTCGGAAGAGGGAAGAAGGGAGCGCGGCACATTTTTGTAAAGGGAATCGTGCATTGGATGGCGCGGGTCGGACTTTTTTAAGGAAGGCGGGCGTATTGCATAGCTTCGCCTCCAGATTTTCACCTGCGCCTCTCCGAACTTTTGCGCCATTTCGGACTTGTTCATTCCTTGGAGGGCGCCATAATGCCGCTCATTGAGGCGCCAGGAATATTTTATGGGAGGGGAGGAATGCATTTCCTTAAGGGCTAATTCCATTGTCTGGATTGCGCGCTTGAGAACTGAAGTGTAAACGATATCAAAAGAGAAATTTTCCTTGAGAAGAAGCTGCCCCGCTTCCTTTGCCTCTTCTTTTCCTTTTTCACTTAGTGGGACGTCTGTCCAGCCGCTAAAGCGGTTTTCCTGATTCCATGTGCTTTCGCCGTGGCGCAGGAGGACGAGTGTGTGCATGAGGGGAGTTCGAAGAAAAGAGATTTAAGGATAATACTAAAGGTTATGGAAATAAAAAAGGAAAAAGAAGAAAAGCAGCTTACGGGCTTGTCGCGCCGGTGTTGGGGTTTATTGTGTTGCTGCCCGTGTCCGGATTAGTTGGGTTCCCGGGGTTGGCATTGCCTGCGCCCGGGGTTGCTGGATTAGTGGCGGTATTTGTATTGGTGTTGCCGGTTGGGTTTGTTGGCGCGACTGCAGTTGTTTTCTGCGCCTTTGCGCTAAGCGTTGCGCTTGCAACGCGGCGCGGGAAATCTGCGCCGTCATCAGGGAGCTTGTAGTATACGTAGAGCTTTCCTGAGAAGTCCTCCCCTACGCTCATGGGGGCTGTGTTGTCCTTCTTGCACTCTATTCCGTTTATCGCATAGTCGTTGCTTGCTGGCACGAATATGCTGTTGGTGCTTGTGGGCGCGGGCGCTTCCTTTGAGTTTGAGCAGATTACCTCATACACGTATATGCCGCTTGAGAAGCCGTTTGTTATTTTCCCATAGAGCTTGCCTGCGTGCTCGTTGTCCGCTGTGAGAAGCGGCTTTCCGCACACAAAAGAAGGAGTGTCAAATGTGCATTGTTCCGGAGCACGGAAGGGGTTTATGAAAAGCAATGCAGCAAGCACAACAACTATTACTAGGAGTGCCCAGCCGTATGTCATTAAGTATTCCATTGCAGCTTGCCCTTTTGTAATTCCGAATATTTTCATTAAACCACCTCTTACACGCTTACGTATGCGTCAAGCAATGCAGATATTAGAAGGAATATTGCGATAGATGCCCCGAGGATGAGGGGGATGTATTTTATGCCCTGCTTCTTGGAGCCGTACTGGATTGCGCCTATTATGAGCGATGCGAACACCGCGGTAATTGTTGCGGATGCGAGCGTGAAAAGGTAGAACTCTGAAGAGCTTATGGAGGGGGAAACAGGGTGGATGAAGCCTGCGCCTGCTGCGCTTGAGATTACAGGCATGGATGCGAACACTCCCTCAAGTATTGAGATGAGCTTTGTGGAAACTGCAAAGAGGAAGGGAGTGCCGATTGCGGCTGCGAACACTATGAAGATTACGTACATTAGAAGGGACGCGTAAATTTCCTTTGCAAGAATTTGCATTGCGCGCGAGTCCTCTGCTGTGCGCTCAAGTATTTGAGCCATTTCGCCTCCGGATGCGATTCCCTGCTTTATCAGGGAAATTGAGCGCCGGAGTGCCTTGGAATCAAAGCGCATTGAGAGCATGTCAAGGGCTTTTGGGAAAGGCGTGCCTGCAAACGCCTGCCTGGAAACGTTCTCAACTTCGCGCGAGAGAAGCCCGAACTCGGGTTTTGCAGCGTGCCAGAGCGCGGAATCAATTGCCATGCCTGCGCGCACGTTTGAGGATGCGAGCAGCAGGAAATCAGGGAGAACGCTTTCGACCTGTTTTTTGCGCTCCTCCGCGAGCATTATGAGCACTGTGTAGGAGAGAAGGAACACAAGAAGCGAAGTGAGGCATACGGAAATTATGAACGTGAGGAGTGCTGGCACAAGAAGCGAAGAGGCAGTGAGCGAGGGGATGAGGAATGCTGAGAGCTTGAGGATTTCGTTGCGAAGGAGCGGGATGCTGGAGAATATTATGAAGAGCAATATTGTGATGAGCGCATCTATTGTGAGAAGGAACCCAAGGAACGCCTCTGCGCCCATGGACATGCCTGCGGAGCTTATGAGCTCTGCGGTTTTCCTTGTGCGCGTGCGCGAGAAAAGGCGCCCCAATGTTTCGTAAAATGTGTTGTTGTTCATGCGAGCACCTATAGGATATCGAATTTCGGGCGGGAATTCTCAACTGCACCAAGGAACAGGAACTGCATTATGGCAAGCAGGGCGAGTATGCCTGCGAGCGCGGTTGCGCTTATGCTCACCTGCCCGCCTCCTATGAAGGAGAGGAGTATGATGAGGAATGCAACGCCCAGCGAGGGCATTATCACGCCGAAAATCATGAAGAACATCACAAGCGGGTTGAGCTTTTGCCCGTAAGACTTGAGCGCGATTGTCTGCTCCTTTGAAATCTGGTCAAGCACCGCGTCAAGGCCCTTTTCTATATCGGAACCGGAAGTGATGGAGCTTGAGAGCTGAAGGACCAGGCGGCGGAAATATGTTGAAGGGTTTTGGGCAGCGGCTTCTGCGAGCGCAACGTTCACGGACACGCCAAGCGTCACTTTCTCGACTATTTTGTTGAACTCCACGCTCACTTCGCCGTATTCGCGGCTTATGCCAAGGAGCGCATTGAAAAGCGGCACGCCAGCCTTTATGCTTATTTGCATGTGCCTGCCTGCGAACACGAGCTCCTGGTCTATAAGGCGCGCACGCTGCTTTGCGCGCACGCTTGGGAATGCCATCACGTAGAAGAACATCAGGACAAGGTATATTGGCGCGAGTACGAGGGAAAATAGCGCATTCGCATTGAGCGTGGAGAGGAGGAAGTAGGTGAGCGCGGAGAGGAAAATGCAAAGCGCGAGTGCGAGAACGCTTGCGGATGCGATATACTCCACGGGCTGCTCGTTCATGCCCGCCTGCACGAGCTTGTTTTTCAGGTCGGGAAAGCGCAATGCGAGGGCTGAAAAGAAATTCTTGAAGGGAACAGGGGATTTTGCAGCGGCAGCCTCGCGCATGGGAACTGCCACGAAGGGGTGCGGGGCGATTGGCTGCTCTTTTTTCATAGCCTCAACTCAGTCTATATGGGGCGCTTGTTTTTTAAATTTCCCGTAGGGTGCCGCATTATTTTTTGAATTTCTTGCTGCCTGAGCCCTGAAGCCGCTCGAACGCGCTTTCTGCGGATGCAAGCCCGCCCTCCTGCGAAGAAGCCTGTGGGGTTGAAGGGGTTGGGGCGCCTCCCATGCGCTCGCGCACCTTTGCGGTGAAATCCGCATTGCTCATGCCGCCCATCTTGTAAATTTCGTAAAGCCACTTGAGGTTCTCCTTCGCATATGCGATTACTTCGGGGTCTTCAAGCTGCGCATCTTGTGAAGAGGGAGTGGGGGAGAGCTGCTGCAAAGTTTTTGGAATCGGGGCTTGCCCGCCGGCTTGCTGCGCTTTTTTGGGGGGAGGCAGCGGGATTTCCTCTTCCTGCGTTTCCTCCTGCATTTTCTTTTTTGGAAGCGGGGGCGCGAATTCTTCGTTTCCAGGGCCTTCCTGCGTTTCTTGGGGCATTTCTTCCTGCTGGATTTCTTCCCCGGATGGCTGCAGTTTCTTTTTTGGTTTTGGGGGAAGCGGGAGCATGTTTTGGGGCGCTTCCTGCGCATGCTCTTGCTGCAGGTTTTCCGAAAGTTCCTGCCCCTCTTCTTGGGCTGGCGCAACCTGCTTTCTTATGGGCTGCCTTTGGGGCAGGGCGGGTTTTCTTGCGGGCGCGGCTTGCGGGTATGCACTCGGCTGCGCTTGAGGATATTGGGGAGGATAAGGCTGCTGCGCGGGAGGGCGGTATTGCTGGGGGTAAGGCTGCTGTGCGGGATAGGCAGGCTGCTGCAAAGGCGGGCGGGGCGGGTTGGGATACGGGGCTTGCGAAGGAGGCTGCCTGTATTGCTGCGGATAAGCTTGGGGGGGATATGCGGGTTGTAGTTGCCTGGGATAGGGAGGCTGGCGCATTGGGGCAGGATAGGGCGGTTGCTGGGATGAAACGGGCTGCTGGGGAGGGGAGATTGGGCGCATTTGCTGGGGGTAAGCGGGCTGGCGGGCTTGGGAAGGCTGGCGCATCTGGTATGGGGAAAGCGGCTGGGTTTGGGATTGGTATTGCTGGGGCGGGACTTGCGGGCGCACTTGCTGCGGGTATTGCACTGGTTGGGGCGCGCGGCTCTGGGCTCTTGGGGTTGGCTGCTGGGCAGGGGGCGCGGCAATTGCCTGTTGGGCTGGGGGCTGCGGGCGCATTTTTGGAGCTGGTTTTGCAAATGCAACCGTAACTTCCTGCTGCGCTTGTGCGCGCGGCATTCTTTGCTGCGGATAAGTGGAAAGAGGGGGGGCGGTTGCCTGCGCCTGCGTTGTGTGCGCATGCTGCAAAGGAATTTGCGCTTGCGTCCCTAAGGGCTGCGTTGGGTAAGCGGGAGAAGTTACTGGGCGCGGCTGGGCTTGGGGCTGCGGCTGCACTGCTGCCTTTGTGCGCGAAGAGGGTTTTTTCATTGGGGCGGCTGGAGCTTGCGTTTGTTGCGGCATTTCCTGCTGGGATTTTGCTTTCCCTTTTTTCTTTTGGAGTGCGGGCGGTTGGGGCGCAATGCCGGTTTTTTTCTTTTGGGAAGTGGGTGCTGCGGGCGTGGGGGAGGGCTTTTCATTTTGGGCAGGGAACCCGGAAAGCGATTGGGGAAATTCTTCTGCCCCCTGAAGCGGCATTTGTTTTGCCTGCTTTTTCCCTCCTTTTTTTCTTGCAGGCATTGGCGCAGTGGCTTCAATTTGCGGCTGCGGGGCAGCCGCTTTTTCTTTTCCTTTCTTTTTGGATTTTAGAGGCGCTTGCGGCTGCGGTGCGGGCTCTTCCTGCAATTCGTATGCGGGCGTTATTATGGGCTCGGCGGGATTTTTTCCGGCGGGCTTTTTGGAAGGGATTGGGGTTTCCTGCTGCGCTTTTGCTCTGGGCATGAGCTTTTGGGGCGCGATTGCTTTTTGGGGCTGTTTGGGGGCAAACAGGACTGGCTTTAGCTTGCCCTTTGCAGCGGGCTTTTCCTGCGAAAGAACTGCCTTCTTCTCTTTTCCTTTTGGAATTGCAGGCTGCTCCTGCTCTTCTTTGGTTTGTTCTTCTTTTATTTGGGAAACGTGCCTTGCTTTTGCGGGCTTTGCCTTTGCGCTTGGGGGGGTAGGGAGGAATGCGTGGGGCTCTTGTTCGCTTTCTTGGGAAGCCGCGGGCTGCTCTTGCATTTCCTTTTCCGCCGGGGCTTCCTGCTCTTCCTGCGCCTCCTTGCGCTTGCTTGCGAATTTCCTTAGTATTTCCTCAAGCTCCTGCTGCTCGCTTGAAGGCGGCTCCTGCGCTGGTGCGCGTTTTTCCTCGTCGGCTGAACTTTCCCGCTGCTCTTTTTCCTCTTGGGAAAAAAGCCCGCGCTCAGGCTGGATTTCACGTTCGGGCCCTTTTTCTTCTTCAATAGTATTTTCCTGCGGCTGCATTTCCTCGCGCGCTTCTTTTCCAAATGAAGGCTTTGCTTTTGGGATTTTTGGGACTGAAGTTCCGGTAGGTGCGATTGGCTTTATTATGAGTTTCTCTTCCTCCTCTTGGGAGTCGCGCTCTTTGTTCCCCTCTTCTTCGTGCGCTGCCTCTTCGCCTTCTTCGGGCGGTTCAGGCGGCGGGGCGCGCACAGGCGGGATGGGAGGTGCCGCCCTTGCGGTGCGCGATTGCTGCGAAAGGGAAGGGATTGGAGGGGGGGAAGGGGAAACTGAATACATGGGCTTTATGGGGATTGCCTTTCCGCCCACCATCATTGTGCTTGATGGGGACTGGGCTGGAGAAGCTTTTGAAACAGGGATTGATGGCGGGGCGGTTTGCATTCTTGCAGATGCTGGCGCGTATGCGGGCTGCGGTATTTTTGCAGACACTGGAATGGGTGGGACTGTGCTGGATTTGGAACCTGGTTGCATTGCAGTGGATACCGATGGTGGCGTGATTTGAGTTTTTGCATAGGAGACTGGCGGTTGCGGGACGTATGCGCTCTCGGCTGGGTATGCGGGGGATGAGATTATTGGGGCTGAGGGGGCGGATTGCACTGCCACCTTTCCTGCGGAAGAGGGAAGCCTGGATTTTTTCACGTGCGCTGCGCGCTCAAGGGATTCAAAGGGGGTGCCCGCCGGGGATTCCTTTTTCCCAAACACCATCCCAAAAGAGGTTTTGAGCATTGAGATTGGGGAATCCGAAGTTGCGGATGCGCCCTCGGGCGCGGCTGTTGCGAAAGTGGGGGCTGCGGAGATTGGCATTTTAAGCTCTGGGCGGGAAATGGACTGCTGGTAGTATGCTGCCAAAAGCTTGCGCTCCATGTTTTGCGCGCGCGAAAGAAGTTCAGGGAACTCCACGTGCTCAAACACTTGGGACGCTTCTGCCTGCGAAAGAAGCGAAAGCTCTGACTCGTCGCGCTTTATTGTAAGGAGATCTTTCTCCAGATTTTTTGCCCGCTTTGAAAGGGATTCAAAGGAAGGCAGCGAATCGGGTGTGCCTGCCATGTCAAGCCTCAAGGTTTATGGAAGCGTTCTTTGATGCAAGCTCCACAATCTCTTCAGGGTCCATGTAATAGCGGGAGGTTATAAGGCCGAACGTGTTCACGTCCTTGTAGCCTTTTTTCACCATCCAGCTGAGCACCTTTGCCTTTTGCGTTATGTCCGCCTCTATTTCCTTGTTTGTAAGGCCGGCGTAGAGGGAAAGCGTGTTTGCGAGCGTTACCATTTTCCCTGCTTCAAGGATGCGGTCGGACTTCACGTCCCATCTATAGAGGGTGTTCACGTCCCCGCCTTTTTGCACCTCTGCGAACTCAAGCGTGCGGCGTATGTTAAGGCGGCGGTGGCGGAACTGCACAACTATGCCCGCAAGGGAATCAAGCATTTCTTTTGGGATATTTATGGGCGGGGTCGTAAGGCGGGAGACTGTTTCGTGCGCATTGTCCGCATGCAACGTTGCGTATACTGAATGCCCGGTGTGCATTGCTTCGAAGAGGATTTCAGCCTCGCGCTGCTTTCTTACCTCTCCTACTATTATGCGGTCAGGGCGCTGGCGCAGGGAATTCACAAGAAGGTCGAGCATGCTCACTTCGCCTTTTCCCTCTGCGTTGCTCTCGCGCGTCACCATTGGGACCCATTGGAGGAAAGTCGGGAGCGTAAGCTCGCGCGTGTCCTCTATGGAAATTATGCGCTGGTTTGCGGGGATAAGGCAGGAGATTGCGTTAAGGAAAGAAGTTTTTCCGCTTCCTGTGCCCCCCGATACTAGAAGGGAAAGCTCGTTTTGTATGCAAAGCCAGATGAGGCCTGCGACCTGGGGCGAAATGCAGTTGAGCTCGATGAGGTATGGGAGTGTCCAGGGGTTCTTTGAGAATTTGCGTATTGTGAGGGTATTGCCGGAAGAGGAGACTGGGTAGAGCGTTGCGTTAACACGGTCCCCGCTTGTGAGGTGCGCATCCATGAAGGGGTTGAGCATGTTTATTTGCTTGCCAATTCTCCTGCCAATCATTGCGGCGTAATCGTAAGTGGACTCCTCGGAATCTACGTTTATGTTTGTCTTGCACCAGCTGTATTTCTTGTGGTATATCCATACTGGCTCTGAGGAGTTGTTTATCACTATTTCCTCAAGCATTTCGTCGTGGAGAGGGATTTCAAGCATGCCTAGCCCAAGTGAATTCTGTATCAGGTAAGATGCGAGCACGCGCTTGTCCGCCTCGGAAAGCGAAGGGAAATTCTTTGCGAGCAGCTGGAGCGCCTTTGCCTCGAATTTTGCGCGCACTTCCTGCTGCTTTCTCTGGTCCATTATGTCGGTAATGTCGAGCTTTACGGTTGTGATGAGCTCTGTCTTTAGGTTGTTGAGGACTAAACGGGTGCCTTCGGAGAGGCCGCGCACTGTGACTTCGTAGGTGGGCACAAAGTCCCCCTTGTAATATACTATGCGCACGTTCACTTTTATGCCGTCGTTGTCAAAAGAATAGGAATCGATTTCCTTCCCGCTAGCGCGCGGCTTTACCAGTTGCGCAAAGTCCTTTTCCTGCTGCATTCTTGCGTCTGTTTGTTCTGCCATAAATAGCACCACCCGCAATTTTGTTTCCGTCGTTGCTGCCCGCGTTTCCTTCTCGCAGTTTATTTAAATGGCTTTCGCTACAAAGAGAATGGGGTGGTAGTGTGGATTTTGCACAGCTTCTTATGAAAATAAAGGACAATGCGTTTCTTATTCCGCAGGAGAGGTTTGATGCGCTCACAAAAGACACGGGGTACGTGGACTCATTCGTGTATCTCCTTGCGTGCACGGTTTTCTCATGCATTGTGTATTTTGCGCTTTGGGCGCTCGCGCCTGGGATTATGTCCGGGGGGGCGCCTGGTGCAGCCGTGAGTTCGGTTGCGCCTGCGTCCGCATTTGAGCTTACGATTCAAAGGCTCCTGCTTGCGCTTCCGATGGCGTACATTTCATTCGGCTTTTTGCACCTTGTGCTCAAGCTCCTTGGGGCAAAGGGGGGATTCCAGAAAAGCGTGCAGATTTTCGTGTACGGAAACACCGGGAGCACGCTCTTTAGTGCAATACCGTTTGTGAACGTGCTCTTCATGGCGGTGTGCCTTGTGAACGTGGTAAAGGGTTCGATGCAAGTGCACAAGCTTGAGCTTTGGAAAGCGGTTGTTGCGCTGGTGGTGGTGCCAGTGATAGTTGTGTTTGCAATCGCAATGCTTGTTGCCGGGGCGCTCATGAACACGGGTGCGCTTGCGGCTGCAGTTGCAAAATAGAAGGAGTTTGCTGACGCTTATTGCACGGCTTCCCTTGCTAGCTGGATTAGTTTCCTTGCGTCAGATATTGTTTGCGGCGGCAGTAGCTTGGCCTTAGGCAGAAGGCTTTCAAGTTCTTGCGCGTAGTGGAGTACGTTTTGCTTTGCATCGCCGGCTCCAAAAAGGCCGAAGGTCAAATCGCTGCGCGCAAGTCGTTTTATTTCATTTCCAATTTGGGTGGAATAGAATATGAGCAACGGTTCCGCCTGGGGGGCATCTGCGTGGATAACGCTGAAAGTGCCCAGTATGGACGAATAGTGGTCTTCGAATCTTTGGACTGACGCTGGGTCGTGAAGCGGGAAAACGTAATTTGCAACTGGCGCGCCTTGCGATTCGATGAGCCCTACCGCCTCTATAAAATATTCCCTGCCATGTGCGTCTCTTGCTGAGACTAGAGTGTGGTTCTCCTTGATGCTGCTATCATTCGGGATTAGATAAAGCAATTTGAAATTTATGCCAGTGCCTTGTGCAAATTGTATGAACAGCACGGATGCCAAATCGCAGTCTATTTTTCCGGAATTTAAGCCTCTTATAAAATCACTGCCGCGGCGATATTCTGGTATGTTGCCTTCGCACGCAGCCACAAATGCGCGGGAGAGGATTTCCAGGCTTGCGCGGTTCACCTGCCTGATGCCCCTTCCTTTTGTGAGGCGGGAGAGCTCGCTTGAGAAATCATTTGACATAAGCGAGAGTTTTGTGAATGCGCACAATGCGTCAAGTTGTATTTCTCTCTCAGAAGTGCCATTGAGCTTTTTTGTTGCAAGCTGCGCAAGCACTGTCTGCCCGTACGGGCCATTTGCCATCTCTTCTATGTTGCTTATGCCTGCGAGCGTGGAATAAAGTTCGGGCAGTTTGTATTCGTTGAGGATGTCGAAGAGCGAAATTCTCTCTTGCGCAAAAGAGTAATTGGAGTTGCTGTGGAATGCGGATGGGGAAAATATAAGGAATGTCCCTACGGCGGCGCCAGTTAGGAGGCGCTTGAAAATTGTGTGGGGTGCCCTGGGACAATTGGAATTGGAAACGCCATTGGCTTGATTGGCTGCGCCTATATTCTTGCGGCTAAGGTACATGCATTAATTAGGCATTAAAGTGTATTTAAATGTATCGGTGTGTAAATTACTTCTTGTCCTCATCCCACATTTTCTTTATGAGCGAGCGCAGTTCCTCGCGCTTCTTGTCAAACTCCGCCTCTTCCTCGGAAGTGAGGTTTATTTTTTCCACAAGGGAGGGCGGAGCCGGCTCGTCGGAAAGTATTCCTAGGAGGTTGGACTCTTTTTCAAGCGCGGAGAGCTTTGAGGAAAGCTCGGAGTGCTGCATGCGAAGCTCTTTTGCCTGCCCTGCGAGCTTCTCTATCTGGACTTTTTTGAGGGAAATGTCGGAAAGCTTTCCGCTTATGCCCTCAAGCTCCGCAAGCTCTGGGGAAATGGAATTCTCAAACGTTTCCGCTGCCTGCTTGAGTTGAGTTGTGGTGTCAAGGACGTGCTCTGAGAGCTCGTTGAATTCTTTTCTAAGGCTGGAGACTGCTTCCCCTATGCCTTTTTCCTGCAATTGGAGCGCCTCTATTTTTGCAAGCTGCTCGTCCACGGAAGCGCGCGTGCCTTCGAGGTCTGCGAGCACCTTTTGGGATGCGCCTTCCGCGCTTTTTTGAACTGAATCAAGCTGAGAGCGGAATTTTTTCGCATCAAACTCTGTGGAAGAGCGTTCCATTTCCTTTATGCTGTTTGCAATGCGGGAGATCTGCTCCTGCAATCCCTTTTGTTCGAGCAGGGCTTCCTGCAACGTTGAGGAAAGCTGCTTTTGGGAGGAAATCGCAAGCTCCAAATCAGAGCGGAGCGAGCGCGCAAGGGAGGTGGGGTCCTCGTCCTCGAGCTTTTTTTGCAATGCGGCAATTTTCTTCAGGACTGAATCGTATGCGCCCTTTGCGTCCTCTGCCTGGGAATCAAGCTTCTTTGCATAGCTTTTGAGAAGGGACGCGGACTGCGCAACGGATTGCTTTTTGGATTTTGGGGGAAGAGGGACTGAAAGGTTGGAGCTTTTACCCTCAAGTATGCCAAGGGAAGAGGAGAGGCTTGAGATTTTCTTTTCAAGCGCATCAAGGGAGGCTTTTGAGGAGGAAATCTGCTCGCTTGCGTCAGTTCGAAGCGCGGAAAGCTGCTCTATGCGCGCAACAAGCATTGAGGCGCGCTTTTCAATTGAATTTATGCCCCCCAGCTTTGCATCCTTTTCAAGCGCGTCAAGCTCGCTTGCGGAGGATTCGAGCTTGCGCTGCATCTGGGAAACCTTTGAGAGAAGCTCTTTTTTCTGCTCGGTTATTTTTTGCGCGCGGGCGTTTATCACCGCAGGCTCCTGGTTGAGCCATACGAGGATTGCCTTTGTGAGCTGGTATTTTATCGCGATTATGCCCTCGCCCTCAAGCACGCGCGCCCACTCCTCTACTGTGGATACGGGGAGGGAAAGCTCCTTTGCTGCCAACGGAAGCTCTATCTTCTTTTTCTCCTTTACAAGACGGATAAGAGCGTCAACGCCGGTGCTTATAAGCAGGTCATCAAGCGCCATAAACCGCTTGCAAATCCAACGCTTATAAAGATTTGTGTGCAACTCCTAACGAGAGAGAAAACGTAAAAAGGGCAGGTTGTTGCGATGGTGAGCGCGGACTCAAAAATAAAAATAAGGGAAAGCCGCCCCATTGACCGCTTCAAGAACCAGGGGAAAGTGCTTGAGCGCTTTGGCGAGGCAGGGATTTCAGTTTACGAGGCAGTAGTGGAAGGGCTGGATGCTGGCGCCATTGCGCAAAGGCTCGGCATGCCGATTGAAAAAATACTTGAAATACTCTCCTTCATGGAAGGGGCGGGGATGCTGGAAGCAATGGGAGGGACTGACGCCCCTGCGCAGGCGCAGAGGGTGGGTGCTGCAAGGGCGGGCGGATTTGCAAGCGGGGCAGGAAAATACGGGGAAGGGGATGAAGCAGGAAGCGCAAAGGCGGGTGCAGGCGGGTTTGGAACGGATGAAAATGATGCTGGCAACCCTTCTGAATCTGATGAGGCGCCTTCTGATGAGGGGCAAAAGGGGCGGATAAAGCCGAGGCAGGAATTCGGGAAAGATGCAGACGAAGAGGAAATAAGCGTGATACCTGCGGGGCTTTCAAGCCTTGAGAAGCTTATTTACGAGAAATACGGGCCTGTTGGGATAAAGGTCTACAATCTCATAGACGGGGAGAAAACCGCGGAAGAGATACTGAACGAGACGCACATTTCCGAAGTAAAGCTTGTTGAGATACTGGAATTCATGGACGAGCACGGCATAATAAAGCTGGAAAAGCCCGAGGAGAAAAAAGGCGAGGAAGCGCCCTCTGCGCCTGTTGAGAAATTCAAGCCGATTTTGGAGGAGGAAACCGATCCTGCGGCTGCTGCTGCAAGGGCGAAAAAGGATGCGCTAAAGCCCCCGGCGCCGCCTGCGAAAAAGCAAAAGTGGGTGGAGCCGCCCTCGGACATTGAGGAAATGATAGACATCATACCCATTGATGTGCCTGCGCTTGCGCCACTTGCGTTTGCGCAAAAGGCAGAGCTTAGTGCAACGCTGCCCCTTAAGTTCGGAAAGCTTGGGATGGACATGTTCAAGCTCATTGACGGCAAAACCGATTTTGTGGAAATTGCGCTGCAAATGCACTGCTCGCTCTTTGAAATAGATGATGTACTGGGGTTCTTCGGGAAAAAGAACTTTGTTTCCTTTGCGCAGCTTCCCCGCGAAGAGATACGCAAAAAATACGGGGATGACGGGTTCTCCATATACAAGAAATACGGGAGGGACGGAGTATACCTTTACGAGCTCATTGGGAAGGAAAAGAGCCTGCGGGACATTATTTTATTGAGCAAGATAGAGCCCAAAAGGGCGGTTGAAATATTCGTATTCATACACCAGGTGCTAGGGCTTGACGTTCCGTTTGACAAAGACATGATATATCGCCAGCTTGGGATAAAGTAGGTTAGAGTTTTGAGAGTGCCATCTTTTCTACTATGAGCTTTTCAAGTGGATAGAACTTGAGCGCCTCTTTTGAAATCCCGTAGAAATGCGCGAAGTGGGCTGCATCTTTTTTGCCCCATGAGAGCTTTTTGAGCCCAAGTGCGCCTGAAATTTTTTCCCATTTTGGGGCGCTTTTTCCGCCCTTGCTGCCTTTTACGCCCTTGCCCCATGCAACAAGCACAAAGTCCTGTGCATCCTTTGCGCCAGCAATTTTTAGCGCGGAGGAGAAATTCTGCGTGAGCGCAAGCGTTGTGAGAAGGGAATTCTTTCCTTCTGAGGTTTCAAAAGCCGCGTTTATGCACAGCGGAGAATAAGCTATGTCCGGATTCAGCACTTGTATTGTTAGTTTTCCCTGTTTTTCAAAGACCGCGATTTTTTGCAGCAGAGTCGCTATATTCTGGGCATCCGAGGAGCAGTGTTGGACGAGAAGCATAAGCTTTTTTAAGGTAACAACCTATAAATTACTCTCTTTAGCGAGTTAGCTATTAACCAGAGGGATTATTATGGAGAAATACCACGGAAAAGGCAAAAGCAAGATTTCAGGCACAGGAGGAAGGATACGCAAGGCTGCGGACAAGAAGCTGCACCTCGCAGGCTCACCTTTTGGGGCAACAAAAATAGGAGACAAGGAAGTGCGCATTGTGTCGCGCCACCGGGGCAACACTTACAAGATACGCCTGAAAGTTGCAGGCTTTGCAAACGTGCTCACCAAAGAGGGCATAAAGAGGGTGAAGATAAAGAACGTTGCAGAAACGCCGGACAACCGCCACTACGCAAGGCAGAACCTCATTACAAAAGGCGCAATCCTTGACAGCGACGTTGGGAAAATAAAAGTAACCAACAGAGTCGGGCAGGATGGCGTCGTCAACGCGATACTGCTTTGAGCGTTGACGATAGGCAATGCGAAGCATTGCCGTGTGGTTAATGCCGTTCTTGTTTAATTTTTTTTCTTTTTCCAAAATTTTTTGCTTTTTTTGGGCTTTTTAGGGATTTTGCTGCTTTTTAAATGTAGTGGAAAATGGTTTATTAATGAGATAACCCATAAAATATACGGGATACCATGAACCAGCATATTTCATCCATGAATTTGCAGCAGAGAAGGGACTTGTACAAAGAAGCCAATTGCGCATGGAAGGTCCCTCCAAAAGCCATGTGGAAACCCAGAACTGCGCAGGATAGGGAGGTAAGAAAAATTGCTTCTTCGTTGCTAAAGCTTAACCCTTATACGGACCGCATTAAGATAGAAGATAAGTGCGAGGCTGCGGCAGCAAAATTCGTAGATGCCTCAAATGCAAACCTCATGGGCATTGCCCCGGAAGCAGGAGAAATGGGCGCTGCAGAAAAAGCAGGACTGGAGCAGGCTGTAGCAAAGGAGCTAAAAGGCGAATTGAAGGGTTTCAGCCGAATGTTGAGAGGCGGCAACAAGGGCGGGATGTGGCTTGGCGCACTCATGGCCTTGGACTCCTCATATTTGGCAATCGCAGTGGGAGATGCGTTCCTGAATGCAGCATCAACGTTTGAGGTCATTTTTACTGGTTTTTACACGCTGGTTTGGACAGGAACTACTCTGGGTGGAATAGCGTTTGCAATAGCCAACGGGGTTATAAACTCAAGAAAAAAGAGATTTGAGAGTTCGGTGCTTGGGCACAACTTGCGCGACGTGGCGGAGAAGGCAGTATTCGCGCACGCAGAAGCAAAACTAATTGAAGAACGCAGGACGTAATTATAGCAGCAAATAAATTGAAGGAACTATAATGCAGCCCATTACGTGGGTCCTTCGCACGCCAAGGAGAAGAGGGAGGAATCCAAGGCACGCTGAAATTGAAAGCACAAGAACTCCAAGAAGCCCGTTTATGAGGAAGGCTACTATGAAGAGATAGGATATTATGGGGTAGCGGAGCGCTTGCAGCTTATTGAAATCGAACCTTGGGGCAAAGCGAAGCAAGAGGAAGAGAAGCAGGGCGGAAGCGCCCAAGCAAAGCGCAAAAGTGCCAAGGAGCGCGGGCGCGTTCTGGAAAGTGATGCCGCTTATTTGCTGTATCGCAACAAGGGAGCCTTCCCGCGCCTTCCCAAAGGAGAGCGCTGCTGAAAGCGCGAAAATCGCGTGCGAGGCTGCGATTGAGGCAACAAGCGCAAGGTAGTTTTTTGCATCCTCTATTTTCACGAAGATGGAGGCGAAAACCGCGATTTGCGCGGGCGCTGCGATGCCTGGAAGAAGGTCGGAAAACATCCCAAGGAAAACGCCTGCGAAAACGTATTTCCAGTGGGTGAATTCAAGCAGGGGGGTTTCTTGCAGGGGAACTTGGGAGCTTTCTTTTGAGCTTGCGAGAAGCCCGCACACTGCAAAGAGCCCTGCGAACACGGAGAAGAGCGGCTCGCGCATTGTGCTGTTCATTGTGAGGATGCCAAGTATGCCGCACAGGAGGAACACGAGGGTTGCCTTTGCGATTTTAGGGAAATCCTTTTCGCTTGCGAGAAGGAATGCGCTTGCAAGAATGAGAAGAGGAAGCATGTAGGGCTTTATGAGCGAATAAATTAGGGGCATGAGCTGCAGCGCAAGGGGAAAGAGCAGAAGCGAGAGCAGCGCTGCAATGCAAAGGGATGCGGAAACTATGTAAAGCGCGTGCAAGCCCTTCCCTTCCTGCATAAGCCGGTGCCCTGGGAGCACGGACTGCACTGTGTTCTCATCCGGCGCGCCTATGAAAATCGCGGGAAGGAAAGAGATGGAAATGTGCGCTGCAAAAACCGCCATTATGAAAAAGGAGAGGAAATTTGAATCTATGGAAGTGGAGGCTGCAAGGGATGCGATTGTGTTGGAATGCAATCCGGGAACAAGCCCCGAGAGTGCGCCGAGGAGAAAGCCCGCAAGGATTGCAAGGAAATCTGAGATGCAAAGACCTCTTTATTGGAGAATAATTTTGCTTGCCTGCACGAATTTTGAGCCTGCTTCAACCTGCTTTACGCGGCCAGTTACGAGAAGGGAACTGCCTTTTCCCAAGAGGGCGCAGGGGAACGTGCTTTCATCCACGGAAACGCTTATGCAACTGGAATCGCACACTGAAAGCGTGCAGCCGTTATCACGCACAGTGAGCTTTTCTATTGAACCGCTAAACTGCACGTTTGTGCCTTGGGGGGAGAACTTTGCACCTATGGGGGTGGTGCGCACGAGCGTTTCGCCAAAAAAATAAAGGAGCAGCAACCCGAGTATGCAAAGGAGAACGCACAGGAAAATTATCCTTTTCTCATCCAGAAGCACGAAAGTTTAAAGAATGCGGAGTTTTAAACTTTTACCATGGGGAACGTTCTTATAAAAGGCGCAACGCTTGCAAGCGGGAAGCAGGCAGACGTGCTTATTGAGGGAAGCCGGATTTCAAAGGTCGCGGGCAGCATAAGCGCGAACGGATGCGAGAAGATTGATGCAGGCGGGAAAATCCTGCTGCCGGGCTTTGTGAACACGCACGCGCACAGCGGGACAGTGCTCATGCGCTCGCTTGGGGACGACATGCAACTGCATGAGTGGCTGGAAAGGAAAATCTGGCCCACGGAGAAAAAAATGGGGGAAAAAGAAATGCATGCGGGCGCGATGCTCTCAATCGCGCAAATGCTGCATGGGGGCACAACGTGCTTCCATGACATGTATTTCCACATGGATGCGGTTGCGAGGGCGTGCGCAAAAAGCAGGATGCGCGCACTGCTGGGATATGGGATGATAGACTTGGGGGATGAGAAGAAGAGGAAGAGTGAGCTCAAAATTGCGGAAGAATTTTTCAAAAGCTGGAACGGGAAGGAAGAGGGAAGAATACGGGTTTCTTTTGCGCCCCACGCCCCATACACGTGCTCGAATGAGCTTTTGAGGGAATCTGCTGCGCTTGCGAAAAAATACAATGCACACTTGCACATACACCTGTCGGAAACAAGGAAAGAAGTGTTTGGGGTTTTGCAGAAGGAAAAGAAAAGGCCGATTGAGCACGCGCACTCCCTTGGGCTGCTTGGGGAAAAGACCGTTGCGTCGCATTGCGCGTGGATTACAAAGCAGGAGGCTGCGCTTCTTGGGAGGACAGGGACATCGGTTGCGCACTGCCCTGTGTCGAACATGAAGCTTGCGTCTGGCGGGACGTGCCCGGTCCCTGAGCTGGTGGGTGCGGGGGCGAACGTGTGCATCGGGACTGACGGGGCGGCAAGCAACGACTCGCTCTCAATGCTTGAGAGCATGAAATTTGCAGCGCTTTTGCAAAAGCATTCAAGATGGGATGCGACTGTTGCAGATGCGCACCAGGTTCTCTCTTTTGGGACAAAGAACGGGGCAAGGGCGCTTGGGGTGGATGCAGGGGAAATAAAGGAGGGAAAGCTTGCTGACTTGGTATTGCTGGACAAGAAATCTGTTTCGCTTGTGCCGCTGCACAATGTGGAATCTGCGATTGTGTATGCCGCGCATGATGGCAATGTTCGGGATGTTTTAATAGACGGGAACATTGTGATGCAGGAAGGGAAGCTGCTCACTATGGATGAAGAGAAAGTCGTGGAAGAGGCTCAAAAGGCTGCTGCGAGGATTGTGCAATAACTACTTTTTCGGTCCCTTTTTCAGGAACTCAAGGATTTTTCCATTCAGGAAAAAGCGCACGGAAGCGGCATGCGGGAAATCGCTTATGGAAAATGAGATTGAAAGCTCTGCTGTTTTTTCCCGTATGCGCTCAACGTTTATTTGGAGCGAATTTTGCCCATAGCCTTGCGGCTTTTCCATTGAAAGCGCATGCCCAAGGTGCGCATGGAGCTTTTTCAAATCAGAGCCAAGCGGCACTTCCGCAACAAAGGAAATCTGCAGCGGGTGGTCGGGGTGCGTGAGGTTTGTCATGCGCTGCTTTGCGAGTTCGGAGTTGGAGATTATTATTGACGCGCCGCTTGCATCCTCAAGTATTGTGGAGCGCAGGCCTATCCTTTTCACCTTTGCGGTCTCTCCCCCTGCAAAGCGCACGTTGTCCCCATAGTGGTATGGGCGGTCAAGCTGCAGCGCCATGCCAGCAAAAATGTTTGCGAGCGTTTCCTGGGAAGCAAGACCTATCACAATTCCTGCAACGCTGCTAAGCGCGATAAGGCCTGTTATGTCAAAGCCTGCTGCGCCAAGGGAGGCGGTTATGCCAATAAAGTAGATGACGAGCTTGGAGAATTTGCGCAAGAAAGGAAGCAGGGAGAGGTCTATTTTTATGCGGCTTCCCTTGTGCCCCTCCTCGTAGTACCAGGAGAGGAACGCGCCGGTTGCCTCGCTTGCCATGTAAGTGCCCACAAGGAGCAGGAGTGCGAACGTGTAGCGCTCAAGGAAAGTTGCAGCTGCGGAAAGGTCGGAAAGTTCCCCGACGTATTTCGGGGCGTCGTGTATGAGTAGGTAAAATACGATGAGGAAGAAAAAGGACTCGACAGGCATTTTTATTGCCGCGAATATGCGGTCGTCAAGCGTTGTTTTTGTCTTTCCTACGAAAAACGCGGCTATGCGAAGCAGCAGCTTCCCAAGTATTGTGCCGAGCACTATTGAAACTGCGGACAGGATTGCAATGCTGCCCCAAAAGAGCAAAATCTCTGGAACCATTGCATAAAATTGCGCGGTAATATTATTAAAATCGCCTTTGAAGAAGGGGAACATGGAAAAAATAGTTGTTGCGGTTGGCTCAAAAAACAGCACGAAAATAGAGGGGGCAAGGAGGGCGCTTAAACGCGTATTAGGGAAAAGTGCGAAAGTGAGGATTGTGCCTGTTGCGGTTTCTTCGGGCGTGCCCTCCCAGCCCTTTGGGCACCAGACGATTAGGGGGGCAATAAGGCGCGCAAAAAGGGCGTATGCAGAAGTGGAAGGCGCAAAATACGGGATAGGGTTTGAGAGCGGGCTTTTTGAATTTGATTCCAAGCTTTTTGACATTGCATTCTGCGCGTTATACGATGGAAAAGGATACACGCTTGGGAACAGCATGGGATTTGCGGTTCCAGGCGGGATAGAGAAGAAATTGCGGGGCGGGAAAGCGGACATGGGGAGCATAGTTGCAAAAATTTCAGGGATTAAGGGAATCGGGAGCAGGAAGGGCGCAATACATTTCCTGTCCGGCGGCATGATGCATCGGAGGGAAATGAACGAGCAGGCGCTCTGCTGCGCATTCATCCCCAGGATTGCAAAAAAGAAAGGGATAGTTTAGGGTTGCTTTTTCTTCCGTGGCTTTTTCTTCTGCCTTCGCATTTCCTCAAGCTGCAAATAAAGCTCCACTGACCAGAAGGGCTTTGCGCCAAAGACAAGCCCCTCGTTTGCAATGGACGTTATTATGTAGAGCAGCACTATGAGGGAAATTGGGACGAACATGAGCCCTGCAGAGAGGGATGCGAGCGGCATTGAAAGCAGGGACAAAACAAGAAGCAGCGCAAAATACGCAATGTAAATGAGGCTGCTGGCAGTAATGAGCGCAAGCGCAAGCAGCAGGACGCTGATGGCTATTTTGGCCTCGTTCCCTTTTGTTGCCTGCATGGAGAGGCGCACGCACTCAAAAATGCCGCAGTTTTCCCTTGACCAGAAATACACGCCCATCAGGGAGAGGCGGATGCAGGAATAGATGAATATCGCAAGGAGCGCGAGGGCATAAACTGACATGCCAGCCACAAGGGAAAGCGTGCCTGCGGGCATTGAAAGCAGGGGCATAAGCATGAGGGCGATAAGAGCGGCTGCTGAAAAGAAAATGCACAGCGCCCCGAGGAGCAAAAGCACAAGGAAAAGGTACATGGAATAGGAGGGGAGTGTGATGGGATTTGCGTGCAAGCCGTTCTGCCGAAGCGCGATTGTGAAGGTTTTGATGTGCACAAGCAATCCTGCAAGCACCATGAGGGCTGCAAAGAGGAAAAATTGCGCGAATATGGGCGCGCCTATTGGAAGGGAAAGGAGCAGGAGTGCGTCCTGCGGAAGCTGCGGCATGAGGGCGAAAAAGGCGGCGCAAAAAATAAACAGGAGTGCGACGTAGCCGCACACCCATTTCCAGAACTCCCTTATGGGATACCAGCCAAAGCTTGCCCTTATCAGGCTGACGTAGTCCATTTGCTCACTTCTTTTTGCCCGTTTTTGCGCCTGGGAGGATGCTCTTGTAGATGAATGCATAGAGATACGCTTCCGCGCCTATCCAGAGTGCGGAAACAAGCATGCACAGCACAAATACTGCAAGGGCAGCCAGGACTGCAACGCCGGCTATTGTTGAAGAGCCCAGGAGCGGCCCGAACGCCGATGCCGCAAACACGGCTGCGAATATGAGGGCAAGGGCGAGCGCAACAACTGCAACAAAACCGGACAGCGTGAACATGAGCCTTGCCCCAAAGATTGTGAGCGATTTGTGCCACGTGAGCGCCCAGGATTTCTGCGAGCATGCGCCCATTTCAATTTTAGGGTTGCAGAGCGCGAGTTGCGCCATCAGGGAAAGCCGCACGCCGTTGTATATCCATGCGATTATGAGCGCGAACAATGAGCAAAAGAAACAGCCGTATATTATGATTTGAACCGGCCCTGGGCCGCCCATTAAGCCCGGCTGGCCCATAAGTAGGCGCGAATTTGCGGCGTTGAGGGCAAAAAGTATTATGCCCGCCAAGCCTATGAAAAACGGGACGTAGAGGAGGAGCAGTTTCTTTGCCCTCCAGAAAAACAGCGTGTGCAGGCCAGCGGTTATGAGAGCAAGCAGTGCGTGCGCATAAAGCCCGGCGGAATATTTGGCAGCAGTGAGCTTTTCAGACGCAAGCCTAAAATGCAGGAACTTGAGCAGGAAATAGGTTGTTGCAAGCGCCATCAGGATTGTGATTGCATAGCGCGAAACTTTCTGGGCATCTCCGGAAAGCAATGCCATTGCGGCAACTGAAAGGGCCTGCAACGCCATCATCGCGATTGCAAGCAGGGCAAAATCAAGGTAGTGTTTTTTCTCCTTGAGCGCGCCGTATGCGTACCTTATTCCCGCGTCTATGTCCATTTTATCGCCTCGTTATTTTTTTGCCTTTTTTTCTTTTGGTGCCTTTCCCAGGCTGCTTTTTTGCGCCATTCAGGTTTTTGTAAATGTACACAAGTAGGAACGCGTGCATTGCGTAGAAAGGGGCGCTTAGTGCCCCGTCAAGGGCGCGCTGCATTAGCTGGTTTGGGAAAACCAGCGCGAACACGCAGCTTATGAGCACAATCGGGATTCCGGCGCATATTGTAAAGCATATTACGTATGCGAGTATTGCGAGGAACTTGTTGTGCGTCGCATCCCACGAGCCCTGCGAGCAAAGCCCGAGGTCTTTTTGGGGGGCGCACAGTTTTATAAGGGGCATGAAGCACAGGCGGTAGGAATGGAACACGTACATGAGCATGAGCGCAAGCAGGCCGGTTATGATGAACAGCAGGCCAGGGAGTGCGCCTTCAAGCGCCATTTTTGCCTTTAGGGGGCCTGAGGAGGCTGAAACGCCCGCACTCGCGGGGAGTGAGCTGAAAAGCAGGATTGCGCCAATTATTGGGACAAGGTAAAGAAGGAGCAGTTTTTTGTCCCTCCAGAAAAAAAACACGTGCAGCATCTGCATGAAAATTGAGGACATGTAGCGGAGGTAAAGCTCGTGCGTGTATTTCCCTTTTGCGAGCCTTTCCACTGACAGTTTGTAGTGGATGAATTTGCCCGCAAAATACCAGAGTATGAATGCAAAGAGGAAAGTGAAGAGCAGCACAAGGGAGGGCACTGCGTATATGCAAAGGTAAAGGAGCGCGCAAACCGCCATGAAAACGAGGTAAGTTGGGTAGAGCTTTTTTTCCTTAAGGGCAGAGAGGGAATATTTTAGGCTTTCCGTAAAATCCATGCCGCCACTGCTGCTGCCCTCCACGTTAAAAAGTCGGATATAAGCGTTAAAAAGCTTCCCTAAAGGAGCTTCCCTAAAGGCTGCTTGTGCGCGCCTTAAAGCGCCCTAAAACTGCTGCTCCCACATGCGCTTTGCAAGGGGTCCCTCGTGCATGAAGTCCCTTATGCTTTCTTTTGCGGCTTCCCGTTTCTCCTTGTGCGCTGCAAGGAACGTGTTTATCTTTTCTATGAGGGCTGCCTTCATTTCGCCGCTAAGGAGCGCCCCGCTTTTGTAGTCGTCATGCAGTTTTTGCAGCTTCTTGTCGCTTGGTTCAAAGAAAATTTTTAGCCACTGGAACGGAACATCTATGTCGGGATTGCCGCCAAGCTTGCGGTGCTCCTCCATGCTGCTCTTCCCCCCTGAGAATGCGTATTTGTTTATCTTGTTTTTCACTGCTTTTGCGTCGTCGGAGAGCCAGATTGCGCTGTCCGCTGCACTTGAGCTCATTTTCCCCTCAGTGCCTGAAAGGGGCGGGAGGAACTTGCTGTGTATTGCGGCTGTCTTGAAATATCCAAGTGACTCTGCGATGTCGCGCTGTATTCTCCAGTATGGGTCCTGGTCTATTGCGGATGGGATAAGGCAGCGCTTTTTCTCAAAGAAAGTGGGCACTATTTGGTACGCTGGATAGAAAGTGAGCCCTATGTTGGAGGAGTCGGTGAAGCCGAAAACAGCCTTTGCGGTGCTCATTGTTGTTTTCCTTGCGGTTTTTAGGAGAAGAGGGTAGACGTTCTTTATGTATTCGGAGTCCTTGAAGATGAAAGTGCGCTTTGGGTCAAAGCCCGCTGCAATTATGTCAAGGATGTTTTCGTGCGAATATTTTTGGGTGTCCTCCCATTGCATGCCTTGCTTTACAAGGAACTTTTCATCGTCCGTGATTTGGATGTAGAGGTTGCACTTGAATTTGTCCTGGAGCCATTTTGTGAAAACGAGCGGGACTAAGTGCCCGATGTGCATGGGACCGCTTGGGCCCCTTCCTGTGTAAAGGAAAAAGCCCTTGCCTTTCTCGTGCTCGTCAAGTGCCAAATCCATGTCCCTGTGCGAAAAGAAATAGTCGCGCGAAAGCATTGGGTGCAATTCGCCTGCGCTTTTTTGGATGCGCTCCTTGAGTGCGGGGGAAATCTTCTTTGTGCCAAACTGCATAATGAGCTTGTCGTAGTCTATTGCGCCGCTTACGTCCCAGGGGGTTACGTTGAAATCCGCCATCAGAATTCCTCTTTGCGAAGTTTTTTTGATTTTTTTGAGGCAGTGGGAGGTTGTTCTGGTTGAGGGCTTGCCTTTGCTTGCGGCTTTTTCTGCTGCGGAACTTGCTCCTGCTGCGCGCCTGCCCTTGCCTTTTGCTGCGCGGGTGCCTGATCGTGCTGCGCATATTGCTGCTCTTCCCCAAACCCTGCAAGGGAAAAGCCGGATGCATCAAGCTTTGCCTCAAATGCGCCATGCTGGTGCGCGCAGCCGCGCAGCTTTACTACCTCTATTGCGCGCACCCTTCGCCCGTCCGCGGTGCGCTCAAATGTGAGATGGATAAGGCCGTCAGAGAAGGACTCTATTCCTGAGGAGGAGCGCGGGACGCTGCTGTTCGCGGAAATGTCCTCCGCAGTCACCATTATTGTCACGTTCCATTTCCTCAAAGCCTGCACGAGCTTCATCAGGTTGCGCATGCGCTCGTCGGATTCCGGGAAAAGGACTGCGAAAGGCGTAATGGAGTCTATTGCAACGCGCTTTATGTCAAGGGAATCTATGAGGTCGCGTATTGCGCCCTCCTGCTCTATGAAATGCTCAAGCTCGTTGTGGGGGTATTCTATGAAAACGAACTTCTTTTGTTGCTCAAGCTCGGGAAGGTCCCAGCCGAAGGGAAGCGCGTTTGCAAAAAAATTGCCTTTTTGCTGGTCAAAGGAGATGAGGAGCCCGTTCTCGCCCTCCTCGATGCCGTTTACGAGGAACTGGAGCGCAAAGGTTGTCCTGCCCGAGCCGGTCGGGCCTATTACGGAGCATATGCTGCTTCGATTAAAGCCCCCGCCTGTGAGCTCGTCAAGCCCCGGAATTCCGCTTTTCACTTTTGCAGAGAGGATTTTTGCCATTGTTCCACTCATTTCTGTTTTTTCCTTTCAAGCAAATTCTTCCCAAGCGCCATGCGCTGCTCAAGCTTCCTTGAGTAAAGGGCGTTCTCCTCTGGGGTGAGCCCTTTTTGCATAAGTATGCTTGCGAATTGCGATGAGAGTTGCGCAACTGAGAGGAGCGCCTCCTGAAGCTCGCCCAATGAGAGTTTTACCTCGTGCGGGCGCAGTATCTCTATCCCGATTGGGGAATATTGGGCGCAAATCCTTGTGAAGGAGGGCAGGTCTTTTATGAGCATCTTCACTTCCGCGGATGCGGAAAATAGGTCGTCGTGCACGATTGGCTTGTCAATGTCGCCAAGCGCGTATATCACGCCGTCTTCCTTTGTGAGCTTTGCAATGAAGCCCACCATTATGTTCTTCACTGCTTCCTCTGAGGAGGCGTGCATGTCAAAGTATAAGAGGCACAGATAGCCGCCGTCCTCTATTGCCTCGTTTGTAATCTCGTCAACTGATTTTGCCATAAGAACACTCTCGTAAGTAGGATGCGGAATTGAGCTTTTTAAGGATTTGTTTCTTTTAGGGCTTGTTGCGCCTTGCAAGCTCCCTGTTTATGTCCCCTATGCTTATTCCTGCTGCGTATGCAAGCGCAAGAGTGTGGTAGAGCAGGTCTGCAGCTTCCCATGTGATGTCCTTTTTGCCCTTCTCTTGAACTGCCTCTATGAGCTCTTCGGACTCCTCGCGCACCTTTGAAATGGAAAGGGACTTGCTGCGCAGGAGTTTGGCAGTATATGAGCCGGCAGGTGCGTTCTTTTTTCTTTCCTCTATGAGCTGCGCTAGCGAGAGCAGGGTGAAATCAGGCTCGCCAAAGCAGGCTTTTTCCCCAGTGTGGCATGCGACGCCCTTTTGCTTCACAGTGAAGAGAAGAGCGTCAGAATCACAGTCCTTTTTCACAGAGAGCACTTGCTGCGTATTGCCGCTTTGCTCGCCTTTTTTCCAGAGGCGCTTTCTGCTCCTGCTAAAGTAGTGCATAAAACCGGTCGTGAGGGTGAGAAGGAGGGCGCGCTTATCCATGAAGGCGACCATAAGAACGTCCTTTGCGCTGTTTTGAACTACTGCTGCAGCTAGCCCGTTGCATTTTGAAAAATCAACGGAATTTGCAAATTTTTCTGCTGCGGTTTTTGAGAATTTCATGGTTTTGCCCGCTTACCTGACTGCTATTTTCAAGCTCTTTAAGCCTTTTTTGAGTTTTTCCACTGTTGTTTCTTTCCTGTGGAGAATTCCTGCGAGAAGCGCGGCATCCGCGCCGCTTTTGAGGACTTTTGCAATATCGCGTGCGCTGCCCGCGCCGCCGGATGCGATTACTGGGATATTGACTGCGCGGGAGACTGCTGCATTCAGCCCAACGTCATACCCGGAATTTGAGCCGTCCTTGTCCATGCTTGTGAGAAGGATTTCGCCCGCGCCAAGGGAAGCTGCCTTCTTTGCCCAGGAGATTGCGTCTATTCCTGTATCTTTTCTTCCCCCGTATGTGAAAACAGTCCAGCTATTTTGGGAGCGTTTTGCGTCTATTGCTACCACGACTGCCTGCGAGCCGAATTTCCTTGCGATTTTGGAGATGAGTGCGGGGTTTTCGACTGCGGCAGTATTTATGGAAATTTTGTCCGCGCCGTTTTGGAGGATTTCGCCTGCATCAGAGGGCGTGCGTATGCCCCCGCCCACTGTGAAGGGGATGAAGATCTCCTGTGCAACCGCGCGTGTGAGGCGCTTTATTGTGCCACGCCCCTGCGCGGAAGCTGCAATATCGAGGAACACCAGCTCGTCCGCGCCTTCCCTGTAGTATTTTTTTGCAAGGGAGAGCGCATCCCCTGCGTACGCTAGGCGCTTGAAGGATTTTCCTTTCACGACCTTGCCGCCCTTAACGTCAAGGCAGGGGATTATGCGCTTAAGTTGCATATCTAACGACCCGCTTCAATTGCCTCTTTCAGACTTATTTTTCCTGTGTAAAGCGCCTTTCCTATTATGCAGCCGTCAGCGCCCGCTTTCTTTACAGCGCGCACGTCCTCAAGGGAGGAGATGCCACCGGAGATAAAGAGCTTTTTTGAAACTGTTTTCCTCATTTGCTTTATTGCATCTGTGTCTGGGCCTTCAAGCATCCCATCGCGCGCAATGGAAGTGAATATTATGCGGCTGCAGAAGGGCTGTGCGGTTTTTGCGAATTCATAAGCATCGATTCCGGTATCCTTGAGCCAGCCGTTCGTGGAGATTTTCCCATCCCGCGCATCTATTGCGATTGCGATTTTTTTCGCGAATGGCTTAAGCGAAGAAAGGAACTTTTCGTCGTTCACTGCCGCGCTTGAGATAATGGGCGTTGCGGCTAGGGAGAGTATTTTATTCACGCTCTCGATTGTGCGTATGCCTCCCCCTATTTGCATCAGGCAGATGTAGCTGAGCTGGTCTAGGATGTCGAAGTTAGTGAGATTCCCGTTTTTTGCGCCTTCCAAATCAACAACGTGCACAAGCTTCGCACCCTGGGACACGAACTCGCGCGCGGTTTCTGCGGGCGAATCCGAATACTCTTTTGCGCTTGTGTAGTCCCCTTGCGTAAGCCTTACGCATTTTTTCCTCAGGAGGTCTATTGCCGGTATTACTTGCATATTATGCACCTTTTGCACGCGCGCTTGCCCGCATTTGCTGCACGCTGCTTGCCAGTTCTGCCTGCCGCTTTTTTGCCTGTGTGGCTATTTTCACGAAGTTGCTCAAAAGCTTAAGCCCGCACGCGCCGCTTTTCTCCGGGTGGAACTGCACCGCAAAGAGGTTTTCGCGCTCTAGCGATGCAACGAAATTCTCTTTGCCTGCTTTTGAGAACGAACTTGCATTTTCGCTTTCCTTTATTGCGTAGGAGTGGCAGAAATAGAAAATCGGGGAACGTATGCCGGAAAAAAGCCTTCCTTTGCGCACTTTCACTTCCCGCCAGCCAACATTGGGAAGCTTTTTGCATTTGAGCCTGCGCACCTTTCCTGAAAAAATTCCAAGCGCGCTTCCCCTTGCCTCTTCGCTCTCTTCAAAGAGGAGCTGCATGCCCAAACAGATGCCAAGAAAGGGCTTTTTTGAGATTGAATCCAAAATTGGCTTTCGCAGTTTTGCGAGCCTCTTTGCACATGAAAAAGAACCGACGCCCGGAAGGACTATTGCATCCGCTTTTTGCAAATCTTTTCCTGTTTTTGCAATGGAAACGTCCGCCCTGCATTTTCTTAGTGCATTCGCTGCGCTGCCGATGTTGCCTGCACCGTAATCTATTATTGCAATTTTGAGTTCCATTTTATCACTATTTTACTATCCTCTCTATATCGAGCAAGAGAATGTCGCTTGCGCCCGCTTGCTTGAGGTTGTAGATGAGCGAATTTATGCCCCTGCGCTGCACAACGGAGTGCAGGGCAAACATCCCTTTTGCAGCAAGTGGCATCATGGTGGGCGATTTCATGCCTCCAAGCAAATTCGCAACCGCCTCGAGGTTTTTCTCCTGCACGTTGAGCATTAGGTATGCCTTTTCCTCTGCGAGAAGAACGCCCTTTATGGAAAGTGCGAGCTCTTCGGTTTTTTGCCGCGAGGCATCGGAGCATATGAGCACTGCCTGGGAATCCATTATTTTTTCAAGTTCGCACAGGTTGTTGAGCGCAAGTGTTGAGCCCGTGCTCACTTGGTCTATTATTGCGTCTGCAATTCCAAGATAGGGAGTGAGCTCTGTTGCGCCCGCAACCTTGAGTATTTTTACGCTCATGCGTTTTGAGGCAAAAAAAGAAGAGGCGATTTTGGGAAGCCGCGTTGCGATTGTCTTTCCCCCAAGGGATTGGAGGGTTGCGCCTTTTTTTGAAGCAAGCGAGATGCGGCATTTCCCAAAGCCAAGCGGGCAAAGCTGCTGCACTTTTGCGCCCGCTTCCGCTATCATGTCGGAGCCTGTTATGCCGCAGTCCGCTGCCCCGCTCTCCACGTACTTGGGAACGTCGTCTGCGCGCGCAAAGAGGATTGTGCATGAGCCATCCGCGCTTTTTACAAAGAGGGAGCCGTTGGACTCCTCTATTTCAATCCCTGCTGCGCGAAGCAGCGCTAAGGAAGGCTCGCGCAGCCTGCCTTTGTTTGGTATTGCTATTTTCAACGTGTTCATTCTATCACCTTGCTTTGCGCATTGCGCAAGCGCATTTTCATATCATCCCTTTTGTACTCGGAATTTTGCCCTCTGCATTCTTGCTTACGCTAACTGCCTGCGAAAGGGCTTTTGCAAAGCCCTTGAAAATCCCCTCGCACTTGTGGTGGTCGTTCCCATCGTAGAGATTGCGTATGTGCAAATTGCATCTTGCGCCCTGCACAAAGCCTGCAAAGAACTCCTTTATGAGGTCGGACTGGAGCTCTCCTATGAATTCGCGCTCAAACCTTGCATCAAAGTTAAGGTATGCCCTTCCTCCGAAGTCAAGTGCGATGCACGAAAGCGTTTCATCCATAGGGTATGCAAAGAGAAAGGAGCCTGCGCGGGAAATACCTTTTTTGTCCCCTAGGGCTTGCGAAAAGGCACTGCCAAGCGCTATCCCTACATCCTCTACAAGGTGGTGCTGGTCCACCTCAAGGTCCCCTTTTGCAACTAGGGTGAGGTCGAATAAGCCGTGCTTTGCAAAGGAGAGAAGCATGTGGTCAAAGAAGCCGATGCCGGTTTGCACGCTTGCATCGCCCTTGCCGTCCAGGTTAAGCTTAAGGGAAATCTGCGTCTCTTTTGTATTCCTTTCTATTTTTGAAATTCTCATATTAGCACCCCGAGTATTTCGTCTGTTTTTCGCAAGTTCCAGTTTCCTTTCACATTCTTGTTCGCAACCATTGCAACTGGAACCCCTGCTGCATTGCACGCTCGCTCATCTGAAATGCTGTCCCCTATGTAAAGCGGGGAGGAATAGCCAAGCTCTGCGAGCCTCTTTTTCGCAAGCAGGATTGGGGCGGGCGATGGCTTTTCCTGCGCACAGTCCTCCTGGCATACAATGCACTCCTCAAGGAAATATGCGCCCCATTTGTTTGCATCAAGCGCATATTGGAGCTCTTCGCGCGGGCGGCTTGTCACTATTCCAAGCGCAAAACCCATATTTTGGAGCGACTGGAGCGTGCTCTCTTTTATGAGGGGCGTTTCAAGGGAGCGGAGCGAGAAATAGTTTGCGTTGAATGCGTTGCGCAATTGGGAATAGAGAGCGGTTTGCTTTTCTTCTTGGGAAAGCGGTTTTGCGGATTGCAGGTTTTTCCCAGCAAGTGAAACAATCCTGTAAGTTGCGTCCCATTCGTTGTTGAAGCCGTATACACCTTTTATTGTGAGGACATCTTTCATTGAGACGCGCGCTGTTTCGCCTGTTTTTCCAAAATATTCGTTTGCGGTTTTTTCTATTGAGAAAAGGTATGAGCGCGAAACGTCAAGAAGAACGCCGTCCACGTCAAATAGGATGCTGTCAAATTTTGAGGGGGAGCGGATAAGCTTGCGGAGGGCTGCAAGCAGAAGGTTGTTTTCCTTCCTTGTTCCAACGCTTATGCGAAGCGTGTTTGGAATGCCTTTCACGCTTGAGCGGTCGCGCACGAGTATCCTGAATTTCTCCTCAAGCTCGCGCTGCAGAAGGGTTGCGCTTTTTGTGCCTGCAGGCGGGCGCACTAGGATGAAATTAGTTATAGATGGGCAAACAGAAAATCCGAGGGATACTAGTTCTTTTGAAAGCCGTGACCTTTCCTTTGAAATCTTTTGCACATTTTTTTCCATTAGGGATTGTTTTTTCAGGGCTGCAAGCGCAATTTGCACGTTTGGGGAACTTATGTTGTAGGGAAGGCGCACGCGAAGCATGAATGAGAGGAGCGCTGGATTTGAGATTGCGTACCCTATGCGCACGCCTGCCAAGCCCCATGCCTTTGAGAGCGTGCGGCACACGAGCAAATTGGGGTATTTTTCAATTAGCTGGACTGCGCTTTTTCCGCCGAACTCTATGTATGCCTCGTCCACAAAAACTATTGCGTTTGCATTTTTTGCGATTTCCTCTATCTCGCCCAAATCCGTTTCTGCCCCAAGCGGGCTGTTTGGGGAAACTATGAAAATCATTTTTGTGCGCGCATCCGCTGCTGCAAGAACTGCGTCTGCATCAAGGGAAAAGTTTGCGAATGTGCCTTCAAGGGAAACTTTTTTCACTTGCGCACCGTTTGCAAGCGCGCATATCCCGTACATAGAGTAGCCTGGCTCAACGCAAAGTACGTTGTCTCCGGCACCGGCGAATGTGCGCACTGCAATGTCAATTATTTCGTCAGAGCCGTTTCCAACAAGCACATTTTCCGCCTTGCATTTGGAATATTTCGCAAGCGCTGCGCGAAGTTCCTTGTAGTCAGTATCCGGGTAGCGGTTAAGCTTTCCGGAGATTGCATACGGGCTCTCGTTGAAATCAAGGAGCACGCTGCCCATGTTGCGGGGGTATTCGTAGCTTGCGCGCAAAATTTGCGGGCGCACGAGTGAGGTTAGTTGTTTTGTGCCCATAATATCACTTTTTTATTCTTTCAAGCGCACTTTTTGCGTGCGCCTGCAACCCTTCTGCATTTGCAATTTCCGCGGTATTTTCCGCAAGCGTTGCAAGCCCGCTTTTTTTCACTTCTATTATTTCCACTGTTTTCATGAAGGAGGAAACTGACAAGCCGCCTGCGAACTTTGCGCTCCCGCCTGTTGGGAGCACGTGGTTTGAGCCAACGCAGTAGTCCCCGAATGCCTCGCAGGAGTTTTCCCCTACAAAAATTGCGCCAGCGTAGCGGATGAGGGGGAGGAGCTTGTTTGCACTTTTCAGCTGGATTTCAAGGTGTTCGGGTGCGAACTCGTTTGAGAAATCCACTATTTGCTGCAAGTCCTCAAAGTTTGCAGTAACTAAAATCAAATTTTGCAGGGACTTTTGCAATATTGTGCTCCTTGAAAGCGTTTTTGCCTGCGAAGATGCCTCTTTTCTTATCTCTGCTGCCATTTCTTCCTTGCATATCACAACCGCAATGGAATCCTCGCCGTGCTCAAGCTGTGCGAGGCAGTCTGCTGCGATTGTTCGCGCATTCGCACTTTCATCCGCAATTATGAGCACTTCGGTGGGTCCCGCAAGCATGTCTATGTCGCAGGTTTCGCTGCGCACCTGCCGTTTTGCCTCTGTTACATAGGAATTGCCGGGCCCGACTATTTTTTGAACTTTTGGAACAGTTTGCGTTCCGTATGCCATTGCCGCGATTGCCTGAGCGCCGCCTATTGCATAAACTTCTTTTATGCCGCAAATTGCGCACGCTGCAAGCACTGCGTCCGAAGGGGAAGGGGAGCAGAGGATGAGCTTTTCGACACCAGCAACCTGTGCGGGGATTGCGCACATAAGAACTGTGGATGGGTAGGCTGCTTTTCCCCCTGGGGCGTATATCCCCGCGCTTTTTATGGGAACTGTTCTTTGCGTTATTTTTGCATAGGCGTTGTCTATTGTTTTTTCTTTTGGAACGGACTTAGTGCACGTTTCCCGTATGTTTTTTGCCGCAAACTGGAGGGCGGATAGAAGCTTAGGAGGAATGCATTCTTTTGCGCATTTTATTTCGTCTTGGCTTATGCGCATTTCCGGTATGGATTGTATGCCTCCGAACTTGCGCTCATAGAAGAGGATTCCCTCGTCTCCTTGGGACTTCACGCGCGAGAGGATTTCGCTCACGCTGGCATCAACGCCCTGCATTTTAGCATTTTTGCGAAGGGATGCGGGGTTGCATTCGGATAGTTTGTATTCTAGTGCCATGTTAAACACGCTCTGCATGGAAGGGCGTGGGTGCCCTACTGATGAAGAAGGACTTTCTCTGCTGTATCCCACATTTTTCCCATATGCCCATTTTATGGGGAAACAGGTATTTAAAGCTATCGCTTTGGCGGCGAAAGAAAAACAAACTAGAGCTTCTTTATCTGGACGCTTTTTGCAAGCCTTTGGGAGAGAAGGAGTTTCTCAAGCGCTGCGGGCGATTTTTTGCATGAGGAGAAATCAAGGAGCGCCTCGTAAGTTGCGGACTGCCCGCGCATGCGGCTTGAGGACTCGCTCCAGATAAGGTCTGCGCCCTCTTTTGCAAGGAGAAGGAGGATTTTGGAAAGAGTTCCGGGGGAATCAGACATTTCGAGGCGCAAATGGTGCAGCTCCTCGCCCATTGCGGCAAAGGGGACTACTGAAATTGTTTTTTTCTCATCGTCAAGGAGGAGAAGGACGTTTGAGTTGGACTTGAGGTTGAGCATTTCGCGAAAAGATGCCGGGACTATTAGGCGTCCGCGCTCGTCTATGCGTCCAACTGAATTTTTTGCCATATGTTCACTTTTTTGCCAAGAGCGCAACCTTCTTCGCCCTTAGTGCGATTTCTTGCCTTGGAGTTTCTTTATTGCCTCTTCTATTGAGCACAATTCCTCGTCGCCGCTTTTCAAGTCACGAAGCGTGAGCTTTTTCGCAGCCTTTTCCTTTTCCCCTACGATTGCAATATATGCAACACCGCTTGCGTTTGCATAGTCAAACTGCTTTCTCAAATTTCTCTCAAGCAAATCAAGCTCGCAATTTATGCCTTTTTGGCGAAGTGCCCATGCGATTTCAACTGCATATTCAAAAAATTCAGGCTTTGCGTTTGCGATAAAGAGCTGCGCGACTGCGGAAGTTGCACCCTCGGATTTCTTTTTCTCCTCAAGGAGCGCAATCAGGCGCTCTATCCCAAGGGAAATCCCTACTGCGGGGGAGGGAACGCCGTACGTGCCCACCATATTGTCGTATCTGCCGCCGCCTGCAACTGAACCGATTTCTTCGGATGCGGAAATTTCAAACACGCTTCCTGTGTAGTAGTCAAGCCCGCGCACCAAGGAAAGGGAAATTTCAGGCTCAAAGCTGTAAAGTTTGCACGCATTTACAACTGCCTCAAGCTCGTTTGCGCCCTCTGTTGCGAAATCGCCGAGGGTTTTTTTCACAAAGGAAATTGTTTTTTCGTTTGTGCCGGAGAAGGAGATGAATTTCTCTATTTCGGATGCAGCTTTTTCGGAAATGCCCTTCATTATCATTTCTTCCTTTATTTTTTCAAGTGTCTGCTTTCCGACCTTGTCAAGCGCGCGGAACATTGCGTTTTGCTTTTCTTGGGGAATGCCTGTTTTTTGAGCAAGAGCGTTGAGAACCTTGCGGTTGTTGAGCATTAGTTTGGGTGCGGGAAAGCCGAGCTTGAAGAGTGCGAATTTTGCGCACGCGAGAAGCTCTGCCTCGCAGCGGGGGGAAGTGGAACCTACTACATCTATGTCTGCCTGGAAGAATTCCCTAAAGCGCCCTTTTTGCGGCTCCTCGCGCCTCCATACTGGCGCAATGCAATAGCGCTTGAAGGGAAGCGGGAAAGAATTTGAAGCGACAACGCGCGAAAGCGGGACTGTGAGGTCAAAGCGCAGGCCCATTCCGCCCTCTATTTGGAATATTTGCCCTTCTATCTCGTCCCCGCCTTTTTTCTGGAGCACTTCGAGTTTCTCTATTGCGGGCGTTGCGAGCGGGAGGTAGCCAAAAGAGCGGAAAACCCCTTCTATTTTTTGCATTGTGTCCAAGCGCACGTTCATTTGCGCCGGAAGGAAATCGCGCATTCCTTTTGGTACTGTATAGTCCATTTGCACACCTATTGGAGGAAGGGTTCTATCCATTTTTTCAGCGCATCCTTGCTGGAGCCGCCCACGCGCGTAGTGATGGGCTTTCCATCCTTGAAGAGCATAAGCGTTGGGATGCTTGAGATGCCGAACTGGGAGGAGAGCTCCTGTTGCTCGTCCACGTTCACTTTTTTTATCTCAAGCTTTCCGGAAAGTTCCTTTGAGAGGGTTTCCATTGTGGGCATGAGCATTTTGCACGGGCCGCACCAAGGTGCCCAGAAATCAACAAGCACAACGCCTTTTGAGGTTGCCTTTGAGAATGTGTCTTTTGTAAGCTCTTCCATATTTTCACCTACCCATCTTTTGCCCACAAGGAATTAAAATGAGTGCTACTCTGGGGCTGGCGCGAGTTCGCTGAAGTATTCCTTGAATTTTTGCGTTGTGCGCACGGACTTTGAGCGCCCTGCGCGCTTTTGCTCCACAAAGCCCTTTTCAACAAGCTCTGCGACGTCATTGTATATTGTGCTTCCGAGCTTGCGGAAGAGCTCGCGCTTTGTAATGCCGTTGAACTTGTTTATGTAGGCAAGCGTCTTGAGCGCGTGGCGGCTTATTTCCGCCTCTTTTGCAAATTCCTTTGCGACTTGCGCGTATTCGCCCCTAAGAGTCATGTAGTATTTGCCGTCCTCGCACACCACTTTTACGGAACTGCCGAATTTTTCGTATTCGGACATTAACTCCTTTACTTTTGTGTCCACGTAGCCGGGCGCTGCGACTTTGATGAGTTTTCCAATCTCCATCGCCGTAAGCGAGCGGGAGCTCATGAAAAGCGCGGCTTCAATTGTTTTTAGCTGTTCGTCCATGGGAACACCAGGTTATGAGGTTTTGCCTTTCTTTGCTGCGATGCTTTTTATTTTTTCAGCAGATGCTGTTTTTTCAACTTGAATGTTAAAGCTTTTTAGGGGTTCGCTTTTTATCTCTTTTTTGGCTTCTTTTGCCTTGCCGTTAGTGTCTTTGAGGCGTATGAAAATCTCCTGAAAGAAATCCTCCTGGCGCAGTACTATCTTTTCATCCTGCACAAGGTGGAGAAGCGGGAGGAAGGTGTATATCACGCCTTCGGGACTCTTTCCAGATACCAGATTTGAAAAGAGGACATACCCCTCGGCATCAGATTTTGCACCCGTGCAGATGTTATCGTACACCTGCTTCATTTTCTCCTCTATGTCAAACTCCGGGAGCTGGATGTTCATTATTTGGGGCACTTTTATTTCGGATGCCTTTGTTTCGCGCTTCTTTTCAGCCTGCATTGCCTCTTCCATTGCGCCCACGAGCTCCTCAAGGGTTACGGGGCGGCGTGGCGGGATGCGGCTCTTGAGTTCAAGCGCATCTATTGTGAGGGGCTGCCCCTCGTCCACTTCGCCCATGTACTCTTCGAGAGTTGCCTGCGGGCTCTCCTCTGCGACGGTGAAGGAATCGGACTTGAAGCGAAGCAGGATGGAAGCTGCGAGAATTATGTTTGCTGGGACGCGCAGGTCCTCCAATTTGAGCGTTTGTATTTTCTTTATGTAGCCGTGCGTGAGCTTGGAAATGTCTATGTTCCACGGGTCAAGCTTTTGCGCATGCACCATTTCGTAAAGCATTTCCTTCCAGGTAGGCACCTGTATCATTTTTTCTATGTTCACGTCCTTTGCATCTGCCTCAAAAGAAGCGCTTATGCGCGCTGTTTCGGCTTCCTCGCCCGCCTCGAAATTCTCCTCCTCGTCTTCGGATTGGAGCTTTGACTGGGAGATATCTTTCTTGGAAGCGGTCGCCTGCCTCATGGGACGTTTATCTCGTATGTTATTTTTATAGGTTGCTGGTGGCTTCCTTGTGGGGCTTACTGTGGATAGCCGGGGTTTTCGTACAAAAGGCGGATTTCCCCTGCGGAAAGCGGGCGGTTGAAAATCATCACTTCGTCTATTGTGCCGTTGAAGTTGTAATCGCCGGTAGCGCTGCCGGAGTATGTGCCTATGTAGATTGTGGCTGCACCGGAGCCGGTGTCTGCTTCCCTTGTGGAATTGCCAGCAATTGAGGCTTCGTTCCCATTAAAGTAGAATTTTGGCATGTCCCAGGAGGTGTCCTCAACTATTGCGACATGCTGCCAAACGCCGTTAGTGAGCCCGGTGGAAGTATAGGTGCGCCAGTTAGTTGCGCCATAATAGTAGTACCTTAGGACGTTTGAGGATTTGTCCATCCAGTATTGGGTGCCCTTGTCCAAAACTGCACCGCGCTGGTTGTCCGTGGGTTTTATCCATGCGATTAATGTCCTTGTGGCGGGCAGGCTCAATCCGTTTCCGCACGATACGTAATCGTCCGCGCCGTCGTATTCCAGGGCATAGTTGCTTTTTCCAGAAGTCCAAGTTGGGGAGCGCGTAGCATTCGCGCTGAACGTGCAATTTGCGCCGCCTTTGCTGTCTATGGAAGTTGTGCCGCCATTTTCATCGAATTTCCAATATGCGACCAAGCCCTGCAAAAGGTCTGGGTATTCCATTAACGCTATGCTGAACTGTATGTCCGACTGCTGGTTTTTTGCGTCCTTTGCGCTTTCAATCGGCCAGAAAAGGACTATGGACACCATTAGGGCTACGAAAAGGATTGCCCCAAGAATAACCAGATACTCCGTAGCTCCTTGCGCTTTCATGGGAATTCTTCTATAACAAACAAGAAAAAGGTTTGCGGGGCGTTTATGCGCCCTTTTGCGAATGCAGGTGCACGATTGGGATTTGCACCCCTGCAGCCTTTGAGAACTGCTTCGCCTTTTTCTCAACAAGGGTGCAGAGCGCGGAGTCGGAATAGAGCACAAAGTCCTCGCCTATGCTTGTGGAAAGGAGCGCGTGCTCAAGGGCATGGAAGCGGTGGTGGAAATGCATTTGCGAGCGGGTTGCGAGCTCCTGCGCAGTAAGGCCGTATATGCCGGAATTTTCGTGCGGGATTTTCAGGGAAATCGGGGTGATGGGCTCCATTTTATCAACGCACACTATATGCAAGGTGCCTGCGCCGGAGGGACTGGCTGCGGTTTTTGCTCCCTGTGCCTTGTCTTTTATTGGGAAGAATTTTGCTGCTGCCTCTGCAAGCGAATGCGGGCGGGGGGACTCCGGCTCTTTTGTGCGCAAATGCCTCTGCTCGTTGAGCTGGAAGAGAAGAGGGGGGGTGAGGCCTATTGGGTGCAAAAGTTCGGGCTGGGAAAAAAGCGAATCAGGCGTGCCGCTGAAAATATGCGCCCCGCGGTTGAGCACTATTACGTTGTCCGCCCATTCGTATGCGGTTTCCACGTCGTGCGTGGAAATCACGATTGTTTTTCCAAAATGGTTGAGCTCTTCGGAAAGTTCAAGGAGCTCGTGCACCATTTGAGAGTCAAGCCCTGCTGTTGGCTCGTCCATTATGAGGACTTGGGGATCCATTGCAAGCGCGCCTGCGAGCGCAACGCGCTTTTTCTGCCCAAAAGAGAGCTGCTGTGTGGGGCGCTCCCTGTATTCCTCCATCCCGACTGCTGCAAGGGACTCCTGCACTCGCCTTGAAACTTCGGCTGCAGGCAGGCCCATGTTGAGCGGCCCAAATGCGATGTCCTCCTCTACGGAAGGCGCGAAAATCTGGTCGTCGGGGTTTTGGAAAACAAGGGAGATTTTTGAGCGGAGGAGCGAGAGGGATTTTGCATCGTAAGGGACGGGCTTCCCCTCAAAGAGCACCTCGCCTTCCTGCGCCTTGTGCACGCCGTTGAAATGTAGGAAGAGCGTGCTTTTTCCTGCGCCGTTTGGGCCAAGTATCACTGTTTTCTTCCCTTTTTCTATTGAGAGGGAGACGTTTGAAAGCGCGGCATTCCCTGCCTCGTAGGAGAAAGAAAGGTTTTTTGTTTGAAGTATTTGTTCCATTTTACCAGCTCCAGAAATTCCCGATTATGTAAAGGAGGATGAGGGTGAGAAAAGGGAATGCGAACCAGAAGAAATTAATGGCTGCGGGCTTTTTGTATATGGGAAAAGAGCCGTTGTAGCCCCTGCTCTCAAGGGCCTCTGACGCCCTGCCCGCAAAATCAAGGCAGCGCAGGAACAGGCTGCCTGCTATTGTGCCGCTTGTGCGAATCGAATTTTTCATTCCCCTGAAGCCAAGGCGGCAGTCCGCTGCCACAAACATTCCGGCTGCAAGCTCAAGGAGCATGAAGGAATAGCGGTAGATGAGGATGGTTATTTCAACTGCATAGGATGGGATTCGAAGCTGCAAAAGAGCTGCTGCGAAATGGGAAATCGGAGTGGAGGCTGCGAAAAATATGAGCACGAAAAAGCCTGCGAGCGAGCGCACGAGCACAAGGGAGGCCTTGGTTATGCCCTCAATGCTTGCGGCCAGTGTGAAGCCTGATGAAGAGACAGAGTATGCGGTTTCACCAGGGGTAACTATTGCAATCAGGAGCACGCCCGCAATTATCACCATCGATGCGTTTAAGGCAAGCGCAATGAATATTTTTGGGAACTTGCCACGCGTGGAGTAAAGGAGAAGGGCAAGGGAGATTATGAGCACGAGAAGCGGCACAAGGATTGTTTTTGAAAGCAAAGAGCCGCACAAAAGCGATATGCACAGGAGAAGCTTCCCTAGAGGGGGCCAGTTTTTTGCAGCGCTTTCGTGCGCAAGTGGGTCAAGTCCGCTTCCTTTCATGCAATCGCCTTCCATTGAATCCGAAATACGGTCATTCCCATGCCCTTGCCTGCGCGCGCCAAAAGCCTGCTTGTTTCCATATTGTAGCCTTAGTTTTTGTTCTCGCTTTTCCCTTTTTCGTACCCTATGAAGTAGCCGATTATGATGGCGCCTATTGAAGCCTGGAGCGCAAAAAGCATGGACTCTGTTTCAGGCGGGGGTTTCCAGAAGGAAGAGAACCAGGGCTTGTAGTTTGGCGCCTGCTGCGCAATCAGGTCCCTGCCCGCATTGTCCGCACCGCCGAATTTTGCGTTGGGGTTGAGCAGGAAGGGAAGCGCAAAAAGGGCGAACATGAATGCCAATGCAAGCAGGTAGAGAAAACTGCGGTTTTTGAAAAGCGGGTTTTTGAAAAAATCCATGGGCTCACTTCGTCTCAGGGGCATGTTTTGCGCCCCCGCCGCTTTCGTGCGCTTTTGCAGGCGCAGCATTTGCAAGCATGTCCTCGCCTATGAGGCTGCTTATTGCCTTTGGCTTGCTGCGAAGCAGGAAATCAAAGAACACAACAAAGAGCACGCCCTCGGCGATTGCTAGGGGCACTTGCGTGAGCGCAAACACTGTTGCGAACGTGAAGAAGGACGCGAGAAGGCTTGCACCGGGGTATGCGAGGGCAAGCTGCAGCGATGTCACGAGGTAGGTAACCCAGTCCGAGAAGAGCGCTGCAAGGAAAACGCGCACAGTCCAGTGCAGCTTGAGCGGGCCGGTTGCCTTGAAAATTGCCCATGCAACAAGAGGGCCTGCGATTCCCATTGAAAAAATGTCTGCGCCAAGGGTGGTTATGCCGCCATGCGCAAGGAGAACCGCCTGAAAAAGCAGCACTATGGAGGCAAGGAATGCGGCGATTGCGGGGCCGTAGAGGATTGCCGCCATCCCTGTCCCTGTGGGGTGGGAGGACGAGCCTGTTACTGATGGGAGCTTAAGGGAAGAGAGCACAAAAATGAACGCGCCGCTCACTGCAAGCAGTATTTTTTGCCTTGGGTCATTTCCCACAAGCTTCTTCACCCCCAGCATTCCCCATATCACAAAGGGTGCGCTAAGGAGGTACCAGAAGAGCGCCCATTCTAGGGGCAAAAATCCTTCCATAATGTGCATAGGCACACTTGGAGGAGAAGTAGTTATTAATACTTGTGTGAAAAGTTAATAATGTAAAAAAGGCGTTTGCGCCGTGGGATGCCAAAAATCGTTATTAAGTGGGGTGGAAATATGACAAAAATATTGAGTTTTTCGCTTACGGACGAAGAAGCTGCGGAGCTTGAAGAGCTGCGCGAGGCAATGGGGATGGGAAGCCGCTCCGAAGTGCTGCGGGTTGCGCTTGCGAACTTGCGCGCGGACAAGAAGAGCCTTGAGGATGCGAAGGGCGACACGCACGCAATAATGCTGCTTGTGGGGAACCGCCACGCGGTTGATGCGAAACTGCACGACCTCAAGCATGAGTACGAGAAGAGCGTGCTCACGAGCATGCACAACGTGCTGCACGAGAAATGCATTGAGATGTGGCTTTTGCACGATGATGCGAAAAGGATTGCGCAGCTTGATGCGCTACTTAGGAAAAACCGGCAGCTCACAACTGTGAAAACAATAGTATTCTGAGTTACTTGCGCTCCCCGTACTCCTGCATGAACTCGCCGTATTCGGCCAGGTCCTTTCTTGTGATGGAGGGGCGCCGTGAGCTTATGAGCGAGAGCATGTAGGAATTTGTGAGGCGCGCTTCCTTGCCTTTCAGGCCCGCGCGCACAAGGGACATTTTTGCCTCCTGGCAGATGGAGGAAATGTCTGCGCCTGAGAACCCGTCGGAGGCTGCTGCAAGCTTCTCGCAGTCCACCCCTGCGCCTTCCTGCCCTAAGTTCTGCGTGAATATTTGTTCCCTTGCAACAAGGTCGGGGGCAGGTATGTAAAGGATTTTGTCAAAGCGGCCAGGGCGAAGGAGCGCGGAATCTATCATGGAAGGCTTGTTTGTTGCGCCTATGAGCATCACGTTCTTGAGCTCCTTTACGCCGTCAAGCTCCTGCAAAAGCTGCGTGAGCACGCCCGAAGAGGAATATTCGCGGCTTGGCGCGAGGGCTTCTATTTCATCTATGAAAATGAGCGCGGGCGCCTGCTCGCGGGCGCGGTTGAAGGTTTCTTTTAGGATGTTAACAGAACTCCCATATCCTTTTTTAGTAAGCTCTGCGCCTGAAAGGGAAAGGAATGTGGACTTAAGCTCGTTTGTTGCCGCGCGCACTATGAGGGTTTTGCCGCAGCCGGGCGGGCCAAAGAGAAGCAATCCCTTTGAGGGCTTTATCTTGAACTTCTTCATGAGCTCCTCGCCTTTGGGGGTGAGGGGGATTTCCATTGTTTCAAGCAGGGTTTGCTTTACTTTTTCCAATCCCGCAACGTCCGCCCAGCGCACTATGTCCTTGCTCTCTTCTGGCTTTTCCTCTACTTTGCCGCTTCTGCGCTCGAAATCAAGGCGGAACTTGTCGTAATCTTCGAGGGCATCTATTGAGGTTGAGGGGCGGATTGCCTTCAGGGCTGCGAGCAGCTGCTCCATGCGCACGGGTTCGACTTTTTTTGACTGCATCGCATCGCGCGCAGCCATGCGCGTTGCCTCTGTGCAAATGTTCTTTATGTCGGCGCCGGAATACCTCTCCGTCATTTTTCCAAGCTTCTCAAAATCTATCCCCTCCTCGTGCGGGACAGGGGACATGTGCACCTGGAAAATTTGCGCGCGCGCAGGCGCGTCTGGGAGGTGCATGTAAATTATCTTGTCAAACCTCCCGGGGCGCATGAGCGCAGGGTCAAGCTGCTGCGGCACGTTTGTAGCGCCGATTACGATTACGTTTTTCTGGGACTTGAAGCCGTCAAGCTCCTCAAGGAACACGGAGAGGATGCGCGGCCCGACATCATCGTTGCTGTAGGAATCGCGCTTCTTCCCGATGGAGTCTATTTCGTCAAAGAAGAGCACGCAGGGCGCCTGCTTGCGCGCCTTTTTGAAAATGTCGGACACGTTGCGCTCGGACTGGCCGTACCATTCTGAAAGCAGGTTTGAGCCTTTCACGTAGTAGAAGGGGATTTTGAGCTCTTTTGAGAGTGCGCGCATAAGGAGCGTTTTACCAGTGCCTGGCGGGCCGAAGAGCAGGATGCCATTCGGCGGCTTTATCCCGTACGCATATGCGATTTCCTTTTGCTTAAGGGGCGCAACAATGGACTCGGAGAGCTCGTTCTTCACGTCAGCATAGCCGCCTATTTCAGCCATGGACTCTGCGCCTGCGGAAGAAGAGAGGTCCGCCAAGCCCATTTCCTTGGACTTTGCATCGCGCATTATGGAATGCTCGCGCGTGAAGCTCATGTGGTGCTCCTCCATGAAATATATCATGCCAAGGGAAAGCGCAAGGTAAAGGAACACTAGGGCATTGAAGGGGGCTGCCGGATAGATGAAGAATATCAGGAGGTTAACAATTGGAACGAGCGCGAGGGCTGCGCAGGAAATTGTCTGCTTGTACTTGTTCTCAAAGTGCGCTGGAAGGTATCCTATCAGGTAAAGCGCAACGCCCCAGGAAAGAAGCTGCAGGAATGCACTGTCGCGCAGGAAGAGAGTTATGATGTTCTGGGATACTTTTGGGAGTATTTTGTCCCCGAAATCGTTTATTATCTGGGCATTGAACATTGAGGCAAGGGCGTTGCCAGCGGAAGAGAGCATGTCCGGGAAATCCACCGCGTTCAGTGAATTGCGGGAGAGCTCGCCAAGGGCTGGGCCGTAGTTTTCCTCAATGGAGGAAATCGGAAGGAAAGAGCCGTTCTCCGTGAGCCAAAGGGTGCACAGGAGCAGTATTATGAAAACTGCAGGGAGCGCGAGTGCGATTGATTTTTTTGAGCCTTCAACGAGCGCGCCCAATGCTAAGATGAGGAAAATGAAGCCTGAGAGAAGGGAGAAAGGGAAGGGCGCAAACGGCATGAAAATTACGACTTGCAGGAACGCGATTATTTGCCAGTTTTCGTACATTTCAAAGAGCGTTGCCGCGAGGGGGAGCAGATAGAGCCACGCAAGGTGCGGGGACTGGTATGCTATTGCAGGCAGCGTTGCAACCATTGAGAAGAGAAGCCCTGCAAAGCCTGCCTTGTAGGAGAGCGCTGCTGCGGCAAGTGCGATTATGGGGACGAAATATACGGGGAAAAAGGGGAAAGTGAGGAGCGCGAAAAGCGCGCCGAAAAACACGAGCACAGAGCCCCACAGTTGTGAATCCTTTTGCGCGGATGCAACGAGTGCGCGGATGCGCATCTTGTCCATGTCCTTTAATGCAACTGCAGGCATGGGAAACTAAGGGGAAGAAAAGTATATATAGCATCAGTAGGTAGGTGCGTTTTGCCGCTAAGCTTGCCGCAAGCGGCACGCATAAATAGTACTTAGTGCGCAGTATTTGCACTGAATAAATAATGAGGTGAAAAAAATGGAAACGGAAAGGGGTGGACTTTGCCAGGAGTGAGAGGAAGGTACTGAGAGTTTTAGCTACTTTTGAAAGTTTGACGCAGGGGGAAATTTCCGCGCTTGCGAAAATGCCGAAAAGGACGGTGCGGTTTGCGGTTTTGAAATTAAAGGAAAAGAGGATGCTTAGTGAATACCTTCACCTAGATGCAAGGATGAGCGCGTATTCTATAAAGGGAGCAAAAATTGGGGAGCGGATGCCTTCAGGCACTCCTGATGCGGGGCGGTTCCTATGAAAGTCGCTCAAAACATTCTGGAGCTTATTGGGGAAACTCCTATGGTGAGAATAAACCGTCTTGCGCCTTCGCACGTAGAAATATACGCAAAGCTTGAGGGGCAAAATATCGGGGGAAGCGTAAAGGACAGGATTGCGCTTTCCATGATAGAGGCTGCGGAAAGAGCGGGGGAGCTTGAGGGAAAAATCATCCTTGAGCCCACTTCTGGAAATACCGGAATCGGGCTTGCGATTGTTGCTGCTGCAAAGGGATATCCCTTAGTTGTGACAATGTCTGCAGGAGTGAGCGAGGAAAGGAAAAGGATGCTAAGGGCATTGGGCGCAACCGTAATTGAAACTGATGCGCTCAAGGGGACTGACGGGGCAATATTGAAGGCGCACGAAATTTATGAGAAGGAAAAGGGGAAATATTGGATGCCAAACCAGTTTGCAAATGTGAACAACCCGAGGGCGCACTATGAGGGAACTGCGCGGGAAATATTGGAGCAGGTGCCGGATTTGGACGTGTTTGTTGCGGGAATGGGCACGAGCGGGACGCTTATGGGAGTTTCAAGGAGGCTGCGCGAGCAGGAAAGAAAGATACGCATTATTGCAACCGAGCCGCAAATGGGGCACAAAATTCAGGGGTTAAAGAGCCTCAAGGAGGCGATTGTGCCGCAAATTTGGGAGGAGAAGGCGGTTGATGAACGGATAATCGTAAGTGACGCGGATGCATATGAGACTGCGCGGGAGCTCGCAAAAAAGGAGGGGATATTTGTGGGCATGAGTTCGGGAGGCGCGATGTGGGCTGCGCTTGAGGTTGCAAAGAAAATAAGGGGCGGGAAAATAGTCGTGATATTCCCTGACAGGGGGGAGAAATACTTGAGCACTGCGCTCTTTGGGCAGCTCACTCCTGTGGCTTAAGCCAGTTTTTATCAAGATAGTCCCGCAAGCCTGTTTCAAGCTCTTCAAAGAGGGATATTTTTCTTGCATACTTTCGCGCACCTGCGTTTATTGCCCAGTGCAGCGGCCCGATGCGCAGAAGCGTGGTTGCGGACGTAATGCCTAGCGCCCCAGTCAATGCCGCGTTTGAAATCTCGTGCCTCACTGGGAGCCCGAAATATTTTAGCGCTCCCTTGAACCCTGATGCTACTGCGCTGGTTATGGGTTTCGTGAACTCAAAATCAAGGTTTGATTCCACTATTTTTGCCACTTCAGGAAGATTGCGCCCAAGGCAGATTGCAAGGACGGAAAATGCCGTGCCGCCTATTAAAAGGGTGCGCGCGAGCCACACTGCATTGCGCCTTCTTTTTTCCGGTGCCGCAATGATTTTTTCTGCAGCAGCATCAAGTGCGCTTTCAAGCGCAGCCTCCTGTTCTTTTCTGGTGCCCTTTTCGCCGGCTATTCCCCCAAGCGACTGCATCCTGTTTTCTTCCTTTCTTTCCGCTTTTGATGCGGCATCATAAAGCGACCTGAAAAATTGGCTTTGGAATCTTGTTTCCCATGCCTTGGGCTGGTTTGTTTTGGCGGAAACAGAGAATTTGGAGCTTTCTATAGCGGCTGACAGTTTGGGCTGTGAGGTTATCGGACTCATGGTTATCGTGATTATTAGTGTGTGCAACTATTTAAAAATAAGTATCATACTGGAACCCTTAGGAGCACGCCTATTATGTAGCCTGCGATTGCAGCAAGCGTTCCAACTGCGAGCATCTCAAACCCGCTTGATTTCCAGTCGCCTATTGTCCATTTTGCCTTTAGTGCGCCTGTAAAGAAGAGCACGAGCATGGAGAGAAGTATGGATGCAATTGCTGCCTGCCATACCGGAAGCAGGAAGTAGGGGAAAAGCGGGATGAACGAACCAATCATTGTGGAAACGCATACCTTGAGGGCCTTTGAAAAGGGGGCTGATGCCTCCTCTTCGTGGGAAAGGAGTTTTGAGCGCACGAGCGCGAGCTTTTTGGATGGGAGCGGGGAAATTTTTGAGAGGATTTTCTCTATATCGCTTCGCGTTAAGTCCGCTTCAAGCGCCCGCTTCTTTTCGCATGCGAGTGCGGCTTTTGTGGAAGTGTATGCGACCGCGCCCATTGAAATGCTCTCTGCGAACATTGCGGCTGCGCCGGATACTATAACGAGGGAGGGGTCTGCGGTTGCGCCCACTACGCCAAGGGAAAGCCCGAGCACGTTCACGAGGCCGTCCTGGCCGCCCAGGATTACGTCTTGGAGGTGGCGTGCGTTGTGTGAAGACATAAAACCAACCTGCGCAAAGCGCATTTTGTGCGCCCAGCCAATGTGCGCCTAGTCAAAATAGACTTTTTCCTCTCTCCAAGGGTATTTTGCCCACAGTATGTTGCGGTCAAGAAGCTGCAGGCCGTTGCGCGTTGCCTTGAGCTCTTTTGAGAAATATGCCTCGTACCTTCCCCCTACTTCGGAGTGGTAGGAGATTGAGATGAGCATTTTTGCGCCTTCCCTGCCCCCGAGCGCATTCTTTGCAAAAGAGGTTATGTCCTGCGTCCTTTCGTTGTTCCCGTTTGCAGAATCGCTCACGTCAAGGTGGTGGTCAAACACTTCGAGCTTTTTGCCCGCAAGCTCAAGCTCCATGCCAAGGTCGTATATCGGGTGCTTTATTGTCTTGTAGGAGAGCAGCAGGCGTTTTCCCTCGTACTCTATTTTCCATATCAGGACTGGGCGCACTGCAAGCTCTGCAGCCGCAACGTCCTTTGTGCGCGAGGAGAGCACGTTCACGTATGCGAAGTACAGGAGGGAGATTGTTGCGACTATGCCGATTGCCTGCAAAAGCACGTAGGACTGGTTGAAGGAGAGCGCGGAAACCATGTAGCCGTAAAGCACAAATGCAAGCAGGACAAGCAGCAGCGCAAGCGCAACGAAAATGTAGTTCGGCTTTGAAGCCAGCGGATGCCTTCCCATGCAGGCATTTGAGGTAGATATTTTAAATAGGTTGGGGAAAATTTGGGTATGGGCAAAATACAATCAAGGAAGGAAGAGCACGTGAGGATATGCCTTGAAGAGGACGTGCAGTACGCGCGCGGGCCGGGCTTTTCGGACATTGAGTTTTTGCACAATTCCGTGCCTGAGCTTGACATGGGGAAAATTGACATTGGCACAAGCTTTTTCGGCAGGAAAATGGATGCGCCGCTCATAATAGACGGGATGACTGGGGGATACCCGAAGGCGAAAGAGATAAACAAGAGGCTTGCTGCTGCGGCTGCAGAGCACAACGTGCCATTTGGGCTGGGCAGCCAGCGCGCGATGGTGGAAAACCCCATTCTCACGCAAACCTATGCGGTGCGCGACGTTGCGCCGGATGTTTTCATAATAGGGAATATCGGGGCTGCGCAAATTGCGCACTATCCAATTGCAAAGATAAAGAGCGCGCTTGAGGCAATTGATGCGAATGCGCTTGCGGTGCATTTGAATGCATTGCAGGAGGCAGTTCAGCCCGAGGGGGACCGCAACTTCGAGGGAGTGCTGCACGCAATTTCAAGATTGTCGGATTCGCTCAAGATACCGATTATTGCAAAGGAGACGGGCGCGGGGATTTGTGCGGACTCTGCGGTGCGCCTGAAGAACGCGGGAGTCCAAATGCTGAACGTTTCTGGAAGCGGGGGAACATCCTGGAGCAAAGTGGAATATTTGAGGGGAAAGCCTGTGGAAGGGTTTGAAGAATGGGGAATCCCGACTGTTGTGAGCATTGTTTCCTGCGCGCACCATCTTCCGCTAATTGCATCGGGAGGGGTGAGAAGCGGCTTGGATGCTGCCAAAGCAATTGCATTGGGGGCCAAAATGGCTGCTGGGGCGCATCCTTTCCTGGCTGCGAAAAATCCGGCGGACGAGATGGGGAAGTGGAAAATGCAATTAAGGACTGCGATGTTCCTTTCGGGATGTGCGAACCTTGAGAAATTGGGGAAGAGCCGCATATTCGTTACGGGAAGAACGAAGCAGCTTCTTGAATGCCTGCGCGTGGACGTAAGCGAGTATGCGATGCGGTAAAAAGAGCCTGCTATGGTTGCCCGCACCTCTCCTCAGATGCGTTTGCCACGGGGTTGTCCATTATTGTGAATCTTTTTTTAAGGGGAAAATCATCGCGCTTGCAGCAGCCATCGCACTCGGCGTGCGGCGCGCTTTTGTGGTTCGCCACGTGCCTTTGCCTGTGTTCGCATAGGTAGCCGACTTCATTGTTCAAATCAACGTGTTTTATCCATTCCATATTTCTCCCCTTATGGGCGGCAGGGCAAGCCAGCCTACTTGTTTTGCTAAGTATCCTAAGTATTTACTATTAATATCAAGTTTATAATTATATCAGGCATGGCAGAAAAAGACGAGAACCTTACAGTGAATGTGAAGAAAATTGTCCCGTGGGCGACCGGCTATGCGATTTTCGTTACAAAGGAGGCAAAGGCGCTGGGCTGGGACAACAAGGATTACGTCATAATAACTTCTTCTGAGGACAAGGAAGGCGGCAAGATAGAGATAAGAAGGGCGCCAATAAGCAGGAGGAAATAGCTGCAGCTTTGCATTGGGCAAAACTGTGCTAAAATAGATAAATTAGACGTGTGAAATAGGTGCGGTCCCTATGGAACTTTCGGAATCTATCCGCAAATGGACGCTAAAGAATTCGCATGACTACAAGCTTGCGATACCTGCGAAAATAATTGGGAAAGTCATAGGGGAAGTGCCGCAAGCGAAAGCGGACATGAAGGGCACAATGGCGCTGATAAACGATGAAGCGAAAAGGGTGAATTCGCTGCCTCTTGAGCAGGTGGAGAAGGAGCTTGCTGCTTATTCTTTTGAAGAGAAGAAAGAGGAAAAGCGGGAAATCGAGCTTGAAGGAGCGGTTGCGGGCAAGGTTGTCACAAGGTTTGCGCCCGAGCCTTCGGGCTATCCGCACATAGGGCATGCAAAAGCGGCGTTCCTTGAGTACGTGCCTGTGCAGAGATACGGGGGCAAAATGCTGCTGCGCTTTGATGATACAAACCCCGAGAAAGAGAAAGGGGAATTTGTGGATGCGATTAAGGAGGGGCTCGTGTGGCTTGGGATAAGCTGGCAGGAAGAGACCTACACATCGGATAGGATGGAAGAGTTCTACGGGTACATTGAGGAGCTTATGGTAAAGCACTGCGCATACGTGTGCACGTGCAATGCAGAGGAGATAAAGAAGAACAGGATGGGCATGAAGGAATGCGACTGCCGCGCGCGCGACGAGCAGGAGAACTTGCTTCTTTGGAAGAAAATGCTCACCGGAAAGCTTGCTGCGGGAGAGGCGGTTGTAAGGTACCACGGGGACATGCACGCGCAAAATACTGTGTTGAGGGACCCGACGCTTTTTCGCATAATAGAGGCAAGACACTATAGGCAGGGGGAAAAATACAGGGTGTGGCCCTCGTACGATTTTGCCGCCCCAATAATGGATTCCCTTGAGGGAGTAACGCATGCAATGCGCTCAAAGGAATATGAGTTAAGGGATGAACTGTACTTTCTCATTTTGAAAAAGCTGGAGCTGCGCGCACCCAGGCTCGTGGGATTTTCGCGCCTTGCAATAAAGGGTGCGCCTGTTTCAAAAAGGCTTATCACGCCGCTCATTGCAGATGGGAAAGTGAGCGGATATGATGACCCTAGGCTTCCCACGCTTGTTGCGCTTCGAAGACGCGGAATACAGCCGGAAGCGATAAGGGAATTCGTGCTCTCTTTTGGGCTTTCAAAAGTGGAGAGCGAGCCTGGCTGGGAAAAACTTTTGAACGAGAACAAGAAAATAATAGACCCGAAAAGCATGCGAAGGTATTTTGTGAAAAATCCGGTTTCGCTTAATGTGATGGGCGCTGTTGAGAGCATCAGGAAAGAGGCGCACATACGCAACCATCCAACGCAGGACATGGGGGAGAGGGTTGTGCAAGCGGAGGGGAACTTTTGGATTTCAGGCACGGATGCTGCAAACTTGAAGCCGGATGAGATTTTCAGGCTGAAAGATTTGTACAACGTGAAAGTTGCAAAAGTGGGGGACGGGATTGTGGGTGCGCATGCGGGGGAAGAAATGATTATGGGGAAGAAGTTCCAGTGGGTGAATGCAGCGGACTGCATAAAATGCGAAGTGCTTGTTGCAGGGGACTTGCTTATCGGGGAAAAATACAATGAGAACAGCCTGGGCGTAGATGCGGGGCTGTGCGAGGGTGCATGCGCGCAGCTTGAAATCGGGGACATTGTGCAATTTGAAAGGTACGGGTTTGTAAAGCTGGATAAGAAAGAGGAAGGAAAACTCACATTTGTATTCGTGAGCGGATAAGCACAAAGGAATAAAAAGGGCAGGCAGCCAAAAATATATGTGATATATATGGCTTTGTCCCAACTACCACAAAAATTCGCAGATGCACCGAAAACAATAAGCGGGCTCGGCGAGATTTGCGTTGCTACTTATAAGGATGAAAAAAGCGGGAAAACGTACGGGCAGAGGCTTCTTGTGAAAAACGCAGATGGAGAATTCTATGATTACCGCATGTTCAGCAACCCCAAAAATGAAAAGGCATGGCTTAGCGCCGAGGAATGGTGGAACAAGGTAGGGCTGGACAAGAGAAAATATTCTGTTGAGATAAAATCGCTGAGCGAATCGGGCATAAGCATTGCAAAGGTGGATGCAGGGACTGCTGCTGCAGGGCAGAAAAACATTGAGAGGGTGCAGACAGGCATTGATGGGATGAGGATTACCGACCTGCGGTACAAATGCGGGATTTTCCGCGACCTTTATAGGCAGGAGAATGGGTACGCAGACCTTCTTGGAAGGGCAAAGGCGATAATAGAGAATGTTAACCAGTACGTGCAGATGTATAATGGGGTGAGGGAGCAAAAGATTACGGTGGCGGATTCGCTTGCGGTAATTGCAACAGAATCCCTAATCGACCCGAATGCAAAATCTCCCACTGGCTGCAAGAATTATGGGCAGTTTTCAACCCAAACTGCGGATTCGTTAAGGGACCCGGACGGGAATCGGATTTTCACTGAGAGGAAAGTCGGGAAAAGGGGATTGACGCTAAAGGACATTTGGGACCCTGAGAAAGCAGTGCATGCAACTGTCAATTATTTCACAGAACTGTACGATATGTATGGCGGCAACTATGGAAAGGCAGTGAAGGCATATAATATAGGGCCGGGCAAGGTAAGGAAAAAAGGCAATACTGGCGAGACAGACCACACCAGGCGCGCACGGGAATGGAGGAGGTTCTTCAAGGAGATAAACGTAGAGCGCCTCCTTGAGCCTGGAATGACGGTGGAGAAATTCATGCAGCAGCCTGAATTCGCAAACGTGTATGCAAGGCTTGAGCAGCAGTACAAGCGCGCATAAAGCCTCTTTTTATTTTCTTCTTCTGATATCTTTTCATGCTGGATGAATTTTCCCCTAAAGTTTTCATTGAGAAGGAGAGCAGTGCGTCTTTTGGGGAGTGCGCAATTGACGAGAGGCTCAAGTTCGCGCTCTCAAACAGGGGCATAAGCAGGCTGTATGCGCACCAGTGCGAAGCGATTGGGAAAATTGGGGAAGGGAAAAACATTGTGATTGTTGCGCCCACTGCATCGGGAAAAACTGAGAGTTACATGCTGCCCGCTGTGCTTGCTGCGCTGCGCGGGGAGAATGTGCTTGTTGTGTATCCCACAAAGGCGCTTTCACGCGACCAGCTTGCAAGATGGAGGGAATTTTCCCTTCTTGGAGTGCGCGCGGAAATATTTGACGGGGACACGAGCGACTACTGGAGGGAGAAGATAAAGGGAAGCCCTCCGCAGGTGCTAATTACGAACTTTGACATGCTGCACTTTTTACTTATGCAAAGCAGGAATTTGTCGCCCTTTTGGAAAAACCTGAGAATGGTGGTGGTGGACGAGCTGCACACATACTCCGGAGTATTGGGGGCGCACGTTTCAAACATTGTGTGGAGGCTCAAAAGAGTGTGCGAAAAGCACCAGAATGCAAAAAAACTGCAGTTTGTGTGCTGCTCCGCGACAATTGCGAATGCGCAGGAATTTGCAAATGCGATTTTTGAGGAGGAATTTGAGGGCGTGCAGGCATCCGGGGCGCCAAAGCCGTATGTCGAGCACTATGTTGTAAATCCGGGGGATGAGAGCTACACTACAACCGCGCTAAAAGTTGTGAAGGAGCTTGGGAAAAAAACGCTTCTTTTTGGGAATTCGCACGCGGTTGTGGAGCGCCTCGGCGTGATGGCGGGGGACATGGGGCTTTCACTTGCTGTGTATAGGGCTGGGCTGGAAATGCGGGAGAGAAAAGAGATAGAGGAGGAGTTTCGTTCTGGAAAAGTGAAAATACTTGCAACAACAAGCGCGCTTGAGCTTGGGATAGACATTGGGAGCGTGGATGCGGTTGTGCTCGCGGGCTTTCCTGGGACTATTACAAGGTTTAGGCAGAGGGTGGGGAGGGCGGGAAGAAAGGGGCAGAAGGCATATGCGGTTTATATTGCGCGGGACAATCCGCTGGACCAGTATTTTGCAGAATCTCCGGAAAGATATTTGGAAGGGGAACCGGAGAGGTGCTTTGTGAACCCCTACAATGAGGCGGTTTCGCAGGCGCATGTAATATGCGCAAGCAGGGACTTTCCGCTTGCAGACTCTGAGCTCTCTGGGAAAAGGCGGGAGCGCGCAAGCGAATTGCTGCAAAAAGGGATGCTAAAGCGCTGGGGAAGCAGGCTTATTCCCTCGAAAGATGCGCTGCGCTTTGTAAAGGAGAGCGGGATACGAAGCGAAGCAGAGCCGGTTGAGATTGTGGATGCGAATACGGGTCGGAAAATGGGTGAGAGGGAAGAGCACATGGCGATAAGGGAGCTGCACCCTGGAGCGATTTATTTGCACGGGGGGGTGCATTATAGGGGAGTGGAATTTGATGCAAAGGGAAAGATTGCAAAAATTGCGCGGGATGCAAGCGCAAAGGGGTATTATACGAGCGCGCTGCACCAAAAGGAATACGAGGCGCTTGAAACTATTAAGGAGCGGGAAGTTTTCGGAAGGACGCTTTATTTTGGGAGGATGCATATAAGGGACACGGTGGAGGGGTATGCGCTCAAGGATGTGTACACGCAGGAAACCGTTGCGAAACATCCCCTTGCGCAGGAACTTGTGCACGAGTTTGATACGCTGGGAATTTGGCTGGATTTTGAGGGCGAGGCGCATATTGGGAACTTTGCAGACGGGCTGCACGCACTTGAACACGTGAGCATTTCCATGATGCCTGCGATTTGCGGGAGCGACCCTGCGGAAATTGGGGGGATTTCTTATCCGAGCGGTGCAATGGCAGTTTATGAGGGGGTTGCATTTGGGAACGGGGCAACCGCGCAGATATTTGAGAAGTATGAGAAAGTTATGGAGATGAGTGCGGACAGGCTGGAGAAATGTGCGTGCGAAAAAGGATGCCCTAAGTGCATATTTTCCCCGATGTGCGGGAACAACAATAGGTATTTGGACAAGGAGGCTGGGCTTAAGATTGCAAAGGAAGTCCTGAAAAACTAGCCTGAGCCGTCGGTTTCGTTCAGCGAGCCGAACATCTGGAGAGATTTTGTTGGGTTGATTTTTTCAAACAATGTGCGAAGCTCATTCAGCTTTTCGCGTATGCCATCCAGCCCGTATGCGCGCGCGATTTCCATTGCAGAGATGTACCTTCCGCGCCGTATTTCAGTAGTTGCTGCATCATGTGCGCGGCCACGCACCGCAGCATCATCAAGCTTGAAATGCCGCGCCAGCTCGTGCACAAGCTCGTCGTCGTTTGTTAGTATGCAGCAGTATATTGCGGCTTTTGAAAGTTCAATTTCCAGTTCAGTGGGCTTTTCGCGGGCTGGCGGGCGCATTTTTATTATGCTGTGATTTAGTGAAAAGCCAAGCTTGGAGAGAGCATTGTCGCGAAGTTTCATGTATTTTAGGATGCTGGGCTTTGCGCTTTCCCGCGCGTGCGCACGCATTGCGCCCAGAAGACTGAAGCTTTCCTTTTTTTTATTCTCTTTTGCAAGATGCTGCGCAACCTGCAGGCGGTCTGTCATAGGGAGCATGCTTATGAAACTGGCAAAAGAATCAGGGCGTGGGGGTTTCTTGGGGGCAGGAAGATAGAGAGTAGACATTCCTATGCCTGTGAGTTGTAAAACGTTTATTCGGGCTGCCATATGGACACCAAAAGGTGATATAGGCCAGATTAAGCCTTCTTGCTTGCTTCTGCGATTATCACGACGTCTGCTGTGTTGCGCAGCGCGACTGAAAAGCCGGGTTCTGCGCCGATTACGATTGTCTCTTTCCCAAGTTCCTTTGCCTTTACGAGCACGGGGCGGAAATCAATGTCGCGCGTCATGAGCGCGATTGCGTGTATGTGGGGGTTGAACACCTGCTCCATTGCCTCAACTGCCATTGTAACGTCTACGTCGCCGGTTGTTATTTTGGGCTCAAAGCCCTGGTTCACCATTGCCTCTATGAGCTTGTCGGATGCGTACTGGTCAAGGAAAATGCGAGCGACCTTTATTGTGCCGTGCTTTTCAACCTCGTGGCGCACCTTTTGCAAATCAAGGTTCATCTCGCGCCTTATCACGTTGGGGCCGTCTATGAGAAGCGCGACGTTCCTGCCTTCCACGTTCTTTTGCTTGAACATTGTCTTGAGGTTTTTTAGCTGCTCGAACATATCCATCACTTATGCTTTCATTTTATGCTGAAAAATTCCAATGCGTTCTTTGTGGTGCGCTCCTGCGCCTCTTTTTCAGGCATTGAAAGCGCGTCGGAAACCATCCTTATGCTTTCCTGCACCGCAAGGGGCGTTTTCCCTATGTAGGGCGCGTCTGTTTCGCACACTATATTATGGGCGCCTGCTAATTTAATTGCTTGCTTTCTCTCCTTGGAGCGAAGGGGAGGAAGGGAGAGGAGCGCGCCCAATTCCAGAAGCCTTTTTGTGTGCTCCTGCTTTCCACCGTAGCAGTGCATCATTATGGATTTTGGCTGCTGCTGCGCAAGCACATCTATGACTTCGTCCATTGAGTTGCGCGAGTGTATTACAACCGGAAGGGAGAGCTTTTTTGCAAGGGAGAGCATGGAGAGAAAGCATCCCATCTGCCTGTCCTTTTCTTCCTGCGTTTTCGCCCAGTGGTAGTCAAGCCCGATTTCGCCGATTGCAACAAGCTTGCCGGGAGAGATTTTTGAACACGCAACTATGAACTCTTCTGCCTTTTGCACTTCGGCGTTCACGTCTTCGAATTTCATTGCTTCCTGCGGCGCGATTCCTAGGCAGCAGAAAACGTTCGGGTTTTCTTTTGCGATTTCAAAGTTTTCAATGCTGCTCTTGTGGGAATAGCCGCACGTAATGTGCAGGAAATCCGGCTGCTGTGCTGGCGAATACTCCTTCATGCTCTCTAGGTGGCAGTGTGAATCGCAAATGGAAAACATATGGGAAATATGGGCGTCCGAGATATATATTCGTTTGTTTGGCATTTGAAAGGAAGATGGAAGCAAAGCGCCAAACAAAAGCGAAATGGTTTTTAAGCGCGTGGCGGAAAGAGAACTTGGTGATGCTATGAAAAAATTGCTATTGGTATTTGCGCTCGTCGCAGTGCTTGGGATTGCATTCATGCAGTTGGGATTTGCGCAGGAAGGCGCAAAATCATCGGTATCCGTGGATGCGCCCGTGAAAACTGTGATGTTGTATTCAAACGGGATGAGCTACGTTGTAAGGGAAGGGGCGTACGACTCGCAGGCGCAGGATGCGTACGTGAAGGTCCTTGGGATTGGAAATGGCGCAGTTTTCTCCAGCATGCAGATGGCGATGGGAGGGGAGGATGCGTACATGCAGAGGTTCTTTGACAGGGATGTGAACGTAACGAAAAAGGAAGTTAAATCCGTGACCCTTCTTGAGCTTCTTAATGCGAGCATGAACCAGACTGTTGCGCTTAATACAAGCAATGGGATGAAAAGCGGCATCCTTGTGCATGCGGACGAGAATGCGGTGTGGCTTGAGAACGCCGGAATGCTTAATGTTGTGCAGCTTGGCGACATCACTGGCGTGAAGTCCGCCAGCAGCCAGTATGCAAAAGAGTACTCTTGGAACGAAACCCAGAGGGAAAGGGGGGTGGAAGGGATATTTTACGGCATTGGAAATGGGAAAAAGCCGCTCTCGGTGAGCTACCTCTCAAGCGGCGCATCCTGGACTCCAGTAACGTATGCGTACGTGGGAGGGCAGGATGCAGGGAGCGCGGATTTGAAGCTCTATGCAACGCTCCAAAACAACGGGGGGGAGGGATGGGACGGGATTTCTGCAAAAGTGGTTGTGGGATACCCGCACATTTCTTACAATGCGCCTTATCCAAGGCCGTATTATGCTGAGAGTGCAATGAAGGTAAGCGCTGCAGGGGTGCCTGCATATGACAGCGGCACTTCGAACGCGGCACAGTTCTCGCAAAGCGGGGAGTATTATGTGTATACGATTGCAAAGCCCGTGAGCCTTGCGGACGGGGAACAGGCAAAGTATGAGCTATCTTCGGGAAGCGTGCAGTACCAGAAGGAAAACGTGTGGGAAACATACTGGGCATACCCGCAAAAGGTGCTTGTGTTCAACAACACGCTGCAGAGGCCGATTGCGGCAGGCCTTGTGAAAGTGTATGAGAACGGCATGTTTGCAGGGGAGGCGAGCGTGGATTACATCCCTGCAGGCAAAAAAGCCGAAGTGCAGTATGCAGACGTTGCGGATGTGAGCGCAAAGAAGGCGGTTGAACAGGCTACCGAGAAATCTGGGTCGAATGCGCAGGTAACAACCTACAGCGTGAACATGACGCTTGAGAACTTTGGCACGCAAAGCACAAAAATAAAGGCAATAGATACGATGTACTCGGGGGACAAGGTGGAATTCGTTTCCTCAAACGTGCAGCCGGAGAAACTTGGGGAGAACCGGCTCCAGTGGAGGGTGGACGTTCCGGCTGGCGGGAAAGTTGTCGTGAGTTACACGTACAGGATAACGAACTACTACAACACGCCTGTGTATTATGGGGTGCCAACCGTGGGCAGCGTTGGTGCTGCTGAAAGCGCACCTTCAAAATAAGCCCATTTTCTTTTATTTTACTGCGGGCGCCCTCTTTTACTTTTTTATTTTTTCAATGTTTTTCTTTTTTTATTTTACTTTGGAGAATAGTGCAACTGCCGCAAATGCTGCAAGAGATGCGGACGTGAAGAATGCGATTGCGGGGCCAAATGCAGCCCAGAGGAAGCCAAGAAGGAGGTTTGCGGGAAGGTATGCGGCCCCTACTGCACTATTGTATGCGCCAAGCGCAATCCCCCTTGACTTGTCCTTTACCATGCCGGAAATGTATGCCTTGTTCACGGATTCGTCTGCTGAAACGAAAATCCCGTAGAATGCAAAGAGTAGTGCGATTTGCCACCATTGGGTGAGGGAGGCAAAGCCGATGCATATGAGCGCATAGAGCACAAACGAGCAGATTATTGTGTTCTTCTTGCCGAACTTGTCTGCGAGCGCGCCTATAGGGACTGATGCGAGCGCGTACACGATATTGTAGAGAAGGTAGAGGAGGAGGATGTTTGCGTCTGTAATACCGAGGTCGTGCGCGCGAAGTATGAGGAGCGCGAAGCTGAAATATGCGAGCGAAAAAATGCAGGAGATGAGCACAAAGCTGCGGTAGTTTGGAGTGAGAAGCTTAAGGGACTGCCAGAATCCTGCCCTTTTTTTCTGCGGCAGAACTTTCTTTTTTGGCTCGCGCACCAAGAGTGCGATTAGAGCTACTGCGATGAATGCGGGAAGGATTGCGAACGTGAAAACCGTGCGGTATGCGCTTTCTGTGTCCCCAAGGGAGGAGAGGATGAGGTATGCGATTGCAGGGCCTGCGATTGCGCCCAATGTGTCAAGCATGCGGTGCAGCCCGAATGCCTTTGCGCGGGATGCCTCGTCTGTGGAGCCTGCTATTATTGCGTCGCGCGGGGAGGAGCGTATGCTTTTTCCCAAGCGCTCAAAGCCGCGCAGGAATAGGAACTGCGGCCATATTGAGGCAAATGCAATTCCCATTTTCGTGAGCGCGGAAAGCCCGTAGCCTGCGAGCACGAACTGCTTCCTGCTCTTGCGCGAATCCGAGAAATATCCCACGAAAATGTCAAGGAGCGAAGAAATGCTGTCTGCGATTCCCTCTATGAGCCCTATTATCTGCGAGCCAACGCCAAGAAAACGCGAAAGGAAAATTGGAAGGAGCGGGAAAATCATTTCGCTTGAAACGTCCGTGAAAAAGCTCACCAGCCCGAGGGAAAGAACGTTGCGGTTTAGCCAGCTTTTTGCCATATGAGAGAAACAGTTGGAGCATTTTTATTAGTTGGTGCCAAAAGAATGGAACGGGGAGGGCATGAAACTAACGCTTTTTGGAGGGGCAGGGGAAATCGGGGGGAACAAAATACTCCTTGAGGAGGGCAAAAGCCGTATTTTCCTTGATTTTGGGCAGTCTTTCACGCTCCTGGATGAGTATTTTGTGCCTGAGAGCTATCTTTCCCCGCGCGAGAGATTTGGGCTCAAGGACTATTTTGAGTTCGGGCTTATCCCGCAGATTCCGGGCCTGTATTCAAAGGAGGCAGTGGAGCATACTTCGCTGGGATATTCTTCGCCCGCATTTGATGCGGTCTTCATCACGCACGCGCACAACGACCATGTTGCGCACCTTCCCTATTTGCACAAGGAAATACCAATTTACATGGGGGAGACTACGAAAAAAATACTGGACTCAACGGCAGAAATGACAACGCAGAAGTATTTTGATGAGGAGAATATTGTGCGCACTTTTAGGAGCGGGAATGAGATTGAAGTTGGGGAGTTCAAAGTCGTGCCCGTGCATGTGGACCACTCTGTGCCGGGCGCATACGGATTCTTGGTGGAGGGGAAGAGCGGAAGGGTTGCGTATACTGGAGACATTAGAAAGCACGGGCAGCGCGCGGACATGAGCGAGGAATTTGTGAAAAAGGCTGAGGAGTTTGAGCCGGATGTGCTCATCATAGAGGGAACGCGGGTTGGCGGGGATTCGCGCAAAAACCACACTGAAAAATTCGTTGAGGAGGAAAGCGCAAAGGTTGCGCAAAATGCAAAGGGAATTGTAGTTGGGATGCGCTATCCAAAAGACCTTGACAGGTTCAGGACGTTTTACAATATTGCAAAGGAGAGCGGAAGGAAGCTTGTAATCTCCACGAAAACTGCGCATCTTTTGCAGGTGCTTGGGGGGGACAGCATTGGATTGCCAGACCCGTTCAATGATGAAAACATTGAGGTGTATTGCAGGAAAATGAAAATGTACAAGAAATTTGAGAAAGAGAACATGGAGAAGTGCGCCACTTTTGAACAGGTAAGGGAAATGCAAAAAGAGTGCGTATTTGAGCTGGACTTTTACTATCTTACTGAGCTTGTAGATGTGAAGCCTGTCGGAGGAGAATTGATACACTCCATGAGCGAGCCATTTGAGGAGGAGCCGCTCTCTAAAATTGCAGATGGGGTGCTGAAAAATTGGTGCACGCACTTTAAGCTCAATTCGCACCAGCTGCACGCATCAGGGCATGCAAGCGAGCAGGAGATATTTGGCATTATTGGGGAAATAAAGCCCAAGAAAGTAATTCCTGTGCACACTAAAAAGCCGGAGTTGTTTCCCAAATGCGCGCAGCTTAAGAAAGGGGAGAGCCTGGAAATTTAAATCGCTTTTTCTTTTTTTAGCAGGCACATTTTCCTTTTGGACCCGCCCTTTGCGGAATAGCCGCCAAGGGAGCCGTCGCTTCGTATTACGCGATGGCAGGGGATTTTGGGCGCAAAGGGGTTCTTTGCAAGCGCATTTGCGACTGCGCGGGAGGAGTTGGGCTTGCCTATTTCTTTTGCGATTTGTTTGTAGGTGCGTATTTGGCCTCGCGGGATTTTTGCGCATGCGCGCAGTACCTTCCACTGGAAAGGGGTGAGGAGGGCGGTTTTGCCCCTAAAAGAAACCTTGCGCAATGCCATGCACGCACCTAATCGTATGTCACGAACGTGACATCCACTTCCTTTTCGTAGCCGGATGAGCTTATCACCATGCCAAGCGCATTTGCCTTTGCGATTGCATCGTTGAGGGCTTTCTGGTCGCTTGAGTTGAGCGTGGAAATTGTTGTGACTTTTTTCGTCACAGTTTTGGGAGTTGCTGGGACCGCGTTTTTGTCAGCAGGCTGCTGCGGGCGGTACATTGTCGTGCTCATTACTGTTGAGCGCGCATTGAGCACGCTGATGCTGCGCGTGACGCTTGTGTAGCCGTCCTTGCGAAGCTCGATTGTGTATTTTGCGGGTGAGAGCTGCAGGGTTGCAGGGGTGGTACCGTAATTCCTTCCGCCTATGTATATTGCAGCGCCGTCAGGGTTGGATGTTATTGTGAGGTTGCCCATCTGCGGTGCCTGGGGGATGCGTTCAAGCGTAACATTGATGAGCGCGGTTTCGCCTGCGCGTATTTGGGCATTTGCAGTGTAGTTGTAGTAGCCTGTTTTTGTGAGAAGCACGGAGTGCCGCCCTTCCGAGAGGTTTTGCACGGTAAGGGGCGTTGTGCCTTTTGCGGAATTGTCAACAAACGCGCTTGCGCGAAGAGGGAAGGATTCTATGCGCAGCGACCCTGTCGGGGCGCGAAGCGCAAATCGCTGAGTGATATTGTCACCTGCCCGAAGCGTTACGTTTGCGGATGCGGGAAGGTAGCCGTTCTTTGAGACAAATATTGTGTAGGTGCCTGCAGGCATTACTGCTGCGCGCGGCGTTGTGCCATATGAGGTTCCCCTTATTGTAATTTGCGCGCCCGAGGGGTCGCTGAGTATGTTTATTGTGCCTGTTGCGCGAAGGGTTACATTCACAGTAATGGTATTGTTTACTGGAACCACTATGTTGGAAAATTCAGGGTAATAGCCGTCCTTTGTTATCCTTAGCTGGTAGGTGCCGGAGAGCACGCGGTCAAGGGAAAAAGGAGTGTGCCCGTCGCCGCCTTGTATTGCTGGCTGGTGCGCAACGTTTCCATCGCGAGTGAAAACTTCCACGCGGGCATCTGAGGGAAGTGTGTTTACGCGAAGAGAGCCGTAGTTTGCGGCGCGTGCGTTTATGCCAACATCCGCAAACGAAAGCGAAAGGAGCGCGAGCGCGCACAGCAGGAATATTGCGTTTTTCATTTTGCCACCCCGGCTGCAGGCTTGGTTTTGCAGGATTAGTTTATTTCTTGAGCACTAGGAACTGCGCAAGGAGCGCCTCTATCTGTATTGTTTCGTTTGCGCCTTCCACGAGGCGGAAGTTGTATTCGCCGATTTTATCAACAAGCGCGACTTTTGAGGCTTCGGGAATTTTCAGGGAATCAACTTCGCGGAACATCTGTATGAGCACGTCCTCTCCGGACATCCCGTAGCTTATCATGAGGTCGCGCAAATGCTTGCGCGCATCTATGAACTTCCCTTCAAGGGCTGCGTTCATCATCTGGGAAATTTCCTTGGGATGCGCGCGGCTTGCATTCTTGAAAATTTCCTCTTCCGTGATGTGCGAGCCTGCCATTGCCGCACCTTGGAGCGCATTGAGGGCCTTGCGCATATCACCTTCGGACACGTATATGAGCGCAGCGATTGCCTTTTCGTCCACCTTGAGGTTTTCGGTTTTTGCAACGCGTTCTATAAGCCCCTTCACATCCTCCTCTTGGAGGGGCTGGAAGCGGAAAACAGAGCATCTGCTTTGGAGCGGCTCAATTATTTTTGAGGAGTAGTTTGCGCCAAGCACGAAACGCGTTACTGAGGCATACATTTCCATTGTGCGCCTTAGCGCATGCTGCGCGTCGGACGTGAGCGCGTCCGCCTCGTCAAGGAAGATTATCTTAAACGGCACCTGCACAAGCGCGATTGTGCGCGCAAAGTCCTTTATTTTGCCCCGCACAACATCTATTCCGCGCTCGTCGGATGCATTGAGCTCAAGCACGCTCTCGTTGTAGTGCTCGCCGAAAATGTCGTGCGCGAGAGCGAGAGTTGCGGTTGTTTTTCCTATTCCGGGCGGCCCTGCAAAAAGAAGGTTCGGCATGTTGCGCGCCTTAACGTAACCTTTTAGCGAAGAAACGATGTTCTTTTGCCCTATTATGTCGTCCAGCGTTTTCGGGCGGTACTTCTCTGTCCAGGGAATAAGCTCCATAAAACCACTATTTTCTTTCTCTCAAGATTCTTTCTCTCCCGTTGGAGTATGGGGGACAAATATTAAATAACCTTTAGAAGCCTAAGAGAAACGTTAGATTTAGGACAACGCCCTCGCCTAAAGGCGCGGGTAGAAAGTGATGAGAGGCATACCGCGCCTTTACCCGCCAGAGGCGGGCTTGGGCGCGGGCGTTGGTGGTATTTTGCACGAACAGGTAAAGCTTGAAAAGGAAATTTTGGGATTCTGGGATTCACAAAAAATTTACGAAAAGATAAAGATGCAGAATGAGGCAGGCACGCCTTTCTACTTTTGCGATGGGCCCCCGTATGCAACCGGGCAGATACACCCGGGAACTGCGTGGAACAAGTGCCTAAAGGATGCGGTGTGCAGGTATAAACGGGCGTGCGGGTTTAATGTGCGCGCGCAGCCGGGGTACGACACCCACGGGCTTCCTATCGAGGTGAAAGTGGAGCAGGAAATGAAACTTAAGCACAAGGGCGAAATTGAGACTGTTGGCGTTGAGAAATTCGTGCAGCGCTGCAAATTCTTTGCAAGCGAGCACATGGGAGTTATGGGAAAGCAGTTTTTCCGCTGCGGCGTGTGGATGGACTGGGATAAGCCTTACATTACATACAAGGACGAGTACATAAGCAAGAGTTGGGGAACTATAAAAGCTGCGCATGAGAAGGGAGTGCTGCAGCAGGGGAACTATGTTGTCCCTTATTGCACGCGCTGCGAAACAACGCTTGCAAACTATGAGTTGGAATACGGGGAGCAGGATGACCCGTCCCTTTATGTGAAATTCAAGGTGAAGGGAACTGAAAACGAGTACCTTGTGATATGGACCACTACGCCCTGGACGCTTGTGTCCAATATGGCAGTCATGGTGCACCCCACGCATTTGTACGTGAAGGTGCAGGTGGGCGGGGAAATTCTTATTGTTGCAAAAGAGAGGATGGATGCGGTAATGGCATTTTTCCCGACTACAAGTGCGACTGTGCTTGGGGAGCTTAGCGGCAAAAAGCTTGAGGGAACAAAATACGAGCATCCGCTTGCTGGGAAAATTTCAAAGGAGTATGACAGGAAAGTCATATTGTCGGATGAGTATGTGACGCTTGAGGATGGAAGCGGGCTTGTGCATTGCGCGCCAGGGCATGGGCCTGAGGACTTTATTGTGGGAAGAAGGTTTGGGATTGAAGTTTATTCGCCAATAAACAATGAGGGGAAATTCACAAAGGATGCGGGCGCGTACGCAGGGATTGCTGCACGCGAGGCTAACCCAAAAATAATTGAGGACCTTGAGGCATGCGGCGCGCTTATACACGCGGGAAAAGTGAGGCACAGATATCCGCACTGCTGGAGATGCAAAACTCCGCTTATATTCATGGCAACTCCGCAGTGGTTCATTACAATTTCGAAATTCCGCGAAAGGATGCATGAGGAAATTGCAAATGTTAAATGGAAGCCGGACTTTGCGCTCACGCGCTTTTCGGACTTTGTTAGCAACGCGCCGGACTGGTGCATTTCAAGGCAGAGGTATTGGGGGATTCCGCTTCCGATTTGGAAGTGCGAGAAGTGCGTTGAAATGCGCGTGCTGGGTTCGCGGGAAGAGCTTCCGGTGCAGCCAAAAGAGCTTCACCGCCCGTACATTGATGAGATAAAGCTGGAGTGCAAGTGCGGTGGGAAAATGAGCCGCGTAAGCGACATACTGGACGTTTGGTTTGATTCGGGAAATGCAGTGTGGGCATCGCTTTCCAAAGAGGACAAGGTGAATCCGGCTTACACGGACTTTATTGTGGAGGGCAAGGACCAGACAAGGGGATGGTTTTATTCGCTTCTTGGGTGCGGCATTGTGGTGAACAACCAGGCGCCTTACAAGACTGTTCTCATGCACGGCTTCTTTGTTGATGATAAGGGAGAAAAGATGAGCAAGTCCGTGGGGAATTTTGTGCCACTTGAGGAAGTCGTGGACAAGTACGGTGCGGATGCTTTCAGGCTTTGGAGCCTTTCAAACACTATATGGGACGACCTGCGCTTTAGCTGGATGGAAATAAAGGAGGCGCACCGCACGCTTGGGATATTGTACAATTTAGAGGCGTTCATGGAGCGCTTTTACGTGCACCCGAAAAAGGAAATGCAAAAGGACGCGCTTGAGATTGAGGACAAGTGGATGCTTTCGCGCCTTGAGAGCGTGAAGAAAATTGCTACAGAAGCGTATGAGGAGTACGAGCCCAACAGGGCTGCAAAAGCGCTTCGGGAATTCCTTGTGGAAGACGTGAGCCGCTTTTACATGAAGCTTGCGAAAGAGAGGATGGACGGGAAGGGGGCGCATGTTGTGCACTCTGTGCTGTACAAGTGCATGCTGGAGGCGCACATAATGCTCATGCCCATTATACCTTTCATGTGCGAGCACAACTACCAGAAATTCTTCAAGAAATACGAGAAGCGCGAATCACTTGCGCTTTTTGCATGGCCCAAAGAGGAGCCAAGCGTGCAGGATGCGCTCCTTGAGAGGCAGATGGAAATTGCAAAAGGAGTAATAGCAGCTACGAGTGCTGCAAGGATGGCTGGGAACATAAAATTGAGATGGCCGCTTGAGGAAGTTACGATTGTGTGCTCGGAGACTGAAATTTCAAATGCGGCTGAGAGGCTTAGCGGCATCATAGAGGCGATGTGCAATTTGCACAAAATAAAAATCGCACAGAAAATCGAGTCTTCTTTCTCCCTTGTTGTGAACAAGGCAAAAGTGGGCGCAAAGTTCAAGCAGGAAAGCGCTGCTGCATATGAAGCGATAAGCAAATTGTCCGCAGAAGAGGTTCAGAAATGGATTTCAGAGGGAGCTGGAAAAGGCGAGAAGCTCCTTGCGGATGGGAAATACGAGGTTGAGCGCGAAATGGTGAGTGTTGTGGAGAGCGCGAAAGACCGTGCGATTGCGCCATTTGACGGCGGGAAAGTTTACCTTAAGACAAAAATAAGCGAGGAGCTTTATGCGCAGGCAATGGTAAGGGAAGCGGCGCGCAGGGTGCAGATGCTGAGAAAAGAAATGGGGCTCGTGGAAGGGGACAAGGTGCATCTTTTCATAGAGGCGGACAAGGAGCTTGAGAAAATACTGCACGCGCAAAAACCATCGCTCATGATGGAAGTGAATGCGCAGGAAATAGAGTTTGGAAAGCACGGGAAGGGAAAAGGAAATGAGTATGAGATTGAGGAGAGCAAGCTGAAGATTTGGGTTGAAAAGAAATGAAAAAAGACGGCCCAATTCCACTAGAGGTAAAAGACGGCAAGGTTACGAGATGGGTATGCAGGTGCGGCAAGTCCTTAAAATTGCCTGAGTGCGACTGGACTTGCACAAAAAAATAGGTGGTTTGTATGGCGCGCATTGTAGAGAAAACTGCTAACGAGCCTGCGGAAATAAAGCTGGGCGACGGGAAGTCCGTGTGGATTTGCCAGTGCGGTCTTTCAGGCAACCAGCCGTATTGCGACGGGTCGCACAATAAAACGCTTAGTGAGGAAAAGGGGAAAACCTACAAGTATCTTCCCGATGGGACAAGAGTGGAAGTAAAGAAGTAGGGTGCGCTAATTAGGGGTAGCCGGGATTTTGATAAAGAAGCTGTATTTCGCCATCCGAAAGCACGCGGTGGTATATCTGGACTTCGTCTATGCTTCCATCAACGTAAAAACTGTTTATAACGCTTGGAATTTGAAGCACAGTTCCCTGGAATGAGTCTACATTGGCATTTGTAGTGGAACCTATCAGGGCGCCATTAACATACAGGCTGGCGGTCTTTGTAGCCTTATTGAAAGTTCCAGTAAGCATATACCATTGGCCGGCAACAAGCGTTGCACCGGGAGTTTCTGCATAAGTTCCTGAATTTTTAGCTACAGTAAAATATACGGTGCTTGTCCAACGTTTTGTCCAGAGTGCCCATCCGGCAACCTGCGGTACGTCACTTGAGAAGTAAGTTCCAGAAGAGATGGGTATGCTGTAGATGCTTGTAAAACTATCGAATTTGACAAACATATTTACGGTTAGGTCGGTCGCATCAGAAATTATCGCACTGGGGCTATTTACGCTGCAATATTGGGACGTGCTAGCGGTGTGCAACGCATTTCCGCTTTTTCCGCTTGCCCAAGTGCCGGAGAAAGTGCAGGTATACCCGCCTCTGTTATCTGCGGCTGATGCACCGCTTCCCTCGTCAAATTTAAAGTATGCAACAAGCCCCTGCAAAAGATCCGGGTATTGCATTGCGGCTATTTTGAATTTCGTGTCTGTCTGGGATTTCTTTGTGTCTTTTGTTGTGCCAGTTGGCCAGACAAGAAGCGCGACGCAAATAAGGGCTATTCCTAGGACTACGCTCATAAGAACTAAATATTCCGTAGCTCCTTGCGCTTTTTTAGTTTGTGTTATGCCCGCCACGCAACCTTATGCCATCACCCGCCTTAAAAATATTTATGCTTGGTGAAAGCTGCTTCGCTAGAGGTTCCAAAATCTGAAAAAGAAGCCTTAATTTATCTTCTTGAATTTCTTGCGCGCCGGAAGGCTTGTCCAGCAGCCCTTGCAAATTACGATGCGAGTTGTCTTTTCGTGCCTCTTTGCGGACTTTACGCAGGCAAAGCATACTGCTTTTGAGCAGCCCATGCATTTTTCAAGGGCGTGCACTTGGCTTGAACATCTTTCACATATCATTAGATAACCTCAGTTAAGTGTATATGAGGTAATATTGGTTAAAACGGTTTAAATAGGTTGCGATTGTAAAGGAAAATTGTGGTGTTATGCCTTTCATAACTTCTGTTTTTGCAAGAGAGATACTGGATTCGCGGGGATATCCTACTGTGGAGGCGGAAGTTCGCGCGGACGGCTTTTTTGGGAGGGCTGCTGCACCTTCGGGTGCGTCTACAGGAACCCTTGAAGCGCTTGAACTGCGCGATGGCGGGCAGAGATATGGGGGAAAGGGCGTGCTGCGGGCTGTTTCCAATGTGAATGGGCAGATTGCGCAGGCGCTTGAGGGAACTGAGGTATTGGAGCAAAACGTAGTGGATGGAAAGCTTGTTTCGCTTGATGGGACTTCCAATAAGGGAAGGTTGGGCGCAAATGCGACTACTGCGGTCTCGCTTGCGTGCGCGCAGTGCGCTGCAAACTCGAAAGGAATTGGACTTTATGCGCTTCTTGGAGGGAATGTTCTTCCGCTTCCGTTTATGAATGTACTGAATGGGGGGAAGCACGCGGGAAACGGGGTTGCTGTGCAGGAATTCATGATTGTGCCGCACGGGTTTTCAAAATTTTCGGAAGGCTTGCAGGCTGGAAGTGAAATATATCACACACTTGGGAAGAAAATTGCGATTAAGTATGGGAAAGCAGCAACCGGAGTAGGGGACGAGGGGGGATATGCGCCTGCTGTGAAGAAAACTGAGGATGCGCTGGAATTGCTTGTTGCATCCATAGAAGATTGCGGGTATGGAAAGAAAGTTTCCCTTGCAATTGATGCTGCCGCAAGCTCTTTTTACGAGGGGAAAAAATATTCGGTTGATGGGAAAAAACTTGATGCAGGAAAATTGCTGGAGAAATACGTTTCGCTCACTAAAAAATATCCCATTGTGAGCATTGAGGACCCGTTTTTTGAGCAGGATTTTGAGAATTTTGCGCACCTGAGGAAAAAGCTTGCAGGAAAAGTGCAAATTGTGTCTGATGATTTGACTGTTACGAACACGAAAATAATTTCAAGGGCGATAAAGGAGAAATGCATGAGCGCACTTCTTCTTAAGGTGAACCAGATTGGGACGCTTTCGGAAGCGCTTGAGGCTGCTGCGATGTGCAGGAAAGCTGGGTTGGGCGTAATGGTGTCGCACCGCTCTGGGGAAACAGAAGATACTGCGATTGCGGACATTGCGGTCGGGATAGGTTGCGGGCAGATAAAAACAGGCTCGCTTGCAAGAAGCGAGAGAGTTGCGAAGTACAATAGGCTCCTGAGAATAGAGGAGGAGCTGGGAAATAAGGGCAAATTCGCAGGCACAAGCGGCTTGAAATTCTAGTGCCCCACCCGGGTGCGAAAAGCAGGGAAAACGCCAATTCTTTAAATACTTTTGTATTCATATATGTATATTAGTTTTGCACGCTCTTTAGATGTCAAATTTTAATGCTAAACTAAATACCAAAGGTGAGAAATATGGGAAAAAACTTGGAAGGACAACAAATTTTAGTGCTGCCTGAGGGCTCAAACAGAGTTATAGGCAGGGACGCGCAGCGCTCAAACATCGCAGTCGCGTACGCGGTTGCAAACATTGTGAGGACGACATTGGGACCAAAGGGAATGGACAAAATGCTTGTGTCCGAGATGGGCGACATTGTAATTACAAACGACGGGGCAACGATATTGGAAGAGATGAACGTTGAGCACCCGGCTGCAAAAATACTTGTAGAGGTTGCAAAGACGCAGGACAAGGAAGTCGGGGACGGCACAACGACCGCGGCAATGCTTGCGGGAATGCTCCTTAAGAAAGCCGGAGACTTGCTTGACCAGGACATACACGCATCCACGATTGTGAACGGGTATTCGATGGCGGCAAAGAAGACCGAAGAGGTGCTTGCAAAAATAAGCAGGCCGATTTCAATTGAGGATAAGGCAACGCTCCTGAAAATCGCGGCTATTTCAATGGGCTCAAAATCCGTTGGAGTGGGAACTGCAAAAGACACACTCGCAGGGATGGTGGTGTCCGCAGTAACGCAGGTTGCCGAGAAAAAAGACGGCAAATACGTTGTGGACCACGAACTCATCAAGATAGAGAAGAAGGCGGGCGGGGAAATCGCAGACACCACGCTCATAAAGGGCGTGCTTGTGGACAAGGAAATTGTGCACCAGAACATGCCAAAGGCAATAAAGAACGCAAAGCTTGCGCTTCTTGACTGCGCGCTTGAGATTGAGAAGACTGAAGTGGATGCAAAAATTGAGATTACATCCCCAGACCAGATGCAGTCCTTCCTGGAGCAGGAAGAGAAAATGCTCAAGGACATGGTGGAGAAGATTTCAAAGACAGGCGCGAACGTCGTATTCTGCCAGAAGGGCATTGATGATGTTGCGCAGCACTTCCTTGCGAAAAAGGGAATTTCTGCAGTTCGCAGGGTAAAGAAATCCGACATGGAGAAGCTCTCAAGGGCGACTGGCGCGAAAATCGCAACAACTCTTGATGACCTTGCCCCAACAGACCTTGGAAGCGCAGGGGACGTTGTGGAGCGCTCTATTGCGGGCGAAAAGATGGTATTTGTTGAAAACTGCAAGGACCCAAAGAGCGTCACAATATTTGTGCGCGCATCAACCGACCACGTTGTGTCCGAAGGGGAACGCGCAATAGTGGACGCGATTGGGGCAGTATCCTCTGCAATAGAGGACGGCAGGTACGTAACCGGCGGCGGCTCTGCGGAAATGGAAATCGCAGCGCAGCTCACCAAGTACGCAACCGAAATAGGCGGCCGCGAGCAGCTTGCAATAATAGCATTTGCAGAGGCGCTTGAAATCGTGCCGCGCACGCTTGCCGAGAACACGGGCATGGATGCAATAGACACGCTTGTGTCGCTTCGCTCAAAGCACAAGAAAGAGGACGGCGCGCACTTTGGCGTGGACGTGTACAAGGCAGAAGTTGCAGACATGGACAAGCTCGGCGTTATTGAGCCTTCGAAAGTGAAAAAGCAGGCAATCGCATCAGGCTTTGAGGCTGCAAAGATGCTTCTAAGGATTGATGACATGATTGCGTCCAAGGGCAAGTCGGGCGGAATGCCACCGGGCGGGCCTGGAGGCATGGGCGGAATGGGCGGGGACTACTAGAGTCTCCTTCTTCTTTTTTCTTTATTTATTTTTCCCATTTTATTCTTCTTTTGAAATGCAAACTGCCTTCCAGCCTGGGCTGGACTGTACTGGGGCGGCAGCAACCGAAAACATGTTATGCTCCGAGTGTAAAATGCCATTTTCCCCATCATTCGCAAGTATTGTGTTCCTTCTTAGGGATAGCGCTTTTAGCTGGTAATTGTCAAGGCGGAACGCGGATACCAATGTTACTGAATCTTCCATAGGCATTAGAGGCTTGGTCCCTACATCTCCACACACGCGGTGTTCAACGTTTATTCCATTTGGCAGGGGCAGCATTGGAAATGGTTTCTGCAAATGCACCAATTCTTCCGTCCTCTCCTGCCAGATTATTTTGCGTTTGGAGCACATGCTTATGCTGGGCCCGAATTCTCTCAGCACCACGCGATCCCAGTCAGTAAGAAGCCGTTTCGGTGAAGAAAGCAGTTGGGAAGATGAGAAAAAATAACCGGTGTTTGAAGCTTCCATGTAGTTTTGACTTGTTTCCATTATGCTCAGGCAGCACGCCATCCATACATCTTCGGCAAGCACGCGCATAAGTGAGTTTATGCCATCCAGCGCCTGCTCGGATGTTATTGAATACCTGTATCTGAACGCATCCTCTGAAAAAAGAACGATAGAGGGGGTTGGGATACCGGTTTTGCCGGCATTGTCAAGGACTTTTCTTGAGATGCCAAGCAGGATGATTTTTGCATCTTCAAGGCCCAATTTGTTTGCCCTCGGGCAGTAGACGTCCAGGAGGGGCGTTTGCCTGCCAGATGGCGTTTGCATGGCTGCCATCGGAAGTTGCGCTGGCTTGAAGAATGGATAGAACATGCAGTATTTATGGTAAAAAGAGCTTATAAATGTTATATTTACTCCAATTTTTTCTCCCAAAATGCCCTGCACAGACAGCCGCCAAGTTCCTCGCTCTTCTTTCTCATTTCACTGAAATATCCATTGTGGAAAATGTGGAACAAATCTTTTACATTGCCTTGTTCATCCAGTATTGAATCCTCTTCCCTTGGAGGGATTGCAATGCCGGGCGTGAGCATTGAACCTTTTACAATGAGTTCTGTGGATTGCCTTTTTTCGCAGTATTCACCGCCGCTTGCGAAAATTTTGCTTAGGGTTTTGTGCTGCGCCGCTGTGAGCAGCAAGTCGTACCTGCCTTGCGCCCTGCCTGCAAGTATTATGGGCTCCACATATGCATAAATGTCCAGTTCCTTCGCAATTGGAAGCACATTTTCAACTACGTCTTTGTAGTTTTCCCTTGAAACCATCACTTGAATCCCAACGCGCTCTTTTCCGAGCGCTTCAAGCAGTCTCACAAGCGCAAGCGGAACGCTTTTCCCCCCTATTTTTCCATAGGGGTAGTTTTTTGGTTTAACTCTAACCATTTCTGCTGCCTTTCTCTGGAAGGAATGCCAGAATTTTACGTAAAAATGGAGTTGGGGGAAAGTGCCGGCAACATTGCACACCAGTTCATCTGGAGAAATGCCGAATACGCTTTTGCTTAGTTTATTGCTGTGGAAAATTGAGCCGTCTGTGAAAACAACGGCGGGTATTTTACAGTCTGCCTGGTATTGCATTATTTTCCAAAAGTCTCTTAGCAGTGTAAGCTCGCCCTCACCGGGCCAGTATGTAACCTGCGCGCCCATGCCATTTACCTGCTGGATTACGCTTATTGCCTGCGCTGCGCTTAGTACGCCATCTGCACTGCCAAAAGTGTAGCAAATCGAACAATTGAAATCACATCTGCCATCGCCAAAGAGAAAAGTAAGGCGATTTAATGAGCCTTCCTTGAGCTTCTCTGCTTCAAGAATTTTTCCTGCCTCAAAGAGCTTGTCTATTTCACGGTTTCTTGCCGCGAGGATTGTTTTTTCTAATTGGGAGGCGATAAGCACTGGGAAGAGCTTTTTCGTTATCATGTATGGCACCTTAGTGCCACTATTGGAGCATTTTAGGTATAATAAAGAAAGTATGTATTTTTGCCTCAAAACAAAAATATAATAAAGATTTATTTGGAAATAGAGCATATGGAGATAGAATTAGATCAAAAAGACAAGAGGATAGTGCAGGAGCTTGAGGGGAACGCGCGGCAAAGCTCAATGCAAATAGCAAGGAAAGTCGGGCTGAGCAAGGATGCTGTGAATTACCGCATAAAAAACATGGAGCAAAGGGGCATAATACGAGGATATTATGCGCTCTTGAACTTGCCAAACCTTGGGTATTGCACTTACAAGCTCATGGCGTCTTTCCAGAATGCGACCTCAAAAACAGAGGAGGAAATTGTATCTTACCTTAAGGGGCGCGGGCACGTTGGATGGGTGGTGAGCTGCGACGGGGTTTACAACCTGATGGTGATATGCTGGCTTAGGAACGAATCCGCTTTCCAGCGCTTTCTCACTGACTTTCTCAAGAGGTATGCGAAATACCTGCGCACGCGGGAAACCCTTGTGATTAGCGAAAACCATGCGTGCCGCAAGGCATACCTTTTTGGGGAGGAGCAGGATGGGTCCCCTGATACTCATTATGGCGGGGAGGCTGCAAGCCTTGCGGATGAGACGGATTGCAGGATAATTTCCATTCTTGCGGACAATGCGCGCATTTCCCTCAAAGAGATAGCTGGGAAGGTTGGGTTGAGTCCGGAAGCTGTTGCATACCGGATGAAGCAGCTTGAGAAAAAGAACGTGGTGCAGGCCTATTTGCCTTCCGTGAATACGCGGCTTCTTGGGTATCAGTACTATAATGTCCTTTTTCGGCTCAAGCAGTTTGACAACCTTGGGAAAATGTTCCTGCATTTCAAGCGCCATCCGAACATAATATATTTCGTGCGCTATATCGGTGGGTTTGACGTTGGGATTGATTTGGAAGTGCGGAGCACGGACGAGTTGCGGGCAATTCTTACGAACATAAGGGATACGTTTAGTGCGGACATTGAGAGCTATACGTCCGTGCTCATTTACCAGGAGCACAAGCTTTCGTATTTCCCGAAGTAGGCTCCGCTATGCACTTCAAAAATAAAGAAAAACTAGCGGCTCATGAACGCCTTTAGCCTCTCTACTGTAATTTCTTTTGCATAATCGGTGTGCATTATTTGTTTTACAAACCTGATTATGTCAGATGTAGAGATGCCCTCTGCTGCCGCCTTTCCGAGGGCATACATGAGTTTTTGGGTGGCAGTTTGCATTGTCATGTCGCCGCCGGAAATTGCACCAAGCTTTAGCGGCTCTGCTCCTACGGCGTATATGCCCATGTCCGCTGCACCCTTTGAGCATTGGGTGACAACTACGATGGGCTTGTTCAGGCGCGTTGCCTGCTCTATGCCGCCATAGTAGGTTTCAGGAATATTTCCTGCTCCAAACCCTACAAAAACAAAGCCATGGATGTTCTCCTGCTTTACCTGGTCGGAAAATGTATCTATGCTTATGCCTGACATTGGATATACGAATGCGATTTTGGTGTCGAACTCTGTGAACAACCTTGTTTCGCCGTTGAATCTTGCTATCCTATTGTCGCATGGCTCTACGGTTATTCCTATTTTTCCTACAGGTGGCGTTCTTGGGGAGAAAAATGCGTTTAGCCCCTCTTCGTCATCCTTTACTGTTCTTGGGCCCCTGAAAACACCATTGCCAAATGCTATGAGGACTTCGCCGTAGTCCTGTGTGGCAGTTCTTATTGCGGCAGAAAGGTTGCTTTTGCCGTCTGTCCTTTCCTCGTATATTGATATTTGGGAACCCGTCAGAACGACTGGTTTTCCTAGCCCTTGCAGCATGAATGTAAGCGAAGCAGCAGTATCTGCCATTGTATCTGTACCGTGAACAATTACGAAACCGTCAAACTCATGGGCTCTTTTGTAAATCATTGTTGCGAGTGATGCGCGTTGGTCAGTAAGCATGTTTGTGCTGTCTATAAGTTTGGGCAGGCGTTCAACCTGAACGTCCGCGAACTTACGTATGCCCCTTACCATCGGAGTGATGGTTTTTTCCGTCGGCCTGAAAATGCCGTCGCGACCCCTTTTTTGCGCGATTGTACCGCCGGTTTCTATAACTAGTACTCGTGGTTTGTTCATGGTGTTTATTATGGTAGATGATGTTTATAAATGTGTATGTTTATGGGATGCTGCTCCCGCTAGGGAAGCTTAAAATTTTGAAAAACCGCTAGCGCTTCCGCTAAGGATTTCAAAAATAAATCTCTTTTCCGTCTTATTTTCAGGCGCAGAGCTTGCGCTATGCACAATGAAAAATAAAAAGTGAAAAAAGAGCGACTTGCTTTAAACCGGACTGGGTATGGTGCATTAGTAGAGGCGGGCTGAAAGCCTCGCTTGCGCTTAGCTCTTACACCCCCTCCCTATCAAGGTCGTCTAATACGACCGCACATTCCATCTAGTTTTGAGATCCGCTTCGACCTTAGATGCTTTCAGGTCTTATCGGATAGCGCGTGGCTGCCCAGCGATGCTTTGCACAACTGGTACACTAGAGGCGCCGATTCCAAGTTCCTCTCGTACTCATGGAAGCTTGCTCTCAAATGGAAACACTCCTAGGAGATACTACCGAACTGTCTCGCGACGTTCTGAACCCAGCTCATGTAGGTCTTTAATGGATGAACAACCCAACCTTTGGCGGCTCCTGCACCGCCAGGATGACCTAAGCCGACAGCGATGTACCAAACCGCGGGGTCGATATGTACTACGAACGCCGATGACATTTTTGATAGGATTCTTTAGGAAACTTTCCTGAAGACCGATAACTAAAATCTCTGCCACCGGCGAAAGTATGGGTACTCTCGCCCGCGACGAGCCTGTTACCCCCGGGGTAGCTTGTCTGACAGCTTGGACCCTCATCAAAAAGGTACCAAGGTTCGTTAAGCCCGACTTTCGTCTCTGCATTCCACGCTTTTAGGAATACAGTCAGTCCAGCATTTGTCTTTAACCCTTACCGGCGCATTTCTGACGCGCCTAAGCTGAACATTGGGCACCCTTGTTTCCTTATCGAGGGCGTACCGCCCCAGCCAAACTATCCACCTGACGCTGTCCCAATTAAGGTAAGCAATACAAAAACTGCTGAATGGTGTTACAATTTCGCCTATTTGCACCCCGAGAGGTGCAACATGACGGCTCCCATTTACGCTCCGCAGCAGTCCTCGTATTACAACATCAGGCTATAGTAAAGCTCCACGGGGTCTTCGTTTCCCCCTAGAAGTCCTCTGCATACTCACAGAGTAGTAGGTTCACCAGGTCCCAGCTAGGGACAGTGGGAAGCTCGTTATGCCATTCATGCAAGCCACCAATTAAGCGGCGAGGTATTACGCTACCTTAAGAGGGTCAGAGTTACCCCCGCTCTTTGCTGGCGCTTATTCCCATTGAAATGGGCGTTCACGTACCAGTAGTGAGCAGGCATCGCCCGCAATACAAATCGTTTCCGATTAGCTGCGAGCTGTGTTTTTGATAAACAGTCGACCTCCCCTAGTCACTGCGACCTGCAGTTCTTTTAAACCGCAGGCATAGCTTCTTCCGAAGTTACGCTACTATTTTGCCGAGTTCCCTTAGCTGAGTTACCCTGTCACGCCTTGGCTTGTTATGCCAGCAGCACCTGTAATAGTTCTAGGTACGATTGTGCGAAATCGGATTTGTTTTCTTTTCATGGGCTCCGGGAATTGGCTGAACCTTTCAGCCTTCCCGCTATTATGCTGCTTCTCCTCACAATGAGTCTCCACAGCATTGCGACGGTTAACGAGGGTCTCCCCACGTCAGCCTATCCCAAAGCGTCAAAAACAAACCTTGTGTTGCCACGTCTATTCGCACAGGAGCGGAATTTTAACCGCTTTCCCTTTTGGCCGGTTGGAATTACCATCGGCCTTAGGATCGCCTTACTCTTGGCTGAAGAACATTGCCAAGAAACCCGTGTGCTATGCGGCGTCCAGGATTCTTGCCTGGATATGCTGTTACTAATACCAAGATATTCATAACTGGCCGGTCCACAGGACGTCACCGCCCTGCTTCTAGCCAACCAGTTCGCCCCCCTACCAAACCCTTCTTTACGAAGGATCTCGGTGGTTTCGGTACAAAGCTTAGCCCCGATCATCTTCGGAATCCGTGATCTAGACTGGTCCGCTATTACGCGTTGTTTAAAGGATGGCTGCTTCTAAGCCTACCTTCCAGCTGTTTTAGACCAGAGATGCCTTGTAGATTCGCACTTAGCTTTGATTTAGGGACCTTAACCACTGTTCCGGCCTTTCCCGTAATGACCCACTAGCTTACCCAGTGGAATCCGACTGCCGACTTCTGCGATGAACATAGATTCGGAGTTTGACAACCAGGTGATCCCTTTCGGAACCGCTCCCAGTAATCAGTGCTCTACCCTATGCTCCATCTCCATCGACGCTGTCCTGAGGGACATTTCGAGGGGAACCCGCTATTGCCAAGTTCGATTGGACTATCACCCCTATGCGTAGGTCACCCGAACAGAATATACTAGCATCGGTTGCGGGCTTCCACCAGCCGTCAGGCCGGCTTCACCCTGCCCACGCATAGATCACATTGGCTTCAGGTCTGAGGAGTGTGACTGCTCGCATTTTCACACGAAGTGCCTCCCTTGCGGTGCGCACAATCGCTTTCGCTTCGGCTTTCGCCTCGCCACACAACTTCAACTCCTTGGCTCTTGCTTCGAGAAGAACGATACGATGCCGGTATTCCTCCTTCCACCGCATTCTCGCGAATGCAGCGTTGGGGAGTAGTCATTCCTTTCACACCGTATCAAATTGTCACCATTCAGTTTGAGGCTCTTTGAACTCCCCTTCCGGGGTCCTTTTCAGCGTTCGCTCGCGCTACTAATTCGCTATCGGTCTCAATATCGTATTTAGAGTTGGCAATTGATACTGCCGCTTTCATGCCCCATACTCGAGGAGCACTACTCTTTTTGCTTCAGTCCGCACAATTTTGCCTACGAGGCTGTAACTCCCTTTGGCGCTGCTTTCCAGCAGCTTCGGCTCCTTGTACGGATATCCGCCCCACATCCGCCGCGCATTGCTGCGCGGTTGTTCAGGACGCTCTCCTTGGTTTTCAGTCGCCTTACTCACCAAATGCCTATTGGTCTCTTTTCTCTCCCGCTACTAGAATCTTTTAATTCACGGGGCTTTTGCGCACTACTGCGCGTCGCACTACCTTCGGATCACAGGCTGCCTGCGCCTACCCGAAGCGTTTCGCCGCTTGCCGCGGTGCCTAAATCTTTTGAGCCCAGCCATCCACTGAATGGCGTAACATACATACCCTTATCCGTAAGTTTGCAAGTCGCTCTTCGTCCGCATGAGATTCTTCCAAAACTGGCGAGGTACTGCATGCATCGGCATGCGTTTCGCGTCATCATTTTGGGGAATGTTGCCCTCCCTTTCGGAAGGCGTCCGTTCTTGAAAAAATCAAGAGCCGGTGACTGAATTTCTTCGGTCAGTAACACTAAGAAGTGTTAATTTTTCAAAAACCCTTTCCTTCCATTGTCGCCACGAAGGCGGTGGAATACATTAAGGGTTAATCAATTCATCGCAAGCAGCATAGATGCCACCGCTGATGTCGGCAATCATTCCCGCCGAAGGTTCGTGGCAGTTATTAAAGCGTAAGATGTTTATAAAGGTATCGGGAGATTTTTGGGGCAGAAAGTCCTTTTCTGAAAAACGTTGGGATGTTTATTTTTTAGAGCTTACATTAATGTTTTGCAATCGATTCAAAACTTCCATTTTACTTGGGTATATTTCGCCATTATGCAAGGCATCTGAAGCCTCTTTCTTATTTATTACGTCCATAATGCTTAGATCTAGTCGGATGAGATTTTGAAGAATTTCTGATTTGGAAGAAATTTTGTACATTCGTGCTCTGCTGATTTTTCGTGTTATTGTTATGATTCCGAAATCTTCCAGATTTTTTAGTATTTCATCTGCTTGCTTCCAGCTGACTCCGCAGTATCTGGATACATCTGCCTTGGAAAAATCTACTTCTGGTTCTAGTACTAAATATTCCAGTACACGTATTGTTGCTGCGTTAGGTATAAACGTGGATATCATGTTTATTTCTCCTTAATGCCCGTAAAAATAAAAAAGGAAGTTGTGGGGAGGTTCAAGTTTAGCACGTGAGGTTATACATAGTTAAAGTTTATAAATATATGTGCTGTTCTGACAGATATATTTATATGGTTTGTTGATATTATTATTTCGCACAGGACAGGCTAAAGGAAGTTGTTGGGGGGTGGGTTCAAGACAGCATACTTCCTAGCGACTTGTGTAGGAGGAAAAAATGGAATTGAGAAAAATAATGGACGGAGATTGCGTGTCCATACTTCGCCGTTTGTACCTAAAAGGCGCAGTAAGGCAAGGACGAGGAGTCTGCCTGAGTGACCTATTACGCCCTGTATACGGACCAAAATGGGGACAATATAGGAATACTGTTGAAATGCTCTGGTGAATGGCACAATAGAAGCTGAAGGCAGTAGGTTTAGTCTTTGGGTATAAAACAAATGGAGTGCAACTCTACATAATAAACCCGAATATGATAGTAGAAATTCGTTCGATGATCGGCGTATAAAGTGCGCCGATTTTTTCTTTTTTCGATAATCAGAGCAGGTAAAGATATGAGGTGATGAAGTGGTAAATTTCAGAAAAACAAGTTTGGACATAATAGATCTCGGAAAAATGATAATTGTTGCTGTACTCATGGTAGTAGTAGTTTATACTGTCATTTCGAATTTATTGAGCCAAGTTGTGGGCCAATTTCCAGGACAGATAGCAGGGGGAATCATTAGTCTGGGGTCGCTTTATTACTATGCTGTAAAAACAAAAATTAAACAAGAGATTGATGACTGGTTAAAAAAGCAGTAAGCACAATGCGACTTCATATCGCCATTTCCATCTCAATCTTCTTCGCCTTCGTGATTGGCTTTAGCCGAACCCGCCCGTTGTGCTTGGTTTCCTCAAAGGTGAGAAGCCCGAATTCCGAAAGGAGTTTCGCATCCACGGTGATGCTTTTGAAGTCGCGCTTGAGGAGCTTGGAGAGCGCGTAAAGGGATTTTGGCTTCTGGTTTTTAACGGTGCTAAGAAGGCGCATGCGCTGCGCCGTTAGCACCTTGCGGAAATCCTCTATTGAATTGAAGTATATTATGTAATCCTCTTTTTGGGGAATGCTGTGTTCCACTGCGTAGATTGTCTCTTTGCGCACGCTTTCCCAGTCTTTTATTATGATTTTTGCCATCCAAACCACCTATTGCTTCAGCCCTATTTTTTTCTCATATTCGGATTTTAGCTCGTCAAATTTTGCAAATGCCTGCTTCCAATCATAATCAACTTCATATTTTCTTTCCCCTATGTGCACGTGCGGCTGCCCGTGGGAATTTTCCACTGCGAACAGGGTTTCGTAAGCCCCGCTTTCTTCCACATAGCGCAGGTAACGGAACGTGTACATCACGCCATCCTTGTACCTCGTGTCGTCAAGCTCAATTACTTGCACCACTACCCTGTCCTTATTGGGCTGCTCAAATTTGAAGTCCCTGATTGTTTGCATGCGAAACGCCTTCGCGCACGCCTGCAACAGTATATGGTATGCGATACCATATATATAATGGTTGCGGCACTCGCGCAAGGAAAAGGCGGAAAACGCAATAAAAACATTTGGAAGGTAACTTTCCTGTGGGTTTGCACGCCGCTTATTCATATACGCTTAAATAATACCTAAGAGAAATATGTATATGAAAATCTCAGTGCAACGCTCGGAGCAGAGAGGAAAAGCCGACCATGGATGGCTGCACACAAAGCACAGCTTCAGCTTTGCGGACTACAACAACCCAAGGCGAGTGGGGTTTGGGAAACTCAAGGTAATTAACGAGGATGTAATAGAGGCAGGGCACGGGTTTGGGATGCATCCGCACACAAATATGGAAGTGATTACGATTATACTGGAAGGCTCACTTGAGCACAAGGACAGCGCGGGAAATGTGAGCGGAATTTCAGCAGGCAGCATACAAAGGATGAGTGTGGGAAGCGGCATCATGCATTCGGAATACAATTCTTCCAAAACAGAACCTGTGCATTTGCTGCAAATATGGGTTGAACCAAGGCAGATGAACATACCGCCAAACTATGAGCAAAAGGAAATAGAGCAGGAAAGGATGAGGAACAAATTGCTCACCGTATTGTCCGGAAAGCGCATGAAGGGCGCGCTCCTCATAAACCAGGATGCGATTTTTAGGATGGGAAAGCTGGATGCTGGAGTGAAAGCGTCGTGCGAGGCAAGGCAGGACCGCGGGAGCTATGTATTTGTGATAAGCGGGAAAGTGAAAGTGGGAGAAGAACTATTGGAAACAGGTGATGCTGCGGAAATCCTTGAGGCGCAAAAAATCACAGTTGAAGCGCTTGAGGAGTCGCACGTTCTTGTAATGGAAGTCCCGATGGAATAAGTTAAGCCTTTCCGAGAAGATGCAGCATGAGCGCTTTTTGAACGTGCAGCCTGTTTTCTGCCTCTGCATAAATTGTGGATTGCGGGCCGTCTATTACGTCCGAGGTTACTTCTTTTCCTCTGTAAGCCGGAAGGTCGTGCATGAAGATTGCGTCTTTTTTTGCGGCGTGCATTGTGGCGGAATTCACTTGGAAGGGAAGGAAGAGTTGCATTCTTTTTTCTTTTTCCTCTTCTTGGCCCATTGAAACCCATGTGTCCGTGTATATTATGTCCGCGTCTTTTGCGGCTGAAAGAAGGTCGTGGGAAATTTTCACGGTGGAATGCGATTGCGCAAATTTGAGATATTCTTTATTCACTGCGCATTCTTGCGGGCATGCGAGAGTAATGTCCATTCCTTCTAGTGCGCATGCACCCATGAGCGCGTTTGCGACATTGAAGCCGCAGTCGCCTGCAAATACGAATTTTGCGCCTGGGAAAAGCTTTCCGTTTTCCTTCATTGTGAGGAGAGCTGCGAGTGCCTGGCAGGGGTGGTCTAGGTCTGTGAGCGCATTTATTACGGGAGTGGAAGTTGCATTTGCAAGCTCCTCCAAGTCCGTGTGTTTGTGCAAGCGGGCTGCGATTATGTCGCAATAGCTGCCGAGGATTGCGCCTGTGTCTGAGAAAGGCTCGCCTCTTGAGAGCTGGGAAACTGAGGAGCTAAGCACTGTTGTCTGGCCGCCAAGCTGCGCCATTCCGATTTGGAAAGATGCAAGAGTGCGCGTGGAGGGCTTTTCCATTAGGAGCGCAAGGGTTTTTCCTGCGAGGGAGAAATTTATTTTTCCACTTTTGTGCTCTTCCTTGAGCTTTGCAGCAAGCTGCAAAATTGAATGCAATTTTTCTTTGCTTATGTCGGTTATTTTTAGAAAATCCATAAGAAACGCCTGTTAATTCTTCACCATCTTGGCTGCGTGCTGCACAATCTTTTTTGCAATGTCGATGCCCGATGCTTTTTGGCAGCCTGCGAATTCTGGGGTGGAGTTCACTTCCACTACGAGCAAGCCTTCTGGGGACTCTATCAAATCTATACCGAGGATTTGCTCGCCTCCAAAGAGAGAGGAAACTTTTGAGCAAATTTCAGAAAGCTCATTTGAAATTGGGCACGGGCTCACGCACGAGCCAAGGTGGTGGTTTGTCCTAAAGTCCCCATTTTCGCTCGTTCTGTAAATTGCGGCTGCAATCTCGTTCCCGCACACGAAGGCGCGTATGTCCCTTCCGGGCTTTTCTATGTACTGTTGCGTGTAGTATACCTTGTGCATGGGATTGGAAAGGTGCTCCTTGTATTCGAGCACTGCGCGCGCCGCATCCGAATCGTTTATTTTGTGCACAAGCCTTCCCCAGCTCCCTATTACGGGCTTTATCACGCAGGGGTAGGAGAGCGAGTCCATTGCGCTTTGCGCCATCTGGGAGGAAAAGGAAAGCATTGTTTTGGGTGAGGGGATGCCTGCCTTTGCAAGGTGCATGGAGCAGAGCGCCTTGTCGCCGCAAATTCTTATTGTTGCTGCGGAATTTATTGCGGTCTTTTGCAAGTATTCCATGTACTCGGAAACGTACAGGCTGTGCGAGTGGGAAATCGAGCGCATCAGGATGCAGTCTGGGAAATGCGCGGCATTTTCCCCAAGAGAGAGCTGCAGCTCGTTGTCGTTTATTTTTGCAAGCAGAATTCCTTCCTCTGTTGCCGCCCGCATGAGCTCTTTTGTCTCGAAGCTTATCTGGGAGTATACTAGTCCAAGTTCCATATATATCGTGGACTTCCTTGTGCAGGGAAAAGGGCTTTTAAATAGCGCTCAGAATTGAATAAAAATTGAGCAGGATGTTTAATTTTAAACATTTGCATCCAAAGTAGGCTGGAGTGAGAAAAATGCCGAACTACGCATCGGAAATAAGGATGTATCTCAAGCAAAGGCCGATTCTTCTTCGCTACCTCAAGGAAGGCGCGATAAACTGCAGCAGCCTTGCAAGGGATATTGCAAGGGAGATTTACGGGGATAAAAAGGCAGAAGTTGCGGTAAGGGCTGCGCTTTTAAGGGAGGCGCAAAGAGGTGGGAGCTATGAAAAATCCGAAGAGGCTGCGGTGCGCGTTATCAGGGGCAGCACGCTGGAAGTGAGGACTGGGTTGTGCGTTGTGCTCTCAAAAAAGCCAGTAAACGTGCCCGTTGTGATTATTTCAACGAGCAAGAGCGGCATAATGTCCTTGGTGGAAGAGGGATATGCGGGAAAAATAAGGGAGTGCGACAAAGTGATACGCAACATGGACATGATTGCGATTTGTTCTGGGAAAAATATTGAGAACACGCCTGGAGTTGTATCTCTTATTTTGAATACGCTTGCGCAGGAGGGAATAAATGTTCCGGAGATTACCTCGTGCCACTATGATACGCTGCTTGTTGTGAATTCACATGATACGCAAAAGGTTTTCGGGATTTTGCGCGAGATGATAAGGGGCAGGAATTAGGAAATGCGGAATTTCAGGATTGCCGCAAAGCCGCCGAAATTTGAAAGCTGCTTGCCTGGCTCTCCTTCCTCGGAAAAAATGAGGATTTTCACTTTCTTTTTCTCTGCAAGCTCAAGGAGGGTTTCTATTTCCTTTTTTGTGCGAAGCAGTTCGTCAAGCACAAGAAGCTGGGAGGCTGCGGAAAGTTCAAGAGCGCTCTTTACTGGGGCAAGACCGTATGCGCAAAGCCCATCATCCTTGTGCAAGTGGAGAAGGAAATCCTCAAGCAATTTCGCTTCCTGCTCTATTCTTTGTTCGCCTGCGACCTTGGAAACTACTCCCTTCTTGAGGAGCTCGTTTATGCCTGTTTTCTCTGCGTAAGAGCAGTTTTCCCACACTATTTTGGGAAGAAGAGGGGAATGCTTTCTTTCAAGCATTTTCTTGAGGTTCTCTTTTGCAAAGCCGGGACCGGCTACAATGAGTTTTTCCACCTTGTAGCTCTCAAGTTTTTTTTCTATTTCAGAGAAATATTTCTGCTGCTTTTCCTCGTATTTCTCGTCGCGCTTGCTTGCGGAATTCTCAAGCTCAAATTCGTATGCGACACCGTAGCCGCGAAGCGTTGCGAAGACTGCCTTTTCCTCATCCATCGCGCACAGCGCGATTTTGGGGCGCTTGCCCTCGGAAACTGCCTCTTCAAGGCGTTTTAGCTGGTGAGCTTTCCAAGTTTTTATTATGGAAAAGGGATAATGCAACTCCAAATCTATTGTGTGGTAGCTGCCTGCCTGTACGAATTCCTCTGGGGTGCCTGATTTTATTTTGCCGCTCACGCGAAGCCGATTTGTGAGCTTTGCGAACTCCACGCGCTCAACTGCAAGCTCCAAGTTCACTTCTTTTTTTTCTCCGGAATCGTCCGACCCTTCTACTTTGAAGCGCCTCCAGCTCTTTGCGCGAAGCACATCCCCTTCCTGGAGAATTCTCTCAACGTGCCAGAGGTCCTCTAGGGACTCGCATGTGAGTTTTATCTCTCCGGTTGCATAATCTTTCTTGAGGATGCGCATGGAGGTATTTTTCCTGCGGTGTTTTTAATTGCAGCGCGAGAAATAGATGCATGTCAAGGATAGCGATTATAGACAAGGACAAGTGCACGCGCGAGAAGTGCGGATACATATGCGTCAAAGTATGCCCTGGGGTGCTCATGGGGGACGAGACGGTTGTAATAGACAGCGAGGGCTGGCCGTTAATATCCGAGGAGCTTTGCACTGGGTGCGGGATATGCCCGAAAAAATGCCCGGTGGATGCAATTACGATAATTAACCTTGCGCAGGAGGTTGGGTGCCCTGTGCATTCGTATGGGGTAAATTCGTTTAGGCTGTATGGAAGGATGCCGCTTCCGCAGCAGGGAGTGGCGGGGTTCATTGGGAAGAACGGAATTGGGAAGAGCACTGCAATGAAAATGCTTGCGGGCACCTTGCAAGCGAATTTTGGAAAAGTTGAGGCTGCGGAATTTAAGGGGCAGTACAAGCAGTCTGTTGAGGAAAGGCACTATTTCGAGAAGCTCGCATCGAAAAAAACAAAAGTGAGCTACAAGCCGCAAAACATAGACAAGATTGCGGAGGCGTTTTCTGGAAGCGTAAAGGAACTTTTGGAGAAGCTGGATGAGCGGAAAATGCTTGGGAAATATGCAAAAATGCTTTCAATAGAAGGCATACTTGAGAGGCCTGTGAAGAACATTTCTGGAGGGGAATTGCAGCGCGTTGCGCTTGCGGGGGCGCTTTGCAAGGATGCGCAAATTTACTATTTTGACGAGCCTTCAAGCTACCTTGACATTGGGCAGAGATTGGTTGTTGCAAAACTTTTGAGGGAGCTTGCAAAAGAAAAGCAGGTATTTGTAATAGAGCATGACCTTGCTCTTTTTGACTATCTTACGGACTATGTGTACGTATTTTACGGGCAGGAGAATGCGTACGGGGTTATGTCGGGCGTGAAAGCATCCAAAGCTGGCGTGGGCGAATTTTTGGGCGGGTACTTGAAGGCGGAAAATATGCGCTTTAGGAAAGAGGAGATACGGTTTGCAAAGGGCAATGAGGGGGAGAAAAAGAAAGTCGCAAGGCTGCACTATCCGAAAATGCAAAAGAAATTCGCGGGCAGCTTTGAGTTTTCGTGCGAAGAGGGCACCCTTTATGAAGGGGAAGTCGTAGGGATTGTCGGGGAGAATGGGATTGGAAAGTCGGTTTTTGTGAAACTTCTTGCGGGCGAGGAAAAGGCGGACAACGGGGAGAGGATGGAAAAATGCAGCATCTCCTACAAGCCGCAGTACGTGAAGGCACAGAGCGGGGTGAGCGTGCTGGAATATTTCAATGCGCAGCAGGTAAACTCTTTTGTGCTTGAGGAGTGCAAGAGGAAGCTGGAGATAGGCGGGCTTCTTGAGAGGCAGATGGAGCACCTTTCTGGGGGGGAATTGCAGAGGGTTGTAATCGCTGCTGCACTCTCAAAAGAGGCGGACTTGTATTTGTTTGACGAGCCGAGCGCGTTCTTGGATGTGGAGCAGAGATTGCACTTTGCGAATTTGCTGCGAAGCGTAATAGGGGACTCAAAGAAAGTTGCGTTTGTGGTGGACCACGACGTTGTGCTCGTGGATTTGATTGCGAATAGGGTGATGCCATTTGAAGGAACGCCTTCAAAGAAGGGGCATGCTCCGGTTGCGCTCAAGAAAGAAGACGGGATGAATGCGTTCCTTAAGGGAATGGGGATTACGATGCGGCGCGACGAGCAGACATTGCGCCCGCGCATAAACAAGGAAGGCTCTGTGCTGGATAGGGAGCAAAAAGAAAGTGGAAAGTATTATGCCAGCGCATGAAAAATCTTTTGGATTAGTTTATGCGTATTTGGGCTTCTATTGGGGAATCAGGGGTGAATTTTGGGGCATAGCCCAGGGTCCATTCACCCTTGTCGTATCCGCTGTTTGAGCCGATTTTTATCCATACACGCCCGACCATGATGCCGCCTTTTGCAATGTTGCCGCCCTGGAAAAGGCTTGAATAGCGCTCTGCAGCGGAGCAGGGAGGTCCATAGTCTTCCCCTGGCGCAAGCACGGGCGTTGCCGCAGTGAATGCATTTCGCAGGGAGGGGTGCAAGTCGCCGGATTTTGAATAATCCTCCCCGTTGTACACATAGTACGTGCGGTTCATTGCGTCCGAAGCTATTCCGTATGTCGCGCTTCGCGCATAGAAATCCGAAACAAACACAGGGTAGCTTGTGCTTTTCTTGTTCTCAAATGTTGCATCGTATGTTATGAAATTGTCATAGGTTTGCCTGCCTGCTATTTTGCAGGTTTGCAGGTGCGGATTTGAGAAAGAGACAATGAAATCGCCTGTCACATAGGTGACCGTGCCCGTTGTCTGCACTTTGCAGTCGGAATCAGTTGCGCTGCTGCAGCCAAATGGGCAAACATAATCGCCGCTTATGCATTCGAGTATGGGCGCGTTTGTGCATTTTGCATCGCACGTGCCGGGCTTTTCGCAAGTGTCCTTTGTGCCAAGCACCCTATCGTCGCAATCCAGGTTGGTTTTGCATGGGGTGAGGCAGCCCGCTGCGCAACAAAGCTGGGTGCTTGCGCATTTCACATCCTGCGGGCAGCTCGTGCACGTCTCGGAGGGGGAGCGTTTCCCGTCCCCGCAGCATGTATCAGAGGGGATTGTGCTGCATGCACCGCGCACGCAGGAATATTGGGTGCAGCTTCCCGCGTCGCCTGCGCAGTTGGGGGCTGCGCCGTCTATTGGGAAGTGCGAGCATTCCTTTGAAACCTCGTCGCACACGTCTTTTGTGCAGGGGTTCTTGTCGGAGCAGTCATCAGGGCACGTGATGCACAGCGACAGGTCGGACACTGTTTTGCCGTCTTTGCACGTGAAAGTCTGGGTTACGTTGGTAATGTTTGCTGTTGCAGGGGAAGAGGGGAAGATGTGCTGCGCCTGCGATTGCGCCTGCTCTATGCAGCCGAAAAAGAGGAGTAGGAGTGAAAGTAAAATTGCCTTCATGGGAATACCCGATTATTGCTTTGCCTCGCTGAAAGTTGCAAGGGGCTTCTTCTCTGTTTTTGAGAGGAGCACTTTCATGGAATACGGGGCGCTCTTTGAGTCCCACTTCACAATCCACACGTTCTTGTACGTGTCGTATTCGCTTGCAAACGAGGCAGTCGGTATTGCATCCTGATAGGTGTTTATGTAGCTTGAAATAGCATCCGTGCCTGGGTAGGTGTGGGATGCGACTATTGCCTCCTCCTCGAATGCGAGTATGCACGTGGGCTCATTTATGCAGAGCTTGCAGTCCCGCGTGATTATGTCGGGCGGCTGGGTAACGAAATTCTGCGGCGGGTAATTGTAGTAAATATGCAGCCGTTCTGGGCATGGGTAGATGAGGTTGCTGGATACGCGCGCCTTTAGCTGGTAGTAGGAACCATTCGACCCTGCTTCCTGCGTTACGTCCATTATTTCGCGCACGTCCGCGTTTGGGTATTTGCGCTGCAAATCATCAAGGAAGAGCTTTTTCGCATCCTCTGCGCGCTTATTGTCAATTGAATGCGAAAGGGAGAGCACGAGTATTGCGGAGATTGCTACCAGAAGCACAAGAACGACGACGCGTGACATATTCCCCATTAACGCGCCAAACTATTTAACGCTTGCCCCCTTTTCGCGCAGCGCCCAAGGGTTAAACGCTGCCGCGCAAAAGCTCTGCGGGAAACCCTAGGTTCAGCGGTGTTGCTGCCTGCGCATTCGGGGCAGGGAGCGGCTCGCTTTTCATTGGCTCTTCCACAAGCCCCTTGAAAGGCGGGAAGGCATGGGCTGCCTTGCCTGAAGGGCCTTTTGGGGCGGATTCTTCCATGCTAGATGGAAAACCCTCGTTTAAGTTGTCCGCGCGCACGGGAGGGGGGGTTTGTGAGGGCGGGAACTCAAGGGCGAATCCGGTGTCCATTAGATTTGGGCGTTTTTCGCCTTGGGGCGCTTGACTGGTAAGATGAGCTTCATTGGCAGCGCGATTTGAGCCGTTTGAAAGAGCCTCGAAATCCTCGTTGTAAAAAGCAGCCAAATCTTCTTGGGTACGGTGCAATTCCTCCAGCCTTTGCGGCCCATGAACAGGATGGCCGTAATGCTCGCGCTGCTCCCTGCCGCCTGGGGAATTGTCGCGCCGCTCGGGCTTTCCGGATAGCGCCCACTCGGCCGCGCTGTCCTGCAGGGACACCGCTGAGAATGCAGATAGTTCTTTTGAGCGCAACCCTGTGTGGCCGTTTGCGCATTGCGAAGTTGCACGTTGCACGGGTGCGTTTGTTTTTGTTGCGGTTGTTGCCGGTACATAGTCCATTTTATCACCATTTTTTCTTTTTGCATTTTTCAAATTTTTCCCAAATTTTTAGCACGTACATTAGGCTGTAAAAACCGGCATTGCCGGCACCTCAGAGAATTACGGTTGCAAGCTGCGGGACAGCAAGCATGAGCTCCTCGCGCGAGACGCTTGCCAAAGAGCGGTGCACGCACGAGCGCGAGACGTTGAACATTGCGGCAAGCTCGCGCAGCGTGTAGTAGTTGCTGTAGTATGCGTTGAGCAATTCGTGCAGCTTTTGCACGCTTAGCGCGCTTTTCCTGCCGCGTTTGGGCAATTTTCGGTTGCCTGCGCATTTGCTGCTTGCGCTAAGGGCGGAAATTTTTCGTTCAGATTCCTTGCTGTTAAAACTAGAGGCCTTGCTTTCATTGCTGGAGAACAGAACACCCTGCGCCGTACCCCGAACACCCTTTCTGCTTAATGCGTAAACACCCTTTTTGCATTTTTTCACCCCGTTGTTTTTTCTGCGCATTGCGCAGTAGGCAGTTTGGGCGCGTTCTTGTATATAAAGATTTGTCACGAAAAGGCGCAAGCGCGTCCGCTAAGGGGTTATAAACGCGCATAGCGCGGCAGTGAAGGCAGAACAGGAAACTGGAATGAGCATAAGTGCCAGCAACAACGAGCGTTCCCGCGCACAGCGCAGTACAGGCTTTGTCGTGAGCAGGCTTAACTTCCGAGTTCGAGATGGGTTCGGGTGTGGCCCTGCTCCGATGGCCGCTGACAAGGTATATATGAAGAAACGTCTTTTTAACCCTTTTGCATAAAGAAAGGCATGAAATCAATAGGCGCGTTTGTGCGGCTTACGAGGATAGAGCATGCGCTCATGCTGGACATTGCGGTTTTAATTGCAATTTTCATAGGGGCAAAGGCTGCATGGGCAGGATTGCCCCCCTTGGAAACGTTTGTGCTTGCGCTTGCTGTTCCCGCATTTGTGCAGATGGGCTCTTTTGCGCTAAACGACTATTTTGACGTGGAAACTGACAGGCACAACAAAAAGAAAGACAGGCCCATTGTAAGCGGGGAAGTCGGAAAGCAGGAGGCGCTCTGGATTGCAATTGCATGCTATCTTTTTGGGAATGTGCTCGCGTATTTTCTTGGGGTGGGCGCGCTTTCAATTGCGGTTGTTTTCAGCGTGCTCTCGATTGCATACAATTGGAAGCTCAAGGACATTGCATTGGCTGGGAACTTGTACATCGCGGCTACAATGGGAATCCCGTTTGTATTCGGGAGCGTGATTGTTGCGGGGGAAATTACGAAGGCTGCGTGGGTGCTTGCCGTGATTGCGTGCATTGTGGGGCTTGCGCGGGAGATTATGAAAACTGCGCAGGATTTTGAAGGGGACAAGAAGGCGCGGGAAGCAAAAACCCTGCCTGCGTACATTGGGGTGGAAAATAGCCTGAAGGCTGCGGGGGTGCTTTTCCTTTTGTTTGTCCCTTTGAGCTATTTCCCGTTTTTTTATGGCCTGAATGCGAATTTGCTCTCGCTTGGGATGGTGAGCGTTGCAAACCTTGCGCTCATAGCGATTGGAACGCAGCTTCTTATGGTGTATAAGAGGGAAAAGGAAAAAGGGAAGGTGGAACTTCTCAAGAGGGGAAGGAATGCCTCGCTCCTGTCTCTTTTTGTCGGGCTTGTCGGATATCTGGCGGGCGCGCTTTAGCACATTGCGCCGCATCCGGACCAGGGCGAATCTTTTCCCCACAGGGAGCCCTTGGTGCCGCTTGGATCTGAGCTTGCGGGGATTTTTTCTCTAGGCAGCGGCAGTTGCGTAACGTGCAGCTTTTCCAAGGACAATGCAATGCGGCCGAACACTTCGCATGCGCGGTTCATTGTGTGCGGGTGCGCCATTTTCTCGTGGGTTAGAACTGCCAGCAGCCGCAGGATGTGCAGCGAGAGTGCGCTTGGGGCTCCCTCTTCCAAAGAAACCGGCGCGGAAAATTTGTATTCGTGAGGGCGCACGCTTGCGTTCCAGCCGCCCCCGTAAAAAATGCCTGTGTATCCGTAAGCGCTAACATCATCCAGAATGCGCGGGAATATTGAGGAGAGATATTTTGCCTCTTCTTTTGCCTGCGCAAAGGGGATTGCGGCTGCAAGCGCGCGCAGGGCGGTTTTTGCTGCCGCGGAGCTCTTGGCCATTTGGGCGCTTGTGCGCGGAAGAAGGAAATGCACACCCAACAGCTTTGCCTGTTCCAATGCAAGCGCGCCTGCCTTTTCTTCAGATTCGCTGCGGAAGGTGCCTGCGCACTCATCCTTGCGGTATTCTGAAAGCGTTAAGGAGAAGAGGTGTGCAAACGAGGCAGAGAATTTCAGCCCGTCCAATTGTTCGGCATCAAGGGACGTTTTTATGCTGTCCATCGCGGCATCAAACGCGGCGCTTGCGCCTGAAACCGCCTCGTTTAGTTTGGCTCCATATTCTTCCCGTGAATTGAAAAACGAGTCAAAGTGCCCATAGTGGTTCTCGCCCATCACGCTTGCTGCGGATGCGAATGCAAAGCCGGTCGCATCAACAAGGCGCGCGCGCTCTTCTTCGCTTGTTTGGATTGGCTTTGGAGAGCGGGTTGTGCTGCTCTTGCGTGATGCGCCAGTAGTTTTTGCAGTACGAATTTTCATTATGCCCTCGCTGCCTGCTGCGCGGGTTTTGCCTGCTGAGGCAGCTGCTTTTTTTATTTCCGCTGCGCCGTTTCCATCTGCTTCGCGGGGAGAGAGCATTAATGCTGGTTTTCCGGATAGGTTTTGCATTTTAACACCTTAAATCCAGTTTATTCAAACTCGCTTAGTATGCGAAGATAACGGGCATCCTTGCGCAGGCTTTCGCGTTCCTTTCCCAGCTGTTCGTTTTCTCTCTTTAGGGTGAGGTTTTCTTTTTCCAACCCGGCGCGGCTTTGTGCTGGCAGGCTGGGCACCAAAACGGCTTCGCGCGTGGGAGTCAGCATGCTTTCAATTGGCGCGCTGCTGGAAAACTTGATTAGCATGATGTAATATTCGGCATCAGAGCGCAGGCGTTCGCATTCCTTTCTCAGCAGCTTGTTTTCCCCCCTTAGCAGGGCATTTTCGGTTTGGGGGGTTTTGCGGCTTTTATGCAATGTGTCCGGGCTGGGCTTGGGGCCTGCCATGAGCGCAAAGTTTTTGCCTGCGGGCGCGAAAGCACCGTTTCCGGCTGCTGCGCCAGGCGAGAGCAGTATTTGAGGTTTTCCAAATTGGTTTTGCATTTTAGCACCTTTACATGTAGCCGCTGCTTGTTATGGGCGGGATGTGGCTGGAAACTGGGCGTGTTTCTGGGCTGTCTTTTTTTGTTTCATCTTTTTGGATGCCTTCGGGCCCCGGCTTTGTGCCTGCCTCATTCGCAAAGGCAGGTGCCTTGGGCAATTTTCCATTGCCAAGCAACGGCATTGGAGAGAGGCATCTTGCTGGGGCGTTTGTTTTGAGCATCATGAAAATTCTCCGCCGAGCTTTATGCGCGGCTTGTATTTGCGTGCGCAGGTGGTATAAAAATATGTGCATAGATGTATAGAAATATACAATGGAAAAAAGCAGGGAAAAGCAGCCGTTATTGCAAAGCGATATAAAATTAGGGAGGGAAAGCGAAGAGGGGAGGGATTGGGATGGAAGCTGCGATAACAAGCACTAATTTGCCTTTTAGGAAATTTTCTTCGGGGAAAGTGCGCGAAACTTACGAGCTTGAAGACGGGCACCTCCTTATGGTGAGCACGGATCGGCTCTCTGCGTTTGACGTTGTGTTTTCGCAGGGCATTCCTTACAAGGGCGCGGTGCTAAACGAGCTTTCGCTTTTTTGGTTTGAGAAGCTTGCAAGCGTTACGAAGAACCATCTTGCGAAAAATTATGATGTTGCGTCGCTGAAACTTTCCCCTGCAATAGAGAGGAGGAGCATGGTGGTGAAGAGGGCGAAAATGCTTCCAATTGAGTGCGTTGTGCGGGGATATTTGGCAGGCAGCGGGCTGAAAGAGTACATGCAAACGCAAAGCGTGTGTGGAATTAAATTGCCTGCGGGGTTGAGGAATTCCTCGCAATTGCCGCAGCCGATTTTCACGCCCTCCACAAAAGCGGAAAAGGGGCACGACATAAACATAAACCATGAGCAGGGAGCAGCGCTTGTTGGAAAAGAAAAGTTCAATGGGATTGAGGAGCTTGCGCTCAAGGTGTATTCTGCTGCGGCTGCGTATGCAAAAACAAGAGGCATAATACTTGCGGACACGAAATTTGAATTCGGGGAAATAGACGGCGAGATTGTGCTTGCGGATGAAGTGCTCACGCCTGATTCAAGCAGGTATTGGCCTGCTGCACTTTATGAAGAAGGGAAAAACCAGCCATCTTATGACAAGCAGTATGTGCGCGATTATGTTGAAGGGATTGGGTGGGGGAAAAAAGCGCCTGCGCCGATTCTGCCGCAGGAAGTTGTGCACAACACGGCTGAAAAATACATTGAAGCTTATGAGAAAATAAGCGGGAAGAAATTCCAGAGGTAAGAATATGCTAACATCGCCATTTTTGTCAAAATTGAAAAGGGGGCCGCAGGTCGTGCTGCCAAAGGATATTGGGATGATACTTGCGTACAGCGGGGTAGGGAAAAACAGCGTGTGCGTGGATGCGGGAACCGGAAGCGGATGGCTTGCAATTTCGCTTGCAAACGTTGCAAAAAAAGTCACAAGCTACGAGGTGCGCGAGGAGTTTGCGGACATTGCGCAGAAAAACGCAAAGCGCGCGGGCGTTGAGAACCTTGAGATAAAAGCTAAAAGCGTGCTTGAGGGGATTGAGGAGAAGGAAGTTGATTTGGTCACGCTGGACTTGGCGAACTCGGACGGGGCTGCTGCGCATGCGCATGGGGCTCTCAAAAAAGGCGGGGTGCTCGTGGGATATTTGCCGCACGTAGAGCAGGTGCGCAGGTTTGTTGAGGCGTGCAACAAGGCGGGCTTTTCGGAAATTTCAACTGTGGAGAGCATTGTGCGCGAATATTTGGTGCGCGAGGCTGGAATGCGGCCGGAAAATACTGGGCTCACCCATACCGCGTACCTTGTGTTTGCAAAAAAATAAGGGGTTAGCCCGCGTGCAGGAATGCTGCCACAAGCATGAGGGCACCAAGCACGAATGCAACGTAGGAGAGGTTCACCCTGCGCACTATTTTCAGCAACGTGCCAAGCGTGAGATAGCCGAAGAAAAAGCTTGAGAGCGCAAGCAGGAAACCCTCTGAGATTGGGAATGCTGCAAGCCCGCCGCCAATGTAAAATACAAGCTCTGCGAACACCACTGTGGGGATGCTCAGGAGGAAACTGAGGTGGAAGCTGCTTTCACTGTCAAAGCCGCGCCATATGAGACCGGTTGTGCTTGTGCCTGAGCGCGAAACTCCCGGGAGCACGCTCAAGCCTTGGAGAACGCCAGTGAGGATGCCATCCGCCCATGTTACAGAGGAAGCTGGGCGCGCCTTTGCGTTCTTTTGACCAAGGAGCAGGAATCCTGTGAGGAGCAAGCCTGCGCCCATGAGGGCAAGGAGCATGCTGCCATCAAGCGTTGGGAAGAACAATTTTTCCAAAAGAAGCAATGGAACGCCTATAACGCCCGTGAAAAGCAGGGAAGTGAAAAGGAAGCCGGTTGTGGAATTGGAATGCTCTTTTAAGGCGGTGGGTTTTTGCAAAACTGCTTTTATGAGTTCGAGTATTTCCTTGCGGAAATAGATTGTTGCTGCAAGCACGGTCCCGATGTGAAGATAGAGGAGGATTGGGACTACTAGGGAGGGGTCGCCGTGGAAAAAGTTCAGGTATACGAACGCGTCCTGAGTCTTTGAGCTTATGGGAACCCATTCCGTTATTCCCTGCACAAGCCCGAGCGTGAGTATTGAAAATAAATCCATGCACGGATGTTAGGCTCAATGTTTTTATTCCTTGGTGCGGTTAGGTTGCGCATGGACAACAAGGCAAAAGTGTATTTGGGCGCTGCAGTTCTCATGCTGCTTGTGTTTGGGATTGGGATGCTTGGGCCTGCGAAGATGCAGCCCGTACTGTGGATGAGTTATACCGGATTCCTTGCGCTTGCTTCGCTTTTGCTCGTTGTTGCGATACCGATTGTTGCAAAGGCGACAAGGCACCCGCTTGCAATGAAAGCCCTTGTGCTGCAGAGGCAGCTTGGGATATGCGTTTTCCTTTTTGCGCTCGTGCATGTGCTCATTACAATGCAGTTTGGGCTTGGGTGGAATATTGCGTTCTTGCTTGACCCGCAGGCAACATTTTTGCTCGTGGGTGCAATTGCTTTCCTCATACTGTTTGCAATGGCTGCCACTTCGAATGATTTCTCCGTGAAAACGCTTGGGAAAAACTGGAAGAGGCTGCAAATGCTCGTGTATGTTGCGATTTTGCTTTTGCTTGCGCACTTCATAAACGCTGGGCTGGTATTTGCGAAAAACCCGATTGTAGTCGGGGTTGTGCTTCTTTTCTGCGTTGCGGGTGCGTATTTTAGGTTCAAGCCAAAGGCAAAGCCGCCAGTTAGTGCGAAGCAGGAGCCGATGGAGCCGAGCAAGGAAACAATAAAGCAGTAGGAAATTTACTTTGTGCTTATTTTCCACATCCATTCAAAGTAGTTGCCATATGTGCGCGCGAACTGCTCGTTTTCTATTATTATGCCGATTGATGGAGGCGGTTCATCGCCCCAGATTACCTGCGCAACCTTGTTTGCGTATATGAAAGTCGCTACAAAGCTCTTGAATTTTTTTGGGAGGAAGCGCACGGATGCAAGAGGGAGCTTGGAGGCTTCGCTGTATTTTACCCCGTAGTTGAAAATGGCCCTTGTGCGTATGCCCTTTTCGCGCCGTCGCCTTAAGTAATTCTTGTACCAGTCGCCCAAAAGCACGAAGGCGTTTCCCGTGACGCCGAAGACGCAGTAGTGCTCGCCCTTTTTCAGGGTGCGCAGGATGTCGTTGAAAACTTCCTTTGCGCCTTCCTTGCCTTCAACTATGCGCACCGTAGGCCTTACGGATTCTTCGTGGATTGCCTGCAACTGCGGGAGAAGCAAAAGAAGTCTTTTTTCCTTTTCTTTTACAAGCTCTATAAGCTTGCCCGGGTTTTCCGCCTGGTAATATTTTTTCTTGTTTTTCAGGAAATAGGAAACTAGACTTTTTGAGATAAGGCGATCAAGGGCATCGTATACGTTGCGCCGATGCACTCCAGACCTCTGCGTTATTTCGCTTATGGATGCGACGCCGATATGCAGCAAAACGAAGTATACCTTTGATTCACTTGGGCTTAAACCTGCTTTTTCAAGCTGCGATGCATCCATGGAAAGCATTCTGCATCTGTATATTTAAAATATGGTGATGGTGAGCACCACATTTTCTTTTATAGGGCATATAGCCGCAAATATGCATGCCTGGAGAAAATGCATTGCCTGAACTTGAAAAGCACTGGCACGCGCTTGCGAGGGTGCTTTTTGGGAAGGAGGTTGGAGAGCTTGGGGGATTTGAACCATATTTGCGCAAATACCTTGAGCCAGTTGATGTGCGCAAATCAGCAATAAGCGGCAAGGAGGTAGTTTATTCAAAAGAAGATTATTGCGAAGACGCAAAAGCAATAGGGTTTGATGAGATAGATTTCAGAAAGAAATTTTCCGCGCTCTCAATAAATGACGTAAAGGACATTGATTCGCTTTTTGAAGCGGCTGGAGAAAGGGCAGTGTACGCTGGGAGCATAATACGAGGGAATTCAAAGTTTGTTGGAAAGAGCACTACTGTAAACGACAGCTATTTTGTATATGGGTGCTCGGACATTGAATCCTCAAAATACGTTGCACATTCGTGCGTTATCCGGGACTCGGACACTGTTTTTGGATGCAATACTGGTGGTATGGGGAATTATCTGCTGCACTGCAACGGATTCATCAATCTCACGCGGTGCTTCGAGGTCTGGGTTGGCTCGGCAAGCTCGGATTGCTTTTATTCGCACAACATAGACAACTGCCACGAGTGCATTTTTTGCTTTAATTTGAGGAGCAGGCGCTTTTGCATAGGGAATTTGGAGATTGAGAGAAGCAAATTCCTTGCGCTTAAGGGGAAACTGCTTTTGGAAATCGCAGATAGATTGCAAAAAGAAAAAAGCGCGCCTTCCCTTGTGGAATTGACTGTAGGCTGCAAAGACCATTCGCGGCAGGTAGGGGAAGCGCTTAAGGGAAAGATTGGGAAGGAGGCGCGGGAAAAGCAGGACAAGGGCAGTGTGGAGGAGGCTTTCCGGCGGGCTTCTGGCATAATATTTGGGAAGCCGCTTGTTGGAATGGACAGGCATGGGGAATGGCTGTTGCGGCACAATAAGCAGATGAGAAGGGACATCTCAATAATAAGCGGCAGGGAGGTGCTATGCGGGGATTATGGGGCGAGGTTTTTCCTGCCGCAAAATAGGTTTATAGCGGATTCGGAGATGGAGGTTTTTGGGGAGAATATACGGATTGGGGAGGAAGAAGCTGAGGGCATAAATTTAGGGGGTGCTGCCGCACTTCTTGGGAAAGTTGCGTATTTCAACCCGTCTATTTTAAGCGGGCAGAACCGCAATGTGATTGAATGCGCATCTACGATTGATGCGAACAGCTGCTACAGGTGCGTTTCAGTCGGGCAATCGGAGAAATGCGCATATTCTTTTGTGCCAAGGCAGTCACAATATCTTTTTGGGTGCAACTGGGTGATACGCTCCTCTTTTTGCATAAAGTGCTATGACAGTGCGAAAATTACGAGGTGTTTTGAGGTGGACAATGCAACCTCATGCTCGGATTCGTACTTTTGCCACGATGTGGAGAACGTGCACAACTCCATGTTTTGCTTTAATGTGAAGAATTTGAACTATGCGATTGGGAACTGCGAAGTTGGGCGGGAAAAATTCCTTGAGGTTAAGAGCGCGCTGCAAAAATGGATGTTGGGAAAGCTTGAGAAGGAAGGCGGGCTGGAAATGGACATTTTCAACGTTGGGTGCAAAAAATAAATGCAGGGAGAGGGATTTGCTCAACCAGAGGTTTTCCGAGCTCTTCGGTTTTGAAGAGGGGGTGAAACCTCAGGGGGATTTTCGGGAAACCTTATGTTCCCCCTAGGTTGTTGAACCCCCGAAGACCTAAGTCATCAGATATCTTATGCGCGCGACAATCCGCGCGAGATCTTGAGTCTGACGCAATCGACCAGGCTCTGCCATCCCTGCGGGAGAATTATGCAATAAACAGTTTAAATTGTGTGCGTTTTGCCGAACGCGCGTGCGTGCGCGTCCTAATACTACATATATTATATAGATTGCTTTTCTAAAATTAGATTTACTTATACTAATATAGAGGTGTGGAAATGAAAATATCTGAATTGAAAGCCGGCTCTGCGCAGGGCACAATTAGCGGCGAAATCACGAATGTGGACGAGCCGCGCGAAGTGCTCACCAAATATGGGAAGAAAACCCGCGTAGCAAACGCAACATTGCAGGACGACTCAGGCTCAGTAACATTGTCCCTTTGGGGCGACGACATTGACAAGATAGCCAATGGAGACAAAGTGAGCATTGAGAATGGGTGGGTTTCAGAATACAAGGGAAACCTGCAGGTATCTCCTGGCAAATACGGGAAAATGACGGTTACGAAGGCTTAAGTTTCCCGGCTTTTTATTTTCTTATTTTTTCTGTGCGTAGCATTTGCGCTGCGCATCTATTTTTTCTGCGCTAGCTTTTGCCCTGTGTGCGAAGAATTCTTCTCCAGAGTTTGGAGAAGGAGAGTGAAGTTCGGGAGTTTGTCGCTATTCATATGCTCACTTGAGTCCGTTCATGTAGCTCTCGTATGCGTTCAAATCAAGCAGACCGTGGCCGCTTAGGTTGAAGAGGATTGTTTTTTCCTCGCCGGATTTCTTGCATGCGAGCGCTTCCTCTATTGTTGCTGCGATTGCGTGCGAGGATTCGGGTGCTGGGACTATTCCCTCTGTTTTTGCAAAGAGCATTGCGGCTTCAAATGTGCGCTCCTGCTCGTATGCGCGTGCCTCTATTATGCCCTGCTGCACAAGGTAGGAAACTGCGGGCGCCATCCCGTGGTATCGCAAGCCTCCTGCGTGTATTGGGGAGGGAATGAAATCCTTTCCGAGCGTGTGCATTTTCAAAAGAGGCGTTGTGCCTGCTGTGTCGCCAAAATCGTATTCGTATTTTCCAGCTGTAATGGAGGGGCAAGCCGTGGGCTCTGCTGCAATGAATTTTGTGTGCGCCTTTCCATCAAGCACATCTTTTACGAAGGGGAAGGCGATGCCTGCGAAATTTGAGCCGCCGCCAACGCATCCGATTACTGTGTCTGCGACTAGCTCGGCTTTTTTTAGCTGGGTTTGCGCCTCCAGTCCTATTATGGACTGGTGCAAAAGAACGTGGTTGAGCACGCTTCCTAAGGAATATTTTGTGTTTTTTCCCTGCGCGACCTGCTCAAGGGCTTCGCTTATTGCAATGCCTAAACTCCCGGGGTGGTTGGGGTCTTTTGCGAGAAGGGATTTTCCAAATGCAGTCTCGTTTGAGGGAGATGGGAAAACTTCCGCGCCGTAGGAATGCATTATTGTTTTGCGCAAAGGCTTTGAGATGTAACTCGTGCGCACCATAAAGGCGCGGCATTTTAAGCCGAAAAGCGCGCTTGCGCACGAGAGCGCTGTTCCCCATTGCCCTGCGCCTGTTTCTGTTACAAGTTGCTCTGTTCCTGCCTTTGCGTTGTAGTATGCCTGCGCGAGCGCGGTATTTATCTTGTGGCTGCCGCAGGGGTTCAGGGACTCGTTTTTGAAATATATTTTTGCAGGAGTTTTCAGGTGCGCTTCTAAGCGCTTTGCGCGCACTAGGGGAGAGGGGCGGCATAAGAGAATGAGCGCATCGCGCACCTCTTGGGGAATTGGGATTTTTTCTTCTTTGCTTATTTCCTGCGCAACTAAGGACTTGGGAAAGATTGCCTCAAGAGCTTCTGCAGGGATTGGCTCCTTTGTGCCGGGGTGAAGAGGGGGCGGGAGCGCAAGCTGCGCGCACAAATTCAGGTAATATTTTGGGACTTCGTTCTCGTCCAGGAGTATTTTTGTTTCGTACATAGGTTGGTATTGTTATGAAGGGTGCTTATAAAAGTAGGCATAAATGCATAGAAATGTGCATTAGGAAAAAATGCGCTGCAAATTTTTTCCCATTTTCCTCCCCGCCAACGCCGAGGATAGCTTTATAAAGACTTATACTCATATAGTTGGCACCGAATTTTACCCGTATGAAAATACGGGCATGCGAAATTGGTTTTTGAAGCCTAGATGAAACCACCGCCTTGCAGGCAGTGCGTGAGGGGCTTAGGAATAAGAGTTTTTCTTATTCGACTCACGCTTCAAGAGCAAATAACGGTTAATAGCGAAAAGTGCGAAACCGCCAATAAAAGAATACTTTGCATTATAGTGCGACTCCAGTTGATCCTGCTGGAGGGTACTGCTATCAGAATACGGCTAAGCCATGCAAGTCAGTTCAGCCACTTGGTTGGACGGCGTACGGCTCAGTAACATGTAGTCAATCTGCCCTTGGGACGGGGATATCCTCGGGAAACTGAGGTCAATACCCGATTGCCCATCTATGCTGGAATGCTTGATGGGTTAAATGCGCAGCGAATTGGAGTTGTTGCGCCCAAGGATGAGACTGCACCTGATTAGGTAGTTGGTGAGGTAACTGCTCACCAAGCCGATAATCAGTAGGGGCAATGGGAGTTGGAGCCCCGAGAAGGGCACTGAGACAAGGGCCCTAGTCCTACGGGATGCAGCAGGCGCGAAACCTTTGCAATGCGCGCAAGCGTGACAGGGGAATTCTGAGTGGTAGAGGGATATATCTCTCTATCTTTTGGCAACTGCAAATAGGTTGCAGAATAAGATCTGGGTAAGACTAGTGCCAGCCGCCATATGCTTTATCGCATAAGGCACACGGTACGCGGTAATACTAGCAGATCGAGTGGTACCCACGAATATTGGGTCTAAAGAGTCCGTAGCTGGCCTGTTAAGTCCGCTGTGAAATCTTGGGGCTTGACCTCAAGGCGTGCAGTGGATACTGGCAGGCTCGAGAGCGGGGGAGGTTGGGAGTACTTATGGGGTAGTGGTAAAATACGTTGATCCTATAAGGACTACCAGTGGCGAAGGCGCCCAACCAAAACGCGTCTGACAGTGAGGGACGAAGGCTAGGAGAACGAATCGGATTAGATACCCGAGTAGCCCTAGCAGTAAATTATGCGGACTGTGGTGTTGCGCCCGCTTCGAGCGGGTGCAGTGCTGTAGCGAAGGTGTTAAGTCCGCCACCTGGGGAGTACGGCCGCAAGGTTGAAACTTAAAGGAATTGGCGGGGGAGCACCACAAGGGGTGGATGCTGCGGTTCAATTGGATACAACGCCGGGAACATTACCAGGGGCGACGGCAGGATGAAGGTCAGACTAAAGATCTTGCCTAACGAGCCGAGAGGTGCTGCATGGCCATCGTCAGCTCGTGGTGCGAACTGTCAGGTTAAGTCCTGTAACGAGCGAGACCC
>CABMCJ010000003.1 GCA_902384585.1 Candidatus Anstonella stagnisolia
AGACGGGCAGCTATTTTTCGCTGGCTCTCTTGAAAATCCAAACGGCGCAATTCTAATAGCAGAAGGACTTGGAGATGTGAAGATAGAGAACAGACTTCCCTCGAAAACATTCGTTTTCTCGGAGGCAGGCACGGGCATAAAGGCAGGCTGGGGCATCCTAACCCTCTTCAATGGCATCACTGCAAAATGGATAATCTGCCTGCGCATAGCGGTTGGCTTCCATTCAACCGAAGAAAAAGCCGTAACTGCTGAAATACGAAAAGGAACTTTGATTTTGGGAAAGCACATAGAGCCTGAAAAGAAAGAAGAAAAAAAATGCCCGACTTGTGGGCGCAATGAGGTATAACTATGGACTACGAATACGAAACAGTGAAGGCAACCTTCAACGGAATAGCCAAGGAGCAGAAGAGATACATCCTTAGCTGGACGACAGAGAAAGGCGAGGACAAGAAATACAGCGCGTTTGAGCCGCTCTTCCAGCTTGCCGACCTGAAGATGGGGAAGACCTACGAGTTTGAGGTGGTGCACATTCCCACAAAGGACGACCCGCAGAAATCCCACCACAACATGAACCGCGTGGCAAAGGACAAGGAGTTCAAGATAAAACCCTTGGAAGGCGTGGAGGCGTTTGTCCTGAGCGAGCCAGTGAAACAGGGGCAAGCAAAGGAAATACCCCAATCCGTCTGGGACAAGAAGGACATGCGCATAAGCCGCTTGGCTGTGCTGAACACCGCAACGGCAATAATCGGGCAAAGCACAACAAAATACACGGACAAGGAGTTCTTAATGGCTGTGAAGGTGGCGGCGGCAGAGCTTGAGGAGTGGGTGAACAGGACTGAGAAAGAGAAAAACTGAGGTGAACCACATGGAAATAACAGAAGAGAGAGAAATAAAAAACGCCACAAAATCGGAATTTCAAGAGTTTGTCAGGGGTTTACCCGATGCAATATGCATAACATATTGTAAACTTGAGTTCTTTAAAGTGAAGTGAGTCTATGGAAAAAAGATACAACATTGTGAAACTGGACGAAGCCTTGAAGGAAATGGGAGAAATAGAACTGTTTGAGAGATGGCTCCAAAAAAAAGGATTTTCAATCATGGAAATTCCTTTCAACAAAACGTGCCTCATCAACATCTTTCACACCATGAAACCACACGAGTTAGTCTCTATTAAAGTCTTCATAAATTCAATCTACCCAGAAAAATACGAGGTGTTATGATGGTAGAACGACAAGTAGGAAAACGGTTTGTGCCTGCGCTGGAGCAGAAGAGGACTGGTGTTGAAGAGCGGCAGCACAGGAAGTATCACGAAACCATTAACCTGAAGCACGGCACAACACCAGAACATAGGAAGAAGGAATTGGAGGAGAACAACAAGAAGAAACTGGCTCTATTACTGAAAAACACAAAACAGGTGAAACTGGCATGAACATCCCCCTGATAAGCACCATAGTGAACGTGGACGCAACAGGAATATCAGTTTCGCGCAGCGTCGGCGGGACGTGGCACTATGACATGAGCAACTGGGAGAAGAAGAGATACACAGAGGAACTGAAAAGGCTGAACCAGAGGAAAACCGAAGGATGGACTATCCTCGCATTGGCGATATTCGGCAGACCCAACGGCAAGAGCCTGAAACTGGAGGACTTCGCATGGTAAATGAAAAAATAGTCTGTGTTTTAGTTGGATTTGGGGCAGGAGCACTTGTAATAGGTTTCATTGCATTACTCGTGTCCAGTAATTTGCACTCAGAATTGAAACAGAAAGATGCTGACCTAAATAACTGCCAAATCAGCAAGGAAAATGCAGTAACAGATTTGATAGCAGCGTATGAAAGCAAACTTGAAATTTGCACAGATGATGCGAAGCAGAATGAATGGCGAGCTAACGAAGCATTAATTGGAGCGACAAACGCAGATAAAGAAACGATAATAATGCGCCAACTTTACTTCAATGCCAACATAGATGCGGCATCTTACAAGCAATCATGGGAACAGGTGCAGCAGTCTTATTCTATATGCCAAAGCACCCTGAACGAAATAAACTACAAACGAGGGGAAGCAAACGCCATGAACGCAACATGCGGAAACCTCATGGCAAAGAAATGCACGCGCTTCTACAACTCTGCGGAATATGGGTTTTACCTCGCAAACGGAAAGGGCGTGCCTGTATGCGAGACGACTGATTTGTGCGAGAATAAAGTAGGTGCGATATACTCACCTTACGACAAGATGATTTTCTGCAATGGCAACTGCTCGGCGTATCTTGCGCACGAGTTCTGCCACGCGAGGCAGGATTTTGAAAATAGGAAGTCCGATGAGATGGAGTGTAACTGAGTATTCCACGAGGAATAAAACAAACAGGAAGGTATATAAATATCTATTACCATAGATATAGTGGGGTGGAGGCGAAGAGCCTTTTCAACCTCGGAAGGGATTGACATGAAAAACCTGAACGAAATGGACTTGGCTGCACTGAGAGAAAATCTCAACGGGCTGGCAACGGCGCGTGAGTGCCCCGTGGTCTACGCAGACAATGTGGATGGGCAGATAATCCCGAAAGCGTGCCCAGACTACAAGGCTATCGTGAACAACAAGACAGGCAAGGTTGAGGCAATACCTTCCAAGGGCTACACCATCATCCAACACAAAGATGCCTTCTCTGCGGTTGTGGACGCACTGGCGGCTGCGACCAAAGGGCAGAAGTTCAAGGCTGAAGTGATGGAGCAGAACGGACGCGCATGGATGACAGTCGTGTTCTCTGATGTGAAGGCGGATGACGGGTGTGATGGAATAGAACTTGGCATCAAGGCGACCAACTCCTACGACAAGACAAGTGCCCTACACTACTCAGGCACATCAAAACAGAACAAGGCTGGCTTCTTTGAGTTCTTCGGGCTGAGGCTCGTGTGCAAGAACGGGATGACCGTGAAGGTGCCGCTTGGTGACATCTCAAAACTCACCTTCAACGACAAGGCAAACGCACAAGTTGGAGACATTGTAGACATAGTTAAGCAGCAGGCAGTAGAGACGAACCAGATGAGGACGAGCATCAGGCACTTCGGCAACAACACCCAGATGGACATAACGAAAGTGGGCGAGATGATAATGGCTCTCCCGATAGTTGCCCGCAGGCTTGAAGAGCAGATAAAGGCGGTAAAATCAATCTCCTGCACAAAGGAGGAAGCTGTGAAGAGGCTTGAGGAACTCGGCTTCGGAGACAGGGCGAGTGCAAGCATAATGGCGCGCTACATGAGCGATGAGCAGACAGTGTGGGGTCTCTACAACAGCATAACGGCGCACGCGACGCACGAAGAGAAGGTCAGCCCACTTTCAACTGAGAGGATATTGAAGAAAGCAGAAATGCTGATGACGGTGAGGGGCGCAAGCTCCTCGCCCTCACAGTGAGGCGGGACTATGAGCGAAAATAAACCAATGACCGATGAAGAGCTTGCACAAATGCGTGAAGACAAGGAGAATGAGAAACTCAAATGCGTCTGCTGCGAGCAGGAAGTCCCAAGGAAGGACATGACAAACACGGACGCTGGGGACAACATCTGCCTGACCTGTTTTGATGAGGCGGAACCCATCGCCACTGTGATATACGACGACCATAAGGACGACCCCGTGCGCATAACCGAATACCACAACCCTACTCCATTCGTAATAGCCTATCACAGGACAGACGGCTGGAGGGGCTACTATGAGGTCACAGGGCACAAGGGCTGGGCGCATGTCCATGACGACAACATCCTGAGCCACTCGGAGGATTCAAAAGACCTCAAGAGCTTCAACGACAAAATACAACTCTTCTGCAAGACTGAGGGCATTGAAACGGCGGTCATAATCTGCCGCTCCTCAAACCTCTTCAGTTCAGGCTATGACTTCTTTGTGAAGGAACACAAGGCGGCTGAGGTTATGGAGTTCATCAAGGGTCTCAAAAATTCAGGCATGAGAGACCCAGTGAAATACAACTCGGAAGCAATCACAGGTGTCCCCTATTCACAACAAACAGAGAAGGACAAGCAACTTGTTCTGGCAGCAGCACTTGTGAAAAGCGGTGTGACCCCAGAACAGGCTGTCGGGACGCTTAAAATCCTGAGCAAGGTAGCGAACCTTGGCAAGGAAAAACTGCCCTCAAAACAGGCAAAGAAGGGCAAAAAGAGGAGTTCCTGATGGAAAACGGTATAATCTTCTACTCGGCTCATGCGCGTGCGCTGTGCGGCTCAACCGAAGGGAAGATAAAGGCAATCTTGGCGCAGGGCTGTATTGAATACGACAAGGAAAGAAAGGTCTTTCTCTGCAAGCCGATTATGCAACCCAACGGAAAACCCTACAACAAAACCCAGTATGAGATGCAGAGACACAAGATTTTGGGTTGGTCTTGTTCCTGTCAGGGCTGGCAGAGCAAGCACAAGAAACACCTTGAAGACCCGATAAAATACCCTTCAGTGGGATGCTCGCATGTTGCTGCACTCTGGGAACATATCAAAAGGCAGCACATAGTGAAAAGGGAAAACAACGTTACACAGGCTTTAATGACAATGTTCATGGAGTGAGAAAAATGGAAAATACCTATGAGAAAATATATGGCAAGGAACTACTTGATGCGTTAAAAACTTCAAAATCCCTTTGCGACTTAATTCCTATACTTGGTGAGGACGAAATTTGGGAAGAGATGAAAGAAGAAAAAGGCTGGAAGTATCACACACAAAAAAGAAGGAAGATTGTTCGTGAAATTGCCAAGCAACGGACAAAAGAAGGAAAGTATGGATATAAAATAAGGAAGGCGAGAAAATGATAGAGGAAAGTGGAATATTCAGGAACGGGCAGTTCGTGACGTTCAGCCAACTGAGGGTGGAGCGGGAGCGAGCAAGACCAAGGCGTGTGAAGAACAGGAACAGGCTGAAATTCAGCAGCAGCAACAAGAACCACCCGCACAGGAAGTTGGTTCACAAAGGGCAGGTGGAGAAAACCCTCAACCTGTTCAGCAGGATGTGGGACAAGCTGATGGGCAGGAAGAAATATATAAATAAGGATAACCATAGATAATAGGTGATATAATGAAACTACTGGACGTAACAACATTGCAGGTCATCAGCCCGACGCAGTTAGGCGTGATGTTCAACAAAATAGTGAAGACCCATGCCGAAAAGAAGGGCTGGAAGAAAGGCGACAGGCTTGCCGTCTATGAATGTGGTAGCGGTTATTACATAAAGAAGGTTAAAGACAAGACAATCTTCAAGAGGAAAAGGTGAAACTATGGGATACAACTATAAATGCCCTTCCTGCGCAGGAGAATTTAATACACCCGCAGGAAATGAATATTTGGGCGTTATAACCAATGCCAAATGTCCCTTTTGTGGGGATTCAATGAAGGGATTATGATGGACAACTGGGAACTTGTGAGGAGACCATTGCTGTCTCCGTGTGAAGTATTATACGAGGGGAATTGATGAACACAAAACAAAAAGGGCAGAAAAAGGAACTCATAGCGAAACACGAGATGGAAGCCCAAGGCTGGACATGCATCTTCAGGACGTTCACAATAAAGATGGGCAAGTTCTTCAAAGGCATTGACTTCGCGGACATCTTTGACCTCGTGTTCGTCGCAGAGGGCGGGCACTGGTATTTCATGTCCTGCAAACATTTCAAGGACGCAGGGCACGGAAGGACGGAAACACGCGAGGCAATCAAGGACTTCATACGCAAATACAAGATAAATTGCGGCATGGACTCATCAGGAACCATGCAGTTCTGGATATGGATTTGGAACCCCGCAAGATGGACAGGCAGAGGGAAGAACAAGGAATGGGTGAAGGCACACTGGGAGAAGATTGAGGTGAAACCATGAAACCAGAAAGGAAAATACCACAGGCGGAAACAATAGTCAGGGCGCAGGTGGCAAGGCACTTGGTTCTGGGGAAGCACATGAAGCAGGTTCAGGTCTGTGAACTGATGGGCATAACACAGCCAGCAATCAGCCAATACATCTCAGGAGCAAGGGGCTTCTTGGCAAGCAAACCACACCTCTCAATGATAAACCGTTCAGTAAGAAAACTGGCGAACAACATCAAGAAGGGCAAGCTGAAGAAACCGCTCAATGCGGAGATAAAGCGCATCTCTGAAAGATTAAAATGGTGAGACAATGAAGGAAATAATCGTAACCTGCACATTCAAGATACAGATACCAGAAGAACTCAGGAAAGAAGTTAATTTCATGCCAACTGTGAGCACAACAGCGGAGACAATCGCCACAAACCTTGGCTACTCAAAAATCATAGGAAGCGAACTCCAAAGGCAATTCCTATCACAAAAAGAAGAAGCCCCTGCACCCAAGAAGAAAAACCCCTATCCTTCCCAAAGCAAGGAAGGGAAGCACTGGGCTTATGAGCAGAGAAAGAAGAAGATGATGAACACCCTCACCATCACCGACAACTGCAACGGCTGTGGAAAGGAGATAACAAAAGACCAAGGACACTACAAGGGCAAGGATGGATTAGAATACCATGACGCATGTAAAAGGAAGACAGTGAAAATAAGGGAGGATGATTAAATGGACAAGGACAACGAATGGCTCGCAGCCGCACCCAAAGGAATTGAGAGAAAGATTATCACCCAAGACCCCAGACATGAAGACTGGGCGCAAATCTTCATAGACGAATGTGAGAAGCTACAAAACGAGGGCTGGCTAATCCCTTCCTTCTATGCGGACGCAGGAGAGAACAAGCTCGTAATACGCGCAGAGCGGCTGAAGAAACCTGAGAAGAAAGGAAACGATTAAATACAACCTATACACATATCCAATAACGGCATTTGTTGTTGGTGATGGTATATGGAAAAGGATGATGCTACTTCTGAGGACTACGTTTTGGAAGCAGACCCAGACTACAACCCAGTGAAACCCATAGGTAAAACACCAAGAAAGGTATCCACCGCGTCTGAGACACTACAACTGGGCGCGGAGATAGCAAGCATGAGGCTGAAGCCGATGACATTCCAACAGATAGCAAAAGAGAAGGGTTTGCATGTTTCAAAAGTCTGGAGGGCGCATCAGGCATATTCAAAACTGGTGGTGGACAACCTGCTTAAAGACCACAGGACACTGATGGCGGATTACTTCAGCCACATGGAGTATGTGAAACGAGAGACTTTGAGAGCATACAACAACCCCCCAATAAACCCCAAGACAAAACAACCCTTCCCAAAAAATCCAGTCCTATTGCACATGGGAGCGCGCAACATACAGGAGACATACAAACTTCTGCAATCGGCTGGCTTCATCCCAAAGAAGGCGGACAGTTTAGAGATAACTGGCGAGATTGAGCACAAAGGGGAGATATGGGGTCTCAAGAAAATCTGGGACAAACATGTGGAGAAGAAGGGTAAGTAGATGGGAAAAAGCCCTGCGACACACCATCCAGAGGATATGACAGCTTGGTGCAAAGACCTGTTCGGCATCAAACCCTACAACTACCAGAAAAAGATGCTTAAAGCCCTGCTTATTGACCGTAAACGCAAGATTACGATACGCTCCACCACAAGGGCGGGAAAGACCTATGCAATCGCCATGGCTGCAATCATGGCTGCAACCTTCAGGGACGACTGCTCCGTGGGCGTAATAGCCCCCACCTTTGACAAGGCGAAGAAGATAATGGACTACATAGCGGAGCTACTGAACGTGAACGCGCTCTTTGAAGATATAGTGATGGTGAATTCGGACGGACTGACCAAACTGGAACGTTTGAGGAAAGAGGTGAACAAGAGGCGCATCACGTTCAAGAACGGCTCAAGCATAGAAATCAAATCGGTGGATTTGGGCAGCAAGGGGCTGGCGGTCATGGGATTTGGTTACCAAATCGTAATTTGTGAGGAAAGCGGGGAGATTGACGACGTGTCTTATGCGAAAATTTACAGGATGTTGGTGGAAAACCCAAAATCCCAGTTGCTTGAGATAGGAAACCCTTGGTTCCTCAATCACTTCTACATGCATCATCACGACGCGGACTGGTTTAAATTGCATGTGGACTGGAAAGAGTGCGTTTATGAGGGCAGGATGACGGAGGCTGCCGTGCTTGACCAGAGAAAAGAAATGACAGAGTTGGAGTTCAAGGTTCTATACGAGGCTGAGTTCCCCGATGAGTTGGAGTTCGCCATCTTCTCACAAGAGGCGATAAACAACATAATAAAAAAGAAGGATTTTGAGAAATACGAGAGATACACCTGCGGGATTGACGTGGCAAGGGGAGGCAGGGACGTGACGGTAATCACGATAGGAGGAATTGCGGCAGATGAGATAAGCTACATTGAACACAAGGAGATGGACACGAAGGACATCATGCAGGTTGTCGGGATGGCGCGCACAATGATTGACGGGAAATACGGCGCGAAGAACACAGATATTGTGGTGGACGTGGTGGGACTTGGCGCGGGAGTTAAGGACAGGCTGGCGGAGCTTGAATACAAAGTCACAGGCTTCTCGGCAGGCAGCAAGGCGATGGACGAAGAACGCTTCAAGAACATCAAAACCGAAACATTGTGGCGCATGGCAGCCATGGCAAAGAACGGGAACATCCTGAACGTGCCTGCGATGAGCAAATACATCCTTCAGTTGAGAAGCTGGATTTACGAGGTAAAGTCAGACAAGCAACTGAAGTGCATTGACCCAGAGGACAAATCGCCTGACTACGGGGATAGCCTGATGATGATGTGCTACCCAATCCTCTTCCCTTCGGACGGGAGGATAATATCTCACTCAGTCGGAGAGCTTTACAACCGCCCATGGAGGGAGGGAGTAATCAGGGGGATTGAAAGCACACGGGCAAGGGGACTGGTATGAACGATAGTATTATATATCATCACATCCCATAATATATTATGATGTAGAGGTAACAACATGGCAAAAACAATCCGCATATCAGACAGCCAATACAAACGCATCCGTGAAAAACAAAAACCAGAAGAGCGCGACATGGACACGCTTGAGCGCATGTTGGGGTCTGAAAACTCAGGCTTTGATTATGAAAGGATAGGAAAAATTGTGCGCACCGAGCTTGAGAGCGTGCTCGCGCATCTGAGGGGATAAAATGGATTGGAACATAAATTGGAAATATTACCTTGAAATGTTCTTAGGAACTGCGGCAATCGCGTCGGGTCTGGGAGTTGCAACCAGCATAACGGTCTTGTTTATCCTAATGGCAATGAAAATATTGGGGCTGCAAACACCATGAATTTTGATAAAAAAATCTGCTCAAGGTGCAACAAGAGATACACAAACAGGAAAGACGGACTGTGCCAGCCATGTGCGGACGTGAAAGACCTGACAGGAATAGGGTGAAACCATGAACATAATGGAAGCGGCAGTATTGATGCGGCAGGGCTATCGGATGGTGCGGCAGAAGCATAGGGATTGTTTTGCCATTTTTTGCAATACGGACGGCTATTGCGCCCAAGGCATCGGCAGAAAATACAACGCAAGGATTCATGTTGATGATTTAATCGCCGACGATTGGAAAGTCTTTAAGAATTGGGAAAAGAAAACAAAGGTGAAACCATGATTTATTCCAGCCTTGACAACAACGGCATCCCAAAATTCCAGCGCATCGCCCAGCTTAAAGTGGGGGATGAGTTTGAAACGAGGCGCAAAATAAAACCGACGGACAAATGTAGGGATTGCAAAAGGATGTATAAAAATCATGGATTAGCTGGCGGAGCTTACATTGACCCTCAGAAAGAAGAAGCTTGTGAGCGTTTTTTCCCAGCCAAATTCCACATCGGCAAGCAGGAGAGCGTGCTGCCCAAGCGCGGCGTGGCGGGAATTTGCGTGTGTGGGCACGGAAAAATACCCCACACATACAATGGAAAAACCTCAGAGATTGGAGAAATTATACCAACCTATACTGGTAATAGCATAGTAATATGCCCTTGCCAGAAATACACACCCCGCCGCACCGAGATAATCGGAGGCATGTGGGCAAAAGAATTGGAACAAAAATGGCTCATGGATGAAATACACGGAAAATCCCTTGTTGCTTACGAACAAGGAAAAGAAGCCGCCCTTGAACTTATGGGAACATGGCGGCATTTGCAGGATGTCCTGAAGACATACAATCCAGAAAATTACCCGTTATGGCGGGTGAGCGCGAGAGTGATATTATGAGAGAACTAAAATTCAGGGTATGGGATGGCACAGAGATGCATTATCCTCCAAGGAAAGGAGATATTACCTCTTTCGTGCTGACACAAAACGGAGAAGTTTGGAACTCTGATAATTGTCCTCTAACCCCAGAAGAAGAGAAAAGCATAGTAGTCATGCAATACACAGGCTTGAAAGACAAAAATGGAAAGGAGATTTACGAGGGAGACATACTTCAGTATATTTGGAAAAGTGCTAATGGGGCTGAATGGAAAGAAACTCAACAGGTTTTTATAGGAGAACACACAAGCGAGGAAATGGGCAACATAATAGTTGGTGTTCACACAGGCTCACTGAGTTTGGACAAAGATGGGGCAGAAAAATATGAAGTAATCGGCAACGTCCATGAAAATCCTGAACTTCTGAAAAAGTGATATTATGAAAAATAAAGATGCGGAAAGCGCAGAACCCCTGAAGAGTTCTAAAACCGTCGGCAAACGGGGCTTGCCAGCCAGTGAAAGTCTGGCGGATGCGCCAAAAAATGAAAAATAAGAGGTGAAAATATGGGATTTTGGAACGAACTGGTAAACATGCCGACATGGACAATGGTGAAGATGTGGTTCAAGTTCTGGGGCACAATGGCTCTGGCATACTTGGGCGTGCTTCTCTGCGGTCTTGTCGTGGCGATGTTCATAGCGGCAATACTGGCAGTATTCGCAATCGGCGCAGTGTCCAGCGCGATAGCAAACAGGTGAGCAAATGGTAAAATGCGAAACAGTGAACTATCACATCGTCTGCATACCCAACTGGCAGGATGCCGCAAAGGAAGTGAACACCATCTTGGAAAAGAACAAAAACATGCAGATACTTGAGACCAAAAGCAGCACCGTGCCCTTCTACCGCAAGATGGCTGAGACAAACTGCCCCAAGTGCGACTGTCTGATACTTCCCAACAGGGCACTCAACACAGGCGGGATATGCCTCAGATGCGACAGGCACTATACCCAAGAAGAGTTCGGGTTCCTGACAACAGTGACCTACCAACAGGTTGGGGTGTTCTTCATGGTGGAGCTATGGCTCCAGAAAACACCAACGGCGTGAGTTCACCACTTAATAGAAAGTGTTAAATAAGACCTGCGCACAAAACCCCAATACTGGGCTTGGGGGTTTGTTGCGTGGCGGCTAAAAAGGGTTCTACTCAAGGAAAAACTGACGATGCACGCATAACTGCGCTTGAAAAAGACCCGAAGCAATGGGAACAGCACACAGCCCAATTCATGCGCATCACAGTCCCATCACTTGACGTTGGGACATACTTCTTCCAAAACCCCAGCGTGACCCCGAATACGGCTTCTGATACACCGAGCATCAGCGACCTTGAAAGCACATATTGGACTAACCCCCTCGTGCACAAGGGCGTGAACCTTCGGGCAAACCGCATCATAGGTGAAGGCTTTAAAATCCAGCCCTCAGACCATCCCGATGCCGTGCAGGGAATAGCGGAGGAAGCCGCAAAAAGGTGCGAGGACTTCTATAAAAAAATAGGAGGTCTCTCGTTCTCAAAACAATCCGTGGTAAACGCCCTTGTCGCGGGCAACGAATGGAGCGAGTGCATCTACAACCAGCTTGACCCCAAGTCCCTTGTGCACTGCGCCCACGGGGACTTCAGGACTATTGACTTCAGGAGAAACTTCATAAACAACAAAATACTCTTTGATGAGCACGGAAAACCCCTTGCATACTGGCAGTTCATTGACGATTTATCTCAGTTGTATCACACTCTCTCAATCTTCTACGGGGATATTGAGCCGTATGAGAACATGCAGGCTGCGAAGGCGAGGCTGCTCAACACCCAACACAGGATAATCAAGGACAAGGATGGCAATGAGATTGCCGTCTCCATGGCGAAGCCCAATTATATGTTCCTCAAACAGGACGAAATTGTGCACCTCAGCTTCAACAATCTAAACGACAACTATTACGGGACATCAATGCTCATCCCCGCATGGAACGCCTTGACGCACTTGCAGCAGGTCATGTATGCAACCGCAGAGGCGATAAATGACATGGGCTATCCCAAGCCCATTATATACGTCGGTGACGACAAACACGCGCCAAACGAGGCGATGACAACACTCGCTGAGACCGCAGTGAAAGACCCCTTGAGAAAAGAGAGCTTTGTTCTTCCTTACTACTGCAAGATGGAATACCTGCAACCCTCAGGCATGGGCAACGGAAATATAGGCGACTACCCCCAGTGGTTCGTGACAGCCGTTGCAATGGGCTTGAGAATACCAAGGGAGCTTCTCACAGGAGAGGGAGAGGCAAACCGCGCCTGTTATGTCGCAGATACGCGAGTTTTAACGGAAGATGGCTTCAAAAATTACGAAGAAGTGCAATCTCAGGAAAAAATAGCCATTTATGACGTGGAAAAGGACGAGATGAAATTTGAAAAGCCAGAAGGTTTATTCGTCTACGATGTGGATGAGGAACTGATATTTATAGAAGGTATGCACTCAGACATAGGTATCACGAAAGACCATAAGGTGTTCTACACTACCGACCCAGATAAAAACTGGAAAATCGGAAAAGCTGAAGATTTGCTCCAATATGAAAATGTGTGCGTGCGTGATGCTCCTGCGAACTGGAAAGGCGTGCCTATCAAAGAGTTCGTCATACCCGCATCACACTATGAAGGCAATACAAAATTCTGTTCCAATTCAAAAATCCCACAGATAAATGTGGAGATTGACACATGGCTCAAATTCTTGGGTATATATCTAAGCGAAGGATGCACCTATTCAAAAGCAAAAGAAAAACCCTATGGCAAAAACAGCCACAGGTATATGGTCAGATTATGCCAACACAAAGATAGTGTGTTCACGAAGGACATAGACGACGAAATAATGTCTGCGATGCCTATAAACTGCCAGAGACAACTTTCTAAAGAAGGGATGGTTAGTTGGACTTATACGCGAAAAAACCTATGGGAATATTTCTTTAATTCTGGCAATTTCTTTTCTTCCAACAAGTTTATACCGAAGGATATTAAGTGCTTGCCACAAGAAAAGCTGGAAATACTTATTGATTGGATGCTAAAAGGCGACGGTTCAAGACAATCTGACGATTGCTGGAGTTATACAACAGTTTCCGTGCAACTTGCGGAGGACTTGCAGGAAATCGCGCTAAAGTGCGGCTTTAGAGTAAAGAAAAGCGTCCACTATGAAGCGGGATATCGGGGCAATAGGAAAAAAGCATGGCGCGTCTCAATTAACAAAAAAATGAACTTTCAATATATACGAAGAAGCAATATCAAAGTCAAACATTACGTCGGAAAGGTTTTTAGTTTCCAAGTAAGCTCTCGTTTTTATATAACGGAACGTAATGGAAAAATAGCAATTCAAGGCAACACGGCAGTGCAGGCAGGCACCGACTTTGACATTGACATACAGGCTGACAGGAGAAGGCTTGAGGAATACCACTTGGAAATCTTCAACCTCTACTTAAAAACCCACGGATATGAGGTGAACTCAAAAGGACGTTCAATCTATCTTCCCAAGCTCGTATACCCAGAATCAGTGAGCGAAGACGAGATGATGAAAAGGAAAATGGCTCTTGACGCGTATCAGGCAGGATTGATGAAATTCGGCGAGGCGCGGAAAGAACTCAAACTCCCAGAAGACAAGGACGCGCAGCGCGATGGCAAATACGTGGATGAGATAAAAGCAGAAACACAACCAGCCCTTCCAGCAGGCACACCGATAGGCGGAACTCCCATTGCCATGAATCAAGACGAGCTTGGGCAGCCACAGGCTGAAAACCAGACCGCGCAAAACCTTCCAAACCCCGCCCCAGAAGAGGATAACCAGTCGGCAACCGTGACCGCGCAGCACAGGCTCTTCAGCAAGGACAGGCTCGCAAGGCTGAACAAGGAGTTCAACACTAAAGACGTGAACTTCAGGCAGGTGGCGCAGGAGGACGTGGGCAAGAAGATTGTGAGCGTCTCAGAAACATTCGCAAAGAGAATACGGGATGCCATTGTGAACATGGAAGCCGAAGGGAAAAGCCTTGAGGACATAATGAGCGCAATAAAGAAAATAGGGGACTTGACAGACGCACAGGCAAAACTCATATTTGAAACGGAACAGACAAATTTGGTGGAATCCGCACGTCACCAGAGCGCGCAGAAACAGGGTGTGAAGTTCAAGAAATGGATAGCCGTGAACGATGAGAGAACCAGCGATGTGTGCAGGGCACTTCATGGAAAGGTCGTTCCAGTGGGAGAGGACTTCAAGGTAACATACAAGGACGAGCAGGGCAGGACGCAGAAATGGTCAGGGCAGCAACCAGCCGCGCATCCAGCCTGCCGCTCGCATTTGGAATACGGCGAAACGGCGCGCTTCGCGCAAGAGAAAATCTACCTGAAGGAAGGCGAAAAACCCCCAGCAGGCACTCAAGCTTACCAAGGAGCGAAAGGCGGGAAATACTACATAGGCAACCCAAGACAGGCAGGGCAAAACATAGCCCCAGCCGCACGCAGGCAAGCTCAGGCACCCGCGCCAAAACAACCAACCACCCCTGAGCCACCCCCGAAAGGAAACAAGGGAAATGGTAAATCTGACCGCAGCAAGCTGCCTTCTGGGGTGAAAGACCTGCCAGAAGAAGCCCACCCAGACGAGATAAAGGCGATGGAAGGCAAACTCAAGGAAATGCTTGCCTCCAGCTACGGGTCGGGCACTACTAATGATATTGAGGAAGTAGGCTTCATGCTTTCGGACGGCTCAATGCCCAAAATGGGGCATGGCGGACGGGACAACGACCACAAGATTGCGGCTGCCGCGCTCCCAGAAAAATACAGGGTGCAGAATGACCCGCTTGCAAACCTAAAAAGATTCCTCTACTTAACAGGCGCAATCCGCACGCAATTCTACGGAGACAAATCAAAAGGCGGCGGCTACTCAGGTCTTAACTTCCTCAAGGCTCCCAATGAAAAACAGATGGCAGTTCTCAAAAAACTCTTCTCAAGCGGCAAGGCGAAGCTGCCGATTTATTCCGACATGGACATCCCAGAGCCAGAAGAAAACATCCCAACCCAATCAAAAGAGTTCAAGAGTTTTGAAGAGTGGGCAAAGTGGGCTGACGAGATGGGGCAGGTGCATGAGGAGGACGTGGGAAAACCACAGGAAGTTAGGGCGATACTTGACAGGTTCATGCGCCACTCTGAGAACCAAGGCGCGGAAATACACTTCAATGATGAGAACGAAATAAAGTTGGTGCTTGAGCACGGGCACTACGGATTGATTAGCGCAGGCAGGAACCCGAACAGCCCAGCCGACAAAAATCTTAGTATTGAGCAGCTTAAACAACGGAGCCAACGGCTCAAAGCTGACCTGATTACCAAAGGCTACATGTTCACGCCTGTCATAGGGAAATACGGGGAGATTGAGGATTCCTTCCTCATAATGGCGCACGACCCTGACGAGAAAGACCTCGCGGAACTCGGAATGAAATACAACCAAGACAGTGTGATACTCGTGAGGGAAAAGAAAAACCAGATGATTTACACGAGCGGTGAAAACATAAACAGGAAAGTCATTGGTCTGGGCTACACACCAGTAGGGCAGGACGCAGCCGACTACTATACCGAGATAACCCTCGCAAATGGAAAGAAGATAAGATTTACGCTCGGATTTGACTTCAGCAAACAGGAAGGTTCGCAAGAGGAAAAACAAGGAGGATGATTAAAATGCCATGTGAAAATACAAAAGCCATGAAAAACATGAAAGAAGAATACGGCTCGGAGAAAGGCAAAGAGGTCTATTATGCAATGAAGAACGAAGGAAAGCTCGCCAAGGACAAGACAGGTCTGAGGAAAGTGCTCTCAACAAAATGGAGCAAGGTCAAGGCGCAGCACATGGATTATGAAGGCAGGAAGCATCCTGTTATATCAGAGAAAAATCTAAGCAATCCAATCTTCGGGGAAGCATACAAAAGAGAAGGCGTGCAACATGGAAAAGAAGCAAAACACGCTGCATACTCCCTCGCAAAACACTGGAAAGACCACAAGGCGAAATACACCGCACAACATGAAGACAAGGTTCCCAACTGCCCGAACTGCGGCTCTCGCTTCACAGAGCAAATCTCCGAGATGGACAAGGGCTGCAAATGCGCAGACTGCGGCAATGAGTTCAAACGGAACAACTGAGTGAAAACATGGACAAACTCCTGACAGCACACCTGAAAACACTGTGGCGCGCCCACAAGCTGAGCCGTGCCCAGCACTCAGGGATAGCCTCAATGCCCGCCGACCAGAAGCTCGCAATAGACGACGGTCAATACAAATACCGCCCCAAGATAGCACGACACGCGCTGAAGGATTACTGGAGGGAGTTCAAGAAGGAATCAAAAGAGCACCCAAGGCTCCCAAAGGATACGGTAGCGCAGATAGTGGATGACCACATGATGATGCACGCAAAACACGAAATACAACTCAGGCATGGAACCCTGCCCGAATACAAAACAGCCCACCACTTCGGGATAGGCATGACGGACTTCGCTGTGATACCAGTCGCCTTCTTGAAAGAGGGCGAGTTCCACACAAACGGGACAGCATACAAATACGACTGGGACGTAATTGAACGGGACGGCAAGACCTTTGAAGGAAAAGAGTTCTACATTGACCACGTTGAAAAATCAGGCACGGAAATGGGCTTGATTGAAAAGGTCTATGCCAAGATGATTGACGGGGTGAAATGGCTGTGCGCGGACGTGAAGGTTCCCGAATCGCCCTTCACGCAGAATTTCCTTGACAGGATTCAGAACGGACTTATCAGGTTTGTATCCTCCACGCACGACTTCATCACAGACCCTGACGACCCTGAAAAAAGGGTTAAAAAATTGGTCGGGAAGGCAATCTCAACTGTGAAGGAAGGCGAAGTGGAGGAAGCAAAGATTCTCGGCATAACAAGGCACGCTGGGATTAAGGAGAAAGGAGGTAGTTAAATGGACGAAGCAAAACCAGAGGCAAAGGAACAGAAGCCCGTGGTTGCTGGAGATTCAAAGATTCCTGAGCAGTCAGGGAACCTTGACCAGATGAAAGCACAACACGACGGTGAAGTTCCAACCGAAGCTCCGACTCCAGCCGAAGGCACCGAGGAAGCGTTTGACGCGAAGGCGGCGATTGACGGTCTCCAGAGAGGACTTGAAGAGACCAATGCGCGCCTCTCCCAAATCTGGGAGTTCCTTGAGTCGCTTGAGGAAGAGGAGGAGAAGGAACCTGAACACATGGATGAAGCTACCAAGGCGGCAGGAACACTTGACGGCACTGAGGAAAAACCAAAAGAGGGAAAACCCCCAGCACCAGCAGAAAAACCCGCCCCGAAGGAAGCTGAAAAGCCAGAGGAAAAGAAGGAAGCACATTACGCAAAGGACGTGACGGAAGTCGCCACGCTGAGGAAAGAGATTTCCGAACTGCGCGCCAAATTCGCAAAGATGGAAGAGGCGGGAGTGAGGAAGACAGTCTCAAGCTCAACGAACACGCAAGACCCAGTGGAGGCAGAGATGCAATCCGTATGGGCTTCAATGGGCGACATCAGCAAAAACGGAGGTGTCTAAGATGACATCATACGCTGCAAGCATAGATAGAACCGAAGAAAGCGCAAATGGCTGCAAATTCACGGCGATAGCAAGCGGAGCAATAACCGCAGGCAACGCAGTGAAATATAACGGAACAACCGCCAAGACTGTCATCGTTACGAGTGCTACAAGCTCGTTGGCAGTCGGTGTTGCGGCAACGACAGTGGCGGACGGACAGCCTGTCCTAATCCTGTCAAACGGCTGCAAGTTCCTCGCAACCGAGACGCTCACGCTGGGCGGCAAGGTGGGCGTGGCTGCATCAGGCGCGCTGACCGACTTCTCTGCAAACACCGTTCTGGGGGTTGTGGAGACAGGAGGCGCAGGCACTTCGGTGGTGAAAGTCCAGATACAATATTAGGAGGATTGAGAAAATGACTACATACGCTGCAAGTATTGACCAGACCGAAGAAAGCGCAAACGGCTGCAAATTCAGCGCAATCGCGGGGACTGGTGGAACGACTGCTGGCTATCCTGTGAAATACGATGGCTCAACCGCAAAGACCGTAGTGATGTGCACCACTGACGAAGACATCGCAATAGGGCTTGCGGCTACCACCCAACTCATAGGGGAACCAGTCACAGTTCTCTCCAACGGATGCAAAGTCCTGACACCCTTTACACTAACAGTCGGTGGAAGGGTCGGAATGAGCGACGATGCGACAGCCCAACTTGAGAACTTTGATGACGGCACGACCATCGGGATTTGCGAAACAGGCGCAACCACGGCGAGCGTCGTAAGAATCCAGATACAGTATTGATGAAAAGAAAAATTGAGTAGATATAAATGGCAACACGCAAAGCTGCTTGGAACAAGGGATTGAAAACCCCGTTATCAGTTCGGATTAAACTGAGCGAAGCCCACAAAGGACATAAATTCAGCGATGAAACCAAACTGAAGATGAGCCTTGCGCGGAAAGGAGTGCCCCATTCTGAAGAGTGGAAGATGAAAATATCCAAATCCCACAAGGGAAAGGTATTCTCAAGTGAAACACGAAAAAAGATGTCGGCAAGCTCAAAGAAAAGGATGAGATTTCCTCTATCAGAAAAAACCAAGGCAAAAATAGGAGCCGCAAACAAAATTCGCATGAAGGCGTGGGCAAAGAAATATCCCAAGGAATTAATCACAAGACTTTTGGGAAATAAACCAATGTCCAAGTTGGAAATGCAGTTTGAATCAATAATCAAACGGAACGGTTTGCCCTACAAATTTGTCGGAAATGGAGATTTTATGATAGAGCAGAAGTGCCCCGACTTCATAAATACGAATGGGCAAAAAATAGCCATTGAGGTCTATTATAAAAACCACAAGGAAAAATTCAAAAAAGAGGGATTTGATTTGTGGAAGCAAGAGAGAACGAATGTTTTTTCTCGCTATGGCTGGACTGTTTTATTTTTTGATGCCAGCGAAATAAAGAAAGAAAATCAAGTAGTTGAAAAACTAAAGGAGGTAATATTATGAGTGGTATAGGAAGTATTCCAGTGGATTTGAAAAAATATATCGACGCAACTTTCTACAAGTATCTTCCGAAAGTGAAGACCTTGAGAACGGCAATGGCGGAAAAGAACCTTGACTCATCACAGGTGACTTTGGAATACAGCAAGATGACCCAGAGCTACACGGAGGCGAAGGGTTATTACGGCATGGCTGACCCGATTGTGCTCGCGGACGGCGCAACCCCAGAGCTTGACAGCTTCGGAACGTCTGACGCAACCAGCACACCGACCAGCTACGGAAAGGCTTTCAGGCTTGAGAGGAAACTGCTCAACTCTGGGCTGCCCTTCCAACAGGCGTATGTGGCGCAGCACTCAGTGGAAATGCTCAACACCATTGAGAACTACGTGAACACAACCCTCAACACAAACTGGTCAAGCAACGCTGCCGCAACCGCATCAGCATCAGGCGGCACTTGGGTGACAACTGGAGACCCCGTGACGGACATAACATCCGCCAAAAACAGCTTCAAGAAAACAGCAGGTGGCATTGACGCGGACTTCTGCGCAATACACCCAGACAACTACACGAGCCTCTTGCAGGACTATCGGTTCCAGAACTCCCTCTACACAACGGCGGGAAAAGTCCTTGACCAAGGAACCATAACACCTCACCCATTCGGGCTTGAGTGGCTCGTGGACACGGCTGTGACGAAAGGTCAGTTGTATATGGGCAAGAAAGGCATGTTCGGCGATTTGCTCATAACGGAAAACTACAAGACCTACGAGGTGGACAAGGGTGTGATAGGCAAGGAGTTCCAAGCCGTTTTCACTTTTGTAGACCAGTATAAGCTTCCATATTATTTACTCAAATTGACGGGTATTTGATGGAGTAACATGGAACCAACGACGTGAGAAATGATAGGATTATAAACATGAGGTGATTAAACTAATGCGGTGATATATATGCCATTCAAGAAAGGGCACATGATAAATGTCGGAAGAAAAAAAGCAATTCCAGCATATTGCCAGAATTGTAATAAACAGTTGGCTAAATCCCCTTCCAAAAGAGGGAAGTCGGGACTTTGCCATCACTGTTTTGTAAGCCGCCCTTTCACTGAAGAGCATAAGGCAAACATATCAAACGCATTGAAGGGAGTTCCCAAATCGTCCGAACACAAACGAGCCATTATCAGCGAGTGGATTGAAAGACGCGCTCGCATAAAATCTCGTGAGTGGGATGGCGAGAGCGAAAATTACTGGCATCAGATAGCAAGAGAAAAGATGGGTGTGAGCGACCCCAATCTCGTTGTCCATCATATTGACGGTAACTGGAGGAACAATGACCCGAACAACCTTATGGTTCTCACGCGTGGGATGCACATAAAGATGCACAAGGAGATAGAAAGAAAATAAAAAAATGTTGTTGGTGATTGTGATGGTAAACAAAACAGAAAAACCTGAGATGGCTGAGGAAAACGCCATGGAAAACTTTGAATACATTGAAGTGAAGCACATGGGAGACCTCTGGGACATTGACTTCAAGGGAAGAGGGAAGAGGACACTGTTCAAGGGCGATACCGTGAAGCTGAACCTCCATGACAAGGTAGACCTGAACGTAATCCTCAGCATCATCAAGGAAACTAACGCAGGAAGGATCAACAAGATGCAACAGGTAAAGAAGGACGGGGGGCAGGTTACAGTAACCTACATACCGCGCTTTGAAATCATAGCAGGGAAAGACCTGCTGCCGAAGTGCCTGCAAGAATACAGGTATTCGGCATCAAACATGATGACTGATATTGAGCGCGCTGCTGTGCTGAAGCTCTGCCCGACGTTCTACAAAAAAGAATAGTTTGCCGACAATTTATTGGCATTGGAGGGGATTGAAATGACAGGGTATCCATACAGAATGAGACAACAGGGCTGTTTTGAAGTGCAGCAGCTTGTCGTGAAGGGCGGCGAGAGCGGCACCAGCACCGAAGGCTCGGTAATCAGGATTGAGGGAGCGGACACTGGGACATCGCGCTGGATTGCGAGCACAATCGTGAGCGGGACAGGAATGAAGATGATGTTCAACACGACTGCGGCTTCTGGCGACTTTGCAGCCATGAGAATAAGGTCAAGGGCTGACTCCACGGGAACGAACACAGGAATTGACATCGGGGCTTCTGCGGGTGCAAACAACTTCGGCAACTGCTACGGCATAAGAGCCTACGCGCAGCCGACCACCTACACAAACAGCGATGCGAGCAACATCGTGTGCGGTCTCTATTCGTGCATCCAAGCAACGGCTTCTTCATCTGGGAGACGCTGGAGCGCATGGATTGACGACCAGAGCACCACAAAGGCTGCTGGAGGGCATTATCTCTTGAGGATGTCCGACACGGCTCAACAACGAAAGATGGCGCAATAACCATCTACACGGGCGGAAGGCTTCCCAATCTCTTCAACTTTGAGGACATTGCTGGGTTCCTTTCAACCGCGAGCGGCACAATAACCGTCTCACACAAACTGCACTGCACGATAGCTGGGAGTGGTGATTACTACATCCCAGTAGCGTCAAACATAGCTTAGGGGGTTTTTGAAATGAAACTGGCAATCGGAGAGCGTTTCGGGCTTCTGGACATACTGCCGCTTGAGGGCGACATCCTCACATTACGGACTGCCAAGGAACTCTCCGATGCCCTTTTCCCCACTGAGACGGAAATCAAGGAAAACAATTTAGTGATAAATAGCGCGACAGGCTCATGGCGCTCAGAAAAGATTTTTGAACGCGATTACCCATTCACGGAAACCCAAACAGGCTTCCTGAAGGGCATACTAATCAAACTGAACGACGCAAAGAAATTGAAGGTGTCACAAATATCCCTCTATGAGAAGATTTGTGAGAACAAACAATGAGGTGGAAAAATGACAATAGTAACTGGGAGCTTCGGCGGCTGGAACAACAACTTCCCAGCACGCAAACAGTCTGACGCGAAACAGGCGATAGCCGCAACCGCAAACAAAGTCTATGAAGTCACCTTCAGCGACTTGGCGACTGGAGCCAACGTCTTTGACGGGACGAACCTTGCTGCAATCCTCACGCTTGAGGCATGGAGAAACGACTACGGCGCGCCCACAGGGACAAACGCGGACTTCGGCATAACCGCATACAGGGAGAACACAACTGACGGTCAAAATCCCGCAACCGTGGCGGTGAACAAATCCCAATCGGAAGGAGGCAGGTGCGTGATTGAGGTCTCGCAGCCATATTACTCTGCCCTGAAGGTGAAGCTCGCCTTCACTGACACAGCGACATACCAAGTGAAAGGGACGGTAAAATACTTCACACCATAAGGTGTAAAAATGCAGCATACGCAATTAGTCCTGAGAACCTGCATCCAACAGGGCAAGGCGTTCCCCTCGCGGGACGTCCTCGGCGCGGTTGAGTGCAGGAACCAAACGATATGCAACTACAAAATGGGAAGAGGGAAAGAGACGCTCTGCGCCCAAGCGGTGCAGACTGAAGGGCTGATGAGGGAGAAAAATGGAAAATAAACTCGCAATCGGCGCAGTCCTCTTTGCCATTCTTGCAGCCTTGCTTCTTATCCTCACAGGAAATAATCCGCTTCAGCAGGAGAAAAAGGCAACAGGCGCGGGCTTCCACGAGGTAATAACCGGCTATCGGGACGTGGAGAACATCACGATTACGGAAGTGAATGAAACGGAGGTCAAGGCAGTCCCGCAGGAGCAACCCTGCGGAGTATGGATAAGCCTTCCTGCGCAGGTAGCCTGCAACGTCACAAATCCCGAAACAAACGAAACAACGGAAACGTTTTGCGCGGGAAGCGTGCCGCACTACCAAGAATATCCCTGCGCGCATGAGATTGCGACAATAATCCCGAAGAACATAACGATGCGCAGGATAGACCGTGTGCCCATAATTGAGATGCAGCCTGACATAGAGCCAGTGGAAGAGGTGCAGCAATGAACAAACTTTCAATCTTCATCTTCGCCTTCCTTCTCCTTGCGAGCATAAGCTTTGCAGTTCCAATAGTTGCCTGCCTGCCTGCAATCCTCGCTGACACCCAATACACTCTTTCGAACAACCTCAATGCAACTGCAACGGACTGTCTTGACGTGACAGCCGACAACGTGCAGATTAACTGCGCGGGCTACACGATAACGGGGGACAACACCTCCGCGAAATACGGGATTTACGTTACAGGGCATAATGTCAATCTGACGAATTGCAATATAAATTCTTTTGCTAACGCTATCCGCGCAGACAGCGCGGACAGCCTGAACGTAACAAACAGCAATCTGACTTTCGGCTCATCCGCCTTTTACATCACTTCGTCAAGCAGTGTGTTCGCTAAAGGCTTGAACATGGTAGGGAACAACTCAACCGCCACCTACGGGATTTTCTCTGACAGCCCATCAACCGTCCTCATAAATGTGAACGCCACAAACTGGGCGGAGGGAATACGCTTTTCTGGGGCGACAAGCGGCACAATAACGAACTACTCCTGCTACGGGACTTTCGCAGGGGGCGCGTCGGTCAATTTCATCGGCAGTGCGAACAACAACAAAATAACGAGCATCGGCAGCATAACTCGGACTGCGAGCAGTGCAATAAATGTCACAAGCGGCGCGAACGTTTCCATAGACTGCGCAGGGGGTAATATCATAGGAGGAAACGCCTCAAGCTCATACAGCATCTATTCCAACCAGTCCAACACAACGGTGAAGAACTGCAACATCTCAAACTTTGCAACCGGAATTTACTTCAATACTGCCAACAATGGCACCATAGACAGCAATAACGTAAGCACGACATTTGACTACAACGCAGCCAATACTTCAGAAGGCGTTGGAATCTATATCTACAACACAGGCGCAAGCTTCAACACGATTTCAAACAACAAAGTAAATTCAACAAGCGCACCAAGCATCCATGTCCGCGCAGGCGCAAACATCAACACCCTCCTCAACAACATATGCGCCTCAAATTCTTACTATGGTCTCTATGTCTACGCCGCCAGCAACAACGTCCTCACCAACAATATCTTTACCTCAAACTCAAGCACGGGCATCTGGCTCTCCTCCTCCAGCAGCAACGTTCTCATAAACAATACCGCAAACTCATCTGCAAGGGGCATCCGAATGGATTCAGCCAGCAGCAACAACTTCACCAACAACACCTTTGCGTCAGCATCAAGCAATGCAGTGTGGATTACTACATCCTCAAACGGCAACACGTTCATAAACAACCAGATAAATGCAGGGACAGCAATCAACAACGACGGGGTGCTTATTGACGGCGGCGCGAACAATTCCATAGACTGCCAGGGAAAAAGCATGGTGGGCGGCAACCAGTCAGGCTCTTTCGGCGTTTTGTCAAACCAGTTTAACACAACCGTGAAGAACTGCAACATCTCCAACTTCCAGCACGGGATATATCTCTCTGGTGCGACAAATAGTTTAGTTTCAAACACAACTTCTGCAACAACTTTCAGCACTGGTTACGGGGTTCTTTTGGATAAAAACGCAAGTGCAAACTCAATAACAAACAGCACTTTCTCATCAGTTGCGTCTTTAGGCGTCGGCGTGTATTTCCTCAACGCGACTGGCAACGTATTTTCTGGCAACTTCGTAAATACCACAAACGCGACTGGAATATATCTTGACGCAAATGCCTTTTACAACGTGATAGCGAACAACACCGTAACGAGCCAGTATGCGACGGGCATCCAACTCTCCTCCGCAACAGGTGCAATAAACTACAACAACGTAACGGGCAATGTGGGAACTATCACAAACATCGGCGGATATTGCCTATACGTTTTGCGAAGCGGAGGGAACTACATCACCAACAACGTCTGCACGATGCAGCCGAACATGCTCGGAAATGATTTGGTATCGCCATTGAATCTTTCAACATGGATAAACACAACTCAGGTTACCATAAATTCCCTGACGAGTTTCTCTTCTGATGGCGTGGGTGTGTTGAAAAAAACTTTAGTCTCAACAGGTTTATATTACAATCTTACGATAAGCGGAATAACTAATTCGTCGTCGTTTTCAGTTCAAGGAAATTCAGGAGTTGGCTCTCCGATAACACCAGATTTAACAGGAACATTCTCAACATCTGTGAAATTTAACGCCCCTTCATCAACTATCTATCTGCGTAACGCAGGAGCGGGAAATACCACGATAACTTCCTTAACAATTCAGCAAGTCTCAGACACCACCTACGCGGCAATGGCGGCGCAGAACATGAGCAAGGATGCAGTGCTTGCGGCGGATAGCATCGCGCCCTTGAACTTTTCACTCGGATGGACAGCCACAATACCTCCCGTTACGGTTTTGGCTCC
>CABMCJ010000004.1 GCA_902384585.1 Candidatus Anstonella stagnisolia
TAGACGGAATTGACTCGCCGCTCTCAATTGGCATATATGCATCCAAGACTGCCCCCACAATACAAAACTGTGTTCTTTCAGACTGGGAGAACGCAATAAAGTTCAATGCTGCAACAAACGGCACAATTTCCTCCACGACCTCCTCAAGCAATCTCGTGTACAGCATCTACCTCACAGGCACGAGCGGCGCAAACATCTCCTCAGTGACATTGGCTTCGGACTCGGTTGCGGGCATCTACCTTGACTCCTCATCAAACAGCAATAGCATAACAAGCCCAACCATAAGTACATTAGGGAGCGGCATATACGTGAACAGCGGCAGCGGCAACACAATAGACTGCCTTGGTGCAAACCTTATAGGCAGCAACGCAAGCAGCACATACGGCATCTACTCCACCCAAACAAACACAACAGTCCAGAACTGCAACATCTCCAACTTCCAGCACGGGATATATTTCACAGGCGCAAACGGCACAATACTAAACAACAACGCAAGCACAACTTATACTGGCGGCGTTGGCATATTTGTAGGTGGCTCAAGGCACACTGTCAAAAGCAACACGGCATACTCCTACTCTGACGCGGCAATCCGCGTTGACACAAGCAACTACAATGTCCTTGCAAACAACAACGGCACTTCGGATACCACGAACAATGCATACGGGCTTTACATAGTATCCGGCGCGTCCCACAACGTCGTTGCAAACAGCACGTTCACTTCAAACGGGGGCTCAAACTCCCGCGCGGTGTTCATAAACACTGCCTCAAGCACAAATAACTCCCTGATAAACGTGACTGCACGCGGCACAAGCGGGCAAGGGATAATGGCTAGTGCAAACGGCAACTACATACTGAACTCAACAGGAATTTCCGTGAGTGAAGCAGGCATCTGGCTTTCCGGAAGTTCCAACAACACGATAACGAACTCTGCCGGGGCATCCAACTCCAATGTCGGCATCGAACTGACCTCGGGCAGCAACAACAACATAATAACAAACTCCAATGGTTCGTCCAATGCCTCTGCAAACAGCTACGGCTACTACCTCTCGGCAAGCTCAAACAACCAGATAATCAACCCTGCTGCCTCTTCCAACTTCACCCATGCAATCTACCTGCTCTCAAATGCAAACAACAACACATTCAACCTAACAAGGGGCATCCTCACAAACAAATCCGCAGTATACATCAACTCCGGCGCGAACAACACAATAGACTGCCTTGGCGCGAACCTAATCGGCTCAAACGCCACAACCACATACGGCGTATACTCCTCCCAATCCAACACAACTGTCCGGAACTGCAATATAAGCAACTTTGGATACGGGATATCCTTTGTAGCAGGGGCGGACAACGGCACAATACAGAACACGAACGCGAGCAGCACAAACAGCAGGAGCATATACATAATCTCAAATGGCAACTCAATAACCAATTCAATCGCCAACTCCACCAATGATATCGGGCTCTATCTTGCTGGCGCTTCAAACAACACAGTAACAAATTCAATCGGCGCCTCTGTTTCAAGCATCGGAATCTATGTGCAAGCTGCAGCGAAAAACAACGTGCTCATAAACTGCACTGGGATTTCCAGCTCCCAGGCAGCAATCGCAATATACGACAACGCAAACAACACGCAGCTAATCAACTCAACAGGCACAACCGCATCAGCAAAGGGAATCTACGTATACCTTAGTTCAAATGTCAGCATTTCCAACTCCGCTGGGCGCAGCACTGCGAATGGCTACGGCATTGACCTATACACAGTAACCAGCAGCCAGGTAACAAACTCCAACGCGGCATCAAATTCAAGTTATGGCATGCTTCTCACCACAAGCTCAACAAACAACCAGATAATAAATTCAACCGCCTTCTCCAACGCCTCCCATGCAATCTACATCACTTCAGCTTCCAGCAACAACGCCCTTAACCTCACAAATGGCATAACCACAAACCTCTCTGCAGTATACATAGATGGCGGCGCGAGCAACTCAATAGACTGCCAGGGGGCGAACTTAATCGGCTCAAACGCCACAACCACATACGGCGTATACTCCACCCAGTCCAACACTACCATCAAAAACTGCAACATCTCCAACTTTGCAACAGGCATATACTTCAATGGCGCAGCAAATGGCACAATTGACAATGTGAATGCAAGCACAACTTACGACTATGACGTGTCATCGCAAGGCAATGGCATCTACCTCTACAACAATGCAACGTTCAATAGCATAACGAATAGCAATGCAAATTCATTAAGAGGGGTAGGAATAAGGCTTTCGACAGATGCAGACTACAACACAATAGCAAACAACACAGTAACCTCCACTTACAGCTATGGCATCCTCCTTGTAACCAACTCAAACCAAAACAACATCACAAACTCAAGAGGGACAACAACATCCGGAATAGGCGGGATTGCCATAGGCATCAATTCCAACTACAACACACTCACAAATTCGACCGGCGTATCATCCTCAGGCTATGGCATCTATGTAACTACAAGTGCCAACAACTCCTTCTACAACTCCACCTTCTCCTCAACTTCCTCCCTAGGAATAAACCTCTCTTCCTCTCCCAACAACTACTTTGAGAACGTTTCCAACTCCATATTATCTGGAGCAGGCGGCTCCTTCAAATTCTACTCGGACTCAGCACAGAACACCTCCTCCAAGCTCAACATTGGCTGGTGGCCGCTCCTCACCTCAAATGGCGCAACCGCAACGGTGCAGGCGAATACCGCCTTCTACAACGGAAGCTCTGGCGGGCGGAATGCGGATGGAAGCTCCAACACCAACCTCCACTACTGGTACAACAACCAGCCACTGCTTGGAATAGTGCTCAATGCCCCGCCCAACGAAATATTCACTTCAAACAGGGTCCCTGCATTCAACTTCACTGCAACAAGCGGAGTGAATTCCACATTCACCTGCACTCTCGCGCTCAACAACACCCCCTATGGCACAAATGCAACAACAACGACTGCAGTTGCAACCCTCATAACTGCGAACGCATCCCTCGCAGATGGCAAATACTTCTGGTACGTGAACTGCACAGACCCATATGGCACAATGCAGAGTGAAATAAGGAACATCACAATAGACGCAACCCCGCCTGCAATCGCATTTGTTTCGCCAACGGATGCAAATGCATCTTACGTGAACCGCTCATTCTCCTACGTGAATGTGAGCGTGTCCGACACGAACAACGTTTCCGCATTCATAGACTGGAACAGGAGCCTTGTTGGCTGGTACAGGTTCAACGGCGCAAACGATTTCAATGACTACTCAACATACAGCAATATTGGCATAAATAGCGGCTCAGCATACAACGATTCGGGCGCGTTCGGCAGCTCAAGGACTTTTGACGGCGCGAGCAACTACGTAACAGTTCCATATGCTGCTTCGCTTGCTCCAACGGGCGCAATAACTGTATCTGCATGGTTCAGCACAAAAGACAAGACCGTGGCGCAAAAAATAGTTTCAAAAACAGAGGGAGGCGCCTATGCACTAGGGCTCAACCTGGGCGTTCCATATTGCAATGCAAATTCAATCTGCCTGCTTATCAACGTGGGCGGCACGTACTACAATGCCTCCTATGCCACTTCCAACATCAACAACAACCAATGGTACCACATGGTGGGCACCTACGATGGTGAAACCGCACGCCTTTATGTAAACGGTGCGGAAGTTGCAAGCAACACAAACCCATCCGGCGCAATATCTTATGCGTCAAGCAACCCGCTTTGCATAGGCTCAGAGCCGGACGGCACGGTATGTTCAACCGGCCAATACTTCAACGGCTCAATAGACGATGTTGCAATATTCAGCAGGAACCTTTCAACGCAGGAAATACTCGCGCTCTACAATGCGAACGCAAACAGCCTGTATAACAACTTCACGGGTCTTGCAGGCACATACAACTACATCGCATACTCGCAGGACGCGGCAGGGAACACGAACTCAACAGAGAATCGGACGCTCATTGTGGACACTGTTGCTCCTTCAATATCCTTTGTGCCCCCGACGCCCAACGACAATTCAAGCGTTTCCTCGCTTGACGGCACAGTATACGTGAACGTCTCAAGCTCGGACAACTATGCAAACCACTCTGTTGTGACAGACTGGAACCGCACGCTCATAGGCTGGTACCGCTTCAATGATGCAAACGATTTCACGGATTATTCCTCATACGGCGCGAACGGCATCAACGCGGGCTCAGCATACAACGCAAGCGGGATGTTCGGAGGCGCGCGGCAGTTTGACGGGGCAGGCAGCCTGGTAAACGTAACAGGCGCGCCGAACCCGACTGATGCGCTCACCATCGAAGCATGGGTGTACCCGAAAAAGAGCGAAATAAAGGAAATTTTCCTGCGGGGCACCGGCTCAACTGCAAACTACGAGTTCCACCAGAGCGGCTTGAACCTAGTGGTTTACCTGAATGACCGCGCAACCAGCGCAACCAGCGCAAGCGCAATGGCACTCAATGCATGGAACCACATCGTGTTCACTTATGACAAGAGCCTGCCCTCCGCAAACATTAAAATGTACATAAACGGGGTGCAGGATGCAACAACCAAAAATTATACTGCTTCCCTGGCAACCACCACCTATCCGTTTGCAATAGGGGCGTACCCTGACCTTCGGTATCCGTTCAACGGCACAATAGACGACGTGCAGGTTTACAAACGCGCCCTCTCAGCGCAGGAAATAAGCGCCTCTTACAATGCAGCCACCTTCAAATACTACAACAACTTCACGGGATTAACAGCAGGCGATTACACTGTAAAATCCTATGCGCAGGACTTCGCAGGAAACGTGAATTCAACCGAAACGCGCACATTCAGCGTGAAACTCCAGTGCGGCACGCTCGGGGCTGCGAATACGGTTTACACCCTCACAAGCAATGTCTCAATCGCAGGCGCAACATGCTTTACTGTAACCGCGAAAAACGTTACCCTTGATTGCAACGGCTACTCAATAAGCGGCGACAACACCTCGTCAACTTCGGGCGTCTATTCCACTTACGCAAACACAACCGTGAAGAATTGCAGGATAAGCGACTTCAACTTCGCGGTGCAATATGCAACAGGCGCAGATTTCAGCCGCATAGACAACACAATCGGCTCCTCGACAGGAAGCGCGTTCTACATGAACACCCCTGGCAACCTTGTAATTTCAAACTCAACCGCAAGCGCCCTCACAACCGCAACTGCCGCAGGAGTCAATTTCGCAGGAGGGAGCAATTCAGTCGCAATAAACACCACCGGCATCGGGGTTGCGGCAGGCACTTACGGGATGAAAATAATAACAGCCGGTTCCAACAACTCCTTCATAAACTGCAACGCGACCTCAACCTCAAGTTACGGCATGCTTATCCAGCGCCCGGGCAACTTCGTTATAAACACAACCGCATATTCCGGCGGCTCGCTTGCAATCTACCTTACAACCGCAACTGCGAACAACAACGTGCTCAACCTCACAAGGGGCATCTCAACCACGAATTCCGGAGTTTACATAGACGGCGGCGCAAACAACTCCATGGACTGCCAGGGTGCGAACATCATAGGCAACAGCGCCTTAAGCTCGTACGGGGTTTATTCCGATGAACTCAACACAACAATAAAGAATTGCAACATCTCAAACTTCCAGCATGGCATATATTTCCTCGGTGCGGCAAGCGGCGCAATACTGAATACAAATGCAAGCACAACGCAGACCGGTGCAAGCTATGGCATCTATCTTTACAGCAACGCAAACAGCAACCAGATAATAAACTCGTCCGGCACATCAAGCGCATATTCCGGCATCATGATTTACACCAGCTCAAGCAACATTGTAAACGGTTCCAGGGGAACAAGCCTTGGATCGGTTGGAGCAGGCATCCATCTTTACAGCCTTGCAAACGGCAACCAGATAATAAACTCGTCCGGTGCATCCGCTTCCTCCTCCAAGGGCATACTTGTTGATACGAGCTCAAGCAACCAAATAATAAACTCAACCGCAACCTCCTCAACGGGTGACGCGATTTACCTTACCGGAAGCTCCAGCAACAACATAACAAACGTAACCGCAACAACCGCATCCGGAACAACCGGCTGCGCAATACACTTAGTCTCTTCAAGCAACGGCAATCGCATAACAAGCGCAAGCGCAACAAACACAGTGGGCGCAGGGAACGTTGCAGGAGGAATATATGTAGAATCAAGCTCAAGCAACATAATAAACGCCACATCTGCATCGGGCGGTGCGGGCAACGGCATATACCTCCTATCCTCAAGCTCTAACAACCAGGTGCTTAACTCAAACGCAACAGGCGCAGGAGTCGGGCTCTATGTTTCAACGGGCTCAAACAACAATAACATTACAAACAGCAGGGGCACAACCGGCGGCGGGGGCTATGCAGCTTACATATATGACAGCAACAACACGCGCTTTGAAAACAACACAATGGTTGCAACAAGCACAGGATACGGAATGCGGCTGTGGACTGCCTGGTTCAATACGCTTGTCGGGAACAATATAACTTCGAATTCCAACTATGCGCTCTGGCTGTCCGCAAGTTCCAACAACGTGAGCAACAGCAGCATGGCTTCAACAAGCAACTACGCAATCCACATACAGGGCTCAAACAACAACATAATAAACGCAACCGCAACTTCCGGCACCTTCACTTCAATCTACCTCACCTCGGGCTCAAACAACACAATAACGAACTCAACAGTCAGCGGCACAAGCGGCATAACCGCAACCAACCTGAGCAGCCTCAACCTGTTCTACTACAACAACGTAAGCGCAACAACCTATGTGAACAACTCAAACGAGACAAACCAGTTCAACACGTCCGTTGCAGGGGTTGCGCAGGGCAACTACTATACTAATATACTAATTGTGAACATCTACGACTCTGACGGGGACGGATACGGCGACATGGGTTCCGCATACCCGTACAACGCATCCTCCAGCGGCTCAAGCTGGCTTGGGCTTGGCGCAGACTACGGCCCAATTGCAGCGCGCTCAACCGCGCTTAGCGCATGCGCAAACCTTTCAATAGCGGGCGCGACATATACGTTGCGTGCAAACATCACAGGTGCGGCAGGGACGTGCTTCAACATCACGGCTGCGAACATCACGCTTAACGGGCAGGGCAACTCTATATCAGGAATAAACAACTCGAACACATACGGAGTGCATTCAAACCAGTTCAACTCCACCATAAGCAGCATCAGGATATCCAGCTTCCCCAACGCAGTCCGCCTTAACGGGGCAACATATGCAACAATAGCGGACAGCATCCTCAGCACATTCTACGGCGGCGTTATACGCGTCACGGGCGCAAGCAACAACACAATCGCAAGGAACAACACAATCTCGCTGTTCAGCACAGTTGCGGATGCGGGTGGCATATACAATGATGGCGGGGCTAACATGAACGTTGACTGCCAGGGTGCCTCCATCACAGGAATCAACGGTTCGTCAACATACGGCATCTATTCCAACCAGTTCAACACAACAATCACAAACTGCCGCATCTCATCCTTCCAGCACGGCGTATACTTCACGGGCGCAACAAACGGCTCAATTTCAAACACGAACGCCACCTCCTTCATTGCATCAGGCTCCGGCATAGCCCTCACCAATGCAAATGACAACATCGTAACAAACACAATTACCAATTCAACCTTATATCCGGGCACATGGCTCTCAGGCACCTCAACAAGGAACACAATAAGGGACTCCCTTGCGCAGTCCCTTGCAAACCAGCCTGGCTTGGAGATTGACAGCAACAGCAACACAGTGCTGAACGCCACAGGGAAAGCGGGGGGCGCATCATACGGCGGCATCGGAATTTATGGCGGCTCTTCCAACAGCATAACAAACAGCACGGGCATAAACACGGTTGCCGGCGGCATTGGCATAAGCATAACTGCCGGAACAGCAAACAGCAACACAATAATCGGTTCGTATGGGAACGCAACCGATGGCTCAGGCATATACATCTCAAGCGGCTCGCACAATTTTGTTGACTGCCAAGGGAAAACCCTCATTGGCACGAACGCAACAAACACCTATGGCGTCTATACCAACCAAATAAACACGACCGTAAAGAACTGCATAATATCAAACTTCTCAATAGGCGTGTTCTTCAGCGGCGCGACATTCGGGACAATAAACAATGTGACTGCAAGCACCTCAAGGGCAAGGGCAAGCGACAGCAACGGAGACGGCATATTCCTTACCAACAGTGCAAATGACAACATAATAATAAACAGCAGCGCAACCGCCACTGGCGGCACGAGCATCGGCATCCTGCTTGACGGGAACAACCTGCGCAACCAGATAATAAACACAACCGGCTATGGTGCAAGCGGAAACGGCATCATACTGTATTCAAACTCAGCGCCAGGGAACCAATTCAACAACATAACGAACTCAACAGGCATTTCAGGCAGCGTCAGCGCAATCTCGCTGTCATGGTATTCAACAAACAACCGGGTAAGCGGCTCAAACGGCACGTCCACTTCAAGCAATGGCATCTCCCTAGTCATAGCTGCAAACAACTCAGTCTCAAACTCGAGCTTCGCATCAACTTCAGGATACGGAATGACCCTCTCCTCAAGCTTCGGCAACAACATCACAGGCAGCAACATAACTTCAGCAAGCAACATTGGCATAGTGCTCACTGCTTCAAACTCTTCGCGCTTCACAAACAACACGATTTCGGCATCCACAGCCGCGATAAACATAAGCTCCGCAAGCAGCCTCAACCTTTTCTATTACAACAACATAACTGCAAGCGTTTGGGTGAACAGCACAAATGCAAGCAACTATTTCAACACGTCCGTGGGCGGGCATGCGCAGGGCAACATCTACAATGGAATATGGGCATACGACCTGCGCGATGCTGATGCAGACAATTGGGCGGATTTGGGCACCCAGTATCCGCTAAGTTCATCCACCGTGCCAGCAAGGTGGATTGGGCTTGGTGCGGACTACGGCCCCTGGACAAACCGCACAAACACTGCGCCAGTAGTAGTATCCGCGTATGCCGGTGTGGAAACAAACGGCACAAACGAGGTTGCGCTGGCGGCATACTGGAGGCTTGATGAAGCGCAGTCGGACCCGATTGCAGTTGATTCCGCATCAGGCGCATGGCCGGGCACCCCAACGAACGTGAACTTCACTGCGCAGGGCAGGATTGGCAGGGCGGCATCCTTCAATTCAACAGGCGCGCATATTTCCATAGGCACGTTCAACGTTTCCAGCACGCAATTCGCGGCAGTGAGCGGCTGGTTCAAGGCAAACTCGGTAGCACTTCCCTCGCAGGTGATATTTGACAACAGGCAGTTCTACGTCGCACTGCAGCAGAGCAAAATCAACTACCGCGCATACGGCGGCGGCACGTGGGGCTCCAAAAATTCGTCTGCAACAATAAAGGCGGATACATGGTACCACTTCGTGGTATCGTACGACGGCTATTACAACAGCCACGAGCTTGCCCTGTACCTAAATGGCGCGCTTGACTCGGACATGCAATTCCCCGACACAATAAGCAGGGCGGATGGCGCAACCGGCCAGATAGGCACGGACTACCTGCTCACAAGCCCGTTCGGTGGCATGATAGACGACGTGCGCGCGTTCAACCGCAGCTTCTCCGCAGACGATGCGCTGCGCGTGTACAACAACACCGCATACCGCCTCTACACGCTTGCGGCAGCGCCCAATGCTACAGATGCGGATGGCGATGCCCTCACTTTCAACTACACGTGGTACAAGAACGGCCTTGTTTTCGGCAGCACAAACTCCTCAAGCTTCAATGTTTCGCCCTCGTCCATTTCAATAGGCGACAATTGGGGCGCATGCATAATCGCGTATGATGGCTCCTCGTACTCTTCACCTGCCTGCTCCCCCAACCTCACAATCGTGAGCAGCGCGCCGGCAATAGCATTCCAGAATACATACGTGAACTGCACTATAGGGCACTGCTTCAACGTGACTGCGGGCGCAACTTCGCAGCTTGCCCTGCAAGGGCTGCAGCTTAACAACACGGCAAATGGCGCGTGCACAAACGCATACAACACATCAAGGGGCACAACCTTCAATGCGACATACAACTGCAGCGGGCCCATAAACGGAGTTGCAAACATCTCAATAGGGTTTAACGGCTTTGACGGATGGGCATGGAGCACGTATTCAACAAACGCATTCCCCAACCAGCCGCCTACGCAGGGAACCCCAATCCTGAACTCAACTGACGCGTCCAACAGCACAGTCGGGAACCTTACTGCATACAACGTGAGCTTTGCGGACGTTGACAACGATTCCCTCTATGCAATTTACGACATGCGCCGCAACGGCGTGAGCCTTGCAATGGCAAACCTGCCCTTTGACCGCAACGTTTCAAGCACAACCGCAGGCGCGGTTCCGGACTATTCCACGTACGCAAGCAACGGCACGCTCGGAGGAGGCACAGCCGCAAAGGCGCCGGTATGGAACGCAAGCGGCAAAGTGGGCGGCGCATACACGTTTGACGGGGTGAATGACGACATAAGCGCGGGCGCGAATGCGAACGTGCTTGACAAATTCACGCTTGCAGCATGGGTATACCAGGTAAGCACGAGCGGGCCAAAGTACCAGACAATAATAAACCACGGCGGGCAGAATGCAAACGGCGAATACTGGCTCTACCTTACGGATGGAAAGATTTCCATCGAAGTGGGCAACGGTACCGGCAGGAAGTTCAACGAGGCGCTCACGAGCGCGCCTCTTGGGCTCAACACCTGGCATTATGTTATTGTCACATTCGACCAGGGCACTGTCACCACATACATAAACGGAACGCAGTCCGGGTCCGCGTCCCTTGGAATCGCAAGCTCGCTGGGCGGCTCGCAAACCCTTTACATCGGCGCGTATCAGGGCAGCTCAAACGTGTTCAACGGCTCAATAGACGGGGTGCTTGTGTTCAACCGCACGCTTTCAGCGGCGCAAGTCGCAGCGCTTTACGACTCCCAATACAGCAAGCTTGCCTCCCAGGAGCTTGCGCCTGGCGAGAACTGGAGCGTTTCAGTTGCCGCAACAGACCAATATGCCGAAGTTGCCAACCTCTCAAACAACGTTACCATAACTTCCTCGCTCTCGGCGTGCGGCGTGCTTAACGTGCCAAACACTGCATTCAACCTCACGGGCAGCGTCTCAATAAACGGCTCCACGTGCTTCAACGTGACTGCGCAGAACATAACCCTGGACTGCACAGGATACTCGGTGAGCGGCGACAATACGACTTCAACGTATGGCATCTACTCCAACCAGTTCAACACAGCAATAAAGAACTGCAACATCTCCAACTTCGCAACCGGCATATACTTCAGCGGTGCAACAAACGGCACAATACAAAATACGAACGCAAGCTCCACCAACGCTGCAGGCGGCCTAAGCGGAAAAGGCCTGCGCTTTGATTCTGGCGCGAACAACAGCCAGATAATAAACGTGACTGCAACCGCAGACTGGGGCATTATAATCGCCGCGGGCTCAAACAACAACGCCTTCAGCGGCACAATTGCGTCTTCAAGCACCGCATCAGGGCGCGGCATAAGCATACAGGGGCAAAACACTTCAATAGACTGCCAGGGAAAAAGCATGGCTGGCGCCAACGCAACCGGAAGCTACGGGATATACTCGGACAGCTTCAACACCACAATAAAGAACTGCCAAATATCCAGCTTCCAGCACGGCATATACCTCCAGGGCTCAAACAGCAGCACAATACAAAATACGAATGCAAGCACAACTGCCTTGGCGGGCTATGGCATATACCTCTCCTCAAGCAACAATAGTGCAATAACAAACTCAATGGGCAATTCCACGCTGGACAGCGGCATATGCCTGCTTTCAAGCCCAGGCATATCCCTAACTTATTCGATTGGCTCTTCAAACCAACTCCACGGCATCCTCATCACCGGGACCTCGGTGTCAGACAGCCTGTCAAATTCAACCGGCATCTCATCGCAGGGGCATGGCATCTACATCAATTCGAGTTCAACGGGCAATACGCTGGCAGACACCGCAGGGGCATCAGACGCAGGGGACGGGATAGCAATCATGAGCAACAGCAACATAGGGGCAAACATAACCGGCACGTCCAATTCCCTTATGGGCATTCTCATAAACGCAGGGGATTACAACTCAATATCCAATTCCAACGGGACATCGGTTTCATCCAACGGGATTTACCTAAACAACAGTGCGAACAGCAACAACCTTACAAACTCAATAGGCGGCTCAACATCAGGATACGGCATAATACTAAACAGCACGTCCCTCAACAGCATACAGGGCTCAAGGGGCATCTCCGCCTCATCAGCCGGAATCTTCATCGACAGCACAACGAGCAGCACAATAAACAGCTCAAACGGCACTTCAACCTCAAGCGTGGGCATTTACATATACCCCGGCTCAACAGGCGTCATCGTAAACAACTCAATCGGCACTTCCAATGCAAGCATCGCGATTTACCTGTATGCCGGCGCCAACCGGCTTGAGAATTCCGCAGGCATATCGGTTGACGGGGCGGGAGTGCAAATCAGGGGCGACTCCAACACATTGAACAGCGTAACCGCGTCATCAGCAAGCGACTATGGCATTTATCTCTACAGCGGGTCGGACTACAACAACCTGACAGGGGTGGTTGTATATTCAAATGCAACTTACGGCTTAGCCTTCGCAACAACAAAGCTCAACCGCATAGCCAACACAACCGCATCGTCCAACGTAAGTTACGGCCTTTACCTCACTGCCTCAAACAACATGACGTTCATAAACGTAACCTGCATTTCCAACGTGACTTTTGGGGCTTACTTAACAACCAGCAATAACAACACGTTCTCAAACGGCTCGTTCTACTCAAGGAGCGGAAGCGGCTTGTACCTGGCAACCAACTCAAGCGCCAACATCTTTGAAAACAACACCATAAACGCATCGGCAAACGGCATCTACCTTATCGCCTCGTCCCATGAGAACCTGTTCGACCACAACTACGTCTACCGCGCCTCGACTTACGTGAACAACTCAAACGAAACGAATTCCTTCAACATAAGCGTTGCAGGGGTTGCGCAGGGCAACTATTATGACAACATCGCAGGCGTGAACATATTTGACGGCGACAACGACGGATACGGGGACTATGGTTCCGCATACCCGTACAATGCTTCCACAAACGGCACTGACTGGAAGGGCATCGGGGCGGACTGGGGCCCGATAGGCGCGCGCTCAACTTCCCTTAGCGCATGCGCAGAGCTCAACATCGCAGGCGCAACGTACAACGTGACTGCGGACATAACCGGCGCAACCGGCACGTGCTTCAACATAACCGCGCAAAACGTGACGCTTAACGGGCAGGGGCATTCGGTAAAGGGCGTGAACGGCACGGGCGGGGTGCAGTACGGCGTGTATTCCAACCAGCCCAATTCCGTGCTGCTCAACCTCAACCTTTCCAACTTCGCGCATGCAATCTACCTTGACCGCGCAAGCAGCGCAACCATACAGGGCAACAACGCAAGCTCCACCTATGCAACAGGCTACGGGATTTACCTGTCGCTGAGCAACTCGTCCCTGATTTCCTCGAACATAATAAACGCAACCTCAACCGCGCTGCGCATGGAATCCCTTTCAAACAGCAACAATGCAACCGGCAACACAATTGTTTCAGGCTCGGGCAGCGCAGCCGCACTGCTTGGGACGACTTCCTCAAACAGGATTATCGGGAACACGATTGCAGCGCGCTCCAGCGGCTACGGGATTTGGGTGAACTCAAGCAACTCAAACACAATTGCAAACAACAGCGCAACATCCGTAACCGGCTACGGCATTGCGGTTGTTTCCTCATCAAGCACGCTGCTTCAGGGCAACAATGCAACTTCAGGCTCGTCAGGAATATACCTCTCGTCCGCAAGTTCGAGCACCCTCACCGGCAACAACTGCACTTCAACCTCCACTTCAAGCGCCGACGCGGGCATTTACCTTTTGGGCGGCTCATCCAACACTGTTGAAAACAACACTGCATACGGGCCCAGCGGGGCGTCGGGCGTGTATGCCAGCGGCGGCAGCCTCAACCGCTTTGCAGGCAACAATGCAACTGCGGCAGGCCTCACGGCCAGCTACGGCATCTATATTGCCGGAGGCAGCACCAACACAATATTGCGCAACAACGCAACCGGCAGCGGCACTGCAAGCTATGGGATGTACCTCACGACAAGTACGGGCAACACGATTGCAAACAACACCGCGAATGGCGGTTCCTCTTCAATAGTGCTTGACATTTCATCCACCTCCAACACCCTTACCAACAACACGGCAACTTCAACCGGCACAGGATATGGCATAGGGCTGCTCACAGGCTCCAATTCCAATACCCTCACGAACAACCGCGGCATTTCAACCGGTGCAGGCGCATCCAACGCAGGCATAGCCGTTTTGTCAAGCGCCAACAACGGGTTCACAAACAACACCGCAAACTCAAGCTACGGCCCCGCAATCCGCGTTGAAAGCGGCGCGAATGGCAACACATTCACTAACAACAGCGCGTACGCAATGTCAAACTACTCAATGTTCATATACTCAAGCACCGGGACCAACGCAGTCCGCAACTTCCTGTTCTCAAACAATTCAGGCGGCCTGTACCTTGGCGGAAGCTCAAGTGGCGGCACGTTCACAAACAACACCATAAACGCCTCAACAAACGGCATCATGGCGGATGGCTCTGGCTCGGGCTCCAATTTCTTCTACTACAACTACATCTACCGCGCAACAACCTACGTGGACAACAGCGCGAACTCCAACCAGTTCAACACGAGCGTGGGCGGGGCTGCGCAGGGCAACTACTATGAGAACATAGCGAGCGTTGCAATATACGACTCGGACGGCAACGGGTACGGCGATTCAGGCGCGGATTACCCATACGGCACAACAACCACGGGCAGCAAATGGAAGAACAGCGGCGCGGACTACGGGCCAATCAACGCAACCAATACGACGCTCTCGGCATGCGCCGACCTGAATGCAACCGGGGCAACCTACACTTTGGCTGCGGACATAACCGGAATAACAACGGACTGCTTCCGCATAAACGCCGCAAACGTAACCCTTGAGGGCAGCGGGCACCTCATAGCGGGCACGAACGGTTCCGTGCTCCCTCAGTACGGGGTATACTCGACGCAGTTCAATTCCACGGTAAAAAACATCAAGGTGCAAAATTTCACGACTGACATATATTTCAACGGGGCTGCAAACGGCACAATAAGGAACACCACTACGTTCCTTACAAGCAGCGATGACTTTGCGCATGGCATAATGCTTGTGGGCACCGAGAACACAACAATAGCAAACAACAATGCAACCTGCACGGTGAACGCAGGAATATTCCTTGCCGTTGGCAGCAGGTACAATTACCTTGCAAACAACAGCGGCACATCGGTTTCCTCAACCGGCATACAAATCCAGGGCTCAAGCAACAACACGCTCTCGAACTGCACTGGCACGTCCACAAGCGGCAACGGCATAGTGCTGTACTACGGCGCAAGCGGCACAGCGATAAGCAACAGCAAGGGCATTTCCTCATCGGGCTTTGGCATAGACATAAACGGCAGCTCAAACGTCATCATGACAAACAGCAACGGGACCTCGGACACGCAACACGGCATACACGTGGTCCCGTACCTTGCAGCCTCCCAGAGGTCAGACAACATCGCAATAATAAACAGCACCGGCACCTCCACAAACGTAAACGGCCTTAGCGGCATATACGTATCCGGCCTGGGCCAGCTATCAGTCACGGGCATCAGCATAATAAACAGCACCGGCACTTCCCAATCCCAGAATGACGCCAACGGAATAAACCTGGGCGGCGCTGCGGACAGCAGCATCATTTCAAGCAGGGGCACCAACCTGGTGGAAGGCAACGGCATATTCCTGATAGACAGCACGCGCATAAACATCACGAACAGCTTTGGCAATTCAACCACGCACAGGGGCATAGACCTGTGGAACGCCACGTTCAGCACGCTGCAGGGCAACAACGGGACTTCGGGCAACGGCACCGGCATACTGGTTTACTCATGGTCCGGCAACAACACCCTTGCAAACAACCGCGGGACCTCAACTTCGTATTACGGAATCCACATCATGGATTATGGCAACAACCTGCTCGCGAACAATACCGCCACCTCCGGCTCCGGCATTGCACTTTACATTGACGGTTCCGAGAACAACACGCTCATAAACAACACAGCAATTTCGGATACCGGCTACGGGGCAATGCTCTACCTGTCAAATGGCAACAGCCTTGCTTCAAGCAGCATTCGTTCAAACGGCCTCATATCGCTGCTGCTTGACCATTCAAACTCCAACGCTGTCGCAAACAACAGCGCCTCTGTCACTTACGGGGCGGCATACCAGATATTCCCAGGGGCTGCAATAGAGCTGAACTACTCGCACAACAATAACTTCACCAACAACAACGCAACATCGGATTCCGACTCCGCGGTCATGATAAGCTATTCCGAGAACAACACAATCGCGGACAGCTATGCTGCCACAAGCGGGACATATGACTATGCATTCCTGGCTTCCTATTCAAACCGCACAAGCATCCTGAGGAACACAATCGTTGCAATAAACCCTGCATGGATAGGGCTTTCAGTCCAATCCTCCGACTTTGCCTCAATAATGAACAACACGGTAATCTCGGCAGTCCATTCCGACATAATCGTCTCAGGGTTCAGCCTCAACACAACGCTGAGCGGCAACACAAACAGCTCCATAAACCTCTACCAGGACATTGGCGCAACCGTATCCAACAACACCTGCACCGCGCTGGACTGCGGGCTCATACTTGCGGAAACGTCCCAGAGCACTGTTGCGGACAACTACATAAGCAGGGCAATACCCGGCAACGAAACCTGCGAGCTGGGCTATGACTTCTGCGTAGCATGCGGAAGCGACGCAGTCTGCATCACATCCGTGAATGCGGGCGCAAACAACAACGTATTCACAAACAACACAATATACGGCCAGCCGGGCAACGGGCTTTACGTTTACCAGTCGGACAACAACCAATTCACGAACAACAATTTCAGCTCGCTTATCTTCTATGGCGTTGAGCTCCTTGGCTCCAACAACACCATAATCGGCGGCAGCGCATATTCGCAAAACCTCACCCCGCTATACGTAGGGGCGGACATCCCAACTTCCCCAGGCGCCAACAACACGTTCCGCAACATGAGCATAACAACTGCGAATTCGTCAACCTATGCAGTCGTATTTGAGCCGGCAACTTCCTACAACCTCTTCTACTGGAACAACATTTCTGCAACAAAATGGGTGAACAACTCAAACAGCACGAACCAGTTCAACACGAGCGTGGGCGGCTATCCGCAGGGCAACTTCTACCCCAATGCTTCCTCCTACAACATCGTGGACACCAACCTTGACGGGTTTGCGGACTCCGGTGCCCAGAACCCGTTTGGCAACGCAACCATAGGCTCGGGCCTGTGGATGGGCAATGGCGCGGACTACGGGCCATATGCCCCTGACAACATCGGATGCCAGAACCTCTCAGATGCAGGCAGGGTTTACAACCTGAACGTTGACGCAGTGTCCACAAGCGGCACGTGCTTCACTGCAACCGCCGCAAACATCACACTTGACTGCCAGGGCCACTCAATAACGGGCGTGAACCTCTCAAGCACGTACGGCTTCACGACCAACCAAATCAACACGACCGTGAAGAATTGCATAATATCCAACTTCTCGCACGCAATTTACTGGAACACTGCGGACAACGGGTCAATACTTAACAACATTGCAAACACCTCGCGCGCAAGCAGCTACGGCATATACATATACAGCGGCGCAAACTTCAACCTGATTGCAAACAACACTGCGGATTCGCGCCTGAGCTATGGCATTTACGTGTCCTCTTCGCACAACAACACGCTGGTTAACAACACCGCATATACGCCGGCAGGCGGCGCTGCGCCAATAGGGCTGTCCTCCTCGAATTCAAACCGCGTGGCCAACAACAATGCAACCACGAACACCTCGTCTGCCACATACGGGGCAATCTACCTCACGTCTGCGAGCTACAACACCATTGCAAACAACACTGCGACTTCCAACAGTGGCGGCATAGTGGTTAGCAGCTCAACTTACAACAACCTGACAAACAACACCGCAATAAGCGTTGGCAATACTGCCATAGCTAGCGGGTTCTACATCTCTTCCTCATCAACCGGCAATGCCCTGACAAATAACTTTGGCACAACGCTCCCAAGCAGCACCTCAAAAGCCGGCATCTACATAACAGGCTCCAACAACATGGTGCTTGCAAACAACACGGGCATATCAAACCGCAGCTACGGGATTTACCTCTCCTCAACCGGCACCACCATAACAGGCGGAAATGCAAGCTCGAACGCAACTTACGGCCTTTACCTGGCTTCAGCAAGCAGCAATGACATCATAAATGTGAACGCAACTTCGCGCGACAGCAACCCGGTATACCTGACTTCCTCAAGCAACAATGAGTTCTACAACATGACCGTTGACGCAACCACTGCAAGCCAGGCAGGCATATACCTGACCGGCTCCTCAAACAACTACTTCCGCAACGTTACAAATTCCTACTCATACAACAGCACGTCCGCGAAGTTCTATTCCTCTTCGGCGCAAAACGCAAGCTCCAACATGGACCTGGGCTGGTGGCCGCACTTTGATTCAACCGGCGCCGATGCGACCACGCAGGCAAACACGGCATGGTTCAACGGCACCGGAGGGGGCAGGGACAACAACTGGAACACAGCCGCGCTCAACACGTACTGGTACCGCGGAAACGACAGGCAGCTCAACATATATTTTGTGAGCCCGACTCCTGCTGACAAGGCAGCCACCACCAACACGACGCTCCCGGCAAACATCACGATAAACGAAAGCGGGCTGGACACGTTCACGTGGAACTGGAATTCAACCAACTTCACGTTCTACGACGGCACGCTCGTGTACATGGCGAACTTTGACAATGTGGCTGCGTTTGGCGAGGGGTCGGTATCTTCCGTGGCGGCTGATGTTTCCCAGGGTGCGAACACGGGCACGTGCAAGAACATGGGGACGTCCTGCAACTGGACAAGCGGGCAATACGGCTCCGCAATCCACTTTGACGGCTCGGACGACTTTGTAAACGTCACGTACAGCGCATCCTTTGAGCCGTCAACCGCCGTGACGTTTGGAGGATGGCTGAAGGTAACCGGCGACGGCACCGATTCAGACGGGGATTACGTGCTCTCAAAAGGAAGGGAAAGCTCAACCTTGTCCTACGGGCTCAAATACGTGCCTGCAACCGACAAGTATAGCTGCATGGTATCCCTGAACACCAACGGGGCCTACACGGTGAATTCCACATCAACGTTCCCGCCGCCTTCCTCAAGCTTCACGCACGTCATGTGCGTTTATGACACAAGCGCATTGAGCCTGAAAATATACGTGAACGGCGTGAACGAAGCCACAACTTCAACTGGAACCGGAGGCAGCATAAACTACTCAATAATGGGCGACCGCGACCTTCACATCGGCAACGGGCAGACCACCACTCCGATGCGCCAGTTCCAGGGAGACATAGACGAACCCCGCATATACAGCAGGGCGCTTAGCGCAACCGAAGTGGCGCAGCAGTACTACTCGGACCTTTACAAGCCCTCGCAAACGCAATGGCAGTTCTACACGGTGCAGCCAATGGCAAAGACATCCTATTATTATTCAGGATATGCAAAGGAATTCACAGGCATTGCGAATTCAACTGGCGAAAGGCAGATAACCAGGAACTAAGGGGCTCCCATATGATTCCAATCAAATTTTCCAGGGGCCAGGCGGTTTCAGAGTACGTTATGCTCATTTCGGGGGCAATGATAATCGTGCTCGTGATGCTCGTGATACAGTCCAACATGAGCCAGGATGCCAACCAGCTGGAGCTGCAGGCGGACGCCGCGCGCGTTGCCTCAAAGATTTCCCTTGCGATTTCGCACGCATACGCGGCAGGGGACGGCACGCAGCTTTTCATATACAATTTCGGCAACCCGAAGTTCAACATAACAATCCAGGGGCGGACAATAAAAGTTGATTACAACAGCAGCTACTGGTCCACAAATGCGGTTACGAACCGGACGCTGCCTTCAAACCCCTCGATAAACAAATGGCTGAACATCACAAACAAGGGCGGATGGATTTATGTCATTGACGCGCAATAAACGCATTGGCAAAAGCAGGGGGCAGGTGCTCTCGGTAGACTTCATGCTCTCCCTTGGGGTGTTCCTCGCAGCATTTTACATACTTTTCACGCTCTGGGGCGTGGTGCAAAGCGTGCTGCTTTTGGACATGAGCGAGCTTGAGATGTCAAAGGTTGCCGTGAGCATATCCCAGTCGCTTGTCGCAACCGCAGGCCAGGACACGAATTGGCATGTGCTTTCAAGGGAAAACGCCTCGGCATTCGGGCTTGCGTGGAGCAGCAATGTGCTGCAGCTGGAAAAGGTCCAGGAGTTCATGTCGCTTAATGCAACTAACTACAATTCAATAAAGGAAAAGCTCGGGGCAGGAAGATACGAGCTTTATGTTTTCATAGACGAGCTGGACGGCACGCGGCTGTACGAGTTCGGATTGGCGCCTCCGGACAATTCGCGCAGCCATCCCACTCAGTCCTCGCAGCGGTTTGCAATACTTGACGGGCGCATAGTAATAGTGCAGGTGGAAGTATGGACATACCTATACACGTAGGGAAGGGAAAGCATTCCAAAAAAGGGTTCGCGTTCACGATAGACGTCTTGCTGGCGCTTTTCATAACTTTCTTTGCATTCATAATATCGTTTAATTTCCTCACAAGCTTCACCCCGGCAAGCCTGCAGTTTGTGCATTTGCGCACGCTCTCCCTTGACGCGCTCTCAGTGATGGAAAAGCAGAGCTATCTTTCGGATGCCGCACAGGGCCCGGACGTGCCAGTCCCGTCCACCTCTCTTCGCGATTTCCTCTTGCAAACGCCCCCGCAGGTATGCATGCAGGTACAGCTTTTGAACTCCACCCTGAACGAGGTATATTCAGTCGAAAAGAGCGGCTGCACCCTGGGGGGCGAGGATTTCCAGGTCGCATGGCGCTCCTTCATAGTGCGCCACAACGCGACCTCCTATGATTTTTACCTTGCAAGGCTCACAAGCTGGTATTCCCAGCCAACGTAGTGATAAAATGGAAAACAAAAAAGCATACGCATTCACGCTCTCCGTAATACTCATGTCGGTAGTCATAGTCTCGCTGGCATCGTTTGCATCCCAAACGCTGCGCCAGTCGCGCACGGATTATATTTCCCTTGAAAGCGCAGAATCGCTGGGGTATGTGGTGGATGATGTCACTGATGATATTGCCACCATAATCGGCACAAAACTCTTTGCAACCCGCAACGAGACGCACCTCATCATGCACATAAATGACACCTCGCCCTTCCCAAAAAGCCCCTATCCCCCAATATACCTGGGTTCTTACCAGGCATACCTGCAGTCACAATACTATTCCAAAACAAACGCCATAATAAACATAAACAGCAGCGACTTTGAGCAAAACGGCATAGTATATTCATTCTCAAACCCGAACGGAAGCTATTCGCACGTGCAGGCGGCAGACGGCTACGATACCGCAAACTTCACGCTATCCGATGATCGGGGGCTGAACCTGAGCAGCGCAATCCTGTCGGTGTATTTCTGCAACCAGACCCGCTCAGGCTTCACGCAGATGCCAAGCGACCTTGGGGGCAGCATACGCGTCTCAATAATATACACCGACCTTACTGGCACCGTGCGCCAGAATGCAACAATCGCACGCGGCACGCAGCGGACTTTCTCCGTGGACTACACCGATATAAACCAGTCTTTCACCTATCTAATTGACACCACGGGCAGCAACTCAGTGGCAATCCTGCTTTATGCGCCCGAAAACATCGGGTGCAACTGGAATGCAGACTACGCGCTCCAATACGCCGCAAGCAATGCAAACGGCCAGTTTTCCGCAACCTACAGCGGCATAGCTGCGAACTTCTCCGAAAAGAACGGCAACTACACGAAAAGATAGGAAAGAAAAGAAACAGGAAAAAAGGCGCAACCGCACTGAAAAGCAGGGAAGAAAAGAAAGAAACAGGAAAAAAGGCGGCAATTACAAGAAAAAAATAGAAAAAACAGGAAAGCAGCTCAGCCGCTTCCCACCCTTATTTTTTTGCCCTCGCTCACTCCTGGGTTTTCAGGCTGGCTGGCATTGCCGCTCCCCCCAATCGTGCTTGCCACTGTTATTGCGTCCCCGTTTATCACCACGTTTGCCTCCGGGGCTATTGCAAGGCCTGCGCCCACGTCGCCTTTCTCATTCATGCCGACCTCGGTGTCAACGGCAACGCTTCCGCCGCTCACTGCAACGTTGTTGTTGCTGTCCACCTGGACGCTGGAATCCGCCTGTTGCGTTACGTGCACTACGGGCGCAAGTATGTACCTGCCGTTGCCCGTCCTGTGGAGTGAGCGGTCGGCTGCAAAATCAAATTTGCATGCAGAAACCGCATTCCCCCTCACCGTGAAATTCCCCCTTATCCTCATCTCGCCCGAAGGCAGCTTTGCCTCGTGCTCGCCTTCCCCGTCAGTAACCCATACCTGCGAAATATGGACCTTTACTTCATCATAGTCGCCGCCTTCAACATTCGCATCCGCAAGCAAGGACTGCGAGCCGCTTGCCTTCAGCTCCAATAGGTCATAACTTCTCGCTGCGGAAAGCACGCTAACCCAGCCTTTCGAGGTGCTGTGCATTTGCACGCTGTCCACCGTAACATTGATTTTTGATATTTCCCCCATCTTTACTGCGGTGTCCGCCATTGAGAACACAATCCTGCCCTGGCTTGGCTGCGCATTATTCGCAGCCTGCTGCAGCGGTTGCGCACCAGAATTCACGCCTGCAGGCTGCCCCTGCGTTCCAGATACGCTGCTTTGTACGCATCCTGCAACAAAAAGCGCCAGCACTGCCGCAAGAATAAGAATGCCGCTAAACACTTTCATCCCACCACCCATTCTAACGTTGCAGGCAAGCATTAAAAACTTTGTGCAGCCGCCAATGCAGCCACCGCAAGCGCTTATAGAGGTAAGCCATTCCATATAATTTTAAACTGTTCCTGAGATTTTCACACATGCTTGAGACAAAGATAGACAAGCTCGTGGCGCTTGTGCGAAAGTACAAGTCAGTCACAATGGAGAGGCTCTCGCAGGAAACCGGCATACCGCCGCAATCCGTGGAGATACTTGCAACGCACCTTGAAAAGGGCGGCGTGCTTGCAATAAATTACCCCGTTAACGTGCTGCAGAAGGCATACCTCACATTCAAGGCGCTTCCAAAGGAACCCTCCAGCGAAGACATAAAAAAGGAGGAAAAAGGCAGGATGCTCGCCTCCTACTCGTTTTACGCGGACGGCGTGCCCGCAACCGTTGAAATAACCGACAACCTGAAGGAAAAGCGCTATGACATGCAGCTTGTGGAGCTTTCCCTTCCCACGCGCATTTTCCTTGACCAGATAAAGGATGATTTGCTTAGGCTCGTGCCTGCGGAGCAAAGCGACGTTTCAGACGTTGAAAAGCTTGCAAAGATAAAGGACGATTTCACAAAAAGCATAAGCAGCTACCTTGACAAATACAAGCTTGGGGCGGAAACAACCTCTCTTCTCACCGGATACATGCTGCACTCCATGTTCGGCCTTGGCGAGCTTGACGTCCTGAACCAGGACAATGAGCTTGAGGAAATCGCCATAATAAACAGCACCCAGCCGGTTGGCGTGTACCACCGCAAGCACGGCTGGCTGAAAACAAACATTTACATGCCCGGAGAGGATGCGGTTTTCAACTATGCGTCCCAGATTGCGCGCAGGGTGGGCAGGCAGATTTCAGTGCTCGCCCCAATCCTTGACGCCCGCCTTGAGACCGGTGACCGTGTGAATGCAACGCTCGCCCCAATCTCCTCGCACGGCAACACCATGACAATAAGGCGCTTTGCGCGCAACCCCTGGACAATCGTGAGCTTTATAGCCGAGCCAGCGCACACGATGTCCGCGGAAATGGCTGCAATGCTCTGGCAGGCACTCCACTATGAAATGAACGTCATTATTGCGGGAGGCACGGGTTCGGGAAAGACAAGCGCGCTCAACACCCTTGCGGCTTTCATACCGCCCAACCAGCGCATTGTTACAATAGAGGACACCCGCGAGCTTATGCTCCCCACGTTCCAGTGGAACTGGGTGCCGCTTCTCACGCGCAACGCAAACGCGGAAGGGCTGGGCGAAGTGACAATGCTTGATTTGATGGTAACTTCCTTGCGTATGAGGCCGGACAGGATACTGCTGGGAGAAATGAGGACGCAGCGCGAGGCAGAGGTGCTATTCGAGGCAATGCACACGGGGCACTCTGTGTACTCCACCATCCACGCCGATACCGCAATACAAATGATAAGAAGGCTTACTTCCCCGCCCATGAACATGCCTCCAACCGACATAGAATCAGTTCACCTTGCGGTTGTGCAATACCGCGACAGGAGGAAGAACCTGAGGCGCACGCTTGAGATATGCGAAATAATCCCAGGCGCGCAGGATGAGGCGCTGGGCGTGAACGTTATTTACAGGTGGCGCCCGCGCGGGGACACGTTTGACAAAGTGGGCGAGCCCACAAAGTTCCTAAAGGAGCTTAACCTGCACACGGGAATGACAAAGGACGAGATTCTCACTGACCAGAAAAACCGCGCGCTCATACTGAAATGGATGGTGAAGAACAAGCTCGACGACATAAACAGCGTGGGCAAGATAATGTCAATGTACTACAGCCAGCCGCAGGAAATTCTTGAGGTGGCAAAAAGCAACCTTGCAGCCTCAAAGGTGGTCTAGTGGCTATCCCCCTCATGCTGGTTTCCCCAAACAGCGGCTTCCTCCACAATTTCAAGGGGCTTGGAAAGCGCCTGCTTGGCTTCTACCCCGGCCTGCACTACGACCTGCGCAACGCAAGCATCGAGGTGGAGGATGAAATTTATGCAAACGCCTCCTTTTTCTCCGCGCTCATATGGGCGGTTGTTTTTTCCGCATTCGTGCGCTTTGCAACCTATATCCGCGACATGGAGCCGCGCATACAGCTGCTCCTGCCATTCCTTTCATTTTTCATGATGTTTGTTTTCTTTTTCTTTTTCCACCTCGCATACCCGAAAATAGTCGCGCGCAACGTTTCGGACAAGATAGACCGCGACCTCACGTATGCTGCGCGCGACATGCTCGTGCAGGTAAGCTCAGGCATCCCGCTCTACAACGTGTTCAAGAACATCGCGGATTCGGACTACGGGCACGTGAGCGCGCAGTTCCGCATTGTGCGCGACGACATACGCGGCGGCATGCCGGTCCTGAAGGCGCTGGAAAACCTTTCCTTGCGCACGCAGTCCAAGTTCCTGAAAAAAACCTGCTGGCAGCTCATCACATCATTGCGCTCGGGCGCAAACCTCACCACAACGCTGCACGGCATAGTCGCGCTTCTTGTGGACTACCAGTTCACGCTCATAAAAAGCTACAATGCGGAGCTGAATTTCGTGGTGCTCATCTACCTGCTCGTGTCCGCAGTGCTCCCCACAATCGGCGTCACGGTGCTCGTGATATTCTCCCTGTTCGGCATACTTGGCATCACGCCCGAGCTTTTCGCCTCAATCGTGATTGTCGCATTTGTGCTGCAAATGATACTCATAGGGTACGTAAAGGCAAAGCGCCCCAACATGTAATGCCCAGCATGCAAAAACCGTGATGACATGACAGCCCAAAAAATAATCGTGCACCGCAAGTTCGCATTCACGCTTGCAAAGCCGCACATAGACCGCATTTCAAAGCTGCTTGCCTACGCAGGCATAGATACGCCAAGCGAGATATGGATAGGCTCAAGGCTGCTCATCTCAATGCTTTTTGCCGGCATTGGCTTCCTCCTTCCCTTCTCAGTGCTGCGCTTTGCAGGCATTTTCGGGACTCTTGAGGAGTCCCTCACCACAACGTCCGTAATATACATGGTAACCCTTTCCCTTGGCCTTGCAATAGCGTTTTTCTATGCAGCCGCGTTCATAATGTACCTGCACCTCTATTACATAATACATGACCGCGCAAAGAGGGTGGAGGACGTGCTGCCTGACTTCCTGCTCATGGTTGCAGCCAACCTTCGCGCAGGCATGACCCCCTTTGCCGCATTCCAGGCATCCGCGCGCCCGGAATTCGGCCCCCTTGAAAAGGAAATACGCATTATCTCCGCCCGCGCAATGGGGAGCGAGTCTTTCGTGGATGCGCTTGCAGTGCTCTCAACCCGCATAGACAGCCCAACCCTCCAGCGCACAATTTCCTTTTTTGAGAACGGCTTAAGGAGCGGCGGCAAGCTCGCGCAACTGCTTGAAACAAGCGCAAGCGAAATCCGCGAAATAGAGGAACTGCGCCGCGAAATCGTGCTCACCACAAAAACTTATTCCATCTTCCTTGTGTTCATCCTTGTGATGGGCTTGCCTTTGCTCCTGTCAATTTCCACAGAGTTCCTTGGCACTTTCTCCAAAATACAGGCAAACCTGTCTGGCGCGGACCTGTCAAACGTTGCGAATTTCATGGTCCCCAAGCTCAGCATAGACGTGGGCTTCATCACCCAGATGTCCTGGGTGATAATAGTGGGCACGTCGCTTCTCATTTCCGTCCTCATTGGCGTGATAAGCGAGGGGAAAATACTCTATGGGCTGAAGTACTTCATCCCCCTTGCATTTGCATCTGGCGCAATGTTCCTGATATTCAAGACGCTCATAGGCGGCTTTATCGGGCAGCTGGTATGAGCGGGATAGCTAGCATTTATTAATTTTCCAAGAGATTGCTTTGCATGGACATCTCACTCACATTGCCGGATGGCAAAAAGCTCCCTGTTGAGAAGGGCATAAGCGCATACGAGGCTATTTCCAAAATTTCAAATTCCCTTGCGCGCGAGTGCGCGGGAGCCCTCCTTGATGGCGTGCCCGTGGACCTTTCAACAAAAATCACGAAAGATTCCAAATTTTCCGGCTTGAAATTCTCCTCAAAGGAAGGGCTTGAAATATTCCGCCACTCAAGCGCGCACGTGCTCTGCCAGGCAGTGCTCCGCCTTTTCCCAAATGCGCTTCCCACAATAGGTCCCGTAGTGGAAGAGGGCTTTTACTATGATTTTGCAAACTGCGCGCCCTTTACGCCCGAAGACCTCAAGAAAATAGAGGCGGAAGCGCACAAGATAGTCGCAGAAAACCTTCCCTTTGAAAGAAAAGAGCTTCCAAAAAAAGATGCCCTTGCGCTTTATAAGAAAAACAAGTTCAAGCAGGAGCTCATAGATGAACTTCCTGGAACAGCCGCTACAATATACTACAACGGCGCATTCTTTGACCTCTGCCGCGGCCCGCACATCCCATCCACCGGCATGATAAAAGGATTTTCGCTTTCAAAAGTTTCAAGTTCCTACTGGCGCGCGGATTCCTCCAAGGAATCCCTGCAGCGCATATACGGAATCTCTTTCCCCTCCAAAAAAGAGCTTGATGCCTACCTGCACATGCTCGCAGAGGCGGAAAAGCGGGATCATCGCAAGCTTGGCACGCAGCTTGGGCTTTTTATGTTCCACGAATGGTCGCCCGGAAGCGCATTTTTCCTTCCGAATGGCACCATAATATACAATGAGCTTCTCGCATACCTTCGCGCGGAATACATAAAGCGCGGCTATCAGGAGGTAGTTACTCCCCAGCTTTTCAACAAGGCGCTCTGGGAGCAGTCCGGGCACTGGTCGCACTATCAGGAGAACATGTTCCTGCTTGAAGTGGACAAGGAGGAATTTTCCTTCAAGCCCATGAACTGCCCTTCGCACCTTCTCATATACAAAAATTCTTCCCACAGCTACCGCGAGCTGCCGATTCGCATTGCTGATTTCTGCCCGCTTCACCGCAACGAACTGAAAGGGGTGCTTGGCGGGATGACGCGCGTGCGAAAGTTCGAGCAGGATGATGCGCACATTTTCTGCACGCACGAGCAGATAGAAGGCGAGGTCGCCGCGCTGCTTGACTTCACAAAATTCGTGCTGCGCGACACTTTCCACTTTGAATTCACTGCAAAGCTCTCAACCCGCCCGGAGAAATTCCTCGGCGAAAAGGCAGTGTGGGACAAGGCGGAAGCCTCCCTTGAGGATTCGCTCAAGAAAAACAAGATGCAATACACGATAAATGCCGGGGATGGCGCATTTTATGGCCCCAAAATAGACTTCTGCGTAAAAGACGCGATAGGAAGGGAATGGCAGCTCTCCACAATACAGCTTGACTTCAACCTTCCCGCGCGCTTTGACGCCACTTACGAAGGCGCGGATGGCAAGCAACACACCTGCGTAATGATACACCGCGCCATAATCGGCTCGCTTGAAAGGTTTATCGGTGTGCTCACAGAGCACTATGGGGGTGCATTCCCGCTCTGGCTATCACCTGTCCAAATCACGGTAATCCCTGTTGCAGATGCATACAACGAGTTTGCACAAGAACTTGCGGAAAAATTGCGCAACGAGGCAGGCGTGCGCATTTCCACCAACTTAAAGCCGGACACGCTTGGCTCGAAAATACGGGATGCGCAAATGCAAAAAATCCCCTACATGCTCGTGGTCGGGCAAAAGGAGAAAGACAGCGGGAATCTTGCAGTGCGCAAGCGCGACGGCTCAATACTTGAGAACGTGCCCGTAGGGAAATTCATTGCGCAGCTAAAGGAAGAAATAGAAAAGCGTGCATGAGCCTTTCGGCTTAATGCGTTACTGCGACTTGGGGAACTTTCTCATACGCCTGCCCCTTCCTGCCGAAGTCTTGCTTCATCCCAATTCTTACGCCACTTACAAACTCTCTAAAGTCTCTTTTCATCCTAAGTTTCATTTCAAGCATGGCAGCCGGCTCAAGCACTTCGGATATGCAGCCTGCAGCGCGTACGTACCCAAGAATGCGCAGCTTTCTTGCAGCCTCATATGCAGCAGTATAATCCGCGCTTGCAATTTTTCTCGCTATCTTCACGACCCCTAGCACGGCCGCATTCCCTTCATGCATATTCCAAACTTTCGGCGCCCATGTTTTTTCGCAATGCTCTTCCTCCCTGTCTTCTGCCATCTGCCCTTCCTCCTTTCTTGGAGAAATCACCTTAATGTGCTTCAAAAGCAAATCCATGCCCTCCAGCCCTCCGCGTTCACCAAGCATGTGGAATATCTCTTCAACTGTAAGGGTTCCATGCAAATCAGCTATTTTTGCACTCAGCTGTTTTATTGCGTCCTTTTTGCCATTCGAAACCCTCTCTACAATCCGTTCCATTGCAGGCTCCCTTATTTCAGCCTTATAATGCAAGCATTTGCAAAGCATACGGTTTTGCGCCCTTTTCAATTTTATTTCCATTGCTTCCCTTACAGTACTGCCCCTGCCTGATGCAATCTCATGTTCTGCAACACCCAGGGGCATTTCGCCGCTTACAATTCCTGCTTTAATCCATATCCTTATTCCAATCTCTCTTGCTGCAGGCATCTTTATTTCAGCACCATGTTTCAGGCATTCTAAAAGTTCAGCATCATTTGCCTTTCTGCACCTTGTTTCCATTGCCTCTCTTATCATGTTGCCCCTGCTGGATGTAATCAATTGTTCCACAATGTCCAAGGGCATCTCGCCATTTGCAATGCTTTGGGCAATTAAAACTTTCGCAGCCTGCGCCATTGGGTGGCCAATTCTCAAAGTTTCCACCAGATTCGCGCCACACCCTTCCTTAATTGCATCCTTTATTATCTGATTTATTGCAGTATCAGCGTGCCCATTGCCATTTTTGCTTGGCTCGACATCTGCAACTGCTGCAACTGGCAAGACGATAATGTGTTCAGCAACTGGTTCTGCTGTCGCTTCTCTCACATATTCACCCTATTATGCCCGCCATTTCAGAAAGTAGTTTTTTCGGGTCAGCAGATTTCACGTATGCCGAAGCAAGCAGCACCCCAGCAGCACCAAGCTCAATGGCTTTTTTAACGTCACTCGCATTTGAAATTCCAGCCCCGCAAAGAACCGGTATTTTTGCGACTTTTTGCACAGCCGCAACGCTGTTTGTTACAACCTCGGGCTTTGCCTTTGAAACAGAAATCCCGCTTCCAATGAGCTCAGGCGGCTCAACCGCAATAAAATCAGGGGAAAAAGCCGCGACTTGTGCGCTCTCCGCATCATCCTTGCTGCACACAAGGGATTGCAAGCCCGCTCCCCTAAGCGCATCAATGGTTTTCTTTATGCTTTCGTGCGGCACCCTTTTTTCGGAGTGATTAATGAGGCTTCCAAGCACGTTTGCATCCTTGAGCGCCTTAGGCGTAATAGAACCAGTAAAAGCACCTGCATCAGTTGCATCGCAGTACTGTGCAAACACCTCGCACACTTTTGCGCACGCGCGCAAGTCAACCGCCTGCGGAGCAACAATTATCCTAACCCCGCTTGTAAGGGAAACCTCGCTTGCGATTTCGCAAAGCCTTATTGCAGCCTCCCCGGTGGATTCGCGGTATGCCTTCAAATTAAGCACGATTATAGGCTTCATCACATAATATATGGATACTAATATTATTAAATGCTGACTGGCAAACTTATACGCCGAGGTGGCGGAATCCGGCTAACGCGCCAGACTCGAAATCCCACCCGCTACGGCGGGCAACTAAGATATCTGGTTCCACTTCCGTGGAGTAGGAGTTCAAATCTCCTCCTCGGCGCTTTTTTCTAAATAAAAGGCTCTTTCCTTATTTTTCCCTCATTTTCATGGAAAGCGCATGGTAAAGTGGCTCCACAAGCATTATTTTGTTTGTTTTTCCGACTTTCTCAAGCGCAACAATCCCCTTGTGCTCAAGCCGAAAGAGCGCGCGGTGCGCGCGCAGGCGCGTCATTCCCTCAAGGCGCCCAAGCTCGGACTGGTAGCAGTTTCCCCTGCTCTTCACAAGGTACTCTACAATTTTCCTGTCCTCATTTGAAAGAAACCCAAGCAGCATGTCCGCAGTAATCCCTGATTCCGCTTCCTTTACCTCTATTTTTTCATAAAGGAGGTACACGATGAACGCGCCCACTATTACCCCAAGTAGCGAAACAAGGAGCATGAACTCAAGGTGGTATTGCGCAACTATTTCAAGGGGGCCTATGGAATAACCCTGTGGCAATGCATACGTGAAAAGCAGAAGAAGGGTGAGGAATATGAACGCTGCAACCGCAAGCACGACGAGCGCAAGCCTGCGGTTCAGGGACATTCCCTTGAGCTTCCCAAGCGGATTTTCCTTGTTTCCAATTTTTGAAACCATTGTTTCACCAACCTATTAGTATTGTTTCATCCAAATGAAATTATAAAAATGTTTGCACCGCAGGAATTACGGTGCGAGGGTGTTAAAATGGACATGGCAAAAACAGGAATGATTGTTGCAGTCGTTGTTGCACTGCTTTCCATAGCATTCATGGTGTCCCAGGCAGGCGGCTTTGGGAACGGAGCGGGCTTGGCAGGCAACATTCTTGGTTCAGCAGGATGCAATATCGCGGCAGGTGCAGCAAATGCTGGTGCGTCGGGTTCAGGTGCAGCTGGTGCGGGCAATGCACTTGCGGGCACAGGTAACAATGGCGCTGCGGGCGCAGGCACAGCGGGTGCAGGTTCTGGCAGCGGTTCAGGTGCGGCATTAGCGGGCGGAAGCTGCGGAGCAGGCGGCGGATGCGGATGCGGCGGCGGTGCTGCTGCGGCTGCAAGAAACCAGCCCTCAGGCCCGGCACAGCCGGCACAACTTAACAATGGGGTGCAGGATGTGTATATAAAGGCGCTTCCAACAGGCTCATACGACAAGCCATCAGTGCAGGTAAAGGCAGGCGTTCCAGTGCGCTTCCATTTCAGCGCGGACAGGAATGCAGGCTGCGGCAAGCTCTTGCTCATAAATGAGTTTGGCGTGCGCCTCACATCTTACAGCGGCGAGGAATCAGTTGCGGAATTCACCCCAACCTCTCCAGGCACATACCAATACCACTGCGGAATGTACATGTTTGTAGGGAAGCTCGTAGTAGTTTAGAGGGGGGATAAAATGGAAACAACACTTAAAACAAAAGGAATGCACTGCAAGAGCTGCGAAATGCTTGTTGCAGATTCCATAAGCGAAATCGCAGGCGCAAAGGTCCTTTCTGCGAATCACGCGAGCGGCGAAGTAAAAGTCCAGTACGAAAATGCGCAGGTGCTTGAGAAAATAAAGCAGGCAATACGCAAGGAAGGCTACAAGATTTAATTGGGTGGTTGCATGGCAAATGAGCACATTCTAAAAGTTCACGGGATGCATTGCGAATCCTGCGAACGGATAATTTCCCGCACGGTTGAGAAGCACGAGGGTGCAAAGGCGCTCTCTTTCGACCTCAAGGCAAACACAGTGAAAATACAGTGCGATGACGCCCAGCTTGCAAAAATAAAGGAGGAGCTTCTTTCAAAAGGCTACCAATTGCTTCTCCCAGGCGAAGAGGCAAAAGAGGGGTATGAGGCAGGCTCGTTTTCCCGCATTTTCTCTTTCCTCTCAAATTTCATAAGCGGCTCAAACGGGTTTGCGCACGAGAATGCAATGCTTTTCTATGCTGCGCTCACGCTCGTAGCAATCCTCATGCTTCAGGCTTTCCTTTACATATTCGCATTCAGGAACATCCCGAACTTCCTTAACATTTACGGAACATTGCTCTTCCTTGCTTCAATTTCAATTGTTGCAGTAATGTTCAGCTTTTTCCACGCGCGCGCATTCAAGGAGCGCACAAGCTGCATGACCGGCATGATGACTGGCATGTCTATCGGCATGATGGGCGGTTTCCTCATAGGTGCATTTGCAGGTGCAACAAGCGGAATGTTTGTGGGCAGCCTTGTGGGGATGGCATTCGGCATGCTCCTCGGATTTGAGGCAGGAAGATGCTGTGGCGTGATGGGCGGGATGGAAGGATTGATGGGCGGCCTTATGGCAGGCACAATGGGCGCAATGCTCTCAGTAATGATGCTCTCAGACCACCTTATGCTCTTTCTTTTCATCCTCACAGGCATTGCAATCGCAATACTTGCAGGATTGAGCTACATGGCGTACAAGGAGTTTGGGAATTTGCAGAAAATGCCGGTATCCGCGCTCCAATTTGCGGTCTATTGCATTGCAATCGACCTTCTGGTGACAGCTATATTTGTGTTTGCTCCCAAATCCGGATTGGTGTGGGGTGGATAAATGAAAAAAATCGAACTCTCAATAAACGGCATGCACTGCGCATCCTGCGCAGTTCTCCTCACGCGTGCGCTCTCCAAAAGCACGGGCGTGAAAAATGCAAACGTGAACTACGCAGCAGGAAAAGCACTTGTTGAGTTTGACGAGCGTGCAACAAACGAGCAAAATTTCATTGAAGTGGTAAAATCAAAAGGATATTCCGCAAGCATAGGAGTTGACCGCGAGCGCGAAAAAGAAATGCGCGAAAACGAGATAAAAGAGCTTAAAAAACTCCTCATAATAGGCTCAATCCTCTCAATCCCTGCGCTCATAATGGGAATGTTTATGATGGATTTCCCGTACCGGATGCTTGCGCTCTTCATTCTTGCAACCCCTGTGCAGTTTTACGTTGGAAGGAACTTTTACCTTGGGGCATGGAGTGCGCTCCAGAACAAGAGCGCAAACATGGATACCCTTATCGCAGTCGGCACGTCTGCCGCATATTTCTTTAGCGTAGCAGCGCTTCTTGGCTTTGCCCAGGAACAATACTTTGAAACAGCTGCAACGCTCATCACGCTCGTAGTACTCGGAAAATACCTTGAGGCAGTTGCAAAAGGAAGGACTTCGGAGGCAATAAGAAAACTTATGGACCTCTCCCCCAAATATGCAACAATAGTGAGAAAGGGAAAAGAGGAGAAAGTTCCTGTTTCCGATGTGAAAGCCGGTGACATAATACTTGTAAAACCCGGCGAGAGCATTCCGGTGGACGGAATAGTTCTTAGCGGCGATTCCTCAGTGGATGAGAGCATGATAAGTGGTGAAAGCATTCCAGTAGAGAAAAAGAAAGGCTCGCACGTGGTAGGCGGCTCGCTGAACAAGCACGGCTCCTTCACTTTCAAGGCAACAAAAGTCGGGGCGGACACAGTGCTTGCGAAAATAGTAAAGCTTGTGGAAGAGGCGCAGGGCAGCCGCGCAAGCATACAGCGCTTTGCGGACGAGATAAGTGCTGTTTTTGTCCCAATAGTAATTGGAGTGGCGATAGTGTCCTTTGCAACATGGTTCTTCCTGCTGCACCAATCCCTTTCTTTTGCCCTTATAATCGCGGTTTCAGTGCTCGTAATCGCATGCCCGTGCGCTCTTGGGCTTGCAACCCCTACCGCAATAATGGTGGGCACTGGAATAGGTGCGCAAAAAGGCATTCTCATAAAAAATGCCGAGAGCCTTGAACTCATGCACAAAATAAAGGCAATAATATTTGACAAGACTGGCACAATTACGCAGGGAAAGCCAAAAGTAACTGACTTTATTTCACTTCTTGGTGAAAAGCGCGAGAAACTCCTCCTCTCGCTCGCATATACAATTGAGAAAAGTTCAGAGCACCCCCTTGCGGACGCAATAGTGGATTATGCAAAGGAGAAAAAGGCGCAGGCAATGAAGGCAACCGGCTTTAAGGCAATTCCTGGGCATGGTGTGGGTGCCAAGATTGGTTCCTCGCACGTTTATGTCGGAAAACCCGACAGCAAACTAAAAGACAAAAATGCGCTCTCGCTTGTTTCCAAATTGCAGCATGAGGGCAAAACAGTAGTTGTGCTGTGCATAAACAACAAGGCAAGCGCAATAATTGCAATCGCGGACACCATGCGCCCCACTAGCATTGCCGCAATAAGCGAACTGAAAAAGCTCGGCATCACCCCCTGGATGATAACTGGCGATAATGAGCGCACGGCAAATGCAATCGCAAAACTCGCAGGCATAGAAAACGTATTTTCCGAAGTGCTTCCTCAGGACAAGGCAAAATACGTGAAACAATTGCAGGAAAAGGGCATAAAGGTAGCAATGGTGGGCGACGGTATAAACGACGCGCCCGCGCTTGCGCAGGCGGACATTGGAATAGCAATGGGTTCAGGCACCGACGTTGCAATGGAAACAGGCTCCGTAGTGCTTATGAAAAGCGACCCAATGGACGTTCCCCGCTCAATACGCCTTGGCAGGGCAACCATAAACAAGATAAGGCAGAACATGTTCTGGGCGCTTGTGTACAATGTAGTGGGCATCCCAATAGCTGCAGGGGTATTCTACTACTCAAGCGGATTGCTTCTCTCGCCCATACTTGCGGGAGGCGCAATGGCGCTCTCAAGCGTGTCCGTGGTAACAAACGCGCTCACACTTCGCTGGGCAAAACTGTAAAACAAGAGCTCAAGCCATATTCTCTGCAAGCTCTTTTTTCAGCTTTGCAAGCTCCTCGTGCAGCTGCGCGTGTTTCTTGAGAGGGTCCCTTCTCACAATTGGCTCAAGCTCATCTATGCGCGCCTTTATGTTTGCCCTTTTCCTTGTAAGGTCCTTTTTGCTCATTCCCATTTTCTCATCTCCTGCTTTTCTCTCTTATAAGCGCACTCATTCCGCCAGTTACATTGCAAGCATCAAGTCCCGCAGAGGAGAGAAATCCACACGCAGCTGCGCTCCTTCCTCCGCTATGGCATATTATTGCAAGGGGCTTTTTAGGCAATTCCCCCATCCGTGCTTCCAATTCATCAAGGGGAATGTGCACCGCTTCCTCTTCGTGCCCCTCTTCCCATTCATCTTGCGTTCTCACGTCAACTAGCAAAAATTCGTGCTTTCTCTTGAGATATTCCGCTGCCGAAACCGCTTTTATTGCCATTATGCATACTTCCTGCCTTATATTTTTAAAATGGAGCAACCAAATTAACAGACTTTAATGCCCCTGTAGCTCAGAGGTAGAGCGCCTGTCTCGTAAACAGGAGGTCGTGGGTCCAATTCCCATCGGGGGCTTAATCCCATCAGGGCTTTTCTTCTTACCTTTTGCTGGCAACCAGCATCCTATTCATGCTGTCTAATGTTGCAACAGGGACGCGCTTTCGGAATGCCTCTTGCCATCTAATATTGGGCTTCTCAGTTTTTATATCAGGATAAAGCACCTTGTCTGATACCAGCTCCGCACCGTCCCTTAACACATTTGGCATTATCCTGATTACTTCCTTGCCTCTCCGCAGGTCATTTGTCACAACTTCCCTAAACATGTTCATTATCTCAATTCCATTTGGCACCAGTATGCTTCTTATGCAAAGCGCATATTCAGGATCAGTAAGCGCAGCCTTGAACTCCGCATTAATGATCCCCCAAATGGGGCTCCGCCCTGTATTTAACTCATACCCCCAAAGCAGCGTATCTCTCCCAAATATATCAACGTTTATCTTTGTTGCAGGTTCAGGCGCGCCTCTTTGCGATGCATCGCTTGCCCTGGCAAATACCGTTCCAACCGGAAGCCCGCCAACTGCATTTCCAAAGCATCCCGCCCCATCCGCCCTTATGACGTCTTCAAATGTGACATTTTCAACCTTGAATGGGATTCTCCTCTTCTCTGCAATTTTTTGCAGCATTCTTACCGTAGTCCCGTTCAGCCTTCCTGTTTCAAGCGGCGGGCAAATTATGCGCCCGTTTTTTATTATCACGAATGTGTCGCTGGTGCCCTCTTTTACGTATTCCTCCTTATTTATCACACCATGGCGCTCAACATAACTATCATTGATTAAAATAGTCTCCGCTACATTTGGCATGTTGCTTGTCATTGCCCTAAATCTTCCCCAGTGCATGTATCCCGCAGAAGCCTTTGCCCTGCTTTCAGGGCTTGGAGACGCCGTTTCCCCAGTAAAACATGCAAACACGTTTACTCCAGATTCCCCCATTTTTCTCTCATCAAAATACAAGCCCATCGGTATGAGCTGGTTTGTTGTCTGCACATAATGGTCTTTTCCAATTCCCACTGTCGTATCAAGTATTGCATAAGTGCCCAGCCTGCTATAAACTATGGACGCGGGGTTTCCATTTGGCAAAACCGGCCAAACTTCGGCATAGCCTGCCACAAGCGGCATCAATGCCATGACGTATACCATTTGCGCGGGCGAATGGTCATAATGCACCCCAAGCGCAATTGCCCCATCTTCCTGTCTTTTCGCATTGTCTGCCGGATGCGGTATGCAAAGTCCTGGTACTATCTTCAATCCGTCAAATACTGTCTTTCCCCCATATTTCGCTGTTTCAGAAGCTATGCCTATCTTCGCATGTTTGTTTAGGGAAAGGGTGAACGTAAAAGGAACCATCGCAGTCTCAGGATACATTCCGAATCTTTCCTCGCCAACATTGACTGCGCATATAATATTGGCCATGTTTCTTGCTTCTGCCAAATCATTTTTAGTAGTCTTTGCATCAGGGTCATTTATTTTCATCTGTAAATTCAATTCGTGGGCAACCCTACCTTCACTTGTTCTAAACAGCATGCCATCGCGCACGCCTTCAATAAGAGGAATCCTATCTGACAATGCCATTGCACCCACCCGCGCCTAATTGGGTGGCAAATATTTTAATACTAGGTAAAAACATCAGGCGATTGACGTGCTTTTATGTTATTTTCAACAACGTGGCAATAGAATTAAATAGATGTATTATTCTAATTATTGTGATATTATGTTTAGTCCACAGGCTGAAAATTTCTCAGCGCCAGCGCTCACTGTCTTTTTGGCAGCGAAAGCATTAACCACGGCAAAGGCAAGGCAGCAGGCATTCTCATTCCGCATAAACCTCTTCAAGGAGCAGATTAGTGCGGCAAAGCTCGCAACAACGCGCCTTCTTGACAAGAAAGAGCCAAAGGCGATAAAAGAAGAGGAAAGCCTTGCATCCACTATATACTATGCAGGAAAAGCGCCTCTCGCGTTTGCAGTCCTGAGAAATGCGCACCTTCTAAGCGGCTATGCAGAATATCTTCTTGTTCAAACTCTCCTTGAAAACAACCGTTCAAAAGCAGCGCAATTTTTGCTTAAAAGCGGCATCCTTTCAGACCGGGCAAGCATAATTGCAGTAAAAGCCAGCATTATGCAAGAAAATTCTATTTCTTCTCCTTGAAAAGTTCGCGCACAGCCTTGTAAGCATCCACAATGTCTTCTTCGTGCAGTATAATGCCCAGCTCCGTGTAAGTGGATACAACTTCCACGACATTTATGCCTCTCCATGCAAGCTCCTTCAAAATAAGCGCAATAAGCCCGGGCGTGTCCGCCATCTTCTCGTCAAAGGAAATAGAGAGCTGCGAAAGCCCGTCCACTTCCTCGCGTATTTTCTCCCCGCGCAAAATTGCCTTTACCTCTTTGAATTTCGAGGAGCTGAATATCATTGTAAGCTCGTTGTTCCCATGCACAAAGTTCGCGCTCTCGCCGCGTTCCGCTTCCATCACGTCCTGCACTTTTCCCACGAGCTCCTTTACGCGCATGCTCCTTGCAATCGTAATGTCCGCCATCCCTGAGCGCGTGCTTATGTTCTTTATGTTGTACTTCTGGCCTTTTGTTGCAGCGTGCGCGCCGCTTTCCATCCTTGTGAGCGCCATCACAATGGACGCAAGCGAGCATTCGCTTCCCATCTCGTGCTCAATTTCATCTTTGAGGAAGCGCGCGAGCCTAACATAGCTCACAACGCCTATTTTGAGCGCATATTCAAGGGAGGGTTTTTCCTTCACGAGCCTCTCCGTAGTGCTTGCGACCGATGCCATGGGCATATTAACGCGATGTTTGTATATAAACATATCTCCTTTATCCGTGTTTTTTATCACACACTAGTTATATATTGCGATACAAGCGCAACAATGCCTGCTGATAAAACAGGCGATAGCATGAACAAAAAATTCCCGCTCAAATCCTCCCTAGAAGAATTTTTCCAGGAGTAACCCAGAGGCAGCATATGCACCCGGTATTAATACTAGATTCCACGCTGCGCGAGGGCGAGCAGGCGCCCAACGTGCGCTTTTCGCACGAGCAGGCAGTAAAAATCGCATCCGAGCTTGACTCTTTTGGCGTGGATTTCATAGAGGTTTCCCCAATCGTGAGCGAGCGCTCAATGCAGATTACAAAAAGCATAATTGAAATGGGGCTAAAGTCAAATCCCATACTCCATGGGCGCGCAACAAAGGGCGACATAGACAAGCTCCTCTCCTTTTCCCCAAACTGGGTTGCGCTTTACCTTTCCACTTCTGACGTGCATTTGGAGCATAAATTGCACATGTCACGCGAAATCGCAAAGCAGCGCGCAGTTGAAACAATTGAATATGCAAAATCGCACGGCTTGAAATTGCGCTTCACGTGCGAGGATGCATCAAGAACAGATGCAGCATACCTCGCAGAAATGGTGAAAGTTGCGACAGATGCAGGAGCGGACCGCATAAGCATCACTGACACAGTGGGCGCCCTCACGCCTTCACTTATGTTTTCCCTTGTGCAAGGCGTGCACACTGCAGTCCCGAAAGCAAACCTGGATGTGCACTGCCACAATGATTTGGGCCTTGCGCTTGCAAACTCGCTCGCAGGAGTGGAGGCGGGCGCAACCTGCATACACACATGCATAAACGGTGCTGGCGAACGCGCGGGAATCCCAAAACTCGCAGAAGTTGCGCTTGCGCTCCAAGTGCTTTACGAGCAAAGAGGCGAGCTGAAAATAGAAAAGTTGCCTGAACTTTCCAAAATGTTCTCAAGCTTTACAGGCTTGCACAGCGATGTGTTTTCCCCGGTCGTCGGCGAGAACGTGTTTAGGCACAAGGGTGGCACGCACTTGGGCGCAGTCCTGCGCTCCGAAGGAAAGGCATACGAGGCATTTTCACCCGAATCAGTCGGAAGAAAGCGCCGCCTTGTGATAGGCGAATACTCAGGGAAAAACGTGCTTCGCTATCTATCAGGAGAATTGCATTTGGGTCTCACTGAAGAGCAGATAGAGCGCACGATTTCACGCTTAAAAGAAAAGGAAGGCGACATCTTTGAATTTGAACTATGAGCGCAATCGCGCGCAGGGAAAAAATGAGACATGTCTGAATTTGAGTTGTAGGTGATAATATGGAAAATGCAATAAGTGTATTCATAGGCGCAACGTCCGACGAAAAAGTAAAGACAATAGACACTGTGCGCGAGCTTCTCAAAGTCCCGGGTGTGCAAAAGGTATGGGAGCTCACAGGTTCCCTGGATATTCTTGTGCTCGCCAGTTCCCCCTCAGTTGCGCAACTGAATTCCGTAGTGGAAGCGGTGCGCGCATGCAAGGGCGTAAGGAGCGAAACGACTTACCTTGTGCTTGACTCGCACGAAACCAAAAGCAAGTGAAAAAGGTGCAAAATCCCAGGAGCAACCCTTGATTCAAAAAATAGGTGCAAATATGTCCGGTGAAACTCTCGTTCAAAAAATATTTTCCCAAAAAGCAGGCAGAAAGCTTGCAATTGGCGAGCTTGCAGTAGTTCCAGTAGACTACGTGCTTGCTCATGACACGACGTGCGCATGGGCAATAGACCCGTTCCACCATATTGCAAAGAAAGTTTTTGACCCCAAGAAGATTTTCCTTTTCTTTGACCATGCATTCCCTGCCCCAAATGTGCAGGCATCCTTGCTGCACACAAAAATATGCGGCTTTGCGCAGGAGCAGGGCATAAACATCTACACCGATGGCGTGTGCCACCAGGTGATGGCAGAGCGCTTCACTTATCCAAATACATTCCTGCTTGGTGCAGACAGCCACACCCCAACCGGAGGCGGGATGGGCGCCATTTGCATAGGCTTTGGCTCAACAGATGCCGCAGTTGCAATGGCAACAGGAAAAGCATGGGTGCGCGTTCCGGAAACAATACGCATAAACCTTGAGGGCAAGCTTCCCGCAGGCGTATACCCCAAAGATGTAATTCTCACAATCGCAAAGAAGCTTTCTTCAGAAGGTGCAAATTACAAGGTTGTCGAGTTTGCAGGCAGCGCAATAAAGGATTTTGACGTTCCCTCGCGCCTCACGCTTTGCAACATGTGTGCGGAAATAGGCGCAAAAACCGGTATTGTGCCTGCAGACTCGCAAACAGAAGCCTATCTTCGCTCCCAGAATCGTTACAAGCCCTTCAAAACAATTTCCTCAGATGCGGATGCGCACTTCGCAGAAACACACACGTTTGATATTTCAAAAATCGTTCCAACATTAGCCTGCCCGCCGGATATCGACCGGGACGTTCCCGTAACCGAAATAGAGGGCACGCCCATTACTCAGGTATTCCTTGGCTCATGCACGAATTGCAGGATAGAGGACCTTGAGGTTGCATACCGCATAATGAAGGGAAAGAAAATTTCACCCGGCTTGAAATTCATAGTAACCCCTGCAAGCAGGCAGGTGTACGAGCTTGCGCTTGAGAGAGGCTATCTAATGGAATTTTCAAAAATAGGCGCAATAATCGCCCCGCCTGGATGCGGCGCATGCCTGGGACGGCATATGGGCGTGCTTGACGACAACGACGTGTGCGTGAGCACAAGCAACAGGAATTTCACTGGCAGGATGGGCTCGCCAAAAGCGAAAATATACCTTGCATCCCCCGCAACTGCGGCAGCAAGCGCGCTCGAAGGAAAAATTGCAGACCCAAGGAAATACCTAAAGTGAGTTGAGTTTATGGGAAAAGTTTGGAAATTCGCAGACGCAATAAATACAGACCTCATCACGCCGGGCAGGTACAACATGACAATTGACCGCACAGAGCTAGGGAAAATTGCTTTCATAGAGCACCGCCCCGAATATGCAAAGCAAGTGAAGAAAGGGGATTTCATAGTTGCAGGGCGGAATTTTGGCTGCGGCTCCTCAAGGGAAACCGCAGTGTACGCTCTTCTTGCAAACGGGATTAGTGCAGTGGTTGCAAAATCCTATGCGCGCATATTCTACCGCAACGCAATAAACAACGGCTTGCTTTTGCTCATTGCTCCCGCAGATTTCATTGACAAAACAGAAGACTCAGATACTATTGAGCTTACAAAAACAGAAATCCGCAACACAACAAAAAATATTTCAGCGCAGGTCTCAGTTCCGCCGCTCATGAAAAAAATCCGCGATGCAGGTGGCATACTCGAATTCCTGCAAACGCACAAAATAGAAGAGCTGGAGAAACCGTAGTTATGAAAAAAATAATGTACATTAACGGCGACGGAATAGGGCCAGAGCTTATGGCACATGCAAAGGAAATAGTGGATACGCTCGTTGATGTCCAATGGGTTGAAGGCGAGGCAGGCTATGAAACTTTCCAAAAATACGGCACATCTTTGCCAGAAGAAACAATCTCGCGCGCAAAAGAATGCGATGCAATCCTCTTTTGCGCAGTTACAACCCCGCCCAATATCCCAAACTACAAGAGCGCAATCGTAACCTTGAGAAAAGAGCTTGATTTATACGCGAATTTGCGCCCGTTTGTCTCGCTTCCAAATGTGCCTTCCAATTACCCTCCGCTTCGCTTCACAATTGTGCGCGAGAATACCGAGGGCATGTATTCCGGTATAGAGGAAGCAGATGCAAACCGCGCGACTGCAACCCGCGTAATTACGAGAAAGGGAAGCGAGCGCATCGTGCGCTTTGCATTTGAATATGCAAAAAAAGCGGGTTTTGAAAAAGTTACATTGGTGCATAAAGCGAATGTTCTTCGCAAAACAGACGGTCTATTCTTAGAAATCGGGCGTGCAGTTGCGGGAGAATACTCCTCAAAGATTGCAGTGGAAGACGCCCTTGTTGATTCAGTTGCAATGCGCCTTGTAAAATCTCCGCAGGACTTCCAGGTGATAGTTACTACAAACCTTTTCGGCGACATCCTTTCAGATGAGGCTTCCGCGCTCATAGGCGGACTGGGCGTTGCCCCTTCCGCAAACATCGGAGAAAAATATTCCCTTTTTGAGCCCGTGCACGGCTCTGCCCCAAAATATGCAGGCAAGAACGTTGCAAACCCCACCGGAATGCTGCGCGCAACTTCCATGATGCTTGCGCATATAGGATTTGAGGCGGAAGCGACCCATCTTGAAAATGCGATTGTGCAATCTTACAAAAACAACGTGAAAACAAAAGACGTTGGAGGCTCTGCAAGCACCTCCGAGATGGCAGAGGAAATAAAGAAGAATCTGAAAAATACAATTTGCTAATTTTTTTCCCGTACCATTGACGCAAGCAGTTTCCTCAAATACTGCCTTATGTGCTCCTCTTTCACTTCGCTTTTCACATGTATGCCACTTGCTTCAAGAAATTCTATCCTCTCCTTTTTGCGCTTTTCCCCGTGCCATTCTGCAAGTATTTCAAGCCTCTGCGCTTCCTGCAATTGCCTTTCCTTTGGGTATTCATCAGTCATTGCAATGCATTCGTACTTTTTCCCTTCGAGCTTGTTCACGTAATTCCCAAGGTTAAGCGTAAGGAAAGTGAACGCAGTAAACCACGCAGCCCTCTTGTTCCCGTTGTTGAACGGATGCTCGGACAATACTTTGAAAAAAAGCTCTTCGGATACAAAAATCGCGTTTTCCAGCGGGGTTTTCCTATAGGTCTTGTCGCGCAGCCTGCTTTCCAGCATGGAAAGAACGCCGTCATACCTCAGGCTGTAGTCTATCCCGATGTCCGTAAGGGTTTTCGAATAGTCCATCATGCGCTTGTGCAAAAGCACAACACTCTTTTGCGTTGGAAGAAGAATGCCGTCCTTGCCAATTGCGATGCTTCTTGCAAGCTCAATTGCAAGCTCCTTTGCCTCATCTGTTACCGCTTCCTTTTCCATAAAACCCCTTAGCGGTTTGCCAGGTACTTTATCATTTCCTTATTGTTCTTTATGAGCTTCTCAGTAATCTTCTCGATGTCCTTCTCCACACTTGTGCTCTTCCTTTTCTTTTTTTCCATCCAAACCACTATGCAATAATCTCGCACCCGCCTCTTTATAATTCTCCCTTCCTCTCGATGCTTCCCTGCTTCCTTAACATTCTTACCAATTTTTGTTACATTCATAACACTAGTATTATTTAATGTTTTTGCCCCATTTACCTCACAAAAGCATAGAGAGGTTGATACAATGGCAGAATGCCCAGAGTGCGCAGGCACAATAGCGATAAAAGAAGGCACAGAGGTAGGCGAGATACTTTCCTGCCCTGACTGCGGAAGCAAGCTTGAAGTGCGCTCGCTCAATCCAGTGCAGCTTGAGAAGGCACCCGAAGTGCAGGAGGACTGGGGCGAATAAACATGAGATTCGGCTTAATCTACACAATTATCACCCCTGAAAACAAGCTTCTCATTGAAGAGGGAAAAAAGCAGGGAGTGGAGTTCGAGCGAATCAGCGACAGCGAAGCGCTTTTGCCAATCACACATGTGCAAAAGGACGCACCCGAAGTAATATTGCAGCGCTCAAGCTCTTTCACCCGCACGCTTTACTCCACGCACTACTTTGAGCAGTGCGGCTCCCGCGTAATAAATTCGCTTCGCGCGCAGCAAATATGCGGCGACAAGGCATATTCTTCCACAATGCTCGCAAAGGCAGGAGTCCCAACCCCGCGCACATACGTTGCCTTCACTGCTGAAAGCGCACTCAAGGCTGTCGAGAAACTTGGTTATCCGTGCGTGATAAAGCCCACAGTGGGCTCCTGGGCGCGCATGGTAAACCGCCTGAACGACCGCGATTCCGCAGAGGCTGTGATAGAGTCCCGCGAAGTAATGGGCTCTGCCTGGCAGCAAATTTACTATTTGCAGGAGCACATTGAGAAGCCTGGGCGGGATATCCGCGCATTCGTAATAGGGGACGAAGTCGTGTGCGCAATCTACCGCATTTCAACCGAGAAATCCGGCTGGCTCACAAATACTGGAAGGGGCGGCAAGGCAGAGAATTGCCCCATTACTCCTGAGCTTCGTGAAATAATCCTCAAGGCTGCAAAAATTACGGACGAGGGAATTTACGGCGTGGATGTGATGGAATCCAAGAATGGCTTTGTTGTGCACGAAATAAACCACACAACAGAATTCCGGAACTCCAGCGCACCAACGGGCGTGAACATTCCAGCAAAAATGATAACCTGGCTGAAGAAACAATCCAAACGGTGAAAACATGACTCAAAAAATCCGTGCATCCATAATCGGCGCTTCCGGCTACACCGGAGGGGACATCATGAGAATCCTTCTCATGCACCCCAACGTGGAGCTCAAGAGCCTTACTTCGGAAAGGTTTGCAGGAATCCCGGTTACAAAACTGAATCCAAATTTGCGCAGCTTTACGCAACTCGCCTTCACTTCGGTAAAGGAAATAAGGCCCGAAGAGAACGACGTGATTTTCCTGTGCGTTCCGCATGAAAAGGCGCAAGAGTATGTTGCAAACTACTGGAAAAACTATCCGCACCTGAAAATAATTGACCTCTCTGCAGACTTCCGCATACATGACCAGAAGACTTACGAACATTACTACTGCCCGCACAAGCACCCAGAGCTTCTCAAAGAGGCAGTGTACGGATTGCCCGAAGTGCACCGCGAGCAAATAAAGAAAGCAAGGCTCGTTGCATGTCCCGGCTGTTTGCCTACGAGCACTATCCTGCCTCTTTACCCAGTTGTAAAAGCAGGGCTCATAGACCTCTCCCACCTCGTAGTGGATAGCAAAATAGGCTCTGCAGCAGCAGGAGCGAGTTTTGACATCTCAACTCATCATCCGGAAAGGCAAGGAGTTGTGCGCGCATACAAGCCAAGCGGGCACCGCCACATTGCGGAAATGGAGCAGGAGCTAACCGAGGCGGCAGGCGTGCCTGTAAAAGTTTCCTTCTCCCCTCACGGCGTTGAAATGGTGCGCGGAATTTTCACAACTGTGCATGCATTCCTTAACAAGCCCGTAAAGGACGTTGACATGTGGAAGCTCTACCGCGCAGCATACGGAACTTCCCCATTCATCCGAATCGTAAAGGACAAGGAAACACTTTACCGCTATCCAGAACCCAAAATGGTTGCAGGCACGAACTTTGCGGACATAGGCTGGGAAATAGACGAGCACGCAAATCGCATAATACTAATGAGCTCAATAGACAACCTCATCAAGGGCAGCGGGGGTCAGGCAACGCAGTGCATGAACCTCATGTTCGGGCTGGATGAGAAGACGGGGATGTGGCAGCCCGGCTTGCACCCATACTAGCGAAAAGCCGGGCATGCATCCTTACTAGAATCTGGTGTTGTTATGCAAGAAAAACCAATCCTCATAATCAAAGTAGGCGGCAGCATTGCAAGCACGCCGGACTTAATCGCGCAAGACCTCGCATCCTTGCACTCCCGATACTCAATAGTAGTTGTGCACGGATGCAGCGCGCAAATGAACGAGTTGTACGATAAGTTTGGGATTAAGCCTGCTTTCATCACTTCACCAACAGGCTTCAAGTCTCGCTACACAAACGCGGACACAATACGCGTGTACAACCTTGCAATCCACAACGCAAGCACGAGCATCATACTCGCGCTACAAAAAGTCGGCGTGAATGCAGTAGGGCTTTCGGGCTTTGACGGCAAAGCAGTAGTCGGAAAGCAAAAAATAGTCACTTCTGTTGATGAAACCGGCAAGCAAAAGCTCATCCGCGACGATTTCACCGGCAAAATAGAGAAAATAAATGGAGAGTTGCTGAAAACACTGCTCAATGCGGGCTACACACCCGTAGTCGGCGCGCTTGCAATGGGCGAGCCTGCGCAGCCGCTCAACATAGATGGGGACCGCTTGGCAGCAGCAGTTGGCGCGGAATTGCACGCGAACATCATGATCTCACTCACGGATGTTGACGGATATTACAGGAATTTCCCCAACGACCTTGTAGCAACGCTAAATCGCGAGGAGCTCAAAACCGCAATAGAAAATGCGGGCGGCGGAAAGGCAAGCGGGGGCATGAAGAAAAAGCTCTTTGCATGCGCAGAAGCCCTTGATGGCGGCGTGCATGAGGTAATAATTGGAAACGGGACAGTTCCAAGCCCCATAAGCAGGTTGCTTGAAGGAAAAGGGACGCACTGCAAGAAATAGGTAAAAGCTTTTTTCAGGCAGTGGGCATCTGCTCATTCTTAATCTTTTTATATTTTTGGCAACTAAATACCAGCATGCATATCCGCAATCCTAACCCAGGCCAACTCAAGGTTCTTGCAGTGGTGGGCACAAGGCCGAACATAATAAAGCACATGGTGGTCCAGCGGGCATTTGCCTCCAGGCACCCGGAGGTCGAGCTGAAACTTGTGCATACCGGCCAGCACTCAGAGCCAAACATGTCAGGCATTTTTTTCCAAGAGTTCAAGCTTCCGCCTCCTGATTACCAATTTTTAGTTTCAAATCCCTCCCCAATACGCCACATAGGGGAAATAATGTGGCAGATGGAAAGGGTGCTTGCGATTGAAAAGCCGGATACAACTATAGTCTATGGCGACGTGAATTCCACTCCGGCTGCAGCATGGGCGTCTGCAAGGAAAGGCATTCCAATAACATACATTGAAGGGGGCATCCGAAATCCCGACGGCCTCCAGAACCATGAGGAAATAAACCGCAGGTTGACAAGCTCCATTTCCCATCTTGTTTTTCCCCCAACAGAAGAAACGCGCCTGAATCTCTTGAAGGAGAATTTCCCGCCGGAGCGCGTCTTCTTATACGGAGACACGGTATGCGATGCCCTGCATTATGCGCTGGGGGAATTGCAAATAACCGCAACAGAAGGAGATTATGTCTTTGCGGCTTTTCATCGCCACGAGGATATGGGCGCACCAGGGCAGTTGAGAGGCATTCTCGAAGCCCTTATAGAATCCGGCAAGAGAATAAAGTTCCTCATGCATCCAAGCACTGAAAAAAAGCTTAAGGGAGAGGGGCTTTATCAAATGCTTGAGGAAAACTGCAATTTTGAGCTCATACCGCCGCAAGGATTCTTTGATTTTGTCCGCATTCTGGCTGGCGCAGGCAAGGTCCTTACTGACGGGGGAGGGACAAGGCGCCAGGCATACATGCTGGGGAAGCCAACTATAATATTGGACGGCTCAATCTACTTGCCGGAAATAGTCAAAACCGGCTGGGGCATTGTAACGGGCACGGCAAAGGAGAAAATCCTGGCTGCAATTAAAACATTCGACCCGCGCAAAAAGCCAAGGCCCGCACTCTTCGGTGATGGGCATGCAGCAGAAAAAATTGTTGATAAGATAGTGGAAATCTATAACCTGCGCCGGAATCCATAAATTTATCTGCCTGGCAGTTCTACAAATTAACATTCTTCCTTCTTTTTGTTAATCCCTTAACATCATTATTATTTATAGTTTTCTTCCCAACTTCTCTCTATGGCAACATCAGAAGAAATAATTGCAAGGGAAAAGAAAGCAGAACTTTCCTGCTACGGCAAGCGCCCATTTGTAGCCGAAAGAGGGGAAGGCACATACCTCTACGATAAGGAAGGAAAGCGCTACATTGACTGCGTGATGGGGCACGGCGTAGGGAACTTGGGTCACTGCCACCCAAAAGTAGTGAAGGCGATACAGGAGCAGGCGCAGAAATTGATTTCCTGCCCAGAAGTTTTCCCACTTGAAATACGCGCGCAGTTTGAGGAGCTTTTGCTCTCAATAGCTCCGGGCGAAAAAATGCAAAAAGGAAAAGTATTTTTGTGCAACTCCGGCACGGAGGCAGTGGAAGCTGCAATAAAGCTCTCGCGCTCTTTCACAAAAAAGAAAGGTTTCATAGTTGCAATGAATGCATTCCACGGAAGGAGCACTGGCGCTGTTTCGCTCACGTTCAATCCAAAATACCGCGAGCCTTTTGAACCACTTATCGGTCCGATAAAACGGGTTAGGTACGGGGATGCGGCACTGATAGAGGCTGCTATTGATGATAGCATAGCCGCAGTAGTTCTGGAACCTGTGCAGGGAGAGGGCGGAGTGCGGCCTGCACCAGATGGATACCTTCAAGCAGTAAGAGAGGTATGCGACAAGCGCGGCATCCTCCTAATAATTGATGAAATACAAACGGGTTTTGGCAGAACGGGAAAAATGTTTGCGTGCGAGCACTGGAACGTGCAGCCGGACATACTTTGCGTTGCAAAAAGCATTGCAGGCGGGCTTCCGTGCGGCGCAATGCTTGCGCGGGAAGGCTTGGATTTTGCCCCAATGCAGCACGGAAGCACGTTCGGGGGCAACCCAATGGTGTGCGCAGCAGGCATAGCCGCAATAAGCGCAATAAAAGAGGAAAAAATGTGCGAAAACGCAACCGAAGTAGGAAACTACCTCCTCTCACGCATGAAGGAATTTGAAACCTCAAAGAAACTCGTGCGCGAAGTGCGCGGAAAAGGCTTGATGCTCGCAATTGAGCTTAAGCAGCCAGGCAAAGAATATCTTGTGAAACTAATTGGCAATGGAGTGCTTGCACTTCCTGCAGGGGACATGGTGCTAAGGTTCCTTCCGCCTCTCACCCTTACAAGAGATCAGGCAGATGAGATAATAACTGCTCTTGACAAAACACTCGAATGAGCGCCCGCAAAAACGCGGGCAGATGAGATAATAAATGCACCGGATGAAACTCTTGAATAGTTGATAGCATGCCAAATTCCACCCCCGCAAGAAGGTTTCTCTCGCAGCTAGTGAGAACAAAAAGTTTTTCCGGCTCTGAGCAAGAGGCAGCAAAATTATGCGCTCAAAGGATGCGCGAGCTGGGCTATTTGCACGTCAAGATAGATGAAGTCGGGAACGTGCTTGGCGCAAACTACGATTACACAAAAGACCCTCATGCAGACCTTCTGCTCTTCTCGCACCTCGACACAGTGGACGGCTTTTGGGAAGTAAAAGAAGATTCACAGGGAATATCTGGCAGGGGCGCAGTGGACGCAAAGGGCTGCCTAGCTTCCTACATAGAAGCAGGGGCGCACACACCAAAACACCTAAAAGTAGTAGTAGCGGGGGTTACAAAAGAAGAAGCGCTCATTTCCGAGGGCACAGAGCACCTCCTAACTTATCTTAAGCCCAAGCTCGCGGTAAACGGCGAGCCCTCAAACTGCGATGGCATTACAATCGCATACAAGGGCAGGCTGCTTGTGGAATGCCGCACAGAGGGAGAGGCAGCGCACGCAGGCATGAACGCGGAAAACCCCATTGAGCGCACAATAGAATACTATGAGAAATTGCGCAAGCACTTTCCCCGCCACCATGCATTTGAGTCTGTCATCTTCAATGTTACGCACATTGACTATGGGCACCGCGACGCGCTCAACGTAATTCCCGGGCAGCTTGACTTTTTCATAGACGTGCGCATACCTCCAAGCAGGGACATTGCCGAGATAACTAGACTGTTCAAGTCCTCTGCCCCAAAGGGCATCACTGTAAAAGTTACAAAGAGCTTTGCAGGCTCTGAAATGCAAATCTCGCACCCTCTTGTGCGTTCAATGGTACAGGCAGTGCGCTCCCAAGGAAGCACGCCGCGCTATTTGAAAAAATCCGGCGGCGCGGACATGAACATTTCAATGAACATGGGCATTCCCACAATCGCATACGGGCCAGGGGACAGCAAGCTTGACCACACTGACAAGGAATTCCTCCACTGGAAGGACTATGAAAAAGCAATAGAAGTTCTAAAGAATTTGCTGCAAAACCTGAAAAACTAGGGCTATAATCTACTTGTCAAAAACAGCCCAACAAACCCGCTTTGCGCGCAAAAGTAACCTATTTGTCAAATAGCCTTTCCGCAATCGCTCCGTACGCAGGGCGCGAAATGAAAGCGCCCAGCAATGAGCCCAATATCGAAGAGGTCGCAAACCCTATTATCTCGACGAGCCCGGAAAAGAGCAGCAGCGGCACCATCGCGATTATTGCAACAGTCACGTTTGTGAATATGATGGAGAACGCCTTTTCAAGCTTCTTGTGCGCGCCGTCCGTTGTATTTTTCTTCAGAAGCTCGTCCGTAACCACGATTTGAGCATCTACCGACACTCCTATAGCTGCAATAATGCCTGCCATTCCTGCCAAGTCTATTGTGAATGAGCCAAGTATTGCAACGAGCACAATTATTTCAGCAAGGCTGATCATCATTACAGGCAGCACGAGCTTTAGCGTGTGGTACCTCAGCGCAAGCATGAATGAAATTGCAATGAGCGCAATCGCAGCGCCTATCGCGCTTACGCGCAGGAATTCCGCACCAAGTGGCGCAGGCACGCTTGTTGCGGACCCAAGTGAAATCCTTACGGGAAGCGCGCCTCCCTTCAATATCGACTCGACTTCGCGCGCATTCTTGTCAGCATCAAGCAGCCGCGCATTCCCTGTCCCAACTGCGGCGCCAGTAATTGAATATGACGGGCTGGACACTCCCCTTGTAACGTCAGGCGAAAGCCGCGGTGCGCTAAGCAGCCCAACCCCTCTCCACATGTTAAGCGTGTTTTGCGAAGACCCGAAAGAGCTTATGGAATACACTGGTTGCATGTCCTCGCTTGGCTTTTCAACAAGCAGGAAGCCCTTTTCTTTCAGTGCGCTGCGAAGCGCAATGCCGGTTGCGTTTGAAATAACCGCCTTTGTCTTGTTTGCAACAATAGTAAGGTTCCCAAAGTCCAGATTCTTTGCATCCAGCTCTTCCTCAACGTATATCTCCACGTTGTCGCCCTCAAGCCTGAGGGATTTTGATGCAATCGCAAGGGCATCCTTCTGCGACATCTTCAACCCGGTAATGTTAAGGTTCTGCATGAGCTCGCTTCTCTTGAGCACCACTATTGCGTTGCTTGGGCGGTCAAGGAACATGTAAAGCGGGTAATTCGCCTTCCCTTTCACGGTTTTTGAGAACTGCTCGTTTGCAGTAGTCGTAATCGTAAACGATACCCCCCAGTCTGCGCCCCCTATCGCAGTCGCAGGCAGCCTTCCAATTGTCCCGGAAAGTATGTCGTCACCGCTCACCGCAACCTTGCCGTCCACTATGCCCTGGTACACGCCCTGCGAGGAAAGTATCCTCTCAATGTCGCTCACAAGCTGCGGATTGCTCTGGGGGACTTCAACGTAAATTTCGCTGTCACCCACGGGGCGCACTTTCACTTCGCTAAGGCCGAATGCCGCGGAGCGGGTTTTTATTATCTGCACCATCTCGTCCATTGTTGCCTGGTCAACAGGCTTCTCAAGCAAAATGGGTATCCTTACTCCACCTGAAAAATCAATGCCGAACTTGAGCCCGTTCGTGTAAGCGGAAAAGAGCGAAAGGAACACAATGCAAAGAAGCCCGGCAATTTTCACATTGTCGTTCTTCCAGAAAATCGTTGCAAGCCCGACCACCACTATGCCGCCCATGAATGCGGGCACCACCATGCTCTTTTGCAGCAGCATCCAGCTTGCGCAAAGGAGCGTGAATGCAAGCAGCGCAACTACCCTCCTGTCCTTTACGCCGCTTATGAGTTCGTTTTTAGTAATCATTCCAATCCCTTAGTGCGAAAATATGCCCGTGAAAATGGGCTTCTCCTCTCCGGAGTGCCCCTCCTTTTCACGCTTTTCCGCATAGTTTAGTATAATGACTGCGTTTATGCCCCATGTGGCAAACACGTCGCCTACAAGCCCGCATATGGCAACGGTTGAAATCTCGTAATACGTCCCGATGTGCGTTATGTAGGAAAGCACAAAGAGCGAGCCAAACGCGACCATTGCCGCAAGGCTCATTGTCATCCCTGTTTTCATTGCATCGTATGCCCGCTCGGACGCGTGCCCCTCTTTCCTTTTTATCACGCGCATTGTGAGCAATATGTCCGTGTCAAGGGAGAATCCCACAAGCATAAGGAGCGCCGCAAAGGACGCGAGCGTGAAGGGTATGCCGAAAAGCCCCATTGCCCCAAGCGCAATCAATATGTCTGCCGCAGCGCCCGCAAGCACCGCGATGCTTGGCACGAGCGTCCTGTATATTATGAATACCGCTATTATCACAAGGAAAGTTGATACGAATACGACCCCCACCGCCTTCTCAATGAATTTCGAGGAAAGCGATGCGCTTATTTCCTCGATTGAAATGGCATCGTATTTCATTGCGGTCCCAATCGCACTCAGGATGGCTGCCTTTTGCCCATCGTTTGCCTTTGCAAGCGCAGATGAAACTTCCCTCCTGAGCACGTTTATGTTTTTCAAATCAGATGCTTTTTGCCCGGTCGCTGCAATTGCAAACGCCTCGTCAGCAGTTTTCTCAAGCTGCGCGCGCTCCTGCAAATAATTTTCCGCGCCGCTCAGGTTTCCCTGGTATAATGCCTCAAGCTTGGATACCTCGTCAACGTTTGCAAAAAAATCGCCCTTGAGCTGGTCTATCTTAAGCTGCTGGGGGCTCCTTGCAATTTCTATCTCCACCATGCTCTTGTATGCGGCAGTCGGGCTCTTGTACACCTTAAGGGAGGACACCTCTATGCCCGCATTCCGAAGCGCCGAATTCGCGGCAGCCTCGTCTATGTTCTCCTGGCTTGATGCAATCGTGATAAGCGTGCCGCCCTTGAACTCAACCCCGAGTCGTATTTGCGGTATGAAAAAGAGCGCAACCAGTATGATAATTATCGGGGCTATCGCAAGCATCCGATAGTTCCCCGTGTATGGGTTTGGAATAGAGACCATAAAACGCACCGTCAGTTCATCTCCCATCAATGGTTTCACGCCATATATTTATAAATCGCATCTCTGTTTCTTATGCATGGCGGATTTCCTCTTTGAAGTTTCCTCGGAAGCAGGCAGGCAAATAGGCGGCATTTACACCGTGCTTCAAAGCAAGGCGCCCTTCATGCTCAAGGAGTACAAGAAGAACTACTGCATGGTCGGCTTTCTGGACGAGAAGTGCAAAAACGACGTAGTGGAGGAAAAGCCCCCAAAAGAGGTGCAGGCTGCTTTTGACGCCCTTTCCCCCCTTGGCATAAAATTCAGGTACGGCAGGTGGGCATACGGCTCAAACGTGCCCATAATTCTTGTGGACGCAAAGGAGATGGGCGAGCGCACCGTGGAATACAATGACGGGGGGAAAAAGCTTGACAAGCGGGCAAATTATTTCAAGTTCCTCCTGTGGAAAAACTTCACAATAGATTCCCTTATGGAATCCTCCTGGGATTTCACCGAGAACGTTGTTTGGGGCTTTGGGGTGGGGATGCTGCTTGAGGAACTGCTCAAGGCGCAAAAATACAAGGGCAAGAAAACCGTGTGCCATTTCCACGAATGGATTTGCGGCAGCGCGCTCCTCTACCTTAAGATGAACAACGTGCAGGCGGCAACCGTCTTCACAACGCACGCAACGGTCTTGGGTCGCTCGCTTTCTTCCACTGGCAGGGACGTGCTTGCAGAGGCGCAAAAGGCAAGCCACCCGATTGCAATCAGCGAGGCATACCGGCTCAAGGTGGAAGGCAAGCACCAGCTTGAAATGCAGGCTGCGCTCAATGCCGAAGTTTTCACCACCGTGAGCGAGACAGTCGCGGCAGAGGTAAAATACATCCTTGGGAGGAAGGCGGACATAATCACGCTCAACGGGCTGGATTTTTCAAAAACAGAAGACCCGAAAACGCTGCAAAGCATTGCAAAATACGCCAGAAGCGAACTTTTGCAGTTTGCCGAAAGCTGCATCACGCCCTATTATGTGCAGAGGTACGACAACGGGCTCATGGTGTTCATTTCGGGCAGGTACGAATTCCTCAACAAGGGATTCGACATTTTCATAAGCGCGCTTGCAGAGCTGAACAAAAGGCTTGCGGCAAAGGCAAAGAAAAACGACAAGCGGGTGTTTGCATTCATTTTCGCCCCTTCTTCGGTGCGCGGCCCCAAGATTTCCATAATAAAGAATTACCTCCTGCTTGACAAGATAAACGAATTCGTGAGCACGCTTCCGGAGGCAAAGGGCAAAAAATACCACAACATCCAGTCCCTTGCTGCAGACTTGAAGGGCAGGGCAAAAAACGACGTGCAAAACATGATGAGCGGCTTTACGAAAGACGGGCCTGCGCCGCACATAAACTGCTTTGACCTCAACTACCAAAATGACGCAATACTCAAGGGCTGCATAGAGTGCGGGCTTACGAACAAGAAAGAGGACCACGTGAAGGTGCTTTTCTACCCCACGTACCTAAAGCCAAACGACGGGCTCATGAACCTGAGCTACTATGATGCGATTGCAGGCATGGACTGCGGCGTTTTCCCCTCGCGCTACGAGCCTTTTGGCTACACTCCGGTAGAGGCAGGGCTGAAAATGAACGTTGCAATCACGTCCGATACCACGGGCTTTGGGAGGTTCATAAAAAGCAAGGTGCCCAGCCTGAAAAAGCGCGGGCTGAAAGTAATCTCCATGGAGGGAAAGAGCGCGCAGGCTGCTTCGAAGGAACTTGCGGACGAGCTTGAGGCGCTTTATTTCGCAGACGAGAAAAAGCTCCTTGCGCTCAAGAAAGATTCCTTTGCGCTTGTGAAGCTTTGCGACTGGAAAAGCTTAAGCATATATTATTTCAATGCGCACAGGCTTGCAGTAAGGAAAAAATTCGGCGGAAAATAAGCTTGCGGGAAAAGCGCGCCCAAGCGCGGGAAAGGCTTGCCGGAACAAATAATCCCAATGCGCGCATGCGCAGGAAAAATCCGGCTGAAAATAATTTCAGGTGAGAACAAATGGAACTGAGCGACCTAATGATGCAGGAAGCCCACACAAGCCGCGCAAAGGCAAAGCGCAACCTGCTGCTTGCAATCCTCATGGTGGCATTCGTGTTTTGCGTTGCGGTTGTGGCATACCACAATTTCGAGGGCTGGGACTGGATAACCGCCCTCTATTTCACCACAAGCACAATCACCACGGTAGGATACGGGGATGTTACGCCGAAAAGCGACATTGGCAGGCTTTTCACCGTCTTTTTCATCTGGATAGGCGTGAGCATAGGCTTCTACGCTCTCTACTCAATTTCCAAATACACAAGCTCCCGCGCAGAGGAGCGCTTTGGCGAAGTGATAGAAGGGTTCAAGCACAAAAAGTAGCCCAATCCTAATGCTTTATATTATTTTTTGCTCTAACGATGATGTGGGTTGAATTTGGCAAAACTCACAGCAACTGTAAAAAAGCCGGCTCTTCTTGCGCTCGCAGACGGCACTGTTTTTGAAGGAAAGGGTTTTGGGGCAAATTCCATAAGCGAAGGCGAGCTTGTTTTCAACACATCAATGTTCGGTTACCAGGAGTCCCTTACAGACCCAAGCTACGCAGGGCAAATCCTTGTTGCGACTTATCCCCTTATCGGGAATTACGGCATAAGCAAGGATGCGTGGGAAAGCAAAAAAGTGCACGTTGCAGGGTATGCGGTGCGCGAACTTTGCGAAACCCCATCGCATTTTGAGTGCATAAAAACCCTTGACAAATATTTGCAGGAGAACAACGTGCCTGGGATTTGCAGCCTTGATACTCGCTCAATCGTAAGGAAGATACGGAATTTCGGCGTGATGCCTTCATGTTTGCAAGTGGCAGAGCGCGCAGACGACATAGACGCAAAGAGCCTAATTGCGCGCGCAAAAGCACTTGACTATTCCAAAATAGATTTTGTGAAAAAGGTTTCCCCAAAGAACGTGCAGGAATACGGAAGCGGCCCCAAAACAGTAGTCCTCATTGACTGCGGCGCAAAGGAAAACATTGTGCGCGAGCTTGTTGCGAGAAACCTGAAAGTTGTGCGCGTGCCCGCATTCGCATCAGAAAAAGAAATACGCTCATACTCCCCTTCAGGCATCATGGTTTCCAACGGCCCAGGGGACCCTGCGCTGCTTGGGGAAATCGCATCCACCCTCCGCTCGCTATTCGACATCCCAATATTTGGAATCTGCCTTGGGCATCAGATACTTGCGCATGCAATAGGGGGAAGCACATACAAGCTCAAGTTCGGGCACCGCGGTGCAAACCACCCTGTGCTTGAGGTAAAGACAGGAAAGGTTGCAATAACGTCCCAAAACCACGGCTACGCAGTTGATGAAAAAGGGATTTCTTCAGATTTCGAAATAACGCACATAAACCTCAACGACAATACTGTTGAGGGATTGGCGCACAAAAAACTCCCTATATTTTCAATACAGTACCATCCCGAGGCCTGCCCTGGCCCGCACGACAGCAAATATTTCTTTGAGAGGTTTGTAAAATGCCTGAAGTGAAAAAAACCACGCCAAAAATAAAAAAAGCCCTTGTGATAGGCTCAGGCCCAATCGTAATCGGGCAGTCCGCAGAGTTCGACTACTCGGGCTCGCAGGCATGCCAGTCCCTGCGCGAAGAGGGCGTGAAAGTAGTCCTTGTGAATTCCAACCCCGCAACAATACAGACGGACAACGACATTGCGGACATAGTATACATAGAGCCGCTGCTTTCCGAATACCTTGAAAAAAAAATAGAAAAGGAAAAGCCGGATGGCATAATCGCAACTATGGGCGGGCAGACGGGTTTGAACCTGTGCATGGAGCTCCATAAGAAAGGGGTGCTGCAAAAACACAACGTCCAGGTGCTTGGGACGCCCATAAGCGCAATTGAGCTTGCTGAGGACAGAGGCCATTTTGCGCACCTCATGGAAAAGCTCGGCGAGCCCATACTCTCAAGCATTGCTGCAAAAACAAAAGAGGAAGCATACGAATTTGCAAAGAAGCATTCCTTCCCCCTAATACTTCGCCCCGCATACACCCTTGGGGGCACAGGAGGGGGAATCGCCTATAACAAGGATGATTTTGAAGATTTGCTTGAGCTTGGCTTCACGCTCTCCCCAACGCACCAAATCCTCATAGAGGAAAGCGTGCTTGGATGGGCGGAATTCGAGTACGAGCTCATGCGCGATTCGCACGACAATTGCATCTCAATATGCAACATGGAAAACGTTGACCCCATGGGAATACACACGGGGGAGAGCGTAGTGGTCGCGCCTTCCCAGACGCTTTCTGACAGGGAGCACCAAACGCTTCGTGACGCAGCGTTTCGCATAATACGCGCAATAGGAATAGTAGGAGGCTGCAACATACAATTTGCAGTTGACCAAAAAACCGGAAAGTACGTAATAGTTGAAGTGAACCCGCGGCTTTCGCGCTCATCCGCGCTTGCATCCAAGGCAACCGGCTACCCTATTGCGCGCGTTGCGGCAAAAATCGCGCTTGGAAAGCAGCTTTACGAAATAAAGAACGCAGTCACAAAAACAACGCCCGCCTCCTTTGAGCCTGCGCTTGACTACGTTGTTGTAAAAATACCCCGCTGGCCGTTTGACAAGATGTCCGAGGGCAACCGCACGCTTGGGACGCAGATGAAAAGCACGGGCGAAGCAATGGCGATTGGCAGGACTTTTGAAGAGGCTTTCAACAAGGCAATGCGAAGCCGCGAAGTGCGCCCTGCAAAAATAACAGAGGAAGACCTTGTGCGCCACATAAAAGAGCCAACTGACCTGCGCTTTGATTCCATCCTCTATGCGCTTCGAATCGGCTGGAGCGGCGAAAAAATACATTCACTTACAAACATAAACCCCTGGTTTGTGCAGAAATTGCAGAACATAATTGAAATGGAAAAGGAAATTTCTGCTACGCAGCCCGCAAATGCGCAAATCGCAAAAACTGCAACTATGCAAATCGCAACTCCGCTTCCCTCAAACGAACTTCTCCTTTCCGCAAAGCGTATGGGCTTTTCCGATTCCCAAATTGCATCCCTTTGCAAAAAAACCGAGGGCGAAATACGCACGCTTCGCAAAAAATCCTCCATACTCCCTACTTACAAAATAGTTGATACGTGCGCAGGCGAGTTTGATGCGAAAACCCCCTACTACTATTCCACGTATGAAAAAGAAGACGAGAAGGAGCAGTTTGCAGGCAAAAAGCAAAAAGTTATTGTAATCGGTTCCGGCCCCATACGCATAGGGCAGGGAATAGAGTTTGACTATTGCTGCTGCCATGCCTCTTTTGCGCTAAGGGCTGCCGGATTTGAGAGCATCATGATAAACAATAATCCGGAAACAATAAGCACGGACTTTGACACATCGGACAGGCTTTATTTCGAGCCCCTCACATTTGAGGACGTGCTTAACATTGTGGAGCGCGAAAAGCCCATTGGCGTGATAGTTCAGTTCGGAGGGCAGACAAGCATCAACTTGGCCGGAAAGCTCACAGCAGCAGGCGTGAAAATACTTGGAACGCAGCTTGACGGGATAGATATTGCAGAGGACAGGGAGCGCTTTAGGGAGTTGCTTCACAAGCTAAAAATCGCGCAGCCTGAAAATGGCACTGCAACGAATTTGCAGGAGGCGCTTGCAGCCGCAAACAAAATCACCTACCCAATCGTAGTCCGCCCAAGCTACGTAATAGCCGGAAGGGGAATGCAAATAGTGTACGATGACGAGCAGCTCACAAAATACATTGCAGAGGCGGTTGAGGTGAGCGAAAGCCGCCCAGTCCTCATAGACAAATATATAGAAAAGGCAATAGAGTGCGAAATAGACGGGATTTGCGACGGAAAGCGCCTTTTCATAGGCGGCATAATGGAGCACATAGAACGCGCGGGCGTGCATTCCGGCGATGCAAGCTGCGTTACCCCTCCCGTGCGCTTGAAGAAAAGCGTGCAGCAGGAAATCGTGCGCATCTCAAACGAAATCGCGCTTGCGCTTTCCACAATTGGCGCAATAAACATCCAGTACGTTGTGCGCGACGACATCATTTATGTGCTTGAGGCAAACCCGCGCGCTTCGCGCACAATGCCCTACCTTAGCAAGGCAATAGGAATCCCGCTTGCAAAAAAAGCCACTCTTGCAATGCTTGGAAAATCCCTTGATGAGCTTGGGCTAAAAGAACAGAAGTTCCCTGCAAAATACGCTGTGAAAAGCGTGGTATTCCCATTCCTCAAGCTTCGCGGCGTGGATTTCATCCTCGGCCCTGAAATGAAAAGCACAGGGGAGAGCATGGGTGCGGACAAGGAGTTTTCGCTTGCATTTTACAAGGCGCTTCTTGGCGCAAACCAGAAAATCCCCCTGAAAGGGGGAGTAGTATTCTCCCTAAAGGACGGGGACAAGGAGCGCGTTGCGCCTGTTGCGGCGCTCTTTTCCAAAATGGGCTTTGAGGTGTATGCAACCCCCGGGACTGCAAAAGTGATACAAGAGGCGGGCATAAGCGTGCATCTTCTGCAGAAAATAGATTCGGGAACGCCCAACATCTCAACTGCGGTGAACGAAGGAAAAGTGCAGCTCATAATAAACACGCCCAAGCGCGGCAAGGTTTCCAACACGGACGGCTTTAGGATTCGCCGCCTCTCAATAGAGAAAAACATCCCGTGCATTACGAACTTTGAGGCTGCGGAGGCGCTTGCAAGCGCAATAGAGCGCGCGCAAAAGAAAAAAATATCAGTAAGCCGCATAGAGGACAATTGGAATTAAGCAGCAATGGTGAGCTTGCTTGAAGATAACCGGAACTGAATTGCGCTGCATGTTTGCGGGCTTTGCATTAGCATCTTTCCTGTTTCTCGCATTTATTTTCGCATACCTCTACCTTTTTCCATCGCCCTCACTCGCATCTTCGGGCTGCTTTCTGCAAAAAGCGGTTTTTTCGCCCAATTCCGAGGATGACGTGGTTTCGTTTTTCAATTCCGCAGGCAAAACAATAGACGTTGAGATGTACGTTTTCTCAAACCAGAACATCGCACGTTCCCTTGCGAATGCGGCAAAGAGGGGCGTGCGCGTGCGCCTTATACTTGAGGGAAGGATAGAGGGCGTGCAGGAAAATGCAAATACCTTCGACTATCTTGTTTCCTCGGGCGCATATGCAAAATGGGCAAGTCTCTCCTACAAGCTCACGCACAGCAAGCTTGCAATAGTGGACGGAAGGAAAGTACTTGTGGGCAGCATAAACTTCAGCAATGCTGCGGTAACGAAAAACCGCGAAGCAGCAGCCATGCTCTACTGCAATGAAAACAACGAGTATGTGCGCACATTTGAGGAAGACTGGCAAAAAGCAGGCGGCTAAACCTCTGATATTTTCTGTCAAAATCAAATTATAAAAATGCGAATCATGATTGTTAATCAGTGGCAAATCATTAAAAGGTTTTGTTAGTCAATATAAATGAGTATGGACTATTCTGCACCAAAGAGTATCAGAGCACTCATTAATGTTCAAGATCGGAGACCGAATAGAATACCAAGAAATGGAACGGTCAAAGCCATCTTGGGACGTAGACTCTTTTATTCTATCCTCTCTACCTCAGTTATTCTAATGCCATTGAAAGAGGCTAGCCCTAATTTTCGTACCGAAAATCCTGAAAAGCCAAGGATTGCATTTGTCGCCATGAAAAAAAGCTATGAGGAACCACTCCCAGAAAATATCGGATTTATGTTTAGAGATGGCAATGTACCAGAAAAAATCAAGTTTATGAAAGAGCTAAACGAATATGTAAAAAATCCAGAGCTATATAAAAGAAGGTACGGAAATAGATGGTACAAATTAGAGGAGTTAGGGAGCAATTTGATATGTACTTGGGACGCTAAGTTTGGGCATAAATATTATGAGAATGGCGAGTTTGGAAGAAAAATCATGATGGAACAGCTGAAATGGATTGATTATATTGGGGATTATCTGGCAAATCCGACAGTATTCGAACAAACTCATTCAAGAGAAACAGTTGAAGGGACAGTAGACTTGAAATATTTCTTTGAGAATCCAGATAGTTATATCCGTACTATGAAGTTAAATAAAACATGGTCAGAAATAACGGGTATTTTCAAACCCGATGCCAACAGTCATAAGAAGGCGATTACAAAACCTCAGCAAAAAGCGCAGTCGCAGGAAATGCCCAGCACTGAGGAAAAAAGTTTGTCTGCAAGAATAAAAGAGAAATATGAAAAAGAAGGTATCGGGGGCATATTAGAACAAGATTTAAGTGCATTGGTCCAGATGGAACTCGGAGTATTGGTTTTAAGTGGATTTGCTGTTTTTCTGGGTGGTCCTGCAGCATCTTTCCTTTGTGCTTTGTATGGTGCACCGATTGCTTTTGGTTTGTGGTTGATAGCTCAAATTCCTCTTGCCGTAGTAGTATTATCTTCAGTATAATCAACTTTAATCTCTGTCTTTTTATTAGCCCTTATCATTATCCTCTTCTTTCTGTTTTTTCCTTAGCTTCCTTAATTTCCTCTTTTTCTTTTTCGCCTTCTTCCCTTCAATCCTCGCCTTTTCGCGCTTAACCGCCATTTCAAAGTCCGCGCGCGCCCTGCCCTCAATGTCATTTCCAAGAAGAAGCGGGGAATTTTCCTCAAGGAGCGCAAATGGCGCTTTTTTCGCCCCAAGCGCTGCCTGCGCAGGTTTCTTGTCCTCAAGAAGCACTTTCTTGTCCCCTACCAGCATGCTCGTTTTTGGGATTTCAAGGAGCTTTTTCTGCTCCTCTTCCTTGCGCTTCTTTGCAAAAAAGCTCTCCATGCATAAACCTCTGGCTTTTCCTATATAAGCTTTATGAAGCCCCTGCCAATTTCCGCAAGGTCGGCACCCAAAAGCGCGCTTGTCTGGCGTATGAACGTGAAAGTGATAATCAGGCATACCAATGGGTAGAATATCGCATGCAGCAGGAAGCCGGATGCAGTTGCGCCGCTTAGGTCCGGAATCCCAAACCCAAGCATGTTTGCAACCGCAGTTTTCACTTTGTCGTCAACGGCCCCTATCCCGCTTTCTTCAGCCTTAATCCTTGCCCTTTGCACATAAATGTCTGATATGTTGGTGTAGCACGCGTCCTCTTCAAGCACAGAAGGCAGCGACTGGTCAAGCTGGGTGCATATTGAATTTTTGGGCGCGGAGGCATAAATGAAAACATAGCTCATTGGGAAAACAAAATAGAAGCCTATTGCAATTGCAATCATCAGCCCGCCCGCGCCGCGCGTGGGCGCAAATGTCCGCAGTATTATCCCTATTGGCAAAAACAGGGACATCATGACCACTTCCACAAAATCAAGGAAGCGCAGCTGGACATAATTGAATATCATGAGGTACGTGAGATTGCCCGTAACATAATGCCAAATGCCTGTGAACGCCCCGTACACGGAGCCCGAATGGCCCTCAGGCCCCGACACATCCATGGAATACTTTTCCACAGTCTCATAAACCGAATTAATCAAAAATGAAATTTTGTAGACCGTGCGCTCGCACTTGAGGCTCTCCACAAGGTATGCGCGCGCCAGCGTGAAATGGTCAATCGGCCCTGCCGGCCCCGCGCCTCCGGAATAAACATATGCGCTCTCGGTTATTTTCTTTGAAATTTCCCAGGTTGCGCTAAGCGCGCCTATAAGCGCAAGCACAAGCAAAAACATTGCAAAAACGTTCACAATCTCGGATTTTGCCCACATCTTCAGGTTCATCATGCCAAGCGCAATTCCTACCATGTACACAATTGTCGCAATTGCAAGCATCGCAAGCATGGTGAGGATGAATATTGGGAACCAGTTTGGTATTTTCACCATTTCCTCAAACTTCGCAGTAGCGGGCTGCGCCAGCAACAGGGGCATGAGCAGCAATATTGCAAATATTGCGCGCATCATATCATCCTCGTAAGGTTGGTTACGTCAACCTCTTCTCCAAGCACCTTTGAAATGTCCTTTGCAATCCCTATCAAGAAAATAAAATCAATTATGGGCAGCACAACTGCAATCAGGAAATAATACACTGCAGCCCTGCTGAATATGCTTACTGCAGTGAAAAGTGACACCACGTTGCCCATGACGCTCATTATCGCAAGCACGGGCCCGCCTACGGGTATTTTAGCAAGGAAGGGATATGCCAACGAGGGCCCGAATAGAAGCGCCCCGTTTTTTAGCCCAGCCCATGCAGCATCCATGAAGCTCTTGAATTCGTTTGTGAGCGGCACGCGCACCAGCATGTCATTGAAAACTATCACAAGCGGGTAGAATATGAGCAATGCAAGCGACAGCCCGACCATTGCACCCCCGAACTCGCGCGTTGGCGAGAGCGCCCGCATAAGAAGCCCAAGGGGCAGGAAGAAATACAGCATCGCAAGGCGTATGTATTCCACAATAAGTTTCTGGGTTATGAACACAAGGTAAGACACCATGAGCGTGGACATCATCACGGACACGAGGTTGGAAATTTGCGAAAATGCCCCAAGCGGCGCCATTGCAGAGCCCACTCCCAAGGGCTGGAAATTGAAGTTATACCCTGTAGTGAGCCCAAGCACGTAATTTGCAACCATCGCATACACGAAAACATCCTTCCCTACCTGCGTGCCCCATTGCAAATAATCGTCCGCAACGTCGTAAACAGTCTTCCCGGCATACCTGTCATCAAGATATCCTGCATTGAGAACACATATGCCCGAAACCCAGCCAATTATGAGGGTTGCAAGTATTGCGGTTGCAACAACCTGGAAGAGCTCGGAATTTACCCACGCAAGCAGCTTTGAGTTCCGCATGAAATTCGCAATCATGTAAAGCACTGCAAGGCATGAGATTGTTATGAGCAACCCAAGGAACACGAGCACTTTCCAGTCGCCACCCAGCACATTAAGTGCAAAGTCCGGGGCTGCGCCCGCATGCGGCTGGCATATGTCTTCAAATCCCATAAATATCACAGCAATTTTTCTATCGCGCTCAGGTCAATCTCGCTTCCAAGCGCCTTTGCAAGTTCCATTGTTATCGTAATCGTGACAAATATGTTGAACACAGGCATTATCACGCTCACTATGAAAATGAAATATGCGACTGATTCCAGCAGGATAGGTATGAACGTCACAACGCCCGCTATGCTCAGCGCCCCAGGCCAGCTCACTGCTTTTGCAAGCAGGAAGAAAAATGCCGGCCCCATTATTTTTCCCCACACGTCCTGATGGATCCACGTCTGCCAAGGCGCCGAGCCCCCCAAATCAAGGAAAAGCGCTTTCATCGCCTTCCACACCGGGCTCTCTGTTGACGAATAAAGCGCAGTATCATATAAGCACAAGTGCCAAGGAGTGGTATCTCCCGTGAGCCAGCCCTTTGCAAGATTGCACTCGCCGCGTGTCCCTACCGCAAACTTTGGGACGCCGTACTTGTCATTCACTATGTCCGCATTAAGGCTCACAAGGAAAGGATATACGAAAAAGAACCCTATGGCAAGTGCCAGCATGGTGTTCCCAATTGCCTTTGTGGGCTTGAACGCCCGTGCGAAAAGCGCAATTGGGAAGAATATGGCAAGCATGTTGCCCCTTATGAAGCACAGGAAGTATATCTGCGCAAACCATTCCCCAAGCGATGCAATTGACAGGTTGAGGATTATGCCCAGCATGTCAAATATGGGCTTGAGCACGGGCACAAGGCTGAACCTTATGCCGTATCCCCATATTGCAAGCGAAGGCGTCTGGCTCATGAATGAAACCGTCATCGAGAACCACGTAAGCACCCCGAAATCCGCAATCAGGGTGTTGCGCACTGTGTTCCCATACCAGAGCGCCTTGCTTATGTAATTCCTGCCAAAAGCATCCAAGCCGCCATAACTTGCAGTGAACATTGTAATTATTATGGCAGTTGTAATGACTCCCCAGAGCGCATCCTTGCACCATGCGCGGACTTTTGTGGTGGTGAATTGCGTTGCAAAAAAGAATTGCCCTCCCCCTGGTGCGAATACTCCTGACTGAGATACCCCTCCCTGCAATCCCGAGAGCACGTACGCAAGCGCTATCAGCCCGGTAATGAGTGCAAATGCAACCAGCGTGGGCGGCAGCCATTTTTCCGTCACTGCCTGGGGCGTCTCATAGATTTTGCATGCGTTTGCAATAAGGGGCGAATCATCAGTAAGCGTTTGGGATTGCCACAGGATAGGCCAGTCCCCTATGCCTGCTGCCCGCGCGCTGCCTGCAAGAAGCGCAACCAGCATAGCCAATACAAAAATTGATTTTTCTTTTCCCATCACAACAACCTGCTTATCCCTGCTATTTCAACGTCCCCTCCAATAAGCGGGGAGAATACCTTTATTGATGCAAGCATTATCATAAGCCCCAGGAACGGGACCACTACCGTATACACCATGAGCGTTGCAACATTGTCAAGCGCTCCGCCTGGGCCCAGAAGACCGTCATTTTCCCAAGAGTGCGCAAAGAACGTCGCAGACTTGAACGCCTTTACGTATCCCTTTGTGATTGAACTGAACACGCCGTCCCGTGTGCTTTCAAGCGCGCCCATGAACTGCCCCTTGCTCACGCTGTCTTCAGGCGTGCAGAAGTTGGCGGTTATTTTTTTGCTCACCTGCCCATTTGCATCAAAATATTCGTCTCTCGCGCTGCCGGATGGAAGCGTTTCCACTGTACCGCTTCCGGTCGGGTCAGCCTGCTGCCCCACGCCCGCATCAAGGCGCAGGCCCATTATTATCTTTTCATCCAAGCTTCCGCTCCCGCTGTTCACCCATCCACCGGTCATCTTGAAGAGCACGTAATCCATGAGCGCAAAGTAAGTGGGCAGCACTATGTAGAGCGCAAGCGCGAGCGCAACCAGCATGCCCCCAAGCTTCCTTGAGAAGAAAAACATGCGCAGCACAAGGCCCAGTATAAGGAATGTCGGGAAGAGCACCGCAGCCGAGAGGTCTACTAGGAACTCAAGGAAGCGCGTTGCCATCATCATTTTTATCACAAGGTCAAACAGTATTCCTATTGTCTCAGAAGGTATGGCTAGCGCTATGAACGGGTTTATCGCGGCTATCGTGAAGAAATCCATGAACGTCTGCGATTTTGTGTTTATGTTTGAAAGTGCCGCAAAGTTCGAATACACTACAAAGTTTTCCCTATTGAGCGCCCTTGCGGTCTTGTACAAAGTATCAAGATAATCCAGCCCAAGGCGCACGTGGCAGGGAGGCAGCATGGGCTTTGCATTGTCCCATGCGCCGCACACAATGTCATGGTTCAGCCTCCATCCCGCATCCGCAGGCTCCATGCTCACAAAAGTTGCCTCATAGAGCGCCTTTTCAACAGCGCCGGAGGAAAAGAATGCGAGCGCAACCGCTATTATAAGAACTGAAAAGCCCACCTTGAGCAGTTCTGTTTTCACCCATGCCTTGAGCCTCTCATCCTGCAAAAAGTACGCAACCATCCAGCCTATTGCCATCATTGCAATCCCAATCATTGCGCCTGCAGCGGCAAAGCTGCCCAGCCCGTTCTGCTGCCATAATACATCCAATGGGTATTGCGCTGCCATATTCTCAATCCAGTTTCTGGCTCACGAATTTGAGCGTTGATTTTATGAACGTTACCGTAACCACCATGCTAAGCGCGGGCAGGAACATAGCCTGCAGCATTGCAAATGAAAGCAGCCTTATGGGATAAAACAGGTTTGTCTCAGGCCGCAGGAACCATATGAATTTTTTGATGCTGGCAGCATTTTCGCTTCCAAGGTTGCTATAATCCAGGGTTTCACCCTCACCTTGGGGGGTGCCATACACAGCATTATTGTACATGTATTGCGCAACCGTCTGGTGTATGTAATACGTGAATGGGAAAATAAAGCTGAATGCAAACCCGCTCACTATCATGAACGAGCCCGCATCCCGCGTGGGCGCAAAAATGCGAAGCAGCACCCCAACTGCGATAAGGAGCGGGCACACTGCCTTCAGGAACTGCATGCCTATCTGCTGCGCGATTATGCTAGCGGTAACCGGCGTCATCATTGTGAGGGTGAAATCAACTGCCTTCTCTATTGTCTCCACCCCCGGGAACGCCGGCCACGTGACGCTCCAGGGCTGTGGCCCAAGCCTATACGTTATGCCGGCAACGTGCTGGAGCTGGAGCTTGAAGACCTCAAGATTCACAAGGTTCGGCACCATATACGTGTAGCTCACTTTCTGCAAGTACATCTGCGCATAGTCAAAAATGTCGTCCGCGCCGCTTAGCTGCTGCACGGATGCATCCACTCCCGCCTTCAATGTGAAAATGGAAATGAATATTATAAGGGAAACAAGCACCTGGTAAAGCTCGCTGCCCGCCATCTGCTCCCATTCGGGCTTTTTGAAGAACTGCGCAGCCATGTAAATAAGCGCAATGAACGTGACCATGAAGGAAATCGCAATTGGCACCATGGCGCTCACGCTCTGCGGATAGGCGGATTCAGCAGGCAATGCAAGCAATGGCAAATACATGTTCTACCTCATTTGTTTTACACAAGCTTCGTTATCCCGAATATCCTTGTCTCTCCCCCAATCGCCATGGAAATGTCCTTGAAGAGCGTGAGGGTTATCACTATGCTTATCACTATGAATATGAAATTCCACGTGAGGAACTGCGTTGCGACCGTGAGCTCGTCCGTAATCGCATCATAGAAATACGTGCCAAGGGCTGGCGGGCCGAAAACCGCCCCAAGCTGCGCAGGCATGAATGCCGCAAACAACCCGCCTATCTTGTCCACGTTGAATACCGCATTCACAACCCCAAGGAAGCTATAGAGGAACCTCTGCTTGAACCCTGCCCTTTCCACTCCCTTGTAGCTTGGCGTATTGTCCAGGACGTCCCCGCTTGGCGTGAAATATATCTCGTTTTTCGTTTTTTCAAGGCTGTCCACTGCCCCTCCCCACTTGTCCCACAGCTTTTCAATCGCAGCAGGGTCTTCGGTTTGCGCAGCCTGGCACATCTGCAGGGCATTTTGGTATTCTATAAAGTCCACGCGCTTTCCAATCATTGTATACGGCATTTGCTCGGCGTGCGTGTCACCGGGCGCATAAGTGCCCATTGTCACATACGTGTCAAAGATGTACTTGTTTATCATTATGGAGGCAGGGTACACAAAATAAAACACCAGGCACACAGCTATCACCGTGGAACCCGTCTTCCTTGTTATCGGGATCGCGCGAAGCAGTATCCCAAATGGCAGGAAATACTTCAGCACGCTCGCATATACAAATTCAAGCAGAACTTTCTGCCCCACGACCGTGACTATTGAGAGCCCTATCATGTCCACTATCACCGTGTGAGCCTCGCTCACCACAGTAAGGCCCGCATGGAAGGAAATGGACACGCTTGGAAGCATGATTGAAGCCTGCGGCAGGTTTACCTGCGCACCCAGCGTGGAGAGTATCCCCAGAATCGTTTCAAGCTGCATCAGCGAGCCGTATATCTCAACAAGCCTTGGCAGCAGCACTCCCCCATCCCCTGTCTGGTGCGCATCCCAGTAGGGCTGGCACCCCAGGAAATAATCCGCCATTGAGAACATCGTGGGCTTGTGCAAGGGGTTTTGCGGGTCATCGTAGTAATATCCGCACTCCCCATTGTGCGCAAGCTGCTCCCCCGAAGTATTAGTATAAGTTATGTTTGGATACATCCGCTCCGCTGCAAGGCTAAACGCACCCAATGCCGCCACAATGAAAACGAAAATCACAATGGTATTCCCAAGTTCCAATACCTCGTTCTTTGCAAACGCCTTTATGGTGGGCATCTCCATTGCCTCGCCCGCCATATATGCTAGCACCGTAAACCCTATGCACACAAGCAGCGCAGGCGCAACAAACCACACAAGCTCGCTTGGCTGGCCCTTCTCATATATGAAAGGCAGGTCAAAAATAGAACCATACTGCCCAGGTTTTACAAAATCCTGGCTTGGGGGAACTGTTGCAAATGCCAGGACTGGCAAAAGCACTAGGAAAAGGGCGACCAACTTGCGCATCGAAGGCGATTTGCCTTGCAAGCTATTTAACTGTTGCGGGTGGTAACCAAGAGTTAAACCAAAATTCTCTCTTGAGCAAATATAAGAGAATTTCAGCAAAATTATTTACAGATTCCTATCCACAATCCCGGCTCGCTTGCCAAATTTTAAAATCTCTTGCTATATTTTTTTTCAGTGTGCTTGATAAGTTAGGATCAAATTCATCCCACTTAGAAAAACCTTCCTGTTCAGATACAGGCAATATATTTCTTGTCACAATAACTCTAACTAAGTTTCGTGTAATTAAACCAAAACCTAGATCCTTGGCAGCACAAACTAATATATAAGGCGGATAAGGTTCCCCCTCGTAGGGTGGTTTAACTTGTTTACAACATTCGTACCCTTTTTCAAGTGCCACTTCAACATCTCTGTGCAATAAATCTCTAACTGATGGCTCTTTTTTCATTATTCTAATTATTTTATCCCAGTTCTCACTATGTTTTACGTTATCTCCAAACTCACCAGACCATTTTTTGTTCCACTCAATTGTTTTTATAGCAATCTCATAAAACTTTCTAATCTCAGTAAGAGCCGTCAAAACTAGTTCTATTCTATCTTTGCGTGGATCTCTACCAAACTCCCTTACTCTCTTTTCTTTTTCCTTATCCAATTTCTCTTTAATATCCCTAATAGCTGCCGCCCTTGTTTTTGTTGAGTGCCACATCTTAAAAACTAAGGCAGCTAAACTTACAATAATAATCTCAACTGATGCATTTTCTTGTCCAACCATAGTAGATGTCATCTGTTTCGGTTCTACTTTTAAGGCGAGGTGCAATTCACTAGTTTGTTCTGTGCCTTGTTCAACTTTCCTTTTTTGTTTTAGCGTTAAAGCTTGCTTTGCACTCCAAACTTCAAACAAGTTCTTTCCTTTCACAAACGGGCTAGCCTGTGATAAATGTGCAGGTGCATCTCTCCCAGTTTGCGCAGCCTGAAAAGTCCGATAACTCAGATTTTGCATAAAACACATCCATTATCCCACGAATAATGATATTTTACCTTATTTCACATAAAATACTTTTGGTCTGGGTATCTCTGCAGCTTAACCACAAGTATTTTTAAGTGCAAACGGCGCAATTACCTCATGCGTGGGCAGGCGACAGCATTACTTTTCTTCCTACTCCTAACTGTTCCCATCTCTTTTGCAATAGACGACCTGTGCGCGACGTGCGACCAGGTGGTGCTCCAGCCCACCGTAAGCGGCTCAATAATAACCGTGCAGGCAACGCACATAAGCCTGAAATACTACAACCAGTTGCAGCATTTACAAAAGCAGTCGGACTACCAGGATTTGAGCAAGATAAACATACCTCCCGACGTTGTGGCAAAGGCATTTGATTCCCAGCTTGAGCCCCTAAAGGATGCCCCATTGCACTTCAAGCTTGAGGATGCCCCCCTCGTGGATTCCTCAAACGCAGTTGCGTGCGACCCCGTAAATACAAATGCAGAGGGAGTTGCAGTTTGCGACGTAAAGTTTTATCGGAATGCAGACGGCAAGGCAGAGGAAACGTCCAAGCTGAGCAGGTGCAAGACCCTCCTTATTACATATGACGGATATTCCAATGGCATCACTTACAAACCCTCAATGGCACAGGTGGTGCTGTGCGGCGAGAACAACAATGCACTTGCCCAGATAGGCAAGGACATCACAAACGAGATAGACAATAGGCGCAACGACTGCGTGCCAGTCTTCATACTATTAGGGATACTGCTTGCAGCAATGTATTACTCAGGCAAAAACCCGCTTTCCCTCTTTGACATCACCACCCCAAGGCTGCCTGCGACAAGGAAATTCCGCATGGCAAAGACAGGAGTGATGGTGGGCTTTACAGAAAAAGGCTTGATGAACACGGCAATAATGAACAAGGCGCGCGATGCGCTTGCAGGCACGATTGCTGCGAGCCTTGCATCTCAGAAATTAAAAGATGGGAAAAAACTTACTGCAAACGACCGGCGCGAAATAAAAAAAACCGTAAAGGACATACTTGACGGCAAAGGCAAATACTCAGGCCTCAAGACACCTGCAGAAAAATCAGAAGCATTCGCAAAATTCATAGAGGTCAAATTTGGCGAGGGCAAGAAGGCCGAGCAGGCAACCCGTGCAGTGCAGGAACTTCTTGCGCTTTGGGCGATTGCGGATGAGGACAAGAAAAAGGCGGGATTTGCAAGAGGAGGCTACAATGCTGATGTAGCAAAGCATGTTGAAGACGAAATGAGACGACTGAGCGGCGACCACGCATTCGTGCGCGGCAGCAGGGCAGGCAAAAGAATAACAGAATTTGCTACAGGCACGATTACAGCCAAGGGCAGAACCTATAGATTTCTCCCCAGTTTCGCCAATTTCACCAACGTCCCTATAATAAAACAAACCCTGGGCAACGCAATGATTGCAACTGCCCAAAACCTCAACGTATGGGCGGCAATGCGCCGCGCAAAGCGCGAGGCTGCAGGTTCAGTTGTGGGGAACATCGCGCGCAAATCTGGCGTAACAAAAAATACCCCTGTGCTGGGCCGCATGCTTGGCAAAACAATTGACAAGTACGACCCAAGGAACAAAAAACTCTCAACTTTCATGGACCCTGTATACAAGCTTGCGCGCGATGCAGTAGATACGCAGCATGCGCTCAGTGAGGAGCAGGTGCGCGAAATACTTGCAAGGACGCTGGCGACTGACGAGAAAAACCTCTCAGAACTTGCGGTCTGGACGCGCGACCAAAAAACAAACCGCCTCATATTGGCAATCAACAAGGAAGCGGCAGACCATTTGAAAAGTCTCGCAGACCAAGAAAAAATGCATGTACTTGCAGAAACACTTGCAATACTGAACCAGCTTAACAAGTACCATTCAGAAGCAGAAAAATACAATTATAATGAGAGCCTCGCACGCATTGCAGCGCTTGCCAAAGAAATAAACGGCAGGGAAACTTTCAGCAAAAGCGAAATCGGAGTTTATGCCGGCAGGCTGGCTGCAATAAACGAGCTTGGGCACGGGCTTTACGTGCTGGATGCAGCGGGCAATTCCGTGCATGACACAGACGGCAAATTAATCCCGATAATCTCTACAAAAGAACATTTATTCACCACAGGCGCAGATGCAACTGCCTTCAAAAGCGAACTGGCTGCCCACAGCTTGGTCTCTGATTTTGCCAAATTTGACGTAAGCAAGGCAACCCGCCTGGAAAATGGCAAGTCAGTAAGTTTCTCTGCAGGCGACAAGCTTTATCACGTTTCAAAAAGCGATGATAAACTGAATGTGCTCGTAGAGCACACCAAAAGCACCCATTTCATTGACCCTAAAGTCGTAAGGGACGCAACCGAGAAAATAAGGGCGCACATAGAAAGGGACATAGAAAGTGCAGACTTTCACACCCAAGTGGGCGCCTCAATGTATTACAACCTACTTGAGAACATTGCAATGGGCTCCCATGCAAGTGAAACAGAGATGCAGAGCGCGCAGCTTTGGCTGCTCACAATACTAAGGAGGACTGCGGGCTTCCAGGAGGACGTGCAGGAGCAGCGCTTTGCCAACAAGGCTGACTTTGACAAAAGAGTAAAGCTCATAGAAAAAATACAAGAGCTAGCCAAACAAGTGCAGGATGGGGACTTCCTGGGCAAAACAAAGGGCAGGGACGGCGAAGCCTTCAGGGACAAGCTCAGGGGAGTGCTTTCTGAAGACTCTGAAATAAAGAAACTGATGTTCCGCATTGACCACGACCACCTTGAAATGTGCCTTGATACCTTGAGGCGCAGGGACATAATGGATTCTTTCATCAAGAAGGACACCTGCATAAAGTTGAGGGAAGCGGAAACCAAAAAGAATTCAGAAAATTCCATAATGCGGCTGCTTGACATGGAATACCAGCATGAGGTAGCCACGCGCCAATTTTCCAGCAAGATATTTGGCTATGCTGAAAAAATCGCAGCCATGAAAGCAGATGACCCAGAGCGCATAACCAAAGCCGAAAGGCTGGCTGTTGTGATGAGGACAGTAAGCGATCCAGAATATGTGAAAACAGATGAGGCAAAGAAGAAAGCAAAGGACCATCAGATTGTCTCCCGTGATATAGGGGACTTCAAATTTGCAGCAGAGGAATTCCGCCCAATGCGCATGGCATTTGAGCGCATTATTGGCAAAATGGAAAGCAAGTTCAGCGATGAGTCATAGTTCCACCGCTGGAGCATAGTTAGGCTCAACGGCATGATTGAGCATGACGAGAACACAAACCTCTACGGCTATTACTACCGCATGTACGAAAAGAACACCAACAACCTGCAGTGGCTCACGAACTGGTGGCTTGCAGAGCACGAAGACGGCCAGAAAAAGCTGAAAGAGCTGAAAGAATCCAAAATCAGCGAAGATGACCTCAAGACCCTAGGCAAGGACGATTACCACAAGCTCATGGAACGCGGCGTGAAATACATAGACCTGAAGAAAGGGCTGTGGATTACGGACACGGACTTCCACACGCATCCCATGGCAATTCTGGATGCGAATGCGCTGGTTGGTTGCCTGAAATCTAATGCGCATGGCGAGCTGGAATTTGATAACAACAAAGTTGCAAAAGCATGGGTGGAGAAATGGAAGGCATTGCAGTACATGCCAATCACATCCGTATCAGAACGCCCCCTGAACTTCTACCTGCTCACCAATTTGTCGATGCCGGACATGCAAGGCCATCAGGAAGCAAGGAAGAATGACAAAGGCGAAGAGGAATGGTCAAGGATTCCAAACAGCAAGGAAGGATTGCAGCTTCTTGGAAACCTATCTGGCCACTTAAAGCCAACGCAAAAACCGAAACTGGATGATACAGGAAAGCCAATAATGCAAGCAGGCAGGCAAATAATGGAGACACTAATGGACACCCGCAAGCCTGACATATACGGCAAGCAGGCAAACGACATACGCACAAGCTATATGCAAAACCATTACATGCTCGTGCCGCGCGATTTGTTCCTCGAATCTGAAGATTTCAGGAGCGCAAGAAGCTCAGGTGGCAAAATAGGCAAGCTGTTTGGAAGCAAATACCCCGAACTGCTGCAAATGCCCGGCGGATTCATGGGCAAAGTATTTGGAGAGGAAAAATACCGCGAAAAAATCCAAAAGCACGTGGGCGGCTTCATAGAGGAAGTCAGCCTTGGGGCAACCTACTACAATTCGCTTCGCCTGCAAAGCTGGTTTGAAACGCAGGCGCGCATGCGCACTGCGCTTGACGATTTCAACAGGTCACTTGCACGCAGCGACAGCGACTTTGTAAGCGACAGCTGGAAAGAGGCTGAAAAAACAGAAGGGTCAGCAAGGAAGAAATACGAGTCTTTGCTAAACGAGCGAAACGAGGCGCAGCAAGCCCTCAATGCCATAATGAAACGTGCGCACACCAAGGCAGAGCTTAAGCTTGCGGAAGATGCGCTTAAGGTTGCCAAACAAGCTGCCAAAAATGCAGAAAATGCATACAAGGACTCGCTAAAAGCATGGAAGCAAAACAAGGATGACCTTGAGGCAGACCGCAACATGTTCAGGCTCAAGCAAACCCTGTGGGACTACTATCAGGTTTCAGAGCGCGCATCCATGAGGGATCCAAGGGCAGGCAGCACCAGCGTAGGCACCAGCCAGCCCTTCCCGACAGGTTACCATACAGGTCAGCAAATGTACGAGCCTGTCGAAGCGGTATTCGGCTTTGGGATACTTCCGGACCAGGATGCGCTGCACCGCTTCACATACCGCCTTGCATACCGCGTAAATTATTCGTTCGTAACGCACACGAGGGGTGCATACGGCATGCTTGCAGGCTACCCTGTAAGAAGCGACATATACGAAGGACCCCCCACTGCGCAAAACTATGCAATCACGGAAGCGCTGCGCACGCTTTTCAAGCCCGGCGGCAGCTGGATTTCAACGAACTGGAGAGCACCCTACGTGCGCGAAATGTCAGAATACACGCATCCGCTGCAGCACAAGCATTTCCTTGGGATTGGAATAGCGGAGTCGGCTGGCACGTATGAAAGCAAGATGATGCCCCTCACTTTCAAGGCACCTGGCTCAACAGATGAGCACGAGGCGGCCGTCCGGTTTAAGATGCTAAAAGAAGGCAAGACGAAGAAGGAAATAGACACTTACCTTGCCCGTGAAGACTATGCATTTGGCGAGACAGCAGAGCGCAAGCACAAGCGCCTATTGCAACAGCAAGTATCAGATGAGCTGGACGAAAATGGCCAGCCAGTGATTCTAAACAAATACAAGCAGCCCTGGTACGTAAAAATCCCTATTGTAAAGGACGTGCTTGGCGAAACCTATTATTCCATCATAAACCGTACTGGTGACAAATACACCGCGCACGGCGAACGCATGAGGGACTATGAGTTTTACACAATGAGTTACCGCAATTATGAAAAAGCCTTCCCGCCAGGAATGAACTTCCTTGACTGGCAAGAAAGGCAGCACCTTGCGCCCCGCCTTGCAAGTTACGCCCTTAGCTTTGGCAGTTTGGCAAGGAATGCCGGCACGCTCCAGCTTGCACTGTCAAAAGAAGGCGGCAGGGCGGAATCTTATGCCTCCCTGCTGCGACGCGATGCAAATGCAGATGTAACCGTGGCAACCATGAACCTTATTTCACTTGCAGCAAGCCGCGAGCACGAAATACGCATATTCTCGCCCTTCCAGTTCACCCCGACCATAATCGCAATGAGCCCTGGCTGGGGGGCAACAAAGTTCATATTTTCAAAGGTAAGCGATTCTGTTAAAGGAATGAAAGGCAGCGGCCCGCTCACCATGGAACGGGCTTGGAACTACATGGCACCGGCATTCCAGAAGAACTGGTATGAAAACAGGGTGCAGTGCTCCAACGGGCATCTTCACCTTCGAGGCACAGGATGCCCGCACTGCCAGGCTTTGTCAGCCAGGGGCGCCATAATGGAAGAAATAGAAGAAGACCACAGCGCCACATTAAAAGAAGTGCACAAAGAACACGAGGAAATGGCAATGAACATGCGCAAAAAGGAAGCAGCGCTTGCAAAGACTTTCCACGAGCGTGCATTAATAAAAAAAGCAGCATAATCCAACCAACGCAGGTGAAAAACCTTGAAAAAATTCCTATTCCCAATCCTGATAGCACTAATCCTGTTCGGCTGCATCACGGTTACGGATGCGCAGAAAATAAAGAAGCCGGCTGAAAAAACAAAAATTTTCGAGAACGTTGAGGATTTGTGCTCGGACATTGGCGGCCCCACCCCGTGCACGTGCATGGTGTGCGAAAACAAGTCCTCCCTCCTTGGGGATTTGCTGCCCAAAATAAGCGAAAACACCCTAAAGGGCGGCAAGTGCGAGCTAATCCCGTGCAACAATGAAATCTTTGACAAGGTCCTAAACGACGAAAAAGACAACAAATTCCCGCAAAAGTTTCTCCTTGGGCAGGGCGCAAGCTTTGCGGAGTTCAAGAGTGCAAACCAATACTGCAACAATTCCCTCTCCCTGGCTGTAAAATGGATGGTGGGCGACAAGCAGCCTCCAATAACGCCCCTTGGCAGCCGCGCAGCATGCTTCCTTGAGCGGAATGTAATCCCGCTTTACATATACTATACAAAAGGGGCTGCAATAAGCGCGCAGGCAGCAACCGACATAGGCACCCAGCTTAAGGATGCAGGCCCAGTAATAGTTACGACCGAAATAAATTTTGATTCGTCCGACGCATCCGCAGTTTCAAAAGTGAAAGACCAAATAAACGCATACAAGGCAGCATGCCCCAAATGCCTTGTTGCACTCTCCCCAAAAGACATGGATTTGGAAGCAGTGGAAAAGTTCCACTCGGACACAACAGTTTGGAATAAAATAGACATGATAGGGCAGGGCATAATGCTGAACAAGGACACAAACGGCATATGCGAACCTGAGGCGCTTATTGGAAAGCGCATGGTTTTTGCAAAGAAAATGCTCAACACATACCACAAGCCCACGATATGGCTTTATGTAGGCATTTCAACAGGCACGCAGGACCCGGATGGCAATGCCGGATGCACGTTCACTGACAAGAGCGTTGCAAAGGCGTACGAATACATGATGGGCACTATGCAGCCCCTTATCTCCTCAGGCGTAATCGGATATTCCCCATACGCATTCGTGGATGGCACAAACCCGCTTGAATGCACCGGGGATGCCTGCAACTTCGGCCTCATGGATTCCGATGGGAAGGAAAAGGAGCCGCAATTCAGCTCATGGTTCGCGGACTGCCAGTATTATACGCAGGAAGACGCCCCAAGCTTTATTTCATATTCCACAAACGGGCTTGGCAACCGCTGCTCCTATGCGGACAACCAGAAGATGCTCACAAGATTGGTGAGCGAGGCAGGGGACGTGTACGAGCCGCCTGCGCTCAACATACAGCCCGTGAAATCAACAATCGCATGCGACTCCTGCATAAGCTATGAAAAGGCGCTTCCAAGCAACTTCGGGACTGTTTCTGCAGTGGAGACCAGCATGTGCACGCAATACCCTGCCCTTGATGCGGTCCCGGACCGCTTTGACGTTTCCGCCCTCCTAATGCGCGCAATTTTCGCGCAGGAAAGCTCCTTTGATGCCTGCGCAATAAGCTATGTGCCTGCCAGCACAACGTGCGGCGGCATAGATTCAAGCGCAATAAGCTCCTGGAGCCCTTACAATACCCAGGCATGCCCCAACGTCCAGCCAAGCACTGACATGTACGTGGACACAAGCGTATCAAATTACAACGACCCCTCGGCGCGCTGCAAGAGCCGCTCCCAGATACCAGCAGGATACGTGGGTGCAAAGTGCAAGCCCTGCGCCTTCGGGATTTCCCAATGCATAGAGCTTCCAGGGCAGGAATACAAGAAAAGGGGCATGCAAATACCCGATGCAATAAAGCAATGCGGAGGGGAGAATTACAATCCCTTCTCCCCAGGGGACAGCGCATGCTGCGGCTCCACAAAGCTCTACGATTACATCAAAAGTGCAAGGGACATAATAAGCAGCCACGATAAGCTTAGCACTGCAGCGGACAAGGAATGGTACGAGGCATACCTTGCGCTCATGTCCTACCATGGCGGCCCTGCGCGCACAAAATCAAAGGTCGACTATTACTACAATAGCGGAAGCTCAAGCGATTCCTGCTACGAAAGCAACAAGGACACGCTTGTCGCATACCTCTCGGCGTGCGTGGACAACTACCCTGTCGGCGTGCTTGGGAAATACCAGGGGCTTGTGAACGTGTGCAACACGGATTGCAAGAAGAGCTAAAAAGAAAATCAATGAAAATTAAAAGAGCCCGCCAAAGAAAATAAGGCGCCAGGCGCTGCCCCTAATTAAAAGAAAAAGCCCGGCACTAGCCCGCTAATCAAAATAAAAAATCAGAAACGCTCCCGCTAATTAAAAGAAAAATAAAAAATTAGAAAAAAGCCTAATTCTCTTCGTGCGTGTGCGTGCTTTCGTGCGCCTGCGCAGTCTCTTTTTCCCTTTCCATCTCAAGCATTTGCTTGCTTCTCATGGTGTCTTTGGGGAAGTGCCTTCCGCGCATGAAGAAATTCTTCTCGTAGGTCTTTGCCTCGAACTTGCTTGCGATTATGTCGCAAATACCCTCGGTGTCAAAGTCCTTGCATGAGAATATGTCAAAGCTCATGTAGCCCTTTTCAACAAAGGTGTGCGTGCTTATGTGCGATTCCGCAATCAGCACAATGCCCGATACCCCCCAGTCCTCAGGCTTAAGCCCGCTGTACGAAAATACGTACGGCGGCATGATTTTTGTCATTCCCATCAGTGCAGGCAGTTCGCTCAAAAAAGCGTGAATATAATTTACGTCCTTCAGTTTTTTCTTGTTGCATCCATACATGTCGATTGTCAAGTGTGGTCCAAACATCTGCGTCGTTTCCTCCTGGAACTCACCCTATTGCGGGTTAAATTCTGAAGGATATTGCTTGCGGCATCATTTATAAATCTTTGTTTTTTTGGGGCTGTTTGGAGCCTTAAAACGCCTCCAAACTCAAATGAGAGCCTCAATAGCTTCTTTTGCCAAAAACAAACGATTTATAGCGTCTTTTTCCCATTTTGGTGCTGTAATAGCGTTTTTAGCCCAATTTGCGCTTCATTCCTTTCTTTTGCCTCAAAAAAAGCACTACAATGCGCAATTTTTCCACGTGAAAATTTTGCACAAATTTTCCCCTTTCCGCGCACTTTCTTAAACTCATCCGCCCCAATGCATGCATGGCGAACTGCTCCCGTTGCGGCTCAATGCTTCCAGAATATTCCGCCGGCGGACTGTGCCCTTCCTGCTCTTCCCTTGCTGATGCCGACAACGTGCAATGCCAGCGCTGCGGCATGTACCTTCCCTCGCACGAGCTCAAGATGCTCAATTCGCGCCTTTATTGTGCCTACTGCGCAATGGACGTGCAGGACGAGATTGAACGGCAGAGGAAAATCGCAGAGCATCCAGCGGCACCAGACCAGCCGCAGAAAAAAACCACTGCGCCTTCTTCGGATTCCCCATCGCACGGAGGCCCAGCCTCCCCTCTTGGCGAGATTGCAACGCCTGTTTCGGCTTCCCAGGGCGAGCCTCTTGCGCAACACGCATCAACTGAAAGCGGAACTTGCGAGCGCTGCGGCGTAAGCGCTCTGCAGCTTTACCAATACAAGGGGAGGAAACTCTGCGCTTCCTGCACAAAAGAAGAGGGCGGCAGCATAGAGCCTGCAAAAAGCTTTTTCCACAAGATGCATGAATACGTCGCAAAATTGCTGCTTTTCAAAAATAAGAAGAACTAATCGCCTGCTTTTTCCCAAAATGCCTGCTTTTTCCCAAAAGCAATTTTCCCTGCGCCGCGCAAAAAGGCGCTTACTTGCTTTTCCTCAAAAGTGACGCAACAGTCCCGCTTGACCGCACGCATTCAAGGCGCGCCTCCTTTCCAGCGATTGAATTCACAAGCGAGAGGCACACCACCATCCTCTCAAGCAAATCCCGCTGCACCCTCACAATCCCCATCCTTTTCGAATATTCAAAATGCACGAGCTTGAAAGCCGCTTTTGACATTCCGCTTTCCCCGAAAAATCCCAGCACGTTCTCGTGCACGCAGTTGCGGATTTCGCTCTCGGAAACAATTGCATTTCCAATAACACGGAAGTGCACGTACCTTTTTTTGAAGCGTTCTGTTGCCTTCATTGCATCCCCTTTAGCTTTTCTTCCAGCATCCCAAGAGATTTCTTTGCCTCTTTCCGGTCCATTCCCAAATACATTGCAAAAACAAGCCTCTCATGCGGGTTTCTAATTTCGTATTCCTTGTACGCAAGAGAGCACACGTACACATTCGTGCCGTATTTCTTGCACATTCCAAGCAGTATCCTCATTTTTGAAATAAGTATCGCGCGCTTTATGCCAGAAAGCTTTGCAACGTCGCACATTGAGAATACGATTGCGCAGCCGCTCTGCGCTGCCGCGCTCACATAGCTTTCCTGCGCATCATACGTAGGAACATAAAGAAGCGAGCACTTTCGTGCAGCGCCCATCAATTCCTTTGGGTTAATGGAAGAAGAAAAAAAGTTCTTGGGCAGCTTGCCTACCCACACAGAATGTGCATCAAGGATGTTCTCTCTCTGCAAATCCATTTATGCGCCTCTGCCTGTGCTGCAAGCTGCTCATTTCTTACTTAGAGGTTCCTGTGCTTTCGTGCCTGGTGTGTCAAGCCCCTAAACGCCCTGCCTTTTTGCAAGTCCGTCTCGCACATCATCCTGTCCACAAGTATTACCTCGAAGAATTTTGTTGTGCTGTTCTCGCCAACCCAGTAGGAGTTCAGAACTTCCATGTTGGTGAATTTGCGCGCAACCCTCTCCTGCGCAATGTGCTGCAAAGATTTTGCAGGCGAAACGTAAGCATAATTCTTCCCGGGTTTCCTTCCACCCCATGGGTGGGGCCTTTTCCTCGCGCCGCGCCCTGTCTTTACCCTTACAACTGCGAATCCCCTCTTTGCCTTGTAACCGAGAGTGCGTGCCCTTACAAGGTTAGTGGGCCTTTCCAGCCTTACAATTGCGGCCTCTTTGTTCCACGCCGCAATGCGCGCGCGGTAAATCGGGCTGCGCTCTTTGTATTCCTTTTGGAAGTTTTCCTTCACGTATTTGTACATTCCCATTTTTTCACCGTTTTGTTCTATATTCACAATTGCCTTTTTCAGGTAACGAGCCCCACATCAAAAGCAACAATAGAAAAGTAAGTTAAATATGGCAATTAACGCTAATAAAGGTTTCCCTGAACGACCACGGGTGCGCGGAAGCCTCTGCCTTGGGGCAACTGAGGAGCGCACCCGCACAGGAAACGCTGTGGCTTCCGCCTGAAGCCCTTGCCTCATCGTAACGGAAGCCACGGGCTTCAGCCCGTGGTCGTTCACCTATGCGTTTGCGCTCAGGTAAAACGTGTGCGGCTTGTACACAATCGCATCTCCTGTGATAACGCGCTCACCTGCAACGACTTTTATCTTTATTCCATCAGGAGTGGGAATTGTCTCAAAGCTCGCTGCAATGGAGGAGTTGCTCCCTGAAAGCTTTTTCAGGCGCGCGCAAAGCGGAGTGTTTGCGAGCATCCCCTCAAGCGCATGGTGCGTGAGCTCGTCAATTCCGATTGCATCGTGCACGAACCCATTTGAGCTTTTCACTGTAAAATGCTTTGAATCTATAATGAGCTTCCCATGCCCGCTTTTTGCAAGAAGCGAATAAAGGTGCTCCCTTCTCTCCCCTATTTGTGCAGCCATCCTTTGCTTTGCGGCATTCTTTGAGGCATCCGCAACCCCTTCTTTTATCCCCTTTACCCTTAGTTTTATTTTTGCAAGCCGCTTGTGCAGCCTTCCGGTATTTTTCCCATAGAGCATCCTGTGCAATTTCTTTATTATTGTGCGGCAGCCTGCAACTTTTTCCCTAAATGCCCTCTGTGAGGTTGCTGCCATTCCCCGCGAATAAGAAGTTTTCACCTGCTCCCGAAGGAAAAGAAGGTTTCCCTTTAGGCCCTCAAACCCTTCTGCCCATTCATCCTGCTTCTCATGCACGTATGCATCGGGAAGAAGCTCGTTTGCCTCCTTGAGTTCGTCTTCGAGCCTGTCCGCTACAACAAGAATCTCATTAAGCGCAAATTCGTCGTGGCGGGAGGGCAGCATTAATGCTTCGCACTTTCCCTCAAGGTGCGTTATCCTCTCCTCAACTGCAGCCGGATGCTTTGCATTCTCAAGCCGGTTCAGGAACGCTTCAAGCAGGTCGTTGGTTTCCTTTTCAAGCGAGCTAAGCATTCCTGCATAAAGCTCGCCCTTCGCAGTTGCTTTCATGGCAAAATTTCCAGCCCTTTGTTTATTAAGCTTGTGCCTTTGCCCCTCTTAGGATGCCAAAGAGCTTTCCTGCAATTCTTGAGATTGCAATCCCGGCTGCAAGCGCGCACGCAGTAATCGCAAGAAGCCCGGCTGCCCCGAACCCAAACCAAGCATTTCCAACTGCATAAGCGGATGCGCCTGGTGCAAGCCCGGCATTCCCTGCCGCATAGCCAAGCGCGCCTGATGCAAGCCCGATGCTTGCAACCGCATAAACCACCGGCGCATGGAAAAGGTATATCGCATAACTGTTTTCGCCGCACATCCTTGCAAGCGAAATTGCATATCCGCCAAACGGAATCCTCTCCAGGGCTGCAAAAGCCGCAAACGCAAGCAGCAAAACCCCAAGCGGGTAGGAATAAATATACGCAAGATAGAGCTGCGTTTTTGCAGCCAAAAGCAGAATGCACATTGCTGCAAGCGCGGCAAGCCTTTCAATAGAAAGCATTTTAGCCCCGTATTTCAAGTGCGCAAGGTGCATCCCTACTGCAAAGAAGAAGAAATACCTTCCGAAGAACGCAAGGGAAACAGGGTCCGCATTCCATGCGCCAATCTGAACGCTGTCATCGGCCCATTTTGCACCCATGCTGAATGCAAGCGCAATGCACAGGAAAAGCCACGGGGGCATTTTCTGCTGCATTTTCCTAAAAAGCGGATAGAGGATGTAAAGCTGGAGTATCAAAGGTATGAAATAGAGATTGCCCCCGTTGAACTTTCCAAGCGCAACATCAAGCGCAATTTCCTGCGCGGGAGGCGCGTACCCGTTTTGCATAACCGCAATTGCGACCTGCAATGCGGCGTACAACAAATACGGCAATACAATGCGCACAAGCACTCCCTTGTAATATTTGCCCTCGTTCCCTTCCTGCGCATATTTCCTTGCAAGCAGATAACCGGTGCTCAGGATAAAGAGCGGGACTGCGAACCACAAATAATCCTTGAGCCACAAATATTGCGGGGCAAAATCAACCGCATGCAAAAGCACCACCGCAACAATGCTCACTCCCTTTAGGAAATCAATGAAAACAAGGCGCCCCTTCACAGGCTGCGGATTTTTCTCCCAAAAAGGCGAAAGAAGCCTTGCGCACAAATAGAAAAACAGCATTCCGGCAGCAGCATTAAGCAAAAGTACTGGTGCAATTAGCATTTGCCTGCCTCTTCACTGAACTCCCTTGATTGGCGCAAGCTCTTCAACCGCTTACCCTTTCACGACACCAATGGGTACGAGCCGTGCAACAATGCCTGAAATTCCTGCCGCCTCCACGCTCTTCACGACATCATCCACGTTCTTGTAAGCCTCAGGCGCCTCTTCTGCAATAAGTTCGGGTTCGGTTGCCTTCACTATGATGCTCCTGCTCAAAAGCCTTGCCTGCACATCTGCCCCTTTCCAGGAGCGCACTGCGTTTGAGCGGCTCATCACGCGCCCAGCCCCATGGCACGTGCTTCCAAATGTCTGGTTCATTCCTTCCTGCTTCCCAACAAGTACATAAGAGGCAGTCCCCATGCTTCCAGGTATCAAAACAGGCTGCCCGACTTCCCTATAAGCCTGCGGAATTTCCTTTCTCCCAGGTGCAAATGCGCGCGTTGCGCCCTTGCGGTGCACGCACACGGTTTTTCTCTTGCCGTCTATCTCATGCTCCTCGAACTTTGCAATATTGTGGCACACGTCGTACACAAGCTTCATGTCGTCCATTGTGCTCTTTCCAAATACGCTACCAAAAGTTTCCCTTACCCAGTGCGTCATCACTTGGCGGTTGCAGAATGCGAAATTCACTGCGCATCTCATTGCCTTAAGGTAGTTGTCCGCCTCAGGCGAATTTATCGGGGCGCAGCAAAGCTCCCTGTCAGGGAGGTTTATGTGGTATTTGTGCGCTGCCTCCACCATTATGCGCAAATTATCGTCGCATACCTGGTGCCCGAACCCTCGCGAGCCAGTATGTATCATTATGCACGCATTCCCTTTTTGCAGCCCGAAAACCTTTGCAACATCCTCATTTACAATCTCTTGCACTTCCTGTATCTCTACAAAATGGTTTCCTGCCCCAACAGTTCCAAACTGGGGCTTGCCCCTCTTTTTTGCCATTGGGGAAACAAGTGCCGGGTCTGCCCCATCTATACACCCATTTTCCTCGCAGTGTTTTGCATCTTCTGCAAACCCGTATCCCTTTGCAATCGCCCAGTTTGCGCCTTCCGTAATCGCAGTGTCAAATTCCCGCTCTTCAAGCCTTAGCTTTCCCTTGCTGCCTACGCCTGAAGGCACATTTTTGAAAAGCAAATCCACAAGCTCGCGCAGCTTTCCCTTTACCTGCGCAATTGGAAGAGGCGTTGCGATTAAGCGCACGCCGCAATTTATGTCGTATCCCACCCCTCCTGGGGAAACTACGCCAGTTTCAGTATCAAAAGCAGCAACCCCGCCTATTGGGAAGCCGTACCCTTCGTGCCCGTCCGGCATCACAAGTGCGTATTTCTGTATTCCCGGAAGTGCCGCAACGTTCCTCAGCTGCCCAAGGGTCCTGCCTCCCTCCATCGCCTTTGCAACGGACTCTATTCCGTACACCCTTCCCGGAACGTTCATCGCGCCCTCTTTTGGGATTTCCCAAACTGCTTCGCTTATCTGTTTCAACATAATCACCTTGAGAACCAAAACTCAGAGAAGACTATTTTAATGTTTGATTACTTAAATCTATCTCTATAGAAGCCCTCATAGTTTAACGGATAGAATGCTGGCCTCCGGAGCCGGTGATCGGAGTTCGAATCTCCGTGAGGGCGTTTATTTTTTCTTTTTTCAAAAAATGAAAATATCCTCTATTTTTACCTTGAATACCTTCGCAACGTTGTGCGCAAGTTCCAGCGAGGGGTTGTATTTCCCCTGCTCAAGGAACACGATTGTTTCCCTGCGCACCCCGACTTTTTTCGCAAGCTCCTCCTGCGTAAGCCCAAGGCGCGCGCGGAATTCCTTTATGCGGGTTTTCATGCGTCTCCCTGCCTCTCAAGCCACCATTTTGCAACCATGTAGGTAACAATCATTTCAAAGAGCAGCAAGCCCGCAAAGCTTTCCATAGTGAATTTTGCCGCCCCTGTGCTGTCTGCCCAGAACAGTGCTGCAACAAATACGTAAGTGAGCCACCAGGAAGCCCCAAGCGCCCTATTGCTTATCTTTATTGTCCTCTCGTCAGCAAGCACTTCGCCTTTCCTTGCGCGCCAGTACAAAAGCGCCCCGACTGCAAGCATCGCAGTCCCTACTGAAATTATCGTGCTTTTCACCATCTGGGTGAGTGGCATGTAAATCGCTGCAAAAATGCCTATCGTGAGTATTGCAATGCCCGCCATTATTGCCCATTTTCCCCGCGTAATTGGCATCATTGCTTTTGCTTTCTTCTTTTTTGCCTTGCCCGGAAGAACGAGCCGCACTATTATCGCAAGTGCAGCGCCTCCGAAAACTCCAAGCACAGGATTGTCAAATAGCATGAGCCCAAAGAGCAGCCCTATCACAACGCACGCAGCCATTGTGCCTTCAAGAAAATCTGTTTTGTCCATTCCAATCGCCTCCTGGTGGATATTTCAAATATGTTAGATATATCTAACATAAAGATATATAAATCTAACATTTTGGGCACATTTTTGGAAAAAATCAGGATATTTTACCGTCTTTCACTTTTGAGAGCCTTATTTTCTTCCCGTTCACCAAAAGCGCTTTTCCGTTTGCAAATGCTTCGTGGTTTTTCGCCTCAAGCTTTACAGTTAGGAACTGGTCAAAAGAAATCTCGCCTGCGGCTTTGCCCTCTTCACCCTCAACTTTCACTTTGTCACCTGGCTTTGCGTTTGGGGGCGAAACGACTTCAAGCTCATGCTTCTCATTTTGGGCAGCAAGAAGCATTCCCTGAGATTGCACGCCACGAAGAACAGCCGCCTTGAGATTTTTCACTATTATTACGCTCTTTCCAGTAAGTTCTTCCGCACTTATGTATGGCACTAAGCCCGAAACAATCTGTTTCTCCCCGTCCCCAAGAAGAATTTTCTCTACGTAAAGTTTTTCCGCATTCGGGTGCCTCTCAACAGAAAGTATTTTCCCGACTTCCAAATCCAAATCAGACGCATTTATTGGTGCAACTGCTACTTCAGGCTTTGGGGTTTTTGCATCAACTGCAGTTTTCCCGGCTTGCGCTTTTTCAGGTTGCTGTTTTTGCCCGTGCGGTTTTGCCGATACCGTTTGCTTTTTTTGCTCATCAGTTGCAATAAATTGCCTTCCCGAATATTTTGCCTTGAATTTTGAAATTTCAGCCGCCTCAATTTTCTTAAAGAGTATTTTCGGTTCCCCTAACTTGTGCCCGGCTTTTAGGGAAAGCTTTCCAATCCCATCCCATTTCTCTTGCTTCACATTAAGCTGCTCGAATATTCCCGCACTCGTGTTGGGCAGATACGGCTCAAGCACAATCGCAAGGTCCTTTACCTGGTGCAACAGGACATAAATCGCGCTTTCGCAGTCCTCCCGCGAAGTTTTTGCAGTTTCCCACGGCTTGTTTTTCTGGAAATATGCGTTTGCCTCTTTGCCGGCGCTCATTGCAACGTGCAAAGCCTCCTTAATTTGGACTTTTTCAAGCAGTTGTGTTATTCGCTCAAATTTTTCCTTTTGCGAACCAACAAACTCCTCATCTTCCTTGCGAACTTTTCCTTTGGGCACTTTCCCCTCAAACTCGCGCTGTGAAAATACCATTACGCGGTTCACTAAATTTCCGATGTTCGCAAGAAGCTCGTTGTTCAATTTCTCCCCGAAATCTTCCCACGAGAAATCCGTATCCATTTTCTCAGGGCGGTTTGTAAGAAGGTAATACCTCCACACGTCCGCAGGTATGCCGCTTTCAACTGCGTCGTTCCCAAATACTCCCAATTTCTTTGATTTGGAGAATTTCCCGCCCTCATAGTTCAGGAATTCAGTGGTTGCAATGTGGTGCACAAGCGTCCATTTTTTCCCTGTCCCCATTAAGGTGGAGGGGAAAATTACTGCATGGAAAGGAACATTGTCCTTGCCCATGAACTGGTAAAGATGCACTTTCTCAGGTGCGCACCACCACTCTTTCCATTTGTCCGTAAGATTCGCAGTAATTGAAATGTATCCAATCGGCGCATCAAACCATACGTAGAAAACTTTGTTTTCCCATCCCTTAAGCGGTACAGGCACGCCCCATTTCAAGTCCCTTGTAATGCACCTTTTCTTAAGCCCCTCTGCAAGCCATGCCTTTGCAATATGATAAGAGTTCTCGGACCATTCGCCCTCTTTTGCAGCCTTTTCTATCCATGCAGAAAGCTCGCTTTCAATTCCCGGCAAGTCTATGAAAAGGTGCTTTGTTTTCCTTACAATCGGGCGGGTTCCAGTTATTTTGCTGCGCGGCTCAATAAGCTCGTTGAAATTCAGGAGTTTGCCGCACTTGTCGCATTGGTCTGCGCGCGCGCCCGTGCTCTTGCAGTGCGGGCATGTTCCCTCAATAAAGCGGTCCGCAAGGAACATTTTCGCCTTTTCATCGTATGCCTGCTCAATTTCGTCCTCTTTCACATACCCATTGTTGTAAAGGTCAAGGAAAATCTCCTGCGTTATTTTCGTATGTTGGGGAGTTGTAGTCCTGCCGAAAATGTCCGTAGAAATCCCAAACCACTCGTATATCCTCTTGTGTATTTTGTAGTATTTGTCGCAAAGCTCTTTTGGCGTAACGCCTTCCTCAAGAGCCGCAGTTTCAGTCGCGGTTCCATACTCGTCCGTGCCGCAAATGTACGTGCACTCGTATTTTCTGCTCCTGCAATAGCGCGCAAATACATCTGCCGAAAGCACGCACCCGATTATGTTGCCCAGGTGCGGAACGTTGTTCACGTAAGGAAGGGCGGATGTGATAAGTATTTTCTTTGCCATTAAGAGGTTAAGGCGAGCAAAACATATAAACTTCGTTGAAAGAAAAAGCCCTTTAAGAATAAATCTAGCCCTCAGGCAAAGTGGCAGAGGGCGCCATTCCTATGTGCTCTTCTGCCAGCCTTATTTCTTTGCCTAGAATGCGCGCATCTTCATGGTCTCCGTGTTCAATGAGCAAGCTTATTGCCTTTCTTCCAATACGAACCGTCATCCAGTAATAATACTCTTCACCGTTAATGGCACGGGGTGCAATCACAGCACCTGTTTCATCAACCATTATCCCAGGTATAATTTTCCCATCCACCTTCTTTTCATATGCGCACGCAATCCGCGCATAGCAACCCGTTGCAAGCACTGCACAGGATACTTTGTCACCCAGTTCCCCAGTTAAGCTGTTTTTTTCAAATATTTCCCCAAGAGTCGCCAAAACAGATTCCTCCTGGCCATCAAGTTTTTCTTTTTTGAAAAGCCCTCCCGCGTAATCCTTAAGGTATTCGCATGTCTTCAGCCTATAACCCGCCATTGTCCCATCCAGCTCATTGTATCCTGCAACCCTGTTTGCAACCTCATCAAAAAGCGCCAGATAAAAGGCTTTCATGGATTTTGTGGCGCGCGCCAAAAGCGGTGCCAATCTCGCCACTTTCTCAACTCTCTCAGCAGTAGGCTCGCCTGCGGCAACATAAGATTCAAGTGCAGCATTAAGGCGCCTTTGCACTTCCCGGAAAACCAGATACATATCCTCCAATAGTTTCCTGTCAACGTCAGTCATGCATTCGTTTGTAAGAAGGCACACATTTTCCGCAGCTATCTTTACATCAATATCAGCTATTGTCTCATAGTCGGTTGCCTTTCTTTTTGCTTCTTTGTAATATGCAATTGCCCGTTCGCTCGCTTTTCTTGCCCTTTTAGTGCATCCGTTTCTAAAAAAGTCTGATGCCCTGTCCGAAGCTTCATCCCCCAATCGCTCACTCCTTCCGCGTGCTGCACGTGCAACTCTTCCCATATGCAGCAATCCTTCCCTAAGCCCGCCTTTCATCGTCCACATCTGCATTAATGGCGGCGGCGCAGTTCTAACTGAAATTGTTTCCATCATAGCACCTATTCTATACATGCTTACTTATACTGTCCCACTTCTTGTATATAAATCTTTCTCATGCCTCGCAAAACAATATATATCCTCTTTGAGTACTATTGTGTCCTAAGTGGGATGGTTATGGCAGAAGAGGATATCTCAGAAGCAATAAGCGAATTCGAGGACTTTTTATCTTCAGGCTACAAGAAGCAGATAGACGAGCTTGTTGGCAACTATCCCAAAAAAAAGAGCCTGAATGTGGACTTTCTTGACTTGGAAAAATACGACCCCGACCTTGCGGATGCGTTGGTGAAAAAGCCTGACCTGCTCATAGACGCAGCCCAAAAGGCGCTGGTCGCAATCGGGCACCCCATGCCTGACATGGAATTCGAGCCCCACGTGCGCTTTTTCAACCTGCCTGACAAGGACATCATGATCCAGGGCATAAGCTCAAGCAATATCTCCGAACTTATTTCCTTCAAGGGCGTAATTACAAAGAGGAACGAAGTGCTGCACCGCGTAAAAGTCGCTATCTACGAGTGCCTAAGCTGCGGGGAAACCTACAAGCTTGCAATCACGAAGAAGACGCAGCCCCCCCAAATGTGCGAAAAGTGCAAGAAAAATACTCTCAGGCTTGACGAGGACAATTCTTATTTCATGGACGTGCAGCGCGCAGAGGCGCAGGAGCTTCTTGAACGTGTAAAGGGAGGCGCTCCCGCAGCGCGCATACAGCTTTGGTTTGAGGACGACTGGGTGAACATTATCACGCCCGGCGACAACGTAGTGATAACCGGCATAATGCGCATAGTCCCGCCCCAAAGGCAAAAAGGCAGGTCGGAAAATTCAACCATATACACAAAATATATTGACGTTGTGCACGTCCTTGGGCTGCAGAGGGACTTTGAGCAGGTGGAAATAAGCGAAGAGGAAGGAAAGCAAATACGCGACCTTGCAACAGAGCCGCACCTTTTTGAAAAGCTCATAAAATCCGTTGCGCCCGCAATTTACGGCCACAACGAAGTAAAGGAAGCCCTTGTGCTCCAGCTTTTCGGCGGCGCAAAGGACAAGAACATGCCCGGCGGCGGCCCAATCCGAAGCGACATACACGTTCTTCTCATAGGAGACCCAGGCAGCGCAAAGACCCGCTTTTTGCAGCAGGTGCGCGAGCTTGCGCCCAAGAGCATTTTCGTGAGCGGCAAGTCCACGACCGGAGTGGGGCTTACCGCATCCGCAGAGCGCGACGAATTCGGGGACGGGAGCTGGTCGCTTAAGGCAGGCGCATTGGTGCTTGCGTCAGGGGGAATCGCCTCAATAGACGAATTTGACAAGATAGACGAGCACGAGCGCTCGGCATTGCACGAGGTCATGGAATCCCAGACGGTTTCAGTTGCAAAGGCAGGCATTGTCACTTCCTTTAAGGCAAAGACTGCAATACTTGCGGCGGCAAACCCAAAGCACGGAAGGTTTGACCCGAACAAGCTTCCAGGGGACCAGTTCGACATCCCTCCAACGCTTCTCTCAAGGTTCGACTTGATTTTCCCCATCATGGACGTGATGGACGAGGACAAGGACACAAAGCTTGCAGACCACATACTACTTTCGCACAAGCGCGCAACTGCGGCGCGCACCGAAGAGGGCGGGAAAGCCCCTGATGCAAAGTTCTACGACCCGGACTTGGTAGACCCGCAATTCCTTACAAAATACATTGCATATGCGCGCCAGACTGTTACGCCCAGGCTTACTGACGAGGCAATGGAGAAAATAAAAACGTATTACGTTGAGATGAGGAGAATGGGGCGCGCGCAGGGAGGCGGCGCAGTCCCAATTACCCCAAGGCAGATAGAGGGCCTGGTAAGGCTCTCAGAAGCAGGCGCAAAAGCCCGTCTTTCCCAGGTTGTGGAGGCAATGGACGCGGAGCGCGCAATAAAGATAACCGACTTTGTGATACACAAGATAATGATGGATCGCGAGACAGGGAGGATTGACTCGGACATAATTTCAACGGGCAAGCCCAAGTCACACGTTGACAAGATGGAGACAATAATGAATATCGTGCGCTCAATGCAAAAGGAATACGACATGGTGGAAATCGCAAAAATAATAGAAGAGGCAAAGACAAACTACAATGTCGAGGAGCAGCTTGCGCGCCGCCTTGTTGACGACCTGATATACCAGGGGGAGCTCTACAAATCCAAGCACGGGTTCGTGAAAGTGGTTGATGCGGAGAAAGGTTAGGATTTGGCTGCTTTCTTTCCGTATGGGCAATAAGAGAGGATAGGGCACTCTTTGCATTTCGGCTTTCTCGCAGTGCACAACGCCCTCCCGTGGAATACGAACAAATTCGAAATATTCAGCCAGTCTTCGTGCGGCACGATTTTTTGCAAATCCTTCTCAATTTTGTTCTGCTCCTTCTCGCGCGTGAGCCCCATTCGCTGTGAGAGCCTTATCGCATGCGTGTCCACAGGTATTCCCTCAAGAATTCCGTGCGCATTCCCAAGCACAATGCTCGCGGTTTTTCGCGCAACTCCGGGCAAGCGCAGCATTTCCTCCATTGTGCGCGGGATTTTCCCCCCATGCTGCTCGTCAAGAATGCGGCACGTTTCCCGTATGTTTTTTGCCTTTGTGCGGAAAAATCCGCACGAGCGCACGTATTTTTCCATTTGCGCCTGTGGCATTGCCGCAAAGTCTTTTGCACTCTTGCACTTTGCAAAGAGCGCAGGAGTCTCCTTGTTCACGCGCGCATCCGTGCATTGTGCCGAGAGTATTACTGCAACAAGAAGTTGCACGTCATTCCCAAAATCCAGTGAGCATTTCGCGTGCGGGTATGTGCGCTTGAGAATTGAAAGTATGCGCATAAAACGCTTCTTCCGTGCGTCAAATCCTTCCATGTTTCTCTTTCCAATAGATACACTTTTATACCGTGCTTTCATATCTTAAGATATCAAGGGCCCGTAGCTCAGCCTGGATAGAGCGGCAAAAATGCCAACAGCATTCCCGCAAGCCTTCTAAGCTGATGGTCGAGGGTTCAGGTTAAGATTTAAAGCTTAACCGCCCAAAAATCCCTTCGGGCCCGTTTATTGCTTATACTTTTGAGCAAGTAGGTGACAAGCATGGACAAGAAAATGCAAGACATAATAGAAATGCTGGAAATAGTTACAGGTGACACATCAGTCCCAAAAAACATAAGGAAAGCCCTCACAGAAGCGCGCGACAAGCTCAAAAGCAACGACGATTTGCCTGTAAAGGTTTCTTCAGCTGTCTATTCCCTTGACTCCGTGAGCGAGGACATCAACATGCCCATGCATGCGCGCACGCAGATTTGGACAATACTCTCCGCGCTTGAAGGGATAAAGACGGAGTAAGGGACTTGTTTTTATTTCTTGCCTTTTTAATTTCTGCATGCTTGACGACCAGACGCTTGCATTCGGCGTAAGCGCCTTTATTTCAGTGCTTGCAATAGTGAACCCCCTCTCTACGATAGGGGTGTTCCTTTCCCTTACGAAAAACCACAAGGTGGACGAGGCAAACAGGATTGCATTCCGTTCAAGCCTTGTCGCCTTCTGCGTGCTCATTTTCTTTTCGCTCTCAGGATTTTTCCTTTTCCAGATGTATGGCATAACGCTGGAGGCATTTAGGATTGCAGGCGGCATAATACTCTTTGTGATAGGCATGCAGCTTGTTTTCCCTTCCCAAAATACCCAGAATATCTCGCAGGGCAGCAAGCAGATATACCTCATACCCCTTGCAATTCCAATGACTTCCGGCCCTGGCGCCATCACAACAACCATAGTGCTTGCAAGCCAGGCAGTGACATTCGGCCATGAGTTTGTGCTGTGGATTGCAATATTCCTCTCCTGCATGATAAACTACCTTGTGCTCAGGTTTTCGGAATCAATACATGAGCGCATAGGAAAAGAAGGGCTTTCAGTGCTCATAAAAATAATGGGCTTGCTCGTATGCGCAGTGGGCGTGCAATTCATAATAAACGGGCTGAAAGTTGCGTTCCCGATATTTGCTTAAATCTTCAATTCGCCTTTTGCAGCATCCACATGCGCACTCTTCCCGTCAAGTGCTGCAAGCTTTTCAAATTCCACCTTGTCCAGCATGGGAATTTCAGCAATAATCGCGCCAACCGCAACAATTGTTTCCGCCTCTTTGTTCACAATTGCGGCAGGCGCTTTCCCTGCTTTCTTTAAGCGATAAAGTACATACGAGCCAACAGTGGAGCCTTTCCCATTTGGGAACGCAAGCACCTTCCCGGAAATGCACTTTCCCTCAAGAGGATGCCCTTTCTCAACCACAATCCCGTTTGTTGCATCCACGCCCCCATAAAAAGAAATAGGCTGGGAGGAAAAAAGAAGCTCGCCAGATGCCTTTCCCGCAAAAATTTCCCTTCCCTTGAAAGTTTCCATATCAATCCCACTCTGCACGTTTATGCACTGCAAATGTTTCCAATGCCTGCTCCATCGCCCGTTTTCAATGCCCGCTTCACTTTAGTCCCATTTTCCGCTTATCGCGCAGTTTATGCATTTCTCAATGCTTCCCACTTTTGTCTTGAACTTGTTTTTCGCCCTTGAATAATAACAGCTTTTTGCAGAGTCGCTTGCAACGCATGCAAACCTGCCCTTTATGGGAGCCACCACCATGCACGTATCAGCCGCGAATTTTGCGCCGCTTTGCTCTATTACCTGCACAAGCCCCTTCTTTTTCGCCTCCTGCAATACCTGGCGTGAAATGCAAAGCCAGGTTTCCACCTTCAATTTCTTTCCTTTTAGCATCCCGGCAATCTTCTCCACTTCCTGCATTGAAAGGTGCGGGCATCCCAGCGCAACCAAGTCCGGCTGCGTATCATCGTTCATTGAGGAAAGCGCAGCAGAAATTCCATTTTTGCTTAGTGCGATTTCCTCCTTTGGCACGCTTGTTTTGCACGGCGTAATGCCCTGCATGTGGAACATTGATGTGCCCCCATAAGTCGCAATGGATGCGCAAAGGGATTTGAGTTCCTCAACAGAAGCAGATTTTATTCCCAAGAAGAGCGGAATTTTGTTCCCGATTTTCTCTCCGGTTGCTTTTCCAAGCGCCCCAAACTCTTCTGTTCCGGAAAGTGCGCACTCAACTTTTACCGCAACCTGCGCCTGCCTATTCTTCTCAAGGTGCATCCCATAAAGCGGGGTTTTTCCGCAAATTGCAGCAGCAAGCGCGGAAGGGCCGCCTTCGCGGTTTGTGCGCGCACCCAAAACAGAGTTCGCATAACACACTGCAGAGGATTCGCTCCATGCGATGTGCTCGCCCTCTTTTGGCTTGTTTCCAATGAAATACGGGGTGCATGTGCACGAGGGAATAATGCCCATCTTCACAAATGCGTCTATCACGAGCTTTTGCTTTTTTGCAAAGTCCTCGCCAATCCCAAGCACCTTGTAATTTTCCAAGTCCATTCCTGCGGGGTTAAGCGTTGTAAGAACTTTCACCCGCCCATCCTTTGCAAGCTCTGCGAGGTATTCCAACCCCGCATCTCCCAAATTGTCGTAAGATACTCCCGCAACCTGCACAGAAGTAACAGGCACAAGCTTTTCTGCTCCATATATCTTCCCAAGCGCAACCAAGATTTCCATTGACTTTTTGGCAGCGTTTCCAAACTTGCCTGCAAGCATTTGCTTGTCCTGTTCGTCAAGAATCATAGAATCACACGTATTCCTCTATCTTCACCTTTGGCATTTCTGCCCTTGTAAAGTCTTTCCCTTTTGCAACAAGCGGTTTTGTAGCATCCAGCCCCATCTTGGAAGTTTCCCGTGTATTTGGGTCTGCTGACGGGTCAAGGGACGAGCCCTTTTCCTTTTCCTTTACAACAAGGTTGCTTTTTGCCTGGAAGCGCGTTGCAATTGCCCATTCCACCTGCGCAGGGTCGTAAATGTCAATGTCCTCATCCACCACAATTGCAAGTTTGAGCGAGTGGTGTCCCAAGAATGCCGCCTCTATTGCTTTTTTTCCATCATCCTCGCTTTTTTTCTTTATGGACACAACCGCATGCAGCCAGGAGCACCCCCCAGGCGTAACGTTCACGCCTTTGCATTCGCACACTTTTGAAACCTCGCGCATAATAGTGGGCTCGCGCGGCATTCCCATCAGGAGCTTGTGCTCAAGGGCGCCAGGAAGAAGCGCATGGTAGAATGCACCGCTCTTGTAGTAAATTTTCTTTACTTTCACAACCCTCTGCTTCCTCACAATGTCATAAGTTTCGGTAAGGTCCACGAATTTGCCCTCATCCACAAGCTCAGGGGTGATTTCAGCAAGCATTACAACCTGTGATTCTGCAGGCACGGAAATCCCGTTCTCAAGCCGTACTGTCTCAAGTGGCATAAGGGAATTTGCAATCTGCAGCTCATCCTTTCCAATTTCTACAGAAGTAGCAGCAGCAAGCAAAATGTGCGGGGGCAGCCCTATGCAAATAGCAACCTCCAAATTTCCTCCCGCCCTTTTTATGAATTCGTCAAGGTGCCGTTGCAATATTCTTGCAACAAGCCTATCCTTTCCAATTTGCATCATTCTATGAAACGAACAATTCCTTCCGTATTCCTTGTCCTTCGCAATCACGACTGCGCTTGAAAGGTATTTTCCCCCGTCATCTGGATAATGGAACAAGAGAGGCAGCTTGCCCAAGTCCAACGTATTTATCTCATTCTTCAAGAATGGCGCATCCTTCGCCTCTTTCGGCTTTGTGGGATTGTCTATTGCATGTGCAAGCTTTCCAACAAGCTCCTCTTGAGAGCATCCGAGATATTCTGCAATAAGTTTTCTATCAGAAAAGAGATTCCCAATTACAGGAAAATCGCTTTCTCCTACTTTTGGGAAATAAACTGGCTTTCCATCAAGCGCGTACAAGAGGGAAGATGCTTCCAACTTTTCAGACACTTGTTTCTTTATGTGCACTATTCTCTTCTCTCTCTGCAATTTCTGCACGAATTTTTCAAGCGTTTGCTTCATTCTTTCCACCTTTTGTACATTTTGTTCTTTACTCCAAGGGAATCAAGCGATTTCCCGACAACAAAATCAACAAGCTCACTTATGCTTTTTGGCTTGTGGTAAAACCCAGGGCACGCAGGCAGTATTACAACCCCTATCCTTGCGAGCTTGAGGCAGTTCTCAAGGGAAATTGCTGAAAGCGGGGTTTCCCGCACCACCAGCACAAGCTTTTTCCCTTCCTTGATGCACACTTCCGCGCTCCTTGAGATTAAATTGTCCCCATACCCGTTTGCAATCGCGGACAATGTTTTAAGCGAGCAGGGGATTACGAGCATTGCATCAGGCGCGCTTGAGCCGGATGCGAAAGGCGCGAAAAAATCCTTTTCGCCATACACATTTTTCCCCGAAGGAAGCTTCACTCCCTCTTCTTTTGCAAGCACTTTTGCCCCTTCTGAAATTATCACGCCTGGCTTGTGCTCCCCAAGCGCCTCAATCGCGCGCTTTGCATACACAATGCCGGATGCGCCCGTAACCGCAACCACTATTCTCATTTTCCCTTCCTCTCATTTGAATATTCTATATAAGAATACGCGAAAAGATAAACCGCAGAAAACAAAACCGGCGCAACCACGAATACGAGCGAGTATTTTGGCAGCAGGATTCCAAGAAGGCAGAGCACTGCGCACGCCTTGAAAAGTTTCCCTCCAAGCTTATGCGTCTTTTCCCATACTCCCTTGCTGCTTAGCGTCCACGGAGTGCGTATCCCAATAGTCCAGTTCTGCTTTGCCACCTGCACAAGCGAGCCCATGAAATAGAACAGCCCTGCAAACGCGGGCGCAAGGGCCTGCCCCATGTTGAATTCAATCCCCATGTTCCACACAACAATGAGCGCCTGCAAATAAAGCATGAAAATTTCAATTGCGGCAATAAACCAGCAGTATTTTTCCCAAAACTGCTCGATGTTCTTCCTTTTGGGGTCCATTTTTGGTATAATGTAAAGAAGAAGCGCAAGCACTACCATCAGAATCGGCACCAGGAATATCCAGAATTCCTTTTGCGCAAAACCGTCTGCATTCCCCTCAATTCCCCAGTGCACTGCAATCCTGTCGGGAATTTGTGGATAAAACCAGAATGCAATCGCAAATGCAAGCACTATTGCCATTGCGGCAGCAATCCATCCGTTTCTCATGCAACCCATCTCCACTGCCTTCTTCTCATCAATTGTTATTAATCATTCTGCTTGCGGGGAAAAATAAAAAAAGAAAAGAAAAAGAAGGAGACCTATACGAGCGAGCCAAGGTAGAGCGAGAATACCATGAGCAGCACTCCGTACATTATTACGAACAGGCCTATTATGCTCACAAGCGCAAGCCCTGCGGAAAGCGGGTTGAAGAGCATGAAGAGCCCAAGCAGCACGAACAGTATGCCCACTATGAGCGGCACAATCCTGCTCTTGAGCTTCTTGAGGGCGTATGCTATCTGCCCAAGCCCGCCAATAATGGCAATCACTGCGAGTATGAGCGCAAGGAACCCGAACGTGAGTATCACGCCTGCTGTTACTGCATCAGGAATTGCAAGCATTATGCCCCCTGCGATTATTGCTATCAGCCCCATAATCACCAGATATCCTGCAAAACCCGTGCCCTTGCATTTGAAAAGCCCCTCATAAAGCTTTAGCAGCCCTGCAACAACAAGAAGCAGCCCCAGAACAAAAATCGTAGAGTTTATCGTCATGGTGGGTGTGATAAGAAGCAGCAGCCCGAAAAGGAAGAACAGGACGCCCGCAAGCCCCACTGCCATCCCTTCTTTTTCCAAAAGGCTCATGCCTTTTTTAGCAGTTCCCTTTTTAGCCATTCAAACCCCTCCGGTTTTGCGCGCTTTGCGTAAGAAAAAGGCGGGACTTCACTCCTGCACCGCTTTTGCGCATATAACGCAAATTTGAAGGCGTTTCTTATAAACGTTTTGCAGGTTTCTTTTTGCAGGCTTCAGCCGCAGCCGGTTACTTTACAACAACGGTGCCTTTCATGGAAGGGTGCACTGAGCAATGATATGCATACGTGCCGGGCGCATTGAAAGTGTAACTCCCTTCCCCCCCGCTTTGGAATATGCCCGTGTCAAATGCCCCGTTGTCGCTCGTTACGGAGTGCGGCACCGAGTCCTTGTTTGTCCACGTAACTGTTGTGCCCTTTGCAATTTCAATCGAAGCAGGGTTGAATGCAAAGCCGCTTATCCCAACAGTTGCCTTTGAAGCCTGTGCTGCCGGAGGTGCCTGCAAACCCGAATTTGCCGCAGGCGTTGTTGCCGGCGCTTGCGGCGCATTTGGTGCCGCATATTGCTGCGTGCAGCCGAAAACAAGGAGCGCGATTAAAACTGAAACCACCAATCCTTTCATATCCATCCCTCCGCAACAAGTCCCAAGCCCATCTTTATAAAAGTTGGGGCAACTTCGTATATGGGGCAGCCTGATGGCAAAACAATTGAAAAATTCTTCTCCTTGGTTTGATTCGGTTCCGCAGAAGGTTCGCTTTCCCGCGCTTTTTGGGGAACAAGCTGCCGATTTCGCAGTAATAGGCGGCGGGATTGTGGGCGTGATGGCTGCATGGAGGATGGCAGAGCAAGGGTTCTCGGTGATACTTCTTGAAAAAGGGACGATTGCAGGGGGTGAAACCGGCTTTACAACCGCGCTCCTCACCCGCATCCCTGATACCTCAAGTGCAATCCTCTCAAAAAAATACGGGAGCGCATTCGTGCAGGAACTTTTTGTTGCAACGCGCGAGGCAAGCGGATACCTGCATTCCCTTGTAAAAAGGAGGAAAATAAAGTGCGATTTTTCAGAATGCTCCTCCTATTGCTGTTCTTATGCGCCTGAAAATCCAAAACTTAAGATGGAATGGGCTGCAGTGCACTCTGTTGATAAAAATGCGCATTTTGTGCAGGGCAAAGAAGCGCGCGCCGCCTGCCCTGCTGTTGCAGAGGCAATGTGCGTTGAAGGCGAGGCGCGCTTTGATGTGCGCAAATTTATCTTCGGGCTGCTGGAGAAAAAGCCATCCTGCTTGCGGGTATTTGAAAATTCCGAGGCAAAAGAGATTTCTGTTTCTGGCAAGGTGGAAATAAGGACAGCAGGGGGGATTGTCCGCGCGAAAAAAATAATACTTGCAACCGGAGTCCCGCCCAGGCAGTTCGAGCTTCCGGTTTCCCTTGAAACAAACGTGACTTTTGCGCTTGTTGCAAATTACCCCAAGGGCGCCCCGTTTTCGGACAATATTTTCTGGGATACAGCGGACCCATACTTCTATTTCCGCAGGCTGGACTCGCACAGGATAATACTTGGGGGCATGGACGTTCGCGAGGGCGAGAAATTTAGCGCAAACGAACAGCACGAAAAGCTCAGGGAATTTCTCAATGAAAAATTCTCAGGCAAATACACTGTTGAAAATGAGTGGTCCGGAAGGATTGTGTGCACCCATGACGGCTTGCCTTACATTGCGCAGCACCCCAAATACCCAAACGTGCTTGTTGCAACGGGCTTGGGAGGGAACGGGATGGTGATGGGCGCAATGGCGGGCGGAATTCTTGCTGGCCTTGCAACGGGCAAACAAAATCCGCATGCAAAACTATTTTCATTTTCAAGAGGCGCGCAAACAGAGCAGCAGGCTAAGCCAAAACAGCAACCTATGCAAAACACCCGGATTCAAACAAAGCAGAATGTGCAAAACAAGCATGAACCTCCGGCGCCTGCGGCAAAAAATGCGCACGCAATCCTCCTTGCCTTCGCACTCGTATACCTCTCGGTATTTGCGCTCACAACGTACACGTTTTTCAGCGCACACGGGGGAGTGTCCTTCCTGATTGGCGCAAACTTTGCGACTGCAAGCGCGCTTCTCTTCCCACTTGTCGGGCTTTATGCCTTCAGCCTCCTGTGGGCGCAGATTATGATAGGCTCAAACCTTGACTTGCTAAGGAAGGTTTTCCCGCTTGCCGAGAAGTTCCACCGCGCGGAAGGCATCGCAGCCCTTCTTTTTGCGCTCATCCACCCCTCCATGATTCTCATAGGTGTCGGGCTTTCAAATTTCCTTGCCCTTAATTTTGTGCCTCCTTCCCTTGTGACTTTTGTGTGGCTGGGCTTCTTCCAGCTTCTCCTTCTCATATGCACTGCCGGCAGCGCACTCCTGATGCAGCATCCGTTCCTTCGCACGCGCTGGCGCATTATACACTATGCGAACTACCTTTTGTTCGCATCCGTATGGATTCACTCGTGGTTCCTCGGAAGCAACGTGCAGTCCAGTTCCCTCAAGTATTTGTGGGCAGCTTTTGCCCTTAGCGTAATCGTGTCCCTTGCATTGCGCATTGCACGCGCGCGCAAGGCAGTTGGAAGCGGCATTAACAAAGAGGTGGTTGGGATGAAAGGTACAAAATATGTGAAAGTCGCATTGGTAAAAGACATAGGGGAAGGCTCGCCCTTCTGCGCAAGCGCAAACGGCACAAACCTTGCAATCTTCAAGCTCAATGGCAAATTCTATGCAACTGAAAACGCCTGCCCTCATGCAGGGGGGCCCCTTTGCAGCGGTCCCCTCAATGCGGGTGTTGTAGAGTGCCCCTGGCATGGGAGCAAATTTGACGTTGCCTCAGGCAAAGTTCTTGCTGGCCCCGCGACAACGCCCGTGAAAACTTTTCCCGTGCGCATCTCTGGGGAAAATGTTGAAGTAATGCTGTAAAACTTATGCCATGTTTTTGAACCTTTGCAACCATAATAACAGCATGGTCAGCATTCATATCAGTGAGAACACCAAATGCCCGCCAACTATTGGCAGCGGGCAAAACATATTCAACAGGTTGCCAATGCTGTCTTCGGTGTTTTATTTCCGAGAGCTGAATTTCAAGCAGGTGCCTCGTTTTCCAAGGGCAATTTACAAGGGCAAAGGGGCAGAAAACCTCACGCTGCCGCAATCCGACAAAGAAGAAAATATGAGCTATTTTATAATCCGTGAAAGCAGCAACAGGCTTGTCGGCAGCGTAGCGGTAAATCCGGTCAAAAAGCTGGCAACCTACCTTTTTATCCTGCCGCAAATGAGGGCAAACGGGTACGGGCAATTGGCAATCGAAGCCCTTGAGCAATATGCAATGGAAAACAACTGGGCAAAAGTCAGGTCGCACGTGCCATCATACAGGGTCGATACGCTGGCTTTTTTGGAAGGAAGGGGCTGGATCCGCTTCGGCCCGTATCTTAGCAAACTCCACAAAAAATATTTTTACGTAATGGAAAAGCGTTTCCCCAAATCCTAAATTTGCGCGAACAGGTTAACATAATATTTAGTGTATTTGCTCAGAAGCTACTCCGTAGAGCCATTGGGTTTTCCTACCTCACTGGAGCGGTGTCATCATCGCATACATATTCTGCCCGAAGTGCTATTAATACCTGTCGTTGTCTAGCACAACGTGAATCATGTATGCAAAGAATCCGCACGCCGCCGCAAATGCGCTTGCAAGAAGCCCGTATTTTCCAAGAAGGTAAACGAACACTGCGGCGCCGAAAAGGAAAGCAGGGATAATGCCGTGCAAAGGGCCGCTCTTGAACGGTATTATGATGTCAATTACAGTTGCAATGAGAAACGGCGCAACAATGAGCAGTGCAAGGGTTCCAGACGAGCAATTTGCCTGCCCGAATTCCGCAATGCACATTTGGGATATTTTTCCTTCCATCCCAAGGAAGATGTAGAGCATGATGAAGAAAGAGGCAACAAATACCGCAAGCTTGAGATGCCTGCGCAAGTGTATGAACGGGATGTCTATGTTGGGTGCAAAGGTGCCTGCAAATACCGCTGCGCACGCAACAAGAAGCGCGCTTGGAGTGAGTGCAAAGCGCAAATACCCAACAAGCACGGCCAGTGCGCTAATCACCAAAGAAAACAGCAGGCTTTCTTTTATCTTGAGCATGCGCCTAATTCGCACAGCAGGTATATTACTTTTACTGGCTCGCAATCCCGAAAACTCAGTATATGACTATTACCGGTTCGGTGTACCTTCTCACAGTGCTCTCAGACATCCTTTTGCGCAGCATGTCCTCCATAAGGAGCTTGGCGTTCTCGCGCGTGTCGGAAAGCCATCCCAAATGCAGATTCATGCGGATTATGCGGTTTGGGATGGAGTGCCTTGTGGATTTGGGGGGAAGCGGCCTGCGTGCAACCGCTTCTTTCACAACGTCCTCTTTTGTGAACATGCGCCGGTACAGGACGGTCCTTCCCTCTGCCAAAAATTCCTCTGCGCGGTAATCTTCAATGTATGCAATGTCAGTTGAAGGTATTTTGGAAACAAGCGCATTCTGCTCTTCCACGACATCTCTAAGGGAGCCTGAAAAGGAATTGAAAAGGTAGCACTCCTGCTGCCCGTTTTTCCTCTTCACAGCCATGAAGCAGCCTTTCATCTTGTCAAGCTCCGCAAGCCCAGTGTCAAAATCAACTTTCTCTTTCTTGTGCTCAAACACGCCAAGGTCAATGTTTTTCACTGCGGGGAACCATCCTCCAATCTTTATGCTCTCATCCTCATAGTCCACAAGCTGGCAGGCGGCGTTTGGGCATTTTATCATGTCTAGGACTGCGCGGCGGTGGTTGCCGTCAAGCACTACAAAATTCTTTTTGTCCACGATTATGGGGTCCACAAGGCGCCCGATGTTGAGCATTGCCTCGCGAAGTGCAAGAAGGTTCTTTTCAATAGTCTGCTCGTGCACAAGAAGCTTCTCCGTTGGAATAATGTCTAGCATGTCGAGTACTTCCATAAAAGCCCCTCCCATCAGTTACTTGCATGTAAAATTAAAAAACATGCTGCATGCGGCAACGCCATTTGCCAAGCGTAAATATTATTGCCTCAGATGCTGTTAGCAACATCATCAAATCAGCGGTTGTTCATATCTTCATAGGCGTACTCATTGGGCTGCCCGCACTATTTAAAGCTAATCGGGAAAATAAGGCGCATGCTAAGCGAGATTGAAGTATTCCTCCTGAAAAAAGGCGCGCACGTTTCCCCCCTTAAGGTTACTGAGAGCGAGCTTGCAGCAACCCTCAGCATGCCCCAGCAGACGCTCTCGCGCCGCCTCATATCTCTTGAAAAAGGGGGCAGGATAACGCGCACAAAAGATGGCATTCTGCTTACAAAAAAGAGCACAAGCGAGGCAATTTCGCTTAAGGGCTCAATTGAGGCAGCCCTTGAAAGTTCCTCCTCAATAGAGATGCGCGGGGAAATAGTGAGCGGAATAGGCGAGGGCAAATATTACATGTCCCTTCCAGGCTACAAGGGCCAGCTCACAAAGCTCTACGGTTTTGAGCCCTACCCTGGCACTCTGAATGTAAAACTGCCTCCCGAAGAGGTGCAAAAACGGCTGCTTCTTAGGGAAAGGAAAGGGCTTTACATAAAGGGCTTTGAGCACAAGGGAAAGAAGCTCGGCGGGCTCATATCCTACGTATGCCATTTCAATGGAACAAGCGCGGTTGCGATCTTCCCTGAGAAATCCCAGCACGGGCTGAACATAATAGAACTCGTGGGGCCCATTGAATTCCGCAAGAAATTCGCGCTTAAGGACGGCGAGCAAGTGGACCTTTCCTTTGTTTAGGCTTATCGCTCGGGCGAGCAATTCGACTTCATCCTTTGGCACGAATGCGCAATCGGGCGCTCTTGTTTGGCAGCGTTTTACTTCACAAATTTTGCAATCAGCACGCCGCCTATGAGCGAAGTCACAAGGCTTTCAGCCCCCCAGCTTGCAACAAGCCCTGATGGAAGGTTCAGGAGCAGCAGCATGGAGAGATAGCCAGGCACGATTGCAACAACAAAGAGCAAAATGCCGTATGAAATGCCTTTCCCCATTTCCGTTTTTCCCGGAATCGCCTTCATAAGAATTGAGTATGCACCCGCATAAACTATTCCACTTGCAAAGGCAAGCAGAAGCGCAAGGAAAAAGAATTCAACAGGAGGTGCACCCGTGGCAGGCATCATGAGCTTGCTCCAGACTGCGAAATACGCTGGATCAGTATAATATCCCATTGTTGCATACGCCCCAAGCGTATTCACAACCTGCGCAACAATTGCAAAAAGTATTGCGGAAACCAGTATTCCCTTCCAATATTTTTTCTCTATGCACATAGTTTCACCTCACCAATCTCCCAATCTGCTCTGTGAACCTTTCTCCTTTTCTTTTGCAACAAGGTTGTTCAGCGTATTTTCCACCCGTTGCAGGGAAAAATCGTGCTCTTCGCACAGGATTTTTTGAAGCGAATCCTTTTGCACCCCGGTGAACTTTATCCCAAGCCCGTGCTGCGCGTGCGGGTGCACGAACAAATCCTCCACTTCCCGCACATCCACTTCAAACTCGTAATTGTATTTTTCCTTTACGTATTTTTCAAGCTCGCTGATGTTTTTCTTTTCCTGCACGATTTTGAGCGCGGTTTTTGGCCCGACTTTTGGCACTCCCTCATTGAAATCTGTACCAACTAGAATTCCCATAAGTATAAGCTGCTCGCGCGTAAGCCCTCCCGAAGAGAGCGTGTGGTTCAAATCCACAAGCTCAGGCTCAACGTCCACGTATTCATTTTTGCGCGGCACTTTCCTTTTCCCGCTTATTGTGAGGTTCCTAAGAAGAAGCGGCGCGCCAAAAAGAAGAGCATCATAATCCTGCGATGCAACAGCATGCACTTTCCCTTCCTGCGCAAGCACAGCAGCCTGCGCTTCCCCTTCCTGCGTTGCCTGCACAATCGGTATTCCCATGTACGTAAGCAGCCTCTTGCTCTCCTCCACCATCTCAGGGGTGAGCTTGCTTGTTGCCTGCCCGAACTTGCGTGCGTTTTCCATGTCCCCTTCGTCCTTTGCAGCCTGCCATTTCACGGTTGCCTCTTCCCTTCTCTTTTGCCGCTCCTCAACTGTTTTCCTTTTGAGTTCGCTTGGTTTCCCGTCAAAAACGTACACAAGCTTTACGCCTTCCCCCAAAAGCCGCGCATTGCGGTAAAACAGCCCTGAAAGATGCCCGGTAACCCTTCCCTTGAAATCCATGAGGGGAGTCCCGTCAGACTGGCGTATGGAGGAAAGGAATTGGAAAATGGTGTTGAACGCATCAACCGCAAAAGTTTTGCCTGCAAGGTCGCTTATGGAAACCGTGCGCCGTTGCACAAGCTCCCCCAAATCAACGCCCATCAAATCAACTTTTAGTGTCCTACTTCTTCTTTTTCTTGTCTATTTCGAGAATATCGCCAAGGGTTATGCCTGCGGATTTTGTTGCGGTTGGCGCATTTGTGCCCTCGCTTGTTTCCTCAAGCAATTTTATGCCAAGCTCCTTCTCAAGCTTGCGCGCAAGTTTTTCGTCAGGCTTTGCATGCCCGCTTGCGACGCGCTCCACAAAGGATTCCTTTTCGTTAATGCGCTCGGCAAGAACCCCTACGCCTATTTTCATGTTGCGCAGCGCATTCTGTATGCGCGCATCGTATTCCTCAACGATTTCAAACTGCGGCTTTGCAATGTGGGCGCTTCCCTGCTCCCGCGCACGCTGCTGTGGCTGGTAAACGACTTTCCCAAGCCCTGCGCATTTATAACAAACGTTAAGGCGTGCGCCCTCAATAAGGGATATCATGCTGGCTTCTTCTGCACCGCAAACTTCACATTCCATAAAAACACCCGCCAAATTATTTCAAAAACATCCGCATTGAAAAACCGCATTTTCGCGCATATCCTGCAATTCCTCCCGCTATGGAATAGCCACAGTAACCTTTTATTGTTTTGCGCAATAGGAGAAGCATGAAAAAACACACCAGTAGCATACTGCCTGCGTCCCTTGCCCCTTATCGGAAGGCGCTGTGCTGCCTTGCGGTTTTGGTCTCAATATTCCTTTTCCTGCAAATCCTTGATGCGAGCATGGGAGCCGTCTTGAAATTCCTTGCAGCAGCAATTGTGCTTGTTGCCTGCGGGGAATTCGTGCGCCGCGAATATTCGCTGGACGGCGGCTGGGGGCTCATAATGCTAAGGAGCAAGACAGGGCTTTCCCTCATAGATTCGCTTGCAAAGAAAAACGAAACCCTTCTCAAATGGTTTGCGGACATAGGGCTCGTAGTGTGCTTCGGGTTCCTCTCTTACTTCATGATGTCAAAGGAGGCACGAAACCCCAAGCGCCTCATAGTGCTCTTCCTCGTGGGCTTTCCGCTCCTTGCAATACTCGCGCTTTTTGTGGCGCCCAGCGTCTTTCCAATACTCGCATCCGCGCTCAACACTTTTGATTTTGCGCAGTCGGGCGCAAAAATACGCGCAAGCGCCTCGGGCTTCTCATTTTTCGACATTCTCATGCTCTCCTCCATTGTAATCGGCGGATTCGCGCTCTTCACAACGATTTCGCTCATAAGCTACGCAATTTTGATAGTGGGTGCGGTTGTGGGCGCAATAGGCGGAAATTCCACTGCGCTTAACAACACTGCCCCTGGCGCAACCTTCATACTCCCCGGCATAAACCTGCCCCTCTTTGAGGCGGTGCTTGCGCTTGCAATAATGCTTGTTGTGCACGAATGCGCGCACGGGCTTCTTGCTCGCGCTGGGAAAATAAAGCTGAATTCCGCAGGGCTTGTGTTCCTCGGATTCCTCCCAATGGGCGCATTCATAGACCCGGACGAGAAACAACTGAAAAAAGCGGACATGCACACTCAAAACCGCGTGCTTGTTGCGGGCTCAATGTCGAATTTCATCACTTCGTTTGTTCTTTTCATAGTGCTTCTCTTGTTCGTTTTTGCAACCTACAATTTCCGCGCGGACGGTGTGCGCGTGGAGGCAGGCACGCTTCCAAGGGGCAGCATAATATTTGAAACAAACGGCACTCTCACTTCGAACTCTTCGCCGCTATACGCAGAAACCGGAATCATGAAACTAAACGGCAAATACCTCGGCTCGTTTGAAAACATCACATTCATGCCAAACAGCACAGTCACTGTCCTGACTGACAAGGGCGTATTCATAAGGAATGCAACAGCAGACGGAAAAATCGGCATACTTTACAACGTTGTGCTCAAATCCGGCAGGGGATGGCTAGTGTATTACCCCAACAATGCGCTTCTCATGTTCATTTACACAACGCTTGCGCTTGCATTTGCGCTTAATTTCGTTGTGGGCACAATAAACCTCGTGCCCCTTCCCTTCTTTGACGGCTTCCAGATGCTGGATGCAACCGTGAAAAACAAGCACGTTGTGCAGGCAATAATGGTTTTGCTTGTTGCGGCTTTTGCAGCAAACTTCCTTCCATGGCTCTTTAGATAGCCGTGTTCCGATAGGTAAATTAAGATTATGCCTGATTTACTGCTATGGTAGAAGAAGAAAAGAAAGAGGAGAAAACAATTGCCTCAAGGGGAATCCCATCCAGCGAATGCCTTTACCTTCCTGCGCACGATTCCCCTGCGCTTCGCTCCTTTGAGGATTCAAACGAGGCACCCACGCGGAATTTATGGAACCTTGAGGAAGTGATGAGTTTTGTTTTCCCTGCAAAATACCAGCACAAGTACAACGAGGTCGCGGTTTCCTTTATGCGAGAAATGATGAAAAAAACAAAGATGGAAGGCGCGCAAATTGCGGAATTCGTTTCCTCGTGCGATATTTCGAAAGCGACCTTTTACAACAGAGTTCTTCCCCGCCTAAAGAGAATCGGGATGCTAAAAGTTGAGAGGCAGACAATAGTTGCGCTTGAAAGCAAGCGCAAATACCGCCCAATGACAATACACCTCTCAAAAACTTTCGGAAACTACATGCTAAAAATCGGGGACTCCTGGCTTGCGCAGGTGGATGAGGCACGAAGCAAAAAAACGCAAACAGAGAAACAGTCCCCTTAGCCCGCAAACGCTCCTTCCGGCCAGAAAATCCCTTTTTACCCTTGGTCAACCTGCATCCTTCCGCCTTCCTTTATCTCATAAAATACGTCTTCAGCAGGGTAAACGTGCAAGCCTTCGTTGTCCACGAATTCAAATGGGCACAGTTTTTGCGAGTGGTTCGCGCCGCTCATCTTGAGAACCTCAATTGCGCGCAGGCGCGCATTTTTCCTTCTCGGATTGTGCATCATCACAATGCTGTCCGCAAGGTAGTCCACCCCTACGGAGATGCGGTTTTTTTCAGCAGCGCCGGAAAGAACTGTTGTGCAGCCCCATTTGCGAAGTAGCTCAAAGAACTCTATTTCAGCTTCGCGTGCGGTGTAGGGCGACTCAAAGAGCATGGAGTACGAGCTTAGGGAATCCACAACAAGCCTTTTTGCGCCTATTGAGTTTATTGCGTCCCATATGAAGCCGCCGCCCTCGTCTATGAGTTTTTTCACTTCGTGCGGCTTGTACGTGATGATTGCGAAAAGCCCCTGCTGCTCAAGGGCTGCAAAATCCCATCCAAAGCGCAGCATGTGCGCATAAATGCCGTCTTTTGGCTCTTCAAAGGATATGAGCACTCCCGGTTCGTTGTATTGCACAGCCCCGTTGTTTAGGAACTGCATTATGAACGTAGTTTTGCCGCACCCGGTCGGGCCTGCCACCAGGTTTATGCTCCCAATTTCATACCCCCCTTCAGTAAGCTCGTCAAAGCCGGGTATCCCTGACGGGGTTTTGTTTGGCGCAGGCGCATACTGCGCTTGAGCTTGCGGATAATTTGCGGGTTGCGAATAAGGAGAAACTTGCGGGTATTGCGCCGGCACCGGCTGTTGGGAATATTGAGGAGGCTGGGCCTGATACTGGGCGGGTTGTTGCTGATATTGTGCGGGAGTTTGTTCCGGATATTGCAAAGGTTGCTGTGCGTCTTCTTGCGGTTGTTCCTGCGCTTCCCCTTGCTGTGCGTCTTCTGAAAATGAGCGTGCCTTTCGTTCTGCCATGTTTTTGTTTTCCACTATATCTTTATAAAGCTACACAGAATTTTTAACATCTGTATATAACGTGCGAATGTGTTAGTTTTACGGTGCATTTATGGCAATCGGGCAACCAATGTTTGGCAGGCAGATGGGGCAGCCCATGCGCCAGCCCCAAATGCCCCAGGCACAGGGCGAAATGCTTTATCCGATTGGAATACCCTCCCTTGATGCAATACTGGGCGGGGGCTTGCCGCAAACGTGCAACCTTCTCCTTTATGGGGAGCCAATGTGCGGGAAAAAGCCGCTTCTCATGCAATTTGTTTACGAGGGCCTGCGCATGAACATCCCTGGGATTTTCGTGCTCACGGACTACGGGTATGAGGACTGGAAGCGCATGATGTATGCAAGCGGCTGGCTGCTGGAATATTTTGAGCGCAGCAACCTCATAGAGGTAATAGACTGCTACAGCAAGCAGTACGACCCGCATTTGCAGGATGCGGGCTTTCTCTCCTATGTGGATTCGCCCTCTGCGCTCAGCCAGATTTCCCTTTGCATAACGCGTTCGCAGGAAAGGCTTGCAGCATATTCCCCAATGCACAGGCTTGCGTTCCACTCCCTTTCCACAATAATTGAGGATGCGGGCACGCAAATTGCATCCGATTTTGTGCAAACTATCGCGGGAAAATGCCGCCACCATGGTGCAATGGCAATGTTTGCGCTTGAAAAAGGCATGCACGACCAAAAGGACGTTTCTGCAATGGAGCACCTCATGGACGGGGCAATGGAGTTTGACGAGAACCGCATTAGCATAAGGGGCCTTCTTGCAGCCTCGCGCGGCTGGCACAATTTTGAAGTTACGCAGCAAGGAATTATTATTGGAAGATAGTGGATTTGAAATGCCCGCAATCAGAAGGCAATTTGCAAGATGCCCGCGCACACGGGAACTTATGATTGGAAGGTAATTTGCTTGAAATGCCCATATTGCTCCTATTGGAATACGCTTGTGCTTGACTCGCGCGAAAGCAGCGACTTCCAGGTGCGCAGGAGGAGGAAATGCACCCGCTGCAAAAAGCGCTTCACCACTTATGAAGAAGCGCAAACAATGGATTTGAGCGTGATAAAGAAGGATGGAAGGAGAGAGAAGTTTGACAGGCACAAAATACTTGCAGGGCTTGAGCGCGCGTGCGAAAAGCGCCCCGTATCCGCGGAAACAATAGAACGGCTTGCGGACAGCGTGGAGGCTGAAGTGCGAAAATTGGACTCGATTGATGTGCCCAGCAGGAAAATAGGCGCAATACTGCTCAAAAAGCTCAAGAAAACCGACCTCATCGCATATTTGCGGTTTGCGTCCGTGTATTTGAACTTTGACGACCTTAGTGCGTTTGACAAGGCATTGAAGGAATTGAAAAAGAAGCAACAAGCAGCAAAAAAACAGCATCAATGAAAATAAACGCCCGTGAAAACACAAACGCCGGTGCAAATGCGCGTGCATTTCATAAAGTTGCAGTAGCAAAGTGGGAATATGAAAACAATACTCTGGATAGTCGCATTCTTCGCGCTCACCCAAGTCCTTGGCATTTTTGTGGGCGTAACGCTCATTGAAAACGCTAAAATGGTGCCGCAAATACAGGAGCTCAGCATAGTGACTCCCGAACAGTCCACAGACCCTCTTTTTGCGCTTGTGTTCCTTCTTTACATACTTCTGGGGGCAGGGCTCATTCTCCTCGTAGTGCGCTTTTACAAGGGAAACATGCTCTTCCGCTTCCTTGAGTTCTTTGTAGTCGCATCCTCATCTGCAGTTGTATTCTTCACGTTTGCAATATTGCTTGGGGCGGATGTGCTCACTGCAATCCTGCTTAGCGGCATCCTTGCAGCGCTTTTTGCAGCAGCAAAATTCGCTTTTGCGCAGATAAAGAACGCAACAACAATCATTTCCAGTGCAGGCGTCGGGGCGCTCTTTGGATTCTCAGTGGGTTTTATCCCAACCCTCCTGTGCATTGTCCTTCTTTCCATCTATGACTATATTGCAGTTTTCAAAACGCGCCACATGATAACGCTTGCAAAGGAGCTTGGCACGCGCCAGCTCTCTTTTTCCGTAACTGCAAAAACAATTCCAGCGCGAAAGGAAAAGGAAACCGAAGTGAAATACGTAGAGCGCGCGCAAAAAGAGGGCGAGCGCATGGACTTGGGGAGCGGGGATTTGGCAGTGCCACTCATGCTCTCTGTTTCCGCATACAAGCTAGGTAGCATCGGGGATTCGATTGCAGTTGCGCTTGGCTGCACAATCGGGATTTATCTCACGCTCTGGTTTGTGTCCAAAAGAAGGGTATTCCTGCCTGCGCTGCCGCCCATTTGCCTTGCAGGGGTTGCGGCATTGCTCGTGTACAAAATGATGGGGATGCCCTAAGATTAACATTAAATACTATTAGCCTCTAAATACCACCATGAGGATAGAGGAATATTCGGTTAACAACTTATACCTGATTGCGTTTTACCATCCTTTGGAGAGCGTGCGCGAGAAAGCCTGGATTCGCGCTGTTGAAAATTTGGCAATAGCAGGCAAGCATGCAGAGCTTGGCTCAAAAACGGGCGAGGGGCATCATCTCATGCATGCGCCAGCCTGGCTTAATCCTCTGATTGAACGAAGCATACAGGCTGCCAAACTCAACAGGATCCGAATATTTGAAGTGGCATTTGACCCGCCAGAAGGACTGAAAAACCTGACAGAGCTCATCCAAAGCGGTGTTTTGGACAATGAAAAACTCCATAATGCCGCTGCAAGTTCAATGGAAAAACTCACTGGCAACGCATTGCGTTCACTAAAGTCTCCTGAGGGATTATTCAACGCGCTGGCTCCATTGCTTGGCCTGCTGGAACATGAAAAAACAGAGCATTTGCCCGGGATTATCCGCAAAAAAGCATATTCCTGCGCAAGCCGCGTCGGAATGCGCATGGTTTCATGCATTAAACAAGATAACGCCCAAAATGGCTGGGCGTACCTGTGGGATATCACAAGAAATCCCTGCTGCCCTCTTAAAACGAGGAATGCGGCATCAGATGTTCTGTTTGAAAGTGGCTTCTATGAAGCAGAATGCCCCCCTATCCCATATTCGCCAAGCAAGCCAGATCCAAAACTAATAGAATTTTTCTCAGCATTTGGAAGCATGAGCCCCCAAATGAGCAATTTGTTTTTTCTCGGAGTGGCATTCAACGACCTCCATGCGATTTATTTCTGGTCAATGGCAAGGAAAGAGGGCGAAACGCTTGAAAAAAGTGAGGCAGACGGCATGAATGCACTTCGCTATTATGCGTCCAAACGCATGCTGATTGAAATTTCCGAAATGGAAGGGGATGCACTTCTCCCGCAACTTGTGCGCGATGCGGCAAAAACCCAATTTTGCTCTGTAGCTTCAAGTTATTTTGGATGCAATGCAAGGAACTGCAGCTTCGAAGAGCTTAGGCTGGTCGAGAGCAAGGAATATGTACCTGAAGAATTCCGCAGCAGGGCGCGGAATGCCCTCACATCACTTGCAGAAGAATTCGCAAAGCACTTCAGGCTTGCACCTAAAAACCCGATCTCAAAAGACGGAATTTTAAGCATCCGCACGCGCACGTTCAAGCCAAGGCAGCCTGCCCAAGGATTAAATTCATCGCCAGTGTTGCAGAAAAATACGGGCACGGGCTAAATTTTCCTTTTCTTTTCCATTGCTTTCTGCGCTTTCACTTCCGCCTCTGCAATCTTGTTCATTGCTTCAATTATTTCTTCAAATTGCTTCTCGTCCCATCCGTGCATCGCGCTTCCCTGCTCAAGAGTTTCATAAGGGGATATGGAGCACCCTATGCAATGGAACCCGTTCTCAATGAGCACCTGCACAGCATGGGGGTATTTCACCACAATATCCCCAATCAGCATGTCCTTTGTGATGAGCTTTGCTGCCTTCTTTGCCATGCTTTTCATATATAGTATTCATTTTTAAGCCCTTTCGCCCCTATTATGCCGTGGTTTAATGGATGATTATGAAAATTTGCTAAAGAGAGCGCGCGCCTCCCTGCCTGAAAAGACAGCATCAGGCGAGCGCTTTGAGCCCCCCAACGCCGAAACGCTCATGCAGGGCTCAAAAACCGTTGTGAAGAACTTCGAGGCAATCTGCCTGAAAATACGCCGCGACCCGCAAATGCTTGCAAAATACTTCTCAAAGGAGCTTGCAATCCCAGGCACAATGGAAGGCAACCGTCTTGTGCTGCATGGAAAATTTTACGACAGGGTTATAAACGAGAAGCTCGCCACTTTCATCAACAAGTATGTTATATGCAAGGAATGCAGCCGCCCGGACACGAAAATCGTGGAAGGGCTGCACGGCATAAAGACCCTTGTGTGCGATGCGTGCGGTGCGCGCTCGCCTGTAAAGTAAGTGATTTTTATGGCAGACGAAGAACCAGTTCCGACATTTCGCGTGCGCATCCCAAAAGAGGACGAAATACTTGGAATAGTAATCGGGGTGCTTGGCGGCGGGCGCCTCATGGTGCAATGCAAGGACGGGAAAGAGCGCATGTGCCGCATTCCAGGGAAAATAAAGCGCAACATCTGGGTGCGCGACGGTGACATCGTAATTGTGCAGCCTTGGGAAATAGACCCTGACAAGAAAGCAGACATCATTTGGAGATACAACAGGCTGCAGGCTGACTTCCTGCGCGCAAAGGGCTACATAAAGTAAAAGTTATATTAAGCACAAGTCCCTTACTCTACTTATGGCAATGAGTCTCTCAAAAAGAAAGCGCCCTCACCTTGAGGACAAGCAGGTAGTCCAAAAATCTAAGACTGAGGAGGAGGTTTTTGACAGGCCGACATTCCACGCGCTTTCCAAGATGATAGAAAAGGGCACCTTCGATACCCTAGATTACCCAATTTGCACAGGAAAAGAGGCAAACGTTTTCCGCGCAAGCACGAAAAACGGTTTTGTTGCAGTGAAGATATACCGCACAACCGCTCCTGTACTCAAGCGCATGCACAAGTACATGGAAGGGGACAACCGCTTCAAGGACATCCTGCACAACAAATTCGAGGTAATGCGCGCATGGGCGCGAAAAGAATACAAGAACCTGCAGGTCATGCACGATGCAGGCTGCCGCGTTCCCGCCCCCATCTTATGCGACCGAAACATAGTTGCAATGGAATTCTTAGGGCACGAGGGGGTTCCTTATTCCACCCTGAAAGAAACAGGAAGCCTGAACCCGCAAAGGGATTTTGAGCTTATTTTGGAGGATGTTGCAAAACTCTATGCTGCAGAGATTGTGCACGCGGACCTGAGCGAATTCAACATCCTTATGGACGACCGCGGTCCCTATCTCATAGATGTCGGGCAGGCTGTGCTCCTCTCTCATCCGCAGGCAGAGGATTTCCTGCGCCACGATGTTGAGAATTTAGTGAAATACTTCAGGCACCACGGCGTAAAGGCGGACTTGGAAGAGTGCATCAAAAAAGTGAAGGGAAAATAGCAATCATTGGTTTAACGGGGGATGCTTTTCCAATTCAAGTGCCAACCTTTTCCAAGATTTATATCATGCACTTTTTCTTTTGAATCAAATATCCTACCAAATGTCTTATCAAATGAATTTCCAGCTGTATCTGAAACCGCTTTTCTAGTTGTATCTGTCTGGCTTGTGTCATGTTCTACCGGATGCCTGCGCATTTCTCTATTAGCATACAATCTTTCAGTCTGCAGCTCTTGTCTCTGGAATTCAACTGCTGGTTTTTGCTGTTTTTCAAGGGGCTTACGTATTGCCATATCTTGAGCGCGTGCGGATAATCCTGATTCGGCGCCAATTTTGTCGTCATCTCTTTTTGTGATGTATAACTTTTGTTTTTCATGCTCTTCTGAGCTTTGAACAGAGCCATTCGATTTGCCCTGGTCTTTTTTGCTTGTTTTGGCTTTCTTTTCACGTTCCAATCGTGCCTGTGTTTCTTCGGCATTGCGAAATACTTCCTCTATATTTTTCATTCCAGCTTCGATTCCTTGTCTATGAGCTTCTTTAAGGTTTATCGCAGTTCTTTTTTGCTGTTGCTGCCTTGTTGAAGGGTAATAATTACCGATATTTCTCCGTTCCATCTCAGTTTTTTGCTCCCGGACAGCTTTGTTTTCCAAATACTCCTTATATGACAAAATGCACACTAGCACAAAAATTGCAGAAGTCATAATTATTGCGGCTTTTTTAGATCCCCTTTCTATCCTCTCTTTCCATTTTAACATGGATTCCAGTTCAAAAGAAGTTCTGCGGGATTTTGTCTTGCCATCCTTGCTCACTTCGATCTGCTCGATCTCTTCAAATCGCCTTTGTGAAAATAAACGTCCGCACAAGTATGCGGCTCCATAAGTTATTCCATAAACAATTGCAACTTCTACAGCAATGACTGCCACGACCACTGCTAATGCAGCACCCGCTATCATCGCACCGATTCCAAGCCATTCAAAAACATCATTATCGCCAACTGTGATGCTACTGACCTTTTGTTCCCATCTTCCAGTAGTGCTGTTCTTTTCCAATACCCCGCTCGTGCCTTTATCCCCTTCAATTCTCAAGTCCTTGCTGAACGGCTCATCGCCTTCAATTCTGAATGACTCATCACCAAAAAATCCAACTGTTTCACTTCCAGCACCAGTTTTGTATGTTTTTCCGTGATCCATTTTAGATGTAAACAGGCCTTCGGTCCTGTATTCCACTAGGTGCTTCTCGCCGTCTTTCTCTTCGAATTTGAATTCCCTGTCTGCCATGCGTTAATTAGGCATTTCCAGTCTTATAAAAGTAGTGGTAAAATTAGTCTAAAAGCCTGAAATCCACAACAACCTGCACGGTAGAAGGCGAATACGGGCGCACAATCCTTCTGTTTGCTATTTCAACTTTCCTTCCTGCCTTCTTTGCTTCCTGCAAAACTGTCTTTTCACCCTCTTCAAAGGGGTTTTTTGAGTTCCCAAAAGAGTAAAGGTGCACGATTGCACCTTTTTTGCACACGGGAAACACAACATCAAGGAATTTTGGCGCATCTTTAGGGAGAGGCATCACAACTCTATCTGCGGATTTTAAGAATTTCGCATCTGCAAGGATTTTGCGCACATCTCCCAGAATTGGAGTTATGTTTTTGCACTTGTTCCGCGCAATATTTTTCTCCATGTACTCAAAGGCTTGCGGATTAAGCTCAATCGCAGTTATTTTTGCATCCGGCTTCTGCTTTGCAATCGCAACTGCAAACGGCCCCACACCTGCAAAAAGCACGAGTATATTCTCATTGTTTTTGGAAAGCGTTGCAATCCTTTTTCTCTCAGTCCCAAGCCTTGAGGAAAAATATACGGAATTTATGTCAAGCTCAAATTCTGCGCCGTTTTCCCTATAAATAGTGGTTGTGCGCTTCTCGCCCGCAAGAACTTTCACTGGGCGTATCCTAAACTCACCGCTTGTTGCCCCGGCCTTCTTTGCAACAACCTTCACATTCCGATGCACTTTCAGTATTGCATCCGCAATAAGCTTCTCCTTTTTCTCAAGCTCCTCCGGAATTTCCAATATTGCAATGTCCCCGAGAATATCAAAAGAAGATACAAGCTTCTCCAGTTCCGCTTCAGTTAGCTTCTCAACAAGCGCATCATAAATGGAATTTGGGTGCGTGTTTCGCTGCACAAGGGGCATTTGCACAAGTTTTGTACCTAGCTTTGCAAAAGAAGGCAACTCGCACTCGCTCTTAAGCGCAAAATACACGAATTCGCCCTCGCGCACGGTTGCATAGTTCTTGTCAAAAGCATCTGCATTTGAAAGTATTTCGTGCACCTTCTCGGCATTTTTACGCGGGACTTTGATGCAAAGAACCATAGAAACAGCCTTTTATGAAAAGATTTACTCGATTGCAACCGCTACCCTGTTTGGCATTGCATTTTTCGCGCGTTGCGCCTGCGCGCCCTCTGCTTCACTCTCTTTTTTTACGAGAATTTCGGTGCCAAATTCGGATTTCAGGAATTCTGCGCCGTTTTGCAGCGCATCAAGCTCCTGCTGCGAAGAAAGCACTTCGCTTTTGAGCGCCCCAACGTCCTTCATGCACGTTTCAATCACTTTTTTGAATTCTGCCGCGTGCGGCTTGAGTTTTGCATTTGCAAGGCACGCCTTAATCGCTTTTCCAAAGTCCTTCTCGCGTGCAACAACCGAACGCACTTCCCTTTTCCACTCATCCGCAACAAAAAGGTGTATTTTTTTTGCCTGCCCCTCTTTCTTGAGCAGCCTCAGGAGCGTAACAACGTCCTCCCTTGTAGAAAGAAGAAACTGTTCCTGCTTTTCCATTTCCTCATCTATTTTTTTCTCATCTGCAGCAGGCATGTGCGCAAGCGAGGCGAACTTTGCGTCCTTCACAAACTTCTTCTTGCCCAATTTCTCCCAGAATTCCTCTGCAATGTGCGGCATGAAAGGAGCGGAAAGCGCAGTCCAATATTCAAAGAATTCGCGCAGCCTTGGCTCTTTAGCCCTCTTTAGATAGTGCTGCATATCATTGAATGTTTCAAAGAGGATTTCCTGCGAGAGTTCGCGTATCTGGAAACTTTCAAACATTGCAGGCGCGTTCTTCACCCGCCGGTGCAACCTTGAGTAAAACCATTTGTCGGCAGCATCATATTTTGCAGAAGTTTTTGCGCCTTTTTGCGCATCGTGCGCAATTGTTTTCTCAAGCAGTTCCCCCATTGATTTTATCCTGCTGCTTATGCCTTCGGCAACGGATTTGTTGAAATCCGTATCAGAGGAAAGGTCTGCACCCGCAACTACCGAGAAGCGTATCACGTCCGCGCCGTATCTCTTTATTGCGGCGCGTATGGGCATTATGTTGCCCATGCTCTTGCTCATTTTCTTTCCATCCATAAGGACAAAGCCGTTCGTTACGATTTGCTTCGGCCATTTCTTTTTCTCAAATATGCACGCATGGTTGAACAGGAAGAATACAAGGTGGTTGTGCACCAAATCCTTTGCAGAGTGCGAGGAGTCAAACGGATACCAGTATTCAAATTCCTCGTGCATTTTCTTTGCAGCCTCGTTCGGGGCTTTTCCTTTCCCAAGGAAAACATAGTCAAAGAATTTTTCGTCAAGCGCATCCGCGGGCAGGTCTTTTGCATAGTGCGAAATTGCATAGAATGCCATGTAAATAGTGGAATCCGAAAGCGCCTCTATCATTTGCGTCTTGTCAAACTCAAACTGCGTTCCAAGCCCTGCTGCGCGCGTGCATGCGCGCTCGTTCAGCCAGTCTATTGTGTAAAGATAATCTGCAATTGTCTGCTGGGGCATTATTTTCATTCCTGAAAGGCATTCTTTTGCCTTTTCCTTCCATTTCTTGTCCCCATAGTCCAAGAACCATTGGTTTTGCACCATTTTTACGCTGCAAAGCGCGCCGCATCTGCAAAACACGGGTGAATTCGCAAGCACGTAGAGCTTGTGAGCCTGCCCTTTTTTCGCAAGCGCTGCTGCGATTTTCTCCCGCGCAGTCGCGCATCCTTCGCCTGCAAATTCGCCCACCTTCATTATGCCCGTGTGCGCCTCTTTTTTGTAAATTTCCTTTGTGGCTTCCTCTGCCTTTGAATCAAGCTGGTTTGGAACCTTCATCCTCTCCACAATTTCCTTTGCAGGGAATTCACCAAATCCTTCTACGGTGAGAACCTGCACAAGCTTTACTTTTCCATCCAGCTTTGCGTCCCGCAGTGCCAAATAGTCAAGGGGCGCATGCGCAGGCACGCTCATTACAACTCCTGTGCCTGTTTTTGGCTCCACAAACTTTGCCTCAAAAATTGGCAGTTTTGCGTTGGAAAGCGGGTTTATTGCCTCTTTTTTCAAGAGTTCAGCCACTTTTATCTCACCAATTATCTTCAACCCAAACTGCTGTGAGAGCGCATTTGCTGCATCCTGAGAAATTATGAATTTTTTTCCGTTCATCTCAACTTTCACGTATTTTGCAGACGGATTTATCCAGATATTCGTAACACCGTAAACTGTTTCAGGTCGGTAGGTTGAGCAAAGGAGCGAACCCTCGCCCTTTATTTCGAATGCAACCGCAGTTACTTCTTCTATTTGCGGGTCAACATCCCCTCGCGTATCGTGCGCCCCAACTGCATTGTTGTCTGAAGGGCACCATGGAACTGGGTGACTTCCTTGCTTTATGTACCCTGCTTCTTTGAGCTTCCTAAACTGCCATTGTATGAATTTGTTAAAGCATGCATCGTAGGAGTAGAATTTCCTTCTCCAGTCTATGGAATAGCCCATTTCGCGCATTCCTTGCTCTATTTCGTGCGAAAAGTACGTTACAAGTGCTTTTGGTTCAGTAAGGGTTGCGGAAGTTTCCCTGCTTATGCCGTAAATTTCCTCAAAAATGCGCAAATATTCCTCGTCTTTTTGCCCCAATCTCTTAGCCATTGCAAGAATCGGGGTGCCAGTAACGTGGAATCCCATTGGGAAAAGCACGTTGTATCCCTGCATTCTCAAGTAGCGCGCATAAATGTCCGTAGTAGTATAAGTGCGCCCGTGGCCAATGTGCTGGGGCGAATTCGGGTAGGGAAAAGCTGCGGAAAGGAAAAATTTCTTCTCCTTTGAGTGGTTTGCCTCAAACACTTTCCCCTGCTGCCAGAGATTGTTCCACTTCGTGTCAATAGCATTGAAGTCCATACCAGGGTTTCACTGGCAAGGAATAAAAAGCAAATCTAGAAAACCTGCGGTAAGGGAGAAAAATAAGAAAAGAAAAAAATTTATTGTTCACTCACACTTTTTTAGGTGCCTTTAGCGCAGCATCCACCGTGCCTGGCAAAAGAGTCTTGGCGTATATTGCGTCTTGGCCTGCCAAGTCATAAGCCTTTCCAAGTGTAGCTTCCATGAACGATATCCTGCGAGTTGCTTCTTTGCCATCATCACCGACGTTCTTAATGCCGGTCAGCCACTTTTTATCAGGGTGGTCTTTGCCTTCTACTTGTGGAAGGAGCCTTGCCAATACCCCACGGTTGCTTACAATAAAGTTCGTCCTTTTAACATGGGCCTCTATATCTGCGCGGTTTCTCAGGTTAGCCGCAGGTCCAGTCGCCATATTACTTGAGTTCATACCAAAATCAACCTCCAACAAAGTTTGTATCTAATTACCACGTTTATATTTATAAATAGATGCTTTGTATCTATTTACCACGTCTGTACGCGTGTGGAGAAAAAATAACAAAAAAGAAAGGAGAAGGAACAAAAAGGGTAGTAAAAGAAGGGCTCAGAGCGCAACTTTCAAGCCAAGCTCTTTCTTGAGCTCGCGGTAGCGGTTGCGTATAGTTACCTCGGTAACACCTGCAACGTCTGCAACCTCTTTCTGAGTGCGCCTCTCGCCGTATATTGCGCTTGCAATGTATACTGCTGCCGCCGCAACGCCAGTTGGGCCTCGCCCGGAAATAAGCCCCTTGCTTATTGCCTTCTTGAGGAGCTGGATTGCCTTTTCCTGCACTTGTCCCGAGAGCTTGAGTGCTGCCGTGAATTTGGGCACGTATTGCCCCGGGTCAGTGAGTGGGACATCAATGTCAAGCTCGCGGCGCACAAACCTATAAGCGCGCCCAATTTCTTTCTTCTCAATTCCCGAGACTCTTGAAATCTCGTCAAGCGTCCTTGGGATTCCCTGCATCCTGCAGGTTGCGTATATTACTGCGGACACAACGCTCTCAATGAGCCTTCCGCGAATGAGCTCTGCCTTTATGCATTTGCGGTAAAGCAGGGCCGCGCTCTCGCGGATTGCGTCTGGCAATCCGAGGTAAGAAGCAATCCTGTCAAGCTCGGAAAGCGCAATCGCAAGGTTCCTCTCCATCGAGGATGCGATTGATGCCCTCTTGTGCCATTTGCGCATCCTGTAAAGCTGCGCCTGTTTTTTCGGGGAGATTTTCGCGCCGCGGATGTCGCGGTTGTACTGGTCAATCTCAGTAACAAGGCCCTTGTTTGGCCTCATAAGCTTTATTGGCGCGCCGCCTCTTGCGCGCTTTTCGCGCTGCTCGGAGTCAAACGCACGCCACTCTGGGCCTGAGTCTTCCATGTTCTCAGCCACTATAAGGCCGCAATTTGAGCATACGACTTCGCCTTTTTCGTAATCGCGCGTCAGTTTCCGGTTTCCGCATTCAGGGCACTTATCAACCATAAAACAACCCCCATAATACTTGTGTAGCATTCGGACTAAAGCTTGAACTCGATCCAAAGTTACAAAGTTTTAAAAAGATATTTCTAATTGTGTAATGAACCCCTTTATAAATGTTTGCCTAAAAGTAGTGGTAAAAGCTGCTTATCTTGTGAGGAAATACACAAGCACAACTATGGCGCAAATGAGCACTGTTGCGAATACAAGATTGCCTACCATGCAATTATAAGAGTGTTTTCACTTATAAAACTAGCGTTTTGGCAGTTTTTCATTGGTGTTTGCATGATAATAGGCATAGTTTCTGACACTCATTTCGGATTCTCACGCTTTGAAAACGACGCATACGAACAGGGCAGGCAGGCAATCCTTGAGGCTGCTAAGCAATGCGACCTCCTCCTTCTTCCCGGCGACATATTCGACATCCGCATAGCAAAGCCGGAAACAATCGCGCAGGTTGCAGGGATACTTCTTGAGGCAGGAAAAATACTTGGGGAAAAAGAGTGCGCAAAGCATTCTGGCAGCAGAAGCATTGTCCCTATAATCGCGATACATGGAACGCACGAGAGGCGCCCGCACGAGCTCGTAAATCCCATACAGCTCATGGAATCCGCCGGCTTGCTTGCGGACGTGCACAACTCCACGCTTCTCTTTGAAAAGAACAAGGAGAAAATTGCGATAAGCGGAATCGGCGGAGTTCCTGATGACCTTGCAAAAACCGCGCTTGAGAGCATGAAATGTGCACCCTCTTCAAGCGCATTCAACATTTTCATGCTGCACCAGTCTTTTTCTGAAATGATACCTTCGGGGGAGGAAATGCTTTCCCTTGATGATTTGCCCCAAGGGTTTGATTTGTACATATGCGGGCATTTGCACAAGCGGGCATTTTTGAAAAATGATACAATACTTATCCCTGGAAGCACAGTGATAACGCAGTTGCGCGAGGAAGAGCAGGAGGAAAAGGGATACGTTCTCTATGATACGGCAGAAAAAAGGGCAAAATTCGTCCCAATAGACTCTCGCCCATTCTTTTTTCGTGAGATAAAATTGGAAAATGCAAATGCGCAGGCTGCAAAAGAGGCAATTGAGGATGAAATTTCGCGCGCAAATTCCTCTGCAGGTGGAAAGGCTCCCCTCATAAAAATAAAAGTCTCCGGCACGCTCGCAAATGGATTAAGCCCGGCTGATGTGCGAATTGGCGCATTTGGGGAAAATATTTTCATTGAAACCGCATTTTCCGCGCCTGATTTAAAGGAAAAACTCCAAAGCATACGCTCCAAGCACGAGGAGAAGCTTTCTGCTGCGGAGTATGGGATGAAAATGCTAAGGGACAAGCTAGTAGAAGCAAAAATTGAACATCTTTCGGACGAAGAGACGTTCCTTCTTTTGCAGGAAAATCCTGAAGAATTCGTAAAAAGAATAAAAGAGAAAAAGATTGCAGTTACTTAGGATAGTCCAATCTCTTTTCCCCAATGTACTTTTGCAGGGCTTTTGGAATGTCCACCCCATTCTCATCCTGATAGTTCTCAAGAACCGCAATCATTGTCCTTCCAATTGCAAGCCCGCTTCCGTTAAGCGTGTGCACGAATTCAGGCTTTCCATCCTTCCAATAGCGTATGTTCGCCCTTCTTGCCTGGAAGTCCGTGCAGTTTGAGCACGAGGAGATTTCCCTGTATTTGCCTTGCGAAGGAAGCCATACTTCCAAATCATACGTCTTTGCAGCTGCGAATCCCATATCACCGGTGCAAAGGAGCATCCTGCGATAAGGCAATTCCAGTTTCTCAAGTATGTGTTCCGCATCCTCAGTCATTTTCTCAAGCTCTTCAAACGAATTTTCAGGCTCTGCAAATTTCACAAGCTCAACCTTGTTGAACTGGTGCTGGCGCATTATTCCCTTTATGTCTTTTTGGTATGAGCCAGCTTCGCGCCTAAAGCATGGAGTGTATGCGCAGAATTTTACTGGAAGCTGCTCTTTTGCAATTATTTCTCCCGCAAAGTAATTCGTTACCGGCACTTCCGATGTCGGAATAAGATAAAGCTCATCCCTTTCGCACTTGTAAAGCTCTTCTGCAAATTTTGGCAGCTGCCCGGTACCCGTCATTGTTTTTGCATTCACCAGAAGCGGCGGGTACATTTCCGTATACCCTCTTTTGGTGTGCTCATCTATCATGAAAGATACGAGCGCACGCTCCATTTTTGCGGCAATTCCCTTTAGGAATACAAAGCGGTGCCCAGCGACCTTTGCGCCCCTTTCAAAGTCTATTATGCCAAATTTCTCTGAGATTTCATAATGTGCGAGCGCATTTGGAATTTTGAGCGGCTTGCCGTGCTTTTTTGCTTCCAAGTTTCCGCCCTCGTCCGGCCCAACTGGCACGCTTTCGTGCGGAATATTCGGGATTGTGAGCAAAATTACGTTCATCTGCTCCTCAAGGAATGCAACTTGCTCGTCAAACCCCTTTATTTTTGAGGATACTTCCTGCATTTTTGCAATAATGCCGGAAACGTCTTTTTTTTGCTTTTTCCCCTCTGAAATTTCAAGCGAATGCTTGTTCCTCTCTGCCTTGAAGGTGTCCGCCTTTGCCTTTAGCATCCTCCAGTCAGCGTCCAGCGAAAGAAGCTTGTCCACAATCGCAATATCCGCGTTCCTTTTTTGCAGGGCATCCTTTAGCGCCTCTGGGTTTTCGCGGAAAAGTTTTATTGAAATCATGCTATCATAACCTATTTTGCAAGCAGGTCTTTTAACTTTTGCACAAGTTCGCTTCCAATCCTCAATTGCGCCTCCTTTGTGCTGCCCGCTATATGGGGCGTGAATACAACGTTTGGAAGCTCAAGGAGTTTTCCAGAGTATGGTTCTGCAGAGTATACGTCAAGCGCAGCGCCCGCGATTTTATTGTTTTTCAGGGCAGCATAAAGCGCTTCCTCGTCCACAATTTCGCCGCGCGCAGTATTCACAAGGCATGCGCTTGGTTTCATGAGCGCAATTCTTTCCGCATTTATCATGCCTTTTGTATTTGCATTTGCAGGCACGTGCAACGTGACAAAATCCGAGAGCTTAAGCACGTTCTCAAGGGTTTCCTTTTTCACTTCATAGTCGCATTTTACTTCAACATCGTTGTAATAGAGCACTTTCATGCCAAGCGCATGGGCTTTCCTTCCAACAAAAGAGCCTATCCTTCCAAACCCTATTATGCCAAGGGTTTTTCCTGCAAGCTCAGAGCCTGTGAGGTCTTTTTTTGCCCACATCTTTTGGCGCATGAGCGCATCCGCGCGCGGAATCTGCCTTCCAAGTGCAAACATGAGTGCAATTGCAAGCTCTGCAACCGCGTTCGTGGATGCCCCTGGGGTATTTATCACTGTAATTTTCCTTTTTTCGCACTCCTTTACGTCTATTGTGTCCAGCCCCACGCCTCCCCTTGCAACTATTTTGAGCTTTGGGGCGTTCTTGAGAAGTTCGGCAGTAACTTTTGTTGCAGAGCGCACAACAAGCACTTCCGCATCAATAAGCGAGGCATTGAGGTCCTTTGGCTTGTATTCAACGTGCCCAAGCCTGCTCATCTCCGCAACTACTTCGCCTTCCATGTTGTCGGCAATAACTATTTTCATTTTCCCACCCATTCGCTTCTATTTCTGCAAAACTTCCCGTATGTATCCAAAAGCAATGTCAAGCTCCTCTTTTGTGAAATGCCCTATGTGGCACACGCGGAAGAACCGCCCTTTCAGCTCCCCGAAATCCCGCGCAGTTACAAGCCCGTATTTGTCCTTGAGCCTTTTGCGTATGTCGTCTGCGTTTTCCAGAATAAAACCTGTGATGGTTGGGGAATAGAAACCATTTTCTGAAAATACCTCTTTTCCAAGGCTCTTTACAAATTCCCTTGAGTATGCGGCGCCCTCAAGGTGCCTTTTGCGGTGTGCGTCCAGCCCGCCCTTTCTCTCTATGAGTTCAAGTGCTGCCTGCACAGCATACAAAAGCGAGACCGCAGGCGTTGTAGGCGTTTGGAAAGTTTCCATTTCCTTTTTGTATTTCCTTACATCAAAGTAGAAGGAGCGCGGCTTTCCTGCTTCTGCCTTTGAGATTGCCTCTGAACTCATGCCCACAAAAGAAAGCCCAGGGGGGCACCCTATCGCCTTTTGCGAGCCCGTTGCAACCGCATCAATCCCGAAATCCCTGCAATTTAAGGGTGCAGCAGCCCATGCTGAAACCGCATCCACAATCGTGAGCATTCCCTTGCTTTTTGCGTATTTGCAAATTCCTTTTGCATCGTTTAGCACGCCTGTGCTTGTCTCGTTGTACACCATTGCAAGAACAGTTGCGCCTGAGTTGTCTATTGCCTCTTTTGCGCGTTCCAAATTCCAGCCCTTTCCAAGTGGCTGTGAAACTTTTTGCACGCTTCCATAAATGTCCGCGCAGCTTGCAAGCTTGTCGCCAAACGTCCCGTTGGATAAAACAAGAATTTTCTCCTCGGGCTTCACGCAATTTGCAACGCACATCTCTATTCCGGCTGTGCCTGAGCCGGTTACAACAAAAAAGTTGTCGGAAGCAAAATCAGCCTTCAATTTTGTTGCAACGTCCTTCATGAGTTCTTTCATTTCTGAGCCGCGATGGTATATCATCTCTTTTCCTTCTGCATCGCGTATTGCCTGTGGCACTGCTACCGGACCTGGAGTAAGAAGCATAACGATTACCTCCTTGTGTGGCTAAATCGCAGGCTAGGTATAAAAAGAGTGCGTAGGGGCTAGGCTTTTGGACCCATCGGGCTTTCTGCAAGCGTGAATTTGCCCTTCAAATAGGAAACAATGGACTGGTCGTCTCCTGTTCTTTCCAGCAACGGAAGCACAGCAACAGCATCTTCCTTGTTGAGCATTTGCGAAATTGCCGCCCTTGCGCATCCTGAACCAAGCGGCTGCTTGTCCAGATGCGTGCTTTGCGTATAAGTCTCAAGCGCTTTTCTTGCATCGTCTGACCTGCTAACGCAGGCTGCCCACCTTCTCTGGTTCTTGTGGTTTCTTGGCTCGCTCAGTTTTTTTACTGCAAGCCCGTCCATTTTTGTGAATACAACGCGCGGCAGGTCGTGCAGCATGCACGCAAATTTCCTAAACGGGGCATTTCTAAGGCTTACGGGCATTTTTGAGGATGCTTCAATTATGTGGGCATCGCTGGGGCTAAACATAAAATCACGTCTAAATAGTGCACAACGATATTTATAACTGTTGCTATTAAGCAAGTTTTATGCAATAACAATAAAAAGGGAAATATGAAGGTGAGGCCGGTACACCCCGAGGGGCTCCGCCTCCACCTCCCACGCCCTTGCGGGCTTACTTGTTAAGGAAAAAAGGTTTATATAGGTAACTTTTTTCGGGCATAACTCATATATACTGCCATACTTAACAACTATATTATGGAAATGCTTAAGCCAAACGGATTCCATTTAGCCGTGCATTATTTTCCCTTCAGCACAAACAATTTTACCAAGCAAAAATTGGCTGGGCGAATACCGCACCTAAAGAAAGCGCTGGAGTTGCGCGGGCATTTGCGCGATGCCCGCGTGCCAGAAGTGGAGATACAAATGGTGCCTCTTTTAGTGCACGATTTGATGGGCGACCTGGAAAAACAGCCATTTTTTAACATGGAAGAGCCGCAGCATCGTGATTCGTTGTTCAGGGCGGCTTTGCGATTATCAAGAAACCCCACGATTAAGCCTCTATTTGGAAAAGCAGGCAGCGAACTAGATCTTTTTACCCTATTCAAGAATGCATTTGAAAAAACAAAACCTCCATTTCAGCAAGAAGCGCGCCACCTGATTTATAGCGATTCTAATTTGGGCATGACGGAAACGGAAAAAACCAGGCTGAACCTGCTTGTAACCATGCTAAGCAAGGAAGCATCAATGGTTTTGGTAACTGGCAGCGAAGTAGGAATGTGCTTGAATGGGGCAATGGAACTTGTGCATTCAGCAGCGCCCCAATTAATCCAAATTGCAGTTGAAGACTGTTGCAACATGAATTACAGGCGCGGAGGCATGGGCATGACTTTCCCCTTCTGGAGCAAAATTACCGAATATGAACATCTGAGTTCCCCAGAAAAGGTGCGCATATTTTTTGGCATGGTTCCTGGAAAAGCAGCCCCTGAACCTACAAAGCCAATTGCCTGGCCCAAGCGCATTTAACAATAAGAGATTCTGTAAAAATAGTGTGCTCACTCTTTTTGCAATTTCAAAATAGCCTGCGCAATGTCGCCGTTTGCCTCTTTAAGGGCGTTCTGCGCCTCTTCAAGCGAGCAGCCTGCCTGCGCCATCACAAGCTTGGCATCCTCAAGGGTGTCCGTGCTTTCCTCTTTTACGTCCCCGCTTATCTGGAAGCTCTTTTGGCCCTGCATTTCAATCTGCACGACCTGCGCGGGCTCAATTACAAGCTTTTTGCCCTCAAGCTCAATAACAACGCGCTTTGCAGCAAGCTCATCACTTTTGATGCCCATCTGCTTCATTACGCGCGCCATGTCCTTTGGATTCATTCCTGGAATCATATTATTGCCTCATAGCCCATCTGTTACGGATGGGGGTTGAAACCTTCAACCGAGGGAACGCCGGCGTTCCCGAGGGTTGCAAGCGGAGCTTGCTCAAAGGGGTTTATGTTTGTCTGTGCCCCCTTATGGGTGCACCGCTAGTTCAATGTAAAGAAAAAATAAAAAGGGTTGTACACGGTTTCTATTGCATTTGCCTTGCGCACGTGCCTTGGACCTGCCAGGTTGCCGTTTGCCTCACTGCGCCCGGCCCTTTGAAACGGTTGTCAATCGCAGCATATGCCTTCCTTTGCGCCTCTTTTTCCCTGCGGACCGTTTCCTCTGCAATTGAAATGGCAATTTTTATTTTGCTTCCGAACTTTTTATTTGCGGTTTGGCTTTCGGATGCGCGCTTAAGGCAATCCACGCAGCCGTGCGTGCCTGCCAGTTGTATTATTTCATCTACAGTTGATTCCGGAAGGTATTCGGCGCATAATTCAATATGCCTCAATGCCACCCCTGTATTATACTTAATATCCTCAGGGGAATATTTTGGATGGGGATACCCTTTAACCGGTTCCCATGTTGGATTAGGGGCATATGCAATAAATTTTTCCCTTATTGCAGCCTCAACTTCGCTGCGCTTTCCTGCCCTTGCAATAATCCCAGAAAGCGCGTTCCCTTCGCGGTCCATATCGCGAAGAAACCTCATGAGCACGGTTATTTCCCCTTTCTTTGCAAACTCCCGCATATTTTTAAGCACTTCGTCCACTACGTTTCCATACGCATTTGCAATGGAAGTTTCAGTTGAAACCCATTTTGTTTTCCAATCATCTGGAACCGGCTTAAGCCCTGCAAAAATCTCAAATTCTTCAGTCAGTTCGGCATAAGGCATGCTGTGGCTTAGCTTAACCCCGCAGAAAGCATTCTTAGTTGCAAATCTGCTTACTGCCTCATATTCGCCAGGTGTCAATTCTTCGAAGCGAAGGATGCCCATGGCATTTTGGAATAGGGCAAGGCTGGGTTCAGGTGCCTGCCTGAATTCCAATAGCCGCAGTGCCACAAATTCCCTGTACATCCCTGCCTGTGTTGCAATTTTCCTTGCCGCATCGATATTCCGCTCCATAGCGCCATGCAAAAGGGTCAAACGCACGTTTTCCCCTGCGGCTATAATGCCCATCCCCAGATAATCAGGCAGGTCATTTTTCCTTATAACCGCTTCAAGCGTTTTCCACGAAAGGTTTTGGCCCAGGCCATAGTTCCTTGCCCCAACCTCAATTATTTTGCAAAGAAGCTTGGCATTGCCTAGATGTTCCATAATCAGCCTGTCAATTTCTTCGTACCTGTACTTTGACTCATGCCTGGAAACAGCACTCAAAATAGCATTCTCGTTAGTCCCATCAGCCATAGTCCCATCCCACGATATGTGGTATATAACGATAAATAACTTAATAAACATTTATAGCGACTTTCCACAAATAAGCAGGCTTCCGCTAGCTGGAAAGAAAAACAAAAAAGAAGGGAACCTTAAGCAAACGTCTCAACAAGCTCGGTCTTGCGCACTTCTATCTTGCGCACCGGCGCGATTTTCTTGAGCTTGCCAACCACGCGCGATGCAAGCTTTCCAAAGAGCACCTCGCCGATAAGCGTGCGGAGGTCAATGTCCTTGGTGTTTGCAAGGATTTCAGTGCGAAGCGCGTTCCTGAGGGCGTGCCTTGTGGACTCGCTCACTTTACCTGCGCTTATCGCAATGAGCTTTACGCGAAGCACCTGCCCCTCTTTTGTTGTGATGTCGATTACCTCGTTTATCACTGAGCGGCGGCGGCGCACGAGCGTGCGTATGTAGCCGGGCATGAGCTCATGCCCAATGAACTTCACGTTCGCGATTTTCCCCTTCACATCAGTGATGCGAAAGCGGACTGACGTGTACGCGGTTCCCGGGCTGAAGCTTCCTGTAAGGTCCCCGAGGCTGGTGCGTATAATGCGGTTTGCCACGGTTGCCTCGTCGGATGCGAGCACCTGCCCGATTTCCTTGTTGTCAAAGTATTCGGGTGCAATCACGGAATACCAGCTCTTGGTTTTCCACTTGTCAACGACTTTTGATTTTTTTATCTCTGCCATATTATCACCAGTTTACTTTACCAGCAGCGCTGCTGCGCTCGGGTCGTATTTCCAGTAAGGTGCGAGCCTTCCGTTGTCGCGGTAGTATTTCACAAGGCGGTTTATCTTTGCCTCAACGTGCGAAAGCTTCACGCGGTTGTGCTTGTCGGACTTGTTGTCCTTCAGGTGGTTGCGCATTTTCACTGCGCGCCTTATCAGGCTTATGAGGTCGTCCGGATAAGTAGGGAGAAGGTTTGATGCCTCAAGGATTTTGCTTGCGGATTTTCCGCAAAGGTTCTCTATTGAGGGCACGCCGTATTTGTCACGAAGGATGAGCCCGATTTGGGTCGGGTTGTTGCCTTCCTTTGCAAACTTTACAATTAGCTCTTCAACCTCATGCGCGGAATATTCCACCCATGCAGGCGATACTTTTGAAGTCGGCCTCTTTGAGCCCGACCTCCCTTTTTTCTTTGAATGCAGTCTTGCCATTTTTTTCACCTTTTTGCCAGGCGCGCACAGAGCGCTTTTAGTGCGGCTGTCCTATGGGACTTTTCCGCCTTTGTTTTTGCATCCTGCGCAAAGGTCTTTTTCTTTCCAGCTGGGACAAATACGGGGTCGTATCCGAACCCGTTTTTCCCCTTTTGCCTTAAGGAAATTTTTCCCTTGCACTTTTTGCACACTTGGACAAGCTTGGCATTGTCCATGTAACATATTGCACACACGAATTCCGCGTCCCGCGATTTGCCTTTCAGGAGTGCCAGAATTCCTTCCAGCCCGATTTTGCGGATGGCATATGCAGAATACACGCCGGGAAAGCCGTTTAGGCTTTTTATAAACAACCCGGAATCTTCCACAAAAAGCGGCCTGCGGATTTTCCTGTATGCTTCAATAGCGGCAGCCTTTGCGACTTCTTCGCAGCTTTCCGCGCGCACCTCGCTTACATTGAGGTTCTTGCGTTTGATATTTATGCCGCACTTCTTTAAAAGGCTTTGTGCCTCGGAGAATTTGTGCGGATTCGAGGTTATGAAAAGGATTTTTTCCATGCGCCCACTCGCTAATATGCGCTGCTTGTGCCGAATGCAACTGTTGCCGCAAGCGCAAATGCTACAAAGGACGCGCCATACAGAACCAATCCTTCAAGCCCGAGCGCAAAACTGAGCGCATAATATGCCGCAAAACCCGCAATTATGCCGCACCCAAGTGAAAAGAGGATGTTTTTCATTGTCTTCTTTTTTGCGTACTCGCTGCCCCGATGCTCTGCCTGGCGGAGAAGTATACTGCCTTCAGTCTCGCTTTCAGGCAAAGCCGCAAAGTGCGCGCTTCCGGTCTCACCGTACAAGCCCATGGAATTGAAGCCCATTTTTTTATGGGTTGGAATAGGAGGCGGCGGAATCAACTTTGCCTTGCGCGCAGAATGTTTTATTGAATGTTTTTGTTTTCTTTTTTGTTTCATCCAACCACCACTGAAAACTCGCCCTCTTTGAATTTTACGGAATCCACTTTTCCGGTTGCCTTTATTTCCTCAAGCACACTTTCAAGGGAAACAGGCGCGCATATGTGCACACTCTTTAGCTGCGCATTAAGGGGCATCTTGTTTGTTGCCTTGTGCTGGCGTATTAATGCCAGTGCATCGTTTAGAAGCTTGCAAATTTCCTCGCTCTTTTTGCTCTCAAGGGATTTGTCTGCAACCGGCCAGCTTGAAAGGTGCACGCTTTTTGCCTGCTCTTTCCCTTTTCCCTTGAAAAGCTGGTAAATTTCCTCGCTCATGTGAGGCGTAATGGGCGCAAGCACCTTTGCAGTGGAGAGAAGCGCATAGTACAGCGTGTATTGTGCAGCCCGCTTGCTCTCTTCCCCATAAATTTCAGGCTGGTATATCCTGTGCTTCACGTACTCAAGGTAAAAGTCGCAGAACTCATGCCAGAAAAAGTCCTGCATCTCCTTTGTAAGGAAATGGAACTCGAAGTTCTCGAATTTCTCTGTTGCAGACGCAACAATCGCATTTGTGCGCGAGAGAATCCATTTGTCAGTTTCCCTCAAATGCTTGCGGTCTTCCTCCTTTGGCTCGTAGCCTTCGATTGATTTCTCAACAAGCTTGGATGCGTTGAGCAATTTGTTCAGGAAGCTCTTTGCATATGCAATGTCCTGATAGGAGAATGGCCTGTCCTTTGCCATTGCGCCCGAGAGCGCGCTCCATTGGCGAACTGCATCCGCAGAATAATCGTCAATGAGCTTGTCAGGCGCTATTATGTTCCCAAGGGACTTGCTCATTTTCTTCCCATCTGTTGCAAGCACGTTTCCATTTAGTAGAAGCTCCTTGAAGCAGGGCACTCCTGTAAGCATAAGGCACCTGTATATTGTGTAAAACGCCCATGTGCGCACAATTTCCACTCCCTGCGGGCGAAGGGATGAGGGATAGGTCTTCTTGAAAAATTCCGTGTCCTCAGGCCACCTGCTTATTACAAGCGGAGAGATGCTGGAATCTATCCAGCAGTCGCACGTGCTTGTCTCTGGCTCAAGAGTGCTTTTGCATTTGGGACATTCCCGCTTTTCCATTGTGGGCGGATTCACTGGAAGCTCATTGTAGCGTGCAGGGTATGCAATGTTGCACTTCTTGCACATCCAGAAGGGAAGCGGGGTTCCAAATACACGCTGGCGCGAAATTACCCAGTCCCATTCCACGAATTTTGACCAATCTATAAGGTATTGGATTGCAAAATCAGGCACCCAGCGCATTTTTTTCGCAGCCGCGACTATCTCGTCCGATTTGTCCTTTATTTTTGCAAACCACTGGCGGGAGAGCAGAAGTTCAATCGGCTTTTTGCACCTGTCATGGACTTTTATTACTTGCTTTAGCGGCTCCTGCTTTACAAGAAGCTTCTCTGCTTTGAGTTTCTCAAGGATTTTTTTGCGCGCTTCCTCTGCTTTCAAACCGTCAAACTCACCCGCATTCACAAGCCTTCCCCGTTCGTCCATTGCGCGTATGGGAGAAAGGTTATGCCTGTACATTCCAACAACGTCCGCCTTGTCTCCGAACGTGCACAGCATCATGAGACCGGTTCCAAATTCCTTTTCAACGTCCTTGTCCGCAATAAGCTTCACGGTCTTGCTAAGGGGCGTAGTGATGTCCTTTCCCTCGTATTTTTTGTAGCGCGCATCGGTCGGGTTGAAAAGAACCGCAACGCATGCATGCAAGTACTCAGGGCGCGTGGTTGCAATCTGCAAATCCTTTCCCTCGCACTTAAAGATAAGGAAATTAAGCTGCGTGTCCCGCTCAAGCTCGTCCGTGTCAGTCTTTGCAAGTGCGGAATTGCAGTTTGGGCACCAGAAAACAGGATGCTCGGCATTGTACACAAGGTTGTGCTCAAACATTTTTATGAGCGAATATTGCACCCTGCGATGATAATCGTCCGACATTGTCTTGTACTCATATCTCCAGTCCGGGGAAAAGCCCATTGTTGTCATCTGCTGCTTCATTTTCGCAATGCAGCTCTCTGTCCATTCCACGCACAGTTTTCTAAATTCCTCAGGGGGCTTTCTTCCGTATTTTTGTTCCACTTTCACTTCAGTTGGAAAGCCCTGGCAGTCCCACCCTTGGGGATAATACACGCTAAAGCCGCGCATCCTTTTGTAGCGCGCAACAAAGTCAAAATAAGAGTATGAAAGCACATGCCCCATGTGCAAGTCCCCGCTTGTGAAAGGAGGGGGCGTGTCTATTGAGTATATTGGGCGCTTGTCGTTCTCATCAAAATCGTACGTTTTGCCATCTGTCCAGTATTTCTGCCACTTTGCCTCAACGTTCTTGTCAAATTTGTCACATATCATAGGAACACACCATTAATTTTCCATCATGTTAAATTTTCTCGTCATCCTGCACAAAATCCAGAAGGGATTTCTTGCTTTCAAGCACGCCGCCATCCCCGAAGGACGAGCCGTCGCGCGCAGCGATTGTCTTCACGCCGCTTTTTGCAGTTATTTTTTGTGCCTCAAGCTCGGGCATGCTGTTTATGAGCTTCATTCCAAAGTGCGATAGAATCGCGGTCTTTGGCTTTGCTTCCTTGAGCAGCTTTATGCATCCGCCCGAATCCATGTGGTCGGGTATGCCATCGTCCTCTGCCTTGAGGTTGTTTACTATTAAGTAGTCGCAGCCATTAAAATACCCGCCCAGCCCTTCGAAATATTCGCTGTCGCTCGTGTACCCGATTTTCTGCCCGTCCATTGCAAGCACGAACCCGAATCCTGTCTCATCATCGTGCTTTACCGGTGTAAATGAGAAATCCGCATTTTTCCCATTGCATAAAATGCTGTTGCGCTGTTTTGGCACGCCGCATATCACCTGCTGCATCTTGTCCTGGTGGTAATGGGATATTGAAGGGTCAAAATGCGCACCGCCCTGAAGCACGTTTTTGCTTGCAACAAGCACGCCTTTTTTTTGCAGCGCATATCCGCTCATTGCTTCCATCACTATTTCCGCATCATTGTAATGGTCTATGTGGTTGTGCGTCACCACGAGAATGTCCATTTTGGAGAGGTCTATCTTGTGCAACTTGGCGCCATAAAGCGCGCCGGGGCCGGGATCAACGTACACCTTCAGGCTCCCGCTTATTATGAATCCCCCTGTTGAGCGAAGCTGCGCAAGAAGGTTCACCCTTCCCCCGCCAGTTCCTATGAAAAATATGTTCATTTTCTTTTCCCCCTGTAACATGCGAATGCTAATGTTGGCACGATTATGGATATAAGCATTGTTGCGCAGCCCTGCGGATTTGCGCTTGCAGGCCCGTCTTTTGGCTGTTGGTTGGCCTGCCCTGTATTTTTCTGCACGGTTGCGATTGCATTATTGTTCCCATCCACAACAGTTTTTGCCACGCTAATCATGTAAGTCCTTGTTTGCGCCTGGTTTCCTGCGCGCACTTCTATTTCAAGTGGCACGCTGCCAAAATCGTTTGGGGTTATGAAAAACGAGAGGGTTGCATTTCCGGTTGAAACTCCAAACGCGCTTGCCTTCACGTCCCCCAAAACTGCGTTCACTGAAACGTCTGCCTGTTTTTGCAATCCCGTATCAACAAACACGGTTATTTTCGTGGCATTTCCGGAATACACCAGCTTTTCGTATTCAATTTCAAAAGTGAGGGTTACGGGCTTTTCCAGCACATCAAAATATGCGCTTCCAATCCCGTTTTTGCTTATCGCATATATCTTGTTTGCGCCAAGTTCGGACGGGGCATATTCAAACGTTGCAATCCCGTTAATTACTGGGGCAGTGAGCATTCCGTGAGCCGTGACAATGGTAACGTTTTTGTCCCCTGCAATTTTTGGCTGCACATAAACAACCTGGCTTTCCCCGATGGAAATGGATTTTTTCAGCGTTTTTATTTCAAGCGCGCCCTTGCTTTTCGTGCCTGAGGTCATGTTGATGGCTATTGTTTTCTGCTTAAGGTAAGGCGAGAAAACGAACACCGGGCATGAGTAAATCACGTTTTTCTCCATTGCGCCTGTTTTCACTTCCCACACTGCATACGTTTGCACGTTTGGCTCAAGGAACAGGTTTTTGCTGCCATCCGAAAGCGTGAGAACATCCTGCCCGCTGCATCCAACAAGTTCTGCCTGCATTATTTTGTAGTCGCTTGAGTTTATCCCAAGCACAATTATGCCAGCGTCATTTTGCCCCATCAGCTGCGAAGGCGCAAAAAATTCAAAGTCCGCCAGGGGTTCGCTGGTTTGCATGCTTTTTGCCTTTGTGCCGCTGCTTATTGCGCCGCTCTGGTCGTTTGTTGTGAGCTTTATGCTTGCCGACTGGGGATATACGAGGGCAGAGGCTTTTACGTCGCCCAAAAGCATGCCTGAACGGAATTTTGAGACGTGCAATGCATCCACGTAGCCTGCCTGCAGCCATGTGGGGTCCACCTGCACCCATTTCCCGATGTAGACTTCAATCCATACATGCCCCAGCCACTGGTTGAACTTGTTTGAGTATGCATAGCCGCCCACATACCGCGTGGGGATTCCAATTGAGCGCGAAAGCGCAGCAAAGAGCGTGGAATACTCCACGCACACGCCGCGTTTTTCCTGCAAAACAGTGAGCGCGTCCTTTTCCTGCCCAACGTATGTTTCGTCGTACTTGATGTAATTGTTCACCCAAAAGGCGAGTTTTGCAACCTTCTCAAAAGCGCTTGTGGAGTTTGCGGTTATCTCCAATGCAAGCGCTTTTATGCGCGAATCGTTGCTTTGTATCCTTTTGTCCGCTTCAAGGTATTTTTTCACGTCCTGCGGGATTGCATACGAAACCGGAAGCACGCCCGCATTTGAGTTCTGGGTGCTCACCTCGCTTGAAATTTCGTATGAGAACAGCCCGCTTTGGGGCTTTGCGCTCACAACAATGTAATCGTTGCCCTCCTCGCTGCGATAAGGCGAATATTTCCCGCCGTTTCCGGTCTGGAGCACAATTGTTTTCTGGGTTGAAGTGGTGGACGGGATGCTTATGTTGAGCGTGAGCTCGTCCATTGTGCCGCCATTCACGTAAACCTGGCCCGACTGGTCAAGCGAAACAACCGCGCCCGTGACAAGCTGCGGGACAATTTCCTGCGCAAAGGCAAGGCTGGCAAAAAGAACGAGCAACAGTGCGGCACACATCCTCATGCTTCGCTTTTACAACGGGTTTTTAATAAAGTTGCGCATAGAAGTTCAATTGGTGAAAAGATGGGGCTCATGCTGAATGGGAAAAAGAAAAAGCACATAAGCGGCATTAGCTGTGCGTCTTTGCTAAAAAAGCTCAAAATAAGCCGCGAGGAATGCATCGTAAAGGTAAACGGAAAGCCTGCTGCTGATGAGCGGAAAATAGGCGCAAAAGACAGCGTTGAAATAATTACTATTGTGTTCGGGGGGTAAGCAGGCGTTGGCGCAAAAACGATTGTATTTGGCGGGTAAGTTTTGATGGCGGACGAAGTAATTTGTTCTTTTTGTTCAAGGGAAGCAGTAGTAACTTTAGCTTATGCGAACAACAGAATGTGCAAAAAGCATTTTTGCGAATACATTGAGAAACGATTCAAGCGCACTGTGCGCGAATTTTCAATGCTAAAGAAAGGCGACTACGTTGGAATCGGGCTTTCGGGCGGAAAGGACAGCACTGTCCTTATGCATCTTTTGCACTCGCTTTCAAAGAGCCTGCCCATAAAGCTCGTTGCAATCACGATTGACGAGGGAATTTCAGGATACCGCACCCCTTCGCTCAATATTGCTATAGAGCAGGCAAAAAAACTTGGAATTATGCACAAAATTTATTCTTTCAAAAAGGTTTATGGGCACTCAATGGATGCTGTAATGAAAGGAAAGCCAGAGGAAGCCGCGTGCTCCTACTGCGGCGTGTTCCGTCGGCACCTTCTAAACAAGGCATGCAAGGAGCTTGGGGTAAAAAAGCTTGCAATCGGGCACAACTTGGACGATGTTGCACAAACCGTGCTCATGAACATCATGAGAAATGAACCCCAGCGCCTTCTCCGCTTTGGAGGCGTGTCCGGCGTAATTGAGGACGAGGGATTTGTTCCTAGAATAAAGCCCCTCATGCGCATCCCTGAGCGCGAAATCGGGCTGTACGCAATACTCAAGGACATCCCAATAAAATTCCAGGAGTGCCCGTACGCATATACTGCGATGCGCCAGCTTGTGCGCGTGCAGCTAAACGAGATGGAAGAAAAATATCCCGGAACAAAATTCCGAATCCTGAACAGCTTCCTCGCAATAAAGGAGAACGTAAAGCCAACCGCAACCCGCGCAACCCTGAGATACTGCAAAAAATGCGGCGAACCCACAAGCACGGACATTTGCGTGTGCTGCAGGCTTGTGGAAAAGCTAGACACAAAAAATTAAGGCAGGAATTTCTTCTTTGAGATTTTCTCGCGCAGATATTCGCCCACGAAAGAAAGGCGCGGCCCCTGCAACGCGTCCTGCTCAATCTTTTTCTTTGTAGTAAGCACTGTCTTGAGCTCGTTCACCCATTCTTTGTGCCTTGAAATCCATTCGTAGCTCAGCATTTCTTCAGCGCGCTTTATGTCAACATCCTTTGCACGTATTGTGAGCTGCCCCAAAAAATCGTAGTCCTTTATGTCCTGCATTGTGACCCCGATGAAGCGCGCCTCAGGAGTTGCAATGTCGTTTGCAAGGTATGCGAGGTTCATGCTGCCGGTTTTTATTGCCCAGTAAATGTACCATCCCCATGCATCGCAGTCCGTGAATACGTAAATGGGAAGTTTCTTGTTTGCAAGCCTTTTGATAAGCCTTCTGCAGCCACGCGAAGCCTGCCCCTTGGGTGTAATGAGCACGCAGTTCTCTTTTCTCCAGAACTTGTCTTCATTTAGCCTCTGCCACATTGCGTCCTTTTCAACTACGAGCACATAATCCGCGTCCACATCCACAAAATCCATGCCATTGTCCACATCTGAAGGAATCATCCAGCCGCTTCTTCCCTGCTTTGTGCAGTCTATTTCAGTCTCGTCCCCGCCGAATTTGTCTTTTAGCACGAGCGGGCCGGCTACTACTCCTTTCCTGTCGGTGTTCAGGTTAAGGTCTTCCCTCTTAAGCTCAAGTGCAACCTCAAGGTCTTCAATGAGCGGGTTGCTTTCGGACTGCTCGGAAAAGAGCTCCTCATCAAGGTCTTCCCCAAGGCTGAATTTCAGCTGGTAAAACAGACCCCTGATGGAGGTGTGCGCACCTTCAGACAGGAATTTCTTGCACTTGTTTGCAATCGCAACTGTTTGCATGAATTTGCGCGCCTGCCCGACGTTCACGAACTTGCGCTCCTCAACCTTGTCACCAAGGCGGATGTATCCCACGCTCTCATCGTAGAAAACGTTTCCCTTGCTGCGAAGCGAGCACGAAAACTTCGGAGTTTCGCCACCGTCTATCTCGCTTATCATGCCCTTGCCAAGGCCCTCAAGCTTTGCAAATGCGTCCTTTGATGATGTTTCACTGCGCTTAGCCATTGTCTAACCCCGATAAATTATGAATTCATTTTCTTCTTTTGCCCGTTTTCCTTCCCATCCGCCCGTTGCTGCATTTTCACCCGTTCTCTTTTTGCTTTTTCCGTTCGTGCATCGTTTTTCTCATTCTTCGCCTTCGTCCTCTTCTTTTCCGTTGCCATTTTCTTTTGGAGCATCAATCTCGCTTTCATCCTCTTCTATCTGCGTGGAGTATTTTGTTTCTATCAGGTTCATGAGCTTTTTCTCAACGTCCGCGCTTTTTCCGCTTCCTGCAAGCTCAACAACGTCCTTTGAGAGCTGCCCCACATACCTTAAGACTGCTTTTCTCCTTTCTTTCTTGTCACGGTCCCTTGTAATGCCCGAAAGGTACCTTTGCAAGTCGCGCGCTGCTTCCATTACAGCGTATTTTATTTCAGCGAAAACGTCCTCTTCACTTGAAATTGCCTGCTTTCCTGCGCTTGTGTACGGGACGTACACGCTTGCAAGGTTTATGAAAAGCGTGATTGGCTCCTCGTCAAAATTCTTTATGTTGTAGCGTTTCCAGTCCACTTCCTTTACTGCCTCGCTTATTGCGCAGCCTGAATTGTCAAAGAGGAGAGGGACGCGGTTTGCAAAGCGCATCACGTCGCTTGTGAATTTGTCTGCCAATTGCCTTCCTGCGTGCCCGCCATATGCGATTGCAACCTCAACCGCAAAGGGAACGCCTCCCTTGTATATTTTCACCGGGCGCTCTGTTACGGAAAGGAATTGGGGCGCAAGTATGCTTTGGAGCGACTTCTCAATTTGCTCTTTTCCAATCGGGATTACTGAATCGGTTTCAGGCGCAATCCATTTCACTGAGGTAAACGCCTTTACAAGCGCCTCTGCGTCAGACCACGTAATGTCCTTGGGGGCTTTTTCAAAGTCCACTGCGGGCAGCGCATCCCTGAGCTCTTTTACGCGCGCCGCGCTTATGCGCGAGAATTTGTTCTGGAGAAATACGCTTATTTTCGTGCTGTCCGTATCGCGGTGCGCCAAGTCCAGCAAATCGTTTGTTGAAATCCCAAGCGGGTGCGGCAATACAGAGTGCGCTTTTTTTGGGATTTCCGCAACTGTGCGCGGGAAAGTTACGCTTTCCCCTGTAGGTTCTATAAGCGTGAATTGCGCGTGCGGGTTTGCCATTGCAGTCCGCTTCATGTACTCGAAAACCCCAAAAGAGCTCTTGTCGTATTTCACGTCCGCAAATTCGCCTTCCACTACAAGCCCGCTTTTGCTTCCATCTGTATCTTGTTCCACAACGTTTGTGAGGATTGCGGAATTTGTTTTCAAATCAACCGCGACTTCGCACGAAATCATCTTCTTGTCGTAAAATGAGGTTGCCTTAACTGGCTTTCCTGTAGTAATTTGAGCGTACATTGTGCAGCCGGATGCTCCGATGCCCTGCTGTCCCCTTTGCTGCATGTAGCGGTGGAATTTTGTGCCCGCAAGCATTTGCCCAAGTGCTTTTCCGATGTGCTTTTTTGGGATGCCCGGCCCGTTGTCCTCGGTAGTGACGCGGTATTTTTCCTTGTCCACTTCCTCTATCTTAACTGTGATTTGTGCAAGTATGCCTGCCTCTTCGCACGCATCAAGGGAGTTCGTAACGTATTCGTGCACGATTGTTGTGAGCGAGCGGGTCTTTCCGCTAAAGCCAAGCATTTGCTTGTTCTTCTTGAAAAATTCTGCAACAGAGTGCTCCTTAAACTCGCTGAATATCTTGTCCGTTGACGTCGGCATTACTTTCACCCTACTGGTCTTTTACGCGGTTCGCCTTGAGGAGTCGCCTGTTTTTCTCAAGATACGCGTACACGCTTGAGTGGTTTAATCCCTCAATAAGTTTAAAAATGGCGCTTAACGCGATGTCCATTGTCTCAAGAGTTGAGATGACGCCGACAGTGTGCCCGTATATGCTCAGGAAGCACTCCGCATCCTGCTCTATTATCTCGCGCGTGCGCCCTTTTTCTCCGATAATCCGCCCTTTTACTCTTGCAAGACCGTCTCTTCCTACATAGTCGCGCAGGTCCACAATGCGAAGGAGATAGTTGTCATCAAGAAGCTTGAGGGCAACAGAAGGCTCAAAGCCCCTTCCGATTGCCTTTATGATGTCTTTTCCGAAAAACTCGTCCACGCTCTCGCCCTCAATGATTACCTCGCCTTCGCTGTCCACGCTTATTTTGAGCTTGAGCTTTTCCTCAAGATATTCCTTCATTTCGCCGTTCTTTCCTATGAGCACTGCTATGCGCTCGTTTGGGATTTTCATTGTGTGCATGAGTATCACTGGTTATTGTGTTTCCTTGCTATATCTATTCCACCAGTAAAATAATATTACTGCCGGAACAACCGAAAAGAAGATTATGAGGCTGATTATCGCTTCCCACGGGTAGATTGTGAAATTCGCGATGCTAAGCACTGCGGTGTCCGCCTTCCATGGGAAATACGGGATGCCGAAAATAGTTGCTATTGTGTTTGGCACCATGGAAACGGTTGCTACAATCGTGAGCACCACGGTAACAAGGGTGAGGCGTTTTATTGTCTCGTTTATGCGGTTTGAAATCATTGTGTGGTACAAGTCAAGAGTGTCCGAGAGGATTTCGCGCAGCGTTTCAATGGAATTTATGTCAAAAAGGATGGAATTGAAAAGCTCGTCCAGCTTGCTTTTCATTTCGTGCGTGGGCTCAAAGAACGCAACCTGGTTGTTCTTTAGCTCAAAAATAAGCTCTCTTTGCCTCCAGAAGAACTTGTTGTAGCGCACAAGCTTCCGTTTTAGGGCGAATATTGAGGAAAGCGTTGCATCCTTCTGTTTTTTGAGTGCCTCGTCTTCTATCCTGTTAGTGTCTGCCTCGAATTTCTGTATGAGCTCGCTGTTCTTGTAGGCTGCGCTTGAGAGGATGTAGAAAATCGCATCCTCAACTGAAAATTTCCTCATTCCCTTTTCCCGCACATAGTTTTCGTAAAATGAGCCCATCATGCCGGAGCACCCCACAGTGGCAAGGAAATCCTTCCCAAAATAAATGTGCAGCCTTTTCCTTTGTTCCAGCATTGGCTCAAGCTCAAAGAAAACAATGGATGTGAATTTGCCGCGTTCAGTATACCGCGGATACTGCCTTTGCTCGTCTTTCCTCCATTCATCCGCGGAGATTCCAAAAGCTGAGAGCATATGCGATTCGGATGCCTCAAAATCCACCCAAACTCTCTTTTTTGAAAGCGCAGCTGGGCTTTCCTTTGAAAATTCGCACTTGTCAAGAAGCAACGCCTTCATGGGAAAAGAATCGGATGCAAGGTTTATATGAATTACATGAAGTCGCTCAAGCCCACCTGCTTCTGCTGCTCGTCCTCAAAAACAGAGTCAATGTCGCTTCTTAGAAGTATGAGCCTCTGCTTGAGGTATTCGGGAAGCGAATACCTTTCCACCATGCGCATGGAAATGTCGAGGTATTTTTTTATGCCGCCCTTGTTTATTGTGAGAAGCAGTTTCCCGCCGCATTTGGGGCATTTGCCCACAAGTGGGACCCTCCTGTATTTTGCATTGCACCCTATGCAGCGGAATATCTGGCGCGAGAATGAGCGCAAATTCCCGTACAGGTCGGGCAGGAAGTGCGAGAGTATTATGCGCTCAGCAACGTCCTTTGCATCCACGCAGCGAAGCGAATTTTCAAGGGAAAGCTGCGCGTTCACCTTTTCCTCCATTTCCTCAAATTGGACATAGGTCGTTATCGTGGGCCCCTCGTTTATGTCGTCCGTATCGTGCGTGAACATCATCCCTGAATATTGCGCGCCTGTTCCCAAAACGTCTTTTACCCGCTTCACTTTCACGTCCGATGTGCTTGCAAAGCGGGTGGTTGCCTCGTAAAATTCAAGCGGGTAATCCGCGCATATGTCCATTGAGTGCGCTTCGTCGTCCACTTCGGAGGGGTCTATTTTTAGCGTTAGCACAAGGGGAGAGTCCATTGTGCCGCCGTTTCCTGCGGGAAGGTAGCTTTTTGAGAAATTCAAAAGCCCGTCCATCATTAGGATGAGGGTGTCCTCGTCCCCGTCGGTATTTCGCCTTTTTGCGCAGTGGAAGTACGGGTGCGCATACCCCACGCGCGCCTTTGTGAACCCGATTATGCGCGAGAGAACGCCTGCGGATGTGTGGGGGGAGAGCCCTATCACAAGCTGCCCCACAAGCTCCTCGCGCTTCTTCATGTTATAGAAGGGCTTGAGCCCGTACGTGCACACAAGAAGCTCGTCCACAAATGCGGCAACTTTCAGGAAAAATTCCCCTCCCCTGTCCGCAAGAAGCACGTCCTGGCATTTGAGCTCAAGAACCTGCTCGTCGCGCTCAAGGGGTTTCCCATATACATCATGGGCATATCCAAGCTCGCGCAATTTTTTCACGTCCACGTCCACTTCCTTTGGCTTGAAGTGCGTGAGCGGCATGTTGGTGCAGTCAAAGCGGCACGTTCCGTCGCGGAAAATCGTGATGCCGTGCTTTGCGCGAAGTATGCCCTTTTGCAAATTCTCGGGCATTTTTGAAATGCTCATGAGCCCCTTTACGCCCTTTACGTCGTTTGGAAGCGAAACAATGCCGCATTTTGACTTTGCCTCATCAAACGCGCCCACAAGGTCGATGCTGCGCTTGTCAAAGAGCTTTGCCTGGGATTTGCACACGGGGCAGGTCTCAAATGCGGACTGCTTGTTGCACTTGAAGCAGAAGAACGTCTGGCGCGCAAGCCCGCCGCAGCTGCACTTTGTTGAAAATATTATTTTTCCGCACGAGCGGCACTGGAGCCTTGCGATTTCAACCTCAATCCCGCTTCCCTCCGTGCGCTGCTGGTCCTTCATTTTCCCGTACAGTTTCACGATGCTGCGGTTTTTTTCCGCCATCCCTATTGGGAAAATCGTGTGCACTGGGGGCTTCATTGCGCGCTCCTTTGCCTTTTCAGGCCTTGCCATCCTGCTTCCAACGTATGTCGGGGATTTTGGCATTATGTCAATGCCGCTTAATGCCTTGACGTTCTCAAGCGCGCTTGCCTTCGCGTCAAAAACCGCATCAAAGCGCGACATTGTGAGCTTCCCGTCCACAAGTATGCACAGGCTTTTGAGAAGCGCAAATGCGGTTTCCCCATCTATCCTTATGTTGCCCTTTTCTATCTTGTGGGGTATGCACAACAGCTCAAGCACCCTTTTTGCAGGCGAATGCTCCACTGTTATGTAATCCAGTTTCAGTATTCCCGCATGCAGCCTTGCGCCGCACAGCCACTGCGCAAGCTCCTTTAGCTGCGCGCTTTTTATGTCGTGCCAAAAGAAGGTGTACTTTGGATGCAGGGGAATGCCGTGCTGGCGCGAGAATTTTATCGCCTCGCCCGCGCTCATGCCGTGCTTCACGCTTAAGTTTTTCTTTTTTGCAATTTTTTCAAACCATTCCTCGCACCATGCGCCGGGCACAAGGGGATGGTTTGCCTTTGAAAAGTCCCCAAAGGAAACAAGCAAATCCCCAAGGAAAAGTATTTCCTCAACCTGGGGGACTATTTCCTGCGCAAGCTTTGAGCTGTTCACTTCAACTACGGAGCCGTCCTTGAGCTTCACAACGGGCCCCAGGATGGTCGTGCAGGGCGCAACAACGCATCCTTTTCCAGGGCGCTCGACTTTCATCTGGGTTCCAATCGCAAGGAAGCTGCTCACAATGTACATTGCAGCAGGGTGTATCGCCTTTCCCATTATGCCGCTGTCGCGGCAGCGCCCGTAGCGGAGGCGGAAGCCGCCCGCGCGCATGGGATAGGAGAAAATCGGCCTGCCGGCAACAATATCATCAAGGTATTTGTCGTTTGGCTTGAGCTCAAACCCTCCTGCCCCTTCTTTTTTCCCGACCTTTATGAGCGGCTCAAGCCAGCTCCAATCAAGCCCGATTTTTTTAGTGTATTTAAGGACCTTTGCGGATTTTTGCGCGACTCCCTCGCAAAGAACCAGCCCGATTCCTCCGCGCACAAAATTGCTTTTTATGCGCGGCAAATCTCGGTAAGCGGAAACTTCGAATTCCTCAGTGGGCGCGCCGTCCACGCACACAGGGCAGTTCTTCACAAGGTATTTTATCTCGTTGTCAGTGGGCTTGTACTGCAGGCGCGCCTTCCTTGCATCATAGAGCGTAATTTCTTCCAAATATCTTTCGCACTCCGTGTCCGTAGGGCGGTAGTTCCCTATCCCGAAGTGCACTCGCGCAACGTCCGCAAGCACGACTGCGAGCGCAGCGATTGTGCCTCCTGCGGAACGGATGGGGCCTGCAAAGAAAATTGAAATGTAGTCGCTTCCGTCGGGATTCTGGTTTATCTCGACTTTTTCTATCCCTTCCGTGGGCGCAACAAGCACCCCTTCCGTGAGTATCCCGACGCCCGTCCTTACTGCCTGCTCAATGAGCTTTGCCCGCTCATCAATTTTGCAGTCAAATTCCTTTGTGATTATTTTTTTCACTACCTCGTGCGCAATCATGTCCCTTCCTTTTCCCTCTGCCTCAAGCTTTTTGATGAGCGCACCTATGCCTTTTGGGCCCACAATGCCCTCCACGCGCTCCGCAACGTCCTTTGTCGGGATAATTTCAACGTATTGCTGCGGGTCAAGCATTTTTTGCCGCGCTGCCTCCGCTATGGAATACATGTGTTCGCTCCTGCTTTTCAGGGTCGCAAAATAACCTTCCAATTCACCTTCGTTTTCCATATTGCATTCACCGTGATATTGCAGTTTCCTCGCCCTTGAACGACAAGTGCGTGAGTTTCCCGCTTGCAGTCTCAAGAATGGGCACAATGCAGGGCGAAGGGACGTGCCCCATCCTTACCTGGAATTCCGTGCGCGCCTGGAACGTGCCTGAGTTCAAGAGCAGCGTGCCCCTATAGAGCATTGAGCCGTTCTTGTGGATGTGCCCCATGTGCACTACGTCCGGCTCGTCGTTTATCACCATGTAGTCGTGCGCTTCCGGCACTATCGGGTTTCCACCGTAAATCGGGGAGAGGTGCCTTCTCTTAAGAAGCGCAAGCATGGGCTCTTCGGGCTTTGCGTAAGACAATCCGGAAATCCCCGATATGATGGAGTCAAGGGAAGTCCCGTGGTACACAAGGTGCCTCAGCCCCTCAATGTCAAGGCGCGAGGGGCTTCCGATTGAGAGCGCCCTTGATTCCTTCAAAAGCTCGGGTGGAAGCTGAGGCTGGGGTTCCGCCCTTCTCACAGCATCGTGGTTGCCAGGGGACACTATAATTGTAATGTAATCAGGGATTTCGTCCATGAGCTTTGTGAACATCTCGTACTGCTTGTAGATGTCGCGCACAATGAGTTCCTTTTCCTGCGACGGGTACACGCCTATGCCGTCCACAACGTCGCCGGCTATTTCAATGTATTTCACCTTGCCCGCCAATTCCTCGTTCCCTTCGTTCCCCTTAAGCCATGAAATGAATTTCATGAATTCCTTTTCAAGGAAAAATTTGCTTCCAACGTGCAAATCTGAGAGGTATGCTATTGCAACGTCGTTTTTCGTGTAGTTGCGCTCCTTTAGAACAGGGATGTCGGGCCACATCAGGTTTTCCGCGATAAGGAAAGTTTCGGTAATTTTGCCCTCAAACGCCACGATGTCGTCGTTCAGGAGCGCCTTTGCGTCCTTGAAGCATTTTTCCTTGGCTGAAACAAAAATGAGCGCCTGCCCCTCGTCGTCCTCCACTTCAACTACCATGTCGCCCTTCTTGGTGATGCGCTTGCCTATCACCATTGCAACGAGTATTGCCTTTTGCATTGCATTCTGCCGAAGCCTGCTGCTTTTCACAAACGGGTTTGAATTCGTGCGGGCGCGCAGCAGCTTTTGCATGCGCTCAAAGCGGTTGCGGAAATACACCACAAAATCGTCCATTGTGCCCGTGCAGCGCGACTTGCCGCTCACGTCCTCGTCCTGCACAACTTTCACCCTCGGGGTAAAATCCTTTGCAGAGGGCTTGAAAGACGGCGAGCGCGCAACCTCGACCGGGGTGGGAAGCTTGCTTTCCTGCGAGATTACCTTCTCAACGTCCTCCTTTGTGACAAAAACAAGGTTCGCAACAAGAAGCTTGTCCACAACGTGCTTTACGTCCTCGCGCGAGGCTAGCAGCCTGTGCGCATCAGATGTGAGCCGCATGCCGGCAGAATACAGCCTTTGGATGTCCTCCCCCATGAAAAAACCGCGTTGTTTCTTGCAAATGCCTTTGGAAGCAGAGCAATAAATACATAACTGTCGAAAAACCCGCTATGGCAGGCAAAACAAAGGTCATGAAACCGGATGCATCGTCAATTTCGCGAGGTGCATCGCTGATAAAAAAGGGCGAGGTCGTGGCGTTCCCTACGGAAACGGTATACGGGCTTGGGGCAAATGCGCTGGACGCAAATGCAGTGCGCAAAATATTCCTCCTTAAGGGGCGCCCTGCTGACAACCCCATAATAGTGCACGTTTCTTCCATCGCGATGCTGCAAAAAATTGCAAAGGTGGATGCGCGCGCACTAACGCTGGCAAAAAAGTGCTGGCCGGGCCCGCTCACGATAATTTTTGAGAAAAAAGGCATAATGCCTGCAAACGTTACGTGCGGGCTGCCCACTGTCGCGGTGCGAATGCCGGCAAACAAGGCAGCGCTTGCGCTCATAAGGGAATCCGGCGTCCCGATTGCTGCGCCCAGCGCGAACATTTCAGGGCGCCCCTCGCCCACGTCCGCAATGCACGTGCTTGAGGATTTTGACGGGAAAATACCGCTTATACTTGACGGCGGGCACACGAAAATAGGCGTGGAGTCCACGGTTCTCTCGCTTGCAGGTACCCCTAGAATATTGAGGCTGGGGGGATTTTCATACGAAAAGCTGAAAAAACTCATCCCGAATCTGGAAATTGCGGGGCACCCGAAAAAAATCGGGGGGCCTGCGCTTTCCCCAGGCACAAAATACCGCCATTATGCGCCATCCGTGCCCCTTATGCTTGTGGAGAAAAAGGAATTCGGGACTTTTGCATCAAAGCTAAAGGCAGGGGAGCGGCGCGTGCTGTTTTTTGGGCCGAACTTCCCGAAAAAAACAATTGCGCAGCTGGCAGGGCAGTTTGAATATTTCCTGTATTTCAAAGATGGCGAGAATGCGGCGAGGCGGCTTTTTGACGAGCTGCGCGATTCCGAAAAAAAATACGACAGGATATATTTCTGTGAAATAGAGGAAAGGGGCGCGGGGCGGGCAGTCATGGAACGCGTGCGGCGCGCTGCCGGGAAATAAGTTTACCAGTCCACTATTTTTGTTATTATGAACCGCAAGCCCGGAAAGCCAATGCCGGAGCGTGCATCTGTGATTGCATATGCCAACGTCCCTTTTTCCCTGCCTGCCAGGCCTGCTACTACGTCCACTTCTTCGCTGGAATGCAGGGCAGCCACAACGCGGCTAGCGCCCTCGCGCTCACTTAATTTTTCAGTTATTATGCGTTCCACTTGCAGGCGATTCATGCTCCCGTTTATTTTTTGGCGTATGCTTTGCTCCCAATCAAAGGAGCTCTTATCCAACCCAAACTCGTTCCTAAGTTGCCTTATCACGGCAGCATTCCTTGGATGGATACAACCGTTGCCATTGCTGCCTTTGCTTGAGGGCATTTTACCACCAATTCAAATAAGTATAAAGTTATGTGCGATTATTGTTATAAACATTGCTGCTTTATGCTCATTATGAAGCACCAGCTGCGCTGCGTTACAAGGCAATTGCATAGCAGGAAAGGGAACAAAGGAACGCACAAGCGCATGAAAAGCAGGGAAGGCAAAATAAACAGGAAGTCCGTCGAACTGAAGCGCGAAAAGCAGGATGAGATGCACCCAAAATACAGATGGGAAAAAGAGCTGCTTGTTGAGAAAGCCGAAAAAGGCAGCAGGGGATAGGAACTATTTTTGGAAGTGCTTTTTGCCGAATTTAAGATAGAGCCAGCCTGCGATGGCGCCAATGGCTATCCCAATCGCAACGTTCTGGAGCAGCGTTGTCATCATGAGCATGAACATCGCCTCGCGGCTCCAGATTAGCACGCCCAGCACTGTCTTGTGTATGTACAGGTAGTTCAGGGTGGATGCCATTGTGAGCACGAACGTGCCGCAGAACGCGGTAAACGCGCCAGTTATTGCTGAAATTTTCAGGTCCTGTTTTGCATATGCAATTCCCGTATAGGCAACAAGGGCCAGCCTCACGAGCATGAAGAAAATGTTTGCAGGCGAATAAGAAAGCACGGGCGGAAGCAGCCCGCCAAGGATGAGCGTGACCTCCACAAGTGAAACAATGGCGGCAAGCGCGCCCATCTTGTACATGAACCTGAATCCGGGGCCTTTTTCATTTTTCTTGGGTGCTTTCTTTGCCATGCAGGAGATAGGAAAGGTAGTTTTATAACTATTTCTTCCTGCCCTTCCCGTCCGTTTTGGCTTCCAGCATCCTGCGCACTTGCGCAAGCTCGTCCCGAGCCTTTATCGCGTCCTCAAAATCAAGCTCTTCTGCCGCGCGGTTCATTTTTGCCTCAAGCTCTATTATGAGGCGGTGCAATTCCGGCTTGGAAAGGTGGGCGCCTGCCTTGAGCTCCACGGATTGCTGTGCAATCGCCTTTTGTATTGTTTTTGGCACAATCCCGTGCTCCTTGTTGAACGCAACCTGTATCTCCCTTCTCCTGCCTGTTTCCTCAATCGCTTTTTTCATTGAGTCCGTAATTTTGTCCGCATACATTATCACTGCCCCATTTGAGTTCCTTGCAGCCCGCCCGCTTGTCTGTATGAGCGAGGTATCAGTCCTCAAAAACCCTTCCTTGTCCGCATCCAGCACCGCAACAAGGGAGACTTCCGGAATGTCCAGCCCCTCGCGCAGCAAATTTATCCCCACAAGGCAGTCAAATTCGCCCAGCCTTAGCTGGCGTATAATTTCCGTGCGCTGCAAAGTTTCCACTTCGGAATGCAGATATCGCACTTTCACGTCATGCGATGCAAGATAGTCCGTAAGGTCCTCCGCCATCCTTTTTGTGAGGGTTGTAACAAGCGTGCGCTCGTTTTTCTTTGTGCGCAAGTGCACCTCGTTTATCAGGTCCTCCATCTGCCCCTGAGTTTTCCGGACTTCTATTATCGGATCCACCAAGCCGGTTGGGCGCACAAGCTGCTCCACAATCTGCATTGAGCGCGTTTTTTCGTATTCCGAGGGAGTTGCGGACACAAAAATTACGTTCTTCAAATATTTTTCAAACTCCTCGAATTTGAGCGGGCGGTTGTCAAATGCACACGGAAGCCTAAATCCATAATCCACAAGCGATTTTTTCCTTGTGAAGTCCCCTTTGTACATCCCATGCAATTGGGGGAGCGTAACGTGCGACTCATCAATTACAATGAGCGCGTCCTTGGGCAAAAAGTCCATGAGCGTATAAGGCGGCTGCCCTGGGCTTCTTCCGTCAAAGTGCCGGGAGTAATTTTCAATACCGTTGCAATATCCGAGCTCTTCTATAAGCTCAAGGTCGTATTTTGTGCGCGTGCGCAGCCTGTGCGCTTCCAGTTCCCCAAGTTCGGAAAGCCTTTGTTCCAGTTCCACTCTTATGTCCCGCAGAGCCCTTTGCTTTTGGCTTTCGGGCACCATGTAATGGCGCGCAGGGAAAATGCGTATGCTGTCCACTGAAACCTTTGTGCTAAGGGAAATTGGCTCGCACACGGAAATTTTTTCTATTGTGTCCCCATCAAGGGAAATTCGAACTACCTCGTCCGTATAGCCCGGCACAATTTCAATTGTGTCGCCCTTTGCCCTAAATGTGCCGCTCTTGAGCTCCATGTCGTTTCGCTCGTATTGCATTGAGATGAGCTTTGCAAGGATTGCAGAACGCGGAGCAACGCTCCCTTTTTCAAAAACGCTTGACATTCCGCTCCATTCCTCAGGCGAGCCAAGCCCATAAATGCAGGAGACTGTGCACACAATTACCGAAGGTCCCGGGGTGAAAAGATTTGCAGTCGCAGCCAGGCGCATCTTCTCTATTTTCTCGTTTGCCTGCGCGTCCTTCTCTATGTAAGTGTCTGTTTGTGGGATGTAGCTCTCAGGCTGGTAGTAATCGTAAAAGGAAACGAAATACCCGACCTTGTTCTTTGGGAAAAAATTCTGGAATTCGTAGTAGAGTTGCGCCGCAAGCGTCTTGTTGTGCGAAATCACAAGCGCGGTTTTGCCTGTTTTTGCAAGCACGTTTGCAATCGTGAAAGTTTTTCCCGAGCCGGTCACTCCCAGAAGCGTTTGCAAGCCTCCTTTTTGCACGCCTTCCACAAGCTTCCCAATCGCCTGCGGCTGGTCCCCTGCAGGTGAATACTCGCACTCAAGGGAATATTTTGAAAGCGTTGAGAAAAGCGCCATAAGGATAGTTTATGCGCAGGAGTAAATAAACAATTCGCAGGTAGCTTTCCACTGGCTTTGGGGCACACATTTAAATACACAAATACACATAAAGAACGCATGCAACCATTAGCATACTCCCCGCCAAATATGGATGCGCATTTGAGGCAGACAAACGGCACACGCCTTCGGCTAGAGGAAAAGCTGCAAACAAACCTGAAAATGCTTGATACAGTACTCACTTTTTATCCCACGCTCATTGTTCGCATAACTGAACTGGCTATACTTGCAGGAGAATTGGGAAATATTGGCGGAAGAGGCTCTGCAGGGCTGGCGCACGATCCAGCGATAAAGAAGCATGATTATGACATAGGTCGCGTTGTAGCTGCACTGTTTGAAAATACGCCAAGCGAGCTGGAACGGACTATTGAAATGAAACAGGGCATCAGTGACAAATGTGAAGAGATTTTATCGCTGCTTTTGGAAACAAACGCTTGTGCAAGCAAGCTTAAAGAGAATAATTTCGCCCTGCCCGCGCTCAATGAATTCAATTCATTCCCGCAAGCAAGCGCAGAACTTGAAATAGTAGTGCGCCCAAACCTTGAATGGATAATTAACAAATACATGCCGGGCAGCATAGCTGCTTCGAGGCTTGCATTGGACGGCCCAAAAGCCAGATATTTGCCATCAGGGAAAAAACCAAGGGCCAGAGACGTAAAAGCTGACAAACTGGCGCGGCAAAGCAGCGGAAAAAGCGAAAGGTACAACGAGGTGATACTTTCGCTGGGAGTGGCGTTTGGATTTGCAAAAACAGCCAACAGGGACTTGATAGGAAAACTCAACGAAAAATATCCTGGTTATATCAACAAGTTTGACGTGGAAACCCTGCCTGAAATGGCACAGCTCATGTCATCCAAAGAAATATTTGCAGCCTGCAAACTTTACATTTCAACAATCCAGCGTTTCATCAGGGCAATTGAGGCGGATGAAGAAACAAAATTTCCATCCATCCAATCCCTGATGGAAGAAATTGCAAGAGCAGAGGAAGCCGCAGGCAGGAATATCCAGACTCAGCCGAATCAGGTCTGCGTGCAGTTGAGGGGCGCGCTCCAGATGCCTGAGCCCATCGCAAAAACAGGACCACGTGAAAAGGAAATCCTTGACGGGCAACTGAGGGGCGAATTGTCCGGTCTTGGCTGCAATGAAACCGAGATTAACGAGTTGCTTGGGATGAACGTCCTGAAAAACCTGAAGTTGGTGAGATTGGAAGACGCGGTTGCATACTACAGGAAAAAAACAAACGAGGGCAAGCCGCCTTCCCGCATCGCAAACCAGCTGGCCAAGATAGACAGGTTCAGGGCAGAGTGCTCGGAAATTGTTTCAGGCATCCTAGGGGCTGCGGGCTTTCATCCGCAAAGTGCAAATGCGGTGGCAAGGCAGTGCATAGACGCGATTGCAAAAAAAGAGCCAAGGCTCATACACGCGGATACCATAGGCAAGGCGATGGGGAACCTTGGCGAAGGCGATGTGGTTGAAATATTGTGTGAGGCATCGGAAACCTCTGCGGATGTGAAGGCAAAATTAGACGATTATTATGCCCTGCTGGGTAAAACCGTTTCTTCGCTGCAGTCAAAATCGGTTGTTGCGTCTGACGCAAGGCGCACGCTGCGTTTTCCGGATGAAATAACCGCATCTGCACAAGAATGGAAAGCTGAACCTGATTATATCGTTGCAATACTCTCAAGCTTCCACGCAGGCGGGGCAAAATCCGTGCCGGCAGGCGCGCTTGAAAAGCGAGCAAGGCACCATGTGGTGCAGGATTTGGGCGTGCCCTGGTCGGCATCAAAGTTCAGGCAGGCGGAAAAATTCCTGTCTGGGATAGGAATTATTGAAGGGCACGCATCGGATTCCCAAAGGCTGGTTACAAGTGGTTCTAGCGTACAGAATCCGGTTGCAAGCGCACTCCTTCCATCAATTAGGGAGTTTTATCAGGCAAGCACACCAAACAACGGGAGCGGCTCTCAGTAGCTCACGTGAATCCTGTCCGTGACCGCGCTCACAACGTCAAGCCCGATGTTGAATTTCTGCCCAAGGGGGGAGCGCACAACAAGCGTTGCATTTTTCGCATCCACGCCGATGACTTTTCCCATGTACACGCCCGTGTCCGAGAATATTTCCTTGTTCTCAAGCTTCATCTTGGACACCACGCTTATTTTTATCAGGCGCAGAACGTGCGAGCTCACTGCGGCAAGCACAACGCTTGCGATTATCACGAACGCAAAGTCCCCAAAGGACACGTAGGGCTCGCCGGTATTGAGCACCCAGTCTGCCGCAACCGAGAAGATGAGCCACAGAAGGACTGTTGAAACCGCATACAAGCCGAATTTGCTTATCTCAAGCTTCCTGCCCTCGTTCAGCAGGTCAACCACTTTCCCTATGATGAGCAGCAATGCGGACCAGGGAAGAAGCACGAGCATGCTCTTTATTGCGGATGCGATTGTTTTCACAAAGTCCAGGCGGTCAAGGCGCGCCTGCTCATATCCCTGATAGCCCATCCAGATTGAAATTATGAAGAACACGAATGCAGGGAGATATATGATGAGGCTTATGTTTTCAACCGAGAACTTGAAGCTTGAGAAAACCGCACCTATCTTGTCATCAATGCCAAAGCCCCTTATGAGAAGGAACAGCCCCGCAACGAATACAACGGGCTCCCAGCCCAAATTCGCCCACCTTGAAATCGCAAGCAGCAGCAGGATTACGGCAGGGATGCCAAATACCATGCGCGCAAAATAAGGCTCCTTGAGCTTTTCCAAAAGCACAACGTACGTTTTCTCAAGCTCTTTTGCCTGTTTTATCACGAGAAGCTCTACAGAGTCAATTTTCAGCCTTGAGCGTATTATGGGCATCATCTGCTCATCAGACGCGCCGTCGGACACGAAAATGCAGGATTCAGCAGGGAATTCGGAGAGCACCCTCTCTAACTGCTCGGATACCTCGTTGTCCGCCGCAAGCCCAAGTTTCTGGCTGCCAGTAAGCGTTGCAAGCTGCACGTTGTAGTCCTTTGAAAGCTCGTCGAAAATCTTTATTGCGCGGAACATTGTGTTTGCATCCACCTCGCCCGCGTCCGCCATTATGAGCTTGTTAGCAGCCTCGAAATTCGCTTCCCTGCCTATTACAGGGCCGGATATCTTTGCCTTCTCGTACAAATCGTTGTCACGGTCTATGCAAAGCACAAGCTTGCTCTTTTTTACCATATGAGGAGTTCAGGGAAAGACATTTAAATATTTATTGAGGACTTATAGCTGAGATTTAGACGTTTAGTGCTAATTTTGGCTAAAAGTGACTTATTGGAAAGTGATAATAATGGATAAGGAAAATACCCGCAAGCACGTTATGCCCGGCGACGCAGTAGGCACCGAAGAGGAATTCATAGGCGGCAGCGGCACGTACATGGAGGGCGAGCAGATACGCGCATCCGCTTCCGGCGAGCTTAACGACAAGGACCGCGCGCTTTCAGTTTCAAGAAGGAACATGCTTGCATCAGTAAAGCCTGGCACGATTGTGCTTGGGCGCGTGGAAAACGTCGTGGAACCCATTGCGCTCATAAGCGTGCTGCCCCAGCAGGAGGGCAATATCCGCTTTGCAATGCTTCCGGACAACTGCGTGCTGCATGCCTCGCGCATAAAGGACGGATTCGTGAAGAACGTGCGCGACGAGCTTCGAATCGGCGACATTGTGCGCGCGAAAATCGCGGAAGTAAGAAACGGCGAAATCCACGTTTCCACCGAAGGCGCGGAATTCGGCGTAATAAAGGCGTTCTGCATAAAATGCAGGCACGCTCTCACGCTTGTGGGCGGCTCGCTTAGCTGCCCTGAATGCGGCAACAAGGAAAACCGCAAGCTTGCATCAGACTACCGCAACGTGAACATCTAGGAATGTAAACCTCTAGGGGGGATTGGGAATATGGACATCAAGGTATTGGCACAGGAAGAAAATTACATTGAACTTGAGCTTACGGACGAGGAGCAGGGATTTGCAAACGCGCTCCGCGAGCTTCTCATAAACGACAAGAACGTCGAATTCGCAGCATACCGCGTGGACCACCCGCAGATGTCGCCCCCGCGCCTCATGGTGCGCACGAAAAGCGGCTCACCCCTTGCGGCAATAAAGGACGCTGTGAAAAAACTCAAGAAATTCTCGTCTGAATTCCACGACGAGGTAAAGAGCGCAAAGAAACCAGCGGAATCAAGAAAGAAAAAGTAAATAAACCCCGCAAAACCATGCACGAAAAAACCCGTGCAAACCCGTTGAATCAGGGAAGAAAAAATAAATTATCCATGAAGCGGATTCTATGAGTTTTAAATTCCCTTCAATGCCCGCGCTTTTACGGGAAAATTACGAGTTTGCGCTTTTTGCGCTTCTTTTCCTCTACACATTTTTTTCTGGGGACATGTTCGTCTCGCTCCTTATTGGCTCAGGCGGGCTGATTTGGCTCGCGCTCTCACGCTTTCTCAAAAGCGAGAAGAAAAACCCAACTGAGAAAGAACAAAGACTTGCAACCCTCTTTACAAAATACAGGCAATATGCATATTACTTACTCCTGATTTCCTTTATCCTTTTCCTTTTCCTAAAGAGCAATGCGATGCTCAGCCTGTTTTTCCTTGTGCTTATAGGGCTCACGATGGTTTTCATAGTCGCATCCGAGTCCTTTGCGGGATACCTCGAAGGGGGCTTGAGAAACGAAATCCGCGAGGCAGTGCTCGCGATACTCTGGGCGCTCTCAATCTGGTTCCTCATAGGCTTCCTGCTTGGGACAAAGGTGCCCTTTAACGGCGTTGTTTCCTGTTCCATGGTGCCGAACCTTGAAAGAGGGGACTTGCTTTTGCTCAAGGCAGACCCTGCAAATGCAAATACAATCGCACTTTCAAAGGAGGGATTTGATTCGCTCACTTCAACCGCAACAATAATTTATGCGGGCAGCACATATTCGTTTAACGGCTCGATTTTCGCATATTGCGTGCAGCACCCGGCAGAAGGGCTTTGCATTGAATTCTCAAAGAATGCGCCTGCCTTTGTTGAAATGCACGGCCCTGTTTCTTTCACATACGGATATTGCGAGAGAATTGCAAAAGGGAGCGGCGCACTCGTAGATAGGGAGATTTGCGTGAAGGAAATAAGTTACGACGGGAAAGCCCTTTCAACTGCAGATATTGCGGTCTATGAGCCAAACAAGGGCGACCTCTTTTCCTATTCGGGCGACATTGTGCATCGCATAGTTGCGCGCTTCTCATACGCAAACAGCACGAAATACATCACAAAGGGGGACAACAACCCAGTTGCGGACATGCAGGTATACACAAATTCCATGGGCAACTCGCCCTTCTCAAAAGAGCGCGTAAAGGGCATTGTTGCATTCAAGCTGCCGTACCTGGGATTCTTCAAGCTCGCGCTTTCAAGCCCCCTAAACCCCTCCCTTGCGCTTGCAGTTGAGAACTGCGAAAGCTTCTACAAAAATTAGTGCCGAAGTTCTGCATTCCTTGGGTTCTTAACAGGCGATTGCACGTTTCCAATGTGCCTTGTTAATGAGTTTGCCCTTCTCATGCTTTTCCAGTCAAGTTTTAGCGCAGTGGTCAGCCCGGTTACCTCGCCCAGAAGCCTTCCAATTTTTTGTTTTCTCTCGTTGCTTGTTCAATTATCGTTTTCAATTTCATTTTTGATGCTGGAGAGGGTAAATGTGTTCACTTTGACTTCGTTTAGAAGAACAATAATGGCATCCTTGGCAGCCTCTGCAATCAACTCGTTGCTGTCACCAAGGGCATATACTAGGGCAACTATGGCATGCATGGCATCTTTTGAGCCAGCCTTCGCGCCGGTTTCTGCTTCAACAAGCGCATCAAGGCGAATTTCTTCATTACTGTTGTTCAGGCTTTCTATCAATTTCTCTCTGCTTGTTGCCATGTATTCGCCTCCACTTTGCCACGCTATTGTCAAAAAAAATATATAAATATGTGTCCATGGAGGAATTGAAAACTTCTAAAGCCACGATGGGGATTAGCTTGGGAAACTAATCCTTCTCATGTATCTGCGGCCTCATGCCCTGCCCGGCATTCACAAGGAAAATGTCAAATAATACCTGGCTTGAAGAAAGGCTGCGGAATGTTGAATTCCTATAAGAGCTGAAAGGCGCGTCAAAATAGCCGCTTCTTGCCTCCTGGCCGCCCCATCGCTCTACGTAGTAAATCCTGTCAGTATTGTCCCCGTCAGCAGCCTGAAATGAAAGGTTGCGGGAGTTGGAGCTTCCCAGCATCTCAAATTTGAACGAGCCCTGGTTGCGCCCATTCCAGCCATAGCATGAGCTGCTATTGTTAAGGCATTCGTTGACCTGCACTAAAGTCCTATCCTGTTGCGTCGCGCTGTGAGTGAGCATTACCTGGTCGGGCACCTGAGGGATTGGAGAATACCCCATGGCTGCCCCAATGGTTCCGCCTTCATTCCAATGCATTTTATTCGCATAATAGCATCTGGCGCTGGTTGGTTTCACATAAAGGATTCGGACTGTAATGTTTTGCCCGTGCTGCCCGATGTTGGAAATGGCACGGTAATAAAATTCGCTTTTGTTCGCTGCGTGGTAGACTGCGAATGCATTCTCGCGCGTTGAACTGACTTTTAGGAGCGTTTCATTGCGAATTACCGTAACGTTGCTGCAATTGGTGCTCTGGCTCCCATCTGAGCCAAAACTGACAACCGCCACGTTGCCGATGCTTTCAGAAGCCACTAAGGAAAACGCAAGCCTGTCATAAACCGGAACCGCAAAAAGCGTTGCCCAAAGAAGAATGAGCGCAAATGCAATGGCTTGAAGATTTTTCACCATACCACCAGGTAAAATATAACACTGGAAATTTATAAATGCGGCAGATGCTGCCTTTTCTGAAAGCGATTGCATTAAAAATTTACCATGCATAAGAAAAGCGGGAAGGTGAATTTATGTTCAAGTTCGTAGTCGAAGACGCCAAAAAATGGAAGAATTCAATTGATGCAATAGTAAACCTCATTGACGAGGGGCAGATAGAGGTTTCAAAGGACGGAATCTCCTTGCGCGCAATGGACACGTCCCAAATCGCAATGATTAGCTTTTTCATGCCAAGTTCTGCTTTTATGGAATATTCTGTTGAAGGCCTGCACAGGGTGGGCATAAATTTTGATTCCCTTATAAAAATACTTGCACGCACGAGAGGAAAGGAGCAGCTTGAAATTTCACAGGAGGAAAACAAGCTCGTGCTGCGCTTCATAAGCGGCAAGAGGAAAAGGAGCTTCAAAGTCCCGATTCTTGAGCTTCCAATGGGCGCGCAAAAAGAGCCCACCATACAGCACACTGCACTCATAAAGATAAACGGCGGGCAGCTAAAGGAAACCCTGCGCGATGCCGCGCTCGTTTCCTCGCACATCACACTTGATGCTTCAGAGGCAGGCTTTAACGTGGAAGTGCATGGCGAGCTTGCAGACCTGAAAGTGGAGAGCGAGAAAACGTCCGAGGAAATACTTGAGCTCACAGTGCAGGCTCCCTCACGCGCAACCTTCCCGCTCCAATACCTTGAGGACATCATTAAAGCGTGCCCGGATTCCGAGGCGCTTATAATAAACCTTAAGGGCAACGCGCCGGTAAAAATAGAGTACGGCGTGGAGAGCGCAAAAATAGTCTACTACCTTGCTCCGAGAATTGATGTGGAGTAAAGCGCAAAACCTTGCGCCAAGGATTGACGTAGAGTAAAAAGGCTGCGAAGCGCAAAAATTCTATTACTTACCGTAAGGATTGAAAGAAAATAAAGAAAAATCTACGCAAAAAGCATCTTCACGTAGAATAGCGGGGATGCAAACTCTTTTTTCGCCTCTTCGCTGCCAAGCATTGCTGAGAGCGTCTCTCGTACCTTCTCAGACTTGTGCGCTTTCCCTATTATGAAGTTCAAGAGCCATTCCTGCCTTCCGAGCTTTTGGAGCATGTAGCTTGTCTGCAATTCAGGCTTGAGCGCGGCTTCCATTTCAACCTGGTATTGCGAGAGGTACTCTTCCGAGAAATTGTTCTCCTTGAGCGCGCCTGCGATTATTTTTGCAGCTATTTTTGCGCTCGTGGTTGCATTCCCTACGCCTTCCCCGGAAAACGGGTCCACAAGGGAAGCGGAATCCCCTACAAGCACCCATCCGTTCCCGTGCGATTTGCGTATTTTTGAGCCAAACGGCAGGGTCCAGGATTGCACAGGCGAAACCCTTTTGGAATTCGCAAAGCGCGGGGCGAAAATCTTGTTTTCCTTTATGATTTTCTCAAGCAGCAGGGGCAGGTTCATTTTTTTCTCCTGCACGTCCTTCATGAGTATGCCAAGCCCGACGTTTGCCTTCCCTTCGCCGATTGGGAAAATCCAGAAATACCCTGGCATTGCCTCCTTTACAAAATGTATCTCTATGTTGTTTGTCATGCCCTCTATGCCCTCGTAATATGCGCGAAGCGCAATGCATGCGTGCTCGGGCGGAAGCGCGCCCTGCCCTGCCTTGTTTGCGACTATTGAGCCCACTCCGTCAGCGCCCACAATCATTTTTGCGCGGTATTCCTCATCCTTGCCGCTCACGGTGTCCCTTCCCTTCACCCCCACCGCGTACCCGTCCTCAAAGATAACGTCGCTCACGGCAAACCCTTCCTTTACTTTTGCGTATTTCTTTGCATTCTGGAAAAGTATGTTGTCGGTTGCAATGCGCGGAAGCGTGTAGCCGGGAGGCCTGCCTTTTTCCTTTGCGGCTGCAAACGGGATTTCCACTATCTCACCGTTTGTGCCTGAAAATGCAACGCCGAAAATAGAACCGTGCCTTGGGTCTTTGCGTATTTCCTCCTCAAGCCCGAATTCCTTTATGACGTTCATGGACTTGCCGCTCACGGCATCCCCGCAAATCTTGTCGCGCGGGAACTTTGCCTTGTCCAAAAGCAGCACGCTAAAGCCCGACCTTCCAAGGTATGCTGCTGCCGTTGAACCGCCGGGTCCGGCGCCTACTACTATAACGTCATAAGATTCCATGTGAAAACCTCCTGATAAATAGGAAATGGGTGGCACTTTTATTGTCCGCATATATATTAAAACTTTTCCCTGCATAAGTAATCTACTAACCTTAAGGTAAAATCTGCAGGATGCATTGCATACGCTGATTTTCCCGCCAGGCGGGCATAGTTCCGCCGTCACTGCTATGAGCAGGAGGGATTACAATGGACAGGAAAACAATAATCACGGCACTAAACAAGGCGCTCGAAGACAAGGGAAAGCGCAAATTTGCACAATCCGTAGAGTTCATAATAAATTTCCGCGGAATAAACTTCTCCAAGCCTGAGAACCGCCTTAACCTCGACATCATACTTCCAAAAGGAAAGGGGAAAGAGCAGAAAGTCGCTGTTTTTGCAGACGGGCAGATTGCACTTGAGGCAAAGAATGCAGGCATCGCACCCTCGGACATAATTGATGCTGCGGGCATTGCAAAGCTTGTTGCTGACAAGGGAAAACTTTCGCTCATGGCAAAGGAATACGAATTCCTTGCACAGCCCTCGCTCATGATGGCGGTGGGTAAATCCCTAGGGCAGAGGCTGGGCTCAAAGGGAAAGCTTCCAAAACCAATCGCAGGCATAAGCACAATAGAAGCAATAAAGCAGGCAAAGAACCGCGTGCGCCTTACTTCAAGGGGCAAATATCTCCCTGTAGTGCAGTGCAAGATAGGAAGCGAGAACATGAGCGTGGACGAGCTTGCGGACAACTTCGAGTTCACGTACGACAAGGTAAAGGCACAGACAACAGAGCCTGCAATAAAATCCGTTTATGTGAAGCTTAGCATGGGAAAAACAGTGAAGGTGGAGGCTGCCAAGACAGCTTAATTGGATGCATAAAAACCGGTGATATTCATGACTAGAAAAAAACCAGGGCAAAAGGCAGGCAAAAGGACAAGCGCTGCAATCTCAAAAAAAGAGGCGCAAGTGAAACAGCTTGTGCAGCAGATTGAGAACAAGCCAGTAATTGCGGCAGTGGACGTCAGGGGGCTCCCAGACCGCCTTTTGCAGGCTGCGCGCAAGAAGCTGCGCGGCAAGGCAGACTTCGTGGTTGCAAAGAACAGCGTAATAAAGAAGGCGCTTGAGGGCTCAAAAAAAGCCTCAATACTTTCTGCGGAGATAAAATCGCCAACAGCCCTTGTGCTTTCAGACATGACTCCTTACGAGCTTTTCAGTTTCTTCAAGAAAAACAAGAGCAACGTTGCTGCAAAGCCAGGGCAATTCGCGCCCTTTGACATCATAGTGCACGAGGGCGAAACAGACCTTCCGCCAGGCCCGGCTCTCTCCGAGCTTAAGTCTGCTGGCATAAACGCGCAGATAAAGGGCGGCAAAATCGTAGTTGCAAAGGACTCGATAGTCGCAAAGAGCGGCGCAAAAATTTCAGACGCAGTGTGCAAAGCGCTTTCAAAACTCAACGTATTCCCATTTGAGGCAAGGCTCAACATGGTGGCAGCTGTTGAGGGCGGAAAAGTGTACGGCGCAACTGTTCTTGACATTGACGAAGCGCAGCTTTTCGCAGACCTGCAAAGCTGCCTTGCGCAGTCCTTTAATGTCTCATATAACTGCTCATACCCGACAAGCCAGAACATAGACGCGCTCCTCAAGGACGCGTTCTCACAGGGAAGGAACCTGGCAATAAACGGAGGGGTATACTCGGACGCTTCTGCCGAGTTGCTTCTAACCCAAGCCGTGCTACTGGGGGAAACCCTCGGCAGCAAAGTCGGAACACTTGAGAATAAAACACAAGCTTAGGAGGTTATGTTATGAAAATAGACCCATATCTGCACGCGGTATTGCTCTTACAAGGAGCAGGCAAAGAGCTTTCTGCAGCCCACATTGAGGGCGTGCTAAAAGCAGCAGGCGTAACGCCGGACGAGGCAAAGGCGAAAGTACTTGCCGAGGCCGTAAAGGGCGTGAGCTTTGAAGAGCTCCTGAAGGCAGCCGCAATGCCTGTTGCAGCAGCAGCCGTTGCAGCACCCGCAGCAGGCGAAAAGAAGGAAGAGAAGAAGCCTGAGGACAATGCAAAGAAGGAAGAGGCGGCAGCAGAAGGCCTTGCATCTCTCTTTGGATAAGTTCTCTAATTTTTTATTTTTCTTTTTATTTTTAATTTCAAGTAGTGTGAGCTAGTTTTGTGGGAGGGTTGGGCAGCAGGGTTTGAGGCCAAAAAACTGCTGCCATAAGAATAAACTAGAAACAGATTCCTGCAACGTCCAGCTCCTCTATCATGTGCCTCTTGGAGCTAATGTCCGTTGTCTGCAACATTGTCCTTCCAGTGCTCCTTGAAACAACGGCATCCATGCCGAAGCCGCGCAGCTTTTCAATCACGAACTGCACTTCTTCAAAGCTTGAGTTTGCGATGTCTATTTTCATTCCAATCACCAAAAGAAGCTGCTCAAAATAGGCTTTATAAAGCTTGGAAGGGGTAACTTTCCAGTGGGTTTTACCTCGTATTTATAACAGAAACACAATCTTTTTATTCATGTTCATCCCAATTAGGCAACAGAGGTGGAGATATGGCGGCTGCAAATCCAATTGTAACGGCAATCCCAAAGCAAAAAGGCATAGACATAAGCTGGAAGAGCAGGCTTCCGCACGCCCCAAAGCTTGAAACCTCCTTGGTGGAAGCAAGCAAAAAATTCATTGATGCGTGCAAGAAAGGCGACCGCGCAACAGCAGAGGAAGCGCTTAGCGAGGGCGCGGACAAGAACGCAACTGGGGAGTTTGACAGGTGCGGCCTTATCTGGGCAATTATAAACCGCCATGAGGATTTTGCGATGTGGCTCATGGCATACAAGAGGGTGGACGTTAATTCAAAGGACTGCACAGGAAACGATGCGCTCAGCTATTGCGCGGATTTGAACATGGAACTGGCTGCAACTACGGCGATTTCGCATGGCGGCGACGTCTTTTCAAAAAACAACGTAGGATTTACTGCAGAAATGCGCGCCCGCACGCGCGGCTACAAGAGAATGGAGGATATGCTGAAAGGCAATGCTGTTTACCGGAATGTGACTGAGGGGCAGATGTAAATAAGCTGGCTTTTTATTCTCCGCACCTATATTTCTCCCATGGCATCCTGCCTTGAAATCGCAAAAAAAGCTGCCTATGAAGGCGGCATGATAGCAAAGCGCAGCTTTTGCAATGTAAAAATACACAATAAAACCGAAAAGGATTTGGTGACAAGCGCGGACCTTGCGGCAGAGAAGAAAATCCTCCAAATTATTCGCAAAGCCTTCCCGCAACACGGCATTTTTTCCGAGGAATTTGGAAAGGAAAATTACGGACGGGAAAATACATGGATAATAGACCCTATTGACGGCACGAACAACTTTGCATTCGGAATCCCGCTTTACGGCTGCTCTGTCGCATTTGCAAGGAAAGGCGTTGTGCAGGCAGGCGCAGTGTATTTGCCCGAGCTAAAAGAGCTTTACTGGGCAGAGAAAGGCAAAGGCGCATTTTGCAATGGGAAAAGAATACACGTTTCAAAAAGGCAGCCCTTTGCAAAAAGCCTTATTTTGATGGACGCATGCTTTCACCACGGGGAAAAAAACTACGTGCCGCTCGTGGACGTTTTTGCAGCACGCGCCTTGGGGATGCGCAATTTGGGCGCCGCCGTATACCACATACTCTGGTGTGCAAACGGGAAAGCGGACTGCTCGGTGGAATTCCTCCTGCAGCCCTATGATTTTGCAGCCGCGGCTCTTATACTTGAAGAGGCAGGAGGCAGAGTGAGCGACCTTGAGGGAAAGAAATATTCGCTTGAAACAAAAGCGCTCGTATTTTCAAACAATCTTGTGCACGAAGAGATATTGGGGATGGTTAGGGAAATCCGGCTGCAATGAGCTCTTTTTTCAATCTCTTTATTGGCAATCCCTGTATGCATGCGCTCTCGCCGCTTATTTTCTTTACGAATTTCTTCCCTTTCCCTTCAACTGCGATGCATCCGCCCTTGCGGAGGGGCTCGCCTGTTTTTATGTACCAATTGATATCTGAGGCAGACAGCTTGCGCATGAGGAATAAAGCGCTTGAGACAAAAGAGGCTTTTTTCCTTACAGTTTTACTGCCTTCTTTGAGAATTATGCAAACACCCGTATGCGCAGTGCATTTTTTGCCTGAGATGAATTTCAAGGAGGCGCGCGCGACTTTTTTGCTGCCTGTTTTTCGCATAACTTTTCCCTTGCAAACAATAATCGTATCCGAGCCGATAACTAGCGCAGATTTGAACTTCTTTGCAACGCTCTCCGCTTTCTTTTCTGCAAGCCTTTTTGCGCACAAAGAGTACGGTTTTGAAAGTTTCTCGGCAACTTTCGGCTTAACGCACTCGAATTTCCTGAAAACCTTTTTCAAAAGCTTTTTCCGGCTTTTTGACGAGCTTGCGAGTATTATTCTCATAATTTTCTACCCGACAGTACAAAGAAGGTCTTTCTTTTTAAAAGCCAATTCAATTGCTCGAGCTTGCGGCTTCCAAATCCGGGTTTGCATGCAGGATGGCACCCAATCGGCTCAATCCCATTTTCTCTAAACCATTCCAAAACTTCCCCAACAGTATGATAGCTTTCATATGGATGCGCATATTTGTCCGCAACGTACGCTTCCTCTACCCCTGCGCGCAACTTTCTCCCATAAATGTGTTTCTCAATGTATTCCATGCGCTCTTTTGGGTTTTTTCCCGCAAAAAGCGCGATTTGAGCCCGATGCAGGCGGTGGAAAAGCCTTCCGCTCTTGCTGTACAAGCCAATCGTAATTATTCCGCCTTTTTTTAGCATTTTCACAATATTGCAAAATCCTTTTTTGGGATTTTCCGTGTGGTGCAACACGCCAAGTGAGTATATGTAGTCAAATTTTTTCTTTGCATCAAAGGAAAGGACATCCGCATTTGAAAAAGAAACTGCAACTTTGAATTTTTTCGCAAGCGCACGCCCGTGAGAAAGAGACGCATCCGAAATGTCCACGCCGCTCACATTTGCACTGTGCAGCGCAAAATAAACGCATTTTTCCCCTGTCCCGCAGCCTGCCTCAAGAACATTTTTTCCTGCAAAATAAGCCGCATCCTTCCCAGTAGTTGCAAGTATTTCCTTCATCACATTCCCGTGCATTTTGGAAAGCAAATCCTCCTTTGTCTTTATCGGAAGCTGCGGATATGGGTAGGCTTCATAAAAATTCTTCACATCTTGGCGCATAGTTGCCCCTCACAATACGAACTTGCCTTTCTGGAAGTCTCTCAAAAGCACCATGCAAGCGCGCTGCACATCCGGCTCGCTGCCCTTTTTCACAAAGTGGCGCGCAATCGCAATCCTCTCAAGCACTTCCTCGTAGTTGGAACTCATCTCAATCTTGTAAAAGCGCGCAAGCCCCTTGCTTTTCTCTTCCACTACACGGCGCACAAGCTCTTCCACAACGATTTCGGGGTCATCAAGCTGCTCTATATTGTACGCGGATTTTAGCGTGAGCTCTTCCTTGCTTTCGCGAAGTGCAATCACTCCTGGAGAATCGCACAGGAGCATGTGCGGCCCAATCCTGATCCATTGCGGGCCCTTTGTAACTCCTGCCCTAAATCCCGCGGCAGCAGCGCGCCTTTGCGCAATCATGTTTATTAGGCTGGATTTGCCCACATTTGGAATCCCAAAAACCATTACGCGCACAATCATGTCCGGCGCAAAGCCTGTCCTAAGATGAATCGGATCCGCCTCCCTTCCATCACGCCTCTTGTTGCGCCTGTCCTTTCTTCGCCCCAAGATTTCCTCTTCCATTGCGCGCAGCTTTTCCATGAGCTCTTTCTTTCCTTCCATTGTTTTTGTGCTCACGTAAAAAATTGGGTATCCCTCAACTGTTCTTGGGGGCAGTTGCACGCCCACAAGCGTGTCCTTCTTTGTTGCAACAATAAGCAGCTTGCTTGTAAAAGTCCTGTCAAATCTCTTTATCCTTGTGCCGCCAATGTCCCTTGCATCCACTACCTCTATTGCAATGTCGCACTGCCTCAAAGCCTTGAAAACCTCCCTAAAAGCGCCCCTTTCAAAGCCTGACCTGTGTTCTTCCCTTTGCATGCATTAAGTGCTGCTTGCATGCTTTTATGCCTATTGGGCTCATTCGCGCCTGCGCGCATGAGTGCTGCTTGCACGCTCATCTGCGCCTGCACGCAATATCGTACACAGAAAGCGGCACGCCCTTGTTTTTCTTAAGCTCGGATGCAGCCCATTCCTGCACCATTTTCTTTACTTTAGAGAACTGCTCTGCCCCGACTTCCGCGTTCCCAACCGCATTCCTTTTTGATTTTGTGTTAAAGCAAAAGAGCGCGTTTTGCAATGCCTCCACATTGTGCGAAAACCACGTGTCCGAGCATTCCCTTCCTGAATCCACCTCAAAGCAGCGCTTCAGGTTTACCCCGTCAAAGCACTTGAAGCAGAATTCCGAATTGAACACAAGCCCGCTCCCAAAAATGTGCTCGGAATTCCTCGGCCATGCGTTGTATCCGCAGCATTTGTCGTGCGATGCAACTACAGTTTTGTAGCAATCCATTGATTGTGAGCCCCATTGGCATGCGACTAAATTCTTATAAGTGCCAAGTCTCCTCTCAGGAGGGAAATATGCGATTTTCCCAAGTATGTGCGCAGCATCCGAAAATGAAATTGAAGATGGGATTTCCCCCGCAGTGAGCTTTTCCCCAAGCAAATTCGCCTCTTCCTGAGTAACTATGCGGTTTTTTGGAAGCTCGCGCATTATCGGGTAATCGGAGAACTGCAAAACCACATTGCTCAGCACGGATTTTGAGTCCGCAGTAACAATTGTGTTGCGCGAGAGCCAAGTGGCATAATTATCAATGCCTCTTAATTTCTCCCCAAGCACAACAGAGGATGCATTTGAGAATGCCTCTTCCAGTTTGCCCTTGTCCTTGTCCCTCGCAGATGCAGGCAAACTTTTCACAAGTGCAATTGCGGGCGCATAGTCAGGCTTTTCCGAAGATATAAGCTCAATGAGAGAAGGCAATTTCTTTTTCCTCTTAAGCTCCTCGCGCATTTCAGAGAGAAGCTTTTCTTTCAGTTGCGCATATTTCCCTCTCTCAAGTGGCAAATTCCCAATGTGCTGGCTCTTTCCAATCAAATTAAAGCAAAAGAAGCAGTCCTTGCATGCCTCAAGCCCATACGAATAATACGTATCAGAGCTGTTGCCGCAAATCCATGCTTCAAACACCCTCTGGTTCCTGTACACAATGCCGCTTCTTATTGAGAATTTTGTTTCCCCGCCCTCATTTGTGCCAAACAAATTTTCCGACAAGCGCATCCATTGCGAATACGCAACATTTTTGCATCCAGAAATGCGCACGGATTTGTACACAAAAAAGCTGTCTGAAACTTCTGAGGAGCTTTCCACGAATTTGGAATTCCCAATCGTAATGTTGCCGCAGTAGGAGAAGCGTTCTGCAACTGCTCCCAAAAGCGAGTCCATGTCCTTTATTTCGTTTATTGAGAGAGGCTGGAATTTCCTCATGAAATCCACGTGCTGCATGTCCTGTACGCTTGCACCCTCGCAATATGCATCCGAAGTCATTGCAACAGTCTGCCCATTCGCAGCCTTGCGCAACGTCAATTTATCATTCAAGCCAGGCAGCCATTCCCTGTATTCATCAAGCGAGCCAACTTCGCCCCCAAGCACAATCCTGCAAGTAGCTTTCCACTCTTTCTCAAGCTCCCTATACGTTTCGCCCCTTATTTCCGGCATGAATTAGTTGTTATTCTGCAGGCTTTTATTCCTGCCGCCCCTAATAAGTGCATGAAGATTTACCTGCTCCGCCACGCGCAAACGCTCTCCAATGCGCAGCACAAGATACAGGGCTCGCTGCAGTCCGACCTCTCGCCTCTTGGAATCCTGCAGGCAAAGGCGTGCGCGCAATATTTCAAGGATACAAAAATACAGTTCGCATATTGCAGCCTTCTTTCAAGGACGCACCAGACTGCTGCTGAAATACTCAAATACCACGAAGGGATTTTCCTGCAGGAAACAGGGCTTCTAAACGAGCTTAATGCCGGAATCCTTGAGGGCATGACAGCAGAGCAAATACTGAAATCCCACCCGGAATTTCTGCATCCTCCAGAAAACAACCACCTCAACATTATGGCGCGCATCCCAAAAGGCGAAAATTACGGGGAAGTGCGCGACCGCGTGATGCCCTTTTTTGAGAATTTGGCGCGCTTATTCGAGGGAAAAACAATCCTCGTAGTTGCGCATGGGGCAGTGAATAAAGTAGTGCTCTCCTGGCTGCTTGAGAAGCCCCCTGAATACTACTACGAGCTTTCGCAGGCAAACGCATGCATAAACGAAATAGAGTTCAAAAAAGGGCACTGGAAAGTGAACAAGATAGAATATACGGGGCATCTAAAAAACGTGATGAGGCGTGAGTAAACAAAACCAATATAAATACGATTTAACATAATATAGCACATGTATAAACCTATTGCAATCCCTGTAAAAAAAGGCACGCTTTTGGTTACCTTAAAGGGCGTAGAAGACCCATCCGAACTTGAGCCCAGGCATGTTAAACTCCTTTTCAGCCTTGCAAAACAGCGCGTTGGCCAGATAGATAAGCTGCAAAAGGCGGACAGGAGCCAAATGAAAAGGCCTCGTGCAAATTTGGATGCCCTTGCAATAGAAAGAGGGGAATTTGAAGCCCAGATGAAGAGATTTGCGCCATTTAACGCTACGCGAAGGGACTGGCTAGCTGAAAGAGCAGCAGAACTTTTGCTTGTGGAGAAGCCTGCGCAGCCGCAGAAGCCCGAGCAAAAAGGATTGGAACTCACCACTGAAGAGCAAAGGCTTGCAAGCCTGCAGGAAAAGCTTGCATTGCTTGACGCAGAGATTGACGCCCTTCCAAACAGGGACAACGGAAACGGGGAGAAATTCCTTAAGCTTCTTGCGCAGAAGAAAGCAGTTGAGCGCGACATTGAAAAGGCAAAATACTACGTACGCCTGCGCTCTGGCAGTATACAAGGCACATTCAGCATTGATGAAAAAAGGGCGCAGATAAAGGAATTGGACAGAGATATAGAATCGCTTACAATAAAGATTTGCGATTTGACTGAGATTAAGGAATCCAAAAGCAGGAACTGGACCTCGGTTGACGAGCAGGCGCTGCAAAATATGAATTCCATGCGCGCAGGCGCAAGGGTAAAACTCAAAAAAGTTTGGGACACTGCGCCAAGAAAAATCTTTTCCAATTTTGTGGATGACGGGCTTAGGATGGACCTTACGCACGGTTCGGTAACGATTGGGGAATGGAGCGAGCACAGTTTTGCATGATGTTCGCATAACAATGCAACATGATTGCGAGTTGTGCAGAGGGATTTTGCAAGGGCTTTTTCTTCTAATACTTGCTTCTTCCGGTTACGTCCCCGCGCACGTCCTCCACAAAATCCACGGCGTTGGGCTGCACGTCCATTTGCACACTTTCTGAAAGCCCTTTTGCGCGCCCCATCGCCGTCCTCACCATTTGCGCCCGCTTTTCAACCGCCTGCGCAAGCTCTGATATGAAACCCTTCCCATTTTTGGGTTTCCTTATTTTCAGGAGCAGCACAAATGCATCTTCAGCCTCATTGCCAAAAATCTGCACAAGATTGTGCACAACGCTTTTTAGCGGGAAAATATCCTCTTTCTCGTGCAGCGGGCTTGCAGCCAGTTCTATTACTCGCTCGTACATGCTCCACTTGTCTTTTTGGAAAGGCGCGCACACCAATGCGGCAACAGAAACAACGTCCGTGGGACGGCTGGAATGCCTTAGCTTTTCGCTTGCATATGCGAGCATGCTTTTTGTCCGGCTTACTGAAACCCCGTCTATTTCGGCTTCCTGCTTGCCCAAAATGGAATTTGCCCTCAAGTAGCCCATGTGCACAAGAATCTCAAGAAAAACGCCTGAAACGCCAAGCGCTTGCACAAGCTCTGCTGAAGTATACCTCTTGTACACTCCCTCTTCAAGCGGAGGCAGGATGCAGTGCAGGCTCCTTTTTTGATACGTTGAGATATAAGGAAAACGCCCTATCTGTGCTCCCATGCATTTGTTTTGCACGGGCACCTATATATAAGTTGTTGCAAATAATATACAAAAGAGCAACCTATTTAAAGAAGGCTTTTCATAAAACCAGACACTGATAACATGCCTCCGACTAAATTGCTGCAAAAGAATGCGAGCGCCCTGCCGCACATGGCACACAGGCATGCCGCCGGAGTTTTTGCAGGAATGCTTTTGGCAGGCACAATTCTGATAAGCGGATGCGCCCCTCTGCAAACAACAATGCAGAAAAACGAAAGAAGCGGCGCGCAAGTGGGCGCTCCGGCACAGGAAACCCCGCAAAACGCCTTTTTGAAGCTTTATAATGCAGCAAACAGCGCAGAGGAGCAGAGGCGCCTTGTTGGAATTGTGCTGCAAGAAGAAGGCGCGGATCGGGCATACATGCTTTTGAAGGACAATGCGGTGGGCGACCAAGAAGCGCAGGCAATGCTTGCATGGAGACTGGTAAAATATGGCTCGCCTGAAAACATGCTGAAAATCGCTTCCGAATGCGAAATAAAAGACCAGATTACGCGCGCGGCACTTCTTGTAACCGTAATAAACGATGCCGAAGAGCACGACTTGCTTGCCCTTCTGGAGGCGGGAAAGCTTACTGAAAACTGGCCGACAGGCGATGAAATTGCACGGGAAAAAATAATCGAAATGGGCGTGGAATTTCACGGCAGGAAATTTGCCTTTAGCGTAAATTCTTACGAAGCAGTAGAGCTTGCAACTGTTATTGATATACTTAGGAACTGGAGCACTGAATGTGCAGTTCAGGCATTCGCATACGAAGGCTGGGAATTGCCGGAATCAAAAGCCCTTATAGGGATAAAAATATTGAAGGAGATTCCCGAGGATTTGGCAAAGGAATTCCTTGGCGGCATAGATGCTCCTGCTGATTTGAAAGAACTCCTCAATGCTGCAATAAAAATGCGCCAAGCGGAGCAAAACGAGGAGGAAAACAAAGCCAAGGCGCAGAAAATACGGCTTAATGGCTCATAGCTTATTCTATAGCAGTGGCGATAAGTATAAAAGGATAGGAAGATAGAATATTAACATGCCTACGCTCCTAGAGGAAAGAATATCAAACGGGCTAAAAAGTGCGAGAAAAGCCCTAGCTGCTGCAGCAGAAACCGGTTCTATCCCGCAGAAAGAGAGGGATTTGGCTTTAAGGCGTGCAAAGTCATACTTGGAGGAGATAGATAACCGGATTCCTAGACTTCGCAGATCCAACCAAGCCAAGAGAGAGGAGGGCGAACGGCTCAGGGCTTGCAAGGATGAGATAGTTGCACTGCAAAGCGCTGTTCTTGGATTAACGGTTTTCCAGGAAGAAAAGCCGCTTGTGGAACCTGAGCAAAAAGAGCAAACCCCTGAAGACAGATATCCTGATAAATATTACAAACCCAAGGGTTTGGGCGAAAATAGTTTATACGAAGAAATTTTGGGGCGCAACACAGTGATGCGCTGGGAATTGCAGGATATGCTGCACACTATTGAAAGGCAAATCAAAGATATTGAAGAAGACAAGGATAAAAGTATGCTGGAGAAAAAGGAAGAATTCCTCCCTCTGTGGTTGAGGCGGCTTGATATTTTGGATGAAATAAAAGAAACAAGGGTGCGTACAGAGCCATCGCCCAGGTCCGGCAGTTCAAAACACCATGGGCTTGACAACCACTGGGAAGGTTTTGTGGAGCCTGAGTTGGAACGTATGCTCCGGCTAAGAGATAAAAGATAAATATTTCTTAGAAAAACTAATAAACTAATAGAAATGTGATAAATATGCAAAATGGCAAGAAACTTGTAGTGCTGAACCCTGCGCATGGCGGAAACAATTCTGGCATTGTGCACGGCGAACATCGGGAATGCGCGATTGCCCGCTCCGTTATACTTAAGCTGCAAGATAAGCTGCTTGCAGAGGGCAAAGTAGAAGCAACAACGAGCTTTGAGCTTGCTGGCAAGCCTTTATGCTGTGCTTGGGAACATGAGGAACGCAGAGGCGAGCTCAAGAGTATAAACAGTACAAGCAACGCCATTGATTTTCTTCTTAGCATAGGCGTGAGTTATGATGGGCCTAAACAAGAATCATCCGGCCTTGTAATACACCATGGAACCGGATTGATGGCACCGATTGTAATGCGCGATACGCTTATTGCGCATGCAAGAGAAAGTGGCTATTCCCTTGAAGGCAACAGGCACTACAGCCAGTGGTTTTACTCCCTTGATAGTTATACTGCCACGCATCGCATTAATCATTGTGTGCTAAATACTGTTTCAAGCGAACTTATAGTCCTGCCAGGCTTCCTGAGCAACCCTGCTGACCGCGAAATTCTCACAAGCAAGCAAGGGCAGGATGTGCTGGCAGAGGGCATTGCGCAGGGCCTTTATAGAATATTAAGTGTATGAACTAAAATCTATTAGAAAAACTAACAAACTAATAGAAATGTGAGAAATATGATGCAGCAAAAGCCTATCTCACTCCCACAAAGAAAAATAATTACAAATGCCATAGCTAAAGCTAAAACAATTGGAAGAATTGCCGAAATTGTAAAAAATGAAAGGATTCCGGTGTTTGCAACGCATCCTTTGGCTCCGGAAACAACCGGTTATATGGAGAGGATTAGAAAACCCGAAGCTTATGCCGAATACAGGAAGGGCGTTTTTGAATTCCTTGTTTCAATTAAGGAGCTATGGGCTGAAAACTTTATCTGGCTCAAGGAGCCTCTTGCAGAATGGAGTACATGCAAGGCACTTGGCGAAAAAGGGCTGACAAGTGAAAATTTCAGGTATTTTTACTCCATGAGTGGTGAGATAATTGACCCGAATGAAGCAAAGAAGCCGGATGTTTTTGAGATTGGGGGAAGAAGGTTTGTTTGCATCACTGGGCCCCAAAACGATATCGAATTTCCTACGAAATCCATGAATCGCATGGATAATAACTACCCGCACATAGTGCAGGCAGTCCAAAGAGGGGTTGCATTCCTGTTTGGGCTCTATTATCCAAAAGGATGCGTAGAGAACACGGGAAAATATTTGGTGCATATTGCCAATGAAAACCAGATTCCTAAGCTTAGTGTTGCAATGAACAACTTGCTTGTAAGGGACAAGCTTGCTTTTGATGTAGAAACTGACATGTTTTTCAATTAAAATAGACGATAATGCGTTTGGCTCTTATTTCTACGACGTAAGAAATCCGCCTTTGGGGTATTTCTCCTGCGCAGGCTAGCCTTTTGCATACGCATTTTGGGTACTTTTGAGCACACTTTTTGCATGCATTTCTAGCACAGTTGCATAGCAGTAAACCAGAAAAGAAAATCTGAACTGTAGCAATAGACCAACATGCAGGGCACTTGCACGCTTTTGGGATATTGGTTCCCTGTTACAATGTTGAGCAGCAAAGTTGGATGTTCCAATATGGCTTATCCGCCAAAAATGGCAGCAAAAAGTGAAAAGTTGCCCAAATCCTATGGCGTAGTTTACCATATAAGTGTAAAAGAAAATTCGGTTTACTGGGGTGGTATCAGTGGAAATAGTTTCTATAAACAAAACTTGCCAAATTTGCAAGTTCATCAGTGCGTCAAACTGGGCCCGGTGGAAGCATGAAGCCCTTGCCGCTCGTGAAATGCGCAATGTGCGGATGCATCCGTACAAGAGGGCGTCTCAAAAGCGAGCTGTGCATGCAATGCGCATCCAGCCACCCTCCACTTGCGGCTTGGAAATAGAGGATTTGTTCTAGGGGTGAGCACATGAAAATAGCACTATACGCACGTGTCTCTATGGCACTAAAGCAAACGCCTGAAAACCAGCTCCTGGAATTGCGGAAGTGGGCTGCTGCTGCCAGCCACGAAGTCTATGGCGAATTCGTGGACGAAATCAGCAGCAAGGACACCAGACCGCAAAAGGAGGCTGTGCTTCGGGCCCTGCGCTTGGGCGAGATTGACGGAGTGGCATTCGTCGCCCTTGACCGCTGGGGGCGCACAATGTCAGAGCTCGTCCTTGAGCTGGAAGAATTCAGCAAATCTGGCAAGGCTCTCATCTCCCTTAGGGATGGGCTAGACCTTTCCAGCGCAGCCGGGCGCCTCATGGCGCACGTTCTTGCCGCAATGGCTAACTTTGAGCGCGACCGCATCAGGGAGCGCACCCTTGCCGGTTTGGCGCGTGCGCGCGCTCAAGGCAAGCGGCTCGGGCGCCCAAGAAAATCCCCCCCTGCAAACCCTGCCTCTTTGACCGAGGAGGCAGCCAAAGCGGAAAAATCGGACGTTTTTGAGGAGGTGCAACCATGAACTTTGACGCAGTAGAATTCAAATCAAACCCTGATTTCTTTTTCAAGGAGTGGTTGGGGTTGAAGCCCAACACAGTGCGCAAACTTGACCTGAAGGATGAGCGTTTTCAAAAGCTTTCTTCAGGCCGTGCCCACTTCATCCAAATAAAAGAAGTCGGCTCTAATCAGGCTTTCGTGCGCCGCATAATGAATGTGAGCTTCTTTGAGAACTGGTGCATCATTTCTTGGCTGCATGAGGAGGTATGCCCTGCCTGCGGCCATACTTCACCACTCAAGCAATGCGAAACGCCTGGTGGGTTGCCTGAACTTTGCATGAGGTGCCTAAATGCGCGTAATTGAGCTTTTCTCTGGCAGCGGCGCAATCTCCAAGGCGTTCAAGAAACGCGGCCATGAGGTCTTTTCAGTGGATATACGCAAAAGGAAGGGCGTTTGCGAGCCCACCCTGCAAAAGGACGTGCTAGAAATCTCACATGCAGATTTTCCCTATGCTCCGGATATTTTATGGGCATCCCCTCCTTGCGATGTGTGGAGCTATGCTGCAGGGAATTTCCACTGGCAAGGCAATCTTCCACTCACTGACAAGTGTGTGCAGCACGTTCTCCTGCTAAAGAAGCTCCTGGTGCTTATAGACGAGCTAAGACCGGCATACTTTTTCATTGAAAATCCGCGAGGGCGCATGCGCTTCTATCCAGCTCTCCAAACTTGGCTCAAAAAGCATCAGGCCGTAACTAAAACGCTCACCCTTTCTTCCTACGGCTTCCCAACCACCAAACCCACAAACATCTTTACGAACGCCCTAACTTGGCAGCCGCGCAACTTAATGCCCTATGGCAGGGGCGCAAAAGTGCATGTCAAATTAGACAATCTGACGCGCTGCAAGCGGCAGGCAACACCACCCAAGCTTGCGCAAGAGCTCGTTACTTTCTGTGAAGCTGCAATAAATAACACGCGGAGTGGGCAGAGTGCATGCACGGAAACGGCTGCGCCTGCCCTCTCCGCAACGGAGGTGAACAAGGCAAAACAAAAACACAAATGCGATGGTTGGCAATGCGATTTTTGCGAGAAGAAAACCTGCATAGGTTGCGGCGGTGTAATGAGCATTGACGGAGAATGCGCTTGCAAGGACTGCAAAATAAAGGAAGACATCAAAGGCGCAACCATGCGCGAATTAAACTCAGGAGGTCTTTAACATGGAAAACAAAACGAAATTTGCGGAAAATCTGGAAAATGCGCGGGAAAGCGTGGAGGCGTTGCGCCCCTACAAGGCAGCACTGGAAACTGCGCTCATCATCCCCATAACGGCTATTGCCGGCATAACTTTGGGTGCATTTGTCCCACGCTTGGTATCTTTAATATTCCTTGGCCTGTTCTTCCTTCTTGCGCTGACAATAGCTGCGCTGCTGATTGCTTTCCGCCTGCCTCCTCCCGCGTATAAAACACAAGTTCCCTCATAATGGCCATCTTGTCCGCCAAACTATAGTGCCCATCCGGCTTTTTCGCAACCTCAATAATGAAGCTTGAGCCGCTTTTTTTATTCCACGCCTCTATATCCATCTTCCTGCCGCCCATGTGTATCCCCCTTTTTGTAGAAAAACGCCGCCGCAATGATGAGCGCAACCGCAACAATTACAAAAATGAATGGGTTGGAGGTTTTCTGGTAGTCCCGCCAGTCGGCACCCCCCACGCACATGGAGGTGCCAAGCAGCTCTATTGCCTCCGTTTGCGTGCTGTTTGAGGCGCTTCGGACTGTCGCCGTGCAGTTAAACGCCGACAAGCTGTAAGCATCTATGCCCGTGAAATTGGCAAACCCCACTGTCCCGTTCACATACGTGCCGCTTATGCTCTGCAGCAGCGTCCCGTTCTCAAGGTCGTATCTCCTGCATGTGATTGCCCGGATTGCGTTCGCAGCTGCCGTGTCCGTGAAATTGAAATATACCCCTGCCCAGCATTGCCTCTCTGTATGATATGGCAACCGGAGTTTGCTCCAAGTAGTCGGAAATGTGATGTTTCCGTATAAGCTTAGGATGCTTATCTCGGTGTATGGCGCAAAATCAGCGCCATATCCCACCCATGTGTTGTTTGCGCAGCTTGCCAGGTTTGTCGCATTCATCGGGTAGTTGCTTCCTGCGCTTGCCCATCCAAGCCCGTCCGTCTCGTACAGGCTGCACGTTGTCCATATCCCGCTGCCGTTGTAGTAGTATATGTTTCCCTGTCCCGTTGTGTTGAAAAGGTTGCTCTCGTTCCCGTTGTTGTAGAAAACGGGCGCCGTTATGTTGTTCCAGTAGATGCGGTTGAACAGGCTCGTGGAGTCCATATTAAGCGCCGTTGCATTCCCTATTATTGTGTTGTTTGCAAACGTGTTGTTGCTTGCGTTTTGCATCGCTATCGTGGTGGCTGCGCTCGTGTTCGTGATGAAGGTGTTTCCGCTTATTGTGGAAAAGTTGGAGCGGTTCAGTATGAGCGCTGATTGCGTCCTTGAGCTTATGATGCTGTCTGTAATCGTGATGTTGCCGCTCCCTCCTGTGAGGGAGATTGCCGTGCTTGCGTTCGCGCTGATTGTGCTTCCCGTAATCCTGCTCTGCACTGCGTTCGTCAAAAGCTCAAATACGATGCTTCCGTTGCTCACAAGCGTGCTGTTCGCTACATATACTCTTGCCGTTGTCGCCGTTATCGCTTTTCCTTTCTTTATCTGCACATTGCAGAAGTTTACCTGGTTGTCGTGCGAGCCTGATGCAATACTTATCCCTGTGTTGCTTGTCCCGGTTGCGTTCATGCCGTAAACGTCCAAATTGCTTAAGATGTTCCCTGTGGACGTGCTCGTGAACTGCACGGTTACTGCCGTTGATGCTCCGCTTGAAAAATCGCTGTTGTTTATGGTGTTGTTGGTTGAGGTCTCAAATCTCAGGGCTTGCCCTGTTCCTGTGCCTATCGTTCCATTCGCTCCGTTAATTGAGTTGTTTTTGCTGCTAAGTATGTACACCGCGTACCCGTTCCCGGTCGGCACGTATGCTTGCAGTCCGTTTATGCTTGCGTTGTGCGAGGAGCTTATGAGAAAGGCGCTTGAGCCTCCGGTTGCCCACGCGCTTATGTTTGTCGCGCTTGTCCTGTTGCTGCCTGTTGCGAGTGCAATTCCCGCCGTTGTGGTTGCGCTTCCGCCTGTCTGTCCGAGCGTGTTGCTTAGCGTGCTGTTCATGCTGCCTTCAATCCTTATGCCGTGCGAGCTTGACGAGTTTGCAATCGTGTTGCTGATGCTTGTCCTGCTGTTTCTGTCTATGTATATTCCGTAGCTGGCTGCCAGCGTGGTGCTTGCGTTCGTGTTGCTTATGCTCCCATCCCACGTTTTGGTGAAATATACCCCGTGCGAGTAGTCAAGTGCCCTGCAGTTCTTCACGCTTGAGCCGTTCTGGTCGCTGTAAATCGCGTATGTCCCGCTCTGGTTGTCTCCTGCGATGCTGTGCCCTTGGCAGTCAAGCGTGATGTTTGCCTTCGTAAAAACAATGCACGTGGGCGCACTGATATATTCCACTTTTAGCGTCGTTACTGTTGTTTGCGCGTTGCCCACGTGCGCTATCGCAATGTTTGGGTTTGTGCCGGAAATTGAGGTCTCAAACGTCGTACTGAAAAGCCCGCCTGCTATTGCTGGTATAGAGTAAGTTAGCACTCCGTCCCAGCTTGTGAGCTTGAGGTTTCCCAACCCTGCGTTTGTTGAGCCTGCAAACGTTACCCTTGCCCTTCCTGTAGTTGTCAAATACACAACGCTTCTCACGCTTCCGTCCCCTGCTGCCGTGTGGAAGGTGTTTGCATTGTCAACAACCGCGTTGTTTGTCGTCCAAGGCAGCAGGGCGCTTGTGAAGTCCCACCCTGCCATTGTGTCCGCGCCGAAGGTGCGCGTAATGTCTGCCGTGAGGTTGTACGTCGCTCCTGCCGTGCTTAGGCTTCCGCATGCGCTTATCGTCGGGTCAAAGTCTATCTCCCCTATGTTGCCGTTGAAATTGCCCCTCTGCCAGTTGTCCGTGCTCACCATGAGCGCTCCAATCCTTGGCACCCTTCCCCTGCTCTCTTCTAGTGTGTATCTCGTCCAGTTCAGCTGTGTGCGGTCTTGCACCGTTTCATTTGTTTTGTTGTCAAATCTCTCCGTTGTTTCAATCCTGCTCACCCTTTCCGCTCTCGTAATGCTGTATGTGGTTGCGTCCCTTATTTGCAGGTTTCTTGCCTGCCTGTCCCGCGCCTGTATATTGTTTGCATGCAGCGCTGCGTTTATGTTTGCGTTCCCCGGCAGGGAGTAAAGGTAAAAGTGCATGGTGCTGCTTGCCGTGATTATGTTTGTGTCCTCTGTTGTGATGTTCATCCCGTTTTGGGATTTCCACTGTATGCCCTCGGGCACGTCTATTGTGAGTGCAAGGCTTAGGCTAATTAATGCGAAAAGCGCAAGGAATACAAGCCTCCTCATCCCTCTTCACCCCTGCCAAAATAGAATTTTTGCAGTATCCAATAAGCAGAATAAAATGTTACAAACACTGCAAGCACAGGCAGGAGCGGCGAAAGCACCATGATTACCGAAACATCACCTCTCTGCAATGCCATATATTCCGCCACGCGCGGGTCGCTTGAAGAGAAGAACGTGGTGGTTGTTGAGCCGTTCACGACATCTATTCCTGCTCCCCCATTGTAGAAATTGCGCACGCTCTCCCCTATCTGCCAATAATAGACTGCCTGATAAAGGAAATACCCGGCAAAGCACAACAGCACCCCGGCAGCCAGCCTGTGCACCATGTCCTCCTGCTTCTCGCGATAGACATACGCGGCAGCAAGCCCGAGCACCAGTGCAAAAGTTACGAACATCAGCATTTTCTCACGCTCCAATATACTTTAGCAGGAAACCCACCACCAACAGCGCTATAGACCCGTAAACAAAGACCGGGATGCCAAAAATGATGAACGCGGCAAAATACATTACTCCCGCTATCATTGCAGTGCCGCTCATTGTGTCCAGCTTATAGACGGCAAAAATCTCCGCCTTTGCAGCGGCTCCTCCAAGATAGTACGCAATCCCCAAAATAATGATGCCCAGGACAAGCTGCTGCGCAGCCGCATAATAATCCCATACCAGCCCCTCAAAATAACTCTGCTGGTAAGCGCCCTGGGTCGTGCTGAAAACGAGCGTTTTGTTTGTTTGCGGCGTGGAGTTCACCCCGCTAACTTGGACTACCACGTCCGCAAACACGCCGCCTTCACATCCACTATATGCGTTGCAATCCAGCACTGCGCTTGGCGAGCCTGACGAATTCCAGTCTCTTAGCGTTGCTGTCCAATTCCTCCATCGGTAAAAATACGTTGGGGAGCCGCCCACTGCCGTAATGCTCACGTTCAGGATGTTTGTTTTGTTGGCCGGGTTGGGCGTAACCAGCACAGATGCGAATGCTTCGCTGGCAAGAAGCGCAAACAAGATGAGTGCGTAGATTTTTCTCATGCTCTCCCTCATATAGGCCTGAACCTGTTACTTATTACCTCATACGCCTTTATCGCAACCCACAGATACATTCCAAACGCGAAGATGGGCTGGAAAACTGAAACTGCGTTGTACAAATCCCAGCTTATCATCTGCAAAGACCCGAACAGGTAGCCGCTTATGATAAGAGGCAGCGCCAGTATAAAAACAAAGAAATTCACGATGAATGCAACTGCCGAAACGGCAAATCCAAAGAGGTTTGCGCTGTTTACGCTCGTTTGCAGGCCGCCTATTGAGTTCTGCAAGCCCGAAAAATCAGGGAAGCCCGTAAGTCCGGCAGCCGCCCCGCGCGCCGCAATCAGGGAAAGCATCGCAAGCGCAATCGCCACATACATGCCAACGGATTTAAGCGTCTTGTCCCCGAGCACCTGATAACTGTACACTATCCCCACAACAGCGGAAAAGACAAACAAAATAAACATGTCCGGCACGCTCACAACCTGGAATATGTCGTTAAAAAGGAACATTGCAACTGACGCATAAGGGACAGCCGCCGAGCTCCCCACAAAAAAGAAAAACATAATCTGGCTCCCCATCTTCGTGAGATTGTTTGCCTGCATTATCGGGTTTGCCCCATTGAAAAAGACGGACGTGGAGTTCGTCCACGCGCAGACATACCCATAATTGAGATTCCTTATCGTGAAATTCGCGGTATTCACAAGGCTTGCATTGCCGCTTACGGACGTGCCGGAAAAGCTCCCCGTAACAACGCTTCCGTTCGTTAAAATCTGCTCCGAAAGATAGGACTGGCTGGTTGGTGCCTTTATGCTCCAAAAAAAGTTCCCTCCACTCTGAAAGCAATTATTTATGAGATAAATTATGTTCATGTTCAGGTTTTGTATGCCGCCTTCATTCAGGACAACGCAGGCAGTGCTATATGTGTTTGTGAAAGTGGTTGCTGCGTATGCAGGGCAGAGGTACCACAACTGGCTCTGCTTGTCAAAAACATAGGTGTCCGTGTTGTTCTTGACAAACGCAGCGCCGTTTGAAAGGTTGTAAAAGTTCCCAAACGCATCCGAAACTGGGAAATACGTAATTTGTGGCGTGAGAAGCGTTGTCCCTGCATAGAAAAGAAAGAGCTTGGCATAAGCCGCAGTGGCCGGGCTTACTCTGTTTATTGTGCTGCCTGTGAACCCGCTGCGGACATAATACGTATATCCTCCCGGCTGCGCAAAATCAGAGTAATAAAACCCTCCTCCGCTTACGTTCGCCTCGGGTGTCGTTTCCGTGCTTCCTCCCGCGCCCATCGTAGTGAAGTTGAGCTGGCTGTACGGATTGCATCCTGTGGAGTATGTCGCTTTTTGCACTGTGAGCGTTATCGGCGTTCCTATGGGCACCAGCGCGCTTCCCGCAAGCGTTGCGTTTGTAAGGGGGCCGTTGTTGTCATTTTGCTGGGATAGCCCGCTCACGCTCAAATTGTAGTGCGTTGCGTTGTATGCGCTTATGCTCAGGTTCCCCGCCACGTTCACCACTTTGGTGCTTGCCCCCCCTCCTGTTGCATGCGTGTATGCGTATATCACAGAGCTTACGCCGTTCACGGTTACGTTTGTTGTCGTGCTTCCTTCCCCGCAGCCTCCTCCGCCATCATTTCTTGCAATCGCTTTCATTGTCCTGTTCCCTATCGTAGGGAGAAGCGTTACCGTAAAGGCGTTTCCCGAAAAGTAGTTTGTTCCGTCGTATGGGGTGTTCATGTAGATGTCCGTTGAGTTCACTGCGAGCGCTGCCGGGCCCGTGTACGAGCTCGTCCATCCCAGTAGGTCTGTAATATTCCCTGTGCAGTTCTGAACTGTGCTTGACCAGCTAAAATTATTCCCATAAAGGGAAGTCGTGAGCGGGCAGCTCATCGCAAAGCTCGCGCTTGCAAGAACAAGCAAAAACACCGCCGCCATTAAAGCCTTCATTGCACCTGCCTCCTCCTAAACACAAATGCCGCCAAGCCAAACAGGAGATTTGCCAGCATGATGCCTGGCCAGTTGTTGATGAACACCAAGTTTATCTCACTGAAAGAAAAGCCGAGCACCACTATCCCATTCCACACTGACGTAATAATGAAAATCACGACGGGCGTAACTATGAGCGCCCCGATTGCAGACGCGATATACTCCAAAAAGCTCTGCCCGTCTATCCAACTGCTCACAAACGTCAGGAATACCATCCACGAAACAAGGACATAGAACCCCTGGATTAAAACAAGCCTCACTGTGAGCCAGTCCAAATAGCTTTTATCCGTCAATGAATTTGGCACGGCATTATTGACCACGCCATAAGCCTCTGCTGCAATCCTGTCCGCGATATAAACTGCTATGCCGAAGGCGATAATAAGGAAAAAAAGAACCCCCAATCCGACTGCATTGTTTATCGCATTGCTCATCTTCATCTCCTCTTTCTTTTCCCTATCCCCAGCACAGTGAGCAAATCTTTTGCCTGTCCCTTAAGCGCCTTTGTTTTGAATTTGCCCCCAAATCCGCCGCCTCCAATCTGTGGCAAGCCTCCAAAAAGTGGAAGTGAAGGCGGGGCTGCGAGCTGTGGCATTCCTGTCCTTGGAGGCAATGGAGCCCTTTCTGGCACGTCCAGCCTCATAGGTGTAGATACCCTCTCCGGCACAGGGACGCGCTCCGGCACCAGCACCCTCTGCGGTACAAAAGCTGGTGTCCGTTCAGGCACAAAAGTGCGCTCTGGCGCAAACACTCTTTGCGGCGCAAGAACTCTCTCAGGCACAAGGACGCGCTCCGGCACCGTCATTCTTTGAGGCACAAAAATTCTTTCCGGCACCAGCCTGTTTTCCGTTTCCATGCGCGGAACCGTAATCGTGCGGCTCATAAAAACAGGCATGGGCACCTGGATTTCCACAATGGAAGTTTCATACGCTACCCTCTGCGGCGCAAGCCTTCTTGCAAACATCTGCAATTCTTCCGTCTCTATGAATTGCGGCACCAGTCTTTCCACTTGCACAAGGACTTCCTTTTGCACCAGGACTTCACGCTGCATTTCCAACTGCAGCAATCTTCCGCCGCCGCTCGCGCCGCCTTCAGTCCCTCCGCCGCCCCCAAATCCCCCTTTCCCTTTTGGCAGGATAGTCTCAAGCGTTCCTGTTCCTCTTGTGCTTGCAACTTTGGAAATAAATGTCTGTCCCTTCTCACTCTCAAATGCAAAAACGTCCTCTACCCTGCCTTTCATAAGAATATTTCCCCCTTTTCCATACGTAGTGAAGTCCTGCTTCAAATATCCTTCCGGCTGACTTGCCCGCAGCGGGAATGTTTCAATAATAGGGGGTTTTTCCATAGGAAGCGGTGGCAACTCGCGCCCTGCTTTCGCTGCTGCCTGTAATTCCAACACAGTTGGCTCTTGGAGCGCTTTTATTTCTCCCACTTTAACAGTAGGCGGCTCTGTTTTTACTGTCCCAAAAGAAAGCTGGGGCTTTGTAAACTCATATTCCAATCCTTTTGGAGTTTGCGCAAACAAAACTCCCGGCCCTTGCTCAAGCTCTACTCTGTATTCGGGCTTAATACCCCCTTTAATTTGCGTAGCTGTGTACTGCGCCTCACCCAACATAATGGGCTGCCTAACTGACATAGGCTTGAACTCGGGCGAGGACACAATCTCCACTCTTCCAACCTTCACAACTTGGCGCAGCGGTTGTGCCAAGGTGCTCTCAAATTTCACTTTCCCAAAACCTTCTCCCATCGGTTCTATAATTGCGCGCGTATTTATGGGCGCTGCAATTTCTTCTGTCGGGGCTGCCACCCTAATCGTGGGAGCGAACTTTCCGGCACCAACCGCAAGAAGTGCAGTCCCAGCCACCATTGCAATCTGTTCAGGTGGCATACTCGTTAATGCATTCCACGAATACGAAACTCCTCTTCCAAATTCTCCTCGCTCACCCTCAACAGCAGTGCGGGCAACACCATATGTACCAGGTACTAAAATGCCTAATTGCGAAAACGGAGTAAGAACGCCTTCTATCAAAGCAGGTGCGGCAGAAGCAATACCCAACACATTCCCCTTAACTACATCCCCTTTTGCAAACCCTTCATGAGCCTGCGCCTGCATTTTCTCCTTTATCCCAGTATAAAACTCCCTCACTCCTTTTATCGGATAAAAATCAGCAGCAGGCACTCCTACTGACCTCTCAAAACGCTCTTGTGCCCCAAACCAGCCCACTGCCTGTTTAGAAACTTCTTGCTGTATTGGGGTCTGTCGGCCCTCTCCCGGCAGTCTAGGCTCTTGGGAAACCAAAATAGTTCTTCCCGCCATTGCTTCCCTTGCCTGCACTGCTTTTTGCGCGGCTTCCTGCGCAGCAACCATTCCCCCTTCAATAGTTGGACTTTGGACTAAAACTCTCCCAGCTTGGGGCGCAAGCGCATTGCTTGCAACTGGAGTATATGGCAGTGGCATGGAGATGCTCTGCGGCACACTTTGCGGCTGCTCAACTCTTACTGGAATTCTTTGCGCTGCTTGGGGCGCTCCTGCACCGGAAGCCAGTCCCTGCTGAATTGCGAGCCGCTGTGCCTGCGAAAGTTGAACTTGCCCGTTCACAACTGGTGCAATCTGCCCAACAGGCGCGCCAAGAACCTGCTTAGCCTCTGCAGTTACTACTGTGCCGCCTGCTCCTGCGCCTCCAGTGCTTCCCCCTACCATTTTGCCCATCTCTTCTCTTATCTCAAGAGGAATTTTACAGCATCCAAAATATTCCTAATGGAATAATTATAATACTTCTCTTCAAAATACGCATGCCGCCCAACAGCGGGGAGGTGAAACGCAGAATGCGACAAATAATTGACACCCTTCTTATCATAGTCGTAAGCGCAGTTATTTCTATGATAGGTGCCGGCATGATTTCTCTCGCCTACTCAATAGTGGCAGGAATAGCCGGCGCAAACAGCACCATGCTCGGAACAGCTTTCACGAGCTCGGGAACCTCCATCACAACCATGACTAGCCTTATGCCTCTCCTGGCATTGGCAATGATGGGAGGCATAGCTCTCGGTGCATTGCTCAACTACATCGGCTTCTTTGGCAGAAGGGAGTAAGCCGGACAGACAGGAACGCTTATGCGCGGCAATGCGCAGCGGTGGTTTGGCCACCTATGATTTTTATGCAAGAAGTGAAAGAACGCGAAGAAATACGTGCATTGCTTGCACGCATGTATGCGATTGATGCCACTTTAGCAGAGCAGACTATCAATTACATTTTCATGCAGCTTGACAACACCACGCTGCGCGGCAGGATAAACGTTTACGAGTACGCATTCCTGCTCAAGCGCGCAATAGTTGGCGAGCTGGAACTTCTTTTCCTGAAAAACTTCACGCGCGATTTGATAAGCAGGCAGATTTTCATGCGCTCAACTGAGAATTTGGTGGCCCTGCTTTTCACCCGCGTTTTAAACGGGCTTGACTACAACCTGCTTTTGGAAGAAATAAAGGCAAGCGCAACAAGGACTACAATAGTGAAAAGCTGATTTGCATGAGCGACATAGAAATAGTATTGGTTGCAGGCATCATCCTTACGCTCGTCTCATACTGGTGGATATACGAAAATTGAGGTGTACACATGGCTGGGGAACTTTTTGGATTGGACTTTTCATCAGCTTTCAATGCGCCTGCTGTCTTATTGCTCCTCATAGGAATATCCGGCATACTTGCAGTTATTGGCTCCTTCTTCTACATGAACGTGAACAAGAAGCATCCCAAGGTGAATTTCCTCCTGCTCTCAAAAATGGGCATCATAACGAGAGGCGTGCGCCTTTTCAGTGGCAAAACCGTAAGCACCGTAACTGCTTGGGAATTGCTCCTAGGAAAAATCCCGTCAGGTTTCCGCATCTCTGACTTCACTTACGAATATGTTGGCACAAAAAAAACTTATGTGGGCTACTGGATTGACGGGCGCATATTGCCCACCACCATGAACTTCGGCAATACCCAGTTCACCCTCATTAAGTGCCCCAAATGCGGAAAGTCTGATGCCTTGGACACCTCTTGGATGAAAGACAAGGGTGGCATACTTTTCTGCTCCGATTGCGACTGCCCGCTCAAGGAAGAGGGCATTTTGCTTGATAATGTCCTATTACACGCATTAAAGTTTGACCCCTCCCTAGAGACCCGCTTCATCTACTTCTCTGAAAAAATAGGGGATAGCATCAAGAAAATACCCATCCAGGAGTGGGTCTCCATTTACGACATCGCAGCAAGGATAGGGGATATTTTCACGCACGAAATACGCAACGTGGACAACTACGTGGAAAAGCAGAACCCTCTCCTCACCATCCTCATGGCAACCGTTCCCTACGCAATCATTACGCTGACAATGGCAGTGGCCATATACGTGATGTGGCTCGGCGTGAACGGGCAGATTACGCAGTCTGCGCAGCTGCTCCTTGAGGCGGCAAAGGAACTGGCAAAAGCAAAAGGGGTATCTTAATGGACTTCACGAGGCGCCAGTATGTCGGGGGCGTGGAACACAAGGAGCTCTACAACTACCATGAGGTTTTTGCCTCCGCACTTGCAAACGCCTTCACGCTAGGCGCAAACGCAAACACAGTGGGCGGCAACATTGACAAGCAGCGTTACAGGGATTTGGTGAAAAACGTCATAATTGCCGCCATCGCCATGAAGCGCAACCACTCGGAAAACAAGGCAGACTTTGAAAAGCTAAAAAACGGAAAATATTTTGAGGACATGGAGGACATGGACAAGTGGTTCCTCACTATGATTTTGAAGATGGACATCGCGAACCTCATGCCCAACTACGAGTTTGACCATACGCCTTTTGCTGAATGGGCTGCTATTGAGCGCGAAGTGAAAGAGGGTGTCTAATTGTTCCGTCCAGTCGGCATTCTTGAGCGCGAAGCGAATATCCTGCGCGCGGCAGCACGGCAGCAGGGCGGAATTGTGCGCATAGAGAATATCGTCAATTACGGCTGGAACCTTCAAATGCGGAAATTTGACGCGCACGTGGTGATTGGGGGCAGGAACGGCGTAGGGAAGTCCATGCTCATGCTCGCAATCATGCGCGAGTATATGAAGAAGCAGGGCCCTGCAATCTCCTTCTATGAGGCTGAGCAGAACGACAAGATACACTTTCTCTATACATACCATACGAGGGACGAATTTAGCAAGCTCATACGCGAACTGCGGAATTGCATTTTTGGCATAGACGAGCTCAAGGTATTCTTTGACCACCGCCGCTTTAACCTTGGAGAGCAAATGAACCTCTACAATACCGTTGAGCTTGCAAGAAGCCACACTCACTTTTATGTCGGCTGCACCAGAGAGCTGGATAAAATACTCCTGGACTACCGCAATGCAAAATGCGGCATCCTCATCCGCCTGCTTGACAGGGTGGAAGAGTACGGAGGCTATGTCTATGGCATGGTCTTCATAGGCAACGAAGTGATAGAGCGCGAGGACAAGTTCATGCAGGCCGCCTTGCAGTCCGCATACTCTTTCAGGGAAGTTGTTGCAGTGGGCAAGCAGCTCCACACATTCGTCGGCATGATTGTCATAAAGGACATCCACAGTTACGGGATTACGGAAGAGGACTTGCACCTCTATGACGAGCTGAAAGAGCGCGGCATACAGCGGCAGAGCAACATCATAGGCAAAACAAAGAGGAAGCGCGGCAGGCCGCGCAAGGCAGCAGAGGAATGAGCGTATGGAATTGTCAAAAGTAGAAAGCGCAGATATTGGCAGCGGTGGTGACCTTACGCCGCATAAGCGGGAGATGGGTGAAACCAGTCTTAGCCCTTCCAACTCTGCGCCTACAAAGCGGAATGCGGCATCAGCAAACGACTTGGATAGGGAGCTGCAGAGTACAGTGCAGGCTGACAGTGAGCCGCGCACTGTCAATTCCCTATCCCACCTGCTAAAGATGCTGAGCGTACTCTGGGACGAAGAGCATGCGGATAAAGGGGCAAGGAAACTGTGGCAGTACATAAAGACGATAACTATACTGGCATTCTCCTCTCTCTTCCTTGTCCTCATGTACCTGAACAGCCAGGCACAATTCCAAGACATAAACTACCGGAACAAAATAGCTCTAGAAATCACAGACCAATACGCAAGTTTCTTTGCAACCCATACCTGCTATGAGAAAGGCAAACTGGAACAAAACTGCACAAGAATAACAGGAGGCCTAGCTTATACTGACCCGCTCTGCCTAAATAAAGGGATACTTTTCCCGAACCTGACAATGGCAGAAGACTTGCCAAAATAGTAATTATGCCATAACTTATTATAGGCATAATTAGGTGATATTGTGACCGACGAGAAAGACGAAATAGACGCGAATAAAAAAGGGCAGCAGCCCACCTTCCGCATCGTGCAGAAGGTGTGGATGCAGGGCGACGCGCACCCCACCCTCAAGCAGGTGGGGGCCGCTTGGCGCAAGTCCGGGGCAAAAGGCGAGTTTTACTCGCTTGAGATAGGCAGCCCGCCACACCAGCTGCGGCTGCTCATGTTCCCGCTCATGCCAGTAAAAAAGGAGGGATAAGATGGCTTGCTCAAACTGCCAGCATAGGCACGGAAAAAGGGAAGTCTGCAACAAGCTGGTAACAGTCCGGCTTGGCAGGCACAAAGTCGGCAGCGCTGTATGCGGCTGCAAGGACTATGTGCCGCCCAAGGACTTCTAAAGCAAGGTGGAGGCGCATAACAACGCAGCCAAAACTATACCTAGAACAAAAAATAAAAACACTAACGGCATAATTAATGTTGGCGCAGCTGTGCCCACCAGCATACCAAAAACTGCCGTAATCATAAAAAGAAATGTTGTCTCCATTGCAGCTTTGTAAACGCGCAGGTTCTTCCTCACCCATCCTTCTAGAGAAATCAAAAATCCCCCGCGGGCGACATCTTCTATTCCCTTAGCATACTCGTTTAGGGGTTCAAGGCAATTCACCGCCACTATATTCGCAACTGCCCTCGCAATCATTTCCTTTGGAACATTTTTATAAGAACTACCTGGTAAAAATCTCACAGTTACTAGTATCTCCTCGGTTTTATCTAAATATACTATTGTCCCGACTTCAAATTTTCCAATCTTATCCCCATACCTTGTCATTTCAACCTCAACTATGCTCCCACCCCATTCCTCTTCTCAAATAGCCTTTTAAATATTACCTGCTTTTTCTTTCATAGTGGTGTGCCCTGCACAACACTTCACAGGCGAACAGGAGGGGTCTTCGCTGAACACGTCTTCCTCTCCTGTTCTGTCTGTATTAGACGTGTTCAATATGAACGGAACCCAAAAAAAAGCCGCATTTTCTGCTCCCCCACTTGAAAGCCGACCTTCCACGCCTGAAAAACAGCCAAATTTTGCTTCACTTGAAAGGGGCAGCCTTTCAATCACCACTATGTTGGAGGCTGGCGAGCAGCTGAAAACAATCTCCCGCAAGTTCAAAATCTCACAGCAGCGCGTGGGGCAGATAGCGCAGGCTTACGTCGCTGCTGGGCTTCTTAAGCAGGTCTCAAAATGCCCAGCTCTCTTTGCTTCTGCAGGCCGTTTTAAGCATCCACTTGAAAGGGCACCGTCCAGTGTTCGCTTGAAAGGGTCAAATTTTCAACTCCGAGATGAGCCTCCACTTTCAACTGCAGGAAATAAGCCGGTCATGCTCCCCCACTCCTTTTCAGCCTCTTTCCACCAATTCCAGCGCCCTCCGGAGAAATACTACAAAAACGGCTTAGCAGTTTTCAAGGAGCGCAGCCACACGGCAATTTTCAGGGCCCACAAGGCAACTATTCACCTGCACGTATTCAGAGGCTCCGGCAGCCCGGACGAATTCCTGCAAAACGGCAAGGAGGACGTTCTCGCATGGGCTGCGCACTACGCGCGCCGCTTCGGCATACGCCTGCAATTTGACAAGCTCCACCCAGGCGTTCACTGGGCTGAAACAAGCGAAAAGAGAAGCGCTGACGTTGCAGGCGAGGCGCAAATTCCCGAATACCAGCGCAAGCTCGTGGACGGCGCATGGCACAAAAATAAGGACTTCACCGACGACACTTACGAAATTGAGCCCGCAACTGGATTAGGTTTTCCGCCGGAGCGTGCGACGCAGCACTCGCAGCGGCATTACGATTTGTATTCGGGGCGATATGAGCGCTCGCTGGATAAAATCATTGAAATATTGGGATTGCAACTTGAACTTACGACGTTGCAGCACGTAAATCTTGCATCCGCAACGACTGAAAAAGCAGCTGCTTATACGGCGGAGGAAAACCACAAGTTATTTAACACTTCGTCGGAAAATAACGGACATGGTGCCCGTGAAAAAAGGGGTGATTTAGAAGAAAGTGTACTAAAATGGCAAAGTCAATATGGTTCTTTGCTGTGGTATGAAGGGGGAGTTTGCGGATGGCAGGAGCTGGCTTGAACGAGCGAAGTACGCCGGAAGATAGAAAAAGAGGGCTAAAGAGGGCAGAATGGAATACTGATACGCGGTGGCGATTGTTTAGGTTTACTGAGAAGGTGTTGTTGAGTTTTGCAAGTATGGAAAGAAAAGGACTTTCCCATCATCCTGAATGTAGATGCAGGAATTATGTTTTGTTTCGTTCACGTACCACGTTATCGTGTATCCTTTGTTTGTGAGATTCATTGCGTCTGTTTCAATCGGAAGAATTACTGACTTTGTCCTGCCTGAGAAAACAAGTATGCTGCTATTTTGCGCTCCTGCGCATTTTTGTATTGGCACTTCCAGAACCGCGCCTAGGGCTTGCAGGAACTCATCAGTTGATGCATTTACCTGCTGGGCAGTATTATAGGCGCACGCATTTCCCTCCATAAACTGGATTCTGTGCAGTATTCCGGAAGTTGTTAGTGCAAACGCATCCTGGCAGTTGTTTTCCAGCGCTTGCCTGAAGCAGCCCATATTTGTGCCGCAGTTCTTGGGTGCTGGTGCCGCATTAACTGGCTGGGTAATAGGAGTATTAGGAAGCGCCTGCGTGTTGTTTGGCTGCCCGTTGTTCTGCGGTCCTGCAGCCTGCTGGGTGCATCCTGCAAGAATGAGGAGAAGCACGGCGCACGCGACTAAAACCAGTTTCATACGGGTATTTTCTACCAACTTGTTCAAAAAGCTTGCCTTTCATCTGGAGTAAACAAAGGAAGTATAGCCATCATTAATTATCCTGTAATGTTTGCCATGCTTTTTTAGCAGCACAACAGCTTTATTGATAATGCTCTTGTCTGGGTGAAGAAGGAAAAGGCTGAACTTGCGGCCATTGAATTTGCGTTTTATTGCTCTCATTTCATTCGCCTCTTAGTCTTTCTAGATTCGTGATGGAGATATGATTCTAGTATTTTCGCGGCTTTTTCGCCCATTGCTTCTTTTGCAGTTAGGAGTTTTCTTCTTCCTGCAGCTATCTCTGCATCAATCCACTGCATTTTCTTTACAGCAAGACGGTCCTCCTCTTTCTGCCTTGCCCTAAGTTCTGCCTTAGAGGTTGCGGTGCCTGTTTTTCCAGCCATTTAATCACCATTTCCTAATCTCTTTTAGTTTTTCTAATACTCTTTAGACAAACTTAATTATTATGCCATTTCCATCCAGCTTAAAGGTCAGTTTCTGCCCTTCTTTGGGTTTCAGTATCCGGAGTATTTCCCGTGGTATGCATACCCTGCCGCGCGTGCTTACCTTTCGAGTCCAGGTTTTTGAGGCGTTGTTTTCCATAGAGAAAAGACGATCTGATCTTTTATAAACGCTTTCAAGGTAACTTTCCACTGCTTCCTTTGGCTTTTTCCTGCCTTGTTTTTGGATTTTTCCCTGCCTTGCCCAATAATCCAATTCCGGCATCGCCCACTGCCTTTTGGCAACCAATGCTTCCCTTTCAATCCCGCCCCTTGCAAGCCCCTATGGGCGCACTATCCCCCTCTTTTGGGTTTGCGGGCCTTGCATTCCCCCTGCTTTTTGCGCCCCTTTGCCTGCCTAAAGGCCCTTCCTATTGGGAATCCGGCACCTGTGCCTGCACACCATGCGCCGCATTTTCTTCCCCCTATTATCCGCAGGTTGCCAGGGCTATGCGGCTCTTGGGCTTGTGCGGGTTGGGGGTCGTTTTGCCATTTTTAGGCGGGCGGGTTTAAGTTTTTTATTTCAAAGTTACGGTTTTTGCGTTGTTGAATTGCTATAATGGAATTAATAATTTACTGTTGTGGAAGATTAGAATCACTAGAGCAAATAATAAACGGTTGTATTACTTGCGTAAGGAAAAGCCATAGCATACCAACCAAAACAGGGAAGACAATTTCTTTTGGATAAGGAAAAATGCCCGTCGCGCTTAGAATGTCTGTAAAAAATGGTGAGAGAAAGAATGCAACTATAAAACTAAGAATACCATAAATGAGACGTATTGTATTTGTAGAACGTAATGGGAAGTGTAATCCTAGGAAAGCTTCATCACGCTGCTCTGTTCTGATAGTCATGAGATCTTTCAAAACATTATTATCTCTAAGTTTTAGGTCAGGCATAGCTAAAGCATTTAGTATTTCGACCAACGCGGGTTTTACCCGGTCTTTTTCCGTAGAATTAAGTACACCATCCATTTTTTCAATATACATAGTTAGCGATTTTAACTCATCAACTATGGAGTTTGTATAAAGTAGTGGATAAAACAGTTCGATACTGTTTTTTACATTCTTCTTGGCTTTTTTTAATTCTTCGATAGCCCTGATTGTTGTAATTTCATCCAAATATTCGCAATTAAGGTATGTTTCATATAAATTAAGGAAAAGTTCGTTTGGATGATCGAAACTGTCAATTTTATGGGTGTTTAAGTGGAAATAAGCACCCTTAAAAAAAGATTTTATGAGGAATGCAACGAAAATCAATATGCATGCAACAAGCATTGCAAAAATGAAATAAAGTAATATGAGCCCTATAAAGAAAGCGAAATCAAATTTATCTATCTTTGAACCAAGTGATAAAATCAAGATGATAAGAATTGGCGCAGTTAACGTAAGTAATATGAAATTGCGACTTCCTTGTTCGCGGCCTTTCAAAAATCTGTATTTTCTCTTGGCAGCATCTGTTAATTCATTTGCAGATACTCTGACAAAAGAATTGACGTCTTCTGCCGTTAATGCATCCCCGTCTTTAAACTTTTTTGGTTGTTTTTCTGCCATGTTAATATAATCGTGGGCATCATTTTTAGGTCTTTGGGTCTTTCGTATATCTTACATTTTATTTCAAGCTGGCACGAGATTTTGATTATATGATGAGCCGAAAATTTACTATTTTGATATGATAGGCTGATAATCCGAACCACCATAAGTACGATATGTATTGGGTTGGCAATAAAGCGCAAAGGGATAGTTACCATCTGATGTCTGAATTAAATAATTTGAAGATTGGCATTTTAATGTAAAGCTTTTATTGAAAGGAAGGCTATTTGAACGCAGCACGTAAGGTGAAGATCCTCCTATTTCTGCAACGGAAATCGTAGATTTGACTTCACCGACTTTGCCATATGTGCTATTGATTATGTTGAGTAGGTATATATCAGAATTACCGAAATTAAAGATAGTTAATCCAAATGTACTAGTATCGTTTGTGACATTCATTTCGTAAATATGATAACGCAAAGGGCTTGAAATAAATGAGATTAGATAGTTCTGGCTTATGATATTCCCAAGAGCAATTACAACAATAAAAACTATGATAAAATTAATGGAAGGTCCATAATTATCATTGTTGAGTAAGTTAGGTAATTTTGGATTAGCGAAAACTAAATACAAAATAAGAAGTGAAGATAAACCCAAGATTGGCAAAATCATTTGTATTAAGAAGGTGACTATCATTTGCCAGCTGTCAATAAAAATGAGGATAATTAGTACAACTAATGTAATAAAAAAGATTACTTTTTGTTGTTTAGCTGATAAATTCAGATTAGTTAGTATATGAATGCAAAATGAAATAGATATAGAAAAAAGTAAAAAGACTCCTGTATCTAGCACAGTTGGAACTGACTCTTTAGTTCCACTCATTATCGATATAAACTTTATGATTTGAATGAGTAAATAAATAACAAAATTAAAAAAAATGCCAAGAAGAACTACGTTTGAGGTTCTAACAAAAAAATCATATTTTTCAGGATAGTTTGCTCCTAATAGGAATTTTTTGTGTTGTTTATTTTTATGTAGAAATCTTTCTAATAAAAATCCTGGATAGATTATAACTAACAAAATAAGGAAACTCGAAACATTGGAAAGGTTTAAATCCATATTAGTCAATCTCGTTTAATTTTCTAGGAGAGTTTCCCATAAAAATTGTACTGCATTTTCTGTTTCAGCCATCATAGCTAACATAATCGCTATTAAAGCTAGATAGATACCCAATTTAATATCTCCACTGAATGACGAATATTGTTGCATTACGAAGAAAACATTTGAGAATACTAAAAAGAAGGAATACGAGATGATTGTGCTATAGTAGCGAATTTTCTTCTTTTTAGTTAGTGAATCTGTTTTGATGCTCTTTTCAACATTTCTGATAGTTTTCCAGATAACGACATATATCCAGATAGCTAGAAAAATCAGAGTAATTGGAATTTGAATGCCTAGGATGCCCTGAGAAACTAATATGCTATTTCCCCACCACAAATATAGTATGCTAGTCGCCAGTAGCACGGTAAAGATTAAATGCCACCACTTCCATTTCAAAATATTTTTCATACACATAGTTGTTCACCGTTTGTTTCTAGCCCCCTAAAATTGGCAGCTTGCCAATCTGAACAAGATAATCAAGATTTTTAGTAGTTGTGGCGTCAAGTTGTCTGCAGTTTGCAGACATAATTGTAATTGGTTGAGCATCTTTACTATTTATAGTTACTTGGGCAGTAGTTGGCACGGCATATCTAGTATCCACATATCTAGATATAGTAACTTTCTGACCATCTGCGAGTGAACCTAAGTTGAGTACTTGCACTGCGCCATCGTTATCTGAAGCAGTAATCTGTATTTGTATATTTTCTGCCTCGCCCATACCGCTATTAGTTAATGTAACATATACTGTCGTTGTTTCACCACTTAATCCAAAGTTTGTATTGCAACCAGAAATTTCTGCTCCAAGTTTAGGTCTGCAATCACTTGGGCATGATCCTTGTGCTTCTCCTGTTTCACAGATAAGATTTCCGCAGCATGGAATTTGAGGCTTAGTTACGCATGTTCCGTACTCGCAGATATAGTTTTGGCACGCTGACGCCGTGCTAGAACAGCCAGGTTGCGGTCCATTTAGAGATTGGTGCTGGCAGGTATAGGAGGTAGCAGAATTACAGATATCACTAGTACATGGGTTTCCGTCCTCACAAGATGTTGGGCAGCTTTGAGTTCTGCACGCCCCATACTCGCAACCATACTCGCAGTACTCGGTTTTGAAAATCCAGCGCCCTGATTTGCATTCTGGATCATAATTTCTAGTGTTTCCTTGACAAGAATTATCAGATGAACCTTGACACTGTTCAACATTAGTATAAGTTTGTGGGGTTTCTTGAGAAGAGTTAATACTTTGTGTTTTGTTTGTGCAACCAAAAAATAGCAAACCTACTAGAGCAAAATAAAGAAGTAGTATCTTTGACACTTTCCCACCAATATTGAATTTGGCTTAGCGCTTTTTAATGTTATCTAAATCTGTATTTAACTTTCTTATCTGAACCTCGTTTAGGTCGTCCTTTATCGCGCCGCTCCAAATAAATGCACCTTCTGCGTATGATAATGCTGCGGCACCGATCATACCTAGACCAACCATTCTATCTTCGTACTTTGTTGAAAGGGAAGCCATCCCAGCGCCCATGATGAACAACACTATGCTTAGAGCCATAAGTGTGATGCTCATCAGTCTTTTCGGATTTTTATTATTCATTCAACCACCCACCAAAATTATAAAACATCTCCCCCTTTTCCACCGTCAACATTGATTTTTCCCTCATTGTTGATACTTCCGCCCGCATAAAAAACAACGGTTCCACCTTGCCCTCCTTGACCTGCATTACCTTTTTGTTTTTTGAAATAATGAGTTAATGTAAAATCGGCAATCCCTAAGATAAGTGATAACATACTCAATAGATCTGGCGAATTGCAACTAGAATTATAAGTAACGTTTGAGATCAATACTGGATTTATCTGAGATTGATCAATCACACATTTTATCTCGCTATTTGTTCCTGCGTATGCACTTCCACCTGCCCCGCCGGACGTAATTATTGAGCCGCTATTTGACATTTGCTCTGCTTGTATGTTGACGGCTCCACCGCTTCCTCCCTGCCCTCCAATGCCGCTTATGGCTCCGCAGTTGAGCAGGATAGTACTGTTTGCGTACACATTTGCTTGGAAACATGTCGCCTTATCTTTGAAAATAAAAGGAGCAGTAATTCCCAAAAAACCGATTATAAATAGAATGACGCCAGAAATAATAAAGATGAATTCGTATTTTGAAAAAATCGGAGCTAATTTATTGAGAAATTTTACTATAGCATCTGGAATTTTCATGTACACACATCCTACCTTAGAGTATACCTTCCAGTATAATAATTGTTATGTATTGAATGATTTCATCAAAAACATGTTTCCGATTCAAACTCCAAACTGCTCCGTCTCCACCCATTCCGCCTTCACCAGCACCCACCAGTCCTGCGCAATCCCTTGCAGTAAATATTCATACGGCAGCCACCCGTATCCTTTTTCGCCCCAGCCTTCGCCCCAAGAATTGCGAATTAGGAACGCGCCTCTTTGAGAACCGATTTCCATTTTATCGTCATAACCAACGCACAAGACCGCATGCCCGCCAAGCACGCGCTCGTTTTCGCTGGGGAATGGGATTTTTCCGTTAGACGCCCCGTTCATTGATTCGTAAACCGTAAATCCAAACATCGCAGGCAAGCCGGATGAAAGAGTTTCTTTGATATTTGAAAGAATAAGTGCGGGCTCTTTTGTTACGGTGCGTTTGTCGTTTGTTGCGGCGGTTTTACTTTTTTCTGCGATGCTTTCGGGTTTTACCGGAGCGTTTTTGCTTTTTTCTGCGGGATTCGTTCCTGCGCTTTCGGATTTTTCATCAAGGCGGAAATAGGAGAGCGCCTGGTAGTTCTGCGCATAGGAGTAGCAGAAGGCGGGAGGCGCGATGTCAAGCATTTTCGCATCGTATTCCCAGTATTTTTCAGGGGGCGCGCCGAAAAGGGCCAATGCGCCCATTGTGGTGCGGATGTACGCGCCGGTGTCGCCGGCTGCCTGCATGAGGTCGCGCGTGCCTTTGTAGATGAAAAGGCGCGAAAGCGGGCCGGTTTTGCCAAGCGTGCGCATCCGGTGGTATTGAAGCAGCGCGCTTGCGGCGTTTGCGGTGCATGAGCCAAGCTCCCCCTGGTCAAATATGGGCGGGCAAAAGGCGCGCAAATCAACAAGGGAGGGCACAATGGAAGGAATCCGAAGCAGGGGGGCTACCTTTGGGCTGCCTTTTGTATAGTCGCGCGAGTCGGGTGGGTCGGGCAGCCAGCCGAACCTTATTCTGGAGCCCGCGCTGGCAATGGAAGCAAAAGAAAGAGGCGGAAAGTCTCCCATAGGAAAGGGAGGGAAGGCAAAAAAGAAAAAGATAACGCAAAAGGCGGGGTTTGCACCTCATTTCGCACTATCCTGAACTTCCCAGTGCCCGCCCTTGTCGGGACCAATGCGCTTCAGTATGCCTTCCTTTACAAGCTTACGCAACCTGGATTGCATTGTTTCCTCGCTTTCGCCCAATGCAATGGCAAGTTCCTTTCTAGATGCTAGTGGATTTTTGCTTATCTCGTCAATAATTTTCTGGTACTTTTCTGGTACTTTTCTGGTACTTTTTGATTCTATCTGGGTAGTTTTCTGGGTAGTTTCTTGATAGTCAAGTGGGATTTTCTCCACAGTTTTCTCTGAACTTTTCTCCACAGGTTTCTCCACAGTTTTCGGTACAACCCTAGGGAATACTGCGAAGAACCAATTTTCATCAGCAACAAATTTCACCTTAAGCCCGTACCCTCGCATTGCCTTGCGCATCCTGCCTATGCCGGAGCCGATTTTCTCCACCTTGTCTATGCGCAGGAGCAGGTCCATAAGAAGAGGGTTGCGGGGCATGCTGCATTTGCCCAAATCCTTTCTTTTCAAACCGGAAACAAGACCTCCTGGATTGGAAATGTCCACCCTGTCAGCGTAAATGTCCACCTGCACGTGCCCGGTGGAAAAATAATCGCGGTGCACCAGCGCGTTTATGAGCGCCTCGCGCAGGGCTTTTTCCGGAAGCTCAAGGCGGTTTGTGCGCTCCGCATTTATGATGAGTTTTGTATTGAGCTTGGAGCGAAGGTAGATGAGCGCATTCTCGAAATTGGAAAGGATGTCTGAGTTGAACTCCTTCATGTCAAGTATCTGGTACTTGTCTGTGCCCTCATAAAGAACGCATACAACGGTTGCATTGAGGAAAAATTTGGTTATGCTGTTGGCAAAAAAGAGGACTCCGGCATTTTTCAGGTATCCAGAATCAAGCAAATTCAGGTTTTTGAGAGTATCCTTATCGCCCGAAAGTGGAGTGATGCCTGCGCGCGAAAGGAAACTCTTGAATTTCAGCTTGTCAAAATCCTCTGCAAAATCAAAACCCGTGTTGGGCTTGTCATCAAAGCGCACAAGACGCTCCTTGCGAAAAAACTCGCGTATTTCGTCGCGCTTAAGCTGCTGGGAGGTGGAGCCGATTCGCAGGTAAAACTGCCCGCCGGAAGAATAGGGCTTGTCTGCGCCTTCGGGTACGTGGATTATTGCAAATTCTCCGATTTTTTCTATTGAAATCCGGATGGAAGGCTCAATGTTCCTTGCAAAGGAATTTATCTTTGCCTCGTCCGCGTTGCTTAGTGAATATCCTGCAATTGAACCATCGTCGCGCACTCCGAGTATTATTTTGCCTCCTGCCGCATTGGCAAACGCGCAGATGTGCTTGCCCAAATCAGAAGGGATGCTCTCCTTGAAGTCAAGCGCATATCCCTCGCCGGTACCGATAAGCCCGAGCAGCTCTTCCCTTTCCATAGCACAAACCCTGCCGGAAAAATTTCCGTATTGGCATTTAAAAATAGTTGGAAGGTAACTTTCCAGTGGGTTTGCTGAAGGAAAAATATTATTTCTCCCTAAAGCGCTTCCTGTCCGCATTTATCTGCGACTTGAGCGCAAATCTGCCGTAGGGAGTCTGCTTTGTCTTGGCGCGCGCAACGCTGCCGCGATGGAATATTATCTCGGTCCCGTAGAAGGAAAGGATTTTGGAGATTTTCCCTGCGCGCCAGCTGCTTTTTGCATTGTTGCGCGCGATGCGCGCATTCAGGCTTATGCGCCTGGAAAGCTTCTCATTTACGATGTGTATGCTGCCTGAGGGCTGCCAAAGCAGCCCAAGCGCCTCCTGCGCAGTAGTGCAGCTGAAATAGAAGTTGCTGCTTCCAAGAAAAAGGGAAACTGCCTGCGTGAGCACATTGAACGGCTTTTCTATGAACCCTGCCTTTCTTTCCTGTTCCAGAGGGACATAATAAATGCCCTTGAAGGGGGTTGGAAAGAGTTTTAGGGTGGCGCACATGGAGAGAATCTTTTGCCTTGAAAAGCCCTGCGCTTGGAGCTGCTGGAAACTGATTGCCTGTTTTGGGAGAAGCATTGGCTTCTTTTGGAGGAGCATTGGCTGCCTTGGGGAAAGCATTGGAAATCACCTTTCTTTGGAAAGTTCTTTGGAAAGCATTTTTCTCAATTCTGCTGCATCAGATGGATTGAGCGCCATAAGTTCAATGTCCTTGCTGTTTTGCGGCATGCCGCTTTTTGAGATGAGCTTTTCCATAATGCCAAAATCCGAAGAGCCGGACTTGAGAATGCAGAATATGTCAAAGAGGTCGCGCGCCTCTTTCCTATCCCCATAAGCGGCAATTTTCATCTGGAGGATATCCTCAAGGGATGCGACTTGTATTTTTGCGGCGCCAAAATCGCGCTCTTCAATGCGCTTTATCTTGTGCTCTGGTATGAAAATTTCAACTTTTATGCTTGTGTCCTCGAACTGCACTACGAACTGGTTTGTGAAACTCCCTGCGGTTGTGTGGTAGCCTTTTTTTGTGAGGCAGCCCTTGAGTTCCTCCTTGAGCTTTGTATCGCTGCCCTGTAGCGGCACAAAATCCAAATCCACGCTTACGCGGTGTTTCAGGTGGAAGAGGGCAAGCGCGGTCCCACCTACGAGCACAAGTTTTCCCTGTGCGCACTGCGCAACATCCGGAAGTATCTCCAGCACCCGCTTGTATTTTCTTTCAAATGTGTTGTCCATGCGGGTATTTGGGGCAGGAAGTATATAAAGCTTGTTATTGCTAGATTAGAGTTTATCTAATCTAGTGAAAACAACTACGAGTGTAATAAAAATTAGAAAAAAGGTTTGCTGGAAAAGGAAGATTTAGAGTTAGAAGATGAAAATTGAAAACAGGGCAAAAAAGAAAAGCATAGCGGCTGCAAAGCAAAATGCAGGGAAATGAGGCGATATCCATGAAAGAGCAAAAAGAGGAGCTGCCAAAGAGAAAGCTTACGGATGCAGAGCGGGAGCGGTATTTTCAGATAAAGAAGAGGCTGGATGAGCTCATGCTGGAAGATGGAAAGCTTCGGGAAGAGCTTGAGAAAATGGGCTTGAAGTTTGAAAGAAAATGGTGGCATGGGGCGTTAGGGAAGCCTGCGAATTTTGAAATCTGAAAATTGCGCAGGGAAAGCCGGCTTGCTGGGAAAACCTGCGAATTTTGAAATCTGATTGCTTGTTCCGCTTTGTTTCTCATTCCACTTTTGCCAGGGTAAATGAGGTAGTTTGTATCGTTGTTCCGTAATAGCCCTTTGGCCGGGTGTTGTACTGCTCACTGAAGCTCCACGTGCCGGAGATGGACGTGTCGGTTACCTCGGTGATATCAAGGTGGATTTTGTCGCTGAAAAAACCGTTCCTGCTGAGAAGCGAGCCGTCGTTGTGGAAGGTTTCAACGTATCCTGACAGGAAGTTTGAGCCTTCAGGCGCGCTTATCTCTATGGAATGGGAGTTTTTGCCCCCGAATGCCTCTACTTCGACAGGAAGGGCAGCAACTGTGCCGCCAGTAAGTTTCATCACACCCGTGCCGAATTTTGACTGGGACAGTATGGACTGCGTGCCGCCAAGCGTGCCGTTTCCGGTTTCAATGGAAATGTCGCTTGTGCGCATGAGCGAAACCAAGCTCGTTGGGAAAGAAAACTCCAGCGTGCCATCGTATTTCCAGCTTGAGCCTGCGGATACCAAGTTGGAATCCGCAGTGTTTGCATTTTTCCCAGTAAGCGTGCCTTTCCATTTCTCCGCAGGCGCAAGAAGCGTGAGCGTGGTGTTTGCGCAGGCAACTGTTCCTGTGCTGTCTGCCGCGCACACTTCTATTTGCTGCTTTCCTGGGAGCACGCCTTTGGGGACTGTGCCTCCCAACTGCCCATCGGAGCGCATGGTGAGCCCAAGGGGAAGGCTGGATGCAGTAAAGGTGTAGGGCGGAATTCCACTTGAGGGGTCATCGGAGGGGGGAGTGTGGCCGCAGTTAAGCGGGGAGTCCGAAGCAGGGTGGCAGAAATCGTGCGAGTAGGGGGTGCCTATTTGCACGGGCTTGGGGGAATTTATCATTATGAATTCTGGGGGCATCGGGATTACCGTGAGCGTGAGCGTAAAGGGGCCGTAAGTTACGCCGTCCGCGTCTTTTACGCCAAATGTGAAAGGATATTCAGCCTTTGTGCTTTTTGACGAGGTAAGCAGGGGCGCCCTGCCTGAAAGCTCGCACGTTCCTGCTGCAAACTTGATTTCGCCTGGGAGCCCTGAGCCGGACGAGAGCGTGCATTCAAAGGGATAGGTGCCTGCAGAAGGATAAACTTCAGAGTAATACTGCTCGCCTGCGTATGCTGCCGGCAATGAACTTACCTCGTTTCCATAGTCGTCGCTAACTGTAATGCCTGCGGGAGCCGTGTTGGTGCCCGTATTGCCTAGTGGTGAAGTGCCTGCACTGTTTGCACCCGCATTATTGTTGCCCGTATTAGGCGTGCCTGCTGTGTTGTTGCCTGCGCCGGAATTCCCTGCGCACCCAAAAAGAAGCAAAAGTGAGAGAATTGCAACAGCAAAAACAAGTACAAGACGCATGGGGACCACCGGAAAAAGTTTTGCAGCAATGTTTATAACAGATAGGTACGAGATTGAAAGGAGGGTGGGCGCATGGACATTGTTGCAAAGGCTTTGCTGGCATTTTGCGCATCAGCCCTCGTGCTGGGCGCAATGCTCTTTGTGCCCGCGGGAACTTTTGAATATTGGCAAGCTTGGCTGTACATGGGAATTATTTTTGCGATGATGGCGGTTGTCGTAGCTTATTTCTTGGCAAGCGACCCGCAGTTTTTGGAAAGAAGGTTCCAGATGAAGGAAAAGGAAGCCAAGCAGAGGCATTTGCAAAAATTCAGCGTGCCCATATTCCTGATGGCATTCCTGCTTCCTGGGCTGGATTATAGGTTTGGATGGTCGCACGTGCCAGTGGAAATTGTGCTGCTTGGGGACTTTTTTGTGCTGCTTGGGTACGGGATTATTTTCCTTGTGTTCCATGAGAACAGCTATGCGGGAAGGACGATAAGGGTGGAAAAGGGGCAGAAGGTAATTGATACTGGCCCGTATTCCATTGTGAGGCACCCTATGTACGTTGGAATGCTGGTATTTTGCCTTGCAACGCCGGTTGCGCTGGGCTCGTATGTTGCACTATTGGCATTTTTGCTTGTGATACCGGTAATTGTGTACAGGATAGGGAATGAGGAAGAAGTGCTAAGGAAAGAGCTTAAGGGATACGCTGGATACTGCGAAAAAGTAAAATACAGGCTCGTGCCGGGCATCTGGTAAGCGGCTGGAACCTGAAATTTGGCGAGTGCTCTATTCTCTTTCTATTTTGTGCAGTTGAAGTACACCAGCTCGTCATCGTATTCTAGGTCGCCATATGAACCCGAGACCTGGCTTTTGCGCAGGCTTGAGCGCATTCCGGTTACGTGCGCCTGTTCAGATGATGAGCCGCCCTGTGGATTTTCTATTGCAGAAAGATAGCCCACGACAGATAGGGTGTAGGTCCAGGAAATTCTTTGCGAGGCGGAAGAGGCTGTGCAGCCGTATTCGTTTGAGCCAAACGCACCAACGCCTGAAAGTTTGCCGTTGTTGCTCCAGCCCGAGCACACGAGCTTGCCCGGCCCGTATTCTTCCGGAGAGAGCATTCTTTGGAACTCGTACAAATACGGGCTGTTGGAACTTACCTCGCCTATTATGACCATGGAATCTGGATAAAGCGAGTATGCGCTGCCGGACACCTTTATGTCATAGCGGCCAAACGAGCTTTTTCCCTCAGGGTCAGCCCATACGATGCGCCCGACCTTGCAGGTTGCTGATTCCACGTGCACAAGCGCGGGCTTTACGAACATTGAGGCGTTTGAACATGCCTCTGTGTTTGCGCTATCCACAACGCAAATGTTTAGTGAGTAGTTGCCCAGCGTTGCGCCTTCTGGGATTGTGCCGCTAAAGAGGCCGTTTCGCCCCAGGCTAATGCCAAGGGGCAGCCCGCTTGCAGAGAATCTGTAGGGCGGGACACCTCCATACACAAAAAACGGGTTTTGGCAGTAAAGCGGAGTGGATGGATTGTCTCCGCAGATATCGTAGTAGTATTCCCTGAGGGTTCTTGCGTCAGCCACAGAATCCATGGAGAACTCAGGCGGCTTGTTTGTAAGGGTGAGAGTGAGGGAGAAGGGACCTGCAACGTTCCCGTTTGCATCAGTAATTGTGAAACTGAAAGGGTAGTCCGCCTTTGTGGTGCCTGCGGAAGCCTTCGGCGCATTTCCGTTTAGGCTGCAGGAGTTCGGATAAAATGCGATTTCTCCGGGGAGAGAGGAGCCGGGCGAGAGCGCGCATGAGAAGGGCGCTGTGCCGGCTGTGGGATAGATGTCGGCACCATAGTATTCGCCGAAATATGCTGCTGGCAATGCGCTTACGGTTGCGCCGTCCATGCCTTTTATTGTCACTTTTGTATCAATGCCTGAGCCTGCTGCACCGGAATTTGATGCACCGGCTGCGCCAGCATTTGATGAACCGGCTGCCCCGTTTGAACCTGCACCATTGTTTGCAGCATTATTTGTTCCGGCTGCTGCATTGTTCCCTGCGCATCCAAAAAGAAGGAAAAGTGAGAGAATCGCAACCGCGCAAATCAAAACAAGACGCATGGGACCACCGGAAAAAAGTTTGCGGCAAAGTTTATAACGGATGTGCAGGCAGGCGTGCGCTTCAGCCGTCAAACACGTCTTCTATTTTCTTTGCCTTGAGTGCCCTCGTGATTGCAAATGCAAGGGGCAGGGAGGGGTTGAACCTGCCCTGCTCGATTGCAATTATTGTCTGGCGGGAAACATCGCAGGCGCTTGCAAGCGCCTCCTGCGTGAGCCCAAGCCTTTTTCGCTTTTCTGATATTGTGTTTTCCATTTGTTGCCCCTATGGTTAGTTTTCCCTTGAGAGCTTCCAGTTCGTGCATGCTTTTGCAATAAGGCCTGCGAAAAGCACGGCAATGAGCACGGGGTCAATGTGGGGCTGCCCTGAAAGCCCGCTTGATACTGCCTGGTACAGGATTCCAAGCGAGAGCACTAAAATCATCACCCATGCGGCATTCCTTTCCGCAATCGCCTCGTGCATTGTTTCGCGCTCGTCCTTTTTCATGCGAAGCATTATGTCAAAAACGTCAAACGCGACAAATGCAGCCCAGAGGGAAAGCGCGAGCCATCGCGCTTGCGCATCCCAGAATGGGAGCATCTGGAAAAGTGCAAGCGGGAGGATTATTGCGCCGATGTAAAGCCAGCCCTCGCGCGTTTTTGGGGTGAGGCCCCAGCCGCCGTATTTTCTCCTGTCAAACCATTCGGGCTTTCCAAACATAACATCACCATGTAAAGTATTGTTTACATAGGTTTAAAATGCTATGTAAAGCTAGCTTTACATCTAAAAGTTAATCGGGCTTATTTCCTTGCGTATTTTTCCTTGAGTTCCTCTATTTTTGCAAGCACGCCCTCGTTTGGCTTCCCAAGCTTTTCCCCAAGAAGATGGTAGGTGCCAAACTGGTATACAAGGGGCATTTTGGAATCGTCGGAAGAGATTTCCACGACTTCGCCCACGAACATTGTGTGGTCGCCAAGGACTTTTGTTTCTATGAGCCTGCACTCCGCGTTTGTTGCCGCGCCTTTTAGCATCGGGCAATTTATTTTCTTTCCCTTGTAGAAATGCGCGCCCATTTCCTTCAGTACGGAAATCTTGTCAACTTCGCGCCCTGAGCTTTTGCCCGCAATGCTTGCGAAAACATTCTGGCCGGATGAAGCAAGGTTAACCCCGAACTCCTTTGTTGCACAAATGTTCTCTGCGGTTGCTTTTTCTTTTGGGCCGCCGCCTATGCACACTGCGATGAGGGCTGGAGAATAGGAAAGGTAGTGAGTCCATTCCGCGGACATTATGTTTTCCCCGTTGGGCCCATGCGTTGTTATTATGCCCACGTTTGTGGCGAACTTGCTTGCCTTCTGGTTCCCGTATCCCAAATCCATGCAAAAAAATCGCAGGCGCGGTTAAAATAGGTTTCGCATAACGCAAAAAATTGCTGCTGCTTTTTTCTAAAGCCGATGCGCCCGTCAATCGCCGAAGCGGGGTCGCGCAAAGTGACAAAGCGTTATATATGTTTGTCCGCCTACACTTCCTAATTTCGAGGTGAATATGTGATACGTGCAAATAAGCCAAATTCTTCACTTGCAAACACGCTTGCGCATCCTATTAATCCTGCAAAGGCATTCTTCAAATGGCCAATGCACGAGTGGAGGGCAGGGCGCCTTGGAGTTCTGACCGCAGCAAGAACCACGGCAGTAACATTTTTGGCAGCAACAATGCTGGCAATTCCAACAAAGATTGAAGCAAAACCGGGGCCATTCTATAATGGCCCCTTTTCGACATTCGGATATGTCCTTGTGACTCCGATTAGCGAAGATATGAAGGGCAATCCTACAAGGCTTATTGTAACGGAGATAGGAGGAAGTGGCAACCTTGTTTCCGATGTGCCGATTGGAAGCGCGAATCTCACGCTTACTGGAATGGCACTGGGAGGCACTACGCGGGCAAAGGGACTGCCGCCTGCAGAAACGAACTTTGGGAAACTTGCGCTCACGCCGAACATAGCGATGGGAAGATTCACGCTTTCCCCCGGCGTAAGGTGGATTTGGTGCGAGTCATTGCCCTGGTCAATGAAGGCTGGGCCAATGGCATTGAATTTTCCAAGTGAGAAATATGTTGATATTGACTGGGGGATGCGCGCCAAATGGGCGCTTAAAAAGGGGGAGCCGGGATTTGTGCGCTCGGTTGAAGGGGAAGCCACGGCGTTTAATGTAAGGCAGACTATCAGGGGTGCATACCGTGTGTTCAAGGTTTCGGTTGGGCTGCCTAAAGGGATTGGCGTGGAGGCTTCTACTGAAACAAAAACAGGGAATATTTCGGCAGACCTAAGCAAGGCGTTTGTCTGGAACCGCGGTCAGCGCATGGTGTTCACCGGCGCAGGCTATGAATTTGGGACAAAAGCCGTGTGCGGTTATGTAGGTGGGATGGTTGGCCCGGCATTTGCGATGGTGGCAATCCAAAGCGAAGTAGGGGACAAATCCGCCCATTGTCTTGTGTCTGTGAATCCGTTTGAGGTTTTCGGCGGAAAAACAGGCAAGGGCAAGTAAGTTACTTCACAAAAAACCGCAGGGGGAATATGAGGAGCCAGCTTAGCACCGCAAGCTGAGGGCTGTGGAGCGAGATTGGGATTGAAACTATGAACACGCAGCTCGTTATGAGGCCTGTTCTTGTTGCGGAATCCACGTGCGAGCGGTCTACTTTTTTGGAAATGAATCCCTTTGAATCCGCATACATCCATATTACGCTCATGAAAACCCCGCACAGCGCCATGCACGCGGCATAGAGGGAAACCGCAACCGGCTCGTGCGCATATTCCCCAAGTATTGCCGTGGGAAAAGGCAGCAGGGAAATCGTGAGAAGGAAGAGCAGGTTGAGCCAGATAAGGTTCTCGTTGTACAGGTTTATGCGCCGGAACATGCGGTGGTGCGCAACCCAGAATATCCCAAGCACCACAAAAGAGAGGATGTAAACAAGGAACTTTGGCAGGAAGCTTATCATCCAGGTTGTGAGCACGCCCCCGCTCACGTTGTCGGGGACGTCGGGCACCTTTATCTCAAAAACAAGCAAGGTCATTGCGAACGCGAAAATCGCGTCGCTGAATGCCGCAAGCCTGTCGGTTGTGCGCACTTCCTGGAACTCTTTCCTGCCAGATGCCGCTTTTCGTGCCATTTGAAAACCACTTTTGCTCCCTGCGTTTTACTTCTTCCCTTTCTTTGTGTAGAAGTAATATGCGGCTATTGCGAGAACTGCCGCCGCGATTGCAAAATATGCGCCAAAGCTACCAAGCTCCTTGCTTGCGGGGGCAGGAGATGGCTCGGGTGTCGGGGCAGGGGCAGGAGTTGGAACTGCATCTGGCTGGCAGAGCGCGGTTGACTGCTGCTCAATGCAGCTTGTGCCCTGCGGGCAGAGCAGGAAAGTCTGCCATTGCCCGTTTGTGCAAGTGTAAATCGTGTTTGCAACGCAGTTGCGCTGGCCTTGTGTGCACTGGGGCTCTGCAACGCATTGGCCGCTGTTCTCGCACGATGAGCCTGCAGAGCAGTTTACCGGGTCTGAGAGCTGCCCGTTTGGCAGGCACGTGCGGTACGATGTTGAACTGCTGCAATATGCGCTCCCCTGCGCGCACTGTGCGCACGTCCCGCCTATGCATCCAAGCGAGCACGTTTGCGTGTCAAGGTACACATAATTTTGGGAACAGGTTTGCACTTTTGTTGAATCGGAAGGCGAGCAGCGGGTTTGGCCGCGCGTGCTGCAGCTTGTCCCCGGGTCGGTAAGGCATGCGCCGTTCTGGCACGTGTATCCGTATGGGCAGCTTGTGGGCGCGCCCCATTGGCCTGCTACGCAGGAATAATACGTGAAACCGTCCATGCATTTTACCTGGCCGCTTATGCATGCGCGGCACGCCGAATTCTGGCATCCGTATTGGCAGGACTGGTAGTCCGCCCAGAGCATGTTGGAGTTGCAGCGCTGCAGGGTTGAGGAGTCAGATGGGGAGCAGCGGTATGTGCCCACGTTGTTGCAGTTGAATGCCGGATTGAGTATGCACGAGCCCCCCTGGCAAACGTAGTTTGTGCCACAGTAGGTGTCAGTGCCCCATGTGCCGTCAGAGCCGCACCTTTCATAGTGCGTGTTGTCCGAGCATTGCGTTGAGCCGGGGTAGCAGGAGCGGCAGGTTCCGCTTACGCAACCGTATGAGCAGCTGCGTGAATTCTGCCATTGCAAATCCGCATTGCATATTTGCTGCATGTTTGCGTCCGTTGGCGAGCAGCGGGCCTGGCCCTGCGAGCATTGCGGGAGGGGCGCGCATGAGCCTGACTTGCACGTTGTGCCCGAGGGGCAGGTTGCATCAGGATTCCAAAGCGCATAGGTGTTGCAAATGCGGTATGTTGAATCGCTTGTGCATTCCTTTGCGCCCGGCTGGCAGCCCATCATTTGCTGGCATGCGCCGTTTGAGCACACTGCATCAAGCCCGCAGCTTACGGGCGCGTCCCAAAGCGCCTGCGCATTGCACGTGCGGTATGCGGTCGTATTGTAGCATTCCGTGGTGCCGGGATTGCAGCCAAGCTGCGCAAAAGAAAGCGAAAAGGAAAAAGCAAGAAGTAAAATTGCAACTAAAACAAAGTTTTTCATGTGGCACCCCATAACAAATTTGCAAGAAGCGTTATAAGGCTTGCGCAATGCCACTGGAAAGTTACCTGCGAATTGTTTTTATTCCATGCAGGAAAATCCTGGGCATGAAAATACTTGACATGCCTAAGGGAAGCCGCCCGCGCGAGCGGCTTGGAAAATACGGCGCTGCCTGCCTGGGCGACGCTGAGCTGCTTGCGCTCATTTTGCAGAAGGGCAATGGGAAGGAGAATGCAATTGACCTTGGCAACCGGCTTATTTTGCAATACGGGCTTGCAGGGCTATGCGGCTGCACGCTCAACGAATTGAAAGGGATAGGCGGGATGGGCGAGGCAAAATCGTGCGCACTTCTCGCTGCCTTTGAGATTGCGCGCAGGCAGGAAAGGGCAATGAAGGAAAGCGCGCCGCTTAACACGCCTGCAGAGGCATTTGCATACCTCTGCCCGAAAATGTCGCACCTTGAGCAGGAGCATTTTGTTGTGCTGCACATTGATTCCAAGAACAGGGTGAAAAAGGAGGAGACCGTTTTTATCGGGACATTGAACTGCTCTGCGATACACCCGCGCGAAATATACAAGGCTGCGCTCAAGGAAAGTTCCGCCGCGATAATAGTCGCGCACAACCACCCTTCCGGAGACCCCTCGCCATCGGACGATGACAGGAGGATTACGCGCAGGCTGGCAGGGGTTGGAAAGCTCGTTGGGATACCGCTGCTTGCGCACATTGTAATCGGGAAAGGGAAATTCGAATTGCTGGAAGGCAACGGATGAAAAACAGGGTTTATAACAAATCTTTTATATCTTGCCTGCAGTTGGTGCATGGGGGTGTTACTGATGCGGTTTGTCCTTCTTGCGGCTGCGGTTGCAGTATTTTTGCTTATTTTTGGGTGTGCGGGGCAGCCTGAAGTGCAGCCGGCTTCGCAGCAGGAAATGCCTTTTGGGGAAAACCCAAATGCACAGAAGCAGGGCTGCACAAGCTATGCGCCCGAGGAATGCCCTTCTGGGTGCGTTGTGTGCCCGCCGTGCGAGGCATGCAGCTCAATCTCATGCCAGAGCGAGCAGTTTTGCAAAAGTATCGGATTCAACAGAAGCTGGTGGGAGGAGGTAAAGCCGAAAGATGCCCCTGGTTCCCAACAGCAAAATTCCAAGCAAACCCAACAGCCAATGCCGTTGCAGCAGCCGCCTTTGCAGCAGCCGAATCCGCAGGGAAATGCACAGGGGCCAGGGCTTCCTTCGCTGAACCCAAATGCACCGCTTCCGCCAGCGCCTGAAAATGCGCCCGAGGGGAAATTGCTGGAAAAAAATATCGGGAGCGTGAAGGCACAGTATTTTTCAACCGCGATTGCGAGGGGCCTTACGCAAAGCGGCACGGATTATTTCATCACGCTGAACAATACGGGAAGCAGCAGCGCGAAAATATGCGCGCCATCGTGCTGCAGCGAGCTTAGGAGCTTTGTGCCAAGCTGGAACCTGCACTTCTTTTCAATGCAGGATTTCCCGATTGAGCTTAAGTCGGGCGAGGTGAAGAAGCTCTGGTATTTTGCATCCCTTGACGAGCCAAGGGGATTTTTCAACGTAACTTTCAAGATGTGGCAGTGCGAAAATGAAGGGAGCGCGGTTTCGCTGCCTGTTGCTTTTGGGGCAACGGACGAGAGGTTCTGGGGAAAGGAAACAAGCTATTTGCAGGGAAGCGTGAAGGATGAGGAAGGCAATCCGATTAAGGGCGCAAGCGTTGTTGCATTAACGGGTTGCGGCAGAGTGGATTTCAGGGGAGAAAGCGATGCGCAGGGGAAATATGCGATTGCGCTGCTTGGAATGGAGGACATTGATGCTATTTACCAAGGAAGGGAAATTTCGTGCGATTCAAAGGGATACTGGATTGCGGTTGAAAAAGAGGGGTATGGGTATTATTATGCGGACAAGATTTTGCCAACAAGAAGCACTGGGGCAAATGCGGACATTGTGCTGAAAAAGAAAGCGCAGGGCGCGCAATACGAAATGGAATGGGAGAAAAAAGTGCCTGACAATTACGGGTTTTTCTGGGTAAAGCCCTCGGCGGACTGGAGCGTGTTTGCGGCTGCACAGTCCAAGCACCCGCCAGAGCTTAACAAGCCGACAAACTTCTACCTCTTTGATGCAAGCGGGAATGTTTTGTGGAAGCAGCCGACCCAAAACGAGTGCTGGGGCATTGACATTGCGAAGGATGGAAGCGAAGTTGTTGCAGGCTGCCATGACGGGTATGTGTACGCGGTGGACAGGTCAGGAAAGCTGCTGTGGAAATACAATGAGAACGCAATGGTGCGAAGCGCGTGCATATCTGCGGATGGGAAAACTGTGCTGTCGGGCACGATGGGCACGCTGCAACTATTTGATGCAAAAAGCGGCTCAAAAACAGACGTAAAGCGGAGCGGGGACTGGCTGCGAAACTGCGCGTTCTATGCGGACAACTCGGGCTTTGTTGTGGGCTCAAGGGAGACAGGGGGGTTCAGTTCCTCCGGCGTGCAGGAATGGCAGCAGATAATAGGGGAGTTCCCGCTTTTCATGGGAGTGGACAACAACAGGAATGTTTATGCGTCCGGAAAAAGCAGGACGTTTTTCTCCTTTGATGGGAACGGGAGCGTGCGCTGGACGCACAAGATAGCAGAGCCCACTGTGACTGCGGGCGCTGTTGCTCCTGCTGTTGGAAAAATCGCGGCGGGGAGCGTGGGCGGCTCGGTGTATTTGTTTGATGCGAACGGGACGCTTCTTTGGAGAAGGGGCGCGCTTGGGTTCGGGGAGTTCAGCGCAGTAGGGCACAATGCAATTGCAATTTCGCAGGACGGGACAAGGATTGTTGCCGGCACGGACAGCAACTGCGTAGTCCTTTATGATGAGGCGGGCACAATGCTGTGGAAAAAATGCATTGAGCCAGATGCGTCAAACCCGGAGCTTAAGATGGGCGTCACAAACGTGCAGATTTCCCCGGACAAGGCAAAGATAATCGCAACTTATGGGGACAATTATGTCCGCATGTTCAGCCTGAAGCAATAGAAATGGGAAAGGGGCATAACGTTTTCCAGAGCAGCAGGAGTTATAACGCTTTCCTGCGAGTGCAATGCGAGGCGGTGCAATGGGCGTCGTTGAAACCGGAAACGTAGCGTACACGAATTACACAGGCGACATAACGCTTGCGCGCAAGGGGCAGAAAACCAAGTTTGCGCAGGCAAAAAACATGGATGAGGAACTGGAGCTCATGCAGAAGCAGAAAATACAGGATGGGGACTGCATAAGCACTGGAAGGAAATCTTTCATCACAATTGCAGGGCACCCGAAGGGAGGGGCATTCCAGTTCATTTCTGTTTTTCCTGAGAGCGAGCTTGTGCTGCGCACAAAAAACTGGGAAGGTGCGGTGAAGGGCGAGGAACAGAAGGGGCAGGGGATTTCAAAAATTGAATTCGCAAAGGGCACGTTCATTGTGTATCCTGCGGATGCGCAGCTTGAGATTCCCCTTGTGGAAATAAAGGACATAAACGAGGACAAGGGCATGCAGTTCAAGTTCATACTGGACATTGTGCAAGGCGCCACTGTAGTAATACCGGGTTCTAGGATGCTTGTGAAAAGCAAGGCAGGGGGAAAACCGTGTGAAACCTACCCGGCGTATGGGTCAATGGGAATGACGCAGCTCATGGTAACAACAAGCGGGATGTACGAGAAAAGCATGGAGGTGGACGAGCGGGTTGCAAAGCTTTCATCCACTGCGCTGCAAATAGGCATGGGCATTCCCGCAGGTTTGAAATATGAGGAGGGGAGCGCGGAATACGCACTGCGCAAAATCAAGGAAAACAAGAAGAAAACCGAAGAGGCGGTTAAAAGCGCAGGGGAAATTGACGTTGAGGCGATGCGCAAAAAAGGCGCAAGCGAGGCGCAGATAGAGCTTGCAAAATCAATGCGCGCATCCATGAAGGCTGCAAGCGGCAGCGGGGCCGCGTTTGGCATCAACATGCTTGCAAGCATGGATTTCTCAAAAATGAAGGACATGCCCGGGCTTACGCCCGAGCAGAAAAAGCAGATGGAGGAGGCTGCGCCGAAATTCGCGCAACTGCAAAAGCAGCTTTCCGGCGCAAAATTGCAGCAGATTAATGCGCAGGCGCAACTGTCGGAAAAATACCTGCAGACTGCCGCAAGCGACCCGGTTGCAAAAAAGCGCGTGAACCAGGCAAAGGCGCAAATGCAGGAAATGATTGATTCTTTTTCCCTGCCGCCTTATCCAAAGCCGGATGAGAAATTCAGGGTAAAATAAAAGGGGCATGCATATGGCAAACGCACAGGAAATTTTAGGTGGATGCGAGGAAACGCTTGCGAAGAACGCGGACGCAAGGTACGCGATGATGAAGGGCTATTTCAAGGATAAAAAGATGAAGGAATACGAGGACAGGGCGGACAATGCGAGGGCGGCTTTCCAGTCGTGCAGAAGCGCCATGAAGGGGGCAGGCGGGATTGTGGGTGCGCAGGGGATTGCCGCACCGATTGAAAAGGAGCTGGGCGCATTTGAAGCCGCGTTCGTGAAATGGTATGAGAATGACGAGGATGTTGATGATGCCGGGATGTTCACGCACGTGGTTTCGCTTTTTAGGGAAACAAAGGAGCTTGTTTGCGTTTACAAATCGTGCATGGGGCTGCTTGGGGAAGCAAGGAAAGCCCCAAAGCCCAAAGAGGCGTGCACCAGGGAACTGGAAAAGGCAAGGGAAAAATACATGGAGGCTGCGCAAAAAGTTGATGCGCTTGCGCAGCAAACGCAGGAGGAGAGGGCAACGGACGACTCTTCCACGCTGGTGCGCTATCTTGGGCTCAACCACGAGGCGCGCATTGCAGAAATGATGGCGCCCTCGCAGAAAAACAATGCGGCCGAGCGGGCGATAAGCAGCATGGGCAGCGAGCGCAGCCTTCTCTTGAATTTGCGCGCGCATGCGTACCACATGAAGAACAAGGCAATGCAAAAGGCTGCGATGGATGCACTGGGCGCATTTTTTGAATACCAGGGGATGCTGTGCGCATGCTATGCAATTTCGGACATGGAAGGCGGATGAGCCGGAATTTGGCGCGGGAAGCGCGGGATGGTTTTATGGACAAGGCTGCAAAGGAAAAAGTTTATGCAGGCGGGATGGGAACGGGCAGCATAGAGCCCAAAAGCGGATACGATTATGAGATGGGCGGGGCGCCCAAAAAAGAGAAATCAAATTCAACGGGCATAAGCGCGACTTGCGGGAAAAACGTAACTGTCGTGCGCGGGGGGAAAAAGATTCCGGCTGTGGTGGAGCCGTTTTCAAAAAAATTCAGGCTTGAAAGCGGGGACTGCGTTGAAACAGGGGATGCGTCTTACGTATTTTCCATAATGGACGTGCCAAAGGGGGACGACCCGTGCACAACAATAATGATGTTCCCAAACAGCAGGGTGGAAATCTCCACAAGGCACTCGAGCGGGGGAGGAATCGAGGGCGGCACGGACGTGATAACAAAGGTGAAGTTCCTTGAGGGGATGATTTCGTTCTCCGGCCCGTGCGAATTTGAGCTTGGGGCAAAGCTTCCCGTAAAACTCACCAGGATGTCATTTGGCACAGCGATGGCATTTTGCTCTGAAATCCGAAAGGACGGCTCGGTTGCATTCTTCAACACGGTTGCGGAGATTGAGCATGCGCGCGCAAAAGTGAAGGCAGTGCTTTTTGCAAAGGAGACGGTTGCGACCCCGGACGCGCTTTACTGCCTGCCTGCGCTTGAGGAAAGGTACGTGCAAGCGCAAAAGGCAATCGGGCTGCTTGGGAAATCGCAGGGAAGCGTGCTTGGGAAAAGCATGCAAAGCATGCCAGGCTTAAGCGAGGCGGGCGTCAGGGCGCAAATGCAGGGCGCAATGGATGAAAACGTTGCACAGATGAAACGCGAGCTTGCGGAAAACAAATACCTGCCGAAAAACGTGGCAGAGGAATACAGGAAAAGCATTGCGCAAATGGAGGGGAAGAAAGCGCCCGCGCCGGCAAGGGACGAAGGGAAAAGGGAATCCGCAATCAAGGCAGGGGTTGCAAAAATGATAACGGACGGGGATGCCGCGCGCTCGGAACTTGCCTCGTTGCGCCTGCCTTCGCCTGCAAAGCCCGATGCAAAATACGAGGTAAAGGAGGACAAGTCGGAAAGAAGGGTAATGGGCATGGATGATTACATGCGCAACGCGTGGGCGGTTTCAAAAAAGCAAAACGAGGCGGAGGCGCAGTTTCGGGATGGGAAAATTTCAAAAGCAGAGCTTGCTTCAAGGCTGAAAAGCCTGCATGAGGAGGCGATTGCGCCCATGAAAAAAGCAACTGAACACATGCAAAACGCAGGGAAGGAAGGCAAGCCGCTGCTTGCCGCCGCAAGCGCGAAGGCGAAGATAGGCAAAACAGTGCAATACGGGGCGATTTCGATAATGGTGCGCGAGGCGGAGATAGGGCCGGAATTCAACATGATAAAATGCCCGGCAGGAAGCCTGTTTGTTGCAGTCGGGCTTAGGCTTGAGAACACAAAGAGCGCCTCAACGGCATACATCGTGCCTGATGAGGAAATATGGCTGAATTTCGGTGCAGGCGAGCCAGTGAACCCTGAAAACTACAAATTTGAAACTGCGCTTGAAAAGGGAAAGCCGGCTGAAGGGTATGTTTGGTACAAGGTGCCGCAGGGCGCGAAAAAATTCAGCATAATGCTTGGGAAAAAGAAAATGCCAAAATTGCCCGTTGACTTTGGATTTTAGCCATCAGAGTTTTGCGCCGCAGCCGGTGCAGAAATTCGTGCCGGTGGGGTATTCCGCATTGCATTTCTTGCAAGTTACCATGAGAGATGCTCCGCAGCCGGGGCAGAACTTGGGGCGCGGGTCAGGTATTGCTTTCTTGCATTTTGGGCATGCGTTTGAAGGCGCTGCTTTTGCACCCTTGCCAGTTACGGCTGAAGCGCCTTTTGCCACAGTGTCGCTTATTGTCTGCCCTGCCTTCCATTCAAGGTCGCTTTTTACCTTGCCTGCGATTCCGTCGAGTATTCCCATGTGACCACCTGCAAATGTAAAACGAATGCATGTTTAATAATGTTATAGGCAGGGCTTGGGCGCCTTTTGGATTATTTGGAGAAAACTAGCCCTTTCGGAAATGCTCGTATTTTTCAAAAGAGCTTTCCTCTTTTTTGTTTTCATTTTTTCCACCCTCTTCCCTGAGAGGGGGAATTTTATTTTCGCCTTCGTTGTTGCGCAGGGAGTTTTTATTTTCGCCTTCTTCATTGCCCGTGGAATTTTTCCGGCTGTTTTTAACCGGATGCGAAAGGTGCAAATCAATTGCCTTTAGTTCTGCGAGTATTTCGGAAAGCAGGTGCGAGGCATCAGTTCCCTGCGTGCGCGTTTCCTGCCCCATTGTGTTTTTCGCCTTTTCCGCGCGGTGCGTGAGCTCGCGCACGAGCGTGTCCTTTTCCGCAATGCCCGGCAGGGTTATTTCGGATGCAAGGCGAAGCGAGCCCGCGGTCTCTATTTCAAGCGTTGCAATGCCAAGCAGCCTCTCCGCGGCGCTGCGCTCGGCTGTGATGTCCTGTATTGTCGCATAGGGGATTACGGTTGTGCGCCTGCCGATTACGCCCTGGCGTATCACTATTTCGTTGTCGTCAAGCTCGTACGTGAAATTGCCGTATATCATTTCCATCCAGGAATAGTCTATGAGCCCGATAATTATTGCAATCATTGGAAGAACGTACAGGAAATTGGATTTTGTAATCCCTAAAAACGATGTGTCGGGGAATGCAAGGTAACCCGCGAAGCCTGCAAGCAGGAGGAAAAGGAGCAGGGCAATTGTTGGCAGGAACCACAGTACCTTAACGCGGGGATTGAGATGCACGCGTTCTGCCATGATGTATAGGCATTCGCACTAAACATGTAAATAAGTTTCGTTTACGGCGTGAAAAACCGCCAGGCAAGGCTATCCGAATGTGAAGGTGAAAAGCCCGAAGCCGCTTCCCTCTATTTCAAAGCGCAGCCGGTGCGTTCCGTATGAGGGCTGGTTTGTGAGGGAATAGAGCCTTTGCATGTTTACGGTGCAACTGTCTGCGCCGGAATCATCGCAGGAAACAGGCTTGCCATCAAGGAATACGCGCAGGGTGCTTCCTTTTGGGGAGCCTGCGACTATGTTCGCGTTTTTCGCGCTGTATATGAGCTCTACTGCGCCTTTTTCGCCTGCAAGCTCCATCGCGTCCTTTTTGTTTATCCAGCTGCCTTCAAGGTACGGGACGCTTTGCTCAAGGGAGGCTGGGATTGTCGCATTCAGGGCCTGCCCCTCAAAAAGCGGTTGCACGTTCCCAAGCGGCGCGCGCCTGAAGGAATTCCCAAGGTAAATTTCAGGGGTGAGGGGCTGAAGGAAACTTGGCTCAGTTGAACTGGGTTTTGTGGAATTCATGTCCACCTGCGAGTGCCTTGCCTCGGTGAGAAGCTGCACTATTTCGGACTCTGTTTCATCGTATCCGCCCTCTCCTATGTGGTCAAAGCGCACCCTTCCGTTTGCGTCTATAAGGTAGTCGTGTGGCCAGTAGTTGTTCTGGTATGCGCCCCAGGTGGCATAATCGCTGTCAAGAACTACGGGATATTTTATGCCAAATTTTTCAACCGCAGCCTGCACGTTGGAATAGTTTTTCTCGAAATCAAATTCGGGGGTGTGCACGCCTATTACAACCAGCCCGTCCTTTGCATATTTTTCGTGCCAGCTTTCAACAAAGGGGATTGCGCGTATGCAATTTATGCACGAATACGTCCAGAAATCCATGAGCACTACTTTTCCCCGCAACGAGGCGAGAGTGAGATTGGAAGGGGCGTTTATGTAGCCCGTTATGCCTGTGAGTTCCGGTGCTTTGGGGTACGGTGAGAAAGCATCGGAAGGATTTTGCTGCGAGGCTGCACCCGCCCCGGATGCGGCGGGGTTTTGCTGCGCATTTGATTGGGCGCTTGCAGATGGGATTTGAGGCTTTGTGGATTCTATGTACAATATTGCAACTGCAATTAGTGCAAGGACCGCAATAAGATAGAGCGTGCTCTTTTCCATTTAAGTGCCTCCAAGCGCGAACTGCGCAAGCCCGAAGTCGGCATAGCGCGAAAGCGTGTCCGTGAATACGAGTATCCCGATTATTATGAGGAGGATTCCTGAGAGGATGCTGAAATATTTCATAAGGGGCTGGGCTTTTTTTATAAAGTGTTGCGCCTGCGCAACAAATGCGCCCGCAAGAAGGAAGGGGATTCCAAGCCCGAGGGAATATGAGAAAAGCAGCGCAAACGAGCTGCCCGGGGAAGTTGCTGCGAGCGTGAGTATTGCGCCAAGTATTGCGCCAACGCAGGGGGACCAGCCCACTGCAAAGCTTGCGCCAAAGAGGAAAGAGAGAATGTAGGAATTTCCTATGTTTGCAAAATGGAATTTGTGCTCGCCTTGAAGCCATTCAAGCTTGAGAAGCCCAAGCATGTAAAGCCCGAAGGCGATTATTATTATGCCGCCTATGCGCGAAAGCCAGATTCGCACGTCGTACGTTGCGCTTCCGAGTATTCCGTTTAGGAGGACGCCGAGGATTGAGAAAACAATCGTGAAGCCAAGCACGTATGCAAGGGAGTTGAGGAAAATGCGGCTGCGCGATGCTTTCTGCCCTGCCTTAAGCCCGATGCCTGCAAGGTAGGTGAGAAATCCTGGGATAAGGGGCAGCACGCAGGGTGAGGCAAAAGAAAGTATCCCTGCGAGGAATGCTGCGAGCATTCCTATTTCAGATGCCATGCGAATTCCCCAGGATTATTATTTCCCAGAGGGGATTTCCTCAGAAGAATATTTCATCCTTTGCAAAGCGCATTTTTGCACGCGGCTTGTCTGCGGCGTATCCCACGGGGCAGAGCGCCGTGGGAACGATGTTTTCCGGAAGTTTGAGTATCCTGGAATATTCCACCGGATTGAAGCCCTCCATCGGGCAGGAATCAAGCCCAAGGGACTTTGCGCCGTTTATCGCATTCCCAAGCGCAAGGTAAACCTGCCTTTGCGCCCATGCGAGCTTTTTTGCCCCGTCCATTGCCTTTACAAAATCGCGCATCATGTTCACGTACCCCTCAAGGGATTCTGCAGGCATGTCGGTTTTGGAAAGCTGCCCCTGCATCTTGCTTATGAGTGCATCAAGGTTTGTGTCCGCACAGAAAACAAGCAGGTGCGAGCACGTGCCTATCTGGGGCTGGCCCCAGCTTGCTGCCATGAGCGTATCCTTGAGCTTTTGGTCTGTCACGACCTTTATTTTCCATGGCTGCATGCCAAAAGAGGAGGCGCTGAAGCGTATGAGCTCGAACAGCTCGTCCATTTTTGCGTGCGGCACGGTTTTGCCGTCGAATTTCTTTGTTGCATACCTTTCCATCACTATTTTTCCAAATTCCATTGCATCACCTGCGGTTTGTTTGATAACGTTGTTATTATTTTAGGGCAATTATTATAAGCATTGCAGTCCATTTTTGGGATATGAAGAAAAAACTGCCGCAAAGCGAGGAGGAATGGAAGAGGAAGCTCACGCCCGAGCAGTACCGCGTGCTTAGGGGAAAAGGCACTGAAATGCCTTTTTGCGGGGTACTTTTGAACAACAAGAAAGAGGGGTTTTACCATTGCGCAGGGTGCGGGGAGAAACTTTTTGAGTCCGGCACTAAGTTTGAATCGGGGACGGGATGGCCGAGCTTCTTTTCGCCAGTTGATGAGAAGAAAATAAAATACGTTGAGGACGTGAGTTTGGGGATGAAGCGCATCGAGGTGAATTGCGCGAGATGCGGAGGGCACCTTGGGCACGTTTTTGATGATGGGCCCGCTCCGACGCACAAGAGGTATTGCATAAATTCTGCTGCGCTGGAATTCAAGGAGAATAAGACAAGGGAGTGATTTTATGAAACTTGAAAAGGCTTGTTTTGCTGCAGGGTGCTTTTGGGGCGTGCAGGAAGTTTTTGACAGTTTGAAGGGCGTGAAGAAAACCACGGTGGGATACACGGGCGGCAGCACGAAAAACCCCACGTACGGGCAGGTGTGCAGCAAAACAACAGGGCATGCGGAATCCGTGCTCGTGGAGTTTGACCCAAAGGAAATTTCCTATGGGAAGCTCCTGGAAACTTTTTGGGGATGCCACGACCCGACTACCCTGAACCGGCAGGGGCCGGATGTGGGCAGCAATTATAGGAGCGCAATTTTCTTTTTTGGGAAAAAACAGGGGGAAGAGGCAAAAAAATCAATGCAGGAAGAACAGAAGAAGCACTCAGGGAAAATTGTCACACAGGTTGTGCCTGCAACTGAATTTTACCCGGCGGAAGAGTACCACCAGAAATACTATTTAAAGAATGGCGGCGCAAGTTGCCATGTATGAGGCAGAAAAATTTTGCGCCATTGCCAAGTGCGCTTGTTGCAGGGATGCTCCTTGACGGGAATAGGGCGCTCTTTCTTGTGAGGAAGAATGCGCTGGGAGTGGAAACGCTGGAACTGCCGTGCATTCTCATTCATGGAGGGGAAAATCCCGCATCTGCCATAGTTTCGGAATTCGCAAGGCAAACCGGCATAGATGCGCAGGTGCACGAAGTCGCATTGAATGCGAGGCACAATGCCGGGACGCGCAAAAGAAAATCCTTTATCCCAGTGCTTGTTTTTCGGATGAGCGCAAAGAGCACGAACGTAAAGCCTGCTCCTGAATTTTCAGGGTACAGGTGGCTTGAGGAAAAAGAAGTGGACGCAAGAAAGCTTGCGAAAAGCTGCGGCTGGCTTTCGTATGCCCGCGCCTGAGGCAGATTGGTGCGCCCTTTCCCCTTGGCGGCGTTTGCAGTTTTTATACTTAAATGGTAACATTTAAATACTAGCTACCACCAAATATAAACATTATAATCAGGAGGGGATACTATGGCAGATAAAACCAATTCAAGAGCAAAACTATTCTGGATTATACCTTTGTGGTACATGAAAAACATTGGGAGGGTTTACTTTTTGGGCGCAATACCGCTTTGGAAGAAAAGCGCTGACAGGATAGTGTTTGATTCTGCCATGGAACATGCAAAAATGGTGGCAAATGCCACTGCTGCAGAAAAAGCCAAGGCAGCCCCTGACCCTGATGCGGTGGAATTCTGGAAAACTTACACGCACGGCGCAAAAAAGGGCGAGCTAAAGAGGCAGGGCGCAATAGAGGCTGCGAGAGGCGATTACAGTGCAGATGAAATCGGGAAGGTTTACGACCTGTGCAGCAAGAACAAGCGCCTTAATTTCAACACAGTGATGGTGAACCTTGAAGGCATAATGATAAACACTGGAAAATACACGCCCGCTGCAGCAGTGGCTGCGCTTGAAACGGGCATGAAAAAAGCAAAGGCAAAGGATTTTGCAAAATACATGAATTCCCTTGATGCAAAGCTGCCGGCTTACGTAAATGAGATAGAAGGGCTTTGCGCACAGAGCAAGGGCAGCATGAACGCAAAAAAAATTGGCGCTTTTGAAGTGCTCAGCAACCTTGAGCAGATAAAAAAGGACACGAACGAGAGCAACCCGGTTGAAGCCGCAAAGGCATACATACGCGCCAAGGAAATAGAGAGGGCAACAAGGCCGGTCGTTAGAATGGACTCTCCGGCAACTGGCAATGGGACTGGTGAAGTGAAGGCTGATGCTGCTGCACATGTTGTTGCTGCACCGGCAATTGTGCCTGAAGCGGTTGCTCCACAGGTTGTTTCTGCATCGGCTGCTAAACCGGTTGTTGCCCAGCCGGCTGCTGCAAAACCTGAAAGGAAAGGCATTTTGGCAAGGATTGGCACGGGATTCGCAGCCATTGCGGCATCTGTTGCTGCATTGGGTATTTGGGGAAGCAAGAATGCCGCTGCCGCACCAATTGCAAGCGGCTCCGCAGTCTCGCCCATTGCAAGCGGCGCTGCAGTTGCGTCCAGCCCGATGCTCGTGCCGTTTGCGCGCGTAAAAACACCGCCGATGAATTACCACAACTCCCTTACTTTTGATGACCTGAATGGTGAGAGCGCATACCACGGGCCGCAAACGCCAGTGGCAGACGCACACACCGTGACTGGTGCAGTTGTGCCTCCTGTTGAGACAGTGGTGCCGACTGTGCCTCCAGTTGAGGCAGTGGTGCCTGTTGTGCCCCCTGTTGAACAAGTGATACCGGCTGCAGTTGCACCGGTTGCAAAGGCAGGACTGGGCGCAATGGTGTCAAATTCAATTGCAGCAGGATTGGCGGCATTGGTCCTCATAGGCAGCCTTATGCTGCCGGGAAGGATTGGAAAGGAAAACTACCAGCCTCCGCAGCCAGCCCCCATCGTGGTTGTGCAGCCTTCTGAAAACATTGAGGTAAAAGTGCTTCCGTGGGCAAACGGCGGCGACACTGCATTCTCAACTGTTGAAGGCATTGCAGTTGAACAGGTAAGGGTGCAGCTTGGGATGGAAAAGCTCAACCCGCAGGACGTCAAAAAGGGCGATGAGGCAAGGGCAGTCCGCCAGCTCGTAAAGGACATTGCTTCGAAAAACAACCTCAAGAACCCCGACCTCATACAAAAGGGCAGCACCCTCAAGGTGAACAGGCAGGCAGTCATGACAACTGCAGAGAGGTTCGGGCAGTTCGCAAGGTAAGCCTGCTTTTTCTTTTTTATTTTACGCTTTCTTTTTTTATTTTTCCATTTTCTTTTTTTATTTCCCTTTTTGCCGCCTGCCTTTACTTTTTATTTTACCACTTCCCTTTTTTATTTGCCTTTTTGCTCCGCTAGGCTTTCTTTTTTATTTCGCCCCTTTGTTGCACCTTATTTTTTCTTCTCTTCGGCCTTTTTCTCTTCAGCGTGGTGCATTTGCTGCGAGAAGATTATTGCAACGCCCAGGAATACGAGTATGAGCGGCCAGTATTTCCACACTTCGGCTGGTATCATGCCGAAATTGTTCAGCAGGAAGACCAGGCCGAGCAGCACTATTATGCTTCCGCCTACGGCTTTTCCAAATCTCATCATGCGAGCACCCCGCCAATTCTTCAGCCGCAGGGTATTTAATTTTACGCATTGTTATCCAGAGTGCTTTTATTCTAACGGGAGGGGGACTAATGGCAGTAATGCGCGCACTGGTAAGCGTTTATGACAAGAGCGGCATTGTAGGCTTCTGCAAGGGCTTGTCGGCACTTGGAATAGAGATAATATCCACCGGAGGCACTGCGAAGGAGCTCAAGAAAGCAAAGGTGAAAGTGACCGAAGTCTCGGATGTTACCGGTTTTCCTGAGATACTGGAAGGGCGCGTGAAAACCCTGCACCCTAAAATACACGGCGGCATACTTTTCAAGAGGGGGGAGAAAACGCACGAGGCGCAGGTGAAGAAGCTTGGGATAAGCCCCATAGACATTGTTGTTGTGAACCTTTACCCTTTTGAGAAAACCTCTGCAAGCGGGGCGAAGCTTGCGCAAATAATAGAGGACATTGACATCGGCGGCCCAACACTCATACGCGCTGCAGCGAAAAACTTCCAGCACGTCGCGGTTGTTGTGGACCCGAAGGATTATGGGTGCGTGCTTGGGCTGCTGCAAAAGAACGGGCTGGATGGGAAAATGCGCTATGCGCTCATGCAAAAGGCGTTTGAGAGGACTGCGAACTACGACTGGGCGATAAGCAGGTATTTCTCCGCAGGCGAAAAGACAAACGAATTCCCCGAAAAATTCACAATGAGCTTTGAGGAGGCATACCCGCTTCGGTACGGGGAGAACCCCCACCAGAAGGCGGTTGCGTACCGGCGAATCGGGAGGGTGAGCCTCTTTGACGCGAAAGTGCATTCCGGAAAGCAGATGTCCTACAATAATTTCCTTGATGCGGACTCCGCGCTCGGGCTCATACTTGAATTCAAGGAGGACGAGCCCACAACGGTGATAATAAAGCACAACAACCCGTGCGGTGGCGCGACTGCGCATGCGCTTTGTGAATCCTACAAGCTTGCGCACGCAAGCGACCCCGAGAGCGCGTTTGGGAGCATAATTGCATTCAACCGCAGGGTGGACGTGAAAACCGCGCAGGAAATCGGGAACAAGTTCGTTGAGGTAGTGCTTGCGCCGGGCTTTGAAAGGGAAGCGCTTGAGATACTCAAGCAAAAGCCGAGCCGGAGGATTCTTGACGTTACCACGCTATTTGAGCTTGCAAACAAGCGCAAGGCAAACTACCGCAATATTACGGGCGGCATGCTCTACCAGCAGGTTGACGATATTGTGTACGATTTGGAAGAGGCAAAGATAGTGACGAAAAAGAAACCCACCAGCGCGCAGGAGCTGGACATGTATTTCGCAATGAAATTCGCAAAGCACACAAAATCAAATGCAATTGTGTTTGCGAAAAACTCGCAGGTAATAGGGGTCGGGGCTGGGCAGATGAGCAGGATAGACTCCTGCCACATTGCAATTGAAAAGGCAAAGCGCGCGAAATTCGACATAAAGGGAAGCTGCTGCGCATCGGATGCATTCTTCCCCTTCCGCGACACGCTGGATGCGCTTGCAAATGCAGGGATTTCCGCCCTTGCACAGCCCGGGGGGTCGGTGCGCGACTTTGAGGTGATAAAGGCTGCGGACGAGCACGGGATTGCAATGATATTCACTGGCGTGAGGCACTTCAAACATTAGCGAAGAGAATGCCATGGAAACTTCTTCTGCAATTTTTATTGGACGGTTCCAGCCGTTGCACAAGGGGCACCTCTATGCGCTTAAATACGTTGCAAAGCGCCATGCGAAATTCCTCATCGTAATCGGGAGCGCGCAAAAGAAAGGCAAGAGAAATCCGTTTTCTGTGCAAACAAGAAAGAAAATGCTAAACGCAGTGCTGCGCAGAAATAAGCTGCAAGCTAAAATAAAAATTCTCAAGGATTACAGTTCAAATGAAAAGTGGGTGCGCGAATTTCAAAAACTGGCGGGAAATGCAACCTGCGTATATTCGAACAATTCCCTTGTGAAAAAATTGTGCAAAAAAGCAGGGTTTTCTGTTGTGCCAATCCCGTTTTACAAGAGGTACAAGTATTATGCCACACTAATTAGGGAAAGGATGCACGGGAAGAAAAGCTGGAAGCAGCTTGTTCCGAAAGAAGTCCTGGAGATTATTTCTTCCTAGCCGGCTCGGGCTTGCTTACTGCCTTTTTGGATGCGAGCTTTGAATGCAATTTTTCAGGGTTTTCCGCATCTTCCCCTTCTTTTAGTTTTATTGAGGCGTTGGGCGATATGGATTGGATTGCCGCGTTTGCGATTGCGATTTCCTGCTGCGTTGGGTTTTCCTTGTTGAATTCCACGTCAAAGGAGTCGCCGTTGGGCACTACTTTCGCGTCCACTTTCGCGGCAGAGAGTATTGCCTCGAGCTTTTTCCTGCTGTCGCTTATTGTTTCAAGGAGGGTTACGGAATACTGCAGGTCCTCGCCTGCAAGGGGGTGGTTGAAATCCACCATCACGCGCCCGGAGCTTATGCTTTTTATTATGCCGGGCGTGCCGTTCATTGAAATTGTCATGCCTACAACGGGGTGCACGTTTTGCTTGCGGAAGTCCGAAAGAGACAGCACGCGGATTAGATTTTTGTCCTTTTGCCCGAATGCTTTTTCGCATTTTATGAGAATTTCCTTTTTCTTGCCGATTTCGAGGGTGGGAAGCATCTCCTCAAGCCCCTCCATCATCCTGCCCATGCCAAATACCACGAGCTTGGGGCAGTAGGGCACCTGCTGGGAGTATATGCCGCCCTGCTTTGCGACGTCCTCCATCGTGGTGTCGAATACTGCGCCGTCGCGCGCAAGCTTTCCTGTGTAGTCCATGCGGACAAGGTCCCCGGGCTTTAATGCAACCATTAAATACACCTTTTTTAAAGTTTTAACTGGATAAGTACAGAATATATTAGGCTAGATAGGTTTATAGCCGTTTTTGATGCAAAAGGGCATCCGATGGGTGGGGGAATGGAAAAAAAGGACATTGTGAAGATTTTTGTAATTGCGATAGTTGTGCTCTTTGTGCTTGAAATGGCGGCAATAGGGTTCTCCATAAGCAACAGCAACAACACGGGGAATGAGAAAAAAGGCGAAAGCGGAAGGGGAATAATAGACGTGAACGCGACAATTGAAATGTACGAGCCGCAGCTCATAGTGGTGGGCGAGGGAAGCGCGCTCGAGGCTGCGATTTCAAAAATGAAGGGAAGCGGGGACATCGTGAACGACACCACGAACGCGCAGGGGATGCGGGTGCTTGGGCTTTCCTTTGGAAGCGACGTGCGCGAGGCTGCGCGCGCAATTGAGGCTGCGAACGCAAGCGTGAGCGCGTATGCAATCCTCTCGGTGCCGCAGGTGGTGGAAGTGAGAACCCCGTCTGCAAGCCTTGAGGCATCAGGGGGGTCGCTTCGGTACCCCATAAAGCCCGACGTGGAAGCGGGCGGGCAGGTGCATTTTAGCGCGATTGTGAACGTGAATAACGGGCAGATTGATACGTTTGAGAACATACTTGTGAGCGCAAGCGAGACGGCAACCGCAGCCGTGCAGGCGCAGTTTGAAAACGTCGCAAAGGGGAAATTCAGGGTGCTTGTCCCGTGGGAAAAGAGGAGGATAGACAAGGCTGCGCTGCTTTCTGCATTGCAGGTGCAGGATGCCAACGCAACGCTTTCCTACGAGGAGAAATCCTATGCGCTGCCGCAAACGCCCCTTAATGCGCAGCAGATAAGCTCGATTGAGGGCGGGCCTGCATACGTCGCAAACGTGAATTCCGAGGTGATAAGCGTTGCGCGGGACTTCACGGATTCGCAGGCATTGCAGGCAGGGCTTTCACAAATCGGCGTGGCAGTGCAGCTTCCGCCCTCTGTGATAACTGTTTCCATGAGTGCGGACGCGAACAACAGCGAAGGGAGGATATACGCGGCGCTCAACCGCACGAACGTGAGCGCGATTTCCGTTGAGCAAGCAACAAGCTACAGGGTGGTGCTGCCCAAAAACTTCACCTCCGGCGGCGTGCAATACGAGCTTGGGGCAAACATGGGGGAATTTGAGATGCCCCTGAACGTCAGCACGGAAAACGGGACAGTAACCATTGTGCTTGAATTCGACCACATCGGAAGCGTTGTGAGCGCGCTAAAATCTGCAAGCCAGGCTCCATAGGCGGGGCTGCGGCGGCCAATTTGGGGCAAAGGCAGCGAAATGTTTTATAAGGGGCATAAGAGAAAGCAGCAACAGGCGAAGATATGGCGGACAAGCCCAACCCAACGGACGCAAGGACGTATTACCATCGCGGAAACGACTTGTACGAGGCAGGCAACTACGAGAAGGCGGTTGAAGCCTACAATATGGCAATCATATTGAACCCGACTTTTTCAGAGGCATATTTTAATCGGGGGCTGTGCTGGTACAACCTCAAGAATTTTGACAAGTCAATAGAGGACTATTCAAAGAGCGCAGACCTTGACCCGAAGAACCCCGTAATATACAATAACAGGGGCGATGCGCAGTATAGGAAGCAGATTTTTGACAAGGCGATTGCGGACTATGACAGGGCGCTGGACCTGAACCCGAAATATTTGAAGGCGTTTTACAACAGGGGGCTTGCGTACGCATGCCAGCAGGACTATGAGAAAGCTGTTGAGGACTTTTCCGAAGTAGTGAAAATAAACCCCAGCTTTGCGGAAGCATACCATATTCGGGGGCTTGCGTACGACTATTTGAACCAGTTTGACAAGGCGATTGCGGACTATGACAAGGCAATCGAGCTCAACCCGAATTTCACGGAGGCGATAAACCACCGTGAAATCGCAAAGGGGAAGCAGTCAGGAGGAGGGGGAGGGGGCGGGCCTGACAATACTGCCGGAGGCGCGCAGGGGCAGAACCAGGGGATAAACGCAGTTAAGCTTCTCCAAAAGCCCAACATGAAATTCACGGACGTTGCGGGCATGCACAAGATGAAGGAAGAGATAAACGAGTCTATTATATACCCGCTTGTGAAACCGGAGCTTGCGAGAAAATACGGGAAATTCGCAGGAGGGGGCATCATGCTGTACGGTCCGCCCGGCTGCGGCAAAACTTTCATTGTGAAGGCTGCGGCAGGGGAGTGCGAGGCTGGTTTCATAAACGCGAAAATCTCGGACGTGCTTGACATGTATGTGGGCAACACGGAAAAGAACATACACAACGTGTTCGAGACCGCGCGCAAAAATTCCCCTTGCATACTTTTCTTTGATGAAATGGAGGCGCTGGGCGGAAGAAGGGAGGAAATGTCCCAGTCCACGCAGTACATGAAAATGGCTGTGAACCAGATGCTTTTTGAGATGGACGGCGTGGAAGCAAACAACCAGAACGTGCTTGTGATAGGCGCAACAAACGCGCCGTGGGACGTTGACCCTGCGCTAAGGAGGTCCGGAAGGTTCGGGAGGGCAATCTTTATACCTGAACCCGACTACAAATCCCGCCTTGAGATTTTGAAAATGCATGCGAGGAAAGTGCCGATAGCAAGGTGGCTTGCGTTCAGCAGGATTGCAAGGGCGACAATGGGGTATGCGTCCGCGGACCTCAAGTCCCTTGTGGAAGAGGCGGCAGCAATCCCATGGAGAGAGGCGTTCAAGGGGAAAACCCAGCGCGAGGTCACTACGGGGGATTTCATTGCAGCGCTCAAGAAAAAACGCTCCTCTCTGCCCCCATGGTACGAGCAGGCAAAAAAGCAAATCGGGCAGCAGGAGGAGAAGACAGTGGTGGACGGGAAGGAGCACATAAAGGTCACGGACAGCAAGATGGCGATTGCGGAAAAGGAGGCGTTCAAGGAGCTTCTTGACGTCATAAAAAGAAGGAATGAGATTTGGTACAAGGGATATGCGTGGTTCATGAAATACTTCAACATTTACGTGCCCCTGCCATTCTGAGAATAGGTTAAGGAGAGCTGGTATGGAACGCAACAAACTTGCATTGCTTTTTCTTTTTATCCTTGCCGCGCACGTTTTTTCACAGGTAAGCTACGGGGACCCTTTTACCGTGGGGCTGGACACGAAAATAGTTGTTGAGAGCAAGCCCCTTGAAAAGCCGCACGAAAGCGTGCTCGTGCTTGCGACCCTTGAGAACACATACCCATCAGAGCAGACAATAAGCCTCATGAGGGAAACTGACGACGGGGGATGGGAGAGGGTAAAAACAATAGGCGTGCTTGAGCCTGGGAAAAAGGCGAATGCAACAATCACGATTGCGCTGGACTACGACCTGCAAACCACGAAAAAAACAAGGTATGCGCTCGTTGCAAGCGGCCTTGAGGGGACAAAGGGGAAATATTTCGAGGTGTTTGAGGACTGGTCAGGGTACGAGGACCTTATAAGGAAAGACCTTGCGAACGCAACGTTTTTCGCTGCGCCCCTGATTGCGATAGTGCTCACCGCAGTGGTGCTTTTGCTCATGAGGGTTGCAAGCACGGCCCACCCGCGCGAGGCGTATGCAGGGGAATACAATACAAAGAGCCTTTTCATGCCAAAGATTGCGGGGTTGAGCTTTGGGGAAAAGCTTGCGGACTTTTACATGATGCCCACCGCATGGGTGCTTGAGGCGCTCGGGCTTTTTGTGCTGGTATTCATAATGTACACCACGCTTGCGCCCGCAATAAAGAACTCCGAGGGGCTCATGCAGATAATGGCGCTCAGCGGGCTTGGGGCTGCCGCAATGCCGGTGATTTATTTTGCCGCCGCATGGCTGTACAGCGAGAGGAACGAGAAAAAGCCGCTTAGGCTTTTTGCCGCGATGTTTTTCTGGGGGATATTCGCAGCAGTGCTTTCCCTTGGGTTCAACACGTTCCAGACGGGGCTGCTTAAGGGCCGCGTGGACGAATCCCTTATGCTGCTCCTTGGGGTTGCGGTCATCGCGCCCGTAGTTGAGGAGACAATAAAATGCGCAGGGCTTGTGCTCGTGTCCGCGCACCATGAGTTTGATGACGAGCTTACTGGCATGATGCTGGGGTTCTCAATCGGGCTTGGATTCAGCTTTGTGGAAAACTGGTTTTATTTCGCTTCAAAAACAAACCCCCTTGAGACCGGATTCCTTGCATGGGCAAGCGTGATACTTTACCGCTCGTTCTTCAATTCCCTTGCGCACGGGTGCTTCACTGCGACTGCGGGCGGGATTGTGGGGTACGTGAAGTCGCACAAAAACCTTTCTGCATACACGCGCATTGCAATCGTGCCTGCGGTGCTTGCAGCAATCGCACTGCACATGATATTCAACCTGAGCGCTTTATTGGATGGGTTCATGATAGCGAGCCAGAGGATAACGATATTCATTTTCAACCCAGTGCTCGTCGTGATACTTGGGGCGGCGTTCATAATCGCAATTTTGTTTGCCGAGCTTGACCGCTCAAGGATGCGCGCAAGGGCGGCTGCAAAAAGCGCGGCGGCTGCAGGAAAAAGTTGATGGCATGATAATAAAAAACGGGAAACTTGTGCTTGCAGGCGGCATTCTGGAAGCGGATTTGCTGCTTGAGGGCACAAAGATTTCAGGCATTGGGAAGTTTGACGCAAAGGAGAGGGGGGAAGAAAAAATTGATGCAAAGGGGATGCTTGTTTTTGCGGGCTTTGTGGATGCGCACGTGCACCTTAGGGACCCCGAGGATATCAGGAAGGAGGACTTTTCAACCGGCACTGCTGCTGCTCTTGCTGGAGGGTTCACAAGCGTAATAGACATGCCGAATTACAGGAATCCTGCTACGACTACTGCGGCTGCGCTTGCGCAAAAGAGGGAAATTGCAAAAAAGAAGGCGCGCTGCAACTATTCTTTCCATTTCGGGGCATCTGAAAATAATTTTGAAGAGGTGCGAAAAGCGAATCCCGCGTCCCTTAAGATATTCCTAAGCGACACAAAAAGCGGGCTTTGGGTAAAGAGCAATCAATCCCTGAGAAGGCACCTTACTGAGTTTGCGCACGAAAAGCCAGTGCTTGTGCATGCGGAAGATGCAGGCACCATTGAAATAGAGAAAGAAAGGGGCATAGGCGCAAGTCTTGCGGGCATAAAAAGGGCAGGGGACATTGCAGCGCGCATTGGAAGGAAAGTGCATTTCTGCCATCTTTCAAGCGAACAGGAGGTTGCGTGCGCAAGAAGATTTGGGAATAGTATAACGTGCGAGGTTACGCCACACCATCTTTTCCTGAACGAGAAAGATGCGCAAAAAAATCCCCTTGCCGGGATGAACCCGCCCCTTAGGAGCATAACGCAGATGAAAGGGCTTTGGAAAATGCTGGACAATGTGGATATAATTGCAAGCGACCATGCGCCGCACACACTTGAGGACAAGAAGAACGGGGCTGCCGGGGTGCCCGGGCTGGAAACTGCGGTTTCGCTCATGCTGGATGCTGCTGCAAAGAAAAAAGTATCTTATCTGAGGATTGCGCAGCTCATGTGTGAAAAGCCGTGCGGGATATTCGGAATGCAGGAAAGGGGGAAACTGGAAAAAGGATATTGCGCGGATGTCACGGTTGTGGACCCGAAAGAGGAATGGGTCGTGGATGCCTCATCCCTTTATACGAAATGCGGCTGGTCGCCTTTTGAGGGCAGTAAGCTTAAGGGAAAAGTGAAATGCACGATTGTGAACGGGAAAATTGCGTATGAGGACGGGGAAGTGCTTGCGCTTGAAGGGAGCGGAAGAGAAGTTGAAAGGGGATACTAGTTAAGCTTGAGGGTGACTGCCGGGCGCGCTTTTCCTGCCTCAAAATTACCTGCGCTTATGTTCACGCGGTGCAGGCCGGTTGTAGCAAGCCTTTGCAAATCTTCTGTGCTTGCGGAAAGCGGGAAGTGGGAAACGTACACTATCTGGTTTGTGCCCGAGGAAGTCGAGATGTTGAACACTATTTCTGAGATTGGGGCGGAATTGCGTATTTCTATGCCCTGCACGTTTTGTGGCATTTCTATGTCCGCAAACATGCTTGAGCCGCTTCCCAGATATCCCACCGAATCCGCGGTGCTTGCGAGCTGGGAGCCCGCCCGCCCTGCCTGCGCTATTGTTGCCTTTTCACCTGAATTTGAGGCATTCACGTAAGTTATGAGAAGAAGGGGCAGGATGAACACTGCCATTATCGCAACCATTATGAGAAGCTCTGCGCTTGCTTGTCCCCTTGAGGCATTGGAATTGCGCGCTGTGCGCGCCTGATGCCCTGCGCTTGCTTGTGCCTTCATTTTTATTCCTCTTTTGCGCACCCGCACGTTTTTACAGCCGATTTTGCACGTTTGGGCGCACCGGCTTGTTACTTTTTTGTGCGTTTTACTCCTCTCTTTTTGCGCGCTTGTGCATTTTCTCGGGCTTGTCCTTGCGCACCATCTGTATGAACTCGTGCATGAGCTGTATCATTGCGGAGTTCAGTTTCCAGTCAGATGCGTTTGCAACGTACATTTTCCTTGCAATAAGCCTGCCGCGCACGCAGTATTGCGCTCCAGTGCGCTTTACGTGCACGGATAGGTATTCCACCTGCGCGGTTTTTGAGAGCTTGTTCAATGCTTCCTCGCATTCGTTGAAAATCTCAGGGTAGCGCTCCTTTTCATCCTCCGTGAGGCCGGAGATGTAAACTTTTTCCTCCTTTTCCTTTGCCACAACCGTTTCAAAGAGGTCGCGCGCTGAAAGCATGCCTGCCGGGGCGCCTGCGGAATCCACAACCACGAGTGAGGAAACGCCTGCTGCAAGCATTTTCTCTGCTGCGCTTGCGAGCGGCTTGTTTGCGTCCACTGTTTCAACCTGCTTTTGCATGAAGGAGGAAACAGGCTGCAAATCCGTGTTCACCTTTTCCTGCATCATGTTTGGCGCCTGCTTGCCGAAAACTTTTGGCTTTGCAAGGTCGAACATTGAAAGCACGCCCGCGAGCTTCCCGTTGCTTGTTACTGCAAGCCTTCGTATGTTGTGCCTAAGGAGGACCGCCCGCGCTTGCCCGACTGAAGAGGTTATGTCAATTGAAACCACCGGAACCGTCATTGAATCCGCAACTTTCCTTCCGGTGAGGTATCCTTCGCCCTTGAGCGCATCAAGCACGCTCTTGCGCATCACCATGCCGAGCACTTTCCCGTTTGCGACCACGGGCAATGCCTTGTAGTGCCCGCTGAAGAATGCCCTGCACGTGTCCTGCACGCTTGCATCCTGCGCCAATTGGGGTGCTTTCATGCAGATGTTTGCGCACGGGACCTTGTTGAGGTCCACGGCGCTGTTTGCAATTGAGCGCTCGTCTATAATGCCGAAGTATGCGTTTTCCTTTGTAACTACAATGCAATGCTCGCGCTTTACTGTTTCCCGCAATGCCTTGGATGCTGGTTCTGCTGCGTCAAGAATTATTGCCTCTTTAATCTCCATGTAATCGCCCTCGAAACTTAATTTGGAAAAAAGATATAAAAAGAGGTCAGTTTTCTGAAATGCCGCGTCTGTAGCTTTTATAAATAGCAAAGTGGGTAATAAATATTCTCGCCGGGTTGGCAGAGAGGCTATGCAGCCGACTGCAGAACGCAGTCTTCAGCTCCAGGTTCCCTTAAATGGGATATGTTGAAATCGGCTTAGAGGGGCTCGATTCCCCTACCCGGCTTGAAATTTATTAGGTTAGCATCAGCTGGTGCTATTTAAACTTTGGGATTGAGCTGTATAAACATGCGGAAAAAAATCATCATCGCGTTCCTTCTTGCAATTGTTTTTACCGCAGGCTGCGTTGAACAGAAAGAGCTGCCAGCAGAGCAGCCGCAGAAGACACTGGGCGGGGCGTATGGCACTGTCAGCGGCGCCAAGAATATCACTTTGGAAAACGTACGCGTTTTACTGGTTTCCTTGAATGGCAGCGCAAACTACAGCACCACGACAGACAAAAACGGAAGGTATAACATCACAAATGTGCCTGATGGCGTGTATGGAATTGCCGTGCAAAAGACGGGATACCGGAACAACACGCCATTCCCGTTCCTGATTTTTAACGGGCGCACGTATAACCAGGACGTCGCGATTAACAGGGATTGCAATTACTACCCTGTCAACACAACGACAGATTACTCCTTAAGATACGGTTACAATGGAACCCTCTATCGCGGGGAAGTAACATTTACTGAGGCCTATCCAAATGGAGCGGCTTATGCGATATCCCCGGATGCAAAAAGCGGGCTTTCTGGCATTAGCACAATTTACAAATCTGGAAACAGGGTGTTAAAATGGACGCTCAACAACTCAAAGGGCAGCTACCCGGTTGTCCATGGATATTTCTACATAGACATGAACGGGACACAGGATATGCATCTCTTAGACGCAAAAGAAATGACAATTTCAGATGCTGCGTCAAGCCAGCCGGATTATCTCGGTATCGAAATAATCAATGATACTGGTAGAAGGGCAATGATCGACCCCTCAAACAGCGAGATAAAAGCAATCGCAGGGCAGATAAAGAACGAAACGAAAAGCGATGATGCCTTGACTGTCGCAAAAGCTATTTTTGTATGGATGAAAAACAACACGGTATATCATATCAACAAGGAAAACGCATCCTACACGCAGTCTGCAATAGAAGTGCTGCGCAGCCGCCAAGGGGACTGCGACGAGCTTTCGTTCCTTTACGTTTCAATGTGCCGCGCCGCAGGCATTCCCGCCAGGTTCGTTAAAGGATTTTTGGTGGAGAAGGCACCCGAAGAATATGCTGGCCATGTGTGGGCTGAGTTTTATGATGGGCAATGGGCGCCGGTTGAACTCGCAAACATCTGGGATGGAGGCGATGACAACGCCACAATTGGTATTGACCCTTTCGCAATAAACGAAGACGTTGCCATAAGTTTTGGCGTCAGCCAGCCCGACCACGTTGCAACATTTGTGGATGATGGAACAAGCGAATCAATAGCCAGGGGGCATAGCAGCACGTATCGTTATAGTGATCAGCCGCCTTCGTTTTCTTTTTACGCCCATTATGACGCAGAAAATTACAACGCAATGTATATTGCTGACTGTTCAGATGGAACAAGAAAACTGGTGGAAGAAAGGGACTAAGGCTATTCAATTTGAGGCGCTGCCTGGCGCGCGGATAGTAATTGATTTTATGCCGCCCTCATATTCTAGGCTTAACGTAGTGTAAGCAGTGTTGGACTCCTTTTTTATTTGAACGCTCTTGCCATCCACTAAAGCAGTGAAGTTTCCGCTGGCAAGGGCTGCTGGAATAGTTATGGTTGCAGAGCCGGCAGTTCCAATGGAATCGGCGGCAGTGAATGTGATGGTTCTTGTGCTTTGGTCAAATGCGAGCATTGAGATGGACGAATTGGAACTTACGGAAATAGGATAACAATTGCCATCTGACGCAACCGAATAAGTGTAGGGAGGCTTCTGCTCCTTCAGGAAGAGCGTCCTTGCATTGCCGCTTAGGATGTTGCGGGCAGAGTTGTAGTCCAGGTTGGACAGGAGGGATTTCCAGTGCCCAACCGCGTTGGGCGGGGCGCCCTGGACTGAGTCGCCCGCATAGTTGAGCCATCTTTCCTTGCCGTTTGACCCCCCTCCGGCATCCGAGCCGAAGAGTATGCGGGAGTTCCACGTTTCAAAGAACTGCCTCCATTCCTCGTTTGATTTGCCATTGTTGGAGCCGTTTGCGAGCAGTGCCCAATTGGAGTTGGGCTGCGGCAAAGGGTTTTGCATGTTCTGGATTCCAGCAGTGTCGAAATACAGGTTGGGGTATCGCAGGAGGAAATCATTAAGCGCAGTGCTGTTGAGCGGCATGTTGTTGAATCCGAGATGCGCCCAGATTAAAATCGCATTTTTGTTGTGGCCCAGCATTTTTTCGAACGCAACGTTCGCAACCGGGTCGTCAGGCACAAAGTGAAACGAGATGGGGACGTGATATTTGGCGGACAGGTCCACAAGCGAAAGCCAGAGAGGGGTATCTGCCGGAACGTAAATTGTCGGGGGCGAAACTATATCGCCGCTGTAGTACCTCAGGTTGGCTTCGCCTATGCCATAATATTTTCCCGTGTTCAACTGCGCCTGCGCGGATGCAGCGAATGCATTGCCTTGCGTGAGCCAGGTGGAAGGTTGCGGCGAGTCAGGAGTGTCCACAAATGTTATGAATCTGCCTGGGTATTGGGATAACACTCCGGACGAACCCGAATACAGGTTCGACACGCTCACGCCTGCCTTATCCATCTCTGAAATCATCTGGGATGCGCTAACCTTGGACGTCATGTGGACGTGGGAATCGAAAATATCCATATGTGCTGAGTCGGTAGGTTGGCTGGTGCATGAAATGTTGGGCGCAGTTGCGGGCGTCGGAGCCTGATTCTGCGCGGGTTGCGTTTGTGCCTGATGCACAATGCAGCTATTATTTTGTGCATCATACCCGGCATTGCATCCGCAAGCTGGAGCATTGTCTATGAGCTCCCCATTATCGCAGAATTTGGGTTTATCCAGGGAGCATGCGCCATACCATGTTCCATCGCTGCATTTCATTTTCGGGCAATTGGACAAATTAACAACAACTGTGCCGTCAGGGCACGCATACGTCTGCTGCGGGGCTGGAGCCTGCGGCGGCTGCGCTTTCTGGGCAGGCGCATTTGCAGCAGGCGGGCTGTTCGGCGAGCCTTGCGCTCCTACTTGGCTTGCACACCCCGCAATAAGAAGAATTGCAAAAAGCAGCAGGGGCAATGCGATTTTCCCTGCCATATGCGAAACGGAATCAGTTTCCACAAAGATTGTTATTGGAAGCACGCTTATAACTCTTTCACTGAAAGCCCAAAGCTGCCTATTTTCTGCATAAGTGAGGGGTCCGGAAAAAGGCATTAATTGCTGCGTATGAATTCGCATTCGGGCGTGACTTCAATGAAGTAGCTTGCGCCCCCGTTTTGGTAAAGGGAGCACTGGTTGTCTATTATGTCGTCAACAGGTTGGCGGGGGTTGTGCGCGACATCGCATACCCATGAAGGGTAGTCCTTTAGCGGGTTTGCTGCGCATGGGCCTGCGCTCATGTTTGCGCCTGATGCCTTGAGGGCGTTGCACGCCTTTATGCATGCGCCTTGCGCCCTTCTTTCCATTGAAAGGGAATTTTCATACGGGGCAGGGGCAAGGCAGCCGAAAAGCAGGATTAGGATGGAAAAAAATAGGAGCATGGAGATGAAATTTGCGCTGCCCATTTTAATCCCTTATTTTGCCGCACCGTCCTTGTAAACGAACTTGAAATACAAAAGTATTGCGCCGCCGATTAGGATGAGGGGGAGGGAAAGCAGCACCGTGAGCATGCCTATCTCGTGGAAAACATCGCCCATTATGGCGATTACAATTGAAGAGATTTGCCCCGCATTTGCGCTGCTTGGGAGCATGGAATTAACGGCGGAGTTCAGCATGGGGGCCGTAAGGTATGCAAGCGCGATTCCACTCAGCGCGGTTGCCATGCCGGTTGCAAAAACGGTGCCCGCGCATTTCACCATGCCCGCCTTCATGTCGTTTGAGAGGAAAAATATGAGAGCAAGCTCCAGTATTGCAACAAAAAAGAGCACAATGTTGAGGATGTTAAGCGAGGGGAGGGTTTGGCGCATCTGCTGTATCGAGGCGTCTGATGCCATGTAATCGGAAGTTGACTGCAGCGCGTTGTTTATTGCCAGGCTCATGGTGCCTGTTTGCGAGACATATGCCTGCACAACCGGATTTTGGCTTGAGGCAAGCTGCTGCGCAACCGGGGAAATGTCAAAGTAAAGCTCCATTTTTGCGCTTTTGCCTGATATGTAGGCGAGCATTTGCGACAGGATGGGCAGCATCTGGCTGCGCATGTATTGCGGGGTTATTGCTGCAGTCATTTCGGCCTTTACGCTGCCCTTGTATTCGGGCGGAAGCGAATCCGTGAGCATGCCAACAAGCCCGGTTTGCATAAGAGGGTACACGCCGTTCTTTGTAAGGGATGCATCGTAAACATTAACGTCAAAGAATTTTTCCATGAACGCGAAGAGCAAAAGGCAGCCTGAAAGCTGGAGCATGAAAATGAACGCAAGGAGCCAGATTGCAGCCTTTCGCGCGGTTTGGGCATAATCCATTTGCACACCAATTTATCGTACGAGCTTTGCGGTCTCAAGCACGCGCTCCACCATTGCCTTTGCTGAAGAGGGGATGTTGGGGCTCGTTGAAAAGAACTTGTCGTGGAAATGCTCAAGCACTGGGATTGCGACCCTCTTGTTTGCAAGCAGTGCGGAATCAAAATATTGGCGCGCCTTCTTGTCATCGCCGCTTATTACGTGCAGTATGCCAAGCGCGCTCAGGCTCTCCGCATTCTGCGGCTCTTTTGAAACAACGTATTCAAGGCAGGGGATTGCCTCGGAATAGCGGCGAAGCGAAAGAAGCGCATAACCCATCATTTGCCAGATTTGCGGGTTTTCCCGCTCCAATTCCGCTGCCTTTGCAAGGCAGGAAAGGGACTCCTCGAATTGCTCTGCAACGTAGTGGGCTTTTCCTTTCACGAACCACACGATTGCGTCCTTTGGGTCGATTGCAACGAGTTCTGCTGCGGTTTCCACTGCCTCCTGCGGTTTGTTCTCCTGCTCAAGCTCCTCTGTTTTTGCAACCATCTGGTCCTCAAGTTCGTCAGTCATACCATGGCATGGGGAGGCAACAATTATTAACATTCGCAGAAAAGCATTTGCATGGCAATTGCACAGGCACCAAGCATTCCGGCAGCGGCATCAGTAAGCGCGGAAGCACGCGCGCATTTCCAATCCCTTAAAGGCGAGCTTGGGCACATTGTGAGCTGGGAGCTTACCCCGAACACGTGGGACAGGATACAGATTAAATATACTGAGAAGGGGAATGAGGCGCAGGCAAAAGCTATGGTGAATGCGCTTGCTATAAAAAATACGGTTTAAGAAATCTGATTAATTTTGATTTGCGGCAAGTTCCAAAAGCTGCATGCGCACCTGTTCGTTATACATCACTTTAAATGGGAATGGAATTGCATTGCCTTCGTCCCACAAATCAAGCTTTTTGAGCATTTCAATCTCGTTTTTGTATTCAACAAGATGCTGAGGCTGGAGCGCGCCGGTTGCAGCCAGGCGCATTATTTCTAGTCCCCGAGTGGAAAGTTTGCGGCTGCACAATTGTTCATAATATTCAATGCATCCGAGGAAATCTAGATAGGATGGCTCTCTGTCTATTGTAGCTGTTTCTTTTTTGTTTAAAGGGACGTTGCGAAGGAGGTCTCTGACGATTGTGTTGAACATAAGAATAATCCCGCCGCTTAGTTCGATTACGCGCGATATTGTTGCTTGGGAAAGTGATATGCCGGTATCAATAAAAGGGAGGGTAAGGAGCGATTGGAGTGCCTCCTGTGTAAGTCTTGACGAGATGATTTCAGACTGGATTCCAAATTCCTGCTCCAAATAATCTGTAGCACCGATAATGGGATGATAAGATACAAAGACTGGCTTGCTTTTTGCCTGAAGATTTGCAAGAAGCGCAAAAAATGCTTCTATTTTTGGCTGTTCTAGGGGATTTACCCCATCTGTTATTTTGTGAATCAGTTTAGTTGCTTCGTCAAAAATAATCGCATCTGCTTGCAAAAGATTATCATTGTCGCTGAAATTCCGGACCATTTGCTCAAAAATTACGGAATGCCCTTCCGCCTCAAGTGCAGTTTGGACATCAAGACAGACGCTTGTCTTGCCTGCAATGTTCAAGCCCTTCATCCCGACAAGGCGCTTGTGCTCCATTCCATCCAGTATGTGCTCAAAAAGTGCAACCCTTTTTCCAAATCTTGGCATGCCGGGTTTTGCAAGGCTGTTGAAAGATTTCAATAGGTTAGCTCTCTTCCCTAAGTTAATCTGCATGTGGGTAATTATGCGTTTAGACCCTTAAATACATTCCTTTAAAACAAAAATAAACTAGCCAGAAATCTGCTTTTTACCCCGTAATCTGCTTTACTTCTTTTTCAAGCAATTTTTTTGCAGCCGTGAGTTTTTCTTCCCGCTCAGAAACAGCTTTTTGCATTGGGGAAATGAACTCAGGGGAAATTGGGGAATGCATGCGCGAAGTCTTGTCCACGTTTAGCACGCCCTTTAGCTCTGCGTCCGTGATTTTCATTCCAGAGACTGCAGAAACCTCGTTTGCAGTAAGTGTGCTCAGGTATTTCCTTTTTGCAACGCAGCCTTTCACGAGCTTCCCAGTAATTTCGTGCGCGCTTCTGAAGGGAACGCCCTTTCTTGCAAGCAAGTCGGCAAGCTCTGTTGCGCACGCATACCCTTTCTCCAGTTCTTCCTTAATCGCTTCTGGGTCAAAATCTATTGTTGCGAGAACTTCGCAAAGAACTGGGATGCACTCTTGTGCAGTGTCAAGCGCATGCATTACTGCGTATTTGCTCTCTTGGGAATCCATATTGTAGCCTGAGGGAAGCCCTTTCATAAGCGAGAGGGAATGCATGAGGAGACCGTGCATGCGCGCGGTTTTTCCCCTTAGAAGTTCCATTGGGTCCGGATTTTTCTTTTGGGGCATCATGCTGCTCCCTGTTGAGGTTGCATCCGAGAGGATTGCAAGGCGCTTTGCGGACAGGAAGCAAATGTCCTCTGCAATCCTGCCCGTGTGCGTGAGGAGCATTGTGAGCGCAAAAATGAGCTCCGCCTCCATTTCGCCCCTTGAGGTAACGACATCAAGCGGGCTATGTTGCACGCCTGAGAAGCCGAGAAGCTTTGCTGTGTGCTCCCTATCTATGTTCCAGGTGGTGCCTGCGACTGCGCCTGCGCCCAATGGGTTGAGGTTTATGCGCGAGTAGCATTCGGAAAGGCGCGCAAAATCCCTTGAAAACGCATCAGCATATGCGCGGCAGTAAAAGGAAAGCGTGATTGGCTGCGCAACCTGCATGTGCGTATAAGATGGGAAAATTGTTTTCCTTTTTGAGAGGAATGCGATTTCCTTTATGAGAAGCACAAGCGCCTTGCTTGTCTTGTTTATTTCATCGCGCAAGTACAGGCGCGTATCTACTGAAACCTGGTCGTTGCGCGAGCGCGCAGTATGCATTTTCTTTGCTTCGGAGGTGAGCTTTGTTGCCTCTGCCTCCACGTTCATGTGCACATCCTCAAGCTCGGCATCAAGGTGGAATTCATTCTTCTGTGAGCGCGAAGAGAGCTGCTGCAAAGCTTTCAGTATGGGCGCTGCCTCCTGCTTTTTGAGGATTCCCTGCTTGTGAAGCATTGCAACGTGCGCCATGCTGCCTTCTATGTCGTAGGGAACAAGGCGTGCATCAAGGGCGACGTTCTCGGAACTTAGGAATGCGCGGACTGCGCCTTTCGGGGTGGCACTGAAGCGGCCTCCCCAGAGCATTTTGGAATTGACCATGTGGTAAATAACTGAGGGCTGGATTTATAATTCCTACTTTGTATCCGGCATTTATTTTTAGTTAGTCAGAACTCAAGATCTGAGTAGCCTGCGGCTACTTCTCTTGAGTTCTTCCTCACTTCGATTAGTTATGTTCGTCAGAACTCAAGATCTTCGTCATATGCTGGGGTCTCTGAGGTCCCAGCTCAGGAATACCTCGATGTCATCATTCTGCAAGTATTGGGCTGGAAAAGAAGAAAAGGGTGAGCGTTTATCCGAAGATAGCTCCAAACCCTGCCTCGGCGCTGTTCTCCTCGTCCTCTATTTTCTTCACCACACGCGCGGTTACGTCCGCGGGCGCCTTTGCTGCGACGTCCTTGAGCTTTTCGTCCGCCATTTTCACGAACTCCTCGTTGCAGGAGATGTAGAGGTAAACGTTTGCCTTGTCTTCGCCAAGCGCCGCGCCGTCCTTTACCTTGTAGCCGTTGCGCGAAAAGCTCGGGTGCGCGTACGGGTCTGCCTCAAGGATTGCGGTGAGCTTTGCCTTTGAGCTTGTGGGTGCCGTATATACTATTTTCATGAAACCACCAAAATGCTAGTTTTTCTTCACTGGTTTTTCCTTATGCGCGAGAACATTATGAGAAGCCCAAGAAGTATGATTGCAAGGGGCCCAAGGGGCAGGTTCGTGTCCAGCCAGCCTATTTCCTGCGCAAGCCACACCACGCCAAGCATGCCCACTAGAAGCCCGTATGAAGATTGCATGTAGAACTCGTCCTGTGAGATTTTCTCCTTTTGGAATGCGGGCGATGCTGCCTTGTTTTTTGCTGCCATAAATACCAAAAAGGATTAGGCTCTCGAACGTTTAAAAACATTTGGCAAAAGCCGATGCATTGGCTGGCATTAGTTAAGGATGTTTGAGTTTGAGCAGGCTTCCCCGCCCACTAGCAAATCGGGAGGGATGCGCTCGCCCCCGGAGTCGAATATTGCCCTTACCCTGCCCTTGAAATACTCGTGCAGTTCTTTTGTTTCGCCCCTGCGCACCATGGAATATGCGCCCGGGCTTTCCGCCTGAAGCTCAAGAAGGTAGCCGTGTGCCACCATGAGCTGGAGCGCCTTGTTTTTTATGAGTGCAATCAGTATCCTGCGCGTGGTTTTCTCCTTTTCAAGGAGCTCCTTTTGCTTTTCAGTGCACTCATCAAGGAGCCTTTGCTTGTGCCTTGAGGAAAGGAGGCCGACGCAATAGCTTATTGCGCCGATGCCGGCAAAACCAAGCAGGTTGGCTGCGCCTTCTGCAATCGGCTGCCATTTTGGGGGGACCTGCTGCTTTACCATTGAGAGCACCGCGGTCCATGCGCCCCCGCCAAAAGCTATTGTGCCCACAAGGGGGCCGGAGATAAGCGGGAATTTCTTCATTATCCAGTCTATCACGTTGCCATTCTGCACCAGCTCGTCGTAGCGCTTCTGTATGTCTTGCGACGTTTTTGCAAGCGAGCGCTGGGTTGAGACAAGGCTGTTTATGCAGGATTGTATGAAAGCGTTCATTGTTTCCATGAAGAAGATGTCGTTTTCAAGCTTGCGCGCAGTTTCGTCGTGCTCCCCTGCCGTTTCCACTATCTCGCCGTATTTTTCTTTCATTATGGAAATGCGCTCGCCGATGGCGATGAATTCCGTTGTTGCAAGGGTTTTTTTGAACGGGTCGTTTGATTCGCGCTCAAACATCAGGATTGCGGAAGATTGTATTTTCTGCAGCCGCCATGGGGACTGGCCCCAATCCTCAACTGCCAGATGCCGGCTCTCAAGGGGGTGCATATTGCTTAAGGCGGTGGCTGCCACAGAACTCCTTTCTATCGGCCTCCCGTTTTCTGTGGGCCCAGGCTTTGCAGTCACAGTCATGACTCGCACCTCCCACGGCATAAATTATAGTGCTGTTATGTATAATGATGACACTTTGAACAACAATGAAACCGGCAAGAAAATGCAAGAAAATGAACAAAAGTAAAAAAGGTTGGGGTCTAATAGGCCTTATGAGCAAGATTTTGGGCTCCGGGGAGAAAGCGCGCGAAGCGCTCCTCTATAAGCACATTGGGAAAGCAGGGAATTTGGTGCACTGCAACCTGTGCAGCCATTATTGCATTATAAAGGAAGGGGGAGCCGGGAAGTGCCTTGTAAGGAAAAACATAGGGGGAAAGCTTTATTCCCTGAACTGGGGCAAGAGCGCGGGTTTTGCAATTGACCCCATGGAAAAGAAGCCGTTTTTCCATTTCAAGCCCGGCTCGCGCGTGCTTTCCTTTGGGACGCCGGGATGCAATTTCCGGTGCCTGAACTGCCAGAACTGGGACTTGTCGCAAGCTGTTAAGGAGGGAGGGAAAGGCGCGCTTGACATTCCGACAACTACTCCTGCACAAATTGCGCGCATGGCGAAGGAGAACATGGTAGACGGGGTTGCATATACTTACAGCGAGCCCACTATTTTCTACGAGTATGCAAAGGACACAGTGGAGGCGTGCAGGAAAGAGAAGCTGGACATGTTCCATGTGTTTGTGTCGAATGGGTATTTCACAAAGGAAATGCTTGAGGATGTTGTGAAGGAAAAACTTCTTCAGGGGATAAGGATTGACCTGAAATTCATAAACGACGAAAAATACATGGAAGTGTGCAGCGGGCACATGCAAATCGTGAAGGACAACATAAAGAGGGTGCATGCGCTTCGCGGGAAGATTTCACTTGAGATAATTGCGCTTGTGATTCCAACGCTCAATGACAGTGAAGAAGATATCCGAAATCTTTGCAAATTCGTTGCGAGCGTTGGAAAGGACATTCCGTTGCACTTTAGCAGGTTTTACCCGCAGTATAAGATGCAGGATTTGCCGCCCACTGAAGAGAGGACGCTGCTTCGCGCGCGTGAAATTGCAAAAGAGGAAGGGCTTGAGTACGTGTACGTTGGGAATACGAATTTGCCCGACGTTGAGAACACATATTGCCCGAAATGCAATGAGCTTCTTGTAAAGAGAAACGGATTTTCAATTGAAAAGAACGTTTTTGAAAAATTAAGCGGGAAAGAGAAGAAAAACCCAAAATGCCCCAAATGCGGGCACAAAATAAACATTGTACTCTAATCTAACATCTAACTAGTAAAGATAGCCCCACGTGTAAAGCCTGTCGGAGTCAGATGCCCACTTTATCCCGATGTCGTTGCGGTAGAACATGTTGGGCAGCATTATGTTTTGCACCTTGTTGTACACGAGCTTGCGCGCCTCTTCCATTGTGTTTGAGCTTGCGGTGAGGATGAGCGCGTACCCTGACTGCCCTGCAAGCTTCCATTCCCCGTCCTCAAGTTTTACGTCGCCCAAATGCACGCCGTCGTTTATGGGCTTTTTGAAAATTATTGCGGCATCCTCGGAATATTTCTTGAATGCGTTCTTGTCCGAGAAGGGGAAGGGCGAAGTCGCTATCACCACGCCTATCTGAAAGCCGCGCTTTGTTTTCAGGTCGTATTTCACGCCGTTTGCAAGCGCATGGAAAAATTCGCCCCATGGGGAAAGCACGCCCTCCATCTGAATGTTTATGGTGGGGTAGCCGAAGCGGCTTGTGAATTCAAGGGGATAAATCCCTTTTGCGTTTGCAATGCAATTTAGGTCTATGTACCCGATGTAGCCGCATGATGCAAGCTTTTCCTCCATTTTTGCAAGCGTCTCGTTGAAAAGCTTGTTTGGCGGGCACCAGAACATTGTTGTGCCCATCTCGCCGGTGTTTGGGCCGACCTCTCCGGGGAACATTTTCTTGTGCTCAAAGTTAATGTTGATGGGTGTTATGAATTCCTTGCCGTTGAAAAATGCGCCTATTGCGACTTCCACGCCGGATGCAAAACGCTGGAGCTGGAAGCTCTTTATCTTTTTTGCCCAGCTCTTTTTGTAGCGCTCAAGCATGTGAAGCAAATCCTTGCCGTCGTCCTCCTGCCCTATGAAGGAAAGTTCCTTTTCGTTCTGCGCGTCCCCGTTCGGCTTTATCACATACCTTCCGGGATTTTGCTTTATGAAATCGATTGCAGAGTCAAATGAGCTGAAATTCCAGCTTGGGAGGATATTGACGCCGACTTCCCGAAGCTGCGCCTGCCCGAAATCGCGCTCAACTTCAAGCTTGTCCGTGTAAATCGTGCCGCCCACTACCTTCTTCCCTTTTTTGCGCAGCTCTTCCGCGATTTCGCCAAAGCCCACGTCGTCAAAAATAATCACGTCTGCCCAGTCAACAAGCGGCTTCCACTCGTCAACTTTGGGGACAAAGCCATCGGACACGTTCTTTTCAGTCTGTGCTTCTATGAAATATTTCACTTCGTGCCCTTCCTTTAGCACCTGCCATGCAACGTCGCCTATTAATCCTTCTATGGATACAAAGAGAAATTTGCGTTTTGTTTGCGCTATTGCATTCTCACCGTTCGTCATTGTGAAATATTTTGCAGTGAAAGTTAATATTTGTATGCGGGAAAATAATCGCATGAAAATAAAAATTTTCATTACGGGCGGAACGATTGACTCGCTTGAATACGAAAATCCAAAAACAGCGCCAAAGAAACAGGAATCGGCGATACCTAGCCTGTTAAAACAAGCAAGGGTTTCGTTGGATTATACTACTGAGATCGTTTTCTTCAAGGACAGCAAATTCGTGGATGAAGCGGACAGGGAAATTCTTTTGAAAAAGTGCATTGAATGCCCGGAAGAAAAAATCGTCATCACGCATGGGACAATGACAATGGAGCAGACTGCGAAATACTTGGGCAACAAAAAAATCCCAAAAACGATCGTGTTTGTTGGCGCCGCAATTCCTGCCAAAAAAGAAAATTCCGACGCACAGTTTAATGTCGGGACTGCGCTGGCAGCAGTACAGTTGCTCCCAAACGGCGTTTATGCCTGCATGAATGGAAGGATATTTTCAGGGGACAACGTTAGGAAAAATTTGAAAACCGGCTTTTTTGAAACAATCAGGGATTGAGTGCATGGAAGACAATAGGATAAACTGCCCGCACTGCGGGAAATTGATAGAACCGATGGAGAGCGAAACTGCGGCTGGAACTATGATGCTCTGCCCGGAATGCTACAAGCTTATTGGCGGAAGCTCCCGCTAAGAGAACCAAAGAAATAAAAAAGAAAATTCAAAGCGCGTACTGCGGCTCTATTTTTACAATCACGGATTTTCTTATTGCTTCAACACGGGAAGCAACCGTTGTTGCTGCATAGTAGGATGCGCTTATTCCAACCGCGAACACTGTACGCTCAATTATCACTATTGGGATGAGGGCGAGCCAGAACGCGGGCGTTGTAGGGATTGTGTAGAGCCATATTATGCCGCCAACCGCGTGCGCGGTGAAGGTTGCGCCATAGCTGCGAAGCAGCAAATTGTTTGGCATGAGCATTGCTGCGAGTGGGATGAACCAGAAGAGCGAGTACTGCCATGCCTGCGCACCTATTGGGTTGAGCACGAAGAGCGCAACGCATGCGAGAGGAACTAACGCGCCGAGCTTTGCCTTTTTCGCGTAGAGAGCGAAATATGCGGTTGCAAAGAGCATTGGGGCAAGCCTGAGCACATTGAGAAGCGTGAATTCCTTTGCGTTGAATATGAAGGAGAAGAGCTCTGCAACAAGCACAACGCCTGCGCCAAGAAGCGGCCCGAGGAATCCTCCTACAGTGGGCGCAAAGAGCTGGAAGAGCGTGAAATACTGGTTGTTCGCACCGTAAAGCGCTGATATGTTTATGTTGTCTGCGATTGCGACAAGGAGCACAAAGCCCACAAGCAGAAGCACGGTATTTAGACTATAGAGTTTTTTTGCATCCATTTAGACCCCTCCCATTACTTCTTTTGCAGCCTTGGTTTTAAAATCTTTTCAATTGCTTCGGACACGCCGTCGTATTCCGCCTTTTTCTCGCCCATGTAATAGCCCTGGAGGCGCATTTTTGAGATGAGAGTTAAGTATTGCGCAACCGTGCCCATAAGGAGCACGTCCGTCTTCTCCTTTGCGCAGTTCACAGTGTATTGGGAAACCGTCGCATCCCCTTTTGCGGAAATCATTTCCTGTTTTAGGATGTTTGCGACCGCATTTCGCACGCCGTGCAGCTTTATGCACGTGAAAACCGCCTTTTTGGACATTATGCCCACGCACATGTCGGACACGTCAATGGATTTTATTTCCTGGGCTGCCTGGGAAACATTTTCAAATTGCATTTCCTCTGGTTCGTACATAAAAACACCTAAACTTTCTTGAGAATTGCGCTTAAGTCTGCCTCTTTTAGACCCACATGCGGCTTTGCATCCGCCCGCACTACAACTTTCCCATCCTTGAAAAGCAAAAGAGTTGGGATTACTTCTACCTTATATTCGTCCCAGAGGGGGTTCTCGTCCTCGTCCACCTGCAGTTTTAGGAGGGGAACGCTTGCCTTTCCTTCATAACTTTCGAAAATTGGCAGGAATGCGCGGCAGAAGGGGCACCATGAGGCATAGAAAAGCACGAGAAGCTTGCCTTTCTTGCTTTTTTCCTTTAGCTCTCCAAGCGTTGTAATATTGTCCATATTTTGAATTTGAAGGGCAAATTTATATTCCTTGCACCCCATTTATCACTACGTTATAATATGCGGTGGGAAACATGAGCCTGATTATACAAAACCTTACAAAAAGATACGGGGAGCTTACTGCTGTGGACAACCTGAATATTGAGGTTGAGGCAGGGGAGATATTCGGGCTCCTGGGGCCAAACGGGGCAGGGAAGACCACCACGCTCTCCATGCTGTGCTGCATAATTGAGCCGACTTCGGGAACTGCGAAAATAAACGGCTTTGACATCAAAACGCAGAAATCGCAGGTGAGAAAATCCATTGGAATCGTGTTCCAGCAGCCTTCTGTGGATGATTTGCTCACTGCAAAGGAAAACCTTGAATTGCACTGCATGCTGTACGGGGTGGAGCAGGGAGTGCGCCAAAAAAGGATAGATGAGGCATTTTCCCTTGTGGAGCTTGAGGACAGGGAGAATGATTTGGTAAAGACTTATTCCGGTGGCATGAGAAAGCGCCTTGAAATTGCGCGTGCGCTCATACACCGCCCGTCCGTGCTCTTCCTTGATGAGCCCACTACAGGGCTTGATCCGCAAACAAGGGAGCACATGTGGAGCTACATAGAGAGGCTTGCTGCAGAAGTGCAGATGACTGTTGTGCTCACAACACATTACATGGAGGAGGCGGACGCGCTATCAGACAGGGTGTGCATAATAGACCATGGGAAAAGGATTGCGCTTGAAACCCCTGAGAAACTTAAAGCGCAAATGGGCGGGGACGTTGTGTACGTGCAGGCACAGAAAATTGACGAGAAGAAAGTGAAATCGCTTTCCTTTGTGCGCAGCATAAAAAAGCAGGACGGGAAGTTCGCAATCACAATGAAGGATGCGGGAAAGAACTTGCAGAAGCTGCTTGGGAAAATCGGGTGCGTGGAAAGCGTGGATGTGCACCCCGCAAGCCTCAACGACGTTTTCATAAAATACACAGGAAAGAGCATAAGGGAAGAGGAAGCTGCAGGGGATTACTGGACGCGCGTGATGAACTCGGAGAAGAAAGAGTAGGTTTTATGGATTTTCAAAAAGAGATTGATGGGATGTACGGAGTGTGGCTGCGCGAGTTCAAGGTTTTCCTGCGCGAGCGCGAGAGGATAATAGGCGCGATTTTCACGCCGCTCCTTTGGATGGTTGCATTCGGGGGCGGGCTTGGGGCAAACGTAAGCATAGGGGATTACAATTACCAGCAGTTCGTGTTTCCGGGAACCGTTGCAATGGCAACTCTCTTTGCGTCCATGTTCTACGGAGTATACCTTGTGTGGGACAAGAAGCTGGACTTTTTCAAGGAAGTTCTTGTTGCGCCGCTTTCTCGCGCAAGCGTTTTTGTTGGAAAAGCCGCAGGCGGAGTTACAATATCCATAATAGAGGGCATAATAATAGTGATACTTGGCACGCTTATTGCGGGCGTACCGACTTCGCCCATTCTTTTCCTGCAGGCAATCTTTACGATATTCACGCTTTCCCTTGGGATTACGTCCTTTGGGCTCATCATAGGGGCGAAAATGAAAAGCCCAGACGGGTTTAACCTCATAATATCGTTTGTAATATGGCCGCTCTTCATACTTTCAGGCGCTTTCTTCCCGCTCAACAACCTGCCTTCGTACTTGCAAATTGTAACGCAGCTCAACCCTGTAACGTATGGGGTGGATGCGCTGCGCGGCATAATGCTTGGGGCAACGCATTATGGGATACTTTTTGATTTGGGAGTGCTTTGGGTGTTCAACATTATTGCAGCCGTAATTGGCGCAATAGAGTTTGACAGGATGAAACTGTGAAGTTCAAGTGGGAAAATGAAACTCTTCAATACGTACGGAAGGAGAAAGGAAAAGTTTGCGCCTAGCGGGAAAAATATCGGTTTCTATACCTGCGGTCCCACTGTGTATGCGCCCCCTCACATCGGGAATTACCGCACTTATGTTTGGGAGGACGTTATCCGAAGGTACCTTGAGTGCAGCGGATACCGCGTAAAGCACATCATGAATATTACGGATCTTGATGACATTGTCCTGAAAGAGGCAAAGAAAAAGAAAACAAGCTGGAAAGCGCTTTCGCAAAAATACGGGAAAATCTTTTTGAAGGAGAAGAGAATGCTTGGGTGCCTTGAGGCATACAAGTATCCGCGCGCAAGTGCGCACATTGGAGAAATGGTGAAAGTTGCGCAGAAATTGCTGCGCAAAGGTTATGCTTACGAAGATGAGAAGGGGGACATTTATTTTGACATTTCAAAGTTTTCCGAGTATGGGAGGCTCTCGAACTTCAAGCCCTCAAAGAAAGCAAAAAAGGTTTCAAAACAAGATTATTGGCAGTATGATGCAGGGGACTTTTTGCTGTGGAGAGGCTGCAACAACAAATACGCTGAAGCATGCTGGAATACTGCGATTGGAGTTGGGACTCCTGCGTGGAATTTGGAATGCCCTGCAATGTCCATGAAATACCTTGGGGAAGAATTTGAAATCCACATGGGCGGCACGGACAACGTTTTTTCGCACCATGAGAATGAGATTGCGGTTGCAAAGTGCGCAAGCGGAAAGAAATTCGTGCGCTACTGGATGCATGTGAAGCACCTTCTCCTTAACGGGAAGAAGATGAGCAAATCAAAGGGGAATGTGATTGTGCTTGAAGATTTGCTGCGCAAGGGATATTCTGCGCGCGAAGTGAGGGCTGCGCTGCTCTCTGTGCACTATAGGAGAAGGATGAATTTCACTTTTGCGAGAATGGAGAGAATTGCAAAGTATGTGAGAAGTGTTGAAAGCGCGATAAAGATTGTGAAAAAGGCTGCGCAAAGCAGCAAATATGCGGAAAGCGATGCGCAAATTATAGGTGCAATAAAAATGGGAAAGCACGCGCTTGAATGCTTCAAGTACAACATGGACAACGACTTTAATGCGCCGCACATCCTGCACCACTGCTGCAACCTCATATGCTGGGCGCAGGAAAGGGCGAAAAGGAAAAGGCTTGGGAAGAAGAGCGCGCAAATCGTGCTGAGAAGCGTGAGGGAGATAAATTCCGTATTGAATGTGCTGGAAATCTGAATACTGGAGGCAGGCGTTACGGATTTATAACTTTTAGCAGCCTATACTATTCCATGCCAGTAGACGAGGGGCAGGTTGCACTTGAGAAGATGTGGCAGGGCACGTGCAGGGTGCTTTTTGGGCAAGAGCTGGGACCACTGCACGAATATGAGAAGTGGCTTTCCGAGCTTGTTGATGCCCCTTTTGTAGGCAAATCAAGCAAATCCTCAAAAGAGGTCTTTTTTTCCACGCAGAGCTATTCAAATGCAAAAAAATGCATAGGGCTGGATGAGGTTGACCTGAACCAGAAATTTCCGCCCCTTTCAATAAACCAGATAAAGGACATTGACTCGATTGCACAGGCGATTTCAGACCGCACATATTACACTGGGAACGTGATTCTTGGGAATTCGAGATATGTTTCAAAAAGCTCGAACATAACTGATGGGACTTACATTTCAAATACGACTGTTTCGGGAAATTCAAAGTACCTTTGTTACTGCACGCTTGCGCGCCTTGACAATGCGGGATTTGGGAGCAATGCATTCAGCCAGTGCGAATTCTGCCTTAAATGCCACGAGCTCACGCGCGTGAAGCGCAGTTTCGAGCTTTGGATGAGCCAGGATTCCTCGGACTGTTATTATTCGCACGGGCTGAAGAACTGCACGGACTGCATGTTTTCATTCAATGTGCGCAACAAGAGGTTTGCAATCGGGAACCTTATGCTTGCTCCTGACAAATACAAGGATATAAAAACGAAACTTGTTGCGGAAATGGCAACGGAAGCAAAGCGCGCAAAAAGGCTGCCCTCCCTTCTTGAGATAGTCGCAATCTCAGGAAAAGCCCCGAAAATCGCGCTTGCATCAAAGCAGCCTGCGCCAGTAGTACAGGATAAGGGAAAAATAGAGGCTGCATTTGCGCAAACAATGCAAATACTTCTTGGCAGGAAGCTTGCAAAGCCCATTGATTTTTATGCGCAATGGCTTGTGAGGCACACGCGCGGGATTGGGAAATTCAAGTCCGCAATGAGCGGCAAGGACGTTTTGCTTGCGCACTACGGTAACTATTTCGACCTTCCGAAAGACAGGCTGCTCACGCTTGAAGAGGCGAACGAGTTTGGGATGAAGGCGCAAATTGATGCTGCTGCAGTTTCGGACTTGAGCCTGAAGAATGCACATGCGAAAATAGGGAATATTGCATTTTTCAACTCCGACATACAGGATGGGGTGAACATGAATGACATTGAATGCACAATTACAATAGATGCATCGCTTTGCTACAGGGCGGTGTGCAGCGTGTATTCCAAATACTGCGCATATTCCTTTTGGCCGCGAAGCTGCGAATACATATTTGGCTGCGACACTGTGTTTGACTCGTCCTTTTGCGTGAACTGCTACAATTCCGTGAACCTGAAGCGCTGCTTTGAGGTGGACAGCAGCAACTCCTGCTCTGACAGCTATTTCTGCCACAACTGCGAGAACGTGCAAAACTCAATGTTCTGCTTCAACGTGAAAAATAAGAGGTATGCAATTGGGAACGTTGAGGTTGGGCAGGAGGCGTTCATGAAGGCAAAGGCGGCACTTGTTGCGCAGATGGCGGATGGGCTTGACAAGAACGGGAAGCTAAGCAGGGACATATTTTCCCTTTAGAGTTAGACTTCATTGTACAGGAAAATCCGGGCGCATTTTCGTTGAAGCTTCAGATTCTCTTGTACAGGAAAATCTGGTCATCGTCTGTTTCGTTGTAATTCTTTACCCTTCCGCACTTCTTGAATCCGCAGGCGAGATAGAATTTCCTGCTTGTGAATTTTGCGTAGGTATCAACGCGCAGGAATTTGCAGTTGTGCGCTTTTGCGACTTTTTTTGCTGCTGAGAGTATTTTGCAGCCTAAGCCTTTTCCGCGGAATTCAGGAAGCAATGAGAAAAAGTAAATCACAAGCGCCTGCACTTCCGGGCGGAGTATTATTACGCCTGCGCTCTTGCCACCTATTTTTATTTCGTATGCTGGATAAAGCGCAAAATATTTCTTGTCAAAGAATATCTTTTTTGCGTGCGCCTGCCAAACGCTGCCCCATCTGCGTGTTGTCCCTTTTACAAGCAAAGCTAGCCAAGAAGGGCGCCTTTGCTTCATTGGCGCGAATGAGATTTCCATAGGGGAGATATCGGAGTTATACTTAAAAACTTGCCGTGCGTCCCTTACGCAATGGCAACTTTGGCACAACTTGAGAAAGAAATTGCGCTAATAAAAGAAAGGAACCGCAAGGTTGAGGCAAACAAGGCTTGGGAAACGAGCTGGGCAAGAAGAATTGCAATTGTTGTTCTTACTTATGCGGTTACGTCTATTGTATTCGCAAGCATAGGGGTTCCAAAGCCATTTGAGAATGCGCTCGTGCCTACTGTTGCATTCCTGCTTTCCACACTCACGCTTGAGGCTTTCAAGGGAATTTGGATTAAGGGGAGAAAATGAGAATTGGGAAAAATATCCTTCACGCACGCGCAAAAAGGTTCTTTTCAAACATGAACGCTTCAAAAGCAAAAGCGGACTTTGCGCTTTTTTACAATACGGACAGCACAAGCAGCACGGATGCGAACTTTTCGTATTTTTCAGGAACTGAAATAGACGGGAGCGTGCTGCTTCTTAGGAAAAATGAGACTGGGGTGCTTCTTACGTCCGGAATGAACTATGAGAAGGCGCGGATTCTTTCTCCTTATCCTGTTGTGAAATTTGCACGCGCAAAAGCGTATGAGGAAATAAGAAAGCTTGCGGGAAGGGGAAAACTTGTTTGTGGCTTGGACTTGCAGGCAGTGAGCGCTGCAAGGTATTTCAGTGCAAAAAGAAAACTAAAAGTGAAGACAGTTGATGTTTCAGAGGCTGCTTCTGCTGCACGTGGGACAAAGGATGAAGAAGAAATTATGAAAATAAAAAAAGCTGTGAAGATTGGAAAGGAAATTCTTGACGGTATAGACCCGTTTGAGTATGAGACGGAACTGGAAGTTTCAAAGGCACTGAAAATTATGGCGCTTGAGAAAGGCTGCGATATCTCTTTCCCTCCAATTGTTGCTTTTGGGGAAAACTCACGCCTGCCGCACCATGAGCCGAGCGCAAAGAAAATCGGGAAGGGAATTGTGCTCATAGATTTCGGGGTTAAGTACGAAGGATATTGCAGCGACCTCTCGCGCTGCTATTTCAAGGGAGAGGCAAAAAAAGAAAGAGAAGCATATGCAAAAATGCAGGAAATGTACGAAGACATAGTTAGGAAGTTGGAAAAATGCAGAACTGGAATGGAAATTGCAAAGCTTGCGGATAATGTTTACAAGAGGCACAAGCAGCCTGCTCTTATACACTGCATCGGGCATGGGATTGGGCTGGAAGTGCACGAGTATCCGCATTTGGGGCAGAAATCAAAGAATAAAGTAGGGGAGAACACAGTGCTTGCGATTGAGCCGGGCGCGTATTTTGAGAAATTCGGGGTAAGGTATGAGAATGAGGTTTTGATTTCGGGAAAGAAGGCGAGGACTCTTTAGAGGATGGCACATGGATGGAGGAAAAATCGTCCAGAAGGGATACAATAAGATAGCGAAGAAGTACCATGCACAGCGCGCGCGGTTTGACAATGGGAAAGAGCTTGCAAAATTCATGAAGTTGCTGCCGAAAAATGCAAGCGTGCTTGATTTGGGGTGCGGGGCAGGGGTTCCGATTTCTAAAACTCTTGTAAAGCGAGGGTTTGCAGTTACCGGAATTGACATTGCAAAGAGTATGCTTGCACTGGCGAAGAAAAACGTGCCAAAGGCAAAATTCCTGCGAAAAGACATGACAAAACTGGATTTCAAGGCAAATTCATTTGACGGGGCAGTCTCTTTTTATGCAATAATACATGTGCCGCGCGAAAGGCATGCAAAAATATTCAGGGGACTGCACAAGGCACTAAAGAATAAAGGAGTTTTTCTTGTGTGCCTTGGAAATGACAGGTGGGAAGCAACAGAGAAGTATATGGGCACAACAATGTTCTGGAGCCAAAATGAGCCGAAAAAGGCGCTTTCCATAATAAGAAGGGCGGGATTCCGCATAATGTTTGCAAAAACCCTTGTGCGCGGGGGAGAAACGCACTTTTGGGTGATTGCGAGGAATGTGAAATAGAAGGGATAGCCTGCGCGCTTCTCGTCGGAAGAACCTTTTTAAACTAATAAGTGCAATAAAGTCCTACTTTTATTATCCTAATTAAGGGGTGTATGAAATGAAAATAGTTATCTCAGACCAAAAAAGCGGCAAGTCCTACACGACTGAAATTGCCAAGGACAAGGAGGCGCGCCTTATAGGGAAGAAGGTGGGCGAGGAGCTTGAAGGGGCAATTGCAGGCGCGGACGGGTACACGCTTAAGATTACCGGAGGCAGCGACCTCTCAGGAATCCCCATGAGGCCGGACGTATCTGGCCCAAGGAGGGCAAGCCTTCTTCTTTCAGAGGGACCGGGCTTTAGGTCCACAAAGAAGGGAGAGCGCATGAAGAAGACAGTGCGCGGGAACATTATTACAGACGAGATTATGCAGCTGAACACGATTGTTGTGCAGGCGGGAAGCAAGCCCCTTGAGGAGCTGCTCCCAAAGCCGCAGAAGGAAGAGAAAAAGGAAAGGAAGTAAGGCAGGTTTAAAACTGGGGTGCTAATTTGCAGGCTGAAGTAAACATTGGAATGGTAGGCCACGTTGACCACGGGAAAACAAGCCTTACAAAAGCACTCACGGGAAAATGGACGGACACGCACAGCGAGGAACTCAAGCGCGGAATTACGATTAAGATTGGGTATGCGGATGCGGCTTTTTACAAGTGCGAGAAGTGCGGCGAGGACGCTTACGGAATAAGCGAAAAATGCGAGAAGTGCGGCGGGAAAGCAACGCTTCTTAGGAATGTTTCTTTTTTGGATGCGCCTGGGCACGAAACTCTCATGACTACTACTATTGCGGCATCCAGCATACTGGATGGAGCGCTTCTTGTAATTGCGGCGAATGAGAAATGCCCGCAGCCGCAGAGCTTGGAGCACCTCATGGTGCTGGACATACTTGGGATAAAAAATATCGTAGTAGTGCAGAACAAAATAGACCTTGTTACGCCGGAAAAAGCAATGGAGAATTACAAACAGATAAGGGAATTCCTTAAAGGCTCTGTTGCGGAAAAGGCGCCAATCATCCCGATTTCTGCAAACTACAAATCCAACATTGCCATTTTGATAAAGACTATTGAGGAGCACATAAAAACCCCCAAGCATGACCCGAACGCGGCGCCGCGCATGTATATTGCACGCTCGTTTGACATAAACAAGCCGGGTACTTCTATTTCAAAACTGGGAGGCGGAGTGCTGGGAGGCTCTCTTATACAGGGGGAGCTGAACGTTGGGGATTCAATTGAGATACGCCCAGGGATTTCAAAAAAAGTAAAGGAAAAGGAAGTTGTGGAGCCGATTATTGTGAAAGTGCACGCGCTTGCGGCTGGCGGGGAGAGCGTGAAAAAAGTAAGGCCAGGTGGGCTTATCGGGATTGGGACATTGCTTGACCCGTCGCTTACAAAAGCGGACACGCTTTCTGGGAATCTTGTGGGAAAGCCAGGGACATTGCCGCCCGTCTTGTCGGACATTGAGCTTGAGTACACGCTTCTAAAGAGGGAAGGGTTTGACAATCCTGCGCTTAAAATGGGAGAGCCTCTTGTTGTGAGCGTGGGAACTGCGACTACTATTGGGGTAATTGTGAAACTCAAGGGAACAAACGTGTTCCTAAAACTTAAACGGGCGATTTGCGCCGAGAAAAAGAGCAAGGTTGCGCTGTGCCGAAGGATGGGGCAGAGATGGAGACTGGCTGGATTTGGGAAGCTGAACTAATTTTGCTGCGGGCGCGGAGTCGGGACTGAATTAATTTCCCGTTACCGTTTTCCCTGCATGCACATGTTGCATATGCCTTTTTCCATGCAGAAGTTGCACGTTATTTTTCCGCAAAGAGCGCAGCTTCTGCCCGCAGGCTTGCCGCATATTGAGCACAGTCCGGTTATTTCCATACCAATCCCCTTACTTGCCTAAGAGAAGGAAAAACTCGTGGAAGAGAGTAGTTGAAAGCTCTGGGTGGAACGTGCATGCAAGGTAGTGCTTGTCACCGACTTGCTCGTATGCTGCAACTACCTCCCCGTCCTTGTATGCAAGGGGCTTCACGTTCTGCCCCATGAAATTTATTGTGGGTGCGCGTATGAAAGCCGCATCAACGTCCCCGAGCTCTGTTTTCAGGCGCATCTGGAATGAGCTGGACTGCGAGCCGTATGCGTTGCGCTTCACCCCGATGTCCATAAGGGAGAGGAAATGCTGCCCTGGGATTGCGCCCTCGACCCTTTTTGCAAGCATTATTGCACCTGCGCACGTGCCGAATATTTTCGGGATTTTTGAGATGCCTGCAACCATGCCGTTTCGCACAAGAAGCTTTCCGATTGTGGTGCTTTCGCCCCCTGGGATAATGAGGCCGTCAAGCCCCTCAAGGTGCTCTTTTGCGCGCACGGGAACAACAGTACATGGGGTGTTGAGGCGGTAAGCGGCAGCAAGCGTTGTTTGTGAGTGCTCTGCAAAATCCCCCTGCAAGCAAAGAATTCCAATTCTCATAAATATACCTGTTTTATTTTACACACCGCGGTGCGAAAGCCTCTGGTTGGGAGGGATGTCCTTTATGTCCAGGCTGTGCATTGGCTCGCCAAGGCCTTCGGACACTGATGCAAGCACGTTTGCGTCCGCGTAGTTTGCAACTGCGTTCACGATTGCTTCTGCGCGCCTTTCAGGGTCTGAGGACTTGAAAATGCCGCTTCCTACGAACACCCCGTCGCATCCAAGCTGCATGCACAGGGAGGCGTCTGCAGGGGTTGCGATTCCCCCAGCCGCAAAATTCACTACTGGGAGCCTTCCGAGCTTTGCGGTTGTAATCACAAGTTCGTATGGGACGCGCATTTCCTTTGCAAGGTTCGCGTATTCTATGTTGCGCTTGTTTGCAAGGGATGCGATTGAGGAATTTATGGAGCGGATGTGCCGCACCGCCTCAACGATGTTGCCCGTGCCTGCCTCGCCTTTTGTGCGCATCATTGCGGCGCCTTCGTGAATCCGGCGGAGCGCCTCTCCTAAATTGCGCGCGCCGCACACAAAGGGAACAGTAAAATTGTGCTTGTTGATGTGGAACTGCTCATCCGCTGGGGTGAGCACTTCGCTTTCGTCTATGAAATCAACGTTAAGTGCCTGCAAAATTTGAGCCTCTGCAAAATGCCCTATGCGGCATTTTGCCATCACAGGGATGCTCACTGCGGAAATGATGTCCTTTATCATTGTGGGGTCGGACATGCGCGCAACCCCGCCCTCCTTTCTTATGTCGGAGGGCACGCGCTCAAGCGCCATCACCGCGCATGCGCCCGCATCCTCTGCGATTCGCGCCTGCGCTGAGTTCACGACGTCCATTATCACGCCGCCCTTTAGCATTTGCGCAAGGCCGGACTTTACCTCAAATGAACCGAATACCGGGGAGGTGGGCTGTTCGCGCATGGGCTGCGCTGCCGCACGATGCATTGGAACGCGTGGAGCGGGCTTTTGCTTTGAAGGCTTCTTCTTTGCCATGAACTTTGCCATAAACACCGGGTTTAATAATGGGCTTATAATATAAATGCTTTCGCTTTAAGGCAGGAACACAGGGGCGAAAGAAAGGTATTTTAAATATAACGTTGTTAAAGATAACGTTGTTATTAAAGTGAGGTGGTTTGGATGGCAGTGTTTTGTGAAATAGTAGTCGCGCATGCGCTCCCGGCAGTGCGCTCGGCGCTTGCGACGGAACTTGTGAAGGGGAGGAAGGTTACGCAGCTTTACGCGTGCGAGCTCCTTGACATCACGCAGCCCGCGATTTCCCAGTACATAAAGGGGAAAAGGGGGAAGAACCTGCAGAAGATAACGGGCAACAAGAAAGTTTCAGCCGCAATAAAGGGGCTTGCGGACAGGCTCCTTAAGAGCAAGAACCCGCACAAGACGCTCAACGACGGCATATGCGAGATATGCAAGCTCATGCGCGCGCAGAAAATGCTCGACGACACGCACTATCCTTACAAATACTGCATAAAGTAAGCGGGTGCTGGCGATGGAGCTTGAGGCGAGAAACCTTCACGTTAGCGTAGATGGGAAAGAGATACTCAAAGGGCTGGGCCTCAGGGTAAAGCAGGGGCAGGTGCACGCGATAATGGGGCCAAACGGCTCAGGGAAAAGCACGCTTTCAAACGCGATAATGGGAAACCCCAAATACAAGGTGGAGAGCGGTGAAATACTTCTTGATGGAAAAAGCATACTTGAGATGCCAACTGATGAGAGGTCACGGGCGGGGATTTTCCTGTCTTTTCAGTACCCATTTGAGGTAAGCGGGGTAACGCTCACGAATTTCCTGCGCACCGCGATAAACCAGCGGAGGGAAACGCCCATCTCAAGCATGGAATTCAACTCCGAGCTTGAGAAGCACATGAAGCTTTTGAAAATGAAAAAGGAATTTGCATATAGGTATTTGAACGAAGGGTTTTCAGGCGGGGAGAAAAAGCGGTGCGAGATACTTCAGATGTCCATGCTAAAGCCCAAATTCGCGATACTTGATGAGACGGACTCCGGGCTTGACATTGATGCGCTCAAGACTGTTGCAAAGGGGATTGAGAAATTGAAAAATCCCTTCCTTGGGATAGTGATAATCACGCATTATCACAGGATACTCAAGTATGTGAAGCCGGACTTTGTGCACGTGATGGTGGATGGGAGGATTGTGAAGTCCGGCGGCGCAAAGCTTGCAAGCGAGCTTGAGAAAACAGGGTATGAGAAGCTTGTGAAATAATTGAGGCTAGTAAAAATGGGCACCAACATAAACGCGCTTGAAAAGGGATTTGTAAAGAAAAGGGCGAGTGGGAACGTTGCCGCGCCTTATGCAATGCGAGTGGAGCAGGGGCTTACGGAAGAGCATATTGCAGAGATATCGCACTTGAAGGGCGAGCCGGATTGGATGCTGCAAAAAAGGCTTGAGAGTTTTCGGATATACAGGAAAAAGCCCATGCCTACTTGGGGAGCGGACCTGAGCGCGCTTGACATTGAGAACATCTGGCCGTACATAAAGCCAGAGGGGCAGAAGACAAACAAATGGGAGGAAGTCCCTTCTTACATTAAGGACACGTTTGACAAGCTGGGAATTCCGGAAGCTGAAAAGAAATTCCTTGCTGGGGTAGGGGCGATGTACGACAGCGAGACTAGGTATTTCAAGATAAGAAAGGACCTTGAGGCGATGGGCGTGATATTTGTTGATACCGACACTGCGGTGCAGGAATACCCTGAACTGGTGAAAGAGTATTTCATGACAAAGTGCGTGCCTGCCGCGGACAACAAGTTCTCTGCGCTGCACGGCGCTCTTTGGAGCGGCGGGAGTTTTGTGTACGTTCCAAAGGGCGTGAAAGTCCCGATGCCGTTGCAGATTTATTTCATGATGAACTATCCGGGCGAGGGGCAGTTTGAGCACACGCTCATAATCGCAGAAGAGGGAAGCGAAATAAATTACATTGAGGGGTGCTCTGCGCCAAGGTATGACACGCGCTCGGTGCACTCCGCGGTTGTTGAAATATTTGCGAAAAAGGGAAGCCGGGTGAGGTACACCTCAATACAGAACTGGAGCAAGAATGTTTACAATTTGAATACGAAGCGGGCGATTGTGTACGAGGATGCGCTCATGGAATGGGTGGGCGGGACGCTTGGGAGCGGAAAAACAATGCTTTACCCATGCAGCATGCTTGTTGGGAAAGGCGCGCGGGCTGAGCACCTTAACATTACGTTTGCAAGCGCGGGGCAGGAAAAGGACAACGGTGCAAAGGTATTCCACCTTGCGCCAAACACAACGAGCATTGTGGTTGCAAAAAGCATTGCGAAAGACGGCGGGTGGAACAAATATCGTGGGCTGCTTAAAATCGCAAAAGGCGCAGTTGGTGCAAAGGCAAACTCCCGCTGCGAGGCGCTTCTCATAGATGACAAGTCACGCTCGGACACATATCCTGAAATGGACGTTAAGGAAAGCCGCGTGAACATCGGGCATGAGGCGATTGCGAGCCGGATATCGCAGGAACAGCTCTTTTATCTTCAAAGCCGCGGGCTTACAGAACAGCAGGCAGTGAATCTCATAATAAGCGGATTCATTGAGCCAATTACGAAATTGCTGCCACTTGAATATGCGGTTGAGCTGAACAAACTGATAGAACTTGAAATGGAAGGCTCTGTAGGTTGAAAAAATATGGAGGCGAGAGGAGCGGATTGAAGGCTCTTTGGATTGAAAAGAAAAGTTGAGATTATGGAGGATTGGATTGCAAAGAAAAGAGCGGAACTTGAGGCTGCGGCACATTCAATGCCGGCGGAAAATGCGGAAAAGAAATTTGAGGAGAGGCTTCTTGCGGCAATCGGGAAGGAAAATGCGGGAGGAAAAGTTACTTTTGTGCACAGAGGCAAGAATGTAAAAATAGTTGCGCTTGAAAATGCGCTTTCTTCCGATTCTGGCGCACGCTCTATTTTTGCATCCGCTCTGTGGAAAACAAGGCTTGCGCACTTTGCTGCTGCGCGCTTTCAGGACGGGCTTTTCGTGGATGCCTCAAAGAATGCGGAAATTGAAATTGAAGTTAATGCAAAGAATGGCGGGAACTTTTATGTGCTTCTCCTTGTGGAAAAGGATGCGGGAATGAATGCGATTATACGCATTAAGGGCGCAAAGGAAAGCATGGGCACTATAGAGGCGGTGCTTGGGGAGAATGCAAATGCGAACATAAGCGTGCTCTCTGCATACGCGGAAAATTCAACGCATTTTTTGCAAACGTGCGCAAACGTGAAGAGGGACGCGCACCTGCAATGGTTTGTTGCAAGCTTTGGGGGGGACGGAAGCGCGCATGCGAAAAACAGCCTTGTTGAGGAGGGCGCCAATTGCAGGAATTATGGCATATTTTTCCCAACTGGAAAGGAGAGGATGGTTGTGAGGACTGGCACAAGGCATGCTGCAATTGCAACTTTTGGGGACATACTTACAAAAAGCGCGCTTGCGCACGAATCCGTGCTGGACTATAAGGGAGGCGTGCGCATAGAAAGGAATGCAGTGAAAAGCGAATCGGACTTGAATTCGAGGAACATTATGCTTTCCGACCGCTGCCATGTGGACGCGATTCCGTACCTTGAGATTGAAACGAACGATGTGAAGGCATCGCACGGAACTAGCGTTGGGCAGCTTGATGAGGATGAGGTTTTTTACCTAAAAAGCAGGGGAATCGGGGACAAGGAGGCGCAAAAGCTTGTTGCAATGGGCTTTTTTGCGAAAATGCTGCAGAACTGCGCGGGAAAGGCAAAAGAAGAAATTGAGAAAGAGATAGAAAGGTGCATAGATGGCAGTTAAAATCAACCCAAAGAGAATCCGGAAGGACTTTCCGATTTTTTCAAGGGAGCGAAAGCTCGCGTATTTGGACAATGCGGCTACTACGCAAAAGCCGAAATGCGTAATAGATGCCGAGAAGAATTTCTATGGGAGCACGAATGCGAACGTGCACCGCGGGCTGTACAAAATTTCCGAACGCGCAACAGAAATGTACGAGAAGGCGCACGAAAAAACTGCTGAATTTGTTGGGGCAGGCGGAATGCAGGAAATTATTTTCACGCGGAACGCGACTGAGTCACTTAATGTTGTTGCGGGAAGCATTGGAAAAACGCTGAAGGCAGGGGACGAGGTCGTGCTCACGCTCATGGAGCACCACTCAAATATTGTGCCCTGGCAGCAGTTGCAGAGGAAGGGAGTGAAATTAAGGTACGTGGGATTTGGGAAAGACGGGAAGCTGGATTACAATGAATTTGAGCAGTGCATAGGAAAAAATACCAAAGTTGTTTCGTTTGTGCATGCATCAAACGTGCTTGGGAGCATTAATGATGCGAAAAAGATTTGCAAAATTGCGCATGAGAATGGGGCAATTGCGGTTGTGGATGGGGCGCAGTCTGTGCCACACATGGAAGTGGATGTAAAGAAAATGGACTGCGACTTCCTTGCGTTTTCCGCGCACAAGATGCTGGGGCCCATGGGAATAGGGATTCTTTACGGGAAGGAAGAGGCGCTTTTGAAGATGGAACCTTTCCTGTATGGGGGCGACATGATAAAGAGCGTCGGGAAATTTGAGGCAAGCTGGAATACGCTTCCTTGGAAATTTGAGGCGGGCACCCCGAACGTTGCGGGCGCGATTGGATTTTCTGCCGCGATTGGGTATTTGGAAAATATTGGAATGCAAAATGTGCGAAAGCATGAAGAGGAAATTACGGAATACGCACTGCGAAAACTTTCGGAGATTGGCGGGCTTGAAATTTATGGGAGCAGGAATGCGCAGGATAGGCTGGGCGTAATTTCTTTCAATGTAGAGGGATTGCACCCGCACGACGTTGCGGCGCTGCTTGATGAGGAAGGGATTGCGATAAGGGCAGGGCATGCGTGCGCGCAGCCATTGCTTGCGCAGCTTGGAGTGAATGCTGTATGCAGGGCGAGCTTCTATGTATATAATACTAAAGAGGAAGTGGACAGGCTGTGCAAAGCTATTGGGAAATGCAAGAGCATTTTGATGTGATTCCTATGGACAGGCAGGCATATGTTGAAGAAGTGATGGACCACTACAAGAACCCGAGGGGCAAAGGGAAGCTTGAGCATGCGGACTTTTGCGCAAAGGACGAAAACCCGCTTTGCGGGGATGAGATTTCAATATGTGCAAAGGTGAAGGCGGGAAAACTTCAGGAAATAAAATTTGACGGGCATGGGTGCGCGATTTGCATTGCGTCAAGTTCCATGCTTATGGAAAAGGCAACTGGGATGAAAATGGAAAAAGCGCTCAAGATAAAGAGGGAAGATGTGCTTTCTAATTTTGGGGAAATAAGCCCTGTGCGCACAAAGTGCGCGCTTCTTTCGCTCAAAGTGCTAAAGCTTGGGATTTGCAGCTTTTTGGGCAAAAAAGCGCCGCTTGAATAGGCGCCAAAGCATGAATTTGGGGATTTTTTGGGGAAAAGCCCCCTCTGGGCAGGCTCTTGGGTGAATATTTATAAACATTTGAGGGAGAATAGGGAATAATATTCACAAGGGGTGTGTAAATGAACAAAGTATTGGTAGTTTTTGCATTTGTGCTTGTTGCAGGGATGCTTTTTGCGCAAAGCCCGCTTAGCGGCGTTTCAAACGCGCTCAGCCAGTTGTGTGGCGGGATTAAGGGGCTTCTTCCTGTTGCTGCGATGCTCATGATAGTGCTTGCGGGCGTGATATACGCTGCAGGGCAGATTATGGGTGCTGAAACAAGGGCACGCGCAAACGTATGGGCAACTGCTTGCCTTACTGGTGCGCTCATTGCGGTATTGATTGCGGCGATTGCGCCTGCAGTGCTCAACATGATTTACAATCCGACTGGTGCAAATGAGTCTAGGATAGCGGCGGATATCTGTTAAAACGGGGTGTATAGATGAACAAAACGTATGTATTTCTGGCATTTGTGGTGCTCGCAGGGGCGCTCGTTGCACAAAACTCGATATTGAGCGGGACTACCGTGGCAATAAAGGAGTTGTGCAGGGGAGTGAAGGACCTTCTTCCTGTTGCTGCGATGCTCATGATAGTGCTTGCGGGAGTTATCTATGCCGCAGGGCAGATTATGGGTGCTGAAACCCGTGCAAGGGCAAACGTATGGGCAACTGCTTGCCTTACTGGTGCGCTCATTGCGGTATTGATTGCGGCAATTGCGCCACCGATGCTAACTGCGATATATGGGCAGAGCGGAGTTAGCGGCATAAACGTTGGCGTTTGCGACAACTAAGTCCTTTTTTATTTTCCTTTTTATTTTTCTTTTTTTACCTGTAGTTAGGTGTTTTGTTGGCATTTTACCAAAAGCCGCCGCAATTGCTTGCGGTTGCCTTCATTGCTTATTTTGCATTCTGCGCATACACCAGCATCACACTGCCTTTTTTCATCGGGGACGAAGCGAACTATGCGAATGCGTATTTTGAATTTGCAAAAACAGGCAGGCCGGACGTTTATGGGGAGCTTGTTGTGAAGCCCGCAGGTATGTTCCTGCTAAGCTATGTGCCGTTGCAAATGCTGCTTGCGGCAGGGAGCATGGGCGGGATTCCGGTAGAAATCCCGTTTCGGATTGTGAGCATGCTATTTGGGGCAGGCACGATTGCGGTTGTGTACTGGATATTCAAAAAACTCACAGGCTCTGCACAGGCTGCGGCAGCCGGCGCCATAGTATTTTTGATAAACCCGAACTTCCTGATGTCTTCGGCAACATACTATCCTGATTCCTTTTTGCAGTTTTTTGCGTTCCTTTCAATTGCGGCAATGTTTTGGGACGAGGGGAGGAGGGGCGCGATTGTTGGCGGGCTTTTCTGCGGCATTGCATTTTACATAAAGATGCAGCAGGCGTTTTTCATATTCGCAATTGCAATCCCGCTTCTGTACTTTAGGGGCAGGATAAGGCTGGATTATTTGCTTTTTTGCGCGCTCTTCTGCGCAATCGCGCTTGTTGCGATTGTGATGCCATATTATCCGCAGAGGATGGAGCAGTTCATGCTGCTTGCCAATACGGAATTGTTCGCAAGGGCGGGGGCAGGGCTGGGATACGCATCTTCAAGCATTGCAACTGCGCTGTTCCTGTATGCGGCAGCAATCCCGTTTTTCATATGCATGCTATTTTATTCGTTCCAGCTTGGGAAAAAAGAAGACTTCCGGTTTGAGTATGTTCAAATTGCAATCCTCCTTGCGTTCATGGCATTTGTGAACAACTTCTTTTACACGTCCATGCTGTTCTTCGGGTTTGCGCTCCTTGCCGGAAAAGTGTACGTGCACCTGTGGAAGTTTGAGAAGGTTGCGTTTTTTGCACTGGTTGCGCTTGTGCTGCTCAATTCGTTTTTGATAATGGGCTCGTTTGACAAGGATAGTGCGTACGATTACCGGTCGCAAAAGCAGCTTGGTGAATTTTTGGCAGGCAAGTACCCCATAACTTTTGTAACTGAAATACCCCAGATGAGCATATGGAAAGTATATGAGAACCGCTACCTTGCGGAAGGCTCGCCACTACTGCTTGCGAACATGCGAATGTGCGTGCTTCCTTATAAGTTCATGAATGAGAATGAGAGCAGGCTGGATGAAATCAATGCGGTGTATTACAACCGCAGCCTGGAGCTGGTTTCCGAAGAGGGAACTGGAAAGCTGGGCAGATACGTTGTGCTTGAGAACCGCACGTATGCTAAATATGCAAAGAATTTGAAAGGATATGAAAGAATAGCGGCATTCGGGCAGGAACCCGGATTTTTCGTGTATTGGAAAGCAGGGGAAAAGGGTTAAAGCACGGGAGTGCTGCAAGAAAAAAGGTGCATTGGATGCAACTTAGCATAGTAGTGCCTGCATACAACGAGGCAGACAGGATAGTTGCCACTATCTTGAACATTGAGAGGGAGCTTGGGAATGCGAAAATAAGGGATTATGAGATAATTGTTGTTGTGGACGGGAATGACGGCACAGGTGCCAGGGTCCAAGGGATAGGCAGCAGAAAAGTAAAGGTAATGAGGAATGCGAAGAGGGTTGGAAAGGGAAATGCGATAAGCATGGGTTTTGGGGCTGCCAAAGGCAGGATAGTGGGATTTGTGGATGCGGACGAGGCAGTGCCTGCGCAGCAGGCAATTGCAATGGCAAAGTTCCTGCGCAGGAATGAAAAGCTGTGCGGAGTTATTGCTTCCAGGAGTATTGCGAAGGAGGGCTTGCGCAGGCCCACGCTTGTGCGCAGGGTTTTCTCCTTTGCGTTCAACGTGCTTGCGCGCATTGTGCTTGGGCTGAGGTATTATGACACGCAGTGCGGGGCGAAATTCTTCAGGAGTGAATTTGCTGCAAAAGAACTGCCTTTTAGGACGTGGGGCTTTTGCATCGACGTTGAGATGCTCTATAGGCTGCAAAAATACGGCCAAATTGTTGAGTATCCGGTAGACTGGAGCAGCAAGGAAGGCTCGAAATTCTCGCTTGTTTTTGTGCCGCAGATGTTCTTTGAGCTGCTGAAAATAAGGCTGTCGGGAAGGTAAGTTTATGCATACCTTTTTATACCCTGCCTGCGTAAGAATTATGTGCATTTTTACGACGATAAAGCGTGTTTTTTAGTATGGGGAAAATGAGCTGAAAATTGGTGTATTATGAGCGAGCAAAATAGCCCTGCCACTAGCGGTTACACTGCAAAGGACATACAGGTACTGGAAGGGCTGGAAGCGGTAAGGAAACGCCCTGCAATGTACATTGGGGACACGAGCGCGAGGGGGTTGCACCACTGCGTGTATGAGGTTGTGGACAATTCCGTTGATGAGGCGCTTGCGGGCTTTTGCAAGAATATTTCGGTTAAGATTGGAAAGGACAGCACGGTTTGCGTTGAGGACGATGGGCGCGGGATACCTACGGAAGTGCACGAGCAGACTGGGAAGAGCGCGCTTGAGGTCGTAATGACTGTGCTGCACGCGGGCGGGAAGTTTGATAATAAGAGTTACAAGGTTTCTGGAGGATTGCACGGAGTGGGAGTGTCGTGCGTGAATGCGCTCTCGGAATGGATGGAAGTAGTATCCATGCGCAATGGGAAGAAATATTTCCAGAGGTATGAGAGGGGAAAGCCTGCGGGGGCTGTAAAGGAAATCGGAGATGCACAAAAAACAGGCACGATTGTTACGTACAAGCCGGATAAGGAGATTTTTGAGACTATTGAATATTCCTTTGAGACGCTTGCGAACCGCCTGCGCGAACTTGCATACTTGAACAAGGGCTTGAGCATTTCGATTGAGGATGATAGGACGAATGCGAAGGAGGAATACAAGTTTGAGGGCGGCATAATGCAGTTCGTGGAGCACGTGAACAAGAATAAAACTCCTGTTGGGAAGATAATTTATTTTGAGAAGGAAGCGGAAGGAGTGAACGTTGAGATTGCAATGCAATACACTGAAACGTACACTGAGAACATTTACACTTTTGCGAACAACATAAACACAACGGAAGGCGGGTTCCACCTTGTGGGATTCAAGGCGGCGCTCACAAGGAGCATAAACGACTATTTGAAGCAGACAAACGGGAAAGATAAAGAGGCAAAAATAAGCGGCGAAGACTTGAAGGAAGGGCTCACTGCAGTAATATCCGTGAAATTGTCGCAACCACAGTTTGAGGGGCAGACAAAAACCAAGCTTGGGAATTCCATTGTGAAGGGGATTGTGGAAAGCATCACAAACGAGAAGCTCTTTATTTACCTTGAGGAGAACCCAACGGACGCAAAAAGGATCATAGACAAGGCAATGAATGCGGCGCAGGCGCGGGAAGCTGCGCAAAAGGCAAAAGAGCTCATAAGAAGGAAGGGAGTGCTGGAAACAAGCGTGCTTCCTGGGAAGCTTGCAGACTGCTCTGAGGAAGACCCTGCAAAGAGTGAAATTTACATTGTGGAAGGGGATTCTGCAGGCGGCAGCGCAAAGCAGGGAAGGGACAGGAAATTCCAGGCAATATTGCCACTGAGAGGGAAAATCCTTAATGTGGAAAAAGCGCAGATAAACAAGGTGCTGGATTCCGAAGCAATACGCTCGCTTGTGATGGCGCTTGGGACAAACATTGGGACGGATTTTGACATTTCAAAATTGAGGTATCATAAAATAGTGATAATGACGGACGCGGACGTGGACGGCGCGCACATACGCACGCTTCTTCTTACGCTATTTTACAGGTACATGAAGCCGCTTGTGGAGAAAGGGCATATCTTTATTGCGCAGCCTCCGCTCTTTAGGGTGAAGAAAGGGAAGGAAGAGAAGTACGTGTACACGGAAGCGGAGCTTGAGAAGGAAAAGCAGAGAATGGGCGAGGATTCCGGAGTGCAGAGGTACAAGGGGCTGGGAGAAATGAACCCGCAGCAGCTTTGGGAAACCACAATGGACCCTGCGGAAAGGACGCTTTTGAGAGTTACAATAGACGATGCAATGAAGGCGGACGAGCTTTTCACGATTCTTATGGGCGAAGTTGTGGAGCCAAGAAGGCAGTTCATAGAGGCGCATGCAAAAGAAGTGAAGAATCTGGATATTTGAGATGGGTTAGATGGCAGATACGCAAAAAGTTGAAGTGGAAAATTCGCAGGCAAAGGGAGCGGAGCGCAAAGCGGACGTTGAGTATTCGCATGGGAAGATTACGGAACGCCCAGTGGAAGCCGAGATGAAAACGTCTTACATGGACTATGCGATGTCGGTTATTGTGGGGCGTGCGCTTCCGGACGTGCGCGACGGGCTTAAGCCAGTGCACAAGAGGATTTTGTATGCAATGTACGAGCTTTCAAATACGCACGACAAGCCGTACAAGAAGAGCGCGCGCATTGTGGGAGAAGTGCTCGGTAAGTACCATCCGCACGGGGACGTTGCGATTTATGATTCGCTTGTGAGAATGGCGCAGGAGTTCTCAATGAGATGCCCGTTAGTGGATGGGCAGGGGAATTTCGGTTCGATGGACGGGGACAATGCAGCCGCAATGAGGTACACTGAAGTGCGCATGAGCAGGATTGCGGAAGAAATGCTCACGGACATTGAGAAAAATACCGTGGACTTTGCGCCGAACTTTGATGCAACGCTTAAGGAACCCCTTGTGCTTCCATCTGCGATACCGAATTTGCTTGTGAATGGGTCTTCAGGAATTGCGGTCGGGATGGCTACGAATATCCCGCCACACAACCTTGGGGAAATTATAGATGCACTTGTGCTCATGATAGATACGCCGAGTGTAACACTTGAGCAGCTTATGGATAAGGTAAAGGGGCCGGACTTCCCGACTGGAGGCATAATATGCGGCACAGTAGGGATAAGGTCTGCGTATGCGACTGGGAGAGGCTCTGTGAAAGTGCGGGGAAAATGCGAAATTGCGCAGAGCAAAAAGGACAAGGCGCGCAAAAAAATCGTAATTACGGAACTTCCATACCAGGTGAACAAGGCAGAGCTTGTGAAAAAGATTGCGGAACTTGTGCGCGACAAGGTGCTGGAAGGGATAAGCGACATTGCAGACCGCTCGGACAGGACAGGCATTGAGGTTGAGATTGAGCTTAAGAGGGATGCGAATGCGGATGTTGTGCTAAACCAGCTTTATGCGCACACCGCGCTTGAGAGCACGTTTGGGATTACCAACCTTGCGCTTGTGAACAATGAGCCAAAAACAATGGGGCTCTCTGACATGCTGCGGGAGTTTATCAATCATAGGAGAACGGTTGTGCGGCGCAGGTGCGACTTTGACCTTGCGCAGGCAAAGGAAAGGAAGCACGTGCTGGATGCGTTCAAGGCTGCGCTTGGGAAAATTGATGAAGTTATAAAGACGCTTAAGGCTGCGCCGAACTCCGCTTCTGCAAAGGAGGCGCTTGTTGCGCTTCTCTCTATTGATGTAAAGCAGGCTGAGGCAATACTTGAGCTTAAGCTTGGAAGGCTTACTGCGCTTGAGCGGGACAAGATTGATGCGGAGCACATTGAGCTTTCTAAAAAAATAGAGTGGCTCGTATCCGTGCTTTCTGATGAGGCAAAAATATTTGCGATTGTAAGGGAAGAGCTGCTTGTGATAAAGAAGAAATATGCTGATGCGAGAAGGACGGAAATTGTTGCTGCCGCGGACGATGATATCGGGATTGAGGACCTTGTGCCGGATGAGAAGGCAGTTGTGATAATTACAAAGAGCGACTACGTGAAGCGCGTGGGGCTTGAGGAGTATCGCGTGCAGGGAAGGGGAGGAAAAGGAGTAGTTGGCACGGAAATGAAAGAAGAAGATGAAGTGAAAGATGTTCTTGTGTGCAACACGCACGATTATCTGCTTTGCTTTACGCATGACGGGACTGTGCACTGGCTGAAAGTGTACAAGATACCGCAGACTGGAAGGTATGCAATGGGAAAAGCGATTGTGAACCTTCTGAATGTTAAGGATGGGAAGCTTGCTGCTGCAATACCTGTGCGCGAGTTCAAGGAAGGCGAGAACCTTGTGATGTGCACAAAGAACGGGGTTGTGAAGAGGAGCGCGCTCACGGACTACTCGCGCCCAAGACAAGGCGGGATAATTGCGATTACGCTTAAGGAAAAAGATGAACTTATAGAAGTTCGTAAAACCGACGGGAAGAGGAGCATAATAATCGGAACGAAAAACGGGTATGCAATACGCTTTAATGAGGAAGATGTGCGCGAGATTGGGCGAACCGGGCAGGGAGTGCGCGGAATTGACCTGCGCGACTCGGACGAAGTTGTCGGGATGGCGCTTGATGATGTGAAAACGCTGCTTACTGTGTGCGAGAACGGGTATGGGAAGCGCACGGAGCTTGAAGAGTACAGGCTGCAGGGAAGGGGCGGCATGGGCGTGATAAACATACAGGCAGATGAGAGGAACGGGAAAGTCGTTGCGCTGCGCGCCGTAGAAGACGGGGATGAGATAATACTTCTTTCCAACATGGGCAAGGCAATAAGGATACCTGCGGACGGGATTTCAGTTGTTGGCAGGAACACAAAGGGAGTAAGGCTCATGAGGCTTCAGGAGAAGGAAAAAGTTGTTGCGATTGCGATAATAAAGAAGCAGAATGGGAACGGGAATTCTGCGCCAAACGTTGCAAATGCACAGCCTGCACCGCCTGCTGCTTAGGTTTGCACGAGGCTAGAAGAGGAAGCTTTTGAGCATTTCAGGATATCTTGAATGTGCTGCTTTTGAGAGAATCGGAACAAGAATAGCTATTGCGAAAGAGAGCGCAAGCGCAAAGAGCGCGATTGTGTTTGCGTATTGTAGCGGGATGGATGGATGCGCCCCAAGCGCATAGTCTGCAAAATCATTGAGCAGGAACCACGCAAGAAGGAAGAGGAGTGCGGTTGTACCGACTTTTTTTGGGAAGAGAAGAAAACCTTCCGCAGCCATTCCAAAATGCCCGAGCATGAAGATGCAGTACAGGATGATGTCTGCTGAAGAAAAATAGTAGTTTCCATAGAAAAAGAGCACAAGCATTGTCCATAGGCCGTACTTGAGCGTGTTTGCGGATATTAGGAGTCGCAGCAAATCGCTTTTTATTTTACCTATCAGGATAAGGGTGCACAGGAAAATGTAAAGCGGGCAGTCGGGAATGAAAATCCAGAGAAGCGGGGAGGAAGAGGCGAGCTGGCCTGAGTAGAACCATATGCCCACGAAAACTGCCGCAATGTTTAGGAGAAGGACTATGGGAAACAAAATGCCATGTTTATTTTCCATATTTCTCACAGTTTTTTCAGCACTTTGCACGGGATTCCCCCCGCAAGGCAGTTTGATGGGATGTCGGAATTCACCAAAGACATTGAGGAAATTTGGGAATTTGAACCGATGCTAATGCCAGCCAGAACAGTGCTGTTTGCACCTATAAGCACGTTTTTCCCAAGTTGCACTTTCCCAATTTTGCAGCCGTCCATGAGGAATTCGTGCGTGAGGATTGTTGCATTGAAGCCTATTATGCAGTTCTCGCCTATTTCGATTAGTTCGGGGAAAAAGAAATCGCACGTTGCGCCAAATGCAAACGCGGCATTCTTCCCTATTTTCATGCCAAGCGTGCGGTAGAGGAAATTCTTAAGTGAAACCGAGGGTAGATAGCGGCATATTTGCACTATGAGGAAATTGAAAACAAGCTTTAGGGGGTTTCTTGCCCTCCACCAGTAGTTAAGGGAATTCTTTCCGCTTGGAAGGTGCAGTTTCTCAAGACGCCTCATTTTAGTTCGCCTTTATCGCAATGTATATTGCTGCCGCACCCTCTGCCATCTTGTCCTTTATGTGGGACGTGAATGCGTTCCAAAGCGGCGTGCATACCGCATCGCCGGGGCAGTTGAGCGCGGTCTTCCACTTTTGCAAGAGGATGGCATCGTTTGTTGCATTGAGCTTTTGCTCGTATTCCACTATTTTGCTGTAGGTCGGGATTGTGCTTGAGTTGAAAAGCGCATAATATCCGTTCAAGATGCCCGCATAGGAGTCGTATTTTGCCGTTGAGGCTTTTACGCGCTCAATGTATGCGCCCCTTGAGTCGGACGTTGAGCTTGATGCTGCGAGCTGGGATTTGCAGGTTGACGCCTCGCTTTCTGCCGCTATTTTTTCCTGCAGGCAGCTTGCGTAGTTCTGCTCTGCTGCGGATGTTTTGGATTCGTATGCGGGGATTTGAAGGCGCAAATCCTCCAGTTGCTTCTGGTAGGAATCCCGCTGGGAGATTGCCTGCTGGTATTGCTGCGCGTCCACCTTGTCCGTGCAGCCGTAGAGGAAAACAAACGAGAATATAAGTGCGAGTAAGAGAGTGCTCTTCATTTATGCCACCTTATGCTTCTAAATGCGGGCTTGTTTTTTAATACGTGCGCCCTTTTTGCGCATTGGAGCGCATGGCAGTGTTAATTTCATGCTAACAGTGTTAAGACCGTGCTAACATTTATAAATAGGATGTTAATACAATGTTAACAGATACCTATGGACGAGCTGAAAAAACCCCGCAAAAAAGACAGGGTAGTGAAGGTGCAGGTAATTGAGCGGAGGGGGGAGGGGGCGGACGAGGAGCTTGTGAAGCTTTGCAAGTACATGCGCATAATGTCGGACCGCGACACGGATGCGACAGTAACGCAGGTACTCAAGACAATGATGATTGCCGGGCGGGACAAGCCGGTTGGGGGAAGCGAGCTTGCAAAAATGTCGGGCTTGAACCGCATAACGGTGATACACCACCTGAAGAGGCTGGAAATCGCAGGGGTTGTGAAAAAAGAGGAGACAAAGTACATCATGCAGCCGAAAAATGCCGGTGAAATGCTCCTTGAATTCAAAAGCGACATGGACAAGATGTTTTCCGAAATGGACGACCTTGCGCGCGAAATAGACAGGGAATTTGAGGGGATGCTTGAGGAAGGCCCTGGGAAGGAAGTGCTTCCTCCCCTGAAGAAAGTGAGGAGAAGGCAGGAATAGGAATCAATTTTATAGAGTGATTGCATGGACGACAAACAAAACCCTAAAGATGGTGCGAAGAAGGCGGATGAGAAAAACTTTGCAAAAAAACCGGATGAGAAAGCGGGAAAGAATGCACAGAATGCTGATGAAAAAGCACGGATGCAAAATGAAAAGGATTTCATAGAAGGTGCGGACGAGAAGGAAATGGAAGCCGATTCCGTAAAGGTGCAGGTTGCGGCGCTCAATGAGAGGATGCTGCGCATTGCTGCAGAATACGAGAATTTCCGCAAAAGGACAATGAAAGAGAAAGAGGAGCTTGCGTTGAATGCGAAAGCCGTGATGCTGCTCAAAATAATACCGATGTATGAGGAAGTTGAGATGGCTGCAAAAGCTGCCGAGAAGGAGAAAGAAAGTTCCATTTCAACTGGCGTAAAAATGCTTGCTTCAAAGTTTGGCAAGATGCTCTCTGATGAGGGGGTCACGAAAATGGAAGTGCTTGGAAAGAAATTCGACCCGTACTTGCACGACGTTGTTTCGCACGTTGAGAGCGAAAAACCCCTTGGGGAAATCGTGCAGATTGTGCAGAACGGGTACAATTTGAACGGGAAAGTATTGAGGCATGCGGTTGTGATTGTTTCAAACGGGAAAGGAAAAGCAAATGAGAAAAAAGAAAGCAAAGAGGACGAGGAGGAATACAGCGTGGACTCCTGCCCATCATGTTAAAACTGAGGTGAGAAATATGGCAAAAATAATCGGAATTGATTTGGGAACGTCAAACTCTGCGGCAGCGGTAATTGAGGGAGGCAGGCCAGTAATTATACCGTCTGCAGAGGGTGCTACGCAATACGGGAAGGCTTTCCCTTCGTACGTTGCGTTCACGAAGGAAGGGCAGAAGCTTGTGGGCGAGCCTGCAAGAAGGCAGGCAGTAGCGAATGCGGAAGGCACGGTGTATGCGTTCAAGAGAAAAATGGGCACGGATTTCCGCTACAAGGTATTTGGAAAGGAATACCGCCCGCAGGAGCTTTCAGCTTTCCTGCTTGCGAAAATAAAGCAGGACGCGGAAAATTTCCTTGGGGACAAGGTTGAGAAGGCAGTCATCACCGTGCCTGCGTATTTTGACGACAACCAGAGGCAGGCTACAAAGGATGCGGGCTCAATTGCGGGACTGGAAGTTGTGCGCATAATAAATGAGCCGACTGCTGCTTCGCTTGCATACGGGCTTGACAAGGGCGCAAAAGAGCAGAAGATAATGGTTTTTGACCTTGGAGGCGGCACGCTGGACGTTACAGTAATGGAATTCGGAGGCGGCGTTTTCGAAGTAAAGAGCACTTCTGGAGACACGCAGCTGGGCGGCACGGACATGGACAATGCGCTTGTGGACTATCTTGTAGGCGTTTTCCTTCGCGAGAGCGGCATTAACATACAAAACGACAGGCAGGCAATGCAAAGGATGCGCGAGGCTGCGGAGAAAGCGAAGATAGAACTCTCTACTACGCTTGAGAGCGAAATAAATCTGCCTTTCCTTTCTGCGGGCAAAGAGGGGCCAACGCACTTTGCGCACAAGCTCACAAGGGCAAAACTTGAGGAGATAGTGGAGCCGATTGTGAACAGATGCAAAAAATCCGTAGAGCAGGCGCTCAAGGACTCAAAGAGCACTGCGAATGATATTGGAAAGATAATTATGGTGGGCGGGCCTACAAGAATGCCGATTGTGCAGAGGTTTGTGGAAGGGCTTGTGGGCAAGAAAGTGGAACGCGGAGTGGACCCGATGGAATGCGTTGCAATGGGCGCTGCAATACAGGCAGGCGTGCTTGCGGGGGATGTGAAAGACATTCTTCTATTGGACGTAACGCCGCTTTCACTGGGAATAGAGACAATGGGCGGAGTATTTACCAAACTCATTGAGAGGAACACTACAATACCCACGAAAAAGTCGCAAACGTTCTCCACTGCTGCAGACTTCCAGACATCCGTGGATATACACGTGCTGCAAGGCGAGCGCGCAATGTCGCGGGACAACATTGAGCTTGGGAAGTTCGGGCTTGTTGGGATACCGCCAGCACCGCGAGGAGTGCCGCAAATAGAGGTTACGTTTGACATTGATGCAAACGGCATATTGCACGTAACTGGAAAAGACCTTGGGACTGGAAAGGAGCAGAAGCTGCAAATTGTTGCGCCGCACAAGATGGACAAGGGCGAGATTGAAAAGAAAATGAAAGAGGCGGAGCAGTTTGCGGAAACCGACAAGAAACTTCGCGAGGAAGCGGAAACCAAAAACGAGGCTGAAACCCTGGTGTACACGGGCGAGAAAATGCTAGGGGAATTCGGGGAGAAAATTTCTTCGGAACTAAAAGAGAAAGTTCAGAATGCGCTCAAGGAAACAAAGGATGCGCTTGCTGCAAAGGATGCTGCGAAAATAAAGAGCACTGCTGAGAATTTGAAGAAAATATTGCAGGAAGCGGGTGCATCAATGTACCAAGGCGCTGGTGGCGCAGGAAGCGGGGGAGCGGGTTCTGGCGGCGCAGGTGGTTCTGGGGGCGCTGGAGCGGGCGGAGCATACGGAGCAGGTTCTCAAGGTGGCGCAGATGATGGACCAAGCGGCTACGGCGCACCAAAAGATGATGCAAAAGACGCGGACTTCAAGAAGGCTTGAAAAAAGAAAACTAAAGAGAAGCGACCAATATGGCAAACAAACGCGACTACTACGAAGTACTCGGGGTCCCAAGGAGCGCAAGCAAGGATGAGATAAAGGCTGCGTACCGGAAACTTGCGATGCAGTTCCATCCGGACAGGAACAAGGATGCGGGCGCGGAAGAAAAGTTCAAGGAAATCTCGGAAGCGTATGCGGTGCTTTCGGACGAGGGGAAAAAGGGCACGTACGACCAGTATGGGCATTCGGGCTTTGACCAAAGGTATTCGCAAGAGGATATTTTCAAGAATGCGAACTTTGACGATATTTTCAGGGAATTCGGGTTCGGTGGAGGGCCATTTGAAGACATGTTCTCCAGCATGTTTGGAATGGGAGGCGGCAGGGGAAGAAGGGGAGAGTTTGGGAACGACCTTAGGTATGATATGGAAATCTCTCTTGAGGAAGCTGCAAAAGGGGTGGAAAAGGAAGTTGAATATTCGCATTTTGTTGCATGCAAGAGGTGCAAGGGAAGCGGGGGAGAGCCAGGAAGCGGCATAAAGAGGTGCGCAAAGTGCTCTGGGCGCGGGCAGGTGCAGCAGATAAGGAACATGGGTCCTTTTGGAAGGGTTGTGACTGCGGGAATGTGCCCTGTGTGCAGGGGAAGGGGCGAGAGCGTGGAAAAAGCCTGCAATGAGTGCGATGGAAAGGGAGCAGTAAGGAAAAGCGAGCATCTCTCAATAATTGTGCCTGCTGGGATTGACAGTGGGGGCAGGATAAAATACAATGGGATGGGGGAGTTCGGAAAAGACGGGAGCGGGGATTTGTACGTAATAGTGGGCGTGCGCGAGCACAATATTTTTGCGCGTGAAGGGGAAGATTTGCACATGGGATTGAACATAAGCTTTGTGCAGGCTGCACTCGGCGGCGAAATTGAAGTCCCGACTCTTTTTGGGAAAGTGAAAATGGATGTGCCTGCTGGAACGCAGCCAAATTCGAACTTTAGGCTGAAAGGGGAGGGCATGCCGAACCTTAGGGGAAGGGGAAAGGGGGACTTGTACGTGCGCGTGAAAGTGGAAGTCCCCTTAAAATTAAGCCAGAAGCAAAAGGAATTGCTCAAGGAATTTGAAAAGGAAGGGAGAAAGGGAGTAATAGACAGGATGTTTGGGTAGAATGCCTGCTTAGAGGGCAGACAAAATCTCCTTTGCATGCCCTTCGGGTTTTACTTTTTCAAAGATTTTTTTCACTTTTCCCTGCGAGTCTATGAGGAAAGTCGTGCGGAAAATCCCTTCATACTCCTTTCCGTACATGCTCTTTTTGCCCCATGCACCCCATTTCCTTATTGTGGATTTTTCAATGTCTGCAAGAAGCGTGAAATTAAGCGAATATTTTGAGATGAACTTCTGGTGCGAGCCCTCATTATCCGCGCTTATGCCAAGCACGTGCACGCCTGCCTTTTTGAAATCTTCAAGCGAGTCACGAAAGCCGCATGCCTCAACAGTGCAGCCCGGGGTGTCGTCCTTGGGGTAGAAATACACTACAACCGCATGCCCGCGAAAAGAGGAGAGCCTTACGGGCTTGCCGTTTTGGTCTGGCAGTTCAAAGTCAGGTGCAGGTTCGCCTACTTTTAGCATAGCATCACCTATTGGCAATTATGGCAGCAAAATTTAATAACATAGTTATAGGCGCGCACCCGCCGCGCGCACTATTCGTAGCGCAGGGCTTCTACTGGAGGGACTGAAGCCGCGTTGCGCGCAGGAAGTATGCCTGAAACCGCGCCTATTATTATGGAAAAGCCTATTCCAAGAAGGATGAGTTCGGGCGTTATGCGCGTGGGAAGCCCGAAGCCCCCAAGCACGCCGGAAACTGCAAAGGAAAGCGCAACGCCTATTACTCCGCCTACAAGGCCCACCATGCATGCCTCAAAGAGGAAAAGCTTCATTACTGTGCCGCGCCTTGTGCCAAGGGATTTGAGCAGCCCGATGTATTTTGTCTGCTCAAGCACGCTTGTGAACATTGCGTTTGCAACCCCGATGCCGCCCACTATGAGGGAAATTGAGGCGATTCCGCCAAGGAAAATTGCGAGAGTGTTGGTGACGCTTGAGATTGTGGACTGGAGGGTGGTTGCGGTCGTAACAGTGAAATCCTGCTTCTCCACTGAGACGCGGTGCAGGGAAAGCAGCTTTTGGGTGATGCCTGCTGCGACAGTGTCCGGGTTGCTGCCGTCTGCAGCAACAACTACAATTGAACTTACGTACTGGTTTTGGCTGAAAAGCTTTTCAGCGGCTTTTTGGGAAATGAAAATGCTGCGGTCAGTTGCTGAGAAGCTGGAGCCGGACTGGTTGAGCACGCCCACAACGCGGAAGGGCACATTGTTTATTTTTATCTGCTTATTCAGCATGCTCTCGTTGAAGGTGCTTGTTGCAACCGAGTATCCGAGCACTGCGGAAGAGAGGTCGCCTATCCCCAGGCTCCTTCCGTACAGGATTGTGTTGGCTGCGCTTAGGGGAAAAGCTGAAGGTTCTGTGCCTATTATGCTTATGCTGGTGTTCTTGTTGCGGTAGTTCACGCGCGCATTTCCCTGCACGCGCGCATCAAGCCTGGAAACGCCCGCAATGCTTCGAAGCTGGTCTGCCTCGCGGAAAGTTATTTTGCCTTCAGTTGCGGTTGGGGCGCCAAACTGGCCGCCCCCTCCCACCACAAAGCGGTCTGCGCGCAATCCCCCTGGGGAAATTGTAACCACGTTTGCGCCAAGCCCGCCAAGGTTCTTTTGTATGCTGTCGTTTATGCCCACGCTTATTGAGATTAGGGAAATAATGGAGGCCACGCCTATCACTATCCCCAGTATTGCGAGCCAGCTGCGCAATGAGCGGTAGCGCAGGGAATTGAATGCAAGCTCTGCAAGTTCGCTGTTTTTCATTTTCATCCCGCCCGTGTTTGCGCAAGTTTGCTGTTTTTCATTTTTTCACCGCTACTGCAATTTGCATGCACCGAACCGCCATCAGCCGGTGTTACTCTTTGCCTTGAACGCCTATCTTTTGCCTGTTTTCAGGGAATCCGGTTTTGCGTGTGCGGATATTGCGACTTCTTCAGGCTTGGGGCTGCTTTCCTTTTTCGCTTTTGTGAAATGCTTGTATGCGAAAAAGCCTACTATTGCAACTACCACTACTGCGGCTATTGGGATTGCGATTCCAAGGGGGCTGCCTGCTGATGCGCCCTGCCTGCCGCCCGTGAGGAAGCCAAGCGGGTTGTTGTTTGCGCCCTGGCGGAAATTGCCTGTTGCGGAATTTTGAGATGCGCCTGACGAGCCTGACGCGCCGGTGACGCCGGTGAACACTGCGCTCCTTTCAAGCGTTGTGTTTTCAACGTGCTCCGCATTGTTGCTGTCGCGGTAGCGCACAACCACGTTCACGCTTGGCCCGTTGCCAGCAAGGGAAAGGGTTGCGAAGTCGTCAACGTTGAGCGTGCCCATGAAGCTTTCGGAAACCGACTGCGAGCCGGTGAAGCCTGCGCTCGCATACACGCTGCGTATCTGGGAATTGCCCGTGTTTGCGATTTGCACCTGCGTTGCGCCGGACTGGGAATCAAGGGTGACTGTTATTTCGGGAGTTGCGGACACTGCAAGGCCCGCATCAAAGCGAGTGGGTTGCCCGCTGCTTGGGGTGAGCACAAGGGGCAGGGTGTAAAAGCCCGAGCTCTTTGAGGCTGAAACCCCGATGGTGATGTTTTTTGAGGCGCTTTTCCCTGCAGGCACAGAATCAAAGTACAGCCTCTGCACGCCGATTGGGGTGAACGCGTCGGTTGAGTTTATGTCAAGGGTTGCGGAGATTGGGGAGGAGCCAGTATTTTGGAGCGTGAGGCGGAAAGGGACCTGCGCGCCTATTTCAACAGGGGCGAGGGGCTCAAGGAAAACGCGGTATTGGACAGAGGAGGAAAGAACTGCTATTGGGCCCACGTAAAGAGTATCCTGGGTGGGCTGCTTTGTTGCGTCCTGATAGGTGAATAGTACGGGTATTGCGTATGTGCCCGTCTTTGCATCTGAAGAGGACAGGAGCACGAGGGTTACGTTTGTGCCTGAGCCTGCAGGTATGCTGCCCACTGCAAGCTGGGTGGAACCCTCTATTGAGAACGAGGAATTCGCAGGGGTAGTTATCAGAAGGTTGTTCACAACGCCCCCTGTGTTGCGAAGCTCAAGGTGCAGCGTGAGCTTTTCGCCAGGCGAGATTGCGGCATTGTCTATTGAAAGCGTCCTTGCCTCAAGCGGGCTGTATTGCTTTACAACGATGGGGACCGTGAGGGAGGTTTTTTTGGAATTCGTGCCGCCGCCTGATTTTTCATAGTTGTAGTATATTTCTATTGTGATGAGCTGCAGGCTGCCCGAAGCCCCGTTGTCTATCTTAAACGGGACCGACACCTGGGTATTTGAGCCCGCGCTTATGTCGCTTATGGAAAGCGTGCGGGTGGACCCCTCAAGGGTGTATTGGGCGCTCACTGCCTCCGCGGTTGCATCCCCGTTGTTGGAAAGCTTGAGCTGGAGATATCCAAGGGTGCCTGGGTACACGTCAGTTGGGACGGTCGTGTAATTTGAAATCTGGAGTATTGGCTGCGCCTCTGCAAAAGCAAGCCCGAATGCGCCCAGCAGCACCAGAAGTACAAAAAGGTTCATTTTTTTCATGCAAACCGCCTCTCAACGTGTTTTTTCCTTGCATTGCTCCCTATTTTTCAGCATGCGCATTATCCTGTATTTTTCCCGGCGTGCTTTTTCCTTGTGTCGCTTTCAATCTTCCCGTCCATTATGCGTATTATGCGGTCTGTTTTTTCCGCCAATGCATGGTCGTGCGTTACAAGTATTACGGTGATGCCGAGCTTTTTGTGCAGTTGCAGTATGTGCGACATCACCTCGGCGCTTGACTTTGAATCGAGGTTTCCGGTCGGCTCGTCAGCAAGTATGAGCTTGGGGCTGTTCGCAAGCGCACGCGCGATTGCAACGCGCTGCTTTTGCCCCCCTGAAAGTTGCGATGGGAGGTTGTGCGCCTTGTCCGACATCCCGACTGCTGCGAGGTTGCGCTCCACGATTTCGCGGCGCGTTTCCTTTGGCACGCCGCGTATCATGAGGGGCAGCTCCACGTTTGCAAACGTGCTCAGGGTGGGCGCGAGGTTGAATTCCTGGAACACAAAGCCGATTGTGTCGCGGCGCAAATCCGCAACCGCATCATCGGACATTTTTGAAACAGCCTTTCCCTCAACGAATATTTCGCCCCCAGTTGGCATGTCAAGGCAGCCGAGCATGTGGAGCAGCGTGGACTTGCCGCTTCCCGAGGGGCCAACTATGGAAACAAGCTCGCCCTTTTTTATCTCAATGGAAATCCTGTCAAGCGCAAGGAACGGGGTTTCCCCTGAGTAGAGCTTTGAAACTTCCTGCAAGTGCAGAAGCGGCTGTTCCTGCATGCGTTGTGCTGGCATGTTATAGTTCACCCTCGTGCCCTTTATATGCACTGCCCGAGTTTGTGCCCAAATGCTGCCCAAATTGAAATTCGGCCGCCCGTTGCCTATGCCCGGGTTGCCCCTGCTCGGGTTGCCCGTTGCCCACGCGCCCAAAAATCACGCGGGCGGATTATTGGTTGCTGAGCTTTGCGAATATGAGCAGCCCTATTGCGCTAAAGAGCATGGGGACGAATGAAAGCGAGCTTGCAATCCCGTATGGGCCCATTGTGACGCGCACAAGGGGGAAGGATGAGAGCGCGTACAGGAGGAAGGAAAACAGGAATGCGATTATGCCCAGCGTGAAGCTTGCGCGAAGGCGCAGGTAGTCCTTTACGTAGGTGAAGAGAAGGTAGATTGAGAGGAGCACGTTAAGGCCTGAGAGCGCAAGGCGCAAAAGGAGGTTGCCTTCAAGCGCACTGATGAACGCATTGTTCTCGAACCCGCCGCGCGGGTCGCCCATGCCCATCATGCCCGGAAGAAGGAGGAGCGAGGAGATTGCGAGAAGTGCAAGTGCCGCAACTATGAGCGCGAGCGTGTAAATCGCAGCCAGCGCGCCTGTTGAAACGTTTGCATTGTTTTTCCTATGGTTCCTATTTGCCGCCATTTTTACCACCTTTTAGTATGTCCTTTATTTCCTTTTGCGCGAGCGCGATGTCGGATATGAAATAAATTTTCCCGTATGCGTTGCCGCTGCATTCAAGTATGGAATTCTTAAGCAGAAGCTGCACGTGGTGCTCGCTTGTCTTGTAGTCAAGCCCTGCTGCAATTGAAAGCTGGCGCAGGTTCATGGGCTTTTTTGAGAGCAATGAGAGCAGCCTTATGCGCGTGGGCCCTCCCTTTGTGCCTTCCAAAAGCCAGAAGAGCAGCCTTTTCATCGGTTCCATATGAACACCTAGATTCAACCGCGCCGGATTTTAATAACGTATCTTTTACGAATGGGATTTGGGTAATAGTTGGGTGGAATTGCGGAGAAGGGAATATAAAGAAAGGGCGAAGCTGCACAAAGTTTGTTATGAAAAGGCGCTGCTTTATTTATTTCGTGCGGGCAAAGCCATGGGAAGCCCATGTCATTCAAGGAAATAATTTCAGTGCCGGGAATGAAGCCCGTGCTCTTTACGCTATTCATGGTGAGCTTTGGCTTTGGGGTAATATTGCCCATGCTGCCATTTTACGCGCTCTCCCTTGGGGCGCAGCCCTTTGAGCTTGGCATGCTCACCGCGACCTTTGCGCTCATGAGCCTGCTTTTCTCGCCCATAATGGGAAGGCTTGCGGACAAATTCGGAAGGAAGAAAATACTCATGCTTGGCACGGTTGGGTTTGCTGCAGCGTACGTGCTGTTCGCATTCACGGATTCGCTCTTGCTCGCGTTTGTTGCCCGCGCGATTGAGGGGATATCCGCATCCGCAATGTTCCCTGCGTGCATCTCGCTCATATCGGACTTCAGCGACGAGAAGCAAAGGGGAAGGGCAATGGGGCTTGTTGGGATGAGCTTTTCCCTTGGGCTTATTGCGGGGCCGGCGTTTGGAGGGCTTGCGTCCTCATTTGCGGTCAAGGATGCGTTCCTGCTTTCCGCGTTCTTTTCCATGCTGAACTTTGCGTCAATATATTTGCAGGTGAAGGAGCCGAAAGAAAAAGAGGAGAGCAAGGATTTGGGAAAACAGGAAGTGGGAATGCTGGAGCACATCGCATCCCCAATGCTGTTCCTTTTCCTTTCCTCATTCATGACGACTTTCATGATAGGGGGCCTCGATGCAACGCTTGCGATATATACGGGAGGCAAGATGGGGTTCACTGCAACGCAGATTGGGATTGTGTTCACGTACATCGGGGTGCTCATAATGGTGATGCAGTTTGTGAGCGGAAGCATTGTGAACAAGTACGGGGAGATAAGGCTCGTGCAGGTTGGGCTGCTCCTTTCCGGGGCAGGGTTCTTTTTGCTCATATTCACGCATGACTGGCCAACTCTCATGGGCGCGCTTGCTGTTTTTGTGTGCGGCAATGCGCTTGTGTTCCCCTCTGTAAATTCGCTCATCACAAAGAAAGTGCAGGGGAAGAGGGGGGCTGTGCTTGGGCTCGTGTCCTCTTTCAATTCTCTTGGGCAGATGGTGGGGCCTCTTGTGGGGGGGTTCCTTTACGGGATAAACCACGACTATGCATTCCTTGGGATGGCGGCTGTGATATGGGGCTATTGCATTTTCTTCACGCTTTTTGCTGCGAAAAAGATTGGCAGGTAATTTACCCATTTTTGGGTAAAACAGTATATATAACTGGATGCGCAAGCTTTGTGCATGGAAAAGAGTAGTTTGGAGAGGGCGATTTCTGTGCTGCGGGCTGGAAAGCCGATTGTTGTGTTTGATTCCGCAAAGCGCGAGCGCGAGGCGGACATAATGGTGCACGCGAAATTTGCGAGCGCGAAAATGCTTCGCATGCTGCGCACGGATGCTGGCGGGCTTGTGTGCCTTGCGACGAAGGGGGAAGTTGCAAAGAAACTTGGGTTGCCTTTCCTTGCGGATGCATATGTGAGATGCGGATTGGGAAAGCTTGTGTACATGAAAACAAAATACGGGGACAAGCCTGCATTTTCTATTGCGGTGAACCATAGGGGGACTTATACGGGCATTACGGACAATGACAGGTCGCTTAGTGCGCGCGAGTTTGAGAAGATTGCGGCTGGAATTTTGGGGCGGGCGGAATTTGGGAAAATCGCTGCGGGGGAATGGGGCAGGAAGGAGTTTGAAAAGGAATTCAAGGCTCCGGGGCATTTGCAGCTTTTGATTGGGAAGAGCTTGGAAGAGAGAAGGGGACACACAGAACTTGGGCTTGCGCTTTGCGAGAGGGCTGGGCTTTCGCCTGCGATTCTCATGTGCGAAATGCTTGGGAAGGGAAAGGCGCTTTCAAACGGGAAGGCGAAGGCATATGCAAAGAAAAATAAAATTGTATTCATAGAAGGCAGTGAAATTTACGGGAAGGAGTGAGCGGGCTTGTGAAAAATGCGGGCAAAGTAAATGCATGTGGAGTTCATGGAAAAACTGTAATTGGTGAAGCTTATGAAAAAATTGAGAATCGGGCTTGCGGACACGACTTTCGCGCGCGCGGACATGGCGGCGTTTGCAATTGATGAGATAGAAAGGAAATTCCCGAAAATGAAAATTGAATTCGTGAGAAGGACTGTGCCGGGCATAAAGGATTTGCCAGTTGAGTGCAAGCTCCTTTATGTGCGCGACAAGTGCGATATCGTAATGGCATTTGGGATGGTGGGGAAAGAGCAGGTGGACAAGACGTGCGGGCACGAGGCGTCCCTTGGGATACAGTGGGCAAAACTCATGCTGGGCAAGCACATAATAGAAGTGTTCGTGCATGAGGATGAGGGGAAAGATGAGGCGGACTTGCTTTCGATTTTTGAAGACAGGAGCAGAAAGCATGCAATAAATGCTGTGCTCATTGCAACAAACCAGAGTGAGCTTACGAAAATGGCTGGGAAAGGATTAAGGCAGGGCAGGCAGAGCGTTGGGAGAATAGGGGTGTAGAATATGGGCATAGCTATTGTATCATCATTGTTCAATGAGGAGATTACAAACGAGATGAGAAAGTCCACAAAAGCAACTGCTAGGAAACTGAAGGCGAAAATTTCCTGCGAGTATGCTGTGCCGGGAGTGTGCGACATACCTTTTGCGCTGCAAAAGGCGTTCAAGAGGCGTGACGTGCAGGCTGCGGTTGTGCTGGGCGCGGTTGTGAAGGGCGAGACAGAGCACGACCGGCTTATTGCAGAGGTTGCAGCGCACAAGTGCGTGGGGCTTTCCCTCAAATATGAGAAGCCGGTTGGATTTGGGATTATAGGGCCGGGGGCAACATGGGCAAAGGCAAGGAAAAGGGGGAAGGAATACGGGGAGCGCGCGATGTGCGCGGCGGTGGAAATGTGCAAACTGTGAAAAGAATTGCAGAGGCAAAATTCCCAAGCAAGTACGGGGAATTCAAGATAGTTGCGTTTGTTTCGATGGATGGGAAAGAGCACGTTGCGGTTGTGAAAGAGGGCAAAGGGAAGGGGATACCGCTTGTAAGATTGCACAGCGAATGCCTTACCGGGGACGCGCTGGGCTCAAAAAGGTGCGACTGCGGAAGGCAGTTGCAGGGCGCGCTCAAGAAAATTTCCGCGAACGGGAGGGGCGCGCTTTTGTATTTGAGGCAGGAGGGAAGGGGGATAGGGCTTGCAAATAAAATAAGGGCTTATGCGCTCCAGGACAAGGGGCTTGACACCGTGGAGGCGAACGAGCAGCTGGGGTTCGGGGCGGACGAGAGGCATTTTGCGTTTGCAGCGTGCATCCTCAAGCAGCTTGGGTTTAAGAAAATAAGGCTGCTCACAAACAATCCTGAAAAAGTGCGCGCAATGCAGGAAAACGGGATAGAAGTTGTTGAGCGGGTTGCGCACGAATTTGCCACAAAGGAAAACAGGGGATATTTGAAAACAAAAAGGGAAAAGATGGGGCATTTGGTTTAGGGGGCGTATGCATTTGAAAGATGAAAAATTCATGAGGATTGCAATTGGGCTTGCGAAAAAGGCTGAGCCGCTGCCAAATCCGAGGGTAGGCGCAGTAATTGTGAAGAACGGGAAGGTAATTGCAACCGGATATCACCACAAGGCAGGGGAAGCGCACGCGGAAGTTAATGCGCTAAGGAAATTGGGGAAGGGGGAGGCAAAAAATTCAACGATTTATGTAACGCTTGAACCGTGCTCGCATTATGGGAGAACCCCTCCGTGCACAAAAGCGATTGTAGAGGCCGGGATTTCAAGAGTGGTGTATGCGGTTGAGGACCCGACAAGGAAGGTGAAGGGCGCGGAGGAACTAAAGAGGGCAGGCATAAGGGTGCAGGGTGGAATCCTTCAGAAAGAGGCGCAGGTGCTTAACCCTGCGTTTTACAAGGTTGCGAAAACAGGGATGCCTTTTGTCACTCTTAAAAGCGCGTGCTCGCTGGATGGGAAAATCGCAAGCAAGAGCGGGGATTCAAAATGGATTTCCTCGCCTGCGTCCAGGGAGCTTGCGCACTGGCTGCGCGCCAAGAACGAAGGGATAATTGCGGGAATTGGGACCGTGCTGCAGGACAATCCGAGGCTAACTGCGAGGCTGGAGGGGAGAAGGGACCCGATGCGCATAATACTGGACTCGAAGTTGCGCATTCCCCTTGATGCAAAAGCCCTTGCGGGCGGAAGGGCGATTATTGCTGCGAATAAGGGATGCGACAAGAAAAAGAAGGAAAAGCTCGAGAGCATGGGCGTGAAAGTGCTTTTGTTTTCCGGAAAGAAGATTCCGCTAAAGCCGCTTTTGAAAAAGCTTGCAATGCTGAACATTACAAGCGTGCTTGTGGAGGGCGGGGGGGAAACCAACGCAGGCTTTGTGGAAGAAAAGCTCGTGGACAGGTACTATTTTTTTGTGTGCCCGAAAATAATCGGCGGGCGGGATGCAAAAAGCCCGGTGGAAGGCGAAGGGATTGTGAAAATTTCGAAGGCTCAAAAGCTTGTTTTTGAGAAAGTGGAGAAAATAGGCACGGACGTACTCATAGTCGCAGTGCCTTCGCCGGAAAAAGGATAAGCGGCGGATTGGGGCGGGTGCGCCCATAACCGCAGTGCCTTTGCATGAAAAAAGATTTGGGCATCAATTGGGGCTTATTTTGGGAAAGCCGTTTATAAGCAGCATCCGTAAGTTTTAGCGGGGTGGTGCTATGGGCATTCGGATGGCAATCGCCGTTATTGCGCTTGCGCTCCTCATACTTGCAGGGCTTTTGCTTGGGGGGTAAGGGGCAGGAATAACGAAAGTATTTTAATAACATCGTTATAAATAGGCTGCACTGGATTAACATTCGAGGTGGGAAAATGAAATTATTGGTCGTAATGCTTGTGGCGTCCGTGCTTCTTCTGTACGGGTGCACGCAGAACTCCGGGAACGTGCAGAATGCCATTGCTGCCGGGACCCCGGGCACGCCAAGTGCAACTGGGCAAACCCAAAGCGGCGCGAACGGGCAGGTTGCTTCCGGAGCAGCGGGTTCAGCAGCAGGAGGGCAGCCCGACAGCGGCGTGAATTCTGCCCCAAGCGTGCAAACTGATAACGGCACAGGCGCAGCAGGCGGAAACCCGGCTGGCGCAGGAAGCACAGTAAAGGAATTCACAGTGGAAGCAAGCGACTGGCAGTTTTCGCCCTCAACGATTACGGTGAACAAGGGGGACACCGTGAGGATAACGCTTGTGAACAAGGACGTTTCGCATGGGATTGCGGTAAGGGAATTCAACTTTAGCCTCAAGGCGGATGCGGGGCAGAGCGCAACCGGCGAGTTTGTTGCAAGCACTGCCGGGACTTACAGTTTCTTCTGCAACGTGTTCTGCGGAGAAGGGCATCGGGGCATGACTGGGACGTTGGTCGTGAAGTAGGATGCGCAAAATATTCCCTGCCCTCTTCCTGCTCGCGCTTGCGGCAGGGTGCGTGCAGCAGCAGAATTTCGGGGCGTTTGGCAGCACGCACGAGCATGCGGACTTCAAGATGTATGTGAACGGGCAGGCGCTGGACTTTTCGCAGGCAAAATACCAGGAGCCCCTTGGCCCGAACGGAACCGACACGAACTGCACCAATGAAAGCACGCTTGCGCACTTGCACGGGGGGGACGGGGACGTCGTGCACAAGCACGCAACAGGCGTTACGTGGGGCTATTTTTTCTCCACGATTGGGATAAACCTTACGGATAACTGCATTGTGCTTGACAATGGGACTGCGTTTTGCAACTCTGAAAATGGAAAGTGGAGATATTTTGTAAATGGGAGGGAAACAGGCGCAGTAAGGGACACTGAGATAAAGAATCTGGACAGGGTGCTTATCACGTACGGGGCAAATGATGCGCAGATAAGCGGGCAGCTTGCATCCGTAACCTCCAAGGCTGCTGCTGAGAGCACAAACGGGGCGTGCGGTTCCGGAAACAGCAGCACAAACGTAACGGGCGCGTTTGACAAGGATGCGATTGCACAGGAATATTTCAGGCTCGAGGGGATTGCACAGCAGAGGAACCTCACTGCCAAAGACCTTGGGATGCTTGGGAATCTCACATCCGAAAATGGGAAGCTAAGTGATGCATACAATGAGGCGCTCTGGATGCAAGAGCACAATTATACGCACCATATGGAACATGCCCTCGGGGCGGTTTATTACATTGCAACTGAGGGGAGCTGGGCGTGCCCGGCAGACCCGCTTTCGCACGTGGGCATTTTCCTTGAGGCAAACGAAAGCAAGATGGCTGCGGATTCAATAGCAGAAGGCAGGGATGCGCTTGCGCAGTGGGAGCCGAAAGCAGTTGCAATGAAAGCGCAAAATCCGGACACTTACCCCGGCCTTGGTAACATGCTTTCGGTCATGAAAAAAGAGATAAGCGATTTTATGGCAGGGGATTATGAGGGCGCAAAGCAGGGTGCAAAATACCTTGAGCAGAACGGATACTGTTAATGATTACAGAGGGGGGCGCATGGAAAAAATTAGAGGAAAACTGCTTGTTCTTTTTGTTGTTGCAGGAATTGCGCTGCTTTTTGGGTGCGTGCAGGATTCAGGGAATTACGGGGCAGGAAACAATGGGGGAGCATACGGGAGCAATGGCAATGCGGCTCCTTCTGGAAACGGAATGATGAATAACGGGAATGGAGCGTACTGGGCAAATGGAACCCGCGGAATGATGAACGGCTCTTATCGTGGAAGGGGAAACGGAACAGGCTATGGGAATGGAAGCAGGGGGATGATGGGCAACCTTACGCAGGAACAGAGGCAGCAGATTATAGCGCAGATTGCGCAGGCTGTTACGGATGCGTGCAATGGAAAGGCGGAAGGGGATGCGTGCGAGCTGGGTGCGTTTGGAAGGAACATTAGCGGCACGTGCAAGATAAGCAACGGGAACCTGGGATGCTCTTTTGGAATGATGGGCAACCGGCAGTGATAGTAATTTTTTCCTTATTCCAGTTTTTTTACGATTTGCAGCAAATCTGAGAAGCGCTCTATTTCAAAGTCAGAGTGCACGCTGTCGTCCATGCCTATTACTGCGCCGTATTTTGCAAAGCACGTGCGCATTCCAGCTTGTTTTGCACCCTTTATGTCGCGGCTGAGGTTGTCGCCTGTGAAAAGGATTTGCGAAGGCTCAAGCGCGAGAGTGGTGAGAAGCTTTTGGAAAGGCTCCTGCGAGGGCTTTGAGGCATTTGTATCGTGGAAAGTAATTACTGTGTCGAAATAGCCTGCAAGGTTTGTGAGAAGCAATCTTTGCCATGCCTTATTTCTTGGGGCATCTGTTACGACTGCAAGCTTATATTTTGCGCGAAGCTCCATGAGGGTTTGGGGGACATCTGGGTATGGGTGCAGGACTGCGAACTTTGTTTTTAGGTATGCGAGGATGCCTGCCTGCTGTATGCGCTCTGCCTTGTTAAGGGGCAAATGGAAAGGATACACAACGTCAAAGAAAGTCTTTTGGTACTCTATTCCTTTCTTTGAGTATATCTCGAATATTTTTTCCTCTGCCTCCTCTTTTGAGAGAGGCAGACCGTTCTCCACCATTGCGGCTGCGGCTGCCTGCGCGGTTTTTCTCTTGAAAAGCATGAAATTTATGAGCGTGTTGTACAAATCAAATGCGAGTGCCGCGAGCTTCATGGAAAGCTCTTGCAGAGAACATTTTAATAAATAAGGGAGCAAAAAGAGAATATAGCGTGAGAGTATGGAAAATAAGCAAAAAGAACTTGACAAGGGAGCCGCGGCGTCGGATGCGGAACTTGACAAGGGAAGCATGCACTGGTCGCAGCAGCTTGCGCAAGAGGTAGTGCAAAAGGCAAAAGAGCCGTATTTGATAAGCGCGGGCATGACAACGAGCGGGCCGTGCCATCTTGGGACGCTTTGCGAATTCCTGTACCCCCAAGGCATAAAGAAAGCGCTTGAGATGCAGGGGAAAAAGGCAAAGTACTATTTTGTTGCAGACATTTTTGATGCGTTTGACGGCGTTCCTTCTGTTTTTGAGAAGTACAAGAGCGTGCTTGAGCCGCACCTTGGAAAGCCGCTTTATGTTGTGCCTGACCCAACTGGGAAAACTGCGAGCTTTGGGGAGCATTTCATGACCGAGGCGCAGGAAATAATGAAGCATTTCGGGGTGGAAGCGCAGATAATAAAGATAAATGAGGTTTATGCAAAAGGCGCGTTTGACAAGTATGCAAAGCTCTTTTTGCAGCAGGAGGAGAAAGTAAAAGAGGTTGTTGCGCGCACTAGCCTGAGGAAAGAGCTTCCTGCAGACTGGTCGCCCATAATGCCTGTGTGCGAAAAGTGCGGCAGGATTGCGACCACGCGGGTTACGGAGCACACTGATGAGAGTTACAAGTATGCGTGTGATAAGGACGTGAAATATACTAAGGGATGCGGGCACAAAGGTGAGAATAAGCTTTCAGACCACAAGTACAAATTGAACTGGAGGCTGCACTGGCCTTCTTGGATGGATTATTTTGGCACAAGCATTGAGGGAGCGGGAGTGGATCACCACACGAGGGGGGGAAGCTGGGACACGCTTCTTGGAATATTTAAGGAAATTTTCAAGAAAGAGCCGCCAATCGGGTACAAATTCGGGTTCATACTTTTTGAGGGAAAGAAATATTCCAAGAGCAAGGGAACTGGGATGGGGGTTTCGCAGCTCATGAAGCTGCTGCCTCCTGAGGCGATAAAGTACATGCTGCTAAAACCCGACTTGCAGGAGAATATAGATATCAATCCCACAAGCGTGAACATGCTGAGGCTGCTTGAGGACTATCAGGGTGCGGTTGCGCTCATTGGGGCGGATGAGGAGAGCATGAGCAGGGCGGACAGGAAAAGATTGCAGGCTGCGAGACTCTCAAAAATACATGAGTGGAAGACCGCTTTCCTTGATGTCATATTATATAGGCAGCTTTATGGAAGCTGGGAAAACGTTGCGAAGGAGAGCAAGGATGCTGCGGGCGTGAAATATCTTTCTCATTACATTGAGGAGTGGGAGAAAGCAGGGTTTATACCTGAGGAATATTCGTACAAGTACATGCCGCACAAAGCAGAAGGGAAGCTGAAAGAATTCTTTGAAAGCTTGAAAGATGGGATACAACCCATTGAGATACACAATGCGGTCTTTGAGTTTGCAAAAGCGAATTCCATACAGCCTGGGGATTTCTTCAAGTCCATTTACCAGCTCTTGCTTGGGAAGGACAAGGGGCCCAAGCTTGGGAAATTCCTGCATGCGCTTGGGGTTTCGCGCGTGAAAAAGGATGTGCTTTGATGAAGGGCGCGCAACGGATGGGGGAAGCCAATTCTTCTTATTACAGGAAAAAGGGAAAGAGGATTTATTCGGATTTCAAGACTTATGCGCATTCCGGAAAACTTCTTGCTCAGGCAAATGCAAAAGAATTCTGTGAAAAATTCGGCGGAAAAACTTCTGGAGAAGCGAATTTTGGGAATGCGGGCGGAAGCGGCGGAGTTTCAAAGGATTCTGTTCTTGTTGCGGAGTTCGGCGTTGGGAACGGGAAGTTTGTGCTGGATTTTCTTGAGGAAGTGAAAAAGAAGGATGCAACGCTCTATGCCCGCACGCATTATGTGCTTTTTGATTTTTCAGAAAGGATGCTCTCAGATTCGCAAAAAACCCTTGCAGCGCATTTGGAAAAATGCGAATTTGTTGAGTTTGATGCCTCAAATGAGAAATTGCCCGCAGAGTTTGTTGGGAAAATAAACTATGCGCGCATGAACGAGCTTCTTGATGATTTGCCGTGCGAATTTTATGCGCTTGAGAACGGAGAGGTTGTGGAAGCCGAGTTTGATGCGGATGGGAGGCTTACGGGTTTTGCCGGAGTGGGCGGGCTTGCGCAGGATTTTGAAGGCGTTGAAGATGGAGCATTTGAAAATTGGGATGAGGAAAAACCCAAATCTGCGCTTAGTGGGATTGGTGAGGCTGATGCAGGGCAATTGCAGCGCGCTCTTCTTGCAGAGGAGTTTTTGCAGAGGGTTGGCGAGGGGTACATCCTTCCTTTTAATTTTGTTGCATGCGAATTCGCGTGCGAGCTGGGGAAAGCACTTGCGAAAGATGGCATGTGTGACATTTTTGATTATGGGTTTGCAAGCGCAGAAGATATTGTTTCGCAGCCTTCGCACATGTGGAATGAGAATATTGTGCGCGAGTTTGACGGGCAGCTTACTACTGATTTGAATGTTCCGCTCTTGTGCGCATTTGCAAAGAGCGCGGGTTTGAAAGTTCAGGCAGAGGGGCAAAAGGAATACGTTGAGAGCGTGCTTGGGAAGAAAGTTTCAATTGAGGATACCAAATACAGCAGGAGCGCGCGGGGAATCGGGGAGAGCGACATGTTTTATCATGTTAGGATTGTGCGATAGTTTAGGGCTAAAAAGCAAAGGTTATAAGCATATTTACATATAAATATTTTTGTGGCAACTGAAGATAAAGGACAATGCCCCAAGGCAATATTGATTACACCAGCTTACAACGAAGAAGAGACAATTGCGACTATTGCGGAAAGCGGGCTTAGGATGGTGAGGGAAGGGGTTGTTGCTGATTTTCTTGTGATTGATGATGGCTCTGCTGACAGGACTGCAAACATTGCAGAAAAGATGGGCGCAAAGGTCATGAGGATTGGGAAAAATGCAGGAAAAGGGAATGCGTTCCTGCAAGGTGCGCTTTACTGCAAGAGGAGTGGCGCGGATGTTCTTGTTATTGTGGATGCGGACATACTTGAACCTCTTAAATCCGAGACAGTAAAGAAAATGATTTTGGGAGTGGGAGCAAGGGGCGAGAATGGCCAGGTTATAGGAATGGTAATTTGCCCTGCAATTGAGGAGCAAAACTGGATTGGATGGGATATTTCTGGGCAGAGGGCAATAAGCATGAAAGCGCTGAACTTTCTTTTTGGCGTGGAGAATGCAGAGCTTTGCAAATCAAAGCCTGCAAAAAGGTTTGAAAAAATGGCGATGGGTTACGGGCTTGAACGGGCATTGAATTATGCGATAACTGGAAAAATGTTATCGGCCGGGCATACGTGGACGCATTGCGGGAGATTGGCATTTTTGGAGGAGGAAGATATGATACGATTCAAAAGGTCGTACAGGACGGACGGGGGAAGGGATGTGCGCCAAAAAGATGAGGCTGAGAGAACGCGGATTATGATTGCAAAAAGGGCAGACCATGCAAGGAGGCTCGTTAAAATTAGGAAAGTGAAGTGGGTGGGCAGGACGCTAGCCAGAGTGATGGCGAAGTTCTGATAGTAACGCTGCATTTATGGCGCGGCGTTCAAAGAACTAAAAATATACCTGCTTGTATTCCTTCTTGAACTGGTAGTATTCCGTGTGCGAGATTGCATCGCTGAAAGCCGCTTTTATGCTGTCCTGTATTTCCATGAACTCGTCAAAGCTTTTTGCGTGGATGTCAAGCTCTATGTCTGCACCTCCGATAACGTCAAAGGCGTAGATTACATTCGGAATTGCGAAAAGGAATTTCTTGAGCTTTTCATACTTGGAAAAATCATCCAAGTATATGTCCAGCTTGAAATATTCAAACCCTATTTTTTCCAAGTCCAGCTTGGGGCGCGCAAAGAGTAGCACGCCATTTTTGCGAAGCGCGCTTATCTTATAATGCACTTGTGCAGGGGAAAGGGAAAGCTCCTTTGCGATTTGCACATAGGTTTTCCTTGCATTCCCTGCAAGGGACTGCAAAATGCGCTCGTCTGTTTCGTCTGTGAGCTTTTTGGGAGTTGCATCAACAACTACTGGAGGGAGGGGGGCTTGATGGGTGGGAAGGAGATAATTCCTCCTGAACTGGTAGAACTGGCTGTAAATTCTGAACTTGAAATTCCTAAAGTGCGAGCGGTATTTGGAAAGGATTTCTATTTCCTTTTTGCGCACGTCCACTACGTCTTTTCCAAACCAGCCAAATGCCAAATCGTATTCGGGAGTCATGTCAAAGAGCCACCAGATATCCTCCCTTCCTTTGTAATATTCCAGTATTTCCTTTCTAAGCTGGGGAGAAACGTGGTGCAGCTTTATGTACAGGGCTGCCACGATGTGCCCGACTTTTGAGAAATCTATCACGTAGATGTATTTTTCTATTACGCCCTGCTCCTCAAGGCGCTTTACGCGGTAAGTTATCACGTCCCTGCCTGCTTTGAGCTTTTTTCCTATCTTTGCAAAAGATTGCGTTGCATCGCAGTCAAGCTCGTAGAGTATTTTCAGGTCGAGCTTGTCTAGAGTTATTTTTTCGCTCATATTTCTACATTATACTTAAAAATATATAAATATTTCTTATTTTGTAGGAAAAATATGCAAGAAATTTAATATAAAGTGAAAAGCAGAATAAGCCCATGGACATAGGCGACTCCTTCAAATCAACATGCAAAATCCTCCTTGGGGAGGAAATTGGCGAGCTTGCGGAGTTTGAGCCATACTTGAAGGAAATGCTTGCAAAAGGGCTTGCTGTAAAGTCTTCTGTCTCTGGGAAGGAAGTTTTCCTTTCAAGGGAGCACTATTCCAAAAATGCGAAATTCGTTGCACTTGAGGAAGTTGGGACAAAACAGCCTGCACTAAACGTGAATAGCATAAAGGACATTGATTCCATACTTTCCTCTCTTGGGGAATTCGCATATTGCGGAAACAAGAACTTGGGGATTTGCACAAACGTGCGCAAAAGCGATTCGTGCTCGGATTCTACGGAAATAGTTTCTTCAAGCGAGGTGCTGGGCTCAAAATATATTGCAAACTGCTATGGGATGCGCCAAAGCGAGCACTCTTTTGGGTGCATGCTTGGGGGAGAAGTGGGGTTTTGCATAAAGGGGCACGTTGTTTTCTATTCCAAAAGGTGCTTTGAATCGTATTTGTGCTTCCGCTCTACGGATTTGTATTCGTGCTTTAACTGCAGGGGATGCGCGGACTGCATGTTCTCGTTCAACCAGGTTTCAAAAAGAAATATGGTGGGGAATGTGGAGCTTCCAAAGGAGAAATACCTTGTGCTCAAGAAAAAACTGCTTGGGGAGGTTGCGCAGGTGTTGAGGAAAAGAAAATCTTTCCCAAGCGTTTTTGAGCTTGCTGGAGGTGCCTGAAATGGACAGGAAAATAGAGGAGGCATTTGCCTCTGCAACAAAAATATTGTTTGGAAAGCCGCTTTCCCCTATTGGGAAATATGAGAAATGGCTGGTTGAGAGGACGCCTGCTGCTGCAAATGTAAAGTCCGCGCTTGGAAAAGGCGGCTGTTACATGCCGGACTATTCTTTTTTCGGGAGGGTTCCTAGAGCAAGGATTGCGTCAAAAGAAGAGTTTGAGGCTGCTGGGAAAATGAAAATGCAGGGGCTGAGCGAGGCAAGCACGCTTGCGCAAATTGCGAATAAGCTCAAGGAATTTGCATATTTTGTGCCGGACTATTCGGAAGGAAGCAATGTGAATGTGCAGAATTCCACAGGATATTTCAACTGCATGAACATTGCAAACGGGTTTGATATTTTTGACACGAAAAATTCGGGAGATACTTTTTCTGTGATGGGCTCGGAAGCGGTTTTTGGGAGCTACCGCATACTCACGTCAAAATTTCTCATACATTGTTACAATGCGTACAGCCTGAATAGGTGTTTTGAGATGGACTATGCGAAAAACTGCAACGATTCTATGTTCTGCCACAATGTGGAGAGTTTGGACAACTGCATGTTCTGCTTTAATGTGAAGGGGAAGAGGTATGCGATTGCGAACTGCGAGGTTGGAAGGGAGGAGTATTTGAGGGTGAAGAAAATTGTAGTGGACGGGATTGTTGCGGCGCTTGAAAGGGACGGCAAGCTGGGGTTTGACGTGTACAATGTGCTTGGGAAGGGAAAATGAAGCTGGGGCTAATGCTTACAAGAAAAAAGAAAAAGAAAGAGGCTACTTCTTCGCAAGCGCCATCTTTATTTTCATAAGGGTTATCCCGTAGAGGAGCATGAGGGATACGCTGATGAGCGGCGAGACTACGTAGGAGAAGCAGCATGTTGCGATTGAAACTGCAACGCCCGCTATTGTAAGGGCGAAGAACACTATTCCAAGCACAAGGAAGGTCACTAGGTTTCCGCTCACAAGGGTAAAGGATTTGCCCATTGAGTCAAAGAAGCCGCATCCGTCCATTGCATAGAATATCCACATGGGTGCGAGCAGGAAGCACACGATCAGGAGCATGAGCACGCTTAGTGCCGCAACTGCAAGGGCAAGCACCATGGAGCCCAGCATGCCTGAGGGTGCGTTTCCTGTTGCAGCTGCCTGCGATATTGCATTCCATAGCATGAATGCAGGGAGTGCAAACAGTATTATGCACAGCAAAATCCAGAATGCCTCAAGCACAATCGCCTTTATTGTGAAGCGCTTGAAGCGGCCTTGCCAGCCCTCCTTCTGCTTCTTCTTGTTGAGCAATGCGTAGAAGTGCCCGTAAACGTAAAGCAGGGTTGCCCTGTTGAACACCATTGCAACAAGCGAGATGAGCATTAGTGCAAGTATTGCGATAAGGATTATTCCGCCAATCGCTGCAGGGAAATTGGCGCCCGTTGGAGTTCCGGTGAGCGCGTTCACTGGCACGCTGTAATCAGGGAAATTGGATGCTGCCTGGGTGCTGCTTGTGCCTGAAAGCATCGGGCTGAAGTTCTTGCCTATTGTTGAACCTCCGAAATTGCCGACACCCGTGAGCAATATGAGAAGTATTATGGGGAATGCGACTTCCTGATAGTGCTTCTTGAGAAGGTTGAATGATTCGGAAATTGCTTTCATTACGTCAACGTTAGCCATGCATGCACCTCTTTATGGGACTGGGAAACAAAATTATTAAAGCAAATATGTTATGCCGGAGGGCTTTTGTGAATTTCTGCTCTCCTATGGTAGTGTTTATATAGTTGCTGCCACATATATGCTACGGGAGAAGCAGGGAGTAAGATTAAAAGTTTATTCGCACAAAAAGAGCTAACTATGCAAACCCGCAAAGCCGGGTTTGCAGTTGCAATCCGCAACGCGGATTGCACGAATTGTAGCGTAAATGCTCTAAGAGGTGCGTTTTATGGGATTGAGACCAGCTAGAACTTGCAGAGACCTTGGAAAGGTGCCGTGGGCCAGGTATTCCAAGAAGAAGCCGCGCAAATCCTTTGTGAAGGCAATGCCCCACTTGTCGCTTAATGTATACCTTATGGGCGCAAAGGCCCCGTATGACGTACAAATGGCGCTTGTTGCAGGCCAGGACATACAGCTGCGCGACAATGCGCTTGAAAGCGCGCGCCAGGCTGCGAACAAGTACCTCGAAAAAGTAATGCTGAACCAGTACCTGTTCAAAATCCTTGTGTATCCCCACAACGTGATTAGGGAGAACAAGATGATTGCGGGCGCAGGGGCTGACCGTCTGCAAAAAGGGATGAGGAAATCCTTTGGGCGCTCAACTGACCGCGCTGCACGCATACAAAAAGGGCAGGTAATGTTCACGATAAAGACGAAAAAGTCGAACATGCCGCAGATTATAGAGGCGTACAGGCGCGCAAAATCAAAGCTGTCGGGCAACTGGAAAATCATAACCACTGCCTGCACTTAGTAGGAGGCAACCATGGACAACTTCCCAATCAGTGCTGAAGTAGATAGCATAATAGAAATTGTGCGTGGCGCTGGTGCGGGGGGAATGGACATCAGGAAGCTTTCTTCTTCTTTGGGCAAGGACGCCAAGGAAACTGAGAAATGGGTGCACATGCTCGAAGAGCAGGGCGTTGTGCGTGTTGAGCACCACTTCACGCGGGTGCACGTTTACTGGACTGGAAAGGGCGCGCAAACTTCTTCTATCAATGAGAGGGAAATAGAGCAAAAGCAGGCTGCGCCGGTTTTGCCAGTCAAGGTGCAGCTGAAAACGCCTGTGAAAATTACCGCTGAACAGAGTCCGGCTTCTTCTGGAATCGGAAAGGAAATTGACGAGGAGAGCGGGCTTACGCTTGAACAGGTAGAGGAACTGCTTGCGCACGCGCAGAAATTGAAGGAACTCTCTGCGGATGCGGACGAGGAATTCACGCTTGAGATGCCGCAAGAGGAAGAAACAGAACCGGCTATTGCGGATTATGAAAAAGAAAATTCAAAGGCTACGGTAGAAACTGCAACGGCAGATGCTGCGGTTGATGAAAAACAAGCGGAAAAATCAACGGGCAAACCCGGTGAAAAAACCGAAAGCGTTGACAATGTCCATAATTTTGCTGATGTTGAGGAGGCGGAAAAGGAAATTGAAGCCGAATCAATGGACGAATTTTCAAGGGCGCACGAAAGCGAGAACGTGCGCGAGCTTGCGCAGATGGAAAAGGAAATAATGCAGAAATTGAGCGGGCTTGAAAGGGCGCTTGATGAGCAGATTGCGAACCAGCCGGACGAGAATGCACCTGCGAATGTTGCAAAGGCAAGGCACGGCGCAAAAGCACCAAGGATTGTGGATGTCGGGGTTGCGCGGTTCTCAGGGAAGCTTGGGGAGCACGTGGAAGCAGTGAACAAGATTGCAAGCGAGATTGAGAGGCTGAATGCGCAGAAGCAGAAAATTGCGCGAGAAATGTACGCCCCTCTTGAGAAAAAGCTTGAGAGCGAGATGGAAGTTATTGCCACTAAGTTGCTTCAGAAAGAGAAACTCCTCATGGACTTGAGGGCAAGGGCTGCACAGATACCGCTTGCTGCGGGAGAGCTTGGGGAAAAGCACGAGAAAATGGTGGAAATAGAGAGGCAGATGAAGGGAATCGTGGATGAGAGCGCTGTAATGCTTGATGAGGCGCGCACTCAGGTCTCCGAGGCAATGGAAGAGGTTGCAGGGAAAACTGAGGAAGTGCGCCGCGGGATAAATTCGCAATACGTACGGTTTGAAGAGCTCAAAGGCACTGCAAAGCAAATCGAGCAAACGCGCGCGCAAGTGGAGGGAATGCTTGCGCAGGCGCATGCACAGTTGCAGGCAGAGCAGATGAGGGTTGCGCAGCTTGATGAGAATGCTGCAAAGCTCGCGCAGGCAGGGGCGCAGATGAAGGACTCAATGGCAAGGATATGGAGGGAAATCGGGAAGCAGCAGAATGCGCTTGGGAATATGCAGGAGCAGCTTCACAAGCTTGCTGAAGTAGACAGGTGGGCTGCGGAAAACGAGCTTGAGTACAAGAGGAACATGGTGAACATTTCCGAATTTGTGAAGAACAACGAGATAGAGTACATTGGGCTGCGCGAGGAGATTGAGGCAAACTTTGTGCGCCGCTACTTGAGGGAGCTTCGCGGCATCACGGAATCTTACGAGTATGAGCTTGGGGAAGCCTCGCGCATGGAGCGCGGAGTGGACGAGCGCATAGTGGATGCGAAAAGAAGGATGGAAGAGATGATACAGGAGGGCAAAAGGATGGCGTACCTGTACGAATTGCAATTGAAAGAGGATGCAAAAGAGGCGTATGATGAGCAGAAGCTCAAGCGCGAGAAAATGTTCCGCGCGCTCACCGTGAGCGGCGGGAAACGCACGCAGGTTGAGCAGATGATAGGCGAGATTATTGGGAACGTGCAATCTGGAAGTGCGGGTGCAGAGCGGGAGATTGAGAGGATGCACGCGGCGCGCGAAGGGATTGAGAGGATGAAGGCGCAGGCTGCGCAGCCGATTAGAGTAGTTAGTGTGCAGAGAACAAAAGTAAAGAGTGCAAAGAAAGCTTCTGTTAAAAAGAAAGTTTCAAAGAAGGCGACTAAAGGGAAGAAAAGAAAGTAAATGGGCGGATGGCATGGCAGTCAATCACATGTCAGCCAAAATGACAGAAGCGTTCAAGAAAAGCGTTCATGCTTGGGGCAGAACGCAGGTGATGCAATACGTTTCAGTGACTGATTCTATAGGCAAGGTTGACAAGAACCTGCATGGCGTACTAAGAATGAAAATTGAGGGTGAAATCAGGCTAATTGAAAGGGAAATTGGGAAGAATCCCAGTTGGGTCATGGTGGAGCTGAGGAGCCAAAAGAGAATGCTGGAAAGATTCCTTGGGGTTGCAAGCGAAACCAAACCCGAGCCGCACAAGCCGGAGCGCGAATTTTTGCAGCATCCGGTGCTGGCAGAGGAAGGGGCGCACAATAAAAAGAAGGGGAAGAAAAAGGCGCGCCACGCCACAGGGAAGCATTGTCTAGATATAGTGCTTGCCCAAGCTTTGAAAAGTGGAGGTAGTGAGGCTAGTTTGAATGGGAACCAGCCGCGCGCAAGCCAAAGCGTTATTGACGTGTTTGGCGCTCTAAAAATTGGCAGGCTTGATGAACCAAAAGGAAGTGAGCCTGCGGTTGCAATGGCGCTAGTTGACCAGGACGTTTCCCTTTCAAAATATTTTGCTTACAATTGCAACAGGAGGGAATTGAGGGAGCATGTTGGAGGTAGCGCGGCGTTAGCGAGGCTTCTAAAAGCCGCGCACGAGTGCATACAAACAAGACACCCTTTGGAGCGGGAGGATAGGGAAATTATGGAAGGGGCGCATGCAAGCCCTAAGGTAAGCAAGAATGTGAATGCTGCCCAAAAGGGAAGGATGGAACTTTTTGAGGGATTTGTTTTGCTTGAAGACAGGATTAGGAAGATGAAATTGCATGAGTTTGAACTCGTGTGCAAAAAAGGCGGCATTGATGGTTCGAAGTTGCGCATTGGATATTTTGTAAATCTTATTGCAATGGCGCGCAAGGAAATTGAGGAAAACTGCATGCATGTGCGCATTGGCCCCGAACAGTTAGAGCAGATAAGGAAATTTGTTAGCGGGATTGAACTTGCTGATGCGCATATTGCGCGTAAGGCTGAGGTTGGCATGCAAAAGCATATGGATTCCCAAAGGGAAAGAAAGGAACTTTTGGAGAAATTTGTTTTGCTCGAGGGCGAGATTAGGAAGATGAAACAGAGCGAGATTGCGCTCCTGTGCGAAAAAAGCGGCATGGATACTACGGAATCGAGGTCGCCGATCGGACATGTGCTCAGCTTAATTTCAGAGGCGCGCAAGATGATTGATAGAAACCTTGATATGTCGTTGTTCACTCGTGTAGTCTGGGAGCAGATAGAAAAATTTGTGCTTGAGATGGAAAGCGCAGCCGCACAAAGGCGGCAGGCTGCAGGCAGTGGGGCAGGAGGCAATGCAGGAGTTGCGGGTTCTGTCCGACCAAGGCTGGTGAGGAAGAAAATGCAAAAAGGCATGCCTGCGGCGCCGGTTGAGGAGACGGAGCATGAGAGGCACCTTAGGCTGGGCAGGGAGTTTTCAGGAATTCCAGAAGGCTGGATTAAACAGAGATGCACCCCTGGCAGCTTAACTGACATTTCAAATAAGATAAGCAAGCTCACCAAGGGCGAGATAGATGTGCTGGATGATAAGATGGTGAAGCAGATTGTGGATTATTCGCAGAAATTCAAGGAATACAGGGAATTACATGAGAGGTAGGGGAAAACCGCATCGAGTGACAAACCCTTTTAAACGTTGTTATGCACAATAAATGCACAAGGCTTTTTGCTGTACAAAACTAAGGCGACACAGCGTAAAGCGAAACTGATTGGCGTGCATTTTAATTGTTTGCTGTTGTTTCTCACATACTAAACAAGTGGGGTGGGCTCATGGACAAGAATGAGATCGTTTCTGAAAAAATGAAAATGCTCAATACGGGCACCACTACGGTCGGGCTTGTGTGCTCGGACGGGATTGTGATGGCAACGGACAAGCGGGCGACAATGGGGTATTTCATTGCAAGCAAGGACGTTACGAAAGTTTTCCAGCTTGACGACAAGATTGCGATGACGGTTGCGGGAAGCGTTGCGGATGCACAGGCGCTCGTAAGGATAATGCAGGCGGAATTCAAGCTTTACAAGCTCAGGCAGGGCAGGAACATCACGGTGAAGTCGGCTGCAACCCTGCTTGCGAACATCATGTACCAGTACAAGTACTTCCCATTCTACGTCCAGCTCCTCATTGGGGGGGTGGATGAAAAGGCGGAAATATACTCCGTGGATGCGCTGGGAGGCGTTACGGAAGAGAAATGCATTTCTACGGGAAGCGGCTCCCCAATGGCATTGGGGCTGCTTGAGGAGATGTACGTTAAGGACGGAAGCATAAAGGAAAATGCAAAAGTCGCGGTAAAGGCAGTGGGAGTTGCAATGAAGCGCGACTGCGCATCCGGCGAAGGAGTGGACGTAATCGTAGTCACGAAGAACGGATTCCGCAGGTACGAAAAGGACGAAATTGCAAAGCTTGCTTAAGAACAGGGATAAGGCTGCATTGGGATGCGGCATAAGTGGCGAGCAGACCATACTTGCATTTAGTTAGAGCATAGTTAGCATTTAGCGAGGCGAAAGAATTGAACATAGAAGAAATAGAGAAGAAGATAAAGGAAGTGTTGCCTGAAAACTGCACGCTTAGCAAAGTTGAGGCAGAAGGGCTGGACGTTGTACTTTATCTCAAGGACATAAACGCGTTCTATGCGAACGACCAGCTCATAAAGAGGATAGCGGGCACGCTGAGAAAAAGGGTGCTTATTAGGAGCGACCCGTCCGCACTTATGCCGGCAGAGCAGGCGCTCGCACTCATAAAGGAGACTGTCCCGCATGAGGCAGTGATAAATGAGGTGCGCTTTAACCCGGAATTTTGCGAAGTGAACATTGAGGCGCTCAAGCCAGGTCTCGTAATAGGCAAGGGCGGGGCTACTCTTAAGCAGATAATCACAAAGACGAACTGGGCGCCGGTTGTGCAAAGGACGCCAACGATGGCATCAAGCACAATAAAGGGAATACGCTCCTCGCTCCTTAAGGAGGCTGTTGCAAGGAAGAAGTTCCTTCTTAGCCTTGGGAAAAGGATATGCAATGGAGGGGGCGCAAAGAGCGATTGGGTGAAGGTAACTGCGCTTGGTGGATTCCAGGAAGTCGGAAGGAGCTGCACGCTCTTGCAAACGCCCAATAGCAAAGTGCTCGTGGACTGCGGGATAAACCCTGAAACTTTTGAGGGAACAAAAGCGTACCCGTACTTGAATGCAATGGGAATTGAAGTTTCAGAACTGGATGCGGTAATTGTAACGCACGCGCACTTGGACCACTCGGGATTTGTTCCGTACCTTTTTGCATATGGGTTTGACGGGCCAGTGTATTGCACGCCGCCTACGCGCGACCTCATGGTGCTTTTGCAGATGGACTATATAGGGATAATTGGGAAAAATTCAACTTCCGCACCGCCGTACGGGATAAAGGACATACAAAAGCAGCTTGCGCACACTATCACGTTTGATTATGGGGAAGTAATGGATATTACACCCGAACTTAAGCTTACGTTTTACAATGCAGGGCATATATTGGGAAGCGCAATGGTGCACCTTCACATTGGGGAAGGGCTGCACAACCTTGTGTTTTCAGGGGACATCAAGTACGGGTTCACGCGCCTCTTTGACCAGGCAAATACGATTTTCCCGAGGATGGAAACGCTTTTCATAGAGAGCACTTATGGCGGGAAAGGGGACATCACGCCCAATAGGTATGATACGGAAAAGAGGCTTGGGCAGTTCATCATGGAGACTATCAACCGGAAGGGAAAGGCACTCATTCCGGTCTTTTCAGTAGGAAGGTCGCAGGAAATAATGCTTGTGCTTGAGGAATTTGCGCAGAAGAACCGGGACTTTAATGTGCCGGTGTACCTCGATGGGATGATATTGGAGGCATCTGCTATCCATACTGCTTATCCGGAATATTTGAGGCACAACATACAGAGGAGGATACTTTCAAACGACAGCCCGTTTGAATCCCGCATATTTGAGCCCATAAGGCAGCAGAAGCGCGAGGACATCGCAAACGGGGAACCGTGCGTAATACTTGCGCCTTCGGGAATGCTTGCGGGCGGTCCTTCAGTGGAATACCTTAGATTGCTTGCGGACAACCCTGCGAACTCAATACTTTTTGTGGGGTACCAGAGCGCGCTCTCCCTTGGAAGGAAAATACAGAGGGGCGCAAAGGAAGTCCCGCTTGTTGGGGACGATGGAAGGTCGCAGCTTTTGAATATGAAAATGAGCGTGGAAACAGTGGAAGGCTTCTCCGGGCACTCAGATAGGCACCAGCTCATGACGTTTGTAAAGAACTTGAAGCCCACGCCTCACCGCGTATTCACGGACCACGGGGACGAGAGCAAATGCGATGATTTTGCAAAGAGCATAAGCAGGATGATACACCTGGATGCGCGCTCGCCCATGAATCTTGATGCAATTAGATTGAGGTAAAAGAAAATCCTTTTTTCTACAATTTTATCTCAGCAACATGGGGCACTGCAATTTTGAGCATTTCATCAAAGTTATGGCTTATTTCAGAAATCAAGCCCCTGATTTTGCCTTGCTGTCGTGAAAGCGGCAGCTTTTCATTGAGTTCGGCAAGTTGCGAGAGACGCCAAGTTACTTCCTCTCTTGTTTTTACGGGTGAAGGTAAAACTTCTACTATCTGATGTTTCACATCAGGTATTGCCTCAGAAAGCGCAGTTTGGAATCCGCCGGATAGGTCTGTGAGCAAGTTTATGGTAACCGCAGCGGAGTCAGACCCACTGCATGATTCACAAATAATGTCTCTTAGATTTCCTATGTGCTGGCCTATTCTTTCTCCAATAAGGACCTTGAGGGACGCCTTTGCTGCACTTGCCCTTGCTGTGTGGAGGGCTGCGTCATAAATTTCATCCGGACCAACGAAACCGTTGCGCCGAAATACGTGCCTGCTGTTTGTTGGGAGAAGTTCCCCTCTTTGCTGCTGCTTCAAAAAAGAGCGCGTCTGGCAAGGATTCGGTATATTGGCTCTCATGTAATCCACCTCAAAAGTGTATTTTGCTTATATTTGGTGGAAAAGATTTAAATGTTATATGCTATAGAAGAGTGCGGAATTATTGCGCTATTGGAGGCTGCCCGCCCTGCCCTTCGCCCTCTTTTTTCTTTGGAAGGAAGTTGCGTATGTACTGGGAAACGCAGCGTATCGCATACACTATTGAAGCCCTGAAAATGAATATTGTAACGAGCATTACGGTGAGGAAGAACACCTGCACTACTACTAGAAGCTTGTCAGGGGCCTCCTCTTCCGGCGTGGGAACGGTCTTTGCGACCTCAAGGGCGGTATTGTTCACTATTGGCACAAGGGTAAGCCCCTTTACAAGCACCACCGTGCTTTCGCTTTCAAACTGGTTGGATGCGGTTATTGTCACGTTCACGTCCTTTTGGGAGCATATTGCGACTGCGAATGCGTTTTGCCCTATTGTCTCGAAATTCTTCGGGATGTGCTCGCCCTCATACAAGGCGCTCACTGTTGTTTGCGCCTGTGGGCGCTCGTCGGTTGCATTAAGGAAAATCTGGCTACACCCCTCGTCCTTTTTCTCCACGCGCAAATCGGTTATTTTCAGGAGCGAATGCAGCTCTATCACAAGGGGCTCTTCCGGAAGCGGGCTTATTTCCTGCGAATAGGGGTATGCGTTGTGCACAAAGGAAATATTGAGCCCGTCGTAGGGGATGTTGAATATGCGTATCCTGCCTGTTGTGTCCGTTTTTATTGTGCGAGGCGGGGTCGGTGGCGTGATGTTTATCGCAAGCCCTGCAATGGGCTTCTTTTTTGAATCGAGTATTTGCAAATCAAGGGTGTGGCTGGAAACGCTTGTGCCCTTTCCTGTTGAAAAATCCGATGCGAGGGGCACGGTTATTTCGTAAGTGCCTGCATTGAGGTTTGCAGTCGAGGAATCAAAGGACGCGCTTGCGCCCTCAAATGCTACCGTGCCTGCAATTTGGGTGTCTGCAGGCATCCTGAAAAGCGCGCTTCCTTTTGAATCCGTTGTGCGCGTTGCGAATATGGGCCGGGATAGGGTTACTGTTGCGCCCTGCACGGACTTTTTCTTCACGTCTATCACGCGTATGCTGTAAGGGGACAATATGCCGGGGTACGTGAAAGATGCGGTGCTTGAGGCTTCCCTGCCTGAAACCGCATTAAGGGTTTTTGTGTCGCCCTCCCAGAAAAACGTATTTACGGAAACTGTGTACGCGAGCATTTCGTCGGACTGCACGGTGTTAGTGAGCTTTGCTGAGAAAGCGCCCTTTTCGTCCGTGAAGCCGGTTGCGTAGCCGTCGGAATTGGAATTCTTGCTGAGCTTCTGGTAGTGCACTTCCACCTGCGCATCAGGCACGGGGTTACCCATGGAATCCTTTACGCTCACCTGCAGGTTTTGCACCCAGAAGGAAAATGCGAAGCTGCAAAGGAGCAGCAGCGCAAGGAGTAGAGGCATTGGCTTCATGGGGAGCATTTGGACAGCAAATTATTTAAAGAAATTTTAGGATGCAGGCGGCGGGCGGGCGGGAAGCTGTTTTGCACATATGCGGGTGCGGGCTATTTTTTGCTCCTGTGCGGGAAGTAGAGGCAGATGTTCTCTGCCGGACTTTTGCGCGTGCGGGCGATTATTTTTTGCGACTGTGCGGCAGATACGAGCGGATGTTCCCAGCCGCCATGTTGAGCATGGGCAGGAGGTAGAAGGGGATTGCAAAGCCCGCGATTGCGCCTGTTATGAGGCGGAGCGTGTTTGTGCTTTCGCGCAGTGTGAAAAGCTGCGTTGTGCCGTCTATTGCGATTGGGATTAATGCGAGCACGAGGAACCATTTGTTGGGTATTTCTTCGGTTTCTATTTTCCATAGGAAGGGATAGAGGATGCCGCCTATTAGCATTGCAAGGTAAATCGCAACGTCTCTTGAGCATACGGGGAACTTGTAGCCGAGTATGTAATCGTCAAGGTGCACAACTACTGCGTGAGAATAGGAAGGGACTCCGTTTTGGGGCGTGCAGTCCGTTATTGCGCCCTGCGCGCTTATGCAAAGCGAGCGGGAAGTGAGCTGGTGGCAGAAGGGTGCGAAAGCGGTATAGAGGGCGGGTGCGGCGCTGTTTCCCTGCATTTCAAGCACAGGGGTGATGAAAATGAGTGCGTTTAAGAGGAGCATCCCTACCATGTATATTGCATAAACCGCCATTGCAGTGCCTGGTTTCTTCATGGAGGGGACTTTGCTCTCAATGTTTTTAAAATAGTGCAGCGCAAATAAGAGTGCGTATTTTGCGGGCCCGTAGCTCAGCTTGGATAGAGCGGCACCCTCCTAAGGTGAAGGTCGAGAGTTCAAATCCCTCCGGGCCCGTTTCTTTTTGTGCGGTTGGATTAAGGATAGCCGATGTGGTAGTAGAGGAGGGCTATTTCTTCAGGAGATAGCACGCGGTTGTATATGCGCACGTCTTGGATGGAACCTGCGACTTTGCCTGCGCTTGGTGAGAATGCGCCAATATAGTTGCCGACTGGAACGGAAAGGGCACCGGCTGCAGTGGCAACTTCCGCGCCGTCAACATATACTTTGATTGTTGAGTTGTCAAAGCTAATTGCTATGAATTTCCAGCTGTTAAGAGGTGTGAGAACAAGGCTTGTAGTAGTTACAATATTGCTTGTGCCCGAGTATCTGGATATTACAGCAAGCGCTCCTGTGCCGCCCATCCCTAGCCTGTATGAATTTGAACCGTCTATGTAAATTGTTTGTATTGTTTGGCCTACTCCGGCATCTGCCGCAAATGAGGTGGCATTGTACCAGTAAGTGGTAGTAAATTTGCTGAGGTTGGAAAGTTGGGCTGAGGAAAACGTTACATAGCCGGTGTTTGCAAACTGGGCTGCCTTTCCGCTTTTTCCGTCCACCCACGTTCCGTTAGTCATGACGCCGTTATTCACATTCCCAACGGCATTTGAGATTGCGCCACCCATTCCCTCGTCAAATTTGTAGTATGCAACCAGTCCCTGCGTGAGCTCTGGGTGCTCCATTGCGCGTATCTTGTATTTTATGTCTGATTGGGACTGCTTTACGTCAGATGTGCTGCCAACTGGCCAGAAGAGCACTACTGACGCCATGAGAGCTACGAAAAGGATTGCGCCTAAAATCACCAGGTATTCTGTAGCTCCTTGGGCTTTCATGTGAATTCTTCTATAACAAACAAGAAAAAGGTTTGTAATTGGGAACTAATGCGCCCGTGAGGTTTGTCTTTATAAGTTCTGCCTGCAATTCCAATGCATGGCGGACGTAAAAAAACTTTCGGAACTCTTCTTTAATTCTGTAAAGCATTCGTGCAACACAAGCACCGCAATACTTTTCTCAGGCGGGCTGGACAGTTCGCTCATTGCGACTGTTGCGAAAAATTTCTGCTCCCCCCTACTTGTAACCGCCGGGCTTGAGGGAAGCTCGGATTTGGAGGCTGCCACGCTTGTTGGTGAAAAGCTTGGGCTTGACCACGTGAAAGTCGTAATGGACGAGAAGGAGATTATACGTGTGTACAACAAGTGGTACCGCCTTGCGCGCGGCGGGCAGCTGAACAAGATAGAGCTTATGGTGCCTGTTTTTGCGTGCTGCCAGCAGGCTGCAAAAAAAGGAAGGTGGAACGTGCTTCTTGGAAGCGGCGCCGAGGAGCTTTTTGTGGGGTACGACAGGTACTTTGACTATTTGCAGCAGAAAAAAGACCTTAAGAAAATACTTGAGGACGAGCTTTTGAAGCTGCCAACCGGGGATTGCGCTGCAACTGACATGGTGGCGCGGAGCTTTGGGATGACGGTAAAATACCCGTTCCTGAACGCCCAGTTTGCGCAGGAAGTGCAGGCGCTCCCAATGAAAGAGAGGATTGGGACGCGCGAGAACAAGAAACCGCTTTTAAGGAAAATTGCAGCTGAATTCGGGGTGCCTACCCTTGCAGTTGAAAGGAAGAAAGTCGCGATGCAATACGGAAGCGGCGTGCACAAGGTATTGATGAGGGCGAAAAAAGCTGGATTGCTTGAGCCGGAACTGAGCGGGGAAAAGGAAGAGAAGAAAAAATAATTATTTCATCCTCAGGAACAGGAAAAGATGCTCCTTGTCGTAGGGATGCAAATCTATTTGCTGCAGGACTTCAAAGGTGCCTTCAAGCTCGCTGATGACTATTTCGTACACCTTTTGCGGATCCATTGTAACGTCTATGCTCTGGGACTTTACGCAGAACATTGCGTAGCCGCCTTTCTTGAGGCACGCCTTTGCGTTTGAGATTAGTATTTTGGACTGGTCGGGCTGCGCAACGTCCTGGTAGAGGATGTCCACCTTTCCTACTTCTTTTGAATAGTCTTGGGGCTGGCGTGCATCTGCGAAAATGGGCATCATGTTGGGGCGCACTTCGCACACTGCAATCAAATCGCGCATTGAGCGCTGCGCAAATTCCACGCAGTAAAGCTCGCCTTCTGTGAGGATGTCGGAAATGTGCGATGCGGTTGTGCCGCTTGCGGCTCCCAAGTAGAGCACTTTTGAAGAGGGAAGGATTGGAAACTCCTTTAGACCTTTCTTTACTGCTGCTGCAAGCTTGCTTCGGTGCAAGTCCCAGATGCGGTATTCCGCGCCTTCCTCTTTCACTATGCGCTCCCCGTACACTTTTTTGCCTGGGGCTAAGTTCTTTGTTGCGAGGAAGCCGTCAAGGTCGAATACGTTTGGGAATTTTTCAATAATTTTCATCTTTGCACCTTATTGGTTTGCACCTTAAGAAAAATAAAGCGGGCCCAGAGGGATTTGAACCCTCGGCTTTCTGATTGCTTCCGCATTTCCTGGCAACATCCGTAATCGGATGAGAGTTAAAAGTCAGACACTCTGGCCAAGCTGAGTTATGGGCCCACAGGAGATATTTGGGCATGAGGGTATATAAATAGTTAGCGGCGCGTTTATGCTTGGCGCGGATAAGGGGAAGCAATAACGAAATTTGGCACGTGGTCTGCCATCAGAAGCGAAATTTGGGTTGCGTACTGTATTGGCGTGAGGCCGGATATCAGGTAATAGTAGTCTATGCTTTCCTTTGTTTCGACAATTTTTTCTATCATGCCGGGTTCAAATTTGATTTCATCAAGTGCATATCCTGCACGGGCAAGTGCGGGGTTTATTGACTCAACAGGCATTTTTCGCTCGGGTAATTTGTAGTAGTGTTCGTGCCCTGGCACGGAATACAATCCAAATGCGGCTTCCGAGGAAGAGAAGCCGAGTTTTTTGAGGATGGACGCGATTGCATTTGGGGAAGTGCATATGTAATGCAGCGTTCTTGCGAGCAGAAGGGAAGAATCAAAACTGGATGCGTTTAATCCTTTTATAAAATGCGCATTAAGGAGTTTTGCGGTTTTGAGCCGGCTAAACTTGCAATTTTTGAGCCCTACTGCAACGTTAAAAATATGGTAATTTGCATAGCGCATCGCAGATAGCTGCTGCCCTATGTTTTCAGTTCCGAATGAGGAAAATATTTCGCTTGGGGTTATTCCGGCACGCTCGCAGTTGCGCATGAAACCGCGGAGGGACAATCCCTGCTTTTCGTGCAAGCCCGCATAGAGCACATTTGGAGGAATCCTTAACTCATAAAATGCAAATCCGATTTTGCTCCGCAATTCGACCACTTCCCTAAGCCTGCTGCTGGCGGATTTGGTTCTTTGCTTGCCAATAAGGTCAGGAAGTTTTGTAAGGCACCCGACCACCCGGCTGTCTTCTGACTGCATGAGCTTGCCAAAAACCCTTGAAAGATAGCGCTTCTTCTGCACATTAGGAAGGGAAGAAACTTTTTCCCTTATTCTGCAGTCTATGAACTGAGGTTTGCTAAACATAATAGTCGTGGTAAATATGGGTTAAAGAGGTATTTAAATGGAGCAGTTGGATACATGGGTTGCTGGCAGGCTACGATTGGCGGCGTTTGCGCATGCGGAAGGCTTTAAAATTTCCCGTCTGTTTCAGTAGTGCGGGCTAGGGGGTTGATACTTATGAAGAATATAATGTGGTTTTCAGAGATTTCAAAGGCGAATTTGGGCGAAGTGGGAGGGAAAGGCGCGAATTTGGGCGAGATGGCGAGGAATTCTTTCCCAATCCCTGACGGGTTTGTTGTAACTGCAGGCGCATATTTCAAATTTTTGGAGCACAACAAGATGGCGCCTTTCCTGCATGAGATGCTCGATGAACTTGATGTTGAGAAATCAGAGGAGCTTGGGAAGGCGTCTGAGAGGATAAAGAACAAGGTTATAGGCGGGGAAATCCCTGCGGACTTGAAGCAGGACATAATAAACTCTTATAGGAAAATGAAAAACGGGCAGCAGCCATACGTTGCTGTGCGCTCCTCTGCGACTGCCGAGGACTTGCCTGAGGCAAGCTTTGCAGGGCAGCAGGCTACTTTCCTTAATGTGCAGGGCGCAATGGAAGTTGTGCAGGCAGTAAAGGAGTGCTGGGCGAGCCTATTTGAAGCACGGGCGATTTACTACAGGGTATCAAACAAATTTGACCATATGAAGGTAGGATTGGCGGCTGTTGTGCAGGAAATGGTGCAGTCCGAGAAATCAGGAGTAATATTCACAGTGGAGCCGGTCACTAAGAATAGGGAACTTGTATCCATAGAGGCGGCTTACGGGCTTGGGGAGATTGTTGTTTCGGGCGCAGTTACGCCGGATGCGTACATGGTGAACAAGAAGACATTGCAGATAGAGAGCAAGGAAATTGCAAAGCAGACCTGGATGATTACGAAGATAAACGACCAGAACGTGCATGCGAACATCCCTGAAGCTGACCAGGAAAAGCAGAAATTGAACGATTCGGAAATTATAGGGCTTGCGAAGATTGCGATTAACATTGAGAAGCATTATGGGAAGCCGCAGGACTTGGAATATGCGGTTGCAGAGGGGAAGCTTTACATTGTGCAAAGCAGGCCGATTACGACGCTTGGGGAACTGCCTGCGGAAAATGCAATAAGCGCGAGCGTTGCAAGCACCGGAAGCTCTGGATATGCGAACACTTCGAAAAGCGGTTCTGGAAGTGCAGCAAGTACTGAAGTGAAAACGCAAAATGTTGCAAAAGCAAGCACTGGCGGGGAGATAAAGCCCGCGCCAGTTGAGTATGTTGCGAGCAAGAGTTCAGTAACGAACGCTGGAAGCACCGGGGGTGCGAACATGATACGAGCAGCAGACGCAAAAATAATTGCAAGAGGGCAGAGCGCTTCCCCTGGAGTTGGAAGGGGGCCCGTGAAAATAATACTTGACCCAAAGGACATTGGGAAAATGCAAACGGGCGATGTGCTCGTTACGGACATGACAACGCCGGACTTTGTGCCCGCAATGAAAAAGGCGGTTGCAATCGTCACAAATGCTGGAGGAAGGACGTGCCATGCTGCGATTGTATCAAGAGAGCTTGGGGTTCCCTGCATTGTGGGAAGCAAGAACGGCACGCAGGCGCTGCACGATGGGCAGATTGTAACAGTGGATGCAATACACGGGAATGTATTTGACGGGGAAGTGGATTTGGGCGAAGTTGGAAGAAAGCCAGATGCGCTTGTGCAGGTTGCGCGCGAAGTTGCGCAGGTTACGGGCACGAAAATTTATGTGAACCTTGCGGAAGTGGAGCTTGCGGACAAGACCGCGAACCTTCCGTGCGACGGGGTTGGGCTGCTGCGCGCCGAGTTCATGATAGCGGGAATCGGGGTGCACCCGCGCAAAATAATAAATGAGGGAAGGCAGCAGGAATTCATTAACAAATTGGCGGACAATTTGAGGACTTTTGCGTCTGCGTTTTACCCCCGCCCTGTTGTGTATAGGGCAACGGACTTCAAGACAAATGAGTATAGGAACCTTGAGGGCGGCGCGGAATTTGAGCCAAACGAAGCAAACCCCATGATGGGGTACCGCGGATGCGCGAGGTACATTGCGGAGCCGGACATTTTCAAGCTGGAACTTGAGGCAATAAAGAAAGTGAGGGACGAGTGGGGCATGAAGAATTTGTGGCTCATGATTCCCTTTGTGAGGCGCATTGGGGAAATACGCGCTGTGAAAGACATTCTCAAGAGCGTTGGGATACACAGGACGCGCGACTTCGGGCTTTGGATAATGGTGGAAGTGCCCTCTACGGTATTCCTTATTGATGATTTCTGCAAGGAAGGGATAGACGGGGTTTCAATTGGGAGCAACGACCTTACGCAACTCATACTTGGGATAGACAGGGACAACTCCACGCTTGCGGACGGGTTTGATGAGAGGAATGCGGCTGTGCTTAAGGCAATTGAGACAGTTGTGAAAACGTGCAAGAAAAACGGAGTCACGTGCTCCATATGCGGGCAGGGACCGTCCGTGTACCCGGACTTTGCTGAGAAACTCGTGGGCTTTGGGATTACGAGCATGTCCGTGAATCCGGATGCGGTTGAGAGGACAAGGAGGATTGTCGCATCCGCAGAGCAGAAAGTGATACTGCAGAGGCTTGCAAAGCTCACGGAAGCTGTTGAAGGGGCGCACGACCACAATATCGGCTCTGACGACTAAAATTGCGTTTTAATGCCCTTTTAGGGGCAGTTTTTTAACCTCAAAGCAGCAAAAGATTAGCATGCGAATTATACTCCAGTTTCCCGAAGGGCTGAAACAAAAAGCGCAGGAATACGCGCAGCGATACGAGAAAGAGGGGCATGAGGTATTTGTTGCGTCTGCCCCGTGCTATGGGGCGTGCGACTTGTGCATAGATGAGGCGCGTGCAGTAGGGGCACAGAAGCTCGTGCACGTGGGGCATGCGGAATTCATGAAAATGGATGTAAAGGGACTGGAGATAGAGTACATTCCGTATTTTGATACACTTCCAAAAGAAATACTTGAGAATGCTGTTGAAAAAGCGCTTGAGATGCTGCATGCGCACAAGAAAATCGCACTTGTTACTACGGTGCAGCACATTGGGCAGATTGAAGAGATAAAAAAGGCATTTGAAAAAGGCGGAAAAAAAATACTTCTTGAAAAAGGCGGAAAGCATGTGAGGCATGAAGGGCAAATCCTTGGGTGCGACTCGATTGCGGCTTCGAAGGCTGCACCAAATGCGGATTGTGTTGTGTATTTTGGGGGCGGGCAGTTCCATCCTCTTGGGATAAGGGCTGGAAAGCCCGTTCTTGTTGCGGACCCATACTTAGGGAAAGCATACTGGATTACGGAAGAGATTGAGAAGCTTGAGAAAAAGAGGAAGGGAGCAATACTTGCAAGCGCGCACGCGAAAAATTTTGGGATAATTGTGAGCACGAAGAATGGGCAGTTCAATTTAACTGGTGCGCGGCTTGCGAAAAAAGAGCTTGAGAAGCGCGGGAAAAAAGCGCTGCTGCTTGTGTCAAATGAGATTTTCCCTCTCGCACTTGAGGACTTCAATATGTTTGATGCGTATATTTCTACGGCGTGCCCGAGGATTGGGGATGACCATTCCATTTACAAGAAGCCCATAATTGATTTTGGGGATTTCAAGAGGGTGCTGGAACTCATGGACGCGGTGGATGGAAGGAAAAAATGAGGTGAGCGCATGGCGGGCAAAGGCGAAGAATTTGGGCAGATGGCGGTTGTAAAGCCAAGGGAGAATATGCATTTTATGAGGAATGAGCAGGCGGCCGAATTTGTTTTGTACTTGAGATTGGGGCCTGACCTTAAGTTGAGCAGCGGAACAGTCAGAACGCTGGAAGAGTTCAGGCGGACGGCTGAAAAATCTGAAAAGGGAGTAGCGGTTGCAACTGCAATGTTTGAGACGTTAGGCAAAATAAAGCCTGAGTTTGAAAAGGCAATTTCAACAAAAGGCGGCCTGATTGGAAAAGATAGGTTGGAAAGCGTGGCAGCCGAGGGCGCGCAGGACCTGGTGAAGATGGGATTTACAAAGGAAGAGGCAACTTACTTGGTCGGGAAAGCGCTCATTGACATGGGCTTGAAGGAACCGCTGCAGGAAATGCTTGGAATGCGGGGAAACGATTCTGACGTTATAAATGCATTCATGACAAGGATGCACGCGCTCTCCCATGCGAAAGAGCAGAAGGAAAAGGCGGAAGGTGACCTGAAGAGCGTGCTTGCAGAGCACAACGTCACTGAGCGCAAATATGAGGCGGCGTAGGTTCCGTCCCATTTTATATTCCTTTTGAGCAAAAGCATTTGGGGGGAATTCCATGATTATAGGCCTTACTGGGGAAAATTGCGCGGGCAAGGGAACTGTTGCCGCTTATTTGCAGAAAAAGAGCTTTTACTATTATTCGCTTTCGGATGCGATACGCGAAGAGCTTGCGAGGGACGGGAAAGACATTACAAGGGAAACGCTTATTGCAAAAGGGAATGAGCTGCGCGTGAAGCTTGGGGCGGACGTGCTTGCGAGAAGGATTATGCAGAAATTGCAGAAGGACAAGAACTATGTGATAGATTCCATAAGGAATCCGCATGAGGCAAAGGCGCTCCTTGAGCTTGAGGATTTTACGCTTGTGTATGTGAGCGCGCCTTCTGAGATGCGCTTTGAGAGGATGAAGAGCAGGAATAGGGAAGGCGACCCGAAAACCGTGGATGCGTTCCTTACGATAGACAAGCTTGAGATTGAGGGGCGGGACGACAAATCCCAGAGGCTTGCGGATGTAATTGCGCTTGCAAGCAAGAGAATAATGAATGATGCGGGGTTTGAGATACTTTATGAGAGAGTGGACAGGCTCCTTGGGGAGCTTTCAGCCTCCTTTAAGCAGAAAAGGCCGAACTGGGACGCGTATTTCATGGGAATTGCGAAAGTCGTGTCGCTTCGCAGCAATTGCATGAAGAGGCATGTTGCAGCCATTATAGTGAAGGACAAGAGGATTGTATCCACTGGGTACAATGGGACTCCGCGCGGCGTGAGGAATTGCTCTGAGGGAGGGTGCAGCAGGTGCAACAACTTCGCTGCTGCGGGCACTAAGCTTGAAGAGTGCGTGTGCTCGCATGGGGAGGAGAATGCGATTGTGCAGGCTGCGTACCATGGGATTGCGATAAAAGGCGGGAGCATTTACACTACTTTCTCGCCCTGCCTTATGTGCGCGAAGATGATAATAAATTCTGGGATAACTGAAGTTGTGTACAATGTGGATTATCCAATTGGAGAGCGGGCAATGGAACTGCTTAAGGAAGCAGGGATAATAGTAAGGCAGCACAAAGTGGAATGAAAAGAAAAGGGCAATTACTTGATTACAGTCCCGCTGTGCTTGCGGCCCTCTATTGCTTTTTTTACGTCTAGAAGGTTCCTTCCGTGCACAAAATGAGTCTCTATGTGCGAGCGCGCAATAAGCTTGCATGCAAGGAAATCAAATACGAAGTGCGTGCCTGCAACCCTTGTGTCGTTGTTCCCTGCGAGTTGTATGAGCTGCTGGTATGTCATTGTTGCGTATTTTTTCGCGTTCGGGTTCTCGTGCGGGTTTGCGGAATAGACTGCATCAACATTTGAGAGGTTGAGCACCCTCTTTGAGTGCAGGTATTCTGCCAAGAGCACTGTGTCCGCGTCCGTTGTGATGCCGGGAATCGTGCCGCCCATCAGGACAAATCTGTATTTTTTTGCTGCGCGCTTTGCTTCCTCGAAAGTGTTGCATACTTTGGGGTATACCTGCCCCTTTGCCTGTTTTTGGAGGATATCTATTACGGTTTTTGCGTTCTGCTTTGTTGCCTTTATTGCGGCTATGTCTGCCTCGAATTCGTTTGCGCCGTTTTCCTTTGCCTTTTGGGCGTATATCCTTGCGAGCCTGCCACCACCTACAACGATGCCGAAATTGTGCTCGCATGTGCGAAGCACGCGGCAGAAGCTATTTATGTAGTGGATGTCGGGCTTTCCGGGGTTTACGAGTGAGCCACCTAGGGAGATTACAACTGTTGCCATGGAATTAATTTGGGTGCGATGTTTATAAAGGATGGTTTGTGAGAATAATACGGAGATGGATATGGGAAACACAAAAGAATACGTGCGCAAGCTTGGGATAGGGAAAATAGTGTCCGAACTTGAGAAACGGGAGAAGGAGCAGGATGGGATACTTGGGATTACGCGCGAAATCATAAGGCATTGCGCTAATGGGATAAAGCTTATGCACTCCGGGGAGCTTAAAGAGGCAAAAAAGCACGTTTTGGAGGCGGACAGGAAGATTGCCAAAATATCCAAAACTAAAGAGTTTGATTATTTGCTCACGCAGATGTACCAGGAGATTGCGGAAGCAAAAGTATTGCTTGCTGCGATAGAGAAAAAAGAGCTGCCTGGGTTTGTGGAGCTTAAAATGCCTTTTGAGGCGTATTTGCTGGGCCTCTGCGATGCTATCGGGGAATTTAGGAGGGAAATGCTTGAGCAGCTCAAAAGCGGGAATAAAAAAGAGGCTGCGCGGTATTTTGAGCTCATGAGCGCGCTTTATGATGAGTTGTCGGTAGTGAGGTTCTCAAATTCGCTGCTTCCTAATTTCCGCAAGAAACAGGACGTTGCGCGCATGCAGGTAGAGCAGGCAAGAAGCGAAATAATGAGGAAATGAATTATTTTTTGCTTGTTGAAGAGGCTTCGAGAATTTTCTTTATTTTAGGGAGCTCGTACTCTATTATGCGCCATGCCTCGCCGTAGTCTATTGTCCAGCGCTTGGGGGCGAATTTGCTGCTTAGTTTTGCTATTTTTTCCCATGGGACTTTCTTGAAATTCTTTTTGCATGTGGGGGAGATGTTCCTTGCTGTCCAGCTTATCACGCCCAAATTCCTTACTGAGGCGTCCCTTACAAGCTCGTTTTCCAGGAATTCCTTCTTGCCCATTCCCTTGCAAAAGTAGCGTATTTTCTCTATGGAATCAATCATGCGGAATATGCAGGGCGGGTCTGCCTTTAATGATTTTTGCATGTTTTTTGTATTGGGGGTAGGGAATAAAAACGTTATGCTTTCACTTTTTCTTTGGGCCTTCCTCTTTTGGCTCGTAGTCGCTGTCTGTTTTCGGGCCTTCTTTCCCGTCTGAGAGCTCTGCAACAAGCTTTTCCTGGTCGCGCTGGGAATCAGAATACCTATTCTGCATCTCATTCTGCTGCATCATCTGTGTGAGCGCGTTTATTATGGATGCCTGGTCTGAAGCGCCTTTTCCCAATTGGCTGAGGATGAGAGTGAGCCCCAAATCCTTCAATGCCTCGAAAATGAGGTTTGCGCGCTCCTCCTTTGAAGAGATACCTGCTTCTTTTAAAGTATTGTCAGTTTTCTCTACGACTTCCTTTGAGAATTCCTTTGTGAAAATTTCGGGGTATTCGTTTTGGAGTTTTTCTAAGAAACGTTTCATTTCAGGGAGAAGAGCGACCATATCTTTTGGGGCGGTGAATTCTCCTGTTTGTTTGTTGCGTTCAGGTTTGCCTGAAAGATATGCAGAAATGAGGTCGCGGTTTTCTTTGACTAGTGAGTTGGAAGAATATTTCTGGGTGAGCACTTCAGCAAAAGATTTAGAGACTGCGAGTTGCATTCCTTGGGATGTAGATATGTCCTTGGTTTGCATTTCCGCGCCGCCGAAAATTTGGAATATGAACAATTAATCACCGCCACTATTGCAAGTTTGCGTAATTTCGCTCCTCTTTTGTTAAAAGCTTGCCAACTGTGCTGCTCGTAGGAGACACAGTTATGAAACCATTTGCAGAGACATAATATAAGTATTTGCTACCTGGACCAAACAAAACGTATCCCTTGCCAAGCTCGGTTTCAAACGCTTTGGCAGACATTCTTGTTGGGTCTGCATCTTTTAGACCAGTTGCGTTTTCGCCTCCGACTAACCCTGCAAACTCTTTTTTTGTGGAATCAAAAAGAAATACAAAAATTGAGCTGTCGCCCATAAAAACTGCGCCGCCGTCGGGCAATGCGATGGGCCCGACTTTGACATGCGTTGGGTCCACGCGTCGTGTCTCTTTCATTTTGTTTGATTGCAATACAATTTCCCCAACATCGCCATTCTCGAGTACAAAGTAACCCGAGACAGCCGCACAGGGAATGGTAGCAGTGCTTATGAAAGCTGCCACAGTCTTGCCATCTTTTTGGACGCGGGTTACGTTGAAGCCCTCTCTTGTGAACGTATCGTAAACATGTCCAAATTTTTCAGTGTGTTGTTTTATTTCACTTGAAGGAATATCCTTAAGCAGCGTTAAAGCACCAAATCGTTCAAAGTAGAGGCTGTCCGTGCCCTCAAGAGGAGGAAGCGAAGGAATCGGTTTTGGGGATATCGGCGCACTCGTGGTTTGCGGGTCTGGAGGCCTTGCCAGCCCGTCTTTTGCAGCGAATCCAAAGCCGCCTGCCATGCCTGCGAGAATTAGGCTGCCCATTGCGAGTTTTTTTGCAGTGGGGTGTTTTGAGAAGAATTTTGAGAGGGGTTTTTCTAACGTTTTGGGAGCTGTTGGATGCAAGTTATGCCTTTGTTTCATGGTCGTATCCTCTTCTCACGTTATAGTATTTATTATTATGTGGGAACAGGTATATAAAGATATGTTTATGCCCCGCCTTAAAGCCCGATTAGCGCCCTTTGCGGGGCGGTTAATAGGTTTTCTGCGGCAGCGGGGAAATTAGGTGAATCCGATGGGACGTAGAAGCATGCGCCTTGCACGCCTGCGCGGGGTACGGAAAGGAAATAAACCCCGGATTCGCTGAAAAAGAGATAACCTTCGCCGTAACGTTCATGGGTTATCTTTGCTGCGTGCACGGGTATGTTGCTTATTATGGCATCCAGCAGGGAAGGCAGTTGGGCGGAACTGTGCTGGAACGCGGTTTGAGCTTCCATGTCGATAATAAAGATTGTGCCGGGGAATATAAGGGCGGCAATTTTTCCCTCGAAAATTTCAAACCAGTAAGAGCCAGATGTATCTGTAGGGTTCCTCACAAAAGGGCTTGCATCCTCCTTGCCTGGGAAAAAAGAAGTAAAGGAAACTATGCGTGGTTTGCCATTGGATTTGAGCCCCACGCCTGCTGCGCATGCGCAAAGCTCGTTGTTTGTGCCTTCCTCCCGAAAGCGTATGAAGTAGTCCTTATTGTACACGAACCTCTCGAAATAAACTCCGTATTTGCTGCCTGTTTTTGAATCTTGGGGCGCATTTTGCGGAAGCGTGAAACCAAGGTAATGCGCTGGTTCTTTCTTTCCGTCTTCCTGCTTCCCCTGCTGCGCATTAACTACGTGTGCGATAAGAGGGGTTGCAGCAAGGGCAAAGGAAGAGGGAAAAAGGGGCTCGCGTGCAAGCGCGCGCACAATGAGGGCTGCTGCCCGAATAGAATTTTTGCGTGGAATATACTGTTGTGCCATGAGTATTTATGGGGGCAGGAAGTTAAAAATGCTCTGCTTTTGGGAGGTTTTTTCAGCGCGAGCATAGGTTGCTGCGCAGGGTTTTCAGGTGCTTAAGGAGGATGTTTTTGCGCCTTTTCTCTTCGATTGGAACGCGCTTTCCGTTTTTCATCTCGTAGAAGATTTCAAGGGAAACGGTTGCGCGCGGGTTGAATTTTTTGGCGTAGCGCATTATGTCGAGCATCTTGTCCCGCCCGCGGGCATGCGTGAAGGGGAGGTGGTCAAAGCCAAGGGAAGGGATTGCATCGTGGAGGTGGATGTGCGAGGGCTTTTTGACGCCAAAGTGCAGGAAAGAGGAATAGTTTTCGCTGTAGTCCGCAAGCGAATGCCCGATGTCAAACGTGAATTTGAGGTTGGGGAAATGGTGCAGCAGGGAATTGAGCGCAGGGGGCTTGTTGAAGGGGAAGGAAAACGTATTCTCCACGTACAGGGACATTTGGCTGGAATCGCTGAAATCGCAGAGCCTGGAAAATGCGAGCGTGTTGTTCCGTATGAGCGCGCAGCTGAAGAGGCTTTTATTCGAGGAGGGGTGCACTGTGACCTCCTTTATGCCAACCGAGGAGAAAAATGAGAGCTGCTCAAGCGCATTTTGTATGTGGAAGGGGGAAGCCTTGGAAAAATCGCATTTCCAGTGAAGATGGCCTTTTGAGGGAAAATCAGATAGTGCCGCTTCTAAAGCACGCCGCCCTATGCGCGCAACATCTGCGCCAGGAACATACGTTACTTCTACAAAATCAAAGTTTTCTTTTGCAAATTCTATTTCGCATAGGAGGTTTTCAGACGCGGAAGGCATGTACCCGAACCGCATGTACATATTTGGGCATTTTGAGGTATATAAGGGTTGGCGGAAAGGCGTATAAAGGGACTAAAATGGGAAGGATGTGGGGCAAAAATGCCTTAAAAAGGTTGCGAAAGGCATAAAAAGGCTAGAATGGCACGAACTCCCAGCTGTCCTTTATCACGTTCAGTATAACGTGCGTGTTTGTGCGCTCTACAAGGGGCTCGTGAAGGATTTTCTTTATCATGCGCGAAAACTCCGCGCGGCTTTTGCATGCGACTATTGCGACCGCGTCGTATTCGCCCGTAACGTCGTATATCGCAAGTATCTGGGGGAGCGCGCGGATTTTCTGCTCCACCTCAAGTAGGTGCCCTTTTGAGATGCGTATGTCTATGAGGGCCATGAACTCGTAGCCGAGAGCAAGCAAATCCAGGTTCGTGCCGAAATTGAGGATTATTTTCTCCCGCTGCAAATGCTCCACGCGCTTTATCACTGTTGCGGGGTGGAGTTTGAGGCGCTTTGCAATTTCGCGGAAAGACTGGCGGGAGTCCGAGCGCAATTGCGCGATTATCGCCGTGTCTATTTTGTCCAGCTCCCGTGACATTTGTTCACCTTTTTCAATGTTTTGCATGCTGTGTGTAGAAGTTTGTATAGTTTTTTGTGTTTTTTATGTATGAATGTATGGTATAACAACTAGTGGATATTTATATGTATCGCTGGCAAGCATGGGAATTGGAGGGGAATTAGATGCTAGACCAAATAAGCGAGGGGGAGAAACAAAGGGTGCTTGATGATGTTAAGGAGAAGGGGATACAGTTCATTGACCTGGAATTCGTGGACGTGCTTGGAAATCCCAAGATGTGCGAGATAACGTCGAAGATGCTCGAGCACGCGCTTGAGGAGGGGCTGTGGTTTGACGGCTCTTCCATAGAGGGGTTTGCGAGGATATTTGAGAGCGACATGTTCTTGGTGCCGGACACGAAGACGTATGCACCCCTGCCCTGGACGGGCGGGAAGGTCGCAAGGATAATATGCGACGTGCACCATGACGAGAAAACGGTTTTTGAGGGCGACCCGAGATATGTCCTGAAGAAACAATTGGAAAAGGCAAAAGAAATGGGATTTGAGCTCAAGGTCGGGCCTGAGCTTGAGTTTTTCGTATTCAAGGCGGGAAACGGGTGAGGGATAGAGCCCCAGACCGCGGTTGTGCATGATGATGCGGGGTATTTTGACTTGGCGACCAAGGACATGGCAGTGGACTTGAGAAGGGAAATCGTGCCTGCGCTTGAGGCAATGGGGCTGAAAATCGAGATGGGGCACCACGAGGTTGCGCCAGGGCAGCACGAGATTGATTTTAGGTACGGGGAGGCGCTCTCAATTGCGGACAGCGTGCTCACGTACAAGACGACTGTGAAAACATTGGCAAGAAAGTACGGGCTGCACGCATCCTTCATGCCAAAGCCGGTTTTCGGGATAAACGGCTCAGGGATGCACGTGCACCAGTCGCTTTGGAAAAACGGGGAAAATGCGTTCTACGATGCGAATGATGCATATTTGCTCTCGCAAACTGCGAGGCACTACATTGCGGGCATATTGCACCATGCAAGGGCATTGAGCGCAATTACAAACCCCACTGTGAACTCGTACAAGAGGCTTGTGCCTGGGTATGAGGCGCCGGTGTACGTGTGCTGGGGCAGGATAAACCGAAGCGCGCTCATAAGGATTCCAAGGGCGCTTGCAGGAAAGCCGGGCGGGACAAGGGCGGAAGTGCGCTTCCCTGACCCGTCTGCAAACCCGTACCTTGCGTTTGCCGCGATGCTTGCGGCAGGGCTGGACGGGATTGCGAAAAAAATGGAGCCGCCAAAGCCCATTGAGGAGAACGTGTACCATTTTGATGACAGGAAGCTTTCGGAAATGTACATAAAGACGCTGCCGGGCTCCCTAAAAGAGGCAATGGACGAGCTTGCGAAGGATGAGGTCGTGAAGGGGGCGCTTGGGAAGCACGTATATGAGAGCCTTACTACAGTGCAGCAGGCGGACTGGGATGAATATAGGCTTTCAGTAAGTGACTGGGAGAAAAAGAGATACTTCCCTGTCCTGTAGCGATGCAGGGGGGAGGGTCAGGATTAAACCTAAAACTGGGGAGGGGGCTTGCCCCCTCCGCGGTTTAGGTATGGACGAGCTTGCGAAGGATGAGGTCGTGAAGGGGGCGCTTGGAAAGCACGTGTACGAGAGCTTGACTGCTGTACAACAAGCAGACTGGGACGAATACCGGCTCTCTGTGAGCGACTGGGAGAAAAAGAGATATTTTCCAGTACTGTAGCGAACGAAAAAACAAGTAATTTAAATTGCAAGGGAATAAGGAATGCATGAGAAGCATGAATTCCCTTGCAGTTTTGCTTTCTTTTGCTATTTTATTTGCTTTGCTTTTTGGGTGCACAATGCCCTGGGAGCAGCCTGCGCCAACGCAGCCAACTGAGCAGCCTGCGCAGAACACAACGCAGGTGGAAAACCAAAGCAGCACGCCGGTTGTGAATGAGACGGTTGCGAACGAAACGCAGGAGCCGGGGATTGACTGGGGCGAAGTTGCGGGAAACGAAACGCAGGGGCAACTCCCTGTTGAAAATGTTACGCAGGAAAACAATGTTACCCTGCCACAAGAAAACGGAACAAACGCCACAGAGAATGGCACGATTGACCTGAAAACTCCCTTTAGCAGGCCCAAGGACTCGCACGACATCGCAAACGGGACTTTCGGGCTCGTGCAAACACCGGATGCGGCGCTCAACGTGTATTTCATAGACGTGGGCTTTGGGAACTCGGTGCTTGTGAACAAGGGCACGTTCAACATGCTTATTGATGCCGGGCCGGCTTCGCAGGGGGGCAAAGTGGCGTCATTTGTAAGCGCGCACGGGATAAGCGGGCTTGACGTTGTTGTTGCAACGCACGATGATGTGAACAGCATTGGCGGGATTCCGACAGTGCTCGCAAGCATCCCGACGCAGGAAGTGTGGACGAACAATGTGAGCTCCAACAGCACGCAGTACAATGCGCTTATGAATGCGATAAATTCCCAGGAGAGGCCCGTGAAATACCCTGTTGCAAAGCAAACGCTTTTTGTGAACGGGCTTAATATCTCCATAATGAACCCGCAAAAGGACAAGTTGAGGGGAAGCTCGGAATCAGACGCGATAATAATGAGGCTTGAATACGGGGACTTCTGCATCGTGCTCCTTGACCCCACAGTGCATGAGATTGAGCCGGCGCTGCTTTCAAGTGGCGTTCCGGTCGGGAAATGCCAGGTCGTGCAATACTTTAACAGGGGCGAGGGAAGGGGCGGCATGGAAGGCTATTCCACGCTTGTGGAGGGGAACATGAACTCGCTTAAGGACGTTGTGATAAGCGTGGGCCCAAGCCAGTACGACTTGCCAAGCCCGACAACGCTGGACAGGTTTGAGATACACGGATGGAACGTGTACCGCACGGACACGGGCGGGACAATTACGGTAAGTTCTGACGGGAAGAATTATACCATAAGCAAGGAGAAATAAAAAGAAGAAGCAAGCCTAGTTTTCAGGGACTTTTTTTATTTTTGCGATGTTTGTTGCGGTTGTGAGCTGTATGCCCACTATTTTTGAGCCCTCGTCGGTTTTCATCACGCCTAGCGCAATGTCGGAGGAGGAGAGGATTGCATCGTTGTGGCTCACCACTACGAACTGCGTGTTGGAGGAGAGCTGGCGAAGCAGCCCTGCGAGCTTGCGCGAATTCTCCTTGTCAAGGGCAGCATCCGCCTCGTCAAGTATGTAGAAGGGGGATGCCTTGTGCATCTGTATTGAGAATATGAAGAGGAGCGCAAGGAGCGACTTTTCCCCTCCGGACATGGAATCTATGTAGCGCTCGTGCAATGCATCGCGCACCTTTATCTGCAAGCCTGAGTTGAACGGGTCTGAGGGCTGCTCAAGCAGGAGCGAGCCTTCGCCCTTGAACACAAGGTTGAATAGCTTCTTGAAGTTTGCGGCTATGCCGTTGAAAGTGGAAAGGAAAATGTCGCGCTTCTTTGCATCTATCTCCTCTATCATGTGCAGCACTGCGGTCTTTTCGTCTGCAAGAAGGGCGAGCTTGGACTGCACTTCTGCAATGTCCTTTTTCTTTTCCTCGTAAAGTTCGGGCGCTTTCAGGTTCACTGCGCCAAGGGAAGTTATTTTCAGGTCGGATTCCTTTATGATGTCCTCAAGCTGCGCCTTGGGCGCATCCATGAGGGCGGGCGGGCTTGCGCCAAAGCTCTCAAGCTCAACCTTGTAGTCCGCAAGCTTGCTTTCAAGTATGGACTTCTTTGCCTCAAGGTCTGAGAGCTGGCGCGAAAGGGTATCTGAGGAAAACTGGAGCTTGCCGCGCTCTGCGGAAAAGCCGGAGAGCTCCTCTTCAAGGGACTTTAGCTGCGCAAAGAGCTTTTGCATTGAGGCGCTCAGGTGCGTGAGCTCTTCCTCCTTTTGGGATAAGAGCTTGGAATTTTTCTCGCTCTGTGCGGTGAGCTCCTCTGCCTGCTTTTTGGAAGAGGCTTGCTCGGAAAGAAGGCCCTTGCGCTCTGTTTCAAGCTCGCTGTCCTGCTCGCGAAGCAGGGAAAGCTCGCCCTCTTTTGTTTTTATGGAAGAATCAAGCTCTGAGCGGGTTTCAAGGAAGGAACGCAGCTCCTGTGCGTGCGCATCCTCCTGCTTTTGCTCGGTTTGCTCCTCTGTTGCGATGGAGGCGGAAATGGACTCGCGCTCCTGCTGCATCTTTTCTATCTGCGAGTTTAAGGAGAGAAGCTCCTTTTCCTTTTGGGAAATCTGCTGCCTTAGGGAATCCGAGCCTGTTTGGACTGATGCAATCTTTTCCTTCATGGACTCTATGGACTTGCGCTGGGCTGCCATGCTGTCTATTTCAAGCTCTATGCCTTTTGACTTGAGCTCAAGCTCTGCCTTTTCCCTGCGCTTCTTTGAAATGCTCTCGCGTATGGAATAGAGTTCGCTGTATGCGCCCTCGCGCTCTTTTTTGAGGTCCTCTATGTCGGACTCAAGCTTTTGGAGCGCGCTCTTTGAGAGTATGCTGGACTTTGCGCTGCCGCCGGTTATTATGCCGGAGCGCTCAAGCAGCTCGCCATCAAGGGTGGACATGCGCGCTTTCCCTATGCCGACTTTCTTTGCGGACTCAACGTCCTTTACGAGGAGCGTGTCGCCAAACACGTAGGACATTGCAGAAAAATATTTGCGGTCGCAGGAAACGTAGTCAAGAACGAGCCCAAGGGAGCTTGGGGACTTTGAGGCTGCATTGGATTCTGCGGAAATCGCGCTTTGGGGGCGGTCAAGGGGAATGAAAGTGCACCTGCCTGCCTTTTGGGACTTGAGCCTCTCTATTGCGGCTGTTGCAACGTCAAGGGACTCCACTATCACGTAGGTGAGGCGGTTTCCCGCGCACGCCTCTATTGCGCGCGAGTATTCCGGCTCGAATTTTATGAGGTCTGCGACAGTGCCGTAAATGCCCTTTATGGAAGAGCGCATTTCAAGCACGGATGAGATTGCGGGATTTGTTGCGGATGCCGAGACGCTTGCGCGCAGTATCGCGTGCTTTTCCTTGAGCTCAAGCATGCGCCTGTCAAGGAGAGGGATGCTCTTGTTCAGGTCCTTTTCCTTTGAGAAGAATTTGTCTATTTCCTTTGCAAGCGAATCTATGTCGGAAGAGATGTTGCCCTTTTCCCCCTCGAGCTTTTCGTTTGAGAGTTTGGGAAGCGAAGAGGTAAGGGACTGTATTTCGGAAAGGCGCATTGTGAGCATTTCCTTGCTCTTTGAAATGTCCGAAGAAAGGGAGGCGCGGGATTCGCGGGACTGCTGCAAGGAAGATACAAGGGAATCGAGCTTGGAGCGTATTGTGGAAAGCTTGGAGCTCTCGGACTTTTGCTGCTCGCCTTCCAGGGAAGATATTTTTGCGTTGAGGTCCTTTAGCTGCGTTTTTAGTTTTGAGATTTCGCCTGAAAGCTGCTGCACCTTCTTTTTTTGCAAGTCTTTTTTTCCTGCAAGCTCCTTGAGGCGGGCGTCTATGCGCGTGAGGTCCTTTTTCCTCTCCGTAAGGGAGGCTGCTGCTGCGGAAATCTCCACCTTGAGCTGCTCTATTTGCTTAAGCGTGCCATCGCGGGCGTTTTGCGCGTTTGCCTTTGCGGAAAGCTCTGCGCGCCTTGCCTCAAGTGCAGTTACTTTTGAGTCCAGCGTTGAGAGGCCCTCTGCGAGCTTTTCGCGCTCTGCCTTTGCTGCAATGTATTTTTGGGAAACTTCTGTGTGCTGCCTGCTCTGGTGCTCATGCTCGCGCTTTACGATTGTGTAGCGCGCGCCCTTTCTTTTTTCCGTTGCATCGTTGTATGCAAGGGCTGCGTCGCGCTCCTTTTCAAGCTCGCCCAAATATGCAACACGCTCTGAGAGCACGATGTTGGAATCCGAGATTTTGCGCTCGACTTTCTCAAGCTCGTTCATTGCCTCTTTCTTTTTCTCCTCAAACTCGGAAATGCCTGCGACAGTGTCTATTATTTCGCGGCGCTCCTTTGCATTGAGCTCTATTATGTGCTGCACCTGCCCCTGCGCGATTATGTTGTGCGAGCCGACCTCAAGGGCAAGCGGGCGCAGCGCCTCGAGCACGGAAGTGCGCGTAGCGCGCTTTCCATTTATGCGGTAAATGCACTTGCCGTTTTTCCCATCGTCCTTTATTGCGCGCTTTAGCTCCATTTTCTTGTCGCCATCTATGTAAAGAGTCACTTCAGCGTGTTTTGAGGACGTGTTAATGAGTTCGGAAACTTTTTTTGCGCGAAGCGAGCGCAAGGCGCTCTCTCCCAGCGCAAAGCGTATTGCGTCCGTTACGTTGGATTTTCCTGAGCCGTTGGGGCCTGCGAGGCAGATGAAGCCCCTTGAGAGGGCAATATCGGCGTTTTTGAAAGACTTGAAACCGCGCAATCGAATCCTTGAGAGAAATATCATTGCTCAACCCTGCCGCTGTGTGCTGATCGCCAGACGCATTACGAGTAAAAGCATTAAAAGCGTTTGGGTGTTTGCAGCGACGATGGGACGGCATCGGGGCGTTTGAGTGCCTGTGGTAAAGTTATAAAGTTTGGCAAGCAAATAATGGCGGTGGTGGGATGCAGAGAACCGATAATTCTAATCTACGAAAAGCTATTGTAAGGGAAGCCTTTAAGCCGGAGCACAGCGTAGGAAATGCGATTTTTTCATTAAAACAACTGAGGCATCCGGAGAATGCGATTAGGGCGCTGGGAGTGAGGGGGCGCAGGCTGGAATGGGAAGCCGAGCGGGAGCACAGGGAAACATTGAATCACATTGATGAGATTGCGGAAAAACACAATGAGATTTTTGATCTTTTGATTCAGAAAATAATTACAGATGGCTCACATGGAGCAAGAATAGACCAGTTGCGCAAAGCTGCGGATTCCCTAAGCATGGCAGAGAGGATAAGTGGCGCGGCTGGGATTGCTTCTTCTGGGTTGCATTCGAATGCAGAAGTCAGGATTGCGGCCAAAATAACAACGGGCAGTTATGATTTGAAGCAAAGAAGCAATGAGTTCAGCAAGTTGGGTGACGAGGTATCCAGCATTATGCACGGCGTAAGGGAACTGGGCCACGGCGGGTTTTTGATAAACAGGGTAGGAGATTTGATTTCAGGCAGGATGGGCCCGCGCAAATTCCTAAGTGAAGTAAAGGAAGAGCTATTTGACTGGGGGCGCGACATCAGGTTAAGTTTAAGAGACTGAGAATTAGGAGGCTTGCTGCACGTTTGCAACTACCCTTCCGGAGGTTGTGTATTCTCCACTTGTGCCTGAGCAGTCTGCAGCGCTTGCGGACATGCAGTTAACGTAGAAAAGCTGCACGTAAAGGGTTTGCTGCGAACCGCGCGGAAGCGGGGAGGCAAAATTTATTTTAACGTCGTATTTTTCGCCATCCTGCACTATGCTAGCCGGCGCAGTTACTGCTGCCTGCGGGGTTTGGCCGGAGGCAAAGGAAACGTTCACGTTTGTGAATTTTATCGGGAAGCCGAGGCCGTTTCGCACCGAGAACTGGAGGGTGGATGCGGTTTCGCTTGAGTACAGTATGTAAGGCGAGCATGCGAGGTTGGGCTGGAAATTGCACTCCTCGAAAATGAAGTGGGATGCAGAGAAAATCCCAGAGGAAACAAGCGCTACGAGCACTACGAGAAGGGCAAGAAGTGCCCATCCGTAAGTCACTAAGTATTCCATGGCTGCTTGCCCTTTCATGCAAGTAAAACAAATGCAAGTAATATAAAAGTGAGTGGGGATGTATGCTTATCAAAGGATTGCGAGATGGTAATATGGCAGAAGAAAAATCCCCCATGGGGATTGTGAAGACGAAAATACCGCTTTATAACAGCGGGTTCAACGAATCCGGGCACATACTTTTGTGCGAAAACGGGATTTGCCTTAGGACTGAAGAGGAAAGCGTGAAAGTCCCGTACAGCTACGTGCAATCCATTGACAGGATAAAGGACTTGCCGCTTGCAAAAGTGCTCGTGGGAATTTCACTGTACGACCAGATCGGGGCAAAAGTGAACGTCGAGGTCGGGATGGCGGACATGCACTACAACGAGCTCAAGAGGGTGTGCGGGAAGTAAGGGGATGCGTGCCTTTTTTCTATTTCCCTTAGAAGCCGGGGGGAAGCATCCATAAGATTTATGTGATGGACTTCCTCGATAGCGCAGAACGCATCAATGAGAAAGTTACGGAATGCAAAGGGATGCAGCCCTGTTGTCTGGGACGCCTTTTCCGTTGATGCTGCTGCAATTGCCGCCATTATGGGCAGGTTTGCATTTAAAGAATAAAACAGGCATCCGTCTTTTTTGGGTTCGGCATTACCGTTGAGCGCGTCCATGCGCTCCAAAAAGTGCTTTACGGACAGCTGTATCAGTTGAACCGGCACTGAATCCGAATCATCATCAAGGAGGGAACCAAAATCCTCTGCTGAATAGTGCGTGCCCTTGTACAATGTAGCCGCTTCTTCGTACTGGAGCATGAAGGAATCGAGGGTGCGGCTTAAGGATTCGAGATCGCTGCGCCTTTTGTCCCCGTTCGCTTTTTCAGCTACTGCCCTGAGGGATTGGAAAAAATTTGAAGCGTGCTCGCGGTTTGGGTCGCACAAAAATCCATCCTGCAATAGCTGCAGGATTTCTTCGCCTATGCGCCCAAGCTCGTCCAGGGATTTCCTATCCTCTGCAAGGAACTCATGCCATGCGGAATTTATCCCTGATTTTTGCGCTTTAAGCAGATTGGTGCGTTCATGGGAAATTGGTTCGATTAGAGGGAACTCGGGTTCCTTATGGCTGTTGCTGCCGTTATTTCCAGGAGATAGTGCTGGAGTTTCCCTGGGATTTAGGGCAAGCTGTTTTTGTGGTGCTGGTGCTTGGGCTCCTGGCATGCTAAGACCATAGGAAAATATGTAAAAAGATGAATTTAATAGTATGTGTTATACTGGAATTTGCAAGGGCAATCAGGCAAGGGTTGCCTGCATTGCAATTTGCTCACCTATTTGTGAATCTGCGATTGCGTTGTAGCCAAGCTTTTGCAAGTGCGCTGCCATTTCCTCCCCCCTTCCAAGCGCGCACACGATTTTTTTCGGGTTCGCTGCATCTATGTATTGGAGGATTTCGGAAAAGTCAGCATGGTCGGAGAGGGGGAAGGCGCGGTCAAGGGGAAGCTGCGCATTGAGTGCCCAGCCGGTTGCGGCTGCAGTGAGCACGTTCATGTTGTAGGCTTCCGAGAGGGAGTGCGCGAGCGAAAAATTCACGGAATTCATGGGCATTATTGCGACAAATGGGTCGCGCAGCATTTCTGCGCTCTCTGCGCTGCCGCTTCGCACGCGGGAAAGGCGCACCCCTAAGGATTCGTATTTTTTGCACACGTCGTCTATGCGGCTGCTTACTATAGGGGTTATGCCACAGGAATCGTTTAGGAATTTTGTAATCTCTTGGGCTTTTCCGATTGTGTATGCGCCGAAAATAAGCGAGCTTTGGGAATTGTTTTTCCTTACCCAGTTTTCCATTTGGGAAAGTATTTCTTCGCGCGCGGGAAAGCGCATTTTCGGGTCGCCGTACGTGCTTTCCATCACAAGAGTGTCGCACTCCTTGACTTTTGCGCCTGCGCACGTGAAGCTTTGGGAGAGCTTGAAATCGCCGGTGTATGTGAGGGTGGAGCCGTCAAGCTGCGCGTGGAGCTGGGAAGCTCCAAGCATGTGTCCTGCAGGGAGAAGGGAAATGCCTTTTGGGATTGGATGCGCGTTCTTTGCGCCCGCAAGATGCAGGGTTTCCCCCGTCGCGAAAACGTTTTTCCTTGCGCGCACTGCCGCAGTGTGGTCGGAATGCGCGTGGGACACAAAGCACAGATTGGCCTTTGCGTGGTCGAGCGCGATTTCGTGCTCGAGGCCGGGAAGCCGAATTTTCATGTTGGGCAGAAGCATAGTGGTCGCAGGAAAGAAAGGGAGATAAGGTATAAAAGGGGTTGCTATGCGCGAAAATCATTCCGTGCGCAGCGCCTCTATCGGGACCATTTCCGCCGCATTTTTCGCAGGGAAATACCCGGCGACTATTCCGATAAGGAAGGAAAAGAGCAGGCAGAAGCCTGCAAGTTCCGCGCTTGGGGAAACCGGGACCCCGAAGAAGGAGAGGATTTCTATGAGCACCAGGCCCACTACTATGCCTATTGCGCCGCCCACTATGCCTATTATGCCGCTTTCAAAAAGGAAAATTTTCAGGATGTCGGGCTTGCGCGCGCCAACTGCCTTTAGGATGCCGATTTCAGAGTAGCGCTCAAGCACTGCCATGAACATGGTGTTTGCGATTGTAACGCCGCCTACTACGAGGGAGATTGCGGCAATGCCGCCAAGGAAGGCGGTGAGAAGGCCGGTTATTATGCCCAGTTGCTCGGAAATGAACGCGGAGGTTATCACTGAGAAATCCTCGTTGCCCTCAAGAAGGCCGCGCCTTGCGCGCAGCGTGGATTTTATTTCCTGCGCGACTTCCTCCGCATTGTATTCGCTGTTTGCAATTATGTAAATCCCGTGTATCTCGTCCTTTGCAAGCTGGTTTCCAAGAACCTCGCGCACGTCGTCTATGGGCGCATAAATAGTTGTGTCGGTGTCGTCAAGGGTGCCACCTGTCGCCTTCATTATGCCAATCACGCGGTAGCTTTTTCCCCCGATTGTGACAACGCTGTTCACTGCAAGGTCCTTCTTGAAATAATTCTTTGCAATCTTGTCGCCAATCACTAGCACCTGCCTGTCTCCCTCTTTGAGGAACCGCCCGTCCGCGATTTCTATTGTGGAAACTGCCTTTTGGAAATTCTGGGGCTCTATCCCGATTACGGTTGCGGATAGCTGCTCGCCCTTGTAGTCCATTGCGATGCGGCCGTAAAGGTAGGGGGTGAGTATGTCGATGCCACCCGCGCGCTCAATCCATTTCATGTCCTGTATGAAAAACCTGCCGCTTTGCGGCGCGCCCGTGCCCATTGCGGAGAGCTTTCCCGGGGTGATTATTATTGTGTGCGAGCCGAAAGCATCAAGCTCCTTGTTCACGCTTGCGGAAATGCCCTGCCCTATTGAAATGAGGATGAACACGGAACAGATGCCTATCACTACGCCAAGTATTGTGAGATAGGAACGCAGGGAACGCTGCATAAGCGCGCGCAGCGCGTACAGGAAAAGGTCCTTTTGCATCTTAACCCTTGGTGCGTTGGATTATTTAGTCGTCCGAGCGGTGCGAGGAAAGCTCGTGCTCGAGCTTGTCAAGCTGGCGCGAGATGCGCTCCATTACCTGGCGGATGCCCGCAACCTCGTGCTTTATGCTCTGCAGGTATACCTTGTCAAATACGATTGTGGGCTTTGGAAGCGGCACCTCCTGCATGTGCGGCTGCGATGAAAGCTTGAGCTCGTTCACGGAATTCTCAACTGCGTGCGAGATTTCAGGGATTGGGATGGGTGCGGGCCTAAGCTCTGCGTGGAACTCCTCCTTTGCGCGCGAGGGCTTTGCCTTTGCGGCTTTTGAAGGCTTTGCCTTTTTCCCCTCTGCCTTTTCCGCACGCTTGAGCTCCATGCGCGCCCCCTTTATCCACTTCTTTATGTTGGAGAAGGGCGCGAACTTGTTGCTCTTTGTCTTCTTGTAAACTTCGTCGCGGATTTCCTTGAGCTTGTCCTCGTTTATAACTTGGCCTTCCCACCTTTTGAGCTTCGCGCTTACAATCGAGAGTATTTTTTCGTCCATTAATATCACCTTGTATTTTTTTGGTCTTTTTTAGAATAAGATTTCCATAAGTGTACTGCATTGGGGATAGGTTGTTTATATAGATATATCAGGAAAAATAATGAAAAAATACGAAATAACACAGAAACAATGGAATGCTACTTTATCGTGATGCTGTCCGCAAAGGGGAGGGAGCGCAGCTTTCTTATCACAACCGGGCTGAGCTTGCCGTCTATTATTATGGTGAGCACGGGGTCTGGAAAGATGTAGGGGTCGTCTGTTACGATTTGGCGGATAAGTATGCCGTTTTCCGATAGGACCTTTGTTGCTGTTGAAACTATGTTCTTGCTCTTTGCGTCCGCGCGTATTTCTACGGAGTCGCAGCCAAGCGCACGCGCAGCGTCTGCCAAGAAAGCGCGGGGCTGCAGGCGGCAGAATATCTGCAGGAGCCGGGGGTCTTTTGAAATGTCCTTTGCGGTTTCTATCACAACGCGGCGGTCTATGTTGAGCGCACGTGCGATTTTTGCAGGCTGCACCTCTATATTGCCAAAGTATATTGTGCCCTCCTTGTCCACGCGCATCCCAAGCTTGAGCATTTCAGTTGCAACAAGCTTGCGCCCGTATGCGCGCGCAAAAAAGTCCTCCAAAAGCCTAAGCATGCACACTTTTGTGCATTTAGGTTAAAAAGTGTTTTGGTCAGGATTAGTCTTCGCCTTCCTTGTAAAGGGTTGGTTATTTTGGTTCGTAAAGCTCAATTGGAATCCCGTCAGGGTCGCGCAGGAAACAGAACCATGCGCATGTTGTGCCCTTTACGGGTTTGTCTATGTCAATGCCCTTTCTTTTCAATTCCGCGTATTTTTCCTTAACGCTATTGACTTGGATGCTTATGTGCCTAAGCCCGATTAGCTTGAGGTTCGAGCAATCGTCTTTGCCTTTTATTGAACTCTTGAATTGGAAAATCTCCAGCTGCATGCCTTCCAGTTGCATGATGGTTGCGCTGCCGTCCCAATCGGGTTTTGTGAAAGTGCGGATTTGCGAAAACCCAAAATTTTCCTTATAGAAAGTGGCTGTTGTTTTTGCGTCCTTTACGGTAATTGCGATGTGGTGCACTCTCATTTTAGCCGTCCTCCTCTTCTTTGTAAAGTGTTGTGAGTATTTTTCTTATTTCTTTCGCTTTCTTTTCTCCCATCTTTTCCACTTGTGCGAGTTCGCTTTCAGGCGCGGTTACCACGTTCTCTATTGTGTAGAAATACTTGAGTAGGGATTTTGCGAGCGTGGGGCCAACCCCTGGGAGGGACTCTATTATGCCCCGCTGCGCCTGCGCGGAAGTGAAGGCTTTCTTTTTTGCGAATACGCGCAGGGTGGATTTTCTTGCGAGCTGCTCGTGCTTTGCGAGCGCGAATACGAGTTCTGCGGTTGCGTCAAGGGAGCGCGTGAAGAAGAGCGAGCAGCCGTAATCCGTCATTATTGCGGAGTATGTGCCTAAGAGGGCTGCTCTGGAAAGGCGGGTTTCCTTGGGTGCATCGCCCTCTATGATGACAATTGCGCATTCGTAGTTTTGCTTCATTTGGGAGAGCTGGGAGAATAGGCGTCCGTCTAGAATAGAGCTCTCGAAATCGCTCCTTGTTTTCCGTTCTATGCATGTGCGTTCCGAGGTAAGGAAATCCCCTATTTCGAGGGTGCGCACTTCCACTATTGCATTTAGGGAAGAAAGCTGCTCTTTTACGCCGGAGCGCTCCCTTTCGTCCACTACAATATGTGGGTAATCTTGTTGGGCAGGCATATTATCACTGTTGCAAAAAATGATTTTAAGAAGGGAAAAGTTGGGTTGGATTTACGTCGGATGAACATATGTATTTATAAATACTAGCATGACTAAGTCATGATAGTACATTGACATCATCGCGAAACAAACGCGCTCGCGATGGAAAACTGCGATACACCCATATCAAGTCACACAAGTGAAAATGCTTGGATGAGTTTATGCAAAACGAAGAGAATGCTTATAAAACAGATGCAAATGAGGCAGCCTACAAGCTCGTTGGGGACACGCGGGAGGAGATAAAGAGGGAAGCCCTCTCAATGGCGGAAAAGCTCAACGACCCGGTAATACTGGGCGCTCTCATGTACCGCACGGTGCAGGAGAAGGAGAATGCGAACCGGTTGCTCAAGAGCATACTTGAGAAGATTGATGCAAAGTTTGCACAGATGGATGAGAGGATTGGAAGGCTGGAAGAGAAGCTGAAGACGGAAAATCGGATGGAAACTGAAATGGCAGGGGAAGAGATTCTCCTTCCAAAGCAGGATGAGGACATACTCGGGCTGGTAAGAAGGAAAGGGCACGTGTGCGCGGAAGAAGTGAGGAAGGAATTCGGGTATAAGGGGCCCAACGCCGCAAGCGCAAGGCTCTCAAAACTGTACCAGATGGGCTTGCTGCAAAAGCAGCAGGTCGGAAGGAGAGTGTATTACAAAATGAAATGAATCACGCTTGCAAAGTGTGCAAGGCGACCAAACACTTATTTTGGAGGGGCGGCTGCCATAATTCACCTCCCACCTATTTTTAGCCGCCCCTCCTAAAATAATTGTAAAAGTGTTGGAGCCAAATCGGTGGGAAAATGAAAATCGTATTTTTTGAGGCAGACAAGCTGGAAAGGGATTACATAAGCGCGAATTTTCCCTCTAAAGGGAACACAGTAATTTTTGAGAAAAAGCAGATTAGCGTCTTTGCTGCAAAAAAATATTCGGATGCGCAGATTATTTCGGTTTTTGCATTTTCAAGGGTGGGGGCGGACGAGCTGGATGCGCTTCCTAAATTGAAGGCGATATGCACGCGCTCAACAGGGTTTGACCATATTGATGTTGCGGAATGCAAAAGGCGGGGCATTAGCGTGCACAACGTGCCCACTTACGGGGAGGAAACCGTTGCGGAGTTCACTTTTGCGCTCATACTTTCGCTTTCAAGGAAGATTGTAAAAGCAAATGAACGGGTGAGGCGCGCGGACTATGAGCTTAAGGGGCTGCGCGGGTTTGACTTGGAAGGGAAGACGCTGGGAGTGATTGGGGCTGGGCATATTGGACAGAATGTGGTGAGGATTGCGCACGGGTTTGGGATGAAGGTGCTTGTGCACGACCCGTTTGCGGAAAAAACGCTTGCAAAGAAATTGAAATTTGAGATTGTTGGACTGGACAAATTGCTCTCAAGCTCCGACATAATCTCCCTGCATGCGCCCTACAACAAGGGAACGCACCATATAATAGGGATGCAAAACATACGCAAGGTGAAGAAGGGCGCGCTTCTCATAAATACTTCAAGGGGGCCTCTTCTGGAAACTGATGCTGTCCTTTACGGGCTGCAAAATGGGATACTTGGGGGCGCAGGATTGGACGTAATTGAAGAGGAGAAATTCATGCGCGAAAGCTGCTCTGTGCTTTCCTCTTCAAGAGCTGCAAACGAATGCAGCCTGAGGAACGCGGTAATAGACCATGTGCTGCGCGAGCGGGAGGACGTGATAATGACGCCGCACTGCGCGTTTGATACAACGGATGCGATGCTGAGGATTGTGCACACTACGATTGAGAACATAAAGGCGGTTTCAAAAGGAAAGAAAATTAATGTTGTAAATTAAAGAAATCCAGAACTAATTTAAAAGTTCTTGGAGAATAGAGGCGTGGGTTGGACATGAGCGAGGAAACTATAATAATTACGAACCGCGAGCTTGTTGATTTTACGGTGCTGAGCAGGAAGAAGACTGAGAATGAATTTAGGCGCGACTTTTTGATGCGAAACGGCGCAAAAGAGGATGATTTCCATGTGCGCGCAGTATCAGACCTTGTTGGGGAAATAGAGGCAAAATTGAAACCAATACGCGCAAAGCTGGAAGTTGTTGACCTTGCGACGGTTGTACCAAGGAGAAAAGAGATTGATGCCATTACTGCGGAAATAAATTCACATTCAAAAGCAGAGCTTGATGATGCGATTACGAAGAAGGCGGGCCCTGTGTACGAGAAAATGAAGCAGAGGGCAGTGCTTACAAAAGGTAATTTTGACAGGAGGGAGGATATTGCACGCCTCACTGTGCTTGCGAATTCGCTTCCACGACAGGACTGCGAAGCGCTTTGCAGGATGGTGGAGAGCAATGAAGGAGAGGCAGTGGACGTTGGGATGCTCTCGGAAGGGAAAAGAAAGGAGATTACGGTGCTTGCTGCACGGCTTGGATGCCACCTGAATGTGGATGGGACAAGGCTTGTGAGGGAGGAAAGGCCAAAGGAGAGTTCTGAAACCGAGAGGACGATTATGGGCAAGGGATGCGTGTGGATTGCAAACGAGAAGCTCTCGGAATTTGACGAGAACGAGAAGAAAATCGCACTTTTTGGAAGGCAGATGCAGGAAAGGACTGCGCAAAGGCAGGTTCGCACGTTTGAAGGGGAAGAGCAGAAAGCGTTTGATGAGCTGCAAAGAGGGTACATTGAGGCGCTAAATGCACGAAGCGCGTTCCTTGAGAGCGCGGAAGAGAAAGTCGTGATGGCGAAGAGGGGGGACGGGATACAGAAACTGCTTTAGGGATGCGCATTTTTGCAAGACTCAACGCATTAATGGAGTATTTATACAAATAAGGGCAGGATTTGTTGCTTTTCTCATTACCTGTTTTCTTTGTGCCCTGAATACTTTTTCCCTGTGCAATGAACGGAGGATTGCTGCCTTGCTGCTGCGGTCTTCAATGAGAGCCCTAGCATTTTTAGCCTCGGAAAGTTGGGCGCTTTCCCTTCCTGTCCTGTATGCTCGTTCAAATTCAAGCCAAAGCCCCCTGTCCAAAGAAAGCAGTTTCCAACCTTGTATTTGATAATTCAAGGCGCGCTCGAGGCCATATCCGCGAACCATCTCAAAAAATCTTTGTGCAGGGCCTGAGCATGAAAACTCAGTTTCTTCGCCCGCTTTGGAAAACATGAAATTTAGGGCACGCATTTTTATCGCCCTTTGCCCGGAGACTAATCCTGAATCGCTTATGTGGCCTTTTTCGATGCATGGATAAATTGACATTTTTACATCGTTGCCATTTATTTTTTCTGAAAGCCCGCGAATCATCTCATCGATGTGTTTTTTTCCAAGTTCTCCGCTTAAATCCGCATCTATAGTGATGAGTATGTCTGCTTTGTTCCTTGCGCAATAGAGCGCGCCCTGCAAAAAGGCATTGCCCTTGCCCTGCTTTTGCGCAATTTCAAGCACATTTGCCCCGCATTCTTTTGCGACTGCCGCGGTGTCGTCAGTAGAGCCATCGTTTATTACCAGAAAGCCTGAAATTGCGCCTTCTTTCAGGAGCCTTAGCCCACTTTGGGCTATCCGCGCGATTGTTTTTTCTTCATTGTAAGCAGGGACTATGAGCATTATTTTTGGGTTTGGAGTTGCGGGCGTGATGAATTCTTCTGCGGAGGGAGTCGACATGTTATATAGTATGAAGAAACGTATATTTAAAATATACGGATGCAGAGAACAAACACTTTTAAGCTCTTTTTCCGTATATTAATGACCAGCCGCTTAGGGGCCGATAGCTTAGCCTGGTTGGAGCGTTCGACTGATAAATTTTTGCCCTCAGGGGCGAAAACTTTTGAAATCGAAAGGTCGGGAGTTCAAATCTCCTTCGGCCCATAGACAAACCTCATAGGGGGGCTAGCGCCCCCCTTGCGGTTTTTCCTTGATTTCCCCTTCACCCCCCTCAAAGAAGGTTAGCCATGGACAACGACGATGTTTACAAGCCGTGCCCGCAGTGCGATACCATGATGAATGCAATTAGGGGCAGCAAGAATGCGAAGTGCCCAAACTGCGGATTCAAGGACTCGTGCTGTTTCTAGATGGAAAAGCGCGCCCGGATTGCTGTTTCTAGATGAAGTATCCGCCCAAGTAGAAGCCAGTATAGGCGATAAAGAGGTACTTTACTATTTTTCCCGCGATTGTTGCAAGCAGGAATTTCCAGAGCGGCATTTTTATTGCGCCTGCCGCAATCCCTGCAATATCCAGCACGGGATTTGGAAGCGCAGAGAGGACGAAAATTGCGGGCATTCCGTATTTTTGCAATCCTTTCTTGTGCTGCAGATAGATTTTTGTGTGCGAAACCTTGCTGCTGCCGGAATATCCTACGAGGTAGCTTGTGAGTTCGCCTATTCCTGAGCCAACACCTGCAACAAAGCCCACAAGCAGCGGGTTGAGGAATGCGCTCATTGCAAAAATTATTGCAAACCCTGGGGCTGGGAGGAACATTGTTGCACTGGAAACGAGTGCGATTATGAAAACTCCAGGATATCCGAGCTGTATGAATAGTTCTGAATTCTTGGAAAATTCCGAGGAAAGCACGAATGCGCCAATTGAGATGCCGATTGCAAAAAGTAGCGTGAAAAGGCTTTTTGCATTTTCAAGCGTGAGGAGGCTTTTCTTTTTCATGCTGTTCTTTTTCATATGAGGGGAGTTTGCACGGCAAGGTTTTAAAGAATTGCAAGCAAATCGAGTGTGATAGATATGAGAGTCAAAAAAGATGCGAATTTCTCTGAATGGTATACTGAGCTCATAAAGGAGGCAGAGCTTGCGGACATACGCTACAATGTGAAGGGGTTTGTTGTTTTCCAGCCGTGGTCTGTAATGAGCATGATGAAGATGTACCGCATGTATGAGGCTGAGCTTGAGGGCACGGGGCACTTGCCTGCGTGGTTTCCTGCACTCATTCCTGAAGGGAATTTTCTTAAGGAAGGCGAGCACGTGAAGGGGTTTGCGCCTGATGTTTTCTGGGTTACGGAGGCTGGAGGAAATCCCCTTGAGGAGAAACTTGCAATGCGCCCGACTTCGGAAACCTCAATGTACCAGATGTATTCGCTCTGGATACAGGGGAAAAAGGACTTGCCGCTTAAAATTTACCATTCCTCGCAGGTGTGGAGGCATGAAACAAAAGCAACGCGGCCGTTCATAAGAAGCCGTGAGTTTTACTGGATAGAGGCGCACGATGCATTTGCTACTTATGAGGAAAGCGTTGCGCAAGTGAAAGAGGACATGGAAATGGCGCAGAACGTCATACACGGGAAATTCGGGGTGCCTTTTGTATTTTTCTGCCGCCCTCAGTGGGACAAGTTCCCTGGGGCGCTGAACACTTATGCTGCTGACTGCATGATGCCGGATGGGAAAGTGCTGCAGTTGCCCTCTACGCATTTGCTTGGGCAGAACTTTGCGAAAGCGTTTGATGTGAAATATCAGGATGAGAGCGGAACTTATGTACATTGCTGGCAGACGTGCTACGGGCCCGCGATTTCGAGAATATATGCTGCGATAATATCCACGCACGGAGACGACAAGGGGCTTGTGCTTCCATTTGAGCTTGCACCTGTGCAGGTTGTTGTTGTGCCCATTCCTAAGAAAGGAGAGAAGAATGAGAACCTTGACAAGAAGGCGGATGAGATTGGGAAGAAACTCAAAGAGCACGGGCTGCGCGTTGCAGTGGACAAGAGCGACAACACTCCGGGATTCAAGTACAACCACTGGGAGCTCAAAGGCGCGTGCGTGCGCGTTGAGGTTGGAATGCGCGAGCTTGAGAGCAATGAGTTTGTAGTTGCAAATAGAGTTACAGGAGAAAAATTGACCGTGAAAGCGGACAAGCTGGCTGGTGAAATAGAAAAGATGGGAACTCATATGATTTCTCTTCTTAAGAAGAAAGCTGATGAGAAATTTGCAGCAACGCTTGCAAGCGCAGAGAGGATGAGCGAGCTTGAGAAGGCGCTTAAGGCTGGAAAGCTTGTGAAAGTCGCATTCTGCACAATGGAAATGCAAGGGAAAGCATGCGCGGATGAGGTAAAGAGCAAGACTGCAGGAGATGTGCGGGGAACCCGGTATGATGCGCACGAGAAGCCGAAAGAGAAGCGGTGCATTGTGTGCGGCAAGCCTGCGGCTGAGTACGTGTATGTTGCAAGACAGTACTAAAAGTAGGGTTTGATTTTTAAGGTCTTTATTTCATATCTTTAGTGTACGCTAGCCCCGTCGTCTAGCGGCCAAGGACACTGGGCTTTGAACAACCCTTTTTGCGCCTCCAGATGGGCACGGCGCAAAAAGCGTTGACGGAAACGTCAACAGAAGATGAAAAGGGTTGCGAAGAAACCCAGTTACAGCAGTTCGAATCTGCTCGGGGCTATTCTTTTTCTTTAGTTAGGAGGATTTGGCGGAAGGTCTGCTTGCACGCATTTTGGAGGCATCTGGCAGCCGTGCGAATCAACGCCGCCGGAAACTATTTTCCCGTTTGTGCAGAAGTCTGGTGAGGGTGGCATTAGTTGCGGGCAGTTGTATGCTGGCTCCTGCGCTTCCTTCCAGCCAAGGGAAAGCATTTTTTGAGAGTCTTTTGCATAAATCTTCGCACTTATCGTGTCTCCGCGCGGACAGTTGCATGCTGCGCACACCATTTCATTGTTTTCCTTTGATGAGTAGTTGAGTATTTGCACGTCATAAATTTGTGAGTAGTAAGCAGTGAGAATTTCTTTTTCAGTTGGAGCGCGTATGTATACTCTGCCGCTGTTTGCTTCCCATATTTCCCACGTGTTTTGCTTGCATTGGATTGGGGAGTAGGAAAGCCAGACTGTCTTGTTTATTGTTTGGTTAATTGTATCGTTGGCGCCGATTGGAGGGTTTGGGGGCGAGGGCGTTGAAACGCAGCCTGCGAAGAGTAATAGTAATGCGAATGCGCCGAGTAATAAGTAATTTTTCATTGGAACCACTAAGGAGATATGGAAATTTGTCCTTTTTAAAGGGAAGGTTTTTGTTTGGGAGGAACCTGCCGAACAAAGCTAATCCAGTTCTTTTCCATCCGAGCATTCGGAGCACGTGCACATGCAGCTTAAGTCCTTCTCGTTTTTTATTGTGGGCTTTATGCCGCCGCAGAATGGGCAGATAACTGGCTTTTCAAAGTCCAAGTCCATAGGAAAACCTTAAAAGAAGAAATTAAAAAAGAAAAAAATCAATCCTTGCAGTCGCAGTCGCATTTGCACATGTTCTCTTGTATGCGCTTCTTTGCTTTTTTCTTGCCTGCTGCAACGCGCTTGCGCGACTGATGCCTGAGTGCACTTTTTCCTTTTCTCATTAATATCACCTTTTAGTTCGTTTCTTTGGCATTCTGGTTGTTATTAAGCTTTCGTTTTATCATCTTGAGCATCACGAAGGAGTCCCTTTCCATCTCCTGCAAGCGGAAGGAAATGAGCGTTGCCTGCGATTCAAGGCGGGGCAATACTACGAATTCGAGTGCGTTCACACGCCTTTTTGTCTTTTCTATTTCGCGTATTAGCTTGCGGATTGCGTTTTCGGTTTCTGCCAACTGCACTACAAGCGCGAAAGCTGCCTCAAAGTTCTCCGCAACGTCGTCTATTTTTGCGCTTGTGCCTATTATGGAGTAGCCGCGCGTAAGGAGCGTCTTTGCCTGCACAGAGGACTGGATTTGCGGGATTTTCACGCCCATGATGTTGCGAACCTGTATGTTTACCCCGGATGCCTTGTGCACGGAAAGCGCGGCATTTTCTACCTCGTAAATCCCGTGGTACGCCTGCGCAACTGCGAGCGAGGAGTAACACTTTTGCATTTGCGTGTTAAGCTCCGCGCGCAAATCCTTTGCCTTTGAGAGTATCTTGAAGAACTCAAGGATGAGCGCGTCGCGCTTTTGCTTGAGGAGCTTGTGCCCTTTGCGCGCAAGCTTTATGCGGCTGCGCGCATTGAGCAGCTCCATTCGTGTCGGATTCGGGGTTTCTGCCATTTTCTCACTGTTTTATCACTGTTTGCGGTATTTCTTCCCGTATTTCTCTATGAACTCTTTCTTGAGCCTCTTAAGTTCGGTCTCAGGAAGCATTGAGAGAAGTTCCCAGCCAAGCTCAAGCGTCTGCTCGATTGTGCGGTCCTCGTGCGAGTCCTGCTTTATGAAGCGCTGCTCAAACACGTCTGCGAATTTGAGGTAGAGCTTGTCTGTGTCGGAAAGGGCTTCCTCTCCTACCACTGCGGAAAGCGAGCGGAGGTCGCGCCCTGTTGCATAGCCCGCGTAGAGCTGGTCTGCAATTCCTCTGTGGTCTTCACGAGTGCGCTCTTTCCCTATGCCGAGGTTCATAAGCCTTGACAAGCACGGAAGAACGTCTACTGGAGGGTAAATGTTTTTGCGGTGCAAGTCCCTTCCCAATACGATTTGTCCCTCTGTAATGTAGCCTGTAAGGTCTGCAATCGGGTGCGTGATATCGTCCCCGGGCATTGTGAGGATGGAGAGCTGCGTTACTGTGCCTTTCTTTCCTTTTATGCAGCCCGCGCGCTCGTATATTGTGGACAGGTCTGTGTACATGTATCCTGGGTAACCACGGCGTCCGGGAACCTCTTCGCGGGCAGATGCGATTTCACGAAGTGCCTCGCAATAGTTTGTCATGTCCGTGATGATGACGAGCACATGCATGTCCTTCTCATACGCAAGGTATTCTGCGGTTGTGAGCGCGAGACGAGGGGTGATAATGCGCTCCACTGAGGGGTCGTCTGCAAGATTCAGGAAGAGAACTGCCCTCTCAAGTGCGCCTGTTTTTTCAAAGTCGCGCATAAAGAAGGAGCTTTCTTCGTGCGTAATGCCCACTGCTGCGAATACTACTGCGAACTTTTCGTTCTTTGAGGAGGCGACTTTTGCCTGCCTTGCAATTTGCACTGCGAGCGCGTTGTGCGGCAAGCCGCTTCCGGAAAAGATGGGCAGCTTTTGGCCGCGCACGAGCGTGTTCATGCCGTCTATTGTGGACACGCCGGTCTGAATAAAGTCGCGGGGCTCTGCGCGGGAGTATGGGTTAATTGCAGAACCGTTGATGTCGATGCGGGACTCTGGAATTATCTTGGGGCCCTTGTCGCGGGGCTCTCCGAGTCCGTTGAACACGCGACCAAGCATTTCTGTGGAAACGCCGAGCTTCATTGTCTCCCCAAGGAACTTTACGCGCGTCTCAGAAATGTTAAGACCTGCCGTGGAGCCGAAAATCTGCACCACTGCAATTCCCTTTGAGGTTTCGAGAACCTGCCCTTTCCTCTTTTCGCCTGAGGGCAGCGTTATTTCTACGATTTCGTTGTAGCCGATATCGTTCACGCCCTCAACGAACACGAGGGGCCCTGCGATTTTTGTAACTGTTTTGTATTCTTTCATCTTTATCACCTATTTGAACGCATTTTTTCCTTACTGCTTTCGTACGAGTGAGTCGAACTCGCCCTCTATTTCACCTGCAAGGTCTTCGAGGTGCTTGAGGTCTTTCTCCGGAACTTCCTTCATCCTGCCGATTTTTTCCTTTACCTTCATGTTGGACATGTGCTTAAGCTGCACGCCAAGGTCCACGGACGCGATTGCGCGCTCGTAGTACTTGAGGATGTTGCGAAGCATAAGGTACTGCTTCTTCATGCTGGAGTACGTGTCTATGTCGTGGAACGCGGACTGCTGTAGGAAGTCCTCGCGAATCATTTTTGTAACTGCGAGAATTGCCTGCTCTTTCTCCGGGAGAGCGTCCGGTCCTACGAGCTGCACGATTTCCTGCAACTCTGCCTCTTTTTGCAAGAGTGTCATTGCCTGCACGCGAAGCGTTGTCCAGTCTGAGGAAATGTTCGCATACCAGGAGTCAAGTGTGTCTGTGTAGAGCGAATAAGAGCGCAGCCAGTGGAATGCTGGGAAATGCCTGCGTTGTGCGAGAGATGCGTCAAGCGCAAGGAACACCTTTGTAACGCGAAGCGTGTTTTGGGAAACCGGCTCGTTGATGTCGCCTCCGGGAGGCGAGACTGCGCCAATTATTGTTACTGAACCTTTGCGGTCACCGCTGCCTAGGCATTGAATGCGACCTGCGCGCTCATAGAACTCTGCAAGGCGGCGCGCGAGATATGCGGGATAGCCTTCCTCTCCGGGCATTTCCTCAAGGCGGCCTCCTATTTCGCGCATTGCTTCTGCCCAGCGGGAGGTGGAGTCTGCCATAAGTGAAACATCGTAGCCCATGTCGCGGTAGTATTCTGCGATTGTAATGCCTGTGTATACGGATGCCTCACGGGCTGCCACAGGCATGTTGGACGTGTTTGCAATGAGCACTGTGCGCATCATAAGGGGTTTTTTTGTCTTGGGGTCCTCAAGGTGCGGGAATTCGGTAAGCACTTCTGCCATTTCGTTCCCGCGTTCTCCGCATCCTATGTACACCACGATTTGGGTGTCTGACCATTTTGCGAACTGGTGCTGCGTAACTGTTTTTCCTGAGCCGAAAGGCCCGGGAATGCACGCGGTGCCTCCCTTTGCGATTGGGAAGAACATATCAACTATGCGCTGCCCGGTTACGAGGGGAATGTTGGGGTCGAACTTCTGGGCATAGGGGCGGGGTGAGCGCACGAAATGCCTGTGCATAAGGCAGAAGTCGTGCTTCTTTTTCCCGTCATCAATGCTGCCGACGTTTTCTGTTACAGTGTATTTGCCGGAAGAGATGGAGGAGATTGTGCCTGAATGCTGCGCAAGGATGCGGTGCTCTACGACGTCTGTTTCCTGCACTGTGCCGAGGATGTCGCCTGCGTGTACCTTGTCTCCCTTTTTCATTTTTGCCTTGAACTCCCATTTCTTTTTCCTGTCAAGGGGAGGAAGAGCAACTCCGCGGGGGATGAAGGCGCCATGCTTGTTTGCAATCCCATCAAGGGGGCGCTGGATGCCGTCGTAAATGGACTGGAGCAAGCCGGGACCGAGCTCCACTGAGAGGGGTTCGCCTGTGCTTTCTACTGGCTCGCCGGGCTTTAAGCCTGCGGTGTCTTCGTACACTTGTATTGTTGCCTGCTCGCCTACAAGGCGGATAATTTCGCCTACAAGGCGCTCGGTGCCTACTTTCACGACATCGTACATTTTTGCGCCTTTCATGCCGCTTGCAACTACGACTGGACCAGAGATTTTGCTTAATGCTCCCATTTTAACACCTCTATGAATATTCTTTTTCATTTTCTTTCCGTTCATTTTTCTTGCGCATTTTCTTGCCAAATTTTCATAATCATTTTCTTGCTCATTTTTTCCGCTCATTTTTCATTTTCATGATTACTTCTTCTTGTTCATCAGGTCAAAGCCCAGTGCGCGCTTTATGAGCACGCCGAGGGACTCGGACTGTTCAAGCGGTCCGCTTGGGGAAGGCACTGTAACTACGACGGGCTTTGCGATTGCCTCTATGCGCCTCTTCAGGCGCCAGTCCGCGTTTTCAAGGATGCTTTCCTCAAGTATTATGATGCCGTATTGGGTGTCTCCCAAAAGCTGCACGAGCTTTTCCTCTGCGTCTTTTCCCTCAAGGGTGAAGAAATCCTGCAAGCCAGCGAGCTTAAAGCCGCTCACCATTGCGGAGTTTCCGATTACGGCGATTTTTTCGTTTAATTCCATTTCATCACGTTCAACTGCGATTTATGCACTACAAACGCCGATTACTGCACCGGTTTTTGCGTTTGTTGTTTTCGTTTTCATAATTTTTCTTATGCGAATACTAGCATTTGTGTAATCTGCTCATTGGAAAGCCCGAGGGCTTTTCCCCTTGAAATTTTGCGGATGTTGTTCATCTCTTCTTCCTTGAGGAAGAGGTATCCTGCGATTGCGCCTACGGACATCATGGAAAAGGAAAGCGCGTGAAGGCTTGTGGATGCGAGCTTGGACTCAAGCTCGGTTTCAAGCGAGGAAAGAGAGGCGTTCTTTTGGGAAAGCCCGAACTTTGTGCGCGCAGTTGAGATTGCGCTTGGAAGGTCTTTTTCGTTTGCAAGGGACTCAAAGAAACCCTTTTGCAAATTGCCAAACGTTACGAGGTGGGAAAGGATTTGAGCGGTTGTCATGCCTGCGCCCTTGCAGCGCAAGGTCGTGAGCGTGTTCTTTGCATCAGCTTCTGAAAGTATTATGGAGCGCAGAAGCGCGCTGTCGCGGTCTGAGCCGGTTATTGCGGCCGTTGCAGCCGAGTAGTAATAGGAGTCAAGCATGTGGAAGAGAATTTCATAGGAATCGCTTGAGGTTGAGGATACGGAGGCTTTTGCCTTTGCAAAGGACTGCGTTGCAAAAAGTTTCTGCCCGATTTCGCAGAAGCGCAGGTAGTTGAGCACGCTGAGCGCGTCGGGAAGTTCCCACATTGTCTTGAGGTCTGTAAAGGACAGCGAGCCTGCGCCTATTGTGAAGTGCGCCATTTCCTCGCCTTTCTTTCCGATGCGCTTTGAGAGAAGGATTGTCTTTATGTTCAGGATGTCGTAGCGCTCCATGAACGCAAGAAGCGCAGGGCGGCTCTGAAGAGGCGCGATGCGAAGGAGCTTTTGCGCGTTTGAGGCGAAATTCTGCCCGAGTGAAAGCTCAATGAGTTCCTCGTTTTTGAAACGGAGCGAAAGCGCGAGTATGCTATCCTTGTATGGGGAGTGCGAAAGCATCTCTATTATGCCGCTTTGGGTTTTTGCGCCAAGCAAATCAAGCACCTGGGATTTCTTGAGGAGTTCGCCCTTCATTGCGCGCGTGCGCGCATTCGCATAGCCGTACACGAGAGGCTTGAAAGTGAGCACGCTGGCAAAGAGCGAAAGAGGGTTGTATGCTTTCTTGTTCTGTTTTGCCATTTCTTCACCTTACATAATTTACTGGTGCGCAAATTTGCGATGGAGCTTAGTTTCCACTAAAACAACATTGCAAAGATGCGCTTGCGCAAGTCATCCTTTTTCTCCTCGAAGATTGATTCAAAGGTCTTGTCCACGCGCACGCTGCCGTCTTTCTTTTCTGCGACAACGCCGCCTGCGCATGTGATGGGCTCGCCAAGCTTGTACTTGCTTCCCGCGAAATGCTTGCGGTCCGCGGAATTTGTGAAGAGGAGCACGTTTGTTGTGCCCAGCTCTTCAACTGCGGATTGCGCGAGCGTGTGCAGGAGTTTCTTGTACGAGGGGGAGTTGCGCTCTTTTAGCATCTCTTCCCATACGAGCTCAAGCGAGTTCAGCATTGCCTGCTCCTTTGAATCTGCGATTATCTTTGAGCAGGCAAGCTTTGCCGAGGTGAGCCTCTCTGCCTTCTCTGTTTCAAGGTAGGAGGACACTTCGCCTTTTGCCTGCGAGACCTTCTGCTTTGAGGCGGCCTGCGCGTCGGAAATTATTTTCTCCGCTGCGTTGTCCGCTTCGTGCAAAACCCTTTTTGCCTCGTCGGATGCCTTTTTTTCTATTTCGTGCGAGAGTGCGTCAAATCCCATTTTCACACCTTTGCTTCCATTTTGCCAATCAGCAGGAAGCTTACCACGAAACCAAGCAGCAATATCAGCTCTGGCAACGCCATGTACACGATGAGCTTGAATGCCTGCTCCGGCTTCTCTGCGAGCACACCCATAATGGACGAGCCGATTGATGCCTGTGCCCAGCCTGTGCCTATTGCGCCGCCTACGAGCGCTATTCCTGCTGCGAGCGCGTACGCGCCGTTTCCTTCAAACAACACCATTTTCTCACCTCAAATTTCTTTCTCTTTCTCTTTGGGGTTTTCCCCTTGAGTGGGATATGTGAAAGTCCGCTTTACGGAAAACGGGGCGAAGCGGAAGCCGTCGCCCTTGTAGAATTTCCCGAAAAACTCGACCACGTTAAGCCTTGCGCCATGTATGAGCGCCTCGAACATTGAGAGCGCGCACATTGCAAAATGCAAAAGCATGAAGAAACCGAGCGAAAATGCAAATATGAGTATTCCTCCAACGTTTGAGAAATCCGCATGCGGCAATGCAAGCTCGTTTATCACTTCCGCAAGTATGAGGCCCCCTACGCCAACTGCGGCAATTCGAAGGTAGGACATTATGTTGGATGCAATGCTTGGGACTTCGAACAGGAGGATGGGGCCCTCGAAAACCGCGATGCCGAGCATGCAAAGGAGCAGCAGTGCCGCGCCTGCAGGGCCTGCAAGGGCGCCAAATGCGCCGAACATGAAGCCTGCGACAGCGAAAATCCCGCCTATTTCCGCGCCAAGCCAGCAGAGCTTTGCATATGCGTGCTTTTTGTTGTGCCCAAGCTCCGTGAGGAAGCCGAGGAAAAAGCCAAGCCCGATGTGGATTGCGCCTATTATGATGGTTATCAGCAGGAGCAGCTGGATGTCGTGTATGCGGCTAAGAATGGGTGTGTAGAGCGGCCCCTGCGCAGTCCCGGTGAGCAACTCAAGGAGATGCTTGTGCGTGAAGCCCATGTACTCGTCAAATGCAATGCCGAATATGAGCGCGAAAAATGAGGAGAAAAGCCATATGCGCGAAACCTCGTAAAGGAGGTTGCCCTTTGAGGACATGCGCATCAGGAGAAGCGAGAAGATAATGGAGATTAGCGCATAGCCTGCATCCGCGACAATAAGGCCGTAGAGGATAGGGATTGTGAAGAACGTGATGAGCGTGGGGTCAAACTCGTGCGCGTTGGGCGTGGAAAGGAACTCGGTTAGGAACTGGAAGGGCGCTGCGATTTTCGGGTTGGAAAGGAGCGTCGGGGGCATCTCGTGGTCGTGCAGGGGCTGCACGAAAACTTTCTTTGAGAACTTATGCGAAATTTCCTCTTTGAGCGCGATGAATTTTTGTGCAGGGCACCAGCCCTCAAGGAAAAAGAGCTCGTTTGTGTTTGCGAAATCCATTGCCACCTTGCAGCGCTCTGCCTCTATTGAGAGCGCCTCTTCGAGGATTGTGCAAATTGGGTAGTATTTTGAGGAGAGCTCAAAGAGCCTGCCGTCCAGCGACGCAAGCTCGCCCTTAAGGGTGGAGAGCTCGAAAGAAAGGCGGTGATAAGCCTGCAGCGGCGTGCCCTCGAACTTGGGGATGTTGAGGATGCGCGCAAATGAAACATGCGATGGGAGGGACTCGTTTGTTGTTGCGACAAGCACAAGGGAGGGGGCTTGCTTTTTGCCCTCTTTTTGCTGCGCGATTGTGTAGGAATATTTTTGCGCGTGCGAGTGCAGCGAGCGGTAGAAGTGCGCTGACTCCTTTTCCTCCACCTCGAAGAAAAAGAAATGCAGGTTTGGGTCTGAGAGCCTTGAAACGTCTATTGGGACGGAAGTTATTTTGGAAAGCGAAAGGAGGTCGGACTCAAGGGAGGATATTTTTTTGCGAAGCTGCTCTTTTTTTGAGGAGATTTCAAGAAGCTCCGCGTCTATTGAGATTTCGGATGCGAGCTTGAGAGGGTTGTTTATTTCATAGGGGGGAATCTGGGAATCGTCCTGCGCCGGAAGGGAATTCTTTATGCTGCGCATGCGCACAAGCTGGGTGGAAACTTCATCGTAATTCGGAAGGGGGGAACCTTTTTGCAATTCTTCGGAAGACACGTGCTTTATGTGCAGCACGCCAGCTTCGTGCAGCAAGGAAATTAGAGAGGGGCATTCGTCCTTGAGCCCCATTATGCGCAGTTTCTGCATTTTCACTGGCTTGAACATTTGGAACCTCGTAAGTATAAGGTAATTAGAACACGCCCTCTGCAAGCGTTTGCGCAGAGTGCTTGTCTATTGAGCGCGAGCTTATTTTCTTGCCTTCAGCTTCTGCCTTTGCAAGCATTGAGGAAATCTGCTTGTCAACGTCCTTCCTGCCTTTTGAGATTGCGGCGTTCTTTGCATCAACTGCGGAGTCGGACGCCTTGCTTTGGATATTCACTGCTTTTTCCTTTGCATCCTTGAGGATTTTTTCCGCGCCTGCTTTTGCGTCCTCTATTGCCTTCGCTGCCCTGCCTTCCGCTGCCTTGAGCGCAGTAATTTGTGAGATGAATTCGTGCGAGCTTTTTGCATCTTCATGCGTGTTTTCTTCCATCGGATAACCTCGCTTTTGCCAGTCTGCACTGGTTTTTTTACGCCAGTCTGCACTGAGCCCTTAACCTCAAAAAGTAGTTGTAATTGGGCGAAAAAGAATTTAAATGTATGCGAATCTTCGGGAAGATTAGCGCATGCGCCCCTCGTGCAAAACTTCGGAGGGAGTGTGCTTGGGCTTTTCGTGCGTGCGCGGAACGTGGAAGCCAATAAGGCTTGCGCCCTTCCTGAAGTCGGCGGGAATTTTTGATGATGGCGAGAATTCGTAAAGGATCTGGATTAATCGGTTGCACACCATGCCTATTGAACCAAGGGCGTAGAGAAGAATGTGCGTGTGGTGCTCTGTTTCAGGGGAATGCAAGGCGCTGGAAAAACTTTTGCTAAACTCGGCTTGCAAAAGGCCGATATTCCTGCGCATTGCATGAAGGAAACCCAGGGAAGCGCGGATGTTTGTTGTGCGCAAGAGGGATTTCAATTCTTCATCTATATCGGGGCGCCCCAGATTTTTCTGGATAGCGAGCGTATCTGATGGTGGCGCGCTGCCGTTTTTTATCGGGATTGAGAATGCTGCTTTTATTTTTTCTAAGTCGTGGAGATTGCGCATTCGCCTGCTTGCTGGCAGGCGGCGGTTTGTCTTGTTTATTATGTGCCTCGACATGTGGATGCACAGTATTGAATGCTGTTTGCGGGTGTTTGCCAGATGAGTGGCGCTATCCTGGCCGAAGAGCGCGCGCAAATTTGGATCCGGGCTTGTTTTGGTGGATGTGGGGATGGTTGTTATGCTGCAATCATATAGGTCTTCGAGCCTTTCCGGCCTGGCGGGAAATAGATATTGGAGCCTTTGGGCAAAAGACATGCCTTTTGTGAGAACTGAGTGGGTAACTTCCGGGCAGGTTAATGTTTTGCGTCGCTGATGCATTCTGAGATTGTGGTATTAGGGATATTTATAGTTTTGCATGTTTGAGTGCGATGCAGCAGGGGGAACATTTAATAGATTTGCAAACGAAGTGGGCGCATGGGAAGCGCGCTTGAGGAAATGGGCACGGTCATTTCGACTTTTGAGGGGCCAACTACGGTAGTTTTCTCTTTTGTAGTCGGAAGCAAGAACGTGCGCAAGGGGCAGTTCGTGCAGGTGGAAGCCGAAGACGGGCTTGTGCTGGGTTCCGTGAGCGAAATCACTAGGGCGAACCGGTATTTTGAGAGCGCGGAGAGCGTTGCGGAATACGAGAGGAGTTCCCCAATGAGCACGAACTTTCCTACAACTGACTGGGAATACATTATTGCGAACGTGCGCGTGCACGGGATGTTCAAGGGGGGCTTAATGATAAGGAGCACTTTCCCTGTTGCGCCTGGGATAAAGGTGCACTCTGCGGACGAGGAGCTTTTGAAGAAATTCCTGCATTTTGAGGAGAATGGATTGTTCCTTGGAACGCTTGCGAACCACAAGCTTGAGGCAAAGGTGAATTTGAACAAATTGCTGCAAAAGCACCTGGCAATACTTGCGATGTCGGGAAGCGGAAAGTCCTACCTTGCGAGCGTGCTTATTGAGGAGCTCATGGAACGAAAAGCTGAGAAGGGAAGGATGGGCATTGTGATAATTGACTCGCACGGGGAGTACGCGGGATTCCGCAGTTCGCAGTACGGGAAAAGCGTGAGCATAGTTGATGGGAAGAAAATACGCATACCGCTTAGGAAAATTGCGCCTGCGCTCCTTTTCACATGGATGCCGGATGCGAGCAGCCAGCAAAAAAGGGAGCTTGAGAAAATAATGCTGGAGCTGAAAAAAGACGGGGAGCAGACGCACAATTCTTATGGGCTATCAGAACTTGTGGAAAAAATAAATGCAAGCGAGAACCTTGACAAGAAGAGCAAGCCCGCACTTCTTGGGTGGGTTGGGGAAATACGCTCACTTAAGCTCGTTGGGAAAGAGGAGTACCCGAAAATAGGGGAGCTTGTGAAGCCGGGGTGCGCGTCCGTTGTGGACCTGAGCGGGATTGACGGGGAGAAAAAGAAGCAGGTAATTGTTTCGTACGTTGCAAAGAAGCTCTTTTCCATGCGCAAGAAAGAGAAAATTGCGCCCTTTGTGCTCATGCTGGAAGAGGCGCACAACTATGCGCCTGAGAAAATGACAAGGAAGGTTGCGCTTGCAAAGGGAGCGATTGAGACGATTGCAAGGGAAGGGAGGAAATTCGGGGCGTCGCTTTGCCTTATATCGCAGCGCCCCGTGCATCTTTCTGTGACTGCGCTTTCGCAGTGCAACACGAACATCATATTGAGGGTAACAAACCCCAACGACATAAAGAGGATTGGGGAGAGCTGCGAGGGAATTGATGATGCAATGCTTTCCTCCATCACTACATTGAGGGTTGGGGAGGCGCTCCTTGTGGGGGAAGCGACGGGCTCGCCTGTATTTATAAAAGTAAGGCAGAAAAAATCTTCATGGATTCCAAAGGGGCAGGACTTGGAAGAGATTGCACGGAAATTTGAAGAAGCAATCGTGAAGAAAAAAACGGAAGTGGAAGCGTTCCTGTAAGAAAAAATTGCGTGGGAAGCAGGGAAACGAGACGGGAAGCGTTCCTGAAGAAAGTGCGGAAAGTTGAGGCGTTCCTGTGAAAAGCGCGGGAGCGGGAAGCAAGAAAACAAGTTTGGAGGCGTTCCTGTGAGTGATGATAAAAGCGAAGCGCGCACGGACGAGTTCGGGAATTGCGCAGTTATCACGCCGCACCGCGGGAAACGCCCTGAGGACTTTGCAACTGAGAGGCGCATGAAAACAACGCTTCCTTCAAAATGCTATTTTTGCCCGGGAAACGAGAAACTTACGCCACCTGAGATAGACAGGACAGAGAAGAATGGGAAATGGGAAGTGCGCTGCTTTCCAAACAAGTTTGCGGCATTTAGGAAGGATTGCCCGAAAGCGTACGGAAGGCACGAGATAATTGTGGAAACGCCCAACCATTACAAGACGATTTCGGAGCTTGATGGGGAAAATATTTTGCACTACTTGCAGATGGTTGGAAAAAGGGTGAAGAGCGCATATTCGGACAAGAGGATAAAATACGTGCAGGTGTTCAAGAACGAGGGGCACGAGGGCGGGGCGTCCTTGGAGCACACGCACACGCAGCTTGTGGGGATGCCTTTTGTGCCTGAGGATTTTGAGGCAAAAAGGAAATACGCGAGCGGGGAAAAATGCGCGCTTTGCAAGGTGAAGAGGAATGTGTTTGCGCAGAATTCGGAATTTATTGCATTTGTGCCGCATGCTGCACGGTTCCACTTTGAATTCTGGATTGCGCCTAAGAAGCACTCCATGAAAAGGCTTGGGGAAGGGCAGATGAAGGAGCTTGCGGACATATTGAAAGTTTCCCTTTCAAAGCTTGACAAGCTCGTGAATTATCCGCCGTACAACATACTTTTCTTTGCGGCCCCTCCAAATGAAAAGGACTTCCACTTCCATTTGTGCATTACGCCGCGGCTTGCAAAATGGGCGGGATTTGAGCATGCAACAGGTTGGGTAATGAACTCCGTTGTGCCGGAAGAGGCTGCAAAAGCGCTTAAGAATACGAAAATTTAGCATACTGGTTTTTTAAGGTGTAATGAGATAGTATATTATGGGAACATTAGCAGCGCAACCATGCGCGCCAAATTTTGCGGTTTTCAATGATGCCGCTTACCGCAAAATAATAGGCAGCCCTTCGGCAAGCAGGGAATATTTTGAAAGGTTCCACAAGCCGCTCCTTGAGGAGTTGCAGGGAGGGTGCTGCAAAAACGGCATGTGCACTGGAACTACGGGGAAAAAGGTTCTGCTTGATATCGCGTGCGGGCACGGGCATGAGCTGGAGTTTCTCAAAGATGGAAACAGGATAAAAATAATCGGGCTTGAACTGTCAAGGGATGTCCTGCTGGAATACACTAGAAAAAGTTTTCCTGATGCTTTTTTTGTTGCGGCGGACGTGCGGGCAAGCCCGCTTAAGCACGAATTTGCGGATGCTGCGATTGCGGCCAATGCGGTAATTTATGAGCAGTGGGAAATGTTGCAGGTGATTTTCAATTCGCTAAAAGAGGGAGCAAAGGCAGTTGTGAATTTTACGCTGCTGCGCGCAGAAGAGGAGCTTGGGAAAGGGTTGCTTGATACCGGCGCGGTAAGCACAGTTAAAGTGAATGCAAATGGCAGGGAATTTCGGCTTAGGGCGCTTGATTTTTCCCACGGGCATGCGGATGAGGGCAGGCTTGAGGGTTTTGTAAGGGCAAAAATTTTGGGGCCGAGCCTGAAAAGCGTGGGGACGCAGGTGCACTTTAGGAGCATAGAAGACGTGGAAGGGTTTGTGCAGCATGCAGGGTTTTTGATAGTGGGGCATGAAACTTTCCAGTATGCTAATGAGAGCGGAGTTAAGGAAACGGAAGTCTATACGCTGCAAAAGCCGCGCGCGCCGAGATAGCCTTGATTTTATCCGAAAGGGCAATAATTTTGTGACAAACCATTAAAAGAGCAAATCCCATATATAGGCGGGAGGCATATGAACATGAACCGAGCCTTAGTGCCAACTGCAAGAAATGCGAGAGCGCTAGAGCCAGCCCTGCTTTTTTTTAATGCGAGAAAGCCCCTTGCACTGAGGACGGATGTTGGGGCGCTTGCTTTCATGCAGCACAACAACCGCCTGCCTGATTCTTCAAAAAGGGTCCCGAGATTGGAGGCATGTGGCAGAGTGGAAAACGTTGTGTGGGAAAGGTATTCGCACGCGCTTTGCGAGAATGGAAAATGCGTTGTGCAGGCTGCTTATGATGAGAGGCACGTGAATGTCGGTACAGGCTTGCACAAAATGGAATTCGCGCACGGAAAAGTCGTGAGGACGCGCGCTGGAAATTATGCAGTGCGAAAGGTGCGCGATGTCGCTAGTGCAGTTGAGCTTCTTGGGATGCAAACTCCTATTGGGATTGCAAAGGTTGCGGCAGTTGTGAAAACGCAAAAAGGGGAGGTTTATGCACTGTCGCACGTTGGAAAGCGAGGGCAGCTGGGGCAGGCCGAAATGTCTGATGAAGCAGCGCGCTCGCTTGGGAAGACGTTTGCAAACGCGCACACAATGAAAATGCTTACTGGAGGGGCTACAGGCGAGAACGAGGTTTTCATAAATGAGGGAAGCGCTGTTGTAGCATCTGCATATGGAAAGGCTGAAAACTGGGAGGAATTGCCCAATGAGTTTTTCATAAGCGTTGCGTCGTTACTGAAGAAAGGGCTGATAAGCTGGGGGCAGGCACAAATCATTGTTGCCGAATATTTTGATGCGCATCCGACTCTGAGGCACCTTATTAATGAGGACAGGAGAGGCAGCAAGGAAGAGGTTTTTGCAATTCCGGTCAGCTGGGCGGACGGAAAGAGCGCAGGGCACATAATAAAGCCAAAAGACAGGAAAGTGAAAGTGCACACGCGCAAAGGATATCGGCAGCGCGCAATGGGAAGGGTGTGCGCGTATTTTAGGCTTCTCTAAATTTTCTCTACTAATGTGTCTTCTTGTTTTGCATTGTCGCGAATCAGGCGGTAGAAGGTTCCCTGCTGCGAGTCTACTAAAGCCTGCTCGTGCGTAATCACGAAGATTTGCTCTACGATGGAGGGAAGCTTTTCAGAGAGGGCGGATGCGAGCATGGAAACTGCCTGCGCATCAAGGTTGTGCGTGGGCTCGTCCAGGATGAGCCAGCTTATGTGGGGCGTAAGCACTGTTGCAAAAGAGACGCGAAGCGAAAGGGAAAGGCATGCGCGCTCTCCGCCGGATGCAAGTGAATACACGCTCTTCCAGCCGTTGTTTTCCATTTCTATTGAGTAGTCCTTTGCGTCCGCGACCAGGCGGACACAGGTGCAATCGGAATATGGGTAGAGGATGGGCCAGATGTGCGAGAGTGCAGCGTTTATCTCCTCTATGAGGAGCGTGCGCACCTGGGATTGCACTTGCAGCATGCAATTCTTGTATGCGAGCATTTCCTGCTCGCATTTGCGGTAGTAAGTTGCATCCTGCTGCAATTGGAGCAGGAGGGCAAGCTCCTTTTTGCAGGAAGAGTGCATTTGGGAAAGTGAAAGGATTTGCTGCTGCAATGAGGAGAGCTTTGCCTTTGAAACCTCTATTTTGGACTTGTTGCTTTCAACAAGCGTGCGCAGGAAATCAAATTCCTCCTCCTTGAAATTGAGCGAGGAGAGTTCGGCTTGCGCGGATTGGAGAAGCGCACGCGTCTTTTCAAGCTCGTCTTTTTTTGAGGCAAGCTCCCTGCATTGCTTTAGGAGCTGCACAAGCTGCTCGTGTTCCTTTTGGGAAAGGGAAATTGAGGCGCTTGTTGCATTGCGCTCGCGAATCTGGGAGCCAAGTTCCTTGTTTGCAGATTCAAGCTCTGCTGAGATAACTGATGCGTCGGGGAGGTTTTCCGAGAGCGCGCTTATGGACTGGGAGAGCGTTTGCGCCTCTTTTAGCTTTGCCTCAAGCTCGCGCATCTGGGCATCAAGGGATGAAATGTTTGCGGATGCGTCCTTGAGCTTTTGGGTGCCCTCCTGCAACTGCGCATTCTTTTCCTCGTGCAAATGCTTGGATTTTTCCTCCCCCAAGGGTGAGCCGCACACAGGGCAGTCTGCGCCTGCGATTTGCAAGGCGGAAACCGCCTTTTCAACCTCCGCGATTGTTGCCATGAGGGCTGCGCGCTGCGCTTGCAGGCTGCGCTGGGATTCCTGCATGGAGGAGAGCTGCTGCTGCAGGGATGCGAGGGGCGTGTCGCCAATGCATTGAAAGAGGCGCGCCTGCTGTGAGGTTATTTTTTGCGAGCGCACCTGCGCGTCCTTTAATTGCGAGGAGAGCGTGCCAACCTTTTGGGAAATGGAATCGCAGAGCTTTTGCAATCCCGCAAAGGAAAGCAACAGGGAATCTATGCTCTGTTTTGAGGAAGATATTTTTTCCTGAACCTGCTGCTCTGTCGGGTATTTTTCTGCAGAGGAAATTTCCTGTTCAAGGTGTTCGCATATTATGCCAAGGCGGGTTTTTTGCAATGTGAGGGAGGCGTATTTTTCCTTTAGGGGGGAAAGCCCTGCGAGTTTTTTTGTGTTGTCTTCGAGTATGGAATTTGCAGTGGAAAGGAAAGAGTTTTCCCCCTCAAGCTGCGCTTGAATGAGCCCGCTTTCCTTTTCAAGGCTTTCGCACTTTTTTTCAAGAGCCTGCAGGTCTGCGGTCTTGAGTGTTTCCTCTGCCTGCGAATATAAGTCAAGAAACCTGTTTGCTGCGAAAACCGCGCCAGAGCGGGCTGCCTCAAAATGGTCGAGCCCGAGCAGCTCGTCTATTTGGGCCTTTCTTTCCTTTGGGGAGAGCCACAAGAGGGAATCAATTTTATTTTGCTCGGAATACACTGCGCGCACAAAGCTGTCGAAATCTATTGAGAGGAGCTTGCAGGCAGCATCCGTTACTGCCTTGGGGCCTTTTTCAAAGAGTTTTTCGTTTTTTGAAATTGAAGCAGACGGGGAGGAGAGATGCGAAAATGAGCGGGAGATTTTGTAAGTGTCTGAATTCTTTTTGAAAGTTATTTCTACGGAGCAGGTTGCGCTCTTGTTGCGGAAGTTTATTGTGTCTGCGAGCGTTGTCTCTTTTCTTGCGAGCTTTGGGAAAGTCCCAAAGAGCGCAAAGCAGAGTGCATCCATAACGGAAGACTTGCCTGCGCCCATTTTCCCCACGAGGATGTTTGTGCCTTTTGAGAAGGTGAAACTGGAGCTTGAGTGCGAGCGCCAGTTGGTGAGAGTGAGAGAAAGAAGCATGAGTCGCTATCTGCGGCAAATAATAAAAGGCGAACTACTCGCTTTCTTTCTCTGCTTCTTTTTTTGCTTCGGGGAGGGTGAGCACTTCCTGTATCGCGTCTGTGCGCGCCTTGTACACTTCTATGTATCCTTCAAATTCCTTGAAAAATTCATCTGCTGCTGCTTCGGAGGAATCCTCCACTATGATGACGGATTTTGTGCGCCAGGGGTAGGTGGAAATCTTTGAGCGCTTTAGGCGGTAGTAGAATCTTCGCTTGAGCGTGTTGTAGGGGTTCAGGCCCTTTATCTTTATGTCGTAGAAGTAAATGAGCATGAAGGGAGTATTGCAGCAAGCAATAAAAGTTAGCCTGCCACTATCGTAGTTTTAACCCAGTTGTGGAATGTTCCTTTCTGCAATTGCCAGAGTCGTGTTGTTGTTTCGTCCAAGCCCACCCGTTCGCTCGTGAAATTGAAGAAAAGCTCGTTGCCTGAGTAGCGGTGCGGCTTGCCGTCTTCCTTTACAAGTTTTAGGAGAAGGATGCGCGGGGCAGTGTAGAGCATTGCCTTGCCATTTTCAAGCGTTATGCACAAATTGAAGCCGAGCTCATCGCCAAAGGGCTTGCTGCGGGCGTCTATGTGCTGGCTTGCAATAGCTTCTGAAAATCTGGAGGCAAATGATTCAACATTCGCGCGCAATGCTGCATGCAATTCTGTGAAGGAGGTTTTTATCGCATCAAGGACTGCAGGGGGATTGCTTAAATCTATCTCGGTTTCGGCTGCGAAGGGGTATTTGCCTGAAGGGCTCAATTTTGCGGCGATTATAAGTTCCCGTGCTATTGGGTCCTCAAGGGATTGCCGCAATTGCACTTGATGGGCTGTTGGAAAATCAGGAGTAGGCGGCTCAAGCACGTGCAGATGGGAATGATGCTCTTGCGTGCTGCCTGCCAGCCTGCGCTCGTTTGCAAGCACAGCTAGTTTATTGTCAGTGCTAAGCAACGCATCAATGAAAAAGCACGTTTGCGCCATTGCGCCTTTGTCAAGGGCGCCCAGGGAAGTTGCATGCTCTTTTGGCACTATGAGCACATGCTTGTGGACGTATGGGAAAGCTGCCGCAAGCACGTTTGCGTTCCTGCCTGCGAATATGGGCTGCTCGTCCAATGGGCAAAAGGCGCATGCTTTTTTCTGCCTGCCAGCTGGAGTTGGGATAGCGGGTGAGCTAATGAATAGATGGGTGGGCATGGATATGCTGTGGTAAAAAGAGCTTAAAAAGTTATAGCCTGTCCACGCTAGTTATCTCGACTTGGGAAACTCCCTGTATTTTGGATGCCTTTTCCTCAAGCGAATCTGAGCCGCCTGGGGCGTCGTCTATTATGATGAGAAGGGTGATTGCCTTCAAACCGAATGCGATGGGCTCTTCCGAGATTTTTGAGGGCGCGAGGGTGTCAAAGATTTTTTTCTTGAGCGCCTCGAAGTTGTCCATGTTCTCTGGAAGGATTTTCATTTCTACTGCTACTTTGCCCATAAGTTTCACCTTTTGCAATTAAGGCCCTTCGACGCCGCACTTGTGGCATTTGTAAGGGTTTGAGATAAGCCTGCAGTGCTGGCATCGGGCGAGTTTTGTCCCGCAGCCTGGGCAGGCGAACTCTGAGAATGTTTTTGTCTGCTTGCCGCATGTAACGCAATTTTTCAGCATGTAAAATCACCTGTAATGGGATAATATTGGAGGAGGGGTATTTTAACCATTTCTATCTGCTTGCCTGCGGCAGGAATAAATACCTTAATGGGCAGAATACTCTTGCGCCCTCGTAGTCTAACCTGGATAGGACACAAGCTTGCGGAGCTTGGGATCCGAGTTCAAATCTTGGCGAGGGCGTTTTGCTTCTTTTAAATTCTTCCAACTGCCGCAAGCTTAAGGAGAAGGACCTGCTTTTCAAGCTCGCCAAGGCGCACTTTTTCCTGATAAACGTTGAAATTCTTGCGCTCTATTTTTTGGAGGACCTCGTGGTATACGCCGCCCATCACTACGGTTGCAAAGCGGGAATCGTCAGTGAAGTTCTTCATCCCGCAGAAAGCCTTTTGGTAGTAGGAATGTGCGCGCCTTGCCTGGAATTTCATCAGTGAATAGTATGAGGAGTTCATAACGCCGCGAAGAAGCTCGCTTTCGGAATAGCCGAAGCGCTCAAGCTCTTCAAGCGGGATGTATATGCGCCCTTTTTTCGCATCCTCCCCGACGTCGCGCAGGATGTTTGTAAGCTGCAATGCGATTGAGAGGTAACGCCCGTATTTCTTTGCATTCGGGCTGTTGCAGCCAAAAATGTGAAGGGAGATGCTGCTTATCGTGGTTGCAACAAGCTCGCAGTATGTGAGCAGCTCCTGGAAATTCTTGTAGCGGGAAATCGTGAGGTCCATCTTGCAGCCGCGTATCAGGCCCAGGTAGGGCGCTTTTGGGATGTTGTAGCGGTGCACTGCGTCCGAAAGCGCAATCATTATGGGGTGCGTCGCCTTGTTTTTGTATGCGGAATGCAAATCCGCTTCCCAGCGCGAGAGAAGCCAGTGCACGCCTTTCCCTTTTTGCTCGTCCACTATGTCGTCTGCATAGCGGCAGAATGCGTAGGAAGCGTACACTGCGTTGCGCTTTTCCTCTGGGAGGAACTGGAAGCCGAGGTAAAAGTTCGTGTCGCACTTCTTTGTAACTTCGTGGCAGTAGGAATAGGCTTTCTTGAGAACCTCGGATGGAAAGTGCTGCGCATAGGCGCGCTCTTTTGCTTTTGTAGTGATTATCTTTGAAGACACCATTCGCACCTTGCTCCGTGTTTGCACTTTTTGTTCCGCTTTGCTCCCATTGCAATTGAGGCGAGAGAATTTTTAAGCATTGAGGGGGCGTAAAGGGAAGAAAGGTATTGCTGGAAATCCTTTTTTGGGGGGGAGGAAAGGAAATGCGAAATTCCCCGCTCGCCTGCAGCTTCAAGCGCTATTCGCAGCAGGGCCGCGGTTTTGAATTTTTCAAGGAACTCGTTTTTCCAGAGCGGGTCAAACTCCACGTTGTGCAGTATGCTCTGTGCCGCGAGCATTCCGCTTCTTATGCAATAGCGCAAGCCTATCCCAAGGGAAAGGTCCTGGAAGCCCGCAGCCTCCCCTATGTAGAGCTTTTCGTTTTCCTGCGCGGTTTTGGGAAGGAAAAAATTCACGTAGCTTGCCTTTGTTTCGCCTTTTTCAAGCGCGCTTTCCTTAAGGAAGAATTCGCGTGCGAAAAGCGAGGTTGCTTTTCTGTGGTAGGATGCAAGGTTGGGCAAATCGGCGGTTATTGCGGTGCCAAGGGTAACGCGGCCGCCGTCGGAAAGGATGTATGCATAACCTCCGCTTGGCGCGATTTTATTGCCAAGAATTACGGCGCAAATATCTTTTCCCAAATCCGCATCAAAAGAGGTCTCCATTGCAGAACCATCTATGCTGGATGGGCCGGTTGCGAATATGTCTGTTTGCTCGTAGGGAAGCGTGCTTGAGAAATGCACCTGCGCGCCAAAGTGCTGCGCGCTTTTGAGAAGGGCGGAATCAAGCGAATCTGGTTCCCTTCCCCTGCGGATAAGGTGCCAGTAGGGCTTTTTGCTTTTGAACTCCGCGCATCGCATTTTCTCGTCGTACGCGAGGAAAGAATGCTGCGGCTTGCAAAAGAAATCCGAGGATATGCCTGCTGCTTTCAGTTGCTCTGGGAAAGGGGTTTGCCCTGTCCAGTTCTCAAGCACCTGGAAGGAATTTGTGAAACGCGGCGAAAGTACGGGTGCGCGCTCGTGCACGTGGGATTCTATGCCGTCTTTTGCAAGCATTGCCGCGCATGCAAGCGCGGATGGGCCTCCGCCTGCGATTTGTATTTGCGTCACAGGGGAGAATTGCAGAGCAGGTTATTATTTTGTTGCCCTCTGGTAGATATTTATATATTTTCGTGGTCATATAACGCGTTATATAATTGGCGGTTAGGGGATGTAATAATGGATTATAAGCCTGATTCTTTAGCATTTGGAAGCATTGCTGCGCCTTTAACACGAAACACCTGCCCGGGGGCAGGCATGCTGGCTTTGTCTGCTGTGGCAGAGAGGAAATTGACCCGGTTCAGGAATGCGCTTTTGGAGATGGAAGAAGGCGGGAGGGGTTTGAAAAACCAGAGTGAAATGCTTAAGCGCATAGGGGAAGCAATGGATAATGCGATTGCGGAACATGGAAAACGTGCCGGTTCGCTCGCTTTTTATACCGCGCTGAAGATGGGGGCAGGCACTGATGACGCTTATAAGCTGTTCTGGTGCGGACTCCTGCATGATGCATGCAAAATGTTTGTGAACGGGAATTTTATTGAAAAGCCCCACAAGCTTGAACAGGAGGAAATGGAAGAAGTGAGAATGCACGTAAGGATAGTGCATCTTGTTGCAGACAGGGTTAAGTGGCTTGCAGGGGTTGAGGACGCAATGAGGTACCACCATGAGAATTGGGACGGAAGCGGATATCCAAATGGCTTGAAAGGGGAGGAAATACCGCTTGCGGCAAGGATAGTGGGAGTGGTGGATGCGTTTGATGCGATGGTGGATGGGAAAAGGGAATACAAAAAACCCCTAGATTATGATGAGGCTATTGCGGAACTGGAAAGAGCTTCTGGGACGCAGTTTGACCCGAATGTTGTCCGGGCGTTTGTAGAAATGTTCGGGGAACGCAATGAAGCGCAAAAGGCGGAATAGGGATTATTGCAGCTCGTCAAGTATTTTGCTTATGTCCACGTTTTCTATTGGGCGCTTGCACGTTGGCATCTCGGAAAGGTGCGGGATGCCGTCCTCGTAAGTGGGCTTATCCTCCTTGTAGAAAACCCCGATTGGGATTTTGTCGCCCCACTCAAAAGTTTTTGCAAATGCAGCCTGCTTGTCCTCCGCATTGTGGTTCTTTTCATCAAGCTTGTACACGCGCTGCATGAAGTATTGGTAGGTATTTAACTTGTTGAAAGTGACGCAGGGCTGCAGCACGTCTATGAGGGAAAAGCCCTTGTGATTTATGCCGCCGAGTATTGTATTTACCATGTGGGGCAAATCCCCTGAGAAGGTGCGCGCAACGTAAGTAGCGCCCGAGGAAATCGCAAGCGCCAGCGGGTTCACAGGGTCTTCAAGCACCCCGTGCGGCGTGCTCTTGGATTTGTAGCCTTTTTCGCTTGTGGGCGAAGTCTGCCCTGTTGTAAGCCCGTACACCTGGTTGTCGTGCACTATGTAAGTGATGTCCAGGTTGCGGCGCATTGAATGTATGAAATGCCCCATCCCGATTCCGTATCCGTCGCCGTCGCCTCCGACTGCGATTACTGTGAGGAGATGGTTGCCCAGCTTAACGCCGGTTGCGACTGGAAGCGAGCGGCCGTGCAGGGACTCGTATGCATACGTTTTCATGAAATGCGGGAGCTTTCCGGAACAGCCTACTCCGGAAACAACTACTGTGTCCTTTGGGTCTATCTCGCTTTTTGCAAGCGCGTTCTTTAGGGATATCAGGATTGGGAAATTCCCGCAGCCTGGGCACCATTCGGGCGCGTGGCCGCTTTCGTATTGTTGGACTGTTGCCATAAGATTACCTACTGATATAATTTCCGTCAACGCTTTTTGCGCCGTACCCGCCTGGAGGCGCAAAAAGGGTTGTGCACCATTCTGGCGCGTGGCCGCTTTCGTATTGTTGGACTGTTGCCATATTATCGCCTATTGCCATCCTGCCATTTTCTTTATCCTGCCCACCACATCTGAAACTATGAAGGGCCTGCCGTCGTATTTGAGGTAGGTGTGCTCTATTAGGATGCCGGTTTTCTCACGGATGAGGTTGTGCATCTGCCCGGTGCTGTTGAGCTCAATCACCATGCATTTTTCAATCCCGTTCAATGCTGCCTTCACTTCCTTGTCCGGGAAGGGGGATGCCCAGAGTATTTGTATTGCCTTGAGCTTTTTCCCTTCTTTGCGAAGCACCTTGAGCGCCTCAAGCGCGGCGCCTTTTGTTGAGCCCCAGAAAACAATTGCGGCCTTTGCATCCGCATCCCCGTATATTTTGGGCGCGATTAGGGAGCGGGGGATGTTTGCGAGCTTTCGAGCCCGCTTGTCAACCTGGTTTGTGCGGTCCTGGGCACGCTCGCTTGTAAAGCCTGTTTCGTCGTGCTCGTAAGAGGAGGCAACGTGCAGCCCGTTTGGCTGCCCGGGGAAGCAGCGCGGCGAGATGCCATCGGACGCCAATTCGTGCCTCTTGAAATTTTCAGCATTTTGCATTTGGGAATCCTGCATTATTTTTCCGCGCAGTATTTTCACTTTTGAATCGTCAAACCTGCCCGTTGTCACGATTTGCTCTGCCAAGTGCTTGTCTGAGAGCATTATTGCGGGGGTTTGGGCTATTTCAGCCCAGTTGAGCATGTCTATTGCGCCAAAGAAGCACTCGTCAATATCGCCTGGGCAGAATACGAGCCTTGGGAATTCCCCCTGGGATGCGTGCAGCGCGAACTGGAGGTCTGCCTGCTCAGTGTAAGTGGGCATGCAAGTTGAAGGGCCGGGGCGCATTACGTCCACTATCAGGACCGGCTGCTCGCTTAGGCCCGCAAGCCCGAGCGCCTCTGTCATGAGGCTGAAGCCGCCGCCGGAGGTTGCAGTCATTGCGCGGCAGCCCGTGAACGCTGCGCCGCACAGCATGTTTGCGGCTGCGATTTCGTCCTCCGCGTGCTTTACAACCATTTTGTATTCGCGCTCGTGCGCTGCCATGTAGTGCAGCACCGATGAGGAGGGGCTCATGGGGTACTCTGCAACGAACTTGCAGCCGCCCTTTAATGCGCCGATGCAGATTGCCTCGTTGCCGTTAAGGAGTATTTGGTTTTTTGAAGGCAAGCGCTTTGCGAGGAAAGGGATTTGGGCTTTTGAATCCCTTGCATTGTCAAAGCCGCACCTGCCTGCTGAAATGTTCTTCTTTATGATGTCGTCGCCCTTCTTTGAGAAGAGTTTCTTTAGTACGTCCTCAAGCACCACGAAATCAACGCCAAGCAGGGAAAGGGCTGCGCCAACCGCGACTGTGTTGAGGAAAACTTCGCCCCCGGTTTTCTGCGCGCAGGAGTACATCGGGATGGGGACGTATTTCACATCCTTGCGGAGCTTGGACACGTCCACTTTTGTTTTTTCAGAATCGTATATTATTGCGCCATCCTGCGCAACCTCGCCTGCGTGCAGCGTTATTGTCTCGTCGTTGAGAGCGATTAGAACGCTAATCCCGCCATCAAGCGCATAAATTTTTTGTGCGCTTGCGCGCACTGCAAAAGTATTGTGCCCGCCGCGTATGAGGGATGGGTAGTCGTTCTCGCCAAAAACGTTCAGGCCCAGGTGCTGGAGGCATTTTCCGAGCATTAAGCCTATTGTCATAACGCCGGAGCCTGCCTCGCCGCCCACTTTCAACGTGAATTCGTTTTCCTGCATGGGATATGCACCGCTTGGATTTTTTCGATTTTCAGTTCCTTCTTGGTCGCCTGCTTGTTTTGCTATGCAAAAAGAAGATATTTAAATTAAACGGAGTGCGCTTCGGAAATTGACGAAGTGGAATTTCCGTTATCATCAGAAAGGCCCCCATACTACGACGTATTCCTTTGTGATTGTGGAAATGTCGCATCCGCTGCATTTTGAAGAGAATTTTTCCTTGAAAGAGTCCAGCATTTGCTGGAGCTGCGCATTGCTTTGCACGTGCAATTCTATTGTGAGGTCGTATTTGCCCATGCTCTCTATTGCAAACAGGCAGCGGTTTGTGGAGTTGAAATGGGAAATTATCTGGCGGCTTGCTGTGGGGTCGCTTAGGGAAATGTTCAGCTGCACGAACTGCAAGCCCAGCTTCTCAAAATTCGGCGCGGTCACGTATGTGAGCATTATGTTGTCTTTCTCCAGTCTTTTCAGGCGGTATTGGGCGGTTTTTGCGTCTATGCCTGCTTGCTTTGCGATTTCAACTATGGGAAGGCGGGCGCTTGAGGAAATGGATTTGAGGATTTTTGAGTCTATTGCATCCAGTTTGTAATTTCCTATTTCATAAGCATAGTGCCAGTCTTTTTGCGCCCCTCCATCGTAAAGGAACTTCTGGTTCAGGCGGTGCGTGGAGAGGAAAGTGGAAATTTCGCGCTCTTTTATGTGCATGCCGTAGAGATTCATGAAGGGGCGCAGGAATTCCATGAGGTCAAGGGGGCTTCTTGCCATTATGAGGAAAACAGCGTCGTAGTAACCCTCCATGCTCGCAAGGTATGCAATGCGCGGCTGCCGCGCTATGTATTCGAGAATTTCTTTTTCTTTTGCAGGAGGCATGCTGTTGAGCTTGAGGTAAATCTTGTAGTAGAAAAAGCCGAGCTTTGAGGTGTTGAACACCGCGTAAAAGCCCTTGAGGAATTTGTTTTCAAGCAGGCGGTTTATGCGGAAATTCACCGTCTCCTTGCTTTTCCTTAGTTTCTTTGCAAGCATGGAGGCTGGGATGCGCGCATTGAGGTCTAGCTCGTACAGGATGCGCCGATCCAGTAGGTCTAAATCTTGCATATTATTAATTTAAATGATAATATTTATATCTATTTTCTCTTTTTGTGCAATTTTTTGTGCTGCTTATTTAATATGCATTTGATGTTATATGAATTGGCATGGCAGGCAATTCACCAGTGTACGAGGAGCTCAACCGGAAGTGGAAATCCACGTGCAGGGTTCTTCTTGGGGAGGAAATAGGGGAGCTTTCGGAATACAGGGAATATTTGTGCGAGCTTGGGTATTCCGAGCCGCTTATACACCGCAAATCCTCTGTTTCTGGAAAGGAGATTACATATGCAACGCCGCATTATTGCAAGGGCGCAAAATGGGTGGGGCTTTCCGAAGTGGATTTCCAGAAGAAATTCGAGGCGCTTTCAATAAACGAGGTAAAGGACATTGATTCCATAGTCTCGGCTGTGCAGGAAAGGGCGTATTATTGCGGGGACGTAATACTTGGGAACTCGAAATTCATAGAAAAAAGCTCGAACGTGTCTGACAGCTTTTATGTATATGAGTGCGGGAAAGTGTCGGACACAAAATATGCGGCATATTCGGACTGGCCCAAGATGTGCGAGTGCGTTTTTGGCTCAAGCGCGCCTGGTGAATCCTCATTTTTGATACGATGCAATGATACATTCCGTGACAAGCGGTGCTTTGAGCTTTGGGGCAGCCTGAATTCCTCGGACTGCTATTATGTCATGGGGCTGAACAGCTGCTCAAACTGCTTTTTCTGCTTCAATGCGAGGGGGATAAAGAATGCTGTCGGGAACCTTGAGCTGCCTGCGGACAAATTTTCCATCCTTAAGGAAAAGCTGCTTGGGGAAATACGCGAAAAATTGAAAAAAGACAAGAAGCTTCCCTCCGTTGCGCAGATAATGGGGCGGTGCAAGGACTATTCCGGGGAAGTGAAAGAGCTTCTAAAGGGAAGGGTGGAATACGAGGAGAAAAGCACGGACATGAAACCCATAGAAAATGCATTTTCAAAAACGTGCGAGGTTGTGCTGGGTAAAAAGCTCGGCGGGCTTGCAAACTATTCAGGGTGGCTTGAGGGGCATTCAAAAGGGCTTAGGACATGCAGGTCTGTTGCAAGCGGGAAGCCCGTGTATCAGGGGTGCTATGCGCACTATTCGGACATACCGCAAGATAGGCTGCTTGTGGAAAAGGAGGCCCTTGAGCTTTTGAAAGTTTCAAAGCTTGAGGAAAAGGATGTCCTTGGGATAAATTTGGAAAATGCGCACGAGATAATAGGGAAAATCGCATACGTATCAATAGATTATCATGACGGGACAAACGTGAACATAATTGAATGCCCGACATACGGGTATTCCTCGCACGTGCTGCGCACATTCCCTGTCGTGTATACTAAATATACTGCATACACGTTCTGGGCAAGGAGTTCGGAATACGTATTTGGGGGCGGGCAGCTCTTTGATTCCAATTTCTGCATGAATTGTTACAACTCAAACCGCTTGCAAAGGTGCCTTGAGGTGGATTCTTCGCGCGACTGCTCGGACTTGTATTTTTCACACAACTGCGAGAATGTCAGGGACTCCATGTTCTGCTTCAATGCGAAGAATTTGCAGAATGCGGTTGGGAATGCGCAGCTTGGGAAGGAGAAATATGCGCCGCTCAAGGAGAAGATTGTTGGGGAGATGCGCGCTGAGCTTGAGAAAGGGAAGAAGCTGCAGTGGGACATTTTCAATATCGGGTGCGCGGGAAAACAATAATCCTATTTTAAAAATTCGTAAACTTCGTCCCTGCCTTTGTAAAGCAATAAGCCTATTTTGTTTTCCTTTTCAAGTATTTGGTAGACCAGGCGTTTGTTTCCGATGCGCTCTGAAAAGATGTTGCCCAGATGCCTTAGCGGCTTGCCCTTGTCCGGGGCGAATTGTATTTTTTCAAGCATTTTCCTCAGGAGAGTTTTCTCATTGGCATCAAGTTTCTTTATGTCCTTTTCAAACTCCTTTGACCTGAGGAAGTCCATGCTAACCAAGCTCGCTTAGGGAGAATTTGCGCATTTTTGTTTTTCCTGAGGAAATGGAAGATAGGACTTTTTCTGCTGCCTTTTCGTAAAGCTGGTCGTCTGTGAGGCTGTGCAGCTGGTCAAACTGGAAAAGCGCAAGGCGCACTGCCTCTGTTTTTGTCTTTGCGTATCCGCGCGCTATCATGCTGCGCATCACGTCATCTATGTAACCTGTGAGTTCTATGTTTATGTTTGCCATACGAGACACCTTATACTATTTTAATAAGAAAAGCTTATAAATATATTATGAAAAATATATGCGATGGCAACCAAGGCAAACGCAGGATATTTGAAAAAACTGGGAAAAATGCGCAAAGGAAAATTCGTAAAAGTTACCGATTTTTCTAAAAGATATGGGATTTAGGCAAGCTTTGCAATCTTTTGCAAGGTGTCCTTGAAAATTTGCACTTCTTCTTTTGTGTTGTATATGTAAAGCGATGCGCGTACTGCGCCCTTGGGTGCGCCCATGTGCTCCATTGCGGGCTGTGCGCAGAATAAGCCTGAGCGCAATGCGATTTGGGAAAGTGAGTCGGACATGAGCGCTACCTGGTGCGCGGAAATATTTTTGAGGTTGAAGGAGAGGAGCGCGCTTCTTGCTTTTGAAGAGGTATTTCCGTATATTGTGGAGTCAGGTACGGATTGGACTGCTGCAAGAAGTTCTGCAAAAAGCTCGTGCTCGTATTTTTCAATGTTTTCCATTCCTATTTTCATGAGGTAGTTTGCGACTGCTGCCATTCCGAGCATGCCTGAGTAGTTTTGTATGCCTGCCTCAAAGCGGTCTGGAAGAGAGTGCAATTTCATTTCGGAAAGGGAGACTGTTTCTATTGTGCCCCCGCCGAGCATAAAGGGGTTGAGCTTTTCCAGGAGATGCTCTTTTCCAACCAAGCAGCCTATTCCGGTTGGTCCGAGCATCTTGTGCCCAGAGAATGCGAGGAAATCAAAGTCTTCCTTTTTGAAATCTATTTTGTGGTGCGGAGCGCCCTGCGCTGCGTCTATGAGGATGAGTGCGCCATTTTCGTGCGCGATTTTTGTAATTTCTTTTAGGGGAGCAGTGCAGCCGGTTGAGTTTGTTGTGTGGTGCACTACTACGAGTGCGGTTTCCTTGTCTACTGCGTTTGTGAAAGCGTCGGAAGAAAATGAGCCGTCCTTTCCTGCAAGTGCAAACTCCGTTTTTATCTTTCCGCTTTTTGCGAGGTGCATAAATGGTAGTAATGCGGAGTGGTGCTCCATATTCGTGAGAACGACTTTTTTCTTTTGGGAAAAATCAAAGGAGTGTGCAACGAGGTTTATTGCCTCGCTTGTATTTTTTGTCCAAATTAATTCGTTTGCCTTTGCGCCAACGAACTTTGCAACCGTTTCGCGGGATTTTGCGGTTTCCTCGTCTACTTTTTTGCTTAGGTGGTGTGCTGAGCGACCTGCGCATGCGCTATATGTTGAATAGTATTCGGTCTGCGCATCTATTACCTGCCTTGGCTTGAGCGTGGTGCAGGCATTGTCAAAGTAAATGAGCTTTCCGCCCTGCAATAGGGGGAAGTCTGAGCGTACCTTTTGGATGTCCATGAAGTAGTTTTGGGCAAGGATATTTTAATGGATTTGGTTGCGGCAGCTAAAGAATGGGCGAAGTTGAGCAGCGGTGTGCGCCCTCTGCCTTTGTAACTTCGGACAGGTTTACAGGGTACACGGTTGCGTCAAGGGTATGGAAAAGCGGGACTGGCGAGCGGGTTGCGTTTGGGTCGCTTTTGGGCGCGATGTTGGGCGTGCTGTTTGTGGGCAGGACGTATGCCGCAGGGTCCTCAAGGTTAAGCATTGAAGCTGAGACAAAAAGATTGAGGTCGGAGGACGAATCTTTTCGATGCACAGATATGAGGTTTGCAAGCAGGAATTTTGCCTGGTGCTCATTAAGAAGAGTGAGGCGATTGTAGAGCTTGAGGAGCAATTCTGCGTCCTTGGGATTCTCAAGCGCGCCAGGATAGAGCATTTGGCCCACACGGCTGAATGCACAGTCAAGGTGGAGCACGCCTTCTTTTGTGTGGATGGGAAGCACTTCGTAGCTGCTGCCCGCTACGTGCTGCACCCATTTTGCGCCTTCCATGTTTGTGCGGTCGCCCACGCCAAGGAGTATTGCTCCTTTTGGCTTGTCCAAAAACAGGTTGCCCCACTCCACTTTTGCTTCGGGGGGCGGGACAAGCGCATTTTTTACATACTCCTGCTCGTTCTGGCGGATTGGCGCGACCATGCCTGCGCGCAGGATTTTTCCATCAACTGCGATAAGGATGTCCCTTGTGAAAACGCCTTCCGGGCAATTTTCGCTTGGCCTTAGGAGGATTATTTTTGCCCCGTATCCTACAAGCGCGTGGATAAAGAAAATGTGCTGCATTACTGCAAGGAAGCGGTCGGGCTTGTTGCCCATGTTTGCCTTTTCTTCCTTGTTTATGGGCTCGCCCCAGTCAAGGTAGGTGGGAAGGGACATTACTATTGTTTTGTAGCCCCACTCGTCCTGCCTCCATGCCCGATAGTTTGCCGCATCTATGTAGTCAACAACCTGCAGGTTTGGGTGTGAGTAAAGGGTTGCGAGAAGGCACCCGAGGCTAAGTTTTGTATCGAGTTCAAACTCACTATCAATGATGTTGAATGGAAAAAGCTTGAGGGAGTGCAGGTATTTTTCGCCGTCGCCTGAGAAAAGATATTTAAGCAGGGAGTCCAGCCCGTCGGGATTTTTGTGCGCCATGCCGAATTTTTCGCCCACTTCGCGAAGCTGCTTGTATTTTGTGTTTTGCACTGAGTCAAGGAAAAAATCCGTGAGCGCGATTGCGCGCTCGTCAAGTGGGCGAAAGCCCGATGGGCGGATAATTGTTGGGGCGCGCGCTGGGGATGAGGGAGAAGTCCTTTGAAAAGCGGTAGCGTGCATCCAAATTTCACCTATTTTACAGGAGCGGGGCGGTTGAGCAGCGGTGTGCGCCGTCTGCCTTTGTGATTTCGCCAAGGTCTATTGTCCGAAGCGCCATTTCTGCGACTGGATAGAAATTGCCAAGCCTGTCTATTAGCCATTCGTTTGGCGAAACGTAGAGCGCCTTGTGTATTGAGATTAGGTTTCCAAGAAGCATTTTTGCATTGGCTGCATCAAGTATGGAAAGCGGGCCGTAGAGCTTTTGAAGAAGTGCAACATCTTCCTGGCGCACAAATGCATCAGGGTATATGAGCCTGCCTATTTGGCTGAAAACGCAGTCAAGGTGCAGGATGTCTTTCTTTAGATGTATTGGGATTACGTTCAAATCGCTGCCAACTATGGATTGGAGCCACTCGACTGCAGCCATGTTTGTCCGGTCGCCCACGCCTACAATGATGAAATTGCCTGCTTTGTCCTCAAGGAAAACGTTCCCGAATTCAAGCTGCACTTCGGGTGGCGGCTCTATTGCATTTTTTATCAGTGCCTGCTCGTTTTTGCGCACGTCTGCAACCATGTTGCCCCGTATTGCCTTGTTATGCAGCGCAAGCAGGACGTCCCTTGTGAACACCATTTCAGGGCAGTCTTCCCTTGGGCGGAGCAGGAAAACGTGCATGCCGGATTTCACGAGGGAATGTATGAACAGTATGTGCTGCATTACTGCGAGGAAGCGGTCGGGCTTGTTGCCCATGTTTGCCTGCTCTTTTGCGTTTATGGCAGTTGCCCAGTCCAAATCAGTTGGAAGGGAAACTACTGCGGATTTGTATTGCCATTCGTTTGTGCGCCATATGTGGAGCTTTGAAACGTCTATTTCGTCTACGACGGTTATGTTTGGGCAAATGGAAATTTTCTCAAGCGCATCTGCAAGGAATCGGGCTGCGTGCGTTGAAAGGTATCTTTCCCCTTCGCCTGAAAAAATGCTTTCCAGCATGGGCTGGAGGTTCGGGTTTCTTTTTTCCGGGTTCAGCATGCCAAGGAACTTGCGGTTGTAGCCGTCTTTGTAGGCATCTTTTTGGGTAGTTTCTATGGAATCAAGAAAATATTTTGTAAGTTCCCTTGCGCGTGCATCGGGTGCGCGCCAGCCATTGCCTGGGAGAATTATGCCGGGAGCCTGGACTAGCTTTGTTGAAGAAGGTTTTTGCAAAGCGGTAGTACCCATTCTATATCTCCTCTATACTGTGTGGTATATTATAGGTCTTAGTGTTTAAAAGGCTTTGCTATAGGGCTGTTGGAAAAAAGAAAAGAATTGGATGGAAAAATTGGGCTCAAAGCGGTTTTTGAGCCATAATGAAACTGTCAGGTTTTGCTGTCTCGCCCAGCACAGTTGCCATTTGTTCCAGCCCAGATGCCAGTTCCTTTCTTGCTTTTTTGAAGGCATCCGGAGCTGTCGTCCGGGTTATTTTTGCACTTGCAAGCACCAGGTAAGCGCCTTTAGTTGCAATGTGCATATTTCTTAGCGCTGCTTCCCATGGCGTGTTGAGGCTGTCTGGGGACTGGGCAAGTATTGACAAACGGGTCGAATTGATGTTCTCACACAGTTCGTTAAGTGCTGATACAAACGATGCTGCATCTGCGCGTGCGAGCTTTTTTCCGCCTACCAATGGGTATTTATTTGTGGAGGCAGAGGCAAGCTGACTAAGGAGGGAGGTAAATACGTGATTATGGTCCATGAATTTATCCATGCCCCTAGTTTGAGAAGATGAAAGTACATTAGACTTAACCTGCCTGTCTCCCTGAACAAGTAAAGTATTCGATGACATTGAAAGCACCTCTAGTTATAGTTAGTGTACAAACGTTTTATAAAGCCTTATGCTCGAGGATGGGAAGATATGTCTTATTTTGCATTTGCAAGCGCATCCCGCACGGGGTTTGCAAGCTCGTCGTAGGTTGCAGGCGCAACAAGGGGCTTGCCGTTCACAAAGAAAGTGGGCGTGCCGTATATGTTGGAGGAGTGCCCCTCTGCAGCCTGGGCATCAAGCTCTGCCTTGTGGGTCGCGTTTATGAAGCAGGAGGAGAAGTGCTGCAAATTAAGCGAGGATGCTATTGAGTAGAACGTAACGTTGCCGTTTGCGCGGAATTCGTCCTGCCTTTCAAAGAGAGCCGCACGGTATTCCCAGTATTTGCCCTCGTCATTCGCGCACATTGCAGCGAGTGCGGCATTGTAGGAATTGTTGTGCGTTGGAAGCGGGAAGTGCTTGTATACGTACAGGATGCTGCTGTTGAAATCGGAAAGGAGCTTTTGAACGTTTGGCTCTGCCTCTTTTGTATAGGGGCAGGAATAGCAGCCGAATTCAACTACTGTTACTTTTGCGCCGCTGCTGCCTTTTTGTATGCCTGCAAGCGTGGTGGGTGAGATGAGCTGGGAGGGGTTGCTTGCGCCTGAGCCGAATATGTCCTTGTATATGCAGAAGCCCGTGGAATTCGGGCCGTTGCAGTCACCGTAGTAAAGGTAATTCACAATTCCAAGGAGGGTGAATGCAATGCTTGCGAACATGAGAAGCGTGAATGCCCAGGAGATTGCCTCCCAGTGGGTGTTGAGGATTTTCGCTGCGCCTGCGTGCTTGGAAAGCACTGCCGCAACTGTTTTGCTTTTCACTTCCTCCTCAAGAGTTGTATTGCAGGGGCGGAGAGTGAGGCGGCGGAACGTGCAGTCAAAAGCCTGCTTTGCGAACGGGCGGTATTTCGCGCTGAAAATAGAGAGCACGCCGAATACGAAAAGTGCAATGAAACAAATCATATTAGACGCCTCTTAAGCTGGAAAATTACCAACCTCGAACATCCATTGCCTCGCGCACGCGCTCCTTTGCGATTTTGAGAGCCGCATCCCGTGTGTTAAGGTCTTTTGTGTGCGAGAGCACAAGCGATGTGTTCGCGGTTACCTTGTCTTTCACGATTGTGAACATTTGCGAAGGCGTTGCGCCTATGTGCTCGCAGTAGGAGGAAATCACGCCGCCTGCGTTTGCAACAAAGTCGGGAATTACGAGAACGCCCCTCTTTGCAAGCTGCCTTTCCATGTCATGCGTCATGGGGATGTTTGCAGCCTCTATTACGACCTTTGCCTTTATGGAAGAGACGTTTTGCGCCGTAATAACGTTGGGGCGCGCGCCTGGGATAAGGATGTCTGCCTGCGTTGTGAAAAGGTCTGCTGCAGGGAGCACTTTTGCGCCAGGGTATGCGGTTATTGTTCCCTTGGAGGATTTTGTTTCCATTGCTTTGTTGTAGTCCATTCCGCCTGCAACGTATGCGGTTCCCTTGGAGTCTGAAATCGCAACAACTTTTGCGCCCATCTCTTCAAGGTGCTTCATTGCGAACGTGCCCACGTTCCCAAATCCCTCAAGCGCTACTGTTGCGCCGGAAATGGAAATCTTTGCGTGCTCAAGCGCGACCTTTGTGCTCAGTGCAACTCCAAAGCCGGTTGAGCCAAGCTCGTGCGGCAAGCCCCCTATTACAGAGGGTTTTCCTGTGGAAGCCTTGAGGTCGCCTATTTCGTCCGCAAACGCTGCCATCTCTTTCTCTGTTGTGTTCATGTCGGGCCCTGCGATATATACGGAAGGCACAAGCTGTGAAACTTTGCTTGCGAATGCGCGCATAACCGCGATTTTATTGCAGGTTTTCGGGTCTGCCTTTATGCCCGCCTTTGCGCCGCCAAAGGGGATGTCTGCGAGGGCGTTCTTCCAGGTCATTGCCTGCGCAAGACCCATCACTTCCTCTGTTGTGATGTCTGGGACGAGGCGGATTCCGCCCTTTCCGGGGCCGCGGGCGGTGTTGTGCACCACGAGCACGCCGTGCATTTTTGTTTTTGGGTCGTAAACCTCAAGTATGCGCTCTGGCCCGTATTCGTCATGGTTAGTTTGCATTTTATCCACCTTTGTTATTCGTATTCTTGCTGTCCCTAGAATAAGGAGTAGCGCAAGCTATACTGCAAAAAAGTATTTATATCTTGGCTAAAACGAAACCAAAAAAGATAAAAGAAAAATATCTAGCTGCCCCTGCAGCGGTTTGTCTCTATGTCGCACGTTGAGCCAGGGCAGTCGGAATTGCCTGTGCACGCAAGCGTGATGCAGCGGTAGAGGGTTGGCGAATTCTGCCTCAGGTCGCAGCGCTCGTTGTACTTGCAGTTCTGGTTGCTTGTGCAGAAGCCTACGCGGGTCTCGCATGCGTGGTTCTTGCTGCACGTCTGCCACTGCCCGCACTCCGTGTCGTCCGAGCATGAGCCCGGGCGGGAGATGCACCTTTGCTTGGATGGGTCGCATATCTGCCATGGTTGGCAGTCGCCAAGGGAATTGCACAGGTCGCGCTTTGCCTGGCATTTGTGCGCAGTGTAATTGCAAAGCTGCCAGCTTGAGCAGTCCTCTTCCTTTGCGCAAAAGCCCGAGCCGGTTATGCAGCGGTGGAGCTCTGAAGAGCACACCTGCCAGCGCGAGCAGTCAAGGTCGTTGTTGCAGAAATCAGGGCGAAGCGCGCAAACGTGCGAAGATGTGTTGCACGTCTGCCAGCCCCGGCAGTCAATGTCAAGTGCGCACTTGCCATCCAGCGGGTAGCACGTGCGGCTTGTCACGTTGCACTGCTGCCAGCTGTCGCAGTCAAATTGCGTGTAGCAGCTTCCGGGCTTTGGCACGCACGTGTGCTTTGACTGGCTGCACACCTCAAATGAGGAGGGGCACATTGAATCGGAATCGCAGAAGCCCGCCTTCGGGCGGCACGTGTTTGCTGAAACCTGGCAGGACTGCCAGCTTTCGCAGTCTGGGTTTGCGCGGCACTTGTTGAACTGGAACGTGCACATGCTTGTTTTTGAGTCGCAGAACTTGAGGGTGTCGTTGCATGCGGCGTCGTTGGTGCAGTAGCCCTCGCGTGGCACGCACTGCTTTTTCGCAACGTCGCAGAATTGGTAGGACTTGCAGTTCTTGTCAGATGTGCAGCTTGTGGTTGAAGTGCATCCGAAGAGCACCATAAAGCCTGCGATAAAAAGCATCCCGAGCGCGAAAAGTTTCCAATTCATAGTACCACGTTGTTTTCCAATTTGCCTATATATATTAATATTGATTTCGCTGCTGCGGCTAGAGCAGGGTTGAAAGGGAAGAGGATGCGACAGCGCAAAAGAGCGCAAGCATCACGAGCGTGAAGAGCAGGAGCGCAACCTGCAAAAGCGAGATTGCCTGCGAGATTTTCCCCTTTGAGTCCGACAGGTTTTCCTTTATTGTGCCGATGTCGGCTGAGAGGGCGCGTGCGCTTGCACTAACGCCTGCGAGCGAGGCGCCTGAGGAGCCTATGCCAGATGCCGCCGTGGAGAAAGAGGCGGATGCGTCGCGAAGCTTCTTTGCGGAATCCGTGAAGGAGGCGGACGAGCCGCTTATTGCGGAGAGCGCGCCAAGGGAGGAAGAAAGGGACTGCAGGGAATCCGCTGTTTGCGAGGAAAAAGAAGCGTAGCTGGAAAGCGCAAAGGAAACGTTGGAGGCTGCGGGCGCAGCCGTGTCAAGCGCGTCCGCCGCGTACGAGGTGCCGCTTTGCAGGTCCCCCACCGCGACTATTATGCCGTCAATCTGCGCAGAGCTTGTCTGCTGCGCAATCGAGAGCACGGAATTCATTGTCAAAAATGCCGCGAGCGTTATCAGCATGCCCGCAACGCTTAGGAGTATTGCTATTACTGAGAGGGCAAGCCTGCCTGCTTTGCGCAAGTTCTGCGGAATCTGGGGAAGCTGCAAATCAGGGCCGGATGCACCCCTTGTGCCTGAATCCGCGGATTGGGCGCCTGCCTTTTGGGCAGGGGTTGCAAATTGCTGCCCGCTTGCCTGCTTTTTTGCATTTGAGTTTTCCGAATCCTTGTCCATCCGAATCACACTATGAGTTCATGCTGGCTGAAAGCCCAAAACTCCCTAAAGCCCCTTGTGCCTTCTCTTGTGAAGGTACCAGACAACTATGCCTGCAACAAGAAGCACAATTATGGCGAGCCCGCCCACTGCGATTGCGATGTAGCTCAGGGTGCGGGCATTGCTTGCCTCGCGCGTTGCGGAATCAACAGCCTCTATTGCAAGCGAGCTTGCCTTGTCTGGGTCAGTGGGTGCAGCGTCAGATGCCTGCGAAAGCAGGGTGCGCGCCGGCTGCGTGTTGGGGTAGAAGATGAGCTTCTCGCCCTCAATCTTCTGCACCTGCGCCTGCGAGCGGTTTATTGCGTCAAATGCGACGGATGCCGCGGATATTTTCTGCTCAAGGCCGGCTGAAAGGCTTGCAAGCTGCGTTGACACCTGCTCAAGTGCCGCATCCGCATCCGCAAAGCTTGAGCTTTGGGCCTGCGACCTTGCAAGGTCAAGGAGCGAGGATATTTGGGAGGAGTCAAGGGGCTGCCTGTTCGCAGCAGCCTTTGCAGAAAGCTCGGTGAGGGAAGCGCGCTTTGCGGCTATGCGGGAATAGTATTCCTGCTGCTGCGCGCTGGCTGCGTTGTTTTGCTCCGCAGCCACTGCCCCGCCTGCTGCTGAAACGAACGAGCTTGAGAGCGAAGGGAGCTGGAGCGCAACGTCCGCGGCATTTTGGAAATCCCCTATTGAGATTGAGGTCTCGACCTGCGAAACCTTTGAAGCAAGCGCCGTGCGGTTTGGCGCAAGGGATTCCGGAGTGGAGCTTTCGGTGTATTGCGCGAGCGCACCGGTTGCGTTTGCCTCAAGCTTGCGCAGGCTTATTGTGACCTGCTGCGAAAGCGTTGGGTACTGGGTGTCGGCTGCCTGCTTTGCCGAGCGCGCCTGGTCTGATGCGTCCGAATACTGGAAATTCGAATATGATGCTGATGCGCTTTCAAGCAGCGGGGCTGCGGTATTTTGCACCCCGATGCCAAGCGTTGCTGCAACGGAAATCAGGGACTGCAGTTTTGCAACTGACGCGTTTGCGTCGCTTATCTGCGCAAGCACGGTCTGGTTGCCTTCGGGCCGGGTTATGCCGTAAACTTTCACGACTGAATTGCCAGTGTCCGCAACGTAGAGCATCCCGTTTGCGATGGCAAGGTCGGTCGGATTATTCAATGCGCCGCCATCTGATGCAGAGAACGTTTCAAGGGGGTAGCCGTCAAGTGAGAACACCGCTATGCGGTTGTTTGAGCTGTCGGAAACGTAAAGCAGGCTGTTGTCAACGTACAAGCCCTTGGGGTGCCAAAGCTGCACGCCTCCCTTGCCAATGCCTATGCTTTGCAGGAACGTGAAGTTGGAATCGAACACCGCGACTCTGTTGTTGTCCGTGTCCGCCACATAGAACCTCCCGTTGTAAAGCGCAAGGTCGCTGGGGTTCGAAAGCGCGTCGTTGCCGCCTCCTGCGAAAGTCCAGTAATTCAGGGTGACGCCGCGCGACTTTGACAATTCGGATATTTTCGAGGAATGCATGTCAAGCACGAAAATCGAGTCGCCTGAAAACACAAGCGAGGTTGGGCTTGGGAATTCGTTCAGCTTGCCCAGGTTCTCAAACTGCGAGGATGAGAGGGCGATGCGCACGTTTGAGCCGCGGAAATCAGCCACGTATGTTTTTCCTGATGCCTCGTCATAGCGTATGCCCCTTGGGCCGTCAAGCAGGCCGCTTCCGCCCGAGCGCGTCACCACGGTGTTGTTTGAGAGCACGTAAATGAACTTGTTGGATTCGTCGGCAACGTAGAGGTAGCCGTTGTAATAGTCAAGCCCCGTGGGCTCCGTGAAATTGTTTGAATACGCCGTGCCTGTCGGCCCCATGCCGTCCAGGGTCTGCACGTACGTGAAAGTTGCAAACGTGCATGCGAAAAGGGACAACAATGCGAATAATGCAAATAACTGCCTTGCCATAAATACACCCCGCAATAGAAGGAAATCAGGATAATATAAACGTTAGCTTTTCTTTTTTCCCTATGGGCGTTAGGTTTTTAGATGCAGCCATTGGAAATGTGCCTATGGGGAAAAAAGCAGTGCTTTTTGACATGGACGGGGTCGTGTTCATAGGGAACACGCCGGTTTTGGGAGTGAGGAAGGCTGTTGAAGAATTGCGCTCAAAAGGCGTGTGCGTGCTCTTTGTCACGAACAATGCGACAAAGACAAGGGAAATGTTCGTTGAGAAACTGGGGAAGATGGGAATTGGGGCTGCACGGGACGAGATAATGTGCGCGGCGTTTGGGGTTACTCAATATTTGCGCGGGAAGTATGGGAGGAGGAAGGCAAGGGCGTTTGTGGTCGGGGAGAAGGGGCTCTTTGAGGAGATAAGGAAAGCCGGCTTTGAAATCGTGAATGGGAAAAATATGGCTTCAGATTTTGTTGTGTGCGGGCTGGACAGGGAATTCACTTATTTGAAGGCTGCTGCCGCGCTGTCGCATTTGAAAAACGGGGCTGAACTTTTTGGGGCAAACGCGGATGCGACTTACCCTACTGAGAAAGGGATTATGCCGGGAAGCGGCTCCATACTTGCGATGCTGGAAAAGGCATCCGGAAAAAAAGCGTTTGTGCTGGGCAAGCCCAATTCTTATTTGCTTGAGGAGCATTTGAAACTGCACAATGTGGAAAAAAAGGACGCGGTTTTTGTGGGGGACAGGCTGGACATTGACATTGCGGTTGCGAACAAGTGCGGCATATATTCCGTGCTTGTGCTGAGCGGGATTGCGAGCGCGCAAGACGCCAAGCGCGCGCCTTTTGAATGGAAGCCAAAAGAAACCATACGCAGCGCTGCGCAAATCGGGAAAGTGCTGGAAAAATTAGGCTGGATTTAAATTAGGGGGTGAAACCTCAGGGGGCGCTTGGGAAATGCTTCGTGCCCCCTAGGTTAGAACGGGCTCTTGAATATTTCCCGTATCGCGGTGTCCACGTTCTCCTCCACCTGCGCGTCGTGTATCGCGTCCTGCGCATTTGCGGAGGATGAGGATGAAGAGGAGGAATTCTCTGAGAGCACCTGCTGCACATCCTGCGAAGTTTGCGAAGGCTGCGGCAACTGCTGCTGCCCTCCGGAAAGAAGCGAGCTTATTGTGATTTGTATCCCTGCGGAACACGAGGGGCACTTTGCACAAATCGTGAGGTCTTCCACGGACATGTCCGAAGAGAAATCAAAGGAATTGTTTGCGCCGCATTTGCACGGGACGTATTTTTTTAATGAGACCATTTTTCCACCTCTTAGTTTTACTCAACTGTCACGGACTTCGCAAGGTTGCGCGGCTTGTCTGGGTCCTTGTCTAGTTTAATTGCCATATGATATGCTAGAAGTTGCAGAGGAATTGTGTATGCGATTGCTTCGAATAAAGTAGGGCAATCTGGCATCTTGAATTTTAGATTACATTCTTCGAGAACTGCATCAGAGTCAGAAATACCTACAATAAACGCTCCTCTCGCATTGCATTCTTTTATGCTTGAGATTATCTTGAAAACGTTGCCTGCATTTTGAGGCGCTATTACAATTACGGGAATTCCTTCTTCAAGAAGAGATAATGGACCATGTTTGAGCTCGCCTGCTGCGTATGCTTCTGCATGTAAATAGGTAATTTCCTTGAGTTTGAGGGCACCTTCCATTGCTACAGGGTGTGCTGCGCCCCTGCCTATGAAAAAGAAATCTTCGTGCTTCGAAAGTTCTGCTGAAATGTCATTTATTTCCTTGTCTTTTGATATAACTGCTTCGATAACTGCCGACAAATCCCTGATTTTTTCCTTTATTTCATTTATATTTTCACCTGCGCAGACTGCTGCCAGCATATACAAAATTGCGACTTGAGAGGTAAAACTCTTTGTAGCTACCACTGAGATTTCTGGACCCGCCCCGGTGTAGATGCACGAATCCGCTTCTCTTGAAAGAGAACTGCCAATTACATTGGTTATTCCTATTATGCGAGCTCCTTTTGTTTTTGCAAACCTTACGGCAGAAAGAGTATCTGCTGTTTCTCCAGATTGGCTTATTGCTACAACTACAGTGTTCTTATCGACAACTTGCGCCTGCAATGAACCGGGTGGCGTTGAATACTCGGAGCCTATTACTACGTCTGACCTAAATCCATAATTTGCAAGGCGTAATTTGAAAAGCAATGCCGCATGGTAAGATGTACCACATGCGATTATTGATATGTATTTTGACTTTTTCAACAGTTTTGCTGCAGAAGTAACGTCTGTTGCGAGCACGTTGCGTATGGAATTCTGCTGCTCTGAAATTTCCTTTATCATGAAGTGCGCGTACCCTTCCTTCTGCGCCATTTGGGGGGTCCAGTCAACGTGCGTCGGGGCGCGGGAGATTTTTGCGCCGGAGAGGGAATAGATTTCGTACCCTTCTTTTGTAATTTCTGCCGCCTCGTTCTCTTGGAGGAAAACAAAATCGCGCGTGTGCGAAAGCACTGCGGGCATGTCGGATGCGAAAAACATTTCATTCTTTCCAACGCCGATTATGAGGGGGGAGCTTTTGCGTGCGCCGTAAAGCTTTTGCTCGCCCTTGTGCATCACTACAAAGGAGAAGGAGCCCTCTATTTTTTGCAGTGCCGAGAGGAATGCGCCCTTGAAATCTTTTGCTTTTTTTAGTTCAAGGGAAATGAGGTGCGCCATGAGCTCCGTGTCGGTTTCAGAACGGAACTTGCAGCCTGCTTTTTGGAGCTTTTCGCGAAGCGTTTGGAAATTCTCTATTATGCCGTTGTGCACTAGGCAGATTTCGCCGGACTCGTCAGTGTGCGGGTGCGCGTTCATGGAATTCACGCCACCATGCGTTGCCCAGCGCGTGTGACCCATCCCGATAGTGCCCTCCAGGGAAGAGAAATTGTGCTTTTTTTCTATTTCTGCGAGCTTTCCTACGTCTTTTATTATCTGTATGGAAGAATTCAGCACTGCTATGCCTGCAGAGTCGTAGCCTCTGTACTCGACGTTTTTGAGCGCCTCAAGAACAACGAGGGAGGCTTTTTTGTTTCCTATGTAACCTACTATGCCGCACATAAAAATGCCTTTTTGGAAAATTATACTTTTTCGCCGATTGCAAAGGTGCGTTTTAGGGCAGTTATTTTCACCTTTATTTTTTCGCCCACCCGCGCGCCCGCAATGAAAATCACGAAGCCCTCGACATGCGCAATGCCGTCCCCTTTTGCGCCCTGCGCGTCTATCGTAACCTCGTACTCCTTGCCTTCCTCAACGGGCCGATTTATGCCGTCCATGCTCCCACCCCTTATGGGAAAATACAAAGGGGAAATTAATAAAATGCACTATTTCGGGACGGGATGGGAGGGATGAAAACACACGTGAGAGGACTTGAAATAACTTTAAATATTCTTTGTGAGATAGCATAACAAAATGGAGAGGTGGATTCATATGAACAAGGTAGTAGCGTTAAAGGAGTTAAGTGTAGATGCCGTTAGGAAAGCAGAAAAGAAAGGGACTGGGCAGAAACTGTGCACATTTGGGACGGCACGCCGTGGAATGAGCGCTGCAAATAAATTGCTTGAAAGCGGGAAATCTGTACCTGCACAGGCAAGCGAACCGGGGCAGCGGGCTGCAGAAACTGAAGGGAAGTTTGGCTTGGAAGAGAAGAGGACGATTGCAGAAGCGTATGTTACTCTGTACGATGCAGGGCGCATACCAAAGAACAGGAAAAACGACCAGATGCGCGCTGAACTTGATGGGGCGCTTGCAGGGATTGCACACGAAGGCGACTACTCGCCAATAGTAGAAATGCAAAAAGATGATGGCTGGTGGGCAAGCGCAAAAAACAAAGTGAGCGAAGCCACGCCGATTGTGCTCAAGGCAGGCTTGCCAAAAGAAGTTGCAGCCGAAGCAGGAAAAATCTGAACGGACTGCTCTGCTTTTTTATTTCCCCTTTATTTTTTTCAGTATCCTTCCCATTCCCTCAAACATGTCTATTGGAATGGGTATTATCACCGTATTTGAGGGAGTCGGGCCAAGTCCGTCTAAGGTTTGCAATACACGAAGCTGCAAGGCTCCGGGGCTTGCTGCCATTGTTTTTGCGGCTGATGCGAGGTTTATTGCAGCCTCCTTGTCGCCTTCTGCCTTTATTATGGTGGCGCGCTTTTCGCGCTCTGCTGCTGCCTGGCGGGACATGAGGCGCTTTAGGTCGTCGGGCACTTCGACGTCCTGCAATTTTATTGCGGTTACGTCCAAGCCCCAGTTCTCGGTTTCCTTGTCAACAAGCTTGCGTATCTCGTCCCCTGCCTGCTGCCTTTCTGCGAGCACGCCGTCAAGGGACATTCCGCCTATTACATCGCGAAGCGCTGTCTGGGAATATTGGGAAATTGCATAGTAGTAGTCTTCGACCTTTATCACTGCGATTTCGGGCTTCTCCACCTTGAAGAAGACAACGCCGTTCACGGATACGGGCACGTTGTCCTTTGTCATCACCTGCTGGCGGGGAATGTCAATTGTGCGTATGCGCATGTCTATTTTGCGCATTTCCTGTATTATTGGGACTATGAAGGTGATGCCAGGCTCGCGGATGCCTGAGTATTTCCCAAGCGTGAAAACAACGCCCTTTTCGTATTGGTAGATAACGCGTATTGTGGCTGCTGCGGCTATTGCAACGCCGAACGCAGCTGCTGGAAGGCAAAGGTCAAAAGCCATAAATTCACCAAGGGTGTATTTGCAGCGCGCATAGATAAAGCTTGCGATAAAGTGGTAGGAGGGAAACGGACGTTTGCAAAATACAAGGGAAAAGCGCAAAAGCCACGCCGGACGCAGGGAAGGTATAAATACTTTTTGTTGCTTATAGCCACAACTATTATGTGTACAGTACAAAGGTGAATGTATGATGTTTGATGAAGACGAAGACATTGACGAAGATGATGACGAAGACTTTGATGAGGACTGGGACGAGGAAGAGGAGGAATAAGCCTTCTCCCCTACTTTTTAGTTTCTTTTGTCAGGTTTTGGATTTTATTTTCCAACCCAGTGTAGATATTGGGGCCCCCATAGTAAGAAGTGTTTATGAATACCGTAGGGACTGCGAATTCGTCGGGCTTCAGGCGGTATTCCGCAACGTATTGCTTGAATAGGTTGAAGTTCGTGAGGTTGTAGTATATTTCGTATTTTTGCACTGAAATGGGGTATTTTTTCTCAAGCATTTCCACGTAAATTGTAGCGTTTTTGCAAAACGGGCAGATTGCGCTGTAGAAATATGCCACCGGGATGCCGGAAGCGGAAATATTTGCTGCAGTCGCATTGGAAGCGGGGTTAATTGCATCTGCCGTTGTTTTGTTCTCTGCGGTCATTTCGCTTGAAGAATTTTTGGGTTCATTGGCCGCGGTGGCGTTTTTTGCAGGATTTTCTGCGCCTGCTGTTTCGTTTTTTGCTGTAACTTTTGTTTTTTCTTCCGCCTTCTGCGCCGTGCACCCGAACAGGAGTAGCGCTGCGATTAGGATTGTTATAATTGTGGTAAATTGCATACTAGCCACCGGAAAGTTACCCTCTCCCGATGTTTATAAAGCTGATTTCCACTTAACATAATGCGACCAGGACGAGAGTGATAATATGTCTGTAATAGAAGAAGAGATTGTGCATTGGTGGAAGGACGAAAAGGGGGAGTCCCACCGCAATGCGTTTAGGATTGAGAGGGACGATGCGCAGGAAGTGAACGGGTTTCCCCGCGATGGGATTGTCACTGTGCGCATAATGAACACTGTTGCGCAGCAGGCGATAAAGCTTTCGCCGGATGAGGCGCTTAGGATTTCAACGCAATTGCTTGCGGTTGCGAAAGACCTTCTGAACCAGAAAAGGGACTTGTGGCGCGTGCACAACGAGTAGGCAGTTCAATGGGTAGAAATATAAATGTGCATGCGCATAGTATGCACATATGGTAAAGGTGATTAGCATTTCAGAGGCTGCATATGCGCTCATGCGCCGCTTCAAAAAGAAGGACATGAGCTTTAGCGACGTGATAATTGCGAATGTCGGGCAGGCAGGAGGGGAGAAAGTGGAGAGTGCGCAGGATTTGCTGGAATGGATTGAAAAACAGCCATCCAAGGGAAAGAAAACAAAACTGAGCACGCAGGTTGATAGCATAGTTTACGGTGTTTGAATGATAGCAGATTCGTCTTTTTTGATTGCGCTTTTCCATAAGGATGATGAGTTGCACCAAAAGGCAGTGGAGCTTTTTGCAAATTTGCCTGAGAGCAGCATTATTGTGCCAGACCGGATGTTGGAGGAGAGTTTTACCGTCTTTTCGTATAAGTTGGGTGCAGAGTTTGCGCTTGCATTCCTTGAAAAGCTAAGGATAAATAAATCGTTTGTGACTTATCGGATAGCGGAGAGCGAGTGGGACGAAACAGTTAAGCTTGCTTCAAGCATGCGCAAAAAAATGAGTTTTGCGGATTATTTGGCAATTTGCCTTTCAAAAAAAACTGGCGAGGAAATACTGACTTTTGACAGGCAGGTTGCAAGCGCTGCAAAGGAGTTCAGGCGAAAACAGGATTAGCGCGCGAGCAGGGGCTTTTCAACGCAACTTCCCGCGGTTGCGAAAGACCTTCTGAACCAGAAAAGGGACTTGTGGCGCATGCGTTATATTGAGTGAAAGTAAGCTTAAATGCCTTTTTATGGAAATGCATTAATCGAGGATTGCGAGGAACTTTTGCATGTAGGCGTGCCTTTCTTTTGCGATTTTTTTCCCTTCTTTTGTGTTCATCAGGGAAGAGAGCTTGAGCAATTTTTCCGGGAAATGCGCATGCGCAATTTGTAAGGGAAGCTTTCTCTGCCCTGTCCAGTAGTAGCAGCGCGCAATCCCGATTGCGCCCATTGAGTCCAGCTTGTCTGCGTCCTGCAAAATCTTTTCCTCTATTGTTTCGCCTTTGTGAGCTGTTGAAAAACGGTGCTTTGAGATGCAGGAGCACACTGCGGGAATCTTTTCCTTGGGAAAACTGCAGCCCTTGAGGATTTTCTCCGCCATTTTTGCGCCGAGGGAATGGTGCATTTCATAATCGCGCGAATACCCGATATCGTGCAAATAGGAGGCTGCAAAAAGAATGGAGGTGTCTGCTGATTTCTCTGTTTTGGCTATCTTTATGCACAGCCGTTCCACGCGCTGCGCATGCGAAAAATCGTGCGTGGGGTCCGTGAGAAGGGTTTTTGCTGCCAAAAGGATTGCATTTTTTGTTTTTGCATCCATGGAAAGCACCTAAGGAAAATGGAAACGGAAAAGGAAAATCAATGAAAAAATAAAGAGAATACAATAAAATAGAAAGAAAAATAAAAAAGAAAAAGAGGGCGCTTACTTTGCAAGCGCCGCGTCTATTGCAGACTTGAAGGCTGAGAAGGGCTGCGCACCGACTACCTGCACGCCGTTTATGTAGAACGTTGGCGTGCCCTGCACTCCGTTGTCAGCGCCTTCCTGCGCCTCTGCAGAAACTACCGAGGCTTTCTGCCCTCCGTCAAGGCATGCGTTGAACTTTGCCGCGTCCATGCCAAGCGTTGCGGCTGTTGCCTTTAGGTCTGCAACCCCAAGCTTGTTCTGGTCCGCGAACATCGCATCGTGCATTTCCCAGAATTTGCCCTGGTCGCGCGCGCACTCGGATGCCTCTGCGGCCTTCTCCGCGTTCGGGTGGAGCTGCTCAAGCGGGAAGTTCTTGTACACGAGCTTCACGTCGTTCCCGTATGTTGAGAGTATCTGGCTCACTGTCGGGTTCACGCGCTCGCAGAACGGGCACTGGAAGTCCGAGTACTCAACTATGAGGACTTTTGCATTCGCGCCGCCCCTGAAGGGGAAGCCGGTCACGTCTATGTTGACCGGAGCAGGCGCCGGGGCTGCTGCAGGCGCATTGTTGCCTGCCGCAACCGCAGGGGCTGCTGCCGCCGCAGCCTGCTGCACGGTAACTGCAAAGTTCTTTTTCGCAAGCGCATCCGTAAGGTTGCCTGCTGCAATGTAAATTGTCGCCGAAACGAGCAGCGCCGCAAGTATCACTGCGATGCCGATTATGTACTCGCCCTTTGCGATTTCAGTCTTAGTATCTGCCATTTTTTCACCTCAAATGTATACTCTAATAGCCTCCCGTTCTTGAGTATGCGGGAGCAATGTTTTTAAGGATTGAGAATAACGTTTGGCTTCGCCCCGCCCTTGATCATTCCATCAGCTTGCTTAGGATTTCGTATGCGCGCGTGGTATCCGCGGCACGCACAAGAAGGAGCGTGTGCGTGTAGCAGGAAATGAACTCGACAACGTTTATGCCTTCTGATGCAAGGGAGTTCAAAAGGTGCGCGACAACCCCTGGGATTTCTTCCAGGGCAGGCGGGCTGTGTATGGATATCAGGTTCAGGTTGTGCTCTGTTTTCACGATGGATTTTTGCTTCCTAAGCTTTGCAAGCTCCGCTTCCTCAAGCACGTATGTTATTGTGCCGCCGCTTTCCGCGTAGGAGAGGTATTTCACGCCCTCAAGCTCGCGCAATGAGATAACTACCGCGACCTTGCTCTTTATTGAGAGGGAGCTTCCCTTTAGGACCTTGAGGATTTTCCCCTCCAGGTTTTCATCTTCCCCCTGCATTTTTGAGGAGAGGCGCACAAGCGCCATCTTCACGGCGTTCTGCTGCTTCTTGCTTCCGAACGCTTCGATTGAAATCTTCCTTGCAAGCGCGGAATAGTTCACGGTTTTTTCAACTAGGGTTTCCTTCAGGAAGGGGCGGCGCTTTATGTACAGCCATACGAGCTCGCTTATGGATTCCATGTGTTCTATTTGGAACACAAAGTTATAAAAATATAACAGAGTGTGGGAATTGAGTGACAAATAATTAAATACTATAACGGTGTGAAGTTGGATGAAGAAAAAGGCATAGGGGTGGGACCATGATGCAGAACACAATACAGCAGAGGAAACTTTTCCAGGGCGAAATTGGCGGGAACGGCAAGCCAACTTCCGCATTCGGAGGGAGAGGGCTTCTTGATGGCCCGTTTTCAAGGAGCGTTTTTGTGCGGGGGGAAAGGCTTGCGCACACCGAAATGGGCGAGGGTTACCTGAAAGAATGCTGGAATAGGGCAGACAGCCTTGCGGGAGTGAATGGCGAGATGGTGCTTGTTGCGGTTTCAAAGAAGGAAATTGGAATGGTTGGGCTCTGGAATGTGCCGTTGCGCTTCCTTGAAAGGGATTTGGAAGATAAGGATTTCATTGTTACAAGCGGCGCTAGCGAGAAGATTGAGGGGAAGCAGTTCTTTGCGCTTGTGCCAAAGGAAACTGCTGCACAGCTTGCAAGCAAATCGCTGCCTGCCGAGCGGGCGGAGATTTTATAAAGATTAGAGAGGAGTTTTGAAGCGTGATTAGCCTATCGCTTTCGGAGCTGTCCTTAGAGGGCGCACTTTTGCGCGAGTGGGCGGTTTCAAACGGGCTGGGCAGTTATGCTTCCTCGTCTGTAATCGGCATGAACACTAGGAAATACCACGGGCTGCTTGTTGCCGCAAAAAGTTCGCCAGCGCAGCGCGTTGTGCTCCTTTCCAAATATGAGGAAGGGCTTGAGGTAAATGGGGAATGGGCGGACTTGTCCACGAATTCTTATCCGGATGCTGTGCACCCGAAAGGGTACATGAACCTCATGGAATTCAGGTACGATTATGCGCCTACATTCGTGTATAAGGCAGGGGAACACGGGATGCTGCTTAAGCGCGTGTGCATGGTGAGGAAGAAGAATGCGACTCTCACAAGTTACACGCTTATGGGTGAGGAAAGCGCAACACTTAAGGTTTCACCCCTACTTTCCGGAAGGAATGCGCATGCGGACGGGGGAAGGATAGGCTGGAATGCAATTGCGGATGCAAACGGGTTCCATGCAGCAAAGCCGCATTCGATATATGTCCGGGCAAACGGGAAATTCTCAAAAGATGAGAAATTTTACTACAATATGCAGTATGAGCATGAGAAGGAAAGGGGATATGCGCACAGCGAGGATTTGTACTGCCCGGGCACAATTACGATAAGGCTTGAGAAGGGAAGGATTGCGCACGTGCTTGCGAGCACATCTGAAATGGGAATTGAATTTGCGGCTGATGCGATTGCAAAAGAGCATGCGCGCGACGCGCAAATGCTAAAATTGTATTATGAGAAAAGCGGGATTGCGAAAAACGATTTTGCGGACGCGCTTGTAAGGGCTGCGGACACTTTTGTGTTCCATGCGGGCAGCGAATATGGGATTGTTGCAGGGTATCCGTGGTTTGGGGAATGGGGCAGGGATGCGCTTGTTTCCCTTGAGGGCATTTGCTTAAGCAGCGGAAGGTACGGGCTTGCGAGAAAAGTGCTTCTTAGGTATGCAGAGCTTGCAAAAGACGGGCAAATACCGAATTTCATTGATGAGAAGGGAGTTGCGCAATACACAAGCGCGGATGCTGCGATGTGGTTCTTGAACGCGGTGCACGCATACTGCGCACACACGCAGGACTATGAGTTTGTGAGGAAGAACTTGTGGGAAACGTGCAAGGACATTGTGCGCTGCAGCATACGGGGGAACGGTCTTGTGCACATGAACGATGATGGGCTGCTTAAGGTGCGTGATGGAGGGAGCACCTGGATGGATGCAAAAGTGGATGGGAAAGCAGTTACGCCTCGCTTTGGAAAGCCCGTTGAACTAAATTCCCTTTGGTATTCCAACCTTGTTGTTATGACGGGGCTTGCTGAAAGATTTTCGGAAAACAAGAATGCAAGCGTGTACATGGAGGCTGCGCATGCGTGCAGAGAATCCTTTGCGCGATATTGGAACACTGAGGCTGAGTGCCTTTATGATACGCTTGAGCCCTGCTCAGTGCAGGTAAGGCCGAACCAGATATTTGCTGTGAGCGTTCCGTTCTCCCCACTTAATGAGTTGCAGCAGAGGATGGTGCTAAGCTCGGTGAGGACGCAGCTCTTTACGCCTCTTGGATTGCGCACGCTTTCTGCGGAAGACAAGCAATTTGTTGCGAGTTACTGCGGAAACCAGAAGGAGAGGGACCTTGCATATCATAATGGCGCGATTTGGCCTTTCCTTCTTGGGGCGTTCGCGGATGCGCACCTGAAAGTATTTCCTAATAGCGAATCCACTGTGCTTCGCATGATGATGGGATTTGATGCGCAGATAAAGATTGGATGCGTTGGGAGCATTGGTGAAATATTTGACAACAAGACGCATGCGCCTGTTGGGGCTGCATCACAGGCTTGGAGCGTTGGGGAAATTCTAAGGGTTTATACTAAATGCAGGAAAGCTACTGCGACTGATGCGCCTTCATGGAAGGCAAGCCCGCTATTTGAGAAAAGCAAGGCGCAGATGATACAGAAGTGGAGCGGGATGCGCTAAAGTAGTTTGAGTTCGCTTGTCAGTTTGTCTATTTCTTCTTCTTTCCAGGGGCCCATTGAGAAGCAGGTTGCGGTTCCCGGAGTTATTTGGGTGAGCCCTGCATCGTGGATAAGGGAAGCAGGTATTCCTGCATCCTTTGCCTGCTCGAAAAGTGTGAGCATTGCCTTTTCACCGGAAATTTTGAGAACGACTTTTTTCTCGCCTTCCTCTTCCCATTTGCGAGCAACATCTGGGAAATGCGAGAGGACTTTCCTATAGCCTGCAACGGACGCGTGTGCAACCTGGCCTGCAAGCTTGCCTTTCCCAAGCTCCAAGTCTGTGCGCACTATTATAGCCTGCTTCACCTGCGCGCTCGCAACTTTCTTTATCCAGTCCGAGATGCCCATGGGATAGAAAGAGTGCGCTAGGAATATATTTGTATGTCTGGCTGGGTTTGAATTATTTTTCCTTTGCAAAAACGTATCTTAAGAGCATCTCTCCCTGCGGTGCAAAAGTCAAGGTGGCAATGTCTCCTCCCTGAGCTTCGATGGTTTTTGAGCTGTCCCGTTTTACCTTTTCAAATTCAACTTCCCTCCCCATCCCAAGGAAAATGCTCACAAGCTCGTTTGTAACCTGTCCCCTGCCCGTTGAGGTATTTGAGATAAAAGACAGGCTCGTATTTTGATTGTTCGCTATGTAGTCTGCGGTTGAACCAGCTGAGCCGCAGCTTCCTGGGAGGAATAGCCAGTTTCCGCTATTGTTTGCAAATATTTTTGGAGGGAAATTTTTCACAAGGTGGTAAGAATGACCCCTGAAGGTGATTATGCCGTTCCCGTATTTTTGCAGGGACTGGGTTATGAAGGACTGGTTTTCGCTTTCGCTTTCCCCCATGTAGAGTATTACGCGCTTTTTTTCAAATACGTTTGTGAAAACAATGTGCTTTCCGTCTTCCATTGTTTCCTTTTTCCAGCCTGCCGAATTCCAATATTTCCAGTTGTTTGACAAGCCCCAGTGGTCTTTCTCAGTGTCTGCCTTGGCAAAGACTTGCATGCAGGTTAGATATCCGTCAGAACCAACATACGATTCTGGTTTGTATTTGCTTCGCTCTTCCTGAATCGTGAGCATTGCTTTCTTCTTGTTTTTGGTCACAAGATCAGTTTCTGGGTTTAATTTTGCCAAAATGAATTCCAGTGCGGATGCCTTCTGCCCGTTTCCTGCAGCTATTGACTTCAAAAGTTCTTTTGAGATAGTTACAACTGCCCGTGTGTATATCCTATCCGTAGATATTAATGAATTCAGCGAGTTTGCGAGCAGATAATAGTAATTTTGGTTGAATTCGGTTTCCTTAATCGGTTTTAGCATTGCCTCTGTTGCCCATGCTGTTTCCTCTTTTGAGAGCATGGAGTCTTCCTTTCCGTATAACCTGCCGTAGTTTGCCGCGCGGAAAAGGAAGTTTCTTCCTAAAATGGAGTCGAACGGAATGCCGCAATCCTCAAGATGCCTTGATATTTGCTTTCCATTGAGGTCTTTTTTGAGCCTGTCAAAGAGCAGGTGGTTTGAGGAGGTAAGGAAAAACTCTGGATCTGAGGTGAGAATGACAGTTATTTGCAACGTGTTGAGGGTTGCAAGATATTTTTCGCGTTCTGGCCCGTTGTCATGGAGCTCTTCCAAGGGCAGGCATGTTTCAAGTGCCAGTATGTCTAATGCTTCCCCTCGCTCATACAAAGAATAATCCGTCCCTTTCTTGTTCGGTGGCCCTGATATGAGCGTCCGTATGCATTTTTCTGAAAATTCCTTCCTTTTCGCCAAGTCGTATAAAATAAGCGCGCACCATTCTGCAGCTGGCTCATTTTGGAGGCCTTGGATGATGGCAGCCAAGTGCTCTTCCTTGAACAAGCCGACTTTGTATTCTGCCAGGCCGAATAAAGCATATGCGCAGCCGCCTGCAGCTGCCTGATTGCCAAAACCGTTTAGTAGGGCTAAAACATGCTCTTCCTTGAACAGGTTTGGCTTATGGTTACCAAGCCAGCCCAATGATTCTGAGCATTTTTCAGATAAAATTGGATTGTTGAGACCAAAAATTAAGACACGCAAATCCTTAGATGTTGCGGATAAGCTATCTTTGCCAAGTTTTGCCAGAGTAGAATCAATGTCCTTTTGGGTGAATTCTATTTTCGGCAGATTTACTTTTGTGCTATCCTGCGCGGCTTCTTTTTCATGCAGTATTTGGAAGATAAACATGCAAATTTACCTATAAAATAATAAGCAAAACTACAATATATACCAGTATGTTTGAGGAGATAGAGGAAATCGCAAGGAACGTAGAGGAGATGGAGAAGAGCAGAAGCGAGCTTGCGCAAAGATTGCGCTTTAATTCCGGAAAAATACTTTTTTCCGAGGCGTTTGAAAAGGAAATGTTTTACCCTGTGAAAAGCGAAGGGGTGAACTGCGCTGTTGCTGCGGTGGACGGGGGGATTTTGAGCGAGGAGTTCCACGGGTTTGACTTGCTTATTGGGAGGAGCGTGGGGGTTGTATTTGAGTATGCGAATTCCAAGGTGAAAACGCACAAGTATTTCCCAAGCGCAATCCCGCCAATGAAATACGACATTAAAAACGGGCTGGACATGCGGGACATGAACTGGCACAAGTCACTCTTTAGGATTCGCGGGGAGATTGAGTGCGCAACTGAGATTATGGAAAAGCACAAGCCCGCGTATCTCATGCTTGATGGGTCTATCGCACCTCTTGTGTCGGACAAGCCTGCGGATGATTCGCAGGTGCGCCCGCTTTATGATGAGGTTGCGCAAAAATACCAGCAACTGTACGAAACTGCGCAGAAAAACAATGTCACATTGTTGGGCGTGATTAAAGACAGCCGCGGGAGAAGGTTCAATGAGATACTTGAAAAGCACGCGGAAATTGTGGGGAACAATTTGAGGAATGCGTCGGACACGAACTTCCTGTTTTTCCTTTTGCAAAAGGGCGAGAGGACTTTTGCGTTTAGGTATTCAAACGAGCCTGCGAGGCACCAGGTTTTGAAAGACCTGGGGCAGTGGGCGGACAAAATACTCACGTTCTATTTGAAGGCGGTTGAGCTTGACAGGCCCATAAGGGTGGAATTTTTGTCCGGCGGACGCGGGTTTGACGAGATTTCATCCTTAGTGTATTCGCTTTCGCAGTTAAATAGGAGGTACGCATATCCTGCTGTTTTGATAGAGGCGGACTTGAGGGCTGCGATGGATGGGAATGCAATGCGCAGGGTAAGGGATGCGCTTGCACTGAGGCTTTCGAAGAGTTCTTCTGCACTAAGACTTAGGAGAAATACAAGACCTTTTAGGTAGGGTGCTTGCGCTTTCGGGAAAAAATACTCGCCTTTTTAGATAAATAGGATAGGGTGCCCAAGAAAAAAATTAGGGGGTGAATTACTGGAACTCCTTGAGCACCACTATGCTGGTCGTCTTGTCAATTCCTTCGATTTTACGAAGGTGGTTGAGCAGGAAATCATTGAGCGCTTCAGTATCTTTTGTGCGCACTTTTGTGATTATGTCGGTTGTGCCTGCAACTATGGAAACGGATTCAACGCCGTGCAGCGCGCGTATTTTTTTTGCGGTGTCCTCCTGCGAATAATTTTTCGTATCGTATTCAACAGTTATCTGGATGAAAGCGGAGATGTCGTACCCTAATTTTTTCCAGTCAAGCTGCGCCTTGTAGGCGGATATTATGCCCTCTTTTTCCAGCTTTGAAATGCGGTTGTGCACCGTCGTTAGGGGGAGGGAAAGCCTCTTTGCAATCCATTTCTTGCTCTTTGAGCAGTCCTTTTGGAGGAGCTCAAGTATCGCCATGTCCTTCTCGTCAAGCTTTGCAAACATGGAAATAATTTCCATAAAAGGCTTATAATACTATTCTTTTTTGCCATTTTTTCCATTTTTTAGGAAATAAATTTAAGTAGGAGCTTGTGCGCATGGAAAGTGGGTGAGAAAATGAAAGAATTAGTAGAGAGGATGGGCTCAAAGAAAACTGCGGCAGTGCTTGCGATACAAACTACTGCGCTAAATTCCATGCTGGGCTTTTTGTACGAGCGAGGATTTGTGCAGCTCATGCCTGTGATGCTATCTCCGATTACTGACCCGCTTTGCCATTCCGTGTATGATGCGGGAATTGAGTATTGCGGGCAGAAATTGCAGCTCACAAAGAGCATGATATTGCACAAGCAGATTGCAATTGGCTCGCCGCACCTTGAGAAAATATTCATATTGTCCCCAAACGTGAGGCTGGAGAAGCCTGAGTGCGGAAGCAAGGGGAGATACCTCATTGAATTTACGCAGCTGGACATTGAGATGAAAGGAGCTGGGAAAAAGGAATTCATGGGGCTCATGGAAGGCATGGTGTGCAAAGCAATTGGGGATGTTGCGCGGGAGAGGAGCGCGGAGCTTGCACTTCTTGGAAGGAAATTGGAAGTTCCAGAAGGGGCTTTTCCTGTATATGAATCTAAGGAGTGGAGGAAAAAATTGGGAGAAGAGTTTGAGGCAGAGCTTTCCAAAAAAGAGAGCATGCCCTTTTGGGTAATGGACCATGCGCGAGAGTTCTATGACAAGGAGGATGAGAAAGAGCGAGGGTATTACCACAACTACGACCTCTTTTACCCGCAGGGGTTTGGGGAAGGGCTTTCGGGCGCGGAAAGGGACTTTGAGTATCCTGTTCTCAAGAGAAAGCTTGGGGAGAGAGGGCAAAAGGAAGAGGAATTCGGGGCATACATGGAACTTGCAAGGGCAGGGCACCTTTCCAAAAGCGCAGGGGGCGGGATTGGGATTGAGAGGTTTGTGAGGTACCTGTGCGGGCTTGAGCACATAAGGGAAGTGAGCCCGTTTGCAAAAGTGCCTGGGGACAAGTTCGTTGTATAGCCCCTTTCGCAAGGGGTGCAAATTCGCTGCATAGCCCCCTTCTTTTTATTTTTTCGTATTCCAAGAGGAGTTGGTGGAAATATGGACCCGTTAAAAGACAAATTCGTGCCAATTGGCGAGATACTGCAAGGTGGGCACACGGGCAAGAATGTAAAGATACGCGGCTGGGTGTACCGCCAGAGAACTAGCGGTGGGCTTGCGTTCGTAGTAATAAGGGATTCTTCCGGAGTTGTGCAGTGCGCAGTAAAGAAAGATGCGGTTGGGGAGGATGCGTGGAAAGCCGCAACTGAAATTTTCCTTGAGAGTTCTATTATGCTGGAAGGGAAAGTGCGCGAGGACAAGAGGGCGCCCGGCGGGTTTGAGATAAGCGGCACGCATGCACAGCTCATTTCTAAAGGAGAGGCTTTTCCTATTGCGAAAGACCAGTCTGTGGAATTCCTCCTTGATGTAAGGCACTTGTGGCTGAGGTCGCAAAAGCTTTCCCAGATAATGAAATTCAGGGATTATACGGTAAGATGCATGAGGGATTTCCTTTTTGAGAAAGGATTTTTTGAGAGTTCCCCTCCGATAATTACAAAGAGCGCATGCGAAGGAGGCTCCACACTTTTTGAGATGGACTATTTTGGGGAGAAGGCATATCTTTCCCAGAGCGGGCAGCTTTATTCCGAGGCGCTTATTGCGGGGCTGGAAAAAGTATTCATACTTGCGCCTTCCTTTAGGGCTGAGCCTTCGAGAACTGTAAAGCATCTCGCGGAGTATTGGCACTTGGAGCCTGAGATGGCATTTTACAACCAGAAAATGAACATGGAATTGCAGGAAGACATGATGGTGAACTTGTGCCATCGCCTTGCAAAAGAGCAGGAAGAGCTTCTCACTGCACTTGGGAGAAACCCAAAGGACTTGCTTGCGATTAAGGCGCCTTTTGAGAGATTGGATTATGGGAAAGCAATTGAGATGCTGCAGGCAAAGGATTTCAAAATTGAGTTTGGGCAGGACGTTGGTGCGGACGAGGAGTTTGAGCTTACTAAAGACAAGAGCCAGCCAGTATTCCTGTGCAACCATGCAAAGGAATTCAAGGCGTTCTATATGCGCGAGGACCCGAACAAGCCGGGCACTGTGCTTTCTGCGGACTTGCTTGCGCCGCACGGGCATGGAGAGCTTATCGGAGGATCGGAGAGGATTTGGGAATATGATGAACTCATGATGCGCATGAAGGAGCAGAAAATGAATCCCAAAGATTATGGATGGTATATTGACCTTAGGAAATACGGGAGCGTGCCGCACTCGGGCTTTGGGCTGGGAGTGGAGCGGCTCGTGAAATGGCTTCTTAACCTTGACCACATAAGGGACTGCATACCTTTCCCAAGGACTATTAATCGGGCGTACCCTTAGGGGAGAAACCGCACGCAACTATTAAATAAGTGCATAACAAAATATACTCATGGGAAGTGAGTTCATACCACGTATTTTCATGCATGTCAGCCCCATTGATGACTCGTTGGGAGGCGGAAAGCCGGACACTTATGCGTCCGAACTCCGCAGGTCCCTTGTAAGGGCAATAGGGAAATCGCAATCTATTATTTCGCTAAGGCGGCTTGCAGAGTTTGCGCACATCCCTTTTCCGCATGTGCAGGACATTTATGAAAGCCCTGAGGGCAGGGAAGCAATTGATGGGGCGATTGGAACCATGATTGCGCGCATGGACGCACCTGATTTTCTTGACAGGGCAGCGGCAATAGTGCAAATTTGCCAGCAGGACTATCCGGATGCCATGCAACACGTGGATGCGAGGCTGGGCAGGGAGATAGACAAGCTGGACGATAATTTCCATTATTTGTCGCACGGCAGGGAAAGGTGGCTGAACCAGAACGTTGCGGATGCTTATTATGGAAGGAACCCCAGGATTGAGGAGGAAATTGCCGCCCCTGCGCAAGTGGCGCCTGAAATTGGAAAAGCGCTGAAAACCAAGGCAGCCAAGCAAGATGAAGATGGGAAGCATGTGCAAGCACCTGCCATGCCCGAAGCAATGGAAAGCGAAATTGGCGCAGGCGGGCGCAGCGGGGATAATGCAAAGCTGCTTAGGGAAACGCTTTCTGCATTGGAAACCCTTGAGGATTTCCCGACTTTCAAGAGGATTGAAAAAATAATTGGGATAAAGGCGGGAAAAATCAACGCGCTTTATGGGTCGGATGCGGATGCTGCTGTGCAAATTGATGCTGCGGCTGAGGGAGTGCTTGCAAGGCTGAAACAAAGGCCCCTTGAAAGGAGGGAATTGATTGTGATGTGCACGCCAAAGCCATTGGTTGCAAAAATAGACGCTTGCGTCATGGAAATGCTGGTTGCAGCTGCATCTGGAACGCACGGCAAGATTAAGATATCGGCGCTTTTTGAATCAATAGGGATTGATGCATCTGCCTCTGCGAACTATAAGGCGCGGAATGCCGAAAATTATGATTTATTTGCTGCGCAGATAAAGGGAATGGATGAGGGGCGGGCGCATGCATCTGCTGCGCCCGAAAACGCAACGGACGCGCAGCTCCTTGGGAAAGTCGTTTCCACATTGGAAACACTTGATGATTTCCCGACGTTTAAGGCAATTGCAGAAAAGAGCATGGTAGGGATTGCGGACATAAAACGGATTTACGGCTCGGACATAGGGGCTGCGCAAAAAATAGAACATGGGGTGCGGGATGCGCTTGGAAGGATTGGGGAAAAACCGGCTGCAAAAAAGAGGAATCTCTCCATGGGCGGCACGCCCGAGGCATTGGCGATTTTGATAAATGAGGGGATTAAGGCGGCTGCGGTTAAGGCGGCGCAGGCATCTGAGGCAAAATTAAATGCAAGGGATGCGCTTCGGGAAATTGGGCTGGATTATTCGGCAATTAGCAATTTCAAATCAAAGAATGCGGAAATTTACGGCGAGATGGAAAAAGAGGTTGAAGCTGCAGGCGTTGGAAAAACCAGTACCTTGAATGGCATGCTTCTGGATGAAGATTATGCAATGAAAATAATTGAAGCTGCAAAAAACTGCGACAGGGTGCCAACTACTGCGGCTATTTCTGATATAACCGGCATTGAAAAAAGCAGGGCAAGGGAACTTTATGCAAGTGAAAGGCATGGTGCAGGCATTTCTGGCGCAATAAGTGAAAGGATTAGGGACATGCCGGAGCTGCAGTTCCTTAATGGCATTGGAAAAGTTACCCACAATGAGCCGGACGGCATTGTTGCTGCGGCGGATGCAAGGCTGGACTTGATATTTTTGAGGGTTGTGCGCGAGGAGCGTGCGAAGCCAAACGCAGGCTCAGTCGCAACAGCATTGGGAATTTCAGATAACATAGTGAATGGGTTTAGGGACAGGAACCCTGAACTTTTCCAAAGCATTGCAGTGCGCGCAGAGTTTGGTGAAGTGGCTTCCGCTTCCATGAAATCAATAGGTGACGCGGAATTGTTTGAGATGATGGAGGAAAAAACCAAAGGGGCGAAAAGAAAAAGTGAAGGCGAAATTGATGATGAAATTTACAATATGATTGCAAGCGGCGTGGATGGCATGCCGCTTGCGGATGAGGCGGCAAGCGCGCGGGCAAGCGTGGATGCTGCTGCCCTAAGAAGGGCAAATGCGGAGCGCGTGCAAGCCGGGTTGCCAACAAGGCAAATGTCGGCATTGCTGCACGCAGCGGAAAAAGCGGAAGCGATGCGGGAAAAGAGCTGTAGTGACGCGGAGTATAGAAGGAACTTGGGCAAATCTCTCAAGGGAGTCCTGAGGTCAATTGAAAGCTGGGATGGAACCCGCCCGCTTTTGGAGCATATTGAGGCACAAGGAACCCTAAAGGAGAGATTGGGGAGGCTAAGGGCAAACGAAGAAACAGAATGGGAAATGGAAAGGGCGGTTTTGCAGCGCGTGGAAGGCTTTGCGCAGGAGGAATTCCTGGCAAAGTACAGGGAGATTGGGGAAAACGCGCTGCCCGAATGCAAAAGACGCGTTTTGGAAAGGCTTGCAAGGATTGCGGTGCAAACAGTGAAAGAAATGCAGGAGTGCCCTACAAATGCATTGGTTGCAGGAAAGCTTGGGGTGGAAGTCGGGGCAATCCAGGAACTTGAGGCAGATGCAAGGTTTGCAAGCAGCATTGCTGCTGCAAGAAAAGAGTGGGTGTACGGGAGAAGTGAGGATGAGGTATTTAGGATTAGGCGGTTCTCCAAGATGCCCCCTGAAATAAGGCAGCATGTTAATGCGCGCATTGGAATGGGCATTGCGGGCATAATAGTGAAGATGGCTGGGAAAGAACTTGCGACTTATTCTGCAATAGCTGCAAATTCTGCGCCTGAAGAAGGCGGGGAGCGCCGCATGAGGGATGGCAAGATTGTTGCGAGTGTGATTGGAGAAGTAAGGGAAGGCGATTTGAACACCGCAAAGCAAATAGAAAACGCAATGAAAGCCAATGTTGCTGAGTTTGGGGAAGAGATACTGAAAATTGGCATCGGCGGCGGAATTGATTCCGTGCTAAAGGGGCTGGTGAGAAGCGCACAGGGCGAACTGGTGATTCAGGAAGTTGAAGGCATGAAAAAAATGAAGGACAAGGTCTTGCCAAGCAACACCGCGATTGCAAATAGGCTTGGGATACCGGTAGATGTGCTGGGCTTGATTGCCAGTGACAATGATGATGCGTTCAGGGAACGGCTCGTGAAGGCGAAACGGGACGTGATATTCGCAATGACGGATGCGCAGTTCATGAAATACAGGAAAGGCACGAATAATGTCCTGGATGAGCTGAAAGAAATTGCGGATGAGAGGTTTGAAGGGATAATTATTTCATGCATAAGGTCGTCTTCCGGGACACCTAACTGGCATGCGATGGCAGGCGCAATTTCAGAGCGGAATGGGACAAGGATTGGATCTGATGACTTGCACAGGCTTTGCGAAAGGAGGGGCTCAAAGCAGAAGATTATTGGGGAAATGCTCTTGAGGGTGCGCACAATGCCGGATGAAATGGTCTGGTCCTTAAAAGCCGAGTGTGATGTTGAAGGCCTGAACGACGCTGTGCTGAAGAGGCGCAAGGAGGTTATGCTTGGGGAAATTGCACGGGCACAAAGGCCCCTTTCCCTGGATGGCTTCCTAAAGAGCAAGGGGCAGGTGCAGGAGCGCTTTACGAAATTTTTGGGCATTGGGGGGAACGCGCGGGAGCTTGCCGGGGAGGCAATCCGAAAAAGGAACATGGAACTTTTGCTTGATTTGGTGGGATGGGGGGTAAGCGACAGCAGGATTGCGGACGTTCTTGGCATTGGAAAACAGAATGCAAGCGTAGCAAGGAAAGCAGTCGGGATTTACAGGAGGGGCGAAGAGATGTGGGCAGGCGATGCGCGGCACAGGAGGATTGATGCGGGGGAAGTGTTTGCATGCATTGAACCAAAAAGGTTTTTCGCATACTGGAGGGCAAGGGCTGTGCTGGATTTTTTCCCTTTTACGCAATCCGCAATTTATGAGAATTCGAATTTTCCCTTCCTTAAAATTGCGGCAGGGGAAAAAAGCAACGGCATAAGGGTTTTGCAGAAGGCGGATGAAAACACGGCAGTTGTGTTCGTGCAGCCTAATTTCATTTGGGGCAGGGAAAGGGAAATACTTGAAGCCATAAATGCGATGCCGGTTGGCGGGGCAGTAATAATCGATATCCCAAAGGCAATGGAAATTGACAGGGCGGCGCTTGCTGCGCTTGGAAGGGAGGGGTTTGCATTCCACCTGAGGAGGGTTGTGCAGCGCGTGGAGGGAGGGGAAACGTGGACGCAACACTTTGAGGAGACTGATTATTTCCTTGCGCTGTCAAAAACAAGGGATGCGAAACTTTGCGAACTGCCTCTTCCGTTAAAGGAGAAGAGGAATTGCGGCATAAGCTCTGCTTTGCCTGCACCGCAATTTGCATGGGAGAGCATGGTTTCGAAATCCGACAAGGGAATAAAGCACGAATGGAAAAAGGGCACTGCAGGGCAGTGCACGGCTGAAGGGAACCGGAACATGCACGAAACTGCAGAAGAACGCAAGGAAGTGCTTGAGGTCATGGTGAAATGGCAAAAGGGGATGGGAGGGAACAGCATCGACACGGGCAGACTGCACAACGCAGCAGAAAAATACAAGGAAGCGGACGGGCTCATGGTAGATTGGAGGAAAATAATGAAGAGAGATGGCAGCCGCGCCAGCGACACAAATAGAAATGAAAAGGCACCCTTGCAAGCGCAGTTAAAGAAATTGCAAATCGCATAGGCAAACAGCGCAGCTTTAATATCTTTTTCAAATAAGCAACTTGAGTGGGAGAATGATAGACAAGAGCACAATTAGGAAACTTCTTCTTATGCAGATAAGGGACAATGGGATTAGCGGCAAGGATTTTGCAAAGCTGCTTCTTGGGGAAAAGACAATGCTTGTGCGAAAGGGAAAAAGGTATTTCCTTGAGCCGAAATTCAGAAACCAGATGAAAGTGGTGCTTACTGGGGGAGTTTTCGATATTTTGCATATAGGGCATTTGCGCACTTTGGAAGAGGCGAAAAAATACGGGGATGTTCTCGTAGTTGTGGTTGCATCGGACAAGACCGCGATGCGGGAGAAGAGGAAACCCATGAACAATGCAAAATCAAGGCTGGAAATGATAAGGGCGCTCTCGTGCGTGGATTATGCGCTCATAGGGGTTGCGAAAAAAGAGAAGATGGTGAAGAGGGTAGGCGCGGACGTTATTGTGTTCGGGTATGACCAGAGGGTTTTCCTGAATGAGAGGGACTACAAGGTTGTGAAGCTCAAGAAAAAGTTCGGCGGGCTTTCAGCAAAGACAACGAAGATAATAATAAAGATGGGGATTTAGGGAACGCGCTTCTTATCCTATTTCTTCCAGGTTCTTTCCCATCCTCCATGCGTTCTCCAAGGAAATTGAGTAGCTTTTTTCGTTCTTGGAGAAAAGCGAAAGGTGCAGGAATTTCCAGCCTTGGCGGTTTACCTTCCATGCGATTAGGGGCGTGATGCCCGTAATTTCCTCCCATTTTTGCAAATTCTCAAATTGGTCCTTGCTTATTGCGAGGTTGAGCGTCTCGTGCGCCTTGCTCTCTATTGCGTACTGGATGCCCCTCTTGAAGATAAGGAGGTCTGGGGAAAGGGAATTCACTCCGCTTCCTGCTGCGCGTATCACGCAAAAGCCCAGTGAGGAGAAATGCTGCACAAGCTCCCTCTCTGCGCGCGCGCCTTTTCCGTATAAACCTGCCATAGGGGGAATTGCATGAATTCATTTAAAAATTTTGAGTAAGTAGAAGGTCTGGTGGGTATTATGAAAAAATTCATTGACAATTTGTTTTCAAAGAAACTCAACATAAAGGTTGGGGAATGCATGACTGTCGGGGTGTTCACGCTTGAGGGTAGCAAGAGCGTGGTGGATGCCGCGAAACTTCTTCGCAAAACGCAGGTGGGCTGCGTAATTGTAACGAAGAACAAGAAGGCGGTCGGGATACTCACCGAGAGGGACATCACGTACAAGGTAGTTGCGAACGGGAAGAATCCGCTTAAAACACCCCTTTCTTCTATTATGTCAAAGCCCCTTAGGGTGATAAAGGCAAGCGAATCCGTTGAGAACGCCGCAATGGCAATAAAGGAGAACAAGATAAAGAGGCTGCCTGTTGTGGATGCCAAAGGGAGCCTTGTGGGGATAGTCACTGAGGGAGACCTCTTGCGCGTATACCCTGGAATTGTGGATGTTATGGCTGAAAACCAGCTTGTTGGAAGCGCGGAGGAAGGATTGACAGTTACAGGAGTGTGCGATGTGTGCGGTGCTCCATCCGAAGATTTAAAGAAAGTCGGAAGGAAGCTCGTGTGCGAAGAATGCAGGGAAGAGGATGAGGTATAATTAGACAGTAAGCGATGGAAGAAGGACAGGTTTATAAAGGAGGAAAGGCAGAATAAATACGCTGTGCGAGGATGGCAGCAGGAATTACCAAATGACTGTCTTCGTCAACATCGCACCGCACACATTAACCCTTTTGCTCGCTCCAGATTGGAACGCTCGCAAAAGCGTTAACGGAAAATTAGAACAAACAGAAAGATGTAACAATCATTGATTGGTTTCATGCAAGAGCTTCACGTTCATGTTGTATGCAAGTCAAGCAGGCCAAGAATAGAGAGGACTGCGGACGGCATTAAAGTCTGGCTGCAAAGCGCGCCTGAGAAAGGAAAGGCGAATAAAGAGCTCATTGAGAGGCTTTCGGATGCGCTTGGCTGCGACGTGCTGCTTTTGTCGGGTTCCAAATCAAGGGAGAAAACAGTAGGCGTGCAATGCACGCAAAACGAGCTGGAAGAGAAACTCTCCAGCGTAAAATAAACGGAAATTCACAAGGAAAAAGCCGGGCTTATGCCCCTAACGTTCATCAGGTAATTGCCTTTGCGAAACATTCGCAAATGGCTGCGGCTAAAGTGCCTTCAGGCACAAAGTGCCGCTAGCTCGCGCAGTTGCCAAAATGTCTGCTTTTTTCTTAAGGGTTTCCCAAAAATACAAGGTGAAAAAATGGGAAAGACATACATCGACACGGTAAAGTATCTCGTGTACGCAAACGTTGAAATCGTCGGGCTTGTGGAAAAGCCGGACGTTGTAGGCGCAATTTTCGGACAAACCGAAGGCTTGCTTGGGGACGACATGGACCTTCGCGACCTGCAGAAAAACGGCAGGATTGGAAGGATAGAAGTTGACCTTAATCCGCGCGGGGGAAGGAGCATTGGGAAAATAAAGCTCCCCTCCTCGCTTGACATGGTGGAGACGTGCATTCTTGCGGCTGCGCTTGAAACAGTGGACCGCGTAGGGCCCTGTGAGGCACGCATTGGGGTAGAGAAAATAGAGGACACGCGCAACAGCAAGCGCAAAGTGCTCGTGGACAGGGCGAAAAACCTGCTCAAATCCCTTCTCACTACGGAAATACCTGAGAGCAAGGAAATCTCGGAAATGGTGCGCGCAGAAGTCAAAATATCGGAGATTGCGGAGTTCGGGCCTGAGAAATTGCCATGCGGACCCGGGATAGACAAGCTGGATGCAATTATAATAGTGGAAGGCCGCGCAGACGTGATAAACCTGCTTAAGAATGACATAAACAACGTCATTGGGGTGGGAGGCGCAACTGTGCCCGCATCCATTGTGAAACTCTGCCGTGAGAAAGAGGTAACGCTCTTCCTTGACGGGGACAGGGGCGGCGACATCATACTTGCCCAGCTTGCAAATGCGGCTGAGATTGAGTTTGTTGCACGCGCACCTTCAGGAAAGGAAGTTGAGGAGCTCACGCGCAAGGAACTCATAAAGTGCCTGCGCTCAAAAGTCCCATACGAGCAAAGCAACGGGATTGGGAGGCAGGAGAAAAAGTATGAGGAAGAGAAGCCTGCATATAGGCAGGAAGAGAGGCACGCTCCATCCTTCTCCGGGCGCGAAGAGCGCAGGTATGAGAGCCGCAGCAGGGACCGCGGGCGCGGAAGGTATGATGACCGCAGAAGGGATGAGGGCGAGAGATTGCCTACAGTCCCGCTTCCTCCGATGTCTGCTGCACCTGCACTAACTCCGTTTGGGGAGCAATCTCCGGCGGTTGCGCCTAGCGCAGTTGCGCCAGTTCAGGCTGCGCCGGTTGCACATGTAGAGGCTGCACCCGCAAGGGCTGCCGCACCTGCAGAAGTCCCGCCTGAGCTTCTTGCATCACTTGGGGAGCTTGAAAACACCCTTAAGGCACGCATTTATGGAAAAGACATGGGCATGCTAAGAGAAGTTGCAGTGCGCGACATGATACGCTCGCTTGGGGAGGAAAACTCAGTTGGGGCAATCGTGTTTGACGGCATAATAACGCAGAGGCTTGCAGACCTTGCTGAGCAGAAGGGAGCATCCGTGCTTGTAGGCGTGAGGATGGGCAATGTATTCCGCAAGCCCACCGGCACGCTTGTGTACACAAAGGCTTAAGCAAGCACTTTCTTTTTTCTTTATTTTTTTCAATAGTGTGTGAGGTCCATCCATGCAAATCAAAAAATGGCATGTGGGAATGGCTGCAACAGGGGCAGCCTTTTTGCTGCTTGGGCATTTTGGCGCGAAGAACGTGCACAGCAGGGCGATTATGGAGAACGACGGAGTACGTGCAATTGGGAATAGTTTTAGGGCAAGAACATATACGGAAAAAGAATTGGAATATGAAAGGGCGAGAACGCGCGCAATTGGAATTCCGTTGCATGAAAACATAATTGGAATTCGAACTAATCCTGCAGAAACAACGCGCAAAAATGCCGGAACCGTCCCGCTTGTTGGGGTGGATTTGCTTAAGGCAGCCATGGACATCATGAAAACCGTCCCCATGTCGGGCATGGAAGGCAGGACTTGGTTTGATTTCTACCGCTCAAATGTGGATGTGATGGATATAGATACGTCGGCAGAGAATGCCCCGATTGCAGCTTCAGGAGAGAATCTTAGGATTGCAATCAGCGAAAAATCGTTGCGCGAGTATTACAATCTCCCAAACGATGAACGGATTGCGCGCGCTGCTTCTGTTTTGATTCATGAGGCAGGCCACAATTACATCAAGAGGATAGGGTTTGGCGCGCAAAAGCAAGGAAACGCCAGATTCAGGCTTGCCGCAACGCGTATGGCGAAGGCATTTGGGCTGGATATGGATGAGTGGACGGTAGGATATTTTGCAGTGAATGAAAATACCATAATCCAGGAGCGCTCTGCAAATTCTTTTTCGATGGGATTTCTTCAGGATTTGAAAAAAGCAGGCTGGAAGGGTGACATTGAGCCTGTGCTGCGATTAAACGACCGAGAGACTGCGCGCTATGCGCGCATGGACAGGGAACTTAAGCGGCATGTGTATTCTTATTTGGCAAAATATGCCGGAGTTGCTGTGGAAATTTCAACCGCGCTTATGGTGGGGGCTGCGAATGCTGGGAAAAAGGCAACACGTGCTGCCTTGGAGCCCGCAGCGAATGCTACCGCTGATTTTGTGAGGAAAAAGAACAAAAAGAAAAGGTATGGGAAGTAGGTTACTGCTTCCCGTTCTTTGCGCGCTTGTCCAAGATTGCGCGGTGCGCCATAAGGCGGATCGAGTTTATTCTTATGAAGCCCTTGGAATCCTTTTGGTCGAATCCGCCTGCTATGTGCATTGAGCCAAGCTCCTTGTCGTACAGGGATGTGTGGGACTCTCTTGCTCTTGTGAATACATTCCCCTTGAAGAGCTCCAAGGTCACCTTGCCGTCTATGAACTCCTGGCTCTTGTTAAAGGCTGCTGTGAGGAAATCCATTTCAGGGGAAAACCAGAAGCCGTAGTATATTATCTCGGCGTATCTTGGAGAAAGCATGTCCCTAAGGCGCATTACTTCCCTGTCCATTGCAATGGACTCGATGTCCTTGTGCGCAACGTGCAGAATTGTGCCTCCAGGGGTTTCGTACAAGCCCCTTGATTTTATGCCCACGAAGCGGTTTTCCACCATGTCCATTCTTCCCACTCCGTTTGCGCCGCCCACTTCGTTCAGGTAGAGGAAGAGTTCCAAAGGCTCTTCTTTTGTTACGCCCGTGTTCTTGTTCGTTACTTTTATCGGGGTGCCGTCCTTGAAGTATATTTCAAGCCACGTGCTTTCGTTTGGGGCGTTCTTGGGGGAAACGGTCCTGGAATAGACTGAGTCCTCTGGGACCAAGCCTGGGTCTTCCAGGATGCCTGCCTCGTGCGAAATGTGCATGAGGTTTTCGTCCTCTGAGTAAGGTTTCTTTTTTGTAGCACTAACAGGGATGCCGTGCTTCTTTGCGTATGCAATCATGTCATCCCTGCCCTTGAACTGGGAAAGGAACTCCTCGTCTTTCCAGGGTGCGAATATTTTTATGTTTGGGTTTAGTGCGAGGTAAGTCATTTCAAATCTGCACTGGTCGTTCCCTTTTCCTGTTGAGCCGTGCGAAACGTATTGTGCGCCCTCTTCTTTCGCAACCTCTATCTGGTGCTTTGCGATTAGCGGGCGTGCAAGTGCGGTCCCCAAAAGGTATCTGCCCTCGTAAATCGCATTTGCGCGTATTGCAGGGAAAATATAGTCTGTAACGAACTCTTTCTTGAGGTCTTTGAGAACGAATTTTGATGCGCCTGTGTTGAGTGCTTTTTGCTTTACAGCCTCAAAATCCTCCTTTTGCCCCACGTCCGAAGTGTATGCGATTACCTCGTAGCCCTTTTCAACAAGCCACTTGAGTATCACGGAGGTATCAAGGCCCCCGCTGTAAGCTAACACAACTTTCTCTTTTGCCATAGTTTCACCCCTAGGAATGTGGAGTTTATTGTTATGGAATCAAGTATATAAAGAGTTCGATTTAAGTGTTACAGAAAAGAGTAGAGATGTTACAGATGGAACAGATGGGAAAACCTTAAAGTGCCTCATCAATGAATATAAATATTGGCAGCGCTATATTCCATGCTACTTTGGGCCTATAGTCGAATGGTAAGACGTCTGCTTGACGTGCAGAAAACTCGGGGTTCGATTCCTCGTGGGCCCATAGACAAACCTCATAGGGGGCTCCGCCCCCTCGCGGTTTTTCCTTGATTTCCCCTTCACCCCCTTAATTATTTTCCTTGATTTCCTGATCCCTCTTCCTTTTTTAGTTTTGATTCATTCGCATAAACCAATTCTATAACGTTTATAAGCAATTAGTTTGAATTCCAAACCGGAGATGGTTTGATGTTCAAGAATACTGATGAGAAAAGGTTTGCGTCAGGACTGCTTATCGGATTTTTCCTGGCAACAGGGCTCATGTTCGCGCTTATACAATTTACGCTGGGCCCGTATTACAATGACCTTATGAAGCTGAAGCCTCAGGTGGAGATATTGTACGGGATAACGCACTCTGGGATGTACGGCGGGATGCAGGGGCTTATCGCAAACGTGAACAATGCAGCGGACGTATTGGCGCAGATACCGATTATTGGGGCAGGGATTGACGCAACAAAAATACCTGCATATGCCCAGTCAATGGGAAGCATGATGGAAACTGCAAGGATGTTCACGGAAAATGTGCTTGTGCTCATTAATTTCGAGATAACATTGCTGCAGCTTGCGATTCCTGCAATCATATTGTCGGTCGTGATGATTGCGGTCGGGGCAAACATGCACTCCGAATGCAACAAGAAGGCGAAGGGAAAGAAATCAAGGAGAAAGTAAGCTCCCTTCCCTTCTTTTTATTTTTCTTATTTTTTCAAATCGCTTAGCGGGCGCCGCCGCCTCCGCCCCCTCCTCCGCCACCGCCGCCAAAGCCCCCGCCGCTGTGCCCGCCGGTGCCTGAGTATGCGGCAGTTGAAATTGAGGTGTGCAGGGAGGAAAAGAGGAACGGGCTTACTATTACTGCGGAATGCATGCGGGACGTGTCCGGATATGCGACTTTGATTGCGGAAAGCACTTTCTCCGCAGAACCGAATGCGGTTGCATATATGAGGTAGTTTTCCCAGAGGATTATGTCGCGGGGCGCTTTTTCTCTCATGAGAGTGAGGTCGTTGAGGAACTTTTCAAAATTCTTCCAGCGAGCCTCAAGCACGCGCCCCTCGTCCGTCCATTTGCCAAGTATGTTGGGCTTTGTGCCAAGGAAACCAAGCACTAATGCATTCTCCACAAACACGAGGATTGTGAACGGGGCAAACCTGTTTGGTATTATGCCAAGGACAATAAAGGCGACATTGAGGAATATGCACAGGATTGAGATGAGCATTGCAATGTTGTGCCCTTTTTGGTCCATGTATTTTAGAAGGTTAAATGAGTTTCTAAGGCTGAGCAGGACTGCACTGAATTGGGAGGGAGTAAATGCTCCGGGGGAAGAAAGGTCCCTTGAAGTGAGGATGCCTTTTTTTGAAATTGCCTTGAGGAACCTGAATATTTCAATCTGGTGCTCTTCTATTTCGCCCTGTGCGGGCTCCTTGAGGAAGCTTATGAATAGGGACTTTTCCGTGTGCTTGCCAAGAAGCCCCTGCACTTCCATTTCCTTTTCCTCAAGGGAAAGGTATTTGCGCTGCGCAAGCAGCAGGATTTCGGCAGTTATGCAGTTTGGGGTGCTGTATTTTTGCACAAGGATTGCGGATGCTGTCGGGGATAGGGAGCCCGGGGGCTCGTGCTCGTAAAGAGCTTCGTATCCAAGCTGCGAGAGCGGCTTTTCGCGCCCATAAAGGAAATAGATGGTTAGGATGGCGATTGGGGCAAAGGCTATGAAGAGGAATTGGATGAGAAGCCCCAACGTCCCAAAAAACTGCTCGTTCTTCTGGAAATTTTCCTCGCCGGCTATTATTTCGGATTTTGTGTAGGGGTTGGAGGCGGGTGAGAGGAAGGAAAACCAATCCTTTGGCATGAGGACGTTTGCTTCAAGGTAGGTTTTGGAAGGGTGGTTGCGGGAAACTATTGTAAGTGTGGAGCCTGAAGAGGAAATTTCATAGTTTTGGTAGGTCGGGTGCACAAAATATGCAACTTGGGAGGCAGAGGAGGGGAAATGGAGGGTTGCGGTGAGCGTTCCAACGCCCTCGCCCCATTGGTCGCCCCAGAGCTTGAAAAAGAACTGGGAGGCGTCCTTTTGAGCAAGGATTTCGTTTTGAATTGTGTAAGAGAAAGACGCAGTCACCCTGCCGGAAGCGGGCAGGTTGCCGCGCAGCACAAGCTCCTGCCAGCCGTTGTTCATTTGCGTGTAGAAAGTGCATTGCGCGCCTGTACAATAGCCGGCTGCATCAGATATTTGAAGTGCAGGCGGCTTTTGGACGTAAAGCTCGTGGAACGTGCCGCTAAGGGAATATGTGATTTGCTCGGTTACAAAGATTGTGCCATCGGGCATTAGATAGTAATCGACATTTGCGCTTGGGATGGAATATGTGCTTTTGGAGGCTGCGAAAGCGAGGGTGCAAAGGAGGAGGAATGCAAGAAGCAGGTGCGTTTTTTCCATGAGGCTATTTCCACTTTTGATATTATAAGAGTTTGCAGCTAGGGGGAAGTATTTTTGGAATAGCTGCCCTCAAGCAAAGCCGCGATAGCGTTTGGAGCGACCTTGTTGGAAATCAGGCCTGAAATTATCTGGCTGGTTGTGTAGTCGGCCGCAAATAGCGCGTCTACAACGCACCTGAGCTTGTCAAAATTAGGCTGCCCCTCGCGCGCATCGAGCGCAATGGAGTGTATCTCGACTGCTTCCGCAATTATTTCGGAAGGCTCTAATCCTGCAAGCCTGAGCTGGTACATGACGTCCTTGAGGTAGTTGCATTCCCCTGAGAGAAGTACGGACTCCGCAATATCTGCAAGAGACGTGCCTACCATTGCCATTCTTTTTATTTTGTCCGTAGTCCGTAGGTTTTCTTCAAGCGCAGGCAGTATGAGGTGTTCTGCATCAGGCTTTGCTGCAAGGAGCGCCTCAAGCGTGCGCTGGTCCCGAGTTGCGCTTATGAGGGAAAGCATGCGGTTTTGTATGCGGGCTCCCCCTCTTTCTTCAAGGAGGAGTATGCGTTCTGAGGGCGCAAGTTTCATGTTATATATAATGGGCGAAGGGGTATTTAAAGGAGGGTTAGGCTATTTCCTTTTCAGTGCCTGCTTTTCTTTTTACTGCAAAGTCCGAAAAGCCCGCCTTGAAAACGCTTCCGTACCTTTCAGTGAGCTGCTCTTCAATGCTTTTTGCGCGAAGGATTGCATCCTTTATGTGAGGGGTATCGATTAGGGGCGCGCCTTCAACTGTTGCGCAATCCCCTGCGAGCTTTAGGATGCCGGAAAGGCCGCGAAGGCGAAGAGTAAGGCCGTGCGTGTTGTCTATGAGCTGCGCACGCGAGCGCGCCTCTTCTATTAAGCACTCGACTGCCTCTTTTGTTGCATGCGGGATATTCCCATCCCTGCGTATCTCCTGCGCTGCGAACTGCGCGAGAAGGGAGCGGTTTTCTTCGTTGTCTTCCATGTGCGTGTTCACAAGAAGCTCGTAGCCGTTTCCCACTATGCGCGAGCGAAGGGGAGGGAGCACGTTTGCAAAATCGTTTATGTTTGCGGAAGCGACCAGGAGGAAATCGCAGGGGACGTTTTCCACTTTCACGCTTGCACCCGTGCTTGTGGGGTTCCTGCCTACGATTGGGAATTTTTTCTCCTGCATTGCGGTGAGGAGGAAGCGCTGCAAATTCCCAAGTGTGGAGAGTTCGTCTATGAAAAGCACGCCTTCGTGCGCCTCGTGCACTGCGCCAGGGACAACGCGCAAATAGGGCTGCGTTCCTATTTCAGGGTGCCCTCCGTACGGGTCGTGCTTTACGTCCCCCAAAAGCTCTGTTTCGGATGCGCCTGTTGCTTGTACGAAACCTGAGCGATTAAGCGGTACGAGAACTTTTCGCATTCCCTCTTTTTCAAATTCGTTCAGCTTTGAGAGTTCCTGCTGGGAAAGCATGCGGATTTGGGAATTGGTTGCGCGCTCAAAAACAACTATTTGCTCCTTTCCATTTTCTGTTTTTACTGTGCCCACGCGGTCCTCGCGCTCGTGGCGTTCTGGGGAGAAAACCAAATCATCAAAGGGAGTCTTTCTTGAAACGTATTTGTCCGCACCGCACGAGGCGCATATGGGGACGTCTGCATTGCTTATGTGGAAGCACCTTCTGCACCTAAAGCCTAAGCGTTCAGCAACAAAGCCGGGAACTGCTGTGGGTGGCATTGTGGTGCCTATGTTTGGCTGGTTGGGCTTGTGCGACACTTGGGAGGACTCGCGCATTTCTAAGAGGGGGCGCTCTGGGCGCTCTGGGTTGTGTATTACCGCGATTTCGTGCGTCGGGGGAGGGAGAAGGGAAGCAATTGCCTGCGCAATCATGCTCTTTCCTGTGCCTGGCGGGCCTACAAGAAGCAAATTCCGCCTTTGCTTTGCGATTATGCGCGCAAGCTTTACTGCCTGGGGCTGGCCTATCACCTGCGCTAGGGGGTCCTTGGGAATTTCAATGTCGGAAGTAGAGCGAAAGTCCATCAGGCATACTACGCAACAAACGTTTATTATATTGAGGATTGGGAAGAGGGGAGGACTGGGGCGGCGGAACTAGAGGATGAACAAGCCGATTAGGAAAGAGGCTGCGTTTGCCAGAAAGGAGATTTCAAATGCGCCCTTCCATTTTAGCTGTGAGAAAATGTTGCGGAAAACAAATGCCTCCACTGCGATTGCGGCCACTTCGAAAAAGAGCATGAGGAAAATGCGCAGGAGGAGGTTTTCAACAAACAGGCTCTCGTGCGGGATGAGGGGGCTGAGCACGAACCAGAGTATGGGAAGGGTTATGGAACTTGCGAGTATGCCTGCAAGGACTACGAGGCGCCTGTCCTCTTTTGGAAGCAGCAGGAGAAGGGCTGCAGTCTCTATCAGGACAGTAAGGGCATAGGCAGTTGCAAAGCTCATTTTTTCACTTTTTTATCTTTTTTTTCTCTTGCTTGAGTTTCAGTATCAGGTACGCTGAGCCCGCTGCAAGGAATACTGCGAGCGCAAGGAAGGGGATGTCAAGGCTGCTTGTATCGCCTATTGGGATGCCTGCAAAATTCTTGTCTGTTGTTTCCTGCCCAACAAGGGTGAGATTGTTTTGTTGCGCGTTGTAGAGCACCTTGTACGTTATGTAGCGGCTGGAAATGCTGCTGCTTGTGAAAAACTCGTAGGGAAGAGCGGCAAGCGCGGAGGCATTGCCCTTCCCTTTTAGCATGAGGTACATTGAATTGAACTTGTAGCCTCGGTCAAGTAGATAATATTCATTGCTTGCAAGCTGCATCTGCACTGCAGGGTTGCCCGCGTCCTGCACTGTGCCAACTGCAAGGTAGAAAGCATAGGCAGGGTAATCGTTCAGGTTTGAAAAACGCACGTATTGCGCCACGCGGTGCGTGCCGGGCTCTATTATGTCTGAAAATGCCAATGCGGAAAGGGAGAAGAGCAGAAGAGCGAGTAAAATATGCCTTGCCATGCACTATTCCTTTGCTGCAAGCGTTATAAGGCTTTTCAAATCGCTCGGCTGGTTTTTGCGAGAGGGGGATGTGCCCCAAACGTTTATTAATTTCGCAGGCAGAAAGAAAAGACACGCCATAGTAGCTCAACCTGGGAGAGCAATCGGCTGAAGAAAGTGCGCAAATCGCGCAATTTGGAAACCGATGTGTTGCTGGTTCAAATCCGGCCTATGGCATAGACGAAACGCGGGGGGCACATCCCCCCTCATTTCGTCCTTGACTTTCTGATCCCCCCTTAGGACTGCTGGTGAGATAATTCTATGGACAGCAACGAAAAGAGAAGGCTTGGAAAAATTGTGGGCGTATTGGGGTTCCTTATTCTCACGCTTAATTTCATTGACATGCTTGCGGGCTGGAACAAGGTTGCGGACGAGACTGCGATTGCGGGCGCAGTCCTTACTATTGGCGGCGCGTATTTTGCGCTTTACGGGTAATTAAGTTGCTGCAACCGCGCTCTCCTTGAAGATGAGGTGCCTGTAGTAATATGCGATGCACAGCGAAAGCAGCGTAATCGCACCCGAAGCTGCGAGGGGGAATGCGTAGCCGTAAATTCCGCCTAGGTAGCCGAAAATGAGCGTTCCGGCGAACTCCCCAAAGAGCATTATGGAAATGAGCAGCCCAAAGCCGCCTGCAAGGCGCTTGGAGGGAAGCACTTTGGAGAGCCCAACGTACACTATTACGTCTATTATGGCGTCCCCTATTTCGTGGAAGATGCGCATTGCAAAGGAAAAAGGGAGGATAGGGACGGTCATGAGGATGTGGAAGAGGCCGGAAAGGAGCATGCCAAGGAAAAGCCAATGGGTTACGTTGAATTTGGGCTTGTCCACCTGTTTTCCTGTTAAGAAGGCTGCGAATGCGAGAATCACAATTGGAATGGACATGTACAGGCCGCTTCCAAGGGCATCAAGCCCCAAATTCGTTTTAAGGAAGAGCGCGTAGCTTGTTGCCTCTGCGCCCCAGTGCAATGCCATTAGGAAGAGCACAATGGAAATGAGAAGCATGGGCCTGTTTGAAAAATCGCGCATGTAGTGGTGCGGGTGCTGCTCGCTCACTTTAATTTCATCAAGGGAGCGCGAGCGAAGGTACACGACGCAGAGCACAAGGGCGTTGAATGCGAAAATTGCATGGAAATTGAAGAAAAAGAGGAGCGCGCCAAGCACAAAGAGCCCTGTTGCAGAGCCCATGAAATTTGAAAACGAGCTTTTGCCGAATTTTTCCCCTTCTTTCTTTGTCTTTATTTTCAGGATGTATGCATCTGCACAAATGAGAAGGAGCGTGCTGCCAAAGCCCGCAAAGAGCATGAGGGGCAGGACAGTGAAAAAGCCCTGGGCAAAAAGCATCCCGATGTTGAAAAGGAAAAGGAGGAGTATGCCTGCGGATATTGCCTTTTTTGTGGAAAAGGTGTCGCTTATGTAGCCGGAGAAAAAGGAAAAGAGCAGGGCGCACAGGCTTGCGATTGAGAGTAGCACCCCGTTTTGCCAGCCAGCTAGGCCCATTGAAACAAAGAAGAGGGGAAGGTAAAAGCGCGTTGCATTTGAGACAAACGTCTTTGAGAACATGAGGGTCTGCGCTATGGGTATGTTGCGTTCCATAAGGATGCCTGCTCCTATCGCGCATCCTATCTTTTTAAATTGTGGAGAAAAAAGCGCATCATGACACATACGTGCAATAGGTGCCGCACGCAGTATGAGAGCGGGGCGTTTTACAACGGGCAGGATTATTGCATGAACTGTTACGTTGCAGTAATGCGCGAAGACGAGCAGAAGCGCAGGAAAGAAGAGGCAATCAGGGCGGAAGCAGCCGCAAAGGTGAAAAAGGAGCAGGAGAGGCGGATTGTCGAGCAGGAAATAAAGAAAAGGGAAATGCTTGAGGAAAGGAAGAAGGAGGGCAAAGGCAGGGAGGCAAGGTCTTATTCCGTGGGCGGGCTGTTTGGCAGCAAAAGCGTTGCGCAGAAAAGGAAAGAGGACGAGAGGGAGCTTGCAAAAAGGAAATTGTACGATGACTGGAAGAAACGGCTTGAAATGCTGCGGGAGGCGCGCAAGAAAAACGAGGAAGAGAACCTGCCGCAGAGGAGAAGGGAACGGGTGCATACAACCGCCAACGAGGGCGTGCTTGCGCAGGAGGGAGTGGACATTGCATCCATGCACGAGCTTGTTGTGGAGGGGCCTTCGCATAAGCCCTTGAAAAAAATTCAGGAAATGGAAGGAAGGCTTGAACTCACTGTGAAAAAGGGCCTGCCTGTTTCGGTCTCAATTGGGCAGAAGGGCAACAAGGCGGTGCTTTTGGGGAGGAACATTTCGGCGCACCGCGCTGATGTTGAGCTTTTTGCAGTTGCTGAAGATTCGCAGGGAAAGAGGGTGGAGTGCGAAATCGAGCCAAAGCAGTGCGCGATAGAGGCGGATGAGAAATCGGAATTCGTTGTGCGTTTTGACTTGAAAGAGGATTCTGCAAGGGGGAACCTGAAGCTTGAGGCATACTTTAGGGAAAGGGCGATTTATCTTGAGGGAGGGCTGGGAAGGAGCAATCCGGTCGTATTGGAAACGAACGTGAAAACGCCCATGCAGCTTGAGTACATCAAGGGGAGCGCGGAATTTTCTGAAAAAGGGATTTCGCTTTTGTTTGACAATTCCGGGGAAAGCGGCGGGATTTTGAGCGTGAAATCAAAAGTGGAATGCAAGGGGGAAAGCGCGAACTTGAAGGAAAAGAAAAGCGTGAAAGGGTATGAGAAAAACATCAAGCTGGAATTCGGGCTTGCTGCAGGCACAAATGCGGATGCAGTAAAGGTCTTGCTGCTCGGCGTGGATGCAAACGGGAAAGAGTACAGGCTTGTGAAGACTATTAAGGAAAAGGCATAGGGCGCCTAGAACTTCGTGAGTGCCCACAGGAGGGCGCCTGTTGCGCCTAAGAGAACTAGAGGGGCAGCTATCCTTGCAATCGCGACTATTGAGTTCAGCGTGGAGATTATTTCAACGGACTGCTTTGCGCCAAGAACCTTGAGCGAGAAATCCTCTTTTGAATGCGCAAAGGAGGCGGGCTGCATATTCTTAAGGGAGGAGAGGAGGAGCTTTTTGCATTCGGAGAGAATTTCCTGCCTGTTTGCCTTTCCAAGGGGGTTGAGCACGCCCTTTACCGTGTTTATTTCGTGCGTGTCCGTTGTGAAAATTTCAACGCTTGCGCCAAAGCCGGATGCCTTTGCGCAGGCTTCAAGCTCTCTTATGAGCTGTTCCCTAAAGGAGGGGACTATTCCGTTGGAATCAAAGAGCATGATGGAATAAATCCCTTTTGCATGCTTTATGCTTGCCGCCTTTATGCCATTGGAGCCGACTGTGGGGCTGCTAAAAGAGGAGGATGACCAGCCTATTGAAAGGGCAGAAGGCAGGGGGGTTTTCTCAAAGAGGCTTTCTGTTGCCTGCAGCATTTCAAAGGAAATTGGATTGCCGCTTCCTACAGTATTTACGTCTCCGGTTTCCGCATTGTGCTCGTCCACTATTATTGCGCTCTTGCAGTGTGCCTGCGCGCTTTGCGCCAGCGCCAAGCCTATTGAGAAATCAACGTCCTCCGTTGTGTGCGGGGCGCGCGTGTAGGAAAGGAATGCGGAATTGTTCGCATAGAGGCAGCGTGCGCGCACAGTGTTTGCCCTTGAGGAGCACACAAATCCCTTTGCATTTGTGAAATGCAAAGAGGAGGCTGCGGAAACTGCTGCGGAAACTGCCTTTTGCGCCTCCTCGTTTGAGACTGGGTTGAAATCGTGGGTTACGGTCGGGTGGAAAACAAAGATTTCGCCCTCGTGCGAAAGCGCTTTTTGTATCTGGGAGGTAAGCTGGCTGCCCCCGAGGTTTCCAAAAGGCCCAAAATGCACGTAGGGCACCACGAAAAGGCATTTCCCGTTTTTCGTTTTCCAGCCTGCAACGTGCACGAAGGTGGAAATGCCCTCGCCTATTTCCTCAAATGCACCCTCCAAATCCCGCCCGCCGTAAAACCATTGGGAGAGGAACATTGAGAGGGTGTCCATGCTTGAAAGCCCCAGGTTGCGCTTCATGGGGGCATTGAGGATGAAAAAGAGGAGATATGCTGCTATGAGGAACACGAAAGATGCGAAATAGAACTTCAGGAGCGAAGAGATTGGGTCAACGCCCAGGGAAATCTGGTTTGCGGAAAGCGCGAAAAGGGCGTTCAGGAGAAGCTGCAATATTGCGAATGCGAATGCCGCGCGCGGCAGGCCGAATGCGAACTTTGAGGTAAGGAACCAGAGTATGAAAACAAGCCCGTATCCCACTATGAGGATGCTTGCGGAAAGCTGCGAGTGGGAGGGGCGCACTGCGGCTGAAATGAGGTAGAAAATGCCGTAGAGCACAAGGGAGATGAGGGAAAGGAATGCAAGGCGGCGGAAATATGCATGCCTGCGAAGCAGGAAGAATATTGAGGCGCACAGGAGCGCGGGCACGGAAAGCGCGAACACGCCTGCGCCCGCGAAATTTATCACTGAATAGAAATCCGTTTTGTACTGCGCAAGGGAGAAGAGCAGGCCGAAAAAGAGGCCGAAGAATATTATGAGCGCTACGGACTGCTTTGCAGGGGGCAGGCTTACGAAATAAGAGGTTAGTGCAAGCGCCTTTTTTTCGCCTTCCATAATGCACCTTAGAGTTTTTCCTTTGAGAGCTTTTTCTGCGGCTGCGCAGTGGAGTTGCCTGCGCAGTATGCGAGCAAATCCTCAAGCTCGTAAACGTTTGCCACGAATTCCTCTGAAACCTTGCCAAAGGAGGTTTTTCTCTTGTGCGCAAGCTTCATGAGTTCCAGCGTAATTATGCGAAGCTCCGAGTTTGCGCCTGCGCGCTCTTCTTCCTGTGCGTTTGCCATAGTTGCAGATTTGGATGCTATTAATATAAATATGGCGCTGGCGCTAAGTAACACATGGAGAGAATATGCCCAAAGTGCGGACAAAGCAGCAAGGACGTGGAATTCGTGGGCGAGTTCTGCTCAAACTGCTATCCCATTGAAATAAAGTGCCCAAGCAAGGTCGAGGTTGCACGATGCAGCAAGTGCGAGCGGCTGCTGGGGCCAAAAGGCTGGGTAAAGGAGAGCGAATTTAATTTTGATTTGCTGCTTAGGAGGAACTGCAAGGGAAAATTCTTTGATGCCAAGTTTGACACTGTGAACGGGCTTGCTGTCTTTTGGGTAAAGGCGGGAAGCACGGACGTGAAGATAGAGAGGAAAGTGGAGCTTAGGATACAGAAGGGGATATGCTCGGACTGCACTAGAAAGACTGGCGGGTATTTTGAGGGGAACATACAGCTTCGAGGGGAAGAGAAAAAAGTGCAGAAATTCGCTATTAAGATTGCAAACGTGCTTGAGAAGGAATCCTTTATTGCGAAAGTTGAGGAGCTCAAAGAGGGGATTGACATTTACTTTGGGAACCGCGTTGCAGCGATTGCGGCATTGAACAAATTCGGATTGCCTTATGTGAGGACGGAAAAGCTTTCAGGCGAGAGGAACGGGAAAAGGCTATTTAGGACTACTTTGCTTGTGCGGCTGGCGGAAAAGAAGAAAGAGTAGCAACGAGCGCATGTTTTTATTCCCTTTCAATCACAATTTATTCTCTCTTGATGGCTAGGGTGGTGTAATGGTAGCACGGGGGCCTGTGGAGCCCTTAGCCCGGGTTCAATCCCCGGCCCTGGCCCTTTGAAAAACAAGTTTTCTGCATGAAAAGCCCGGCAACAGGATAAAAGCAGTTAGTCTCTCAGGCCGCGGATGTCGTCTCGATGCAGGGTCTCAAGCATGCCCCCCAGGTATTTCATTGAGACGAGTTTCATTGGGCTGAAGGCTCCTTGCGAGTAGTCGCCGTCTATTTCCCTCATTCCTGGAATCAGTTCGCTGAAGAAAGAATAAATTTTACCGGGAGTTTGGAGGCTTGAGAAGAGGTGTTCTGCGGCTTCTTTTTTTGCAATCAGCAAGATTGACCACGACTCGCCATGCCTTCCGGTCCCGTATTCCCTTCTTGAGAGTGGCATCCTGGCACGAAGAATAAGTTCGTCTTTTCCACACTCTAATTCTGTTGCATGGTTAGGTTCGCCTGTTGACATATTGACATACCTGGAACTGGACAAGGAATCCGTAAGCAGCACGTAGGCTGCGTTTCTTGGCTCGCCCATGTGGTTAAACTGAAGCAGCCTCCAATTTAGGGTTTTGCTGGCGTAATGCCTATCTAATGTTGATTTGCTGGGGGGCTGGATAGGCACGCAATACCAGCCCATGTTGGATTTCGGGTCGCTTCCGTCTTTTGTATAAACAAAATAGTCTGCACCTTGTGAGAGTTCCACTTTGTCACTGAAAAAAGGGCGCATTGGGTGTTTTTCGTAGTGTTCGTGAAGAATAGATATGTGCGCTGGATCACAGGTGGCACCTGCAATGATAATTCTTGAAACTGCCCCGAGTTTGATTAGCCCAATGAGCTTTTGGGTTAAGCTTGCATCCTTGCCAAGAATCTTGGATACTTCGTTGGTGAAGTGGTCTGCTGGGGAGACAGGGGTTGTTTTTTCTTGGGGTTTCAAAGCGGCAGGAAGTTCCAAAGTATCATGCCTTGTTCCAAAAACTGAGCTCCATAAGCGGCGCAATTTGCCCGGCTGATTGTTGCTGCCAGTGGGTATGCTCTCTGGGGGCTTTGATATGGGAGCCATACGTATATTATGTGTTAGATAGTTTATAAAGGTGAGCTTTAGATGAAAAAGAACAGCCCTGCGAGTATGAGGTACATTACAAGCAATTGTGCGCCTTCAAACCAGTTGCATATTCCGTCCGAGGAAATTTCGTTTACTATGAGGACTGCGCAAAAGACCGCCAAGAGCTCAAAGAGCGTGAATACGAGGTCCATGGGAGTTCCCATAAGGTAGGAGACAAGCACAAGCAGGGGTGCAATGAAAATTGCGATTTGTATTGAGGAGCCCACTGTTATGGAAAGCGCGAGGTCTATATCGTCTTTCTGCGCTGCCTTTACTGCGCTCAGGTGCTCTGCTGCATTTCCCACAAGCGCAATTACGATTGCGCCCATGAAGAGCTGGGAAAAGCCAAGCATTTTTGTAACTTCTTCAACGTGCTTTGTGAATATTTCGGATGTCACTGCAAGGCACACGGTGATGAGGAGAAGGAGAATGAGCGCAGTATTGCGCGAAAAGCGCGCCTGGCCGGTTGTGTTCTTGCGGAAAAGGTATGCGTGCGTGTGGAAGGAAAAGAGAAGGGAGAGAAGGTAGAGCGCAACAAGGAGCACGGATACGAAAAGGGAAAGCTCCTCTGCCTCAAAGGGAATATTGTGCCCTGGGGCGTTGCCTGCGAAAAAGAAAAGCGCGGAAGGAATCATCATTGAGGAAACGCCTATGAGGAGCATTGTGGAATTCAAGCCTGCTGCGCGTATGTTGAAGCGCTGCTCGCGGAATTTAAGCCCGCCTGTGAGGAAAGAAGCACCAATCACAAAAAGCATATTGCCGATAATGGAGCCTGTGAGGGATGCCTTTACCAATTCCAGCAAGCCCGCGCGTATTGCGATTATTGCGATTATGAACTCTGCTGCGTTTCCGAAAGTCGCATTCAGGAAGCCGCCTGCATTTGAGCCGAAGTGGTGCGCCAGGTCCTCTGTCACCTCGCCGAGCTTTGAGGCAAGCGCTATTATGCAGATTATTGCGAGGAAGAAGGTGAGGAGTGCGGGCGCGTTCATGAACTGGGCTGCGAGCATTAATGGGAATGCAATTAGCGCGAAATCAAGGAACTCGAACTTTGGAAGCTTTACTAGCGGATAAGACATAGGAGAAATTGCGAAAGCAGGGCTCTTAAAGTTTTGCGCGGAAATACTAATATGAAAATATTCCATGAGAATTTGCCTTTTACCTTTGGGGGCGTAGAAAATGATTTTGCAAGGGCAAAAGCAGGTGTGCTGCAGGTCCCGTATGACGGCACTGCGAGTTATAAGGTTGGGATGAGGCACGGGCCTGCCGCTGTAATAGATGCAAGCAGGAACATGGAGTTGTATGATATAGAGTTCGGGTGCGACATCTCGCAGAAAGTAGGGTTTTACACTTATGATGAGCTGCACACGGACAAGGGGTCCCCGCAGAAGACAGTGAAAATTGTGGAGGAGAGCGTTGCGGAAGTATTGAAGGCTGGGAAGCTCCCGATTGTGCTTGGGGGAGAGCATTCCATTTCAAGCGGCGCGATTAAGGCGTGCAAGGAGAAATACGGGCAGCTCTCTGTACTGCAAATTGATGCGCATGCGGACATGCGCGACGAGTATGAGGGCACAAAATACAACCATGCGTGCATCATGAGAAGGGCGAGGGAGATTACGCCGGACTGCATGCAGGTTGGAATACGCTCAATGTCGGAAGAGGAAGCGGAGTATATTAAAGAGAAGAAATTGGGCGGGAGCATTTTTGGGCCGAAGTTTGATGCGAAAAAAGTTGCGGGAATGCTCAAGGGAAACGTGTATATTACGGTGGATGTGGACGGGTTTGACCCTGCGTATGTGCCGGGAACCGGAACTCCTGAGCCAAATGGAATAAACTGGGAGCAGGCAATGGAATTGTTCTCGCTCATTAAGGGAAAAATTGTTGGGTTTGACGTTGTGGAAGTAATGCCACTGGCGGGGCAGGCAAGGACTGAGTTCTTCTGTGCAAAGCTTGCGTACAAGATGGCGGGTTATGCGCTATTGAAGAAATGAGGGCGGCTTGACGTTGCGCCTTGCGCTGCTGAAAAAGTGAGTGCGGCTGCTTGCTATTTGGACTTTTGCCGATACTGCGCAGCCTTGAAAAATTCGTCTGCCTGTGCGTATTTTCCCTGCGTTTCAAGCGCCTGCGCCTTGTGCAGGTAAGCGTCCGGATTTTCCGGCGAATATTTTATCAGCGAGTCATAAAGCGCGATTGCATCTTTTGCCCTGCCAAGCTGCGCAAGGATGTCGCCTTTTTTGAGCGCTGGGTTATATGGGATAAGACGGGAGGTTTTGGCTTCCCGCGCAATTAGCTCATCACACCCCTGGAGCGCGTCCTCAAGGCGGTTAAGCTTCTCAAGGAATTCTATTTTCCTTATCCCGATATCTTGGAATGAGGTATAATGCCCTCCGTTTTGGTCGAACTTTATTGCGGCATCATATGCCAAAATTGCCTCGTTGTTCCTGCCTGCGGCCTCAAGAAGCTCGATTTTTTTCAGGTAGAATTCCGGGCTGCCGCTGAATCTTTCCAAATTTTCATTGCAGGATTGGATTGCATCGTCGAACCTGCCCAATTTTTGCAGGAAATCGATTTTTCGCATGGAGAAATCCGGATCGTTCGCAACCAAGCTGTATGTTTTAAGGGCTTCGTCAACCATGCCAAGCTTCTCAAGAAGCTTGATTTTTGCTGAATAGAACATTTTTGGGTCCTGGCCTTGCTCTATTGCTTCGTCATAGGCACTTAGGGCTTTCTTGTATTTTTCCTGCTTTTCAAGGAGCGCTGCTTTTGCCAGGAATAGGCGGTCGCAATACCCGTGCATGTGGGGAATTTTTTCAATTCCTTCTTCGTAGGCGTCCAGTGCCTTGCCAAGTTTTCCAAGCTTTTCAAAGGCGTTTCCCAAACGGATGTATGTTGCGGAAGATAATCCGGAGCTTGGCATTATTTCTATGGCGTTTTCATATGCGTCCGCGGCTTTTTTGTAGTCGCCGGTCATTTCAAGGAGATATGCAGCATCGAGCTGCGCGCTCCAGTCTTTCTTGTCCTTCTTCAGCTTTTGCATGCACTGCTGGAGTGCTTCTTTTGCAGCTTCTACGACCTGCGAGTGCAGCCCGCCAAGCCCCTGTTCGTTGAATGCGCCGCCTGTTTTTTCAAATGCGAGATTAAATTCACGCAATGCCTCACTGACATAGATGTTGCCCTTTATCCGTGCTAGAGCCTGCTTTAGCATTACTTCCGGGGAAATTTTTTCCGGGGTGTATCTGTAAGATTCTGAGTTTTTTTGGTAGGCATCAAGTGCCTCGCTGTATTTGCCCTGGCTTAGGAGCATGTCGCCTTTTTTCAGCAGCGCATACGCGCCTGCGCTGCCGCCTGTCCCTATTAGTTTGTTGTATATTGCAAGGCGTTTTTCTTCTGTTGGGGACAGCTTTTCAAGAAGTGCAATAAACCGGTCAAGTGCTTGCTGGCTGTCCCCGCTGCTTGCAGATAATGCCTCGATGTATGCATCAATTGCATTTGAGCCTTTGCCGAGCTTTTCAAAAATGGCACCCCTGAGAAGTGCGGATTTTTCCCTCTCACTGCGGTACGTTTGGGATATGCTTTCATATGCCCATAACGCTTCGTCGTATTTTCCCTGCTTTTCAAGAAGCTCGGCTTTTTTGTAAGATGCGTCTTTGGCAAGACCGAAAGTGCCAAAAATAAAGTCGTCTTGGTTTTCTGAGTAAAGTTTTATTGCTTTATCAAGCTCTTGCGTTGCTTCGGCGTATTTGCCCAGTTTTTCAAGGGCCTGTGCCTTGCTTGAGTGCGCCTGCATTCTTTCAGCATAATCGTTAAGCCCGTAGAGCGCGGCATCGTATGCCGAAACCGCTTCGTTGTATCGCCCAAGTTCTAGGAGCAGGTCGCCTTTTACCCTGCATTGGCTGCTTATGAATCTTGGGGGGGTGAGGTCTATTGCCATTTGCTCTGAGGCAAGCGCCTCTTCAGGCCTGCCAAGCTTTTGGAGTGCGTCCGCCCTTAGCATGTGCACAGTGCTCACTGTGCCATCTATTGCGATTGCCTTGTCAAAAGCTGCGAGCGCCTTTTCGTATTTTTTCTGCTCCAAAAGGTCTTGGCCGTGTATGAAATATGACATGCACTGGGCGCTTTGGGCGGTATCAAAAACCCCGAATACGAGAGGGTATTTCCGCGCAAACATGTCCTCGTCATAATTCCAGCCGTCCTTTGTGGTTGTCTCGAAATACCTGCTCTCTACTTTTGCTATTGCATGCCCGGGGAGGAGGATGAGCTTTGCGTCAAAGCCCATTTTCTGCGCAACGTCAAAAACAAGGAACGCGGAAGTGTCGCAGTCGTACATGTTCTTGTCAAGGGACTCTGAGATATAGAGGGAAACATCGTAAACAATGTGCAGGTTTGAGTATATTATGCCCGCAACTGCAGTTATGAACTCCTGCGGCTTGTCCCTTGTCAGCCCGTGGTCGGACAATGCCAAGACTACGCCGTCCACAAGCTCTGCATATTTTGCGGCGTATTCCCGCGCCAGCTCGGGCTTGTCCTCAAGTTCTATGAAAATGCGCCTACAGCCTGCGGATTCGAGGGAACGCACAGGAGTGGAACGCAAAATTTCGGAAGATGCGGAAGTTTGCACTGCTGCAGTGCTTTGCTGAGGCGCAGGAAGTTTCTCTTCCTTTTTTGCAGCTGGAGCAGGCTCGCTGTGCTGCTGCACATCCATTAATGCTGGTCCGCCTGTGCCCATATTATTATTTTGAGACAGGGTGAATAAAAGCATTGTTATAAATGCCGCATTTATGCGCTGCTGAAGAGATAGTAGGAGAAATATTCAGCGCGCAACGATGTTGAAAATGCTCCATTTGGAGGCAGTTCCATTTTCAAGTTCCGCGTTCAGCTGCAGGAGAACGGCTTTTTTTATTTCCATGTATTTTTCGCGCGCAAGCTCCACATTCCCGATTGCGTATTTCTTGTTTTTCACGTTGAAGCAGAACATGGAGTCGCGCACGTTCTCGCAGTTGTGGCAGAAGAGGCAGTCTGAGCAGTCCCAGCACGAGTCGCACTCGTAGCAGCGCTGGATTTTTTCGCAGCGGTAGCATTTCACGCAAAATTCCGACCAGCGCACCTCGTTTGAGCCGAAAACGTGCTCGGAGTCGCGGCACCAGAAGTTGCAGCCTGCCTGCTTTGCGTTTATGGAAAGGATTGTACGGTAGCAATCCGTGGAATCGAAAGTTACCTGGCAGAAGGGATTGTTCCTGCAGTTGCCCACGTTGAAGTCTGGGGAGAGGTATGCGATTTTGGAAAGGGTTTTGGAGGCGTTTTTCAGGGAAAGCTGCTGCACTTCGGAGGGAGTTAACGCAAGCTTTGTGCCAAGGAACTCCGCCTCCTCTTCGCTTGTGAGCCTGTCTTTTGGCATGAGGAGGAAATCAGTGTGCTCAGGCACAAGAAGGGGAACACCTGATGCACACGAGCGTGCGGGCTCGGACTTGCGCGTGTGCATGAGAAGCCATTTCTCGTATTTTGGAAGGTTTGGGCGCGGCTTGCCAAGCACCACGTTCATTGTTTCGGAAAATGCCTTTGTGATTGTTGCCATGTCGGATTTTTGGGGCGGCGATGCAGGATATGCTGCCATTGCTTTTTTCATGAGGGAATAATCGGGCGCTGCGCTTGAAACAATTTCAAAAAGTGTGGGCAGTTTTTTCTCCCTGAGGAGCATTTCGCCCATTTCGGCAACAAGCTTTGCCTTGAGGGCAAGGTATTTGTCGGGCGGGAGCTTGAGGTTGCCTATTGAGTGGCTTGTATTTTTCATGCCAAAGCAGAACATGCAGTCGTGGCAGCCTACAAGGCCGTGTGAGAAATAAACGTCGGAGCAGTGGTCGCACTTGGATGCCTCTATGGTGCGAGTCTGGTGGATGGAGCTTGAGGTCTTTATGGAGAATGAGGAATAGCCCGCACCGCTTGAGCCAAACAGGCACTCAGAATGCACGGACTGCGCAGAATGCGCGATGTATTTGCAGCGCGAGGCGCGCTCGCAGTCATAGGCAAAAAAGCAGTCAACGAGGTTTGCGCATCGCTCAACAAATTTTGAGTTGCCAAGTATCACGTTCCCCGTGAATGCTGCGCGGCTTGAGACTGCTGAAATTAGGGAATCAATGTCTTTTAGGTCGTTTATGGAAAGCGGGGCATAGGGCTTGAAGAAATCGACCTCGTCAAATGCAAGCACGGATGCGCTGTCCGGATAGTCCTCTGCTGCAAAAATTACGTTTTTCCCAGACTTTGAGGAGCGCAGGGTTTTCCGAGGGCTTTCGCGCCTTGAAATCCAATCCTGGTATTCTGCGAGGTTGCCGGCTTCCACCCCAAGGAGCACCTTCACGGTTGCTTTCCACTTCTTGTTCACTTCTGCGTAAGCCTGGGATTCGGGCGCGGATGCCATATGTAAATTGGAATGGCACAAATATTTAATATGTTAAGAAGTACTGGATGCAGATGCTTTTTGCCTAGCCACATTTGCACTTGCGGGCTTTGAACTTGCGAAAAAGCAGACGTTCATGGTTTCTCTTTTTCTTTCAGGCGTTTTTGAACTTGCGGGCTTTGAAGTTCCCTTAGTGCGTCGTTTGCAATCCAGCGCGCGCTTTTTGTGTTTTGGGAGAGGATTTCTTTTGCTGCGGAAATTGCGGCTTTGTTAAGAACGAGGTTACGCTTGCCAATTTGCCTCAATGCCCAGTTCACTGCTTTGCGCACAAAATTGCGCTCATCATGGGAGTATTTTTTTATGAGGGGGAGGAGCGAGAGGAACTGCGCATTTGTTGCCTTTTTGTCGTGCACAGAGAGGGCTGCGATGAGGGCAAAACCTGAGCGGCGAGTGAATTCTTTCTCGGATTTAACCCATTGAAAAACTTTTTTCCATGCGAGGGGAGAGCGGTCAAAGAGGTTGGAGCAAACTTGGTCGCATACGTCCCAGGAATCAAAATCTGCAACCCATGCGTCCATTTGGGAGGAGGTGAGCTCGCTTGGGTCCCCTATGAAACCTGCGAGAAGGCGCGCCTCGTGTATTTTTGTTTTCCAGAGGAGAAGAGCGAGGGGATGGGACTTTCCTATCTCTTTTGCCATTGCGCGCAAAGTCGGGATGGAAAGTCCGTACGTGTTCTTGGAACTGATGCCAAAGCGCGCCATTCCTGCGATATTTTTGGGATTGCGAAGCGATTTTATGCGGGCTGCAATTTGAGCGCATCGGGCTTGTTCGTTCATAGACGAAAGTTGTTAGGCAACTTTTTTATTGTATGCCTCCGAAGCAGTTGCAGGTGATTTTATAGTCACAAGCGAAATAAGCGGATTTTACAAGCTGTCCCCAGCAGCGCGGCTGGAAAAGATTGCGGAAATTGCAAAATTAAGCAAAGAGGAGCAGGCGGTTCTCTCAAAAGAGGGCGGGCTTCCAATGGAAACTGCAAATCGGATGGTGGAGAATGTAATTGGGTTCATGCCGCTTCCGCTGGGAATTGCAACGAACTTTTTTGTGAATGGAAAGGAGTATTTGGTGCCGATGGCAATTGAGGAGCCTTCGGTGATTGCGGCTGCGTCCAACGGGGCAAAGCTTGCAAGAAGTTCGGGCGGATTCAAGGCAAGCATGGGAAAGCAGATTATGATTGGGCAGGTGCAAATTGTTGGGGTGAAGGATGCGAAGGGGGCGTGCGAGAAATTGAATGCGAAAAAAAATGAGTGGGTAAAAACAGGGAATGAGAATTGCGCTTCCCTTGTGCAGTTTGGGGGAGGGGTAAGGGAATTTTCTGCAAGGGGAATTTCTACTGCAAGGGGAGAAATGGTAATAGCGGAATACCTTGTGGACGTGCAGGATGCAATGGGCGCAAACTCCATAAATACCGTTCTTGAGGCGACTGCGCCAAAAATTGCTGCGGAAATTGGGGGGAAAGTGCGCTTGAGGATTCTCTCAAACCTTGCGGTACATAGGATTGCAAAAGCTTCTGCTGTATGGAAAAAAGAGGAAATCGGGGAAGAGGCAGTTGAGGGAGTGCTGGATGCTTACGAGTTTGCTGCAAACGACGTGTATCGGTGCGCAACGCACAACAAGGGGATTCATAACGGGATGGATGCGGTTGCGGTTGCGACCGGGAATGACTGGAGGGCGCTGGAAGCGGGTGCGCATGCGTATGCCGCACTAAATGGGTACAAGCCGCTCACAAAATTCTGGAAAAATAAGAATGGGGACCTTGAGGGAAGCATTGAGGTTCCGCTCGCAATTGGGACTGTTGGGGGCGCGACTAAAACACATCCGGTTGCGCAAATGTGCATGAAGATTCTGGGCACAAAGGGCGTTGCGGAGCTGGGGTGCGTAATGGCATCCGTGGGGCTTGCGCAAAACTTTGCGGCGCTAAGGGCGCTTTCTACTGAGGGCATCCAGAAGGGGCACATGAGATTGCATGCCGCGAACATTGCGGTTATGGCGGGTGCAAAAGGGGAGGAAATAGAAGAGGTTGCGAAAAAGATGGCGGAAGGGAAAGACGTTTCTCTTGCAAATGCAAAGAAAATACTTGAAGGCATGAAGAAGCGCTAGAGTTTCTTCCCTGCGACAAGGTCTATCACTGAGATGAGCTGGTTTAGCTGCTCGTAATCCGTTGTGCGCCCGATGTCAAGCCAGTAGGAATCAAATATGAACGCGTTCAGCTGGTGCCTGTCCGCAAGAAGGCGGGGGAAAACGTCTTTTGCAAAATCCTCCCTGGGCTTTATGTAGGAAAATATTTTTGGGTCAAATACGTACACGCCCGCGTTCACGAAATTCTGCAGGATTGGCTTTTCCCTAAAGGACGTGATGCGCCCGTCTTTCACTTCCGCAATCCCGTATTCAAGGGGAACGCCTTGCCGCTTAAGGCCGATTGTTGCGATTCCGCCCTTTTCTTTGTGGAATGTGAGCATTTCCTTTATGTCAATGGAGGAGAGGTGGTCGCCCATCCCGACTACAAAGGGCTCGTCGAACTCTTTTGAAAGCGGGAGAGTGGAGCCTGCCGTATTCTGCTCAACTTCCTCGCTCACGTAGTGCAGCTTTACTCCGAATTTTTCCCCGCTGCCGAAATACTCTATTATCTGGGACTTAAGGTAGCCCACTGTGAGGTAAATTTCATCTATGCCCGCGCGTTTCATATTCTCTATTACAAACTGGAGTATGGGGCGGCTTCCTAAGGGAAGCATGGGCTTTGGGATGCTGTAGGTGTATGGGCGAAGGCGCGTGCCCTGCCCGCCGCATAAGAGGATTGCTTTTGCCATAAAAATCACCTAGGAAACCATGAGCTTTTGCACAAGGGAAGAATATTCCTCCATGAGCGCCTTTGCCTTTTTTTCGCTTTTTGCCTCTGCGAACACGCGGAAGTAGTTTTCCGTGCCGGATGCGCGCACTATCGCCCAACTGTCAGGGAAGTTTATGCGCACGCCGTCAAGCAGGAGCGCGTTTAAGCCGGATTTTTTTGCATAATCTGCGAGTTTTTTCATTGTATTCTCTTTTTGGGAGGCAGAGCATTCTATTTTTGTCTTTGCGTTGAAGTAGATGGGAAGCTCATCCAGCATTTTGGAAAGCGGCATTTTCTTTTCGCATATTGCCTCTGCTAGTTTTGCTGCTGCAAAAAATCCGTCCTTTGCAAGGGAGAGCTCAGGCCACACTATCCCGCCCACTTCCTCCCCTCCGCTCACGCACGCGCCCCCAAGCTCGTGCATCTTTTCGGAAATGTAGGGTGCGCCCACTTTTGTGTAGTGGAGCGTGCCATTGTATTTTTTGCACACATCCTCTATCACTTTGCTTGTTGCGACCGTTGTCACTATGCTTCCCTTCTTTTTCTGGAGCGCGAGCGCTGCGCTTATTGCAAAGCCCTTGTCGCCCACTATCCAGCGGGCTTTTTCATCAATGAAAATAACGCGGTCGGAATCGCCGTCCCAGCCTATGCCCAAGTCCGCGTGCGTTTCCTTTACTTTTGAAATGAGATTCTGGAGGTTTGCCTCTGTTGGCTCTGAGGGGCGCGAGGGGAAGGTGCCGTCTATTTTTTCGTTAAGGAGGGCAACGTTGCAGCCGAGCGCCTTGAAGAGCTGGGGCGCAACTGTTGCTGCGGTCCCATTGCCGCAGTCAAGCACTACTGAAAGGGAGCGGGATTTTATTGCTGGGACGTTGAGAAGCTTAAGCATTGCATTTGTGTGGCCCTTGCACGCATCCGGATATTCTATGCACTTGCCGATTTTTTTCCATTCAACCGGCTTTGCGCCTGCTGCGGCTATTTTCTCTATCCCTTTTCCGCGCTCGCGCGAAATGCCCACTCCGTTCTTGTCCACGAACTTGAGCGCATTCCATTCGGGGGGGTTGTGGGATGCGGTCACTATAATGAGGCCGTCCGCTTTTTTGGAATGCAAAATATACTCGCACGTGGGCGAGCTTGCTAAGCCTATATCAAGCACATTTGCGCCTGAGCGGAGCGCGCCTGCCTTTGCGGCTGCAAAAAGCATGGGGCTTGTGAGGCGCATGTCGCGCCCGAGTATTATTGTTTTCCCAACGCCTCCTGACCATTGTGCAAATGCTGCGGAAAATTCAAGCGCGGCAGAGGGGGTAAGTTCGTTTATCCTGCCGCGTATCCCGTTTGTGCCGAATGAGGGTGAATCCATAGCCACACTTTTAGGATGCCTTGCTGTAGGGTTTGTATCCGAGCCATTCGTATATCTTCACTTCGCCCCCGGGCGTCTGGTAAACCTGCTTGAAGCCGGGCAGGTCGTTGAGGTAAAACGCGCGGTAGAGCGCGGAGTCGTAGAACTTGCCCTTGCGGTCCTCGTAGCCGCCAACTAGCGTGCCGTTTTGGCCCTGCCAGACCTTGTCATTGTTGTATACGGTAAAGTATACGTCGTAGTCCTGCTCGGATGAATACTGCTGCACGAATGCCTTGTTGAGCACGAGGTTGCCGTCCGCATCCTTGCGGTCAAGGTAGTATGTGCCAAGCCCGCGCCTTCCGTCCGCGAGGTTTATTGTTGCCATGCAGTATTCCTTCTTGAGCTGGCGGGCATCCCCCACGTAGTAGTCCACAAAGCCTACCACGCCGCTTATCTGCTGCGAGGGGGAAACAATGCATTTTTCGCGGCTTGTTTTCGGGACGTATATTGTCTCGAACATGTGCTCGAACTCGCATTTTGAGCTGCCCGGCCATACTTGCACCGTAGTCTGGTTGTCGCGGGCGCACGAGAGGTAGTTCAGCGCGCCGTATTTGCCGCCGAAGATGTTGCCGCTTGAAATGAGCTCCACGTCAAAGAGCGCGTATTTTGAGTCAAAGCGGTCCATTGCGTCTGCTATTTCCTGCGGGGTGCCGTCTATGTATGCATGGGCTATTTCCTGTATCATGTCCTTGCGCGCATGCTCGTTGCGCAGCACCGCATTGCGCTCGCCAAAGAAATTTATCCAGTGCCCGTAATCCCACCAGGAGGTTATGCGCGAGCCGTTCTCTGTGTGCGAGCGTATCCACTCCATGGAATCCAGCCAGTAGGACGAGAGCATTGAGCAGCGCAACTGCGCGCCTGCAAGCTGGTCGCGGTCGGGGTTGGTGATGTTTGAAATCTGGGAGTACAGGCAAAGGCGGGGGTTGAACTGGTTCTCTATGCTTTCCGCGAACTTGGGGTTCGAGCCTGCGGCGCAAATGTCCGTGTCGGACTGGCCCATTGCCTTTATTTGTGCGCAAAGCTGCGCCATCTTTTCCATGCCGGCTCCTGTCGGGCTGTCCTGGTAGCGGGTGGAAAGCGAAGCAACAAGAAGCGGCTTTGCGACTGCGGAGCGCTCGTCCGCGAACTGGAAGAGCACGGTGGATGCGATGAGCACTATGCACACAGCGTAGGAAACCTTTGAAGCAAGGTGCCTGTCCTTTTTGAGCGTGAGGGCCAGGAGGAGCACTGCCTGCTCAACAAGCGCTACCGTGAGCACCATTGCAAGCGAGCCCACAAGCCCGAGGAACACGAGGTACTTTATCTTGTTTATGCCGATGTAGGCGATTGGGAAAATTATGAGCGCAAAAATAAGCGCGATTGCGCCCGCATTCCTGGAATCATCAGATGCACTTTCGGATTTTTTCCCAAAGCCCTGCAGGAAAAGCGAAAGGTAGGTTATGAGGGTGTAGAGGAATGCGCACATGAGTATGAGCAGGAAAAGGCTGGGCGTTTTCTCGCTAGTTTGCATGCCAAGCTGGAAGAAAAGGTTCACAATGAAATCTATGAGCTGGAAGAAGATGTTTGCAAGCAGGGAAAACGGGGCTGCGATTAATGAAAGCGCAAGCACAAAGAGCCAGCCGAGGATGCCCTGTATGTTCTGGGGCATGTTGCCAACGTCGCCCTGTGAAAGCGTCCTTCCTATGAAGCCTGTCTGGCTTTCAAAAGAGGCGCCGGACTGCCCCTGCTCTGCGATTGTGCGCTCAAGGGGCGAGGGGTAGGTTGCGGAGCCGGCATATGCGCCCACGTACGAGCGCACCATGCTGCCAACGGGCGAGAGGAAGAAAAGCAGGAGTGCAACCACCATAAGCGCGCCAAGCGCCTGCAGGCGCACTGTTTGCAAAGGCAGCATCCTGCCAAGGAAATAAAGCACGAATGAGGAGAGTATTGCGGCTGCGAGCACGAGAACGGATGTCTGGAACAGGCTGGGGGCAAGCACGCCGAGTATTGGGTAGGAGGGGGAAAGGTAAAGCGCCACCATGGAATTGGCAACTATTACGCCCGCAAAAACAAGCAGGTTGAGCTGCAGGAAAAACTCCTGGTAATTCCTTGCGCCCGACGTGAGGATGTGCTTTGCGAGCTGTGGCACTGACTGCTGGTGGTGCCCGTGGGACTCATGGTGCTTGTATGCGAGGAACAGGCGCAGGGACTCAATTGGTATGAATGCGACTATCACGAGCATTATAACGTCCGCAAATGCGGAGCCTGTGACTGTTGCGAAAAATGCGAGCGCCGCAAAAAGCGCGATGCGTATGTCCTTGAGCTTTAATGCGGCTGCATATGCGCCAAAGAAGAACAGGACTGCAAAAAAGCCGTAGGGCTGCCCCTCTGCAACGCCTGCCTGCATTTTCAGTATGAGGGACGATGTGAATGCGAACAAGGCTGCTGCAAAAATGCCGTACCTCCTTCCAAGAAGCGAGGATGCGAGCAGGTATGCGCCAAAGCACATGAACATTGAGATAAACGGGGGGTAGAAGTTCGCTATTGTTGAAAAGAGGTAGCGCTCGTATGCGCCCCCTGCCGTGTAAAGGGAATACCACTGCGCCTCAAGGTAGGAATCAAGCGGGTGCGTGCGGTGCGAATATGTTATGCCAGGATTGAGCTTGTCAAACCATGCTGTTGTGTCGCTTGCGGGCGAGATGCCATCCTTTATTATTTCACCGCCGCTGTAGAGGTAGAAATACGGGTCAAGCTCGGAGTATACTGGCCCCCAGCTTTGAATGCGCAGCCAGAATGCAAGGAACATCAGGAGGAAAAGGAACACTGCGGGGGAATATTTTTTCACTGCATCAAAAATTTCAGCATGCGTTGAGATGGGAGGCATTTGAAGGGTTGGGATTTCAAGCATCTTGTCCTTTATGCACAAAGCAATGCCTATTATGAAAAGCGCAAAAATGTTTGCAAGCAGGAGCGGGAGGGAGAAATAAATGCCGAGCATGCCCTCTGCCCACAGAAGGGCCGGGATGAGCATTGTGCCCGCGATAAAGCCGAATGGGAGCTTTTCGAACCACGCAAGCTTTGAGTTCCTCAAAAACCAGAGCGTGAGCGGGATGCAGGGCAGCATGGAAGAAAGCAATATTATCAGCATTAGCTTTAGCGGCTCAAAAACAAACATCTCATAACCTCCCAAGGGGTTAGCTTGCGTGCCGAAGTATATAAAACTAACGCGCAAACAAACATGCATGAATTATGCGGGCGAAGCCAAAGCAGGCAAGGGTTGCGCGGGCGCAAAACTGCTGGGATAAAAAAAACTGCGGGGACATGGTTATGTTTGATGTGCACATAGTGGGGGCTGGGCCGGCCGGGAGCTTTTGCGCGGTTGCCGCGCTAAAGCGCGGGAAAAGCGTGCTTGTGAGCGAGGAGCACGCGCGCATAGGGGAGCCCGTGCACTGCTCAGGGCTTGTTTCGCAAAGCGGGCTTGAGGAGATGCGCGAAGTCGTGGATTACAGGAGGATTGCGCTGAACCGCATAGAGAGCGCGACTATTTTTTGCGGCAGCGAGCACGTGAGGCTAAAGCCGAAAAAGGCAAAGGCAATCCTCATAGACAGGGGGGAGTTTGACAGGATGGCGGCGCAAAGGGCGCAGTCTGCAGGCGCGAAATTCGAGCTTGGGAAAAAGATAAGCAGGCTGGAGCAGCTGCAAAGCGAATGCATAGTGGGCGCGGACGGGCCGGCTTCCGAAATTGCGCGGCTTTTCCATTTCCCAAAAATAAAAAGGGCGGTTTCCGCATACCAGGCTGACTATGAATGCGGGATACAGGAGGTGCACGATGCAAAGCTGTACATTTCCCCCTCGCATTTCCCAGGGTTTTTCGGATGGATGATACCGATAGATGAGGGGCATGCGAAAATCGGGTTTGCAGTAAAGCCAGGGGCATCCCCCAAAAAGGCATTTGGGGAAATCCTGCACGGGATTGGGGCAAAAAAGCCCGCAAACGAATTTGGCGCGCTCATTCCCATAGAAGTGAGGAAAAAAACAGCAGGGGAATTTGGGAAGAGACGGGTATTCCTTGCAGGGGATGCTGCCGGGCAGGTGAAGGCTACTACCGGAGGGGGCATATATTTTGGGGCAAGCTGCGGAAAGCTTGCAGGGGAACTTTGCCCAAATGCGCATGCGTATGAGAGGGAGTGGAGAAGGGAATACGGGAAAGACCTGCAAATGCATGCGCTTTTAAGGAAAGTGATGGACATACCTGATGAGAGGATTGTGGATGCACTCCTCTTTGCATTCAAGGGGGGCATGCTGGACAGGTTCATAAGCGAGCATGCGCAGATGGACAGGTGGGGGGACCTTGCAGGGCTTGATGCGCTTGGAGCGTACCTGAAGATGCTTGCGGGCGGGAAAAATTGAAGGCGGGCGGTTGGTAAAAATGAAAATTGATTTCCATGCGCACACGCACTTTTCAAAGGATTGCCTGTCGGACGTGCGCAAGGTGCTGCAAAGGGCAGTTGAGGAAGGGATGGGCGGGATTGCAATTACGGACCATGAGACGGTTGAGGGGGCGCTTCTTGCAAGGGAAATAGCAGGGCAGGACGGGATGCCGCTCCTTGTAATAGTGGGGGAGGAAATAAGGACCCCGCACGGGGAAATAATGGGGCTTTTTCTCAAGAGGACGATAGGGGCATGCAGCGTTTCAAGAGCGCTATTGGAAATAAGGAAGCAGGGCGGTATTGCAAGCATACCGCACCCCTTTGACAGCATGCGCGGCTCTGCACTGCACCCAAAATGGCTTTCCAAAAAGGAGGTTGGGCAGCTGCATGCGATTGAGGTTTTCAATGCGCGGGCGGCGCTTCCTTCAATGAACCAAAGCGCGCTGGAATTCGCAGCCGGACACAATCTTGCGCAGCTTGGCGGCTCGGACGCACACACGCTTGGGGAAATAGGGGCTGCATATACTATTGTGAATGCGAAGGATGAGAAGGGGGTGCGGGATGCGATTTTTAAGCGGAAAACAAAGGTTGAGGGGGCGCTTTCAAGCCCGCTCGTGCATTTGCACTCAAGGTATGCGTCATTAAGGAAAAAAATGCTGGGGGATTGAGCGGGCGCACGCGCCTGAAGGAAAAATAATGGGGCGGGCGCCCGGCGCAAAGCGTGCGCCTGAGGGAAAAAAATAATAAGATAGGATGGGAAGTGGGAGCATGAAGCCGTATCACATAGCAATTATACCTGACGGGAATCGGCGGTGGGCAAAGAAAAAAGGGATAGACAAGAGGAAGGGCTATGAGATTGGGATTAGGCACATAGGGGACGTCCTGAAATGGTGCAGGCAGAAAAAAATACGCATGCTTTCCATGTGGGGCTTTTCAACTGAGAACTTCAAGCGCCCAAAAGACGAGGTCGGGGCGCTTTTTGAGCTTTTTGAAAGCAACCTCATGAAGATTTTGGAGGAGGGCAAGGAAAGTTACCGCAAATACAAGGTGCGCGTGAGGTTTATTGGAAGAAAAGACCTATTTCCGCGCGAGATACGCGAAAAGCTTGAGGCTGTTGAGAGGAAAACCGAAAAGAACGACAAATATTTTTTCAACGTGTTCCTGGGATATGGGGGCAGGCAGGAAATACTGGATGCGGTGAACGCTGCTGTAAAGAGGGGAAGGCGCGTGGATGAGAAGGAATTTGAGAAGCTCCTGTATACCAGTGAGATACCGGAACCAGACATGGTGATAAGGACATCCGGTGAGCAGAGGGTGAGCGGGTTCCTCCCATGGCAGGCTGCATATTCGGAATGGTATTTTTCCCCAAAGCTTTGGCCTGATTTTTCCAGGAAGGACTTTTTTGATGCGCTTGGGGAATATGCGAGGAGGAAGAGAAGGTACGGGAAATAGCGGGCGTGGCGCGCATGATAACCAATAAGGCGAATGGGAAAAAAATCAATGCGCCTTATGAAATTGCGGACACTTTTGAGGCAAGGGCAAGCGGGCTCATGTTTGCACCCGCCCCAAAGTGCATACTTTTCAAGTTTGAAAAAAATGGGAACTACCCCATACATTCCCTCTTTGTGTTCTTTGAATTTGATGCGGTTTACCTTGATGCGAATATGCGCGCTGTGGAGATTTTTGAGAAGGTTGCGCCTTTCCAGCCTTTCATATCGCCAAAAAAGGACGCGCTTTTTTTGCTTGAGACCCCGATGGGGTACGTGAAGAGGCTTGGGATAAAAACAGGGGACAAGCTGGAATTGAAGTGAACAAAACTATCTGGAAAAATCCGGTTGGAAGGGAAAGCGGGGCTTGGAAGCGGGAACTGAAAACTGGGGGCTTGGGACTTTTATGGGCAAAAGCGGGCTTGGCTGGAAAGTGAGGGCAAAAGCCGAGTACAAGGTCGCTCTGCCGCAGCTTTCCGAGGATGAGGAAAAGGCAGTGCTGGACATATCTTCCCTTTTTTGCGCGCAGTCGCAGAAGCGGGAGATTGGAAGCGGGGAAGAGGCATTTGGGTGCATAGAAAAATTGTGCGAGGGGTATTGCGAGGAAAACTCCATTGAGCTGGATGCGCAGCAGAAAAAATACATCCCAAAAATGGCGTATTTGCACACGTACGCGAACTGCTTTTTGGACGAGCTGCTTGCTGATGCAAAGCTTGAGGAGATTGCGATTTGCGGGATTGGAAAGCCCGCATACGTATATGTAAGGGGGGAAGGCTGGAAGGAAACGAACTGCAGCTTTGAGGGGGCTGCGGAATTTTGCGCGTGCGTGAACAAGCTTGGGAGAAGCGCAGGGAAGCGGGTGAGCGCGCAAACCCCGAAAATAAACGCCGCGCTCCCTGACGGCTCGCGCATGCATGCTGCAATACCGCCGGTATGCGAGTATTCCCTTACAATAAGGAAATTCCGTGCGGAGCCTTTTTGCATGCACGAGCTTGGGAAGAACGGGACTGCGAGCTTTTCCTGCCTTGCATTCCTGTGGGCTGCGATGCAGGCCGAGCTTTCCGTGCTTGTTGTCGGGAATACTGCGAGTGGGAAAACCACAACCCTTAATTCGCTTTTTTCCTTTGTGCCAAAAAACGAGCGCGTGATAATTGCTGAGGACACTGCGGAGATAAATTTGCCGCACGCGCACGTTGTGAGGCTGCTCTCAAACGAGGAGAGCGGGATTGGGATGAACGAAATCATACGCGACAGCCTGCGCATGAGGCCGGATAGGCTTGTTGTGGGGGAAGTGCGCTCGCCAAAAGAGGTTGAGGCGTTCATGGAAACGGTTCTTTGCGGGCAGGGAAAGGGAAGCTATGCGACGTTCCATGCGCAAAGCGGAAATGATGCGCTCCTTAGGCTTCGCATGCTGGGTGCAATGCAATCGGACATCCCTTCCATTGACCTTGTGCTTGTGCAGCGGAGGATGGAAACCTACGACCTGAAGAAGAGAAGCAGCGCGCAAAGCCGCAAAATACGCGAGGTGTGCGAGATAAGGGAGGGGGGAGTGCCTTTGTGCGTTCCGATTTTTTCATTGCAGGATGGGGAGCTCGTGCGCACGAAAAACAAATCCCTTGCGCTTGGGAAAATTTCCGAATGCTTTGGGTGTTCGCAGGAGGAGCTTGGAAAAGAGATGAAAAAGCGCGAGGAGTTCCTGCGGGAAATGGGGAAGAGGAAAATCTCGTTTTTGGAAAGCTTTGGGCAGATACAGAAATTCATGCTGAAATGAAATCCAAATGGGTGGGGTATGGGAGCCTTTGCGCAGATTGCAAATGCAATGCCTGCAGGCTTTTTCCAGAAAGGGAAGCTTGCGCAAACAGAGGAGGACTTGCGCTGCGCTGGAATGGAACTTGGGGCAAAAGAATTCCTTTGCGCATGCTTTTTCATCCCGCTCCTTCTTCTGCCTCTTTTTTTCATTGTGCTTGCGGTCTTTTTGAAGGACGTTTTTCTTTCTTGTGCGCTTGCACTACTTTTGTTTGCGGCTTTTTACCTTTTGCTTGTGCGCGTGCCTTCGTTTGTTGCGAAAAAAAGGGCGGACGAGGAGGAGGCGGATTTGCCGCTTTCCCTTGGGGCAATGGCGATTTATATTGACTTGAAAATGCCTTTTGAAAAAGCACTTGAGGCGCTTGCAAAAGACAAATATGCGTTCTCGCGCCACGTGCGAGGGGTGCTATCCTCTGTGAAGCTTGGGGGGAGCGTGCAGGGGGCGCTTTTTGCGCGGGCGGCTTATACGCGCTCGTCCTTTTGCAAGAGGGCGCTTGCACAGCTTGCGCTTTGCTATGAGGGGGAGGGGAGTTCCGAGAGCCTGCGCAGGCTTGCGGAGGAGGCGGGAATTTCCGCAGGCGCAAAAACGCGCGAGTTCGCATCCAAAATGTCCTTCCTTGCGCTCCTCTTTATTGCGGTAAGCGCGCTTGCTCCGTCCTTTTTTGCGATTTTCCTCCTCATTGCGGGAAAATTCCTTTTCCTTGAGGTTAGCGCGGCGCAGGTGTGGGTCATGTATGCGCTCGTCTTCCCGCTTGGGTGCGCGCTTGTGCTTGGGATAATATATGCGAGCGCGCCGTGCGCAATCGGGGGGAGGCAGGAAATCGGGATTGGGATGGAAATTGGGGGGAGAAGGCTTGGGTGGAAAGAGAGCGTTGCGCTTTTTGCGCTGTGCATGCTGCCTCTCTTGTGCACGCTTCTCTTTTATGCGCAAATTTGGGCGGTTGGGATGTGCGCGCTTGTTGCGGCTTTCCCGTTTTGGGCGTATTTTTCGCCCCTGTATGCGGGATGGAGGAAAGAGGAGGAGCTTGAGAAAGCGCTGCCCGATGCGCTATTTCATGCATCCTCCATGCTCAAGGGAAGCAGCATGGAAAAAATAATCGCTGCGCTTGCAGGGGGGAATTATGGGGGGCTTTCTGAGAAATTTTCTGAGGCAAAGAGGCAGGTGCAGACAGGGGCAAGCGTTGCAAGCGCGCTTGGGAACGTGCAAAAAGGCGCGAACTCGCTTCTTTTCTCAAGGTTTTGCAGCCTGCTTTTGCAGGCGTATTATACAGGGGCGGACATGAAAATTGCGCTTAGGAGGGCTGCAAGCGACATGCTGGAGAACTTTGCGCTTGTGCGCGAGAGGGCTGCCGCGCTCTCCATGCAGAAATACACGCTGTTCTTTGGCGGCGCGATAATTGTGCCCGTGCTTCTTGGGAGCGTGCTTAGGATTTCACTTGCGCTCTCAGGAGGGGCGTTCTCTGGCGTGGAAATGTTTGGGGAAGGATTTGCTGCGGATAACCCGTCCATTGAAACTGCAATCGTGCCTGCGCTGCATGTGTACCTTGCGCTCTTTGCGCTTTTTTGCAGCATCCTCTTCGGGGTTTTTGAGGGAAGAAGCGCGCAGGCGCTGCTGTATTTTGCAATATTGCTGCCGGTTTCTCAAATGCTTTTTGTGCTCTCTTATTCGGTTAATTTGGTTGGGATGGTTGTTTAGGGGCTCACCCCGATGCCCAAAGTATTAAAAAGGGGAATAGCACCCATATTAGCAAAGGAAGTGCAGCTTCTTTTGCAGATGAAGAACGGAATTCCGGAACGGAAAAGACGATTTTTCTTTGACAAATTTAGCTGCCTTAAATGGAGGAGAAGACAATGGGTTTCGGACGAGACAGAGGAAATTTCGGCGGCAATGACATGCCAAAGCCGGTTAAGGAAGGCGACGAGCTCGAAGTAACAATCGAGGCAGTCGCAGCCAAAGGAGATGGAATAGCAAAGAAAGATGGCTTTGTAATATTCGTCCCAGGCGCACGCGAAGGCGAGACAGTAAAGGTGAGAATCACCTCTGTAAAGCCACGCTGCGCAGTCGCGGAGAGGATTTAAAACCCTCTTTTTTTTCTTTTATTTTTTATTTTATTTCTGCTTTTGATTTCTTATTTTCTTAATTTGCATTTTTTGCTTAATTTCTTGTTTTGCCAGATTAATGCGCTTTTTTACCATAAACTGCCTGCTTTTTTAAATTTGTGAAATAAACCTTATACCATGCAGGAAGAAGACATTGAGTTTTTGGAGTTTTGCGTGAGGCAGGGTGCGCTCAAGTTCGGGAGTTTTACGCTCAAGAGCGGCAGAAGTTCCCCTTATTTTTTCAATGCTGGCGCATTCAGCACAGGCTATGCAACTTCCATGCTCTCCAAGTTTTTTGCAAAGAAAATTGCAAACACATTGCAGCCGCAAAGCTATGATGTTGTGTTCGGGCCTGCTTACAAGGGGATACCGCTTGCGGTAGGGACGTGCAGCGCGCTGTATTCGGAACACCAGATTGGAAAGGAATGGTGCTTTAACCGCAAAGAGGCAAAAACGCACGGGGATGCGGGCGTGTTTGTGGGCGCGAAAATCGTGGATGGGGTAGGAGTTGTAATGCTGGATGATGTATTCACTACGGGGGGCGCAAAAGAAGAGGCGATTGAGCAGCTTTCCTCTGTTGCAAAAGTGCGCCTCTTGGGCGTGTTCATAATGCTGGACAGGATGGAGAAGAACGAGCAGGGCGAAAATGCGATTGCGGCTTTTGAGAAAAAGCACGGGACAAAAGTATATTCGCTTGCATCTGCGAACGGGATGTTTGAGGCGCTGCGCGGAAGGAAAATAAACGGCGGAGTGCCGGTTGATGAGAAAGTGTATGCGCAGTTTGTGGAATACAGGAAAAAATACGGGATTTGAATGGATTACCTAGAATATCTTAAGAAAAGCGCAAGTGAGAGAAAAAGCGTAGTGTGCTTTGGGATTGACCCTGTTATTGAGAATATTCCTGCAAGCCTTGGGGATAGTACACAGGAGAGGATTGTGAATTTTTATGCGCAGATTGTGGATGGGGCATTGCAGCGCTCCCCTTCTATCTCTGCACTGAAACCAAACTATGCGTATTTTGCACAGTATGGGTTTGAGGGGCTGCAGGCGCTTTATACTATAATAAAAAAATACCGAGGGGTGCTGCCAATTATATTTGACGGCAAAAGAGGGGACATCGGGCCTTCCTCTGCTGCGTATGCAAAAGAGGCATTTGAGTTCTGGGGCGCAGATGCGCTCACTATTTCCCCTTACATGGGAGAGGACAGCATGATGCCCTTTGTGAAGTATGCGAGCGCTAATGGGAAGGGCGTGTACGTGCTTGTGAGGACTTCAAACCCAGGGGCTGCGGACTTCCAGGAACTTAAAACCGATGTGCGCGACAAGCCAGTGTACCTTGAGGTTGCACGCAAGCTCATGAAGATGCATTTTAGCGGGCTTGGGGCTGTTGTGGGCGCCACCAATGTAGATGACCTTGAGCACGTGATGTGGGAGCTTGAGCACCACGAAAAAGTTTTCCCGCTTCTTGTGCCCGGCGTTGGGGCGCAAGGGGGAAGCGCAAAAGAGGTTGCAAAGACGCTTAAGACAGTTTCTGCGCAGACTTTTTCGCTTCACCGCATAAACAGCTCCTCCGCAATTGCGTATGCATACAAGAAAACCGGAAGCGATGATTTTGTCGGGGCTGCGCTTGCGCAAATTGATGCGCTTAACCGTGAGATAAACCTTGCGTAAAGGGTTTTGATGGGAAACATTTTGAAGTATTTAGGGAAATTGCACAAGCCTACTTCTAAATCCCATAAAGGGCAGAATGGGCTTGCGCTCATTGTTGCTGGGGGGGAAAAATACCATGGGAGCGCAGTGCTCTCCGTGCTTGCTGCTACTAGGTTTTGCGATTTGGTGTATTTCTATTCGCCCAGTGCGAAAGTTGAGTTTCTTGCGAGGAAAGCAACTCCTTGTGTAATATGCATTTCTAAAAAAGAGCTTAGTGCGCACATTCGGAAGGCAGATGCGATTCTAATTGGGCCTGGGATGGAAGTGGATGCATATACGAAGAAACTTGTGCATGCTGTAATTTCCTCGGGAAAAAAATGCGTGCTTGATGCAACCGGAATAAGATGCGCAAAATTAAGCGAGTTGCACAAGAATTGCGTTCTCACGCCGCACGTGCGGGAATTTGAAAGCGCGTTCGGGCTTGCTGCAAATGCAAAGAATGCGAAATTCTGTGCAAAGAAATACAAGTGCAATATTCTTCTTAAGGGACGTGTTGATACTGTTGCGGGTTTTGATGGAAAATCCATAGAGGTTTCTGGAGGGAATGCTGGGCTTACAAAAGGAGGGACAGGAGATACGCTTGCAGGGCTTTTGTGCGCGCTACTTTGCAAGAATGAGGCTTTTGCATCCATGTGCGCTGCTTCTTATGTGAACAAGAAAGCGGGCGAGAGGCTTGCGAAGAAATTCGGGATGAATTACTCTGCGCTTGATGTTGCAAACGAGGTTTCGCCCGCGCTTTTTAAACTTAATAAATAAGCTAATGTAACGGCGTTATCTTATATCTGAAAACGTGTTTTGCAAGAGCAAAGATTTAAAAAAGACGCAAGAGGCTTCTTTTTGGGTGGTATTATGGCACGTGATTGCGCTCCAGGCAAGGAATTCGTTTTCAAGCTTCCAAGCGGGGCAGTCGTTGGAAGGGCAAAGAACGTTGATGAGCTTGCAGCTTTCATAAAGAATGCTCCCCTTGAGTCGGTATTGTACCATGCTAAGGGCGGGCATTTTGCGCCTTGGCTGAACATGCTGGGCGAGCACAAGCTTGTTGCGGCACTTAAGGGGCTGCAGATAAACGACAAGACAGTAAGGATTGCGCTTCTTAGGGTGCTCAAAAGATAGGCTTTTAATCCCGCTTTGAGGATTTTTAGCATGGACATAAAGGGCTTTTCTCTTGATGGCAGGCTTAGTGCGAGCTCCCTTGTAAAGCAGATGGAAGGTGCTGGGCTGCAGGCTACGCAAATTGGGGCTGCTGCGAAACTCTTTTCCAAAATGCAGCATGAGAAAGAGTGCGTAAAATTCCTCTCCTTTACTTCAAATATGGTTTCTTCTGGGCTGCGGGAGACTTTTGCACAAATGTGCAAGGAAAAAATGTGTGATGCGATTATCACGAGCATAGGGTCGGTTGAAGAGGATCTTATGAAATGCTCCGGAAAATTTGAGCTTGGAAGCTTTGAGATGGACGATGCACAGCTTAATGAGAAGGGAATAAACAGAATTGGGAACATACTTGTGAAAAATGCGCACTACATAAAGCTTGAGAAAACTTTGCAGCCATTTTTTGAAAAGGAATGGCAGAAGCAGCATGCACTTGGAAGGATGCTTTCGCCGCACGAGATTATTGCGGATTTGGGTGCAACAATAAAGGACGAGAACTCATTTTTGTATTGGGCATGTCGGAACAAAATTCCTGTATATTGCCCTGCGCCTACGGACGGTGCGTTTGGATTGCAGCTTTATTTCTTCAAGCAAAAGAGAATGGGATTTGGGATTGATGTTAGTGGGGACTTGAAACCTCTGGGACAGCAGGTGCTGGATGCTGAGAAAACAGGAGCGCTCATACTTGGAGGAGGGTTTGCAAAGCACCATCTTCTTGGTGCGAACCTTCTTCGCGGCGGGCTGGACTATGCTGTGTATGTTGGGACTGGGACGCAGTATGATGGGTCGCTTTCCGGCGCGCGCGTGAATGAGGCAGTGAGCTGGGGAAAAGTAGGAAGGAAAAGCGAGCGCGTATATGTTGAATGCGATGCAAGCATTGCGCTGCCATTAATAATGTGCAACGTGCTTGAGAAAAAGAAGTGAGAATATGGTTGATACGATATTTGCCATCGTAATTGTTTCTGCGATTGCGGGATTTTTTGCAAAGCTCACGGATGAGATTGAGGATCGGGGAATAAAGAGCAAGATTGGGTATTTGTTTGCGCTTATTTACGGCGCTGCAGGGGCATATCTTGCAGGCGCACTGCAGCTTGCAACGCTTTGGATTGCGACTGCAAGCGCAAACGTGCTTGCTCGGAAAATTGACTGCAAAATGCATGCACTTGCGCTAGTTGTGTTTGTGCTTGGGACTCTTGCATTTGGGATAACCACATTCAGCATACCTCTCTTCATGTTCTTCCTGTTCTTTGCTGCACTTGATGAGGTTCATGTGCCTGCTGGGAAGACGGACTTGGTGAGTGGCATAATAAGCAGGAGGCTCACGCTCGTAATAATGTGCCTTGCGGTTGCGCTTGTGTTTGGGGTTTGGGAATTCTTTGTGAGCATACTCTCGTTTGATGTTGCGTATTTTGTTGGGGAGAAGGCAGGATGGAAGCTTTACCCTGCAAAGAAGGTTGAGGCACAAAAGAAAGTGAAGAAAGCTTCAAGGAAAAAGAGGAAATAACCCCAACCCACTGGAAAGTTCCTATGCTAAGCACTAAAAGGCTTCTTTTCGAATATTCTCTATGGACCCGTTCTATTCGCACTATCCCTTCCTTGAGGGGGCAAAGGAAATTGTAAAGGAGATTACGCCGCATTATACACAAGACGAGATACTGGACAAGGCGCAGGACAGGCTGGAGAGTGCGGTTGGGAAGGGGGAAGTCCCGACTGTGGGGACTACTGCGCGCGGGATTGAGCTGGACTTGCTTTCCTATGCTGCTGCGCGCATGGTGCTTGTTGCGGCTAAGAATAAGGCGATGTGCGCACGCGTTGCGGCTGCGGAAGGGAGGCGCGCGCAAAAATATTTGCAGCAGGAAAGTGATGAGAAACTTCTTTCCATTGCAAAAGAGCTTGAGCTGGGGCTTACTAAAGAGAGTGGCGGGTTTTTTGCATTGCCGTTTTTTGACTATTTGAGGTTCAAGCCTAGAGAAGAGGAATTCAAGCTCTCTGCAAAACCAATTGCGGGCGGGGTTGTTACGCTTTCAAGAAAAGAGGCGGAACGGTTTGTGCAGGAGGCTGCACGCATGAAAATGGACGTGCTTGTGCACGTTTCGGACATGAAATTTTCACCCCAAATACTTGAAATTGGGAAAAAGGCGATTGCGCTTCTCCCTAAAGCAAGCGCGCCAATTGAGAATATTGCGAAGACGGACTTTCCGCCCTGCATGTGCAGGATAATTGAGGATATGAAAAACGGGGAGCACATTGGGCATCAGGCGCGCTGGGCACTTGGGGTATATCTTGTGCGCTCAGGGATGAAAATGGAGGAAATACTTTCCATTTATGCGGAGTCCCCTGAATACAATGAGAACACTACGAAATACCAGCTTGAGTATCTTAAGAACAAGGAGTATTCCATGCCCTCATGTGCTACTATGGACACGTACGGGCTTGCGCAGAACAATTGCCCGTGCCTTTATGGAGGGGCGAGAAAGGGAACGCCTGTTACAAATAGCAGGAGAAGAACTGGAATTACCAGAATTGAGGAAAAGAAATAAGCATAAGCGGTTGTTTTGATGAGCAAAGAACAGGAATATCTTGGAAAATGCTTTTCGCAGTATTATGCCAAATGGCAGCCCCCTATTTCGCATGTGGAGAGGCGGGAATTCGGGTTTGGGAACTGGCAGACGAAAATTGCGTTTAGGCACCTTTCTTTTCCGAACTCTGGGGCGCTTAGTGCGCGGCTTATGCGGGATGCGCCCCCTTATGTATCCTATTCTGCCGCATACTATGAGTTTCCCGATGCGCGCCCAATGCCGAACAAGAACTGGAAGGGCGCGGATTTGATATTTGACCTTGATGCGCCTGCGCACACGTGCGGGAAATTCACGTGCGTGGAGTGCATGGGAAAAATAAGAGGGGAAACGATTAGGTTAATTGAGGATTTCCTTGTGCCGGACTTTGGGATTTCAAAGGATGAGATGATTGTGAATTTCTCTGGGAGCCGCGGTTTTCATGTGCACGTAACAAGCGAGAGCGTGCACAATTTGAGAAGGGAGGAGCGAAGGGAAATTGTAGAATACATAAATGCTGCTTCTGTTTCCGTGAAAACTCTATTGCATGATGACAGCAGGTTCATAAAAGAAGATGAAACACGCAAAAAAGTGTACAAGTTTTACGGGCCGCTTGTAACTGACGGAGGATGGCGCGGGAAAATCGCAAAGCGCTTTTTGCAGCTTGTGAGGGAGAAAAAGTTGCATGAGATTGGGATTCCAAAGAAAAAGGCGCAGGAATTGTATGATAATTATGGGGAAGTTGAGAACACTCTTAAGGCTCCTGTGAAACGCATGGACGGGGGAGTGTGGGCAAACTGGACAAGGATAGGGCTTTCAGGAGTGTATGGGAAAATGTTTGAGGCGCTTGTGGAGAACACGAAAGTCGCAATAAGCGCGGACATGGACTCAAACGTTACGTTTGATACTTCAAAATTGCTGCGGCTTCCTGACTCCATACATGGGGGAAGCGGATTTGCGGCTAGACTTTGCAATGATAAGGGGCACACACTTTTTGGAAAGCCCACTCCTAAAATTGAGGAATTTGAGCCGCATGTGCATGCGCCTGTGTTTTCGGATGAGCCCTTGAAAATGAAAATTATTGAGGAAGTGCCAAGCGTTCTTCTAAGAAGCGGGCAAATGAGCGAGAAATACGCGAAAGATGCGCTAATAGAGGTGCCGCACTATTTTGGGATTTATTTAATGTGCAAGGGAGCGGCTATTCTTGCTTGAGGATGCCGAGCTCCTTGAGTGCCTCGTTGATGTTGTTTTGGACATTAAGCAGTTTTGAGAACCCCTTTCTTACAGTTGAAAATGCCCATGCTGCAGCCAATCCTATTAGTATAGGAGAGATGAGGGAGCGCAAAGAGAAACCCTGCGCAGCGGCATCTTTTAACGCCAGTACGCCCGCAATTCCTGTCAGAAAACCCAGAATAAAATTTCTTGTGCGATATAAAAGCGTGGATGCCTGTACTGATTCTTCCAAAAGCGGAGGTATTTGGGCAGTAGTTATGTGCTCGATTTCGTCTGCTGCCTGCGCCTTAAGCGAGACGAGCCCAAGCGGATTTGGGCCATTGTTTTCAAAATCAGCTTTCTTTTCTTGGTAGGAATCAACAGCAGCCATCAGTTTGAAAAAGAAGATGCGGTTGCCTGTATGTGTATTCAGTTGCAGCCTCTCTGTTCCGCCTTCTGGCTTTGCAACATCAAGATTCCAGCCATAAGGAGTTTTGTGCATACGCCTTATCGAAGATGCGGGTGCTGTGTGCTGCTCTTCGCCATTGCTGGTTTTGCGGAGATAAACTATGGATGAACTTTTTTCAGTAGGGAGAAACATGTGTTTATTTATGAAATAATGTATTAATAAGCTTTATCCCTTTTTATGTTTTTCTTGTGTATATACAGTGGGAAGTGTGAATTATGGAAGAGCTGTCTTATAGGCGCCTTAGGGAACTTCAGCGGATGGAAAAGGAAGCTGCGACGCTTGTGGCGCTCCCAAAGGACTATTATCCCACTTTGTGCGAATTTTTGAAGGAAAAGAAGGAAAAGGCGCTTAATGCAACCGAGATGGAAAGGCGCGAATTTGACAATATCATACGCATTGTGAAGGACATGAGCTCCTTAAGGAAGCAAAAGCTGCTCTTTAGGGCGGTAAGAAGCGGGCAAAAGCACGAGACAGAGGGCATGACGGCTGAGGAGCATGCGCTTTATGACAAGTTCTGCGGGCTTTTGGCTGAAGATGCGCAAATGCTTGAGAGCGTGTGCAACGGGGCGCTTTCAGCGCACATATCGCACGCTGACGAGGAAGGAAGCAGGGCAAGCATTAAAAAGGTGAAGCTGCTTAAAGAAATACCGGCATATAAGGGGTCGGACAATTCGACTTACGGGCCGTTTAAGCCCGGCGATGAGGCACAAATGCCCCAAAGCGAGGCGGACTGGCTGGTAAAGGGCAAATTTGCAGAAGTGCTCTGAGCCTAAGTAAAAAATAAGGTGATTATGTGAAATATCCAAAGGAAGTAAGGGCATATTGCCCCAAGTGCAAGGCGCACACAGTGCAAAAGGTAAAGCTTGCAAGCAAGGGGAAAGCCCGCTCAATGGCTGCGGGCACCCGCAAGCACGACCGCAAGATGATGGGGCACGGCGGCAAGCGCGCGGGCGAGAAAACCGTCAAGAAGCAGGGGAAGAGGCAAAAGATAATACTTGAATGCCCGCAGTGCAAGAAGAAGCAGGAGCGGGTAATTGGCGGAAGGACTAAGAAAAAACTTGAGCTTGAGTCTTAGAGGAATAGGTGTATAATATGAGCAAATTTCTAAAAGTAAAATGCGCGTGCGGAAATGAGCAGAACATTTTTTCAAACGCAAGCCTGCCTGTGAGTTGCCTTGTGTGCAACACGCAGCTTACGCAAAGCTCCGGCTCGCGCGTGCGCGTGCTTGAGGGAAAGGCAAAAGTGCTTGAGGTATTGTGATGGGCAGCATGCCAGAACAGGACGAGCTCGTACTTGCTACGGTAAAGAAGATTATGCCCTACGGCGCGTTTTGCACTTTAGATGAATATGGGAACCGCGAGGCATTTGTGCACATTTCCGAAGTTGCGCCCCGCTGGATAAAGAACATACACGAATTTTTGCATGAGGGGCAGCACGTTGTTGCGAAAATCTATCAGGTTATTGCTGAGAAGAACCAGGTTGACTTGTCCCTTAAAAGAGTAAGTGAGAGCGAGCGCAAGCTCAAGCTTGAGAGCGTGAAGAAAGAGAAGCGCGCTACCAAACTCTTTGAGGTTGCACTCAAACAGGCTAAGTCCACTGGGACTGAGGCTGCTGCTGCGAAAATGAAGCTTGAAGGGAAGTATGGAGACCTCATAGACTCGCTTGAGGAGATTTCCCTTAATGGGGAGAAAGCCCTTGAGGGAATGGGGATTGAGAAAGGGCTTGTAAAAGCTTTACTTGAGGTTTGCGTTAAGAACATCAAGAAGGCGAGTGCTCAATTGCATGGGGTGCTTACGCTTGTGAGTTACTCTCCTGAAGGGATTGAAGAGATAAAAGGCGTGCTTTCGCATGTGAAAGCTCCTGAGGGGACTACTGCAACGCTTTCTTACCTTGGTGCGCCTCGTTACCAGCTTTCTGTTACTGCGCCTGATTTTAAGGCGTGCGAAAAGGCGATAGAGCACATGGTTGCGCAGGCAACAAGTGCGGCTAAAGGGAAGAGCACGACTGTTTCTTTTGAGATGGACGAGAAGGAATAGATACTTCTGTAATTGCATATTAAGATCAAAGCTCAATGCAACTAATTCTGAGATTCAGATAACATATTTCGCGGAAATATCGAAGGTCTACAGTGGTAATATAAAATTTCTTTAGAACTATTTGCAATTTTAATAGCTTGCGCATATGCCGTTTTATGCATAATTGCTGCATCTTTGGAAAGTTTCATATATTCTTGATAATTTCTGATTGTTTTTCTGCAACCGAACAAATAATAAATTCTGAGATTACGGATATTCTGTTTAGCTTCAAGAAAAAAATGCATACCGTTAATAAAACCGTCCAAATAGGCTAGTCCTTCGTAATTTTTCTTTTTGGCTGCTTCTTTTCTGTGTTTATAAACATGCTTTAGAACATTAATTACGTAGCGTTTATCAGAGAATTTGCCACTTTTTTTCCCATTCCGTATCATACCAAAAGAATGCAGCAAACCATCGCAATAGAAGGTGGTGAAGACAAGCGAAGGTGTCTGTTTAATATTGCTGGTGGAATTCAATTTATCTATTGCAGATTTTACTGCGGCATTTGCTTCTTGAATTACGGCAAATCGTTTCTCAGGGATTAGATTGCCTTTTGCAGTCTCAATTTTTTTTAGTTCTTCAAGAAAATATGATGCATCAGTGATGATGGTTGTAAGATTCATGCCTTCAAATCTTTTTTTGGAGTCCTCGTCCGTGGTGACTATATACGCTTTTGGAGTTAGCCCTTTCATATCAGACTTTAATAGTTTATAGATTCTATTGAAGTCTTCGTCTCCAAATGAATAACCAACAAATAAAATTGTCTTTGTAGCAAGCAGTGTTTTGAGATATCCGCCAATCACATTGCGCTGTAGATGCCGATAACATTTTTTATAATCTTCTTCGGTAGCTATGATAGAGCCATAGTTTGTAACTGAGCCGTGAAGTTTTAGTACTCTTCTTGTTTCGCTATTCCAAAAAACAAAGTCTTCCGGACTTATAAATGGCACAGCCGCGCACTCGCGCTCAAATAAATCGTCCCAATTTGTAGTTATTATTTCTTTTATATTATACAAAGTAGAGAGTTGGCGATGAAAACGAACGGCTTGAAGATAGCTCTCGGGGTACATTGCTATACTATCGAAATGTTCTCGTATGATATTCAGAAGTTTACGACGCCCTTCGTTTCGATTTCGATTGCAAAACATGCTCATTAATTTTGAAAAACTAATATTTTTATTTGAAGGTATTTTCAACTCGTATCGTACTTGGGCACATAATGAAAGCTGTGATAATCTTTCGGATTCGGTGCTTATGCCTGCTCCTGCAAATATTACTAATTCTTTGTTTTCTAGTGCATTAACTATATCTTGCGGCATCTTAAATCTGCGCCTGATTCTACACTCATCGCATCCGGGTTCTTCACATTTTTTATGTTCTATCAATTTAACACTTCATTATGAGATTACAAGATTGTTATTATTAATCTTTCCAATAGCCCGCTTTTCCTCATCTCGTTATACGCCGTATTTTTATACTTTTTTCGTGTATGCCTTTTAGAGAGGTGGGAATATGGCAGAACGCACAGTAAAACCATTGCAGTACAAGGAACTTGAAGGGCTGTCGGAAAAGCAGATTGCGCAGCACCATGATGTGCTGTACGCGGGGTACGTGAAGAAGACAAACGAGATTAGGGCAGCGCTTGCGGGAGTGGACCTGAGCACAACGAATGCGACTTTCTCCTCCTTGAGGGAATTGAAGGTGGAGGAGACTTTTGCGCTCAACGGGGTAAAGCTGCACGAGAGCTATTTTGACAATTTGGGCGGGAAGGCGCAGGCGGAAGGCTCTGTGAAGGACTGGATTGCAAGGGACTTTGGGTCTTATGAGAAATGGGAGGCGGAATTTCGGGCGCTTGGGGTGGCATCAAGGGGCTGGGTTGTGCTTGCATTTGACCTGGAGGAGGGAAGGCTGTACAACTTCATTGCGGACATACACAACCAGGGGGGAATATGGGGCGCCGTGCCCGTGCTTGTGCTTGACGTGTACGAGCATGCGTATTTCATTGACTATGCAACGAATCGGAAGGCGTACATTGACGCATTCTTCAAGAACATAAAGTGGCAGGAGTGCAACGAAGTAATTAAAAGGTATAAGCTGGATAATTTTAGAAAGTAGACTGCCAGTTTTAGGGGTAGGAGATGCGAAAAGAGGAAGAGATACGCAAAAAATTGCAGGAAGTAATTGCTGCAAACGCGAAAAGGCGCCTGCCCTCCCCTGAAAGGATAGACATAATGAACGGGCTGTCTTTTCTTCTGCAGAAGGGGAAATACGAAACTCTTAGGGACTGGGAGCTGCGAAAAGCCGAAGTGAACAAGATTGCGGCTACTTTTGACAAGGAAGACTATAGGTACAGGTATTGCAGGCGGGGACTGCGCGGCGAGCGCATATACGATGAGAAATTTGAGTCCAATGGGTGGGTGCTGGCATCCTATGTGTGGGCATTGCAGATACAGGACCCTGCGGAAATGACGATTTTAGCGTATGAGCTGAATAGGAGAAAGAGGATGCTTAGGCTGGAAAACAAGTAGAAACTTCTTATGCTTCTGGGTCTAGCTCGCTTGCCTTTACTGTTCCGGAGTATGCAAACTTTCGCGCATCTGTAAGGTATTGCTTTCGAAGGCGGAACCACTCTACGCGGAAAGGGTCTATTTCTGCCAAGTATGCGCCCTCTTTTTCGGGCGTGATGAGGATTTCTTTTCCATCGGGGTCAAAAATTGCGCTTTTTCCTGCAAAATCCCCTCCTGCGCGGTTTGTGCCAAAAGAGTACATTTGGTTTTCTGCTGCGCGCGCCTGCAGGAATGCGAGCCATTGGTGGGACTCGTCTTTTTTTACTGCGCCTTGGACAAAAAGGAAAAAGCCCCAGGAGAGGCCGAACTCGCGCGCTGCTTCTGGGAAGCGCAAGTCGTAGGAAAGAAGGTTTGTGGAGCGGAAAGTGAAAGTATCGAAATAAGGCATTTGGGAGCCTGCTGCAAAGAATTGGGTTTCTCCTGTAATGGAACAGAGGTGTATTTGGCGGTATTTGCATATGAGCTTGGAATTGTTGTCAAATACAACTGCGGTCTTGTAAAGGGAAGAGCCTTCCTTTTCTATGTAGGAACCTATTGAGTAGGCTTTTTTTGAGCGGGAGAGCTCGTATAGGAAAGAGATTGTTGCGCCTTTTTCATCCTCTGCAAAGCGGGAGGCATCCTCTATGGGGCTGCCGATGGAAAAAAGTTCGGGAAAGAGGTAGAGTTCTGCATCTTGGGAAAATGCAAGCTCTTTTGCAGCCGCTATGTTGTTGGAAACATTGCCGTCTTGCACGGCTGTCTGAACAAGGCAGATTTTCATAAAAATAAAAAAGAAAGACTTCTTTAAGCGTCAAGGAAGTCATTCGGGGTTGGCGGGTCGGGCTTTTCTCCCTTCCTCTCGCGGATTTGCCTGACTACTTTTGCAAGCAGGTCGCGCGGCATGGGCTCGTAGCCTGCATACTCTTGGTAGGGTATTGCACGGCCTTGAGTTGCGGAGCGCAAATCGTTTCCAAAGCCAAACATTTCTGCAACGGGGAGCTTCACAACGATTGTTGTTTGCTCGCCTTCCTGCTGCAAGTCAATCATTTGCCCTCTGCGTCCCTGCGTAAGAGTGATTACGTTGCCCATGTAGTCCTGCGGGACTAAGATAGTGACCTTTTGCTTGGGCTCCTGCATTGTAACGCCTGCATAAAGCATTGCTGCGTATATTGGGCGCTTTGTTGCTGGAATTATTTGTGCGGGTCCTCTGTGCACCGGGTCTTCGTGGATGATTGCGTCCGTGAGGCTTATTTTTACGCCCACGACCTTTTCTTTCGCAAGCGCGCCCTTGTCCATTGCCTCTTCAAAGCCCTGTATCATGAGCTCGGATATTTCGTTGAGGTACTGTATTCCTCTTGTGTCGTTGATGAGGATGTTCTTGTTGTAGATGTCAAGCACGCTCTTTGCCTCGTCGCGCTCCATGCCTGCCTCTACAAGGGTTTCTACGAGAGATTTGCCCTTGGGGCGGCCGTCCGGAATCTTTCCATCAAGCATTGCCTGGTATACGGAGGGCTGGATGGGCTCAACAATGAATTTGAGCTTGGTGTGCTTGTTTGGGGACTTGCCTTCTATTGGGCCCGCTTTTCCTGTTATCATTTCGCGGTACACAACGATTGGAGGCGAGGTAACGATTGGGATTCCTCTTTCCTTTGTTATTTTGTACTCAATAATTTCCAGGTGAAGCTCTCCCATTCCGGAGATAAGGTGCTCGCCGGTCTCTTGGTTAATTTCAACCTTGAGAGTTGGGTCTTCCTTTGAGAGCGCGCGAAGCGCTATGATGAGCTTTGCAAGGTCTTTGGAGTCCTTTGCCTCTATGCTCTTTGTAACCACGGGCTCTGCGCTGTGCGCGATTTTTTCAAAGGGTTCTATCTGCCCTGCGCTTATTGTTTCGCCTACGTATACGTCGCGCAAGCCCACTATGCCTACAATGTTGCCTGCAATCACGTGGTCAATCATCACCCTGTCTGGTCCCATGTAAATTGCGCACTGCTGCACTTTTTCCTCTGTGAAGCGCGAAGCAAGGTAAAGCATGTCGGACTTTTTCACGCTGCCTGCGAAAAGGCGCACCATTGCGACCTCTCCTGCATGCTCGTCGTTCACGACACCGAAGCACACGCCGATTGTCCTTGCGGTTGAATCGCACATAATCATGGACTTTCCTTCTGGGGAAGTCATGTCGCCCTTCCATATTACGGGGATACGGCTGGGCTGTGCCTGCAATGGGTTTGGAAGGCGGTCCACTATCATTTCAAGGAGAACCTCGTCAAGAGGGGATTTTTCAACAAGCGTCTTGTGGTCGCCTGCTTTGCAGTAGGTTACAAGGTCTTTGAAAGAGAGGTTGAAGCGCTTCATTGAGTTGTAGGAGAGCGCCCACTTATTGTAAGCTGAGCCGAATGTGATGTTGCCTTTGTTCACTGCAATGAACCAGTCGTCCTTTTTGTCTTCGGGCGCGTATTGCACGATAATTTTGTTGAGCCCGTTTATTATCTTGATGAAGCGCTGCTGCATTTGCTCGCCGTCAAGCTGCAATTCGTTGATGAGGCGGTCTACCTTGTTTATGAAGATGGAGGGGTGCGCGCGCTCTTTTAGAGCCTGGCGAAGCACGGTTTCTGTCTGGGGCATAATGCCCTCTACCGCGTCTACCACGAGGACGATGCCGTCCACTGCGCGCATTGCGCGCGTTACGTGGCCTCCAAAGTCCACGTGCCCTGGGGTGTCAATGAGATTTACGAGGTAGTCTTGTCCCTTAAGTTCGAATGCAATTGAAATGTTCGCGGACTTGATGGTGATGCCTCTTGCCTGCTCCTGCTCGTCAAAGTCCATCACACGCTGGTCGCCTGCGCGCTCGCGGGAAATTAAGCCTGCGCGTGCGACAAGGGAATCTGTTAAGGTTGTCTTGCCGTGGTCCACGTGCGCGCATATTGCAACGTTTCGCACGTTCTTTGTGTTGGACATCAGCCTTGCAACTTCTTCTACGACGTATTCTTTTCGAACCATTTTAACACCGTTTTTTAGGGGCACAAGCCCGCCGTACCAAAAAATCTGGCGGGAATATGGCTTTACCTAAGTAGTTTAACGAGATAAGTTATGGCGGGAATGTTTAAAACGTTTGTGGCTTCGGGAGGGGGTTTTAAGAGGTGGGGCGGCTAAGTTGCGGCTGGGGGGCTTTATGGGTGCGGAGAGCCTATTGAGTAGATGTCGTATTTGAGGGACTTTTTCTTTTGGAGTTCATTTGTGAGCTGGGAGAGGATGCTGGACTTTATTGAGGAATATTTTTCCTTTGGAAGCGGTGCGTTCCCTATTGCGTTTCGCAAATTCTTTGAGTTGAAGCAGAACATGGAATCTGCTGTGCTCTCTACGTTGTGGCAAAAGAGGCTGTCTGAGCAATCCCTGCAGGAATCCATTTCAAGGCAGCGGTGGAGCTTGAGGGAATAGTAGGAATTGATGCAAAACTCGCTGTCAAACATCATTGCAGAGCCGAAAATGTGCTCGGAAGTGCGCGGCCAGAAAGAATATGCAATGAACTTGGAGAGGATATTGGGGTAAGAGCGGTAGCAGTTTGCGGATGAGGCGGTTGTGGGGCACTCTATTGTGTTTGTGTTTGTGCCCTGCTCGTATTCTGGGGGGCAGAAGGCGATATTTCCTAAGAATTCGTGCGCATTTTGTAGTGTAAGGCGGCTTGCATCTGAGTCGCTTATGTGGAAATTCTCGCCTATTTTGAGGGACTCGTCAAATTTCACAAGGCGGTTGCGCGGAAGCTCGAAAAAGGAAGAGTAGTCGCCTATTATGATGGGCTTGGAACTTACTGCGGATTTTCCGTATGCTTTTTCCCGTGAGTTTCTCTCCAGCCATTTTTGATAGTCGTCAAGGTGCCCAAGGGGCTTTCCGAAAATTACTTTTGAGGTTTGGTCAAATGCGTTTTGGATTGGGGCGAGGTCTGTGTGTGGGGAGGGAGAGTCGAATTTGAGATGGGAAAATTCGCTTGTGTCTGTGCTGCATTTTGCGAGCAAATCTACAAGGGAATAGATGCGCTTTTGTTTTGTGAGTTCAGATGCCATTTGGGAGAGGAGCGCCTTTTTTATTGCAGCATATTTTTCTTGCGGGAGCGCTAAATTTCCAATTGTGAATCTCTTGTTCTTTATGTTGAAAGAGTACATGCAGTCTGAGCAGCTTGCGAGGTTGTAGGAGTAATAGCAATCGGAACAATTTTCGCTTCTCCAAAGTTCAAAGCTGCGCACATCCCTGTATGTTTCGTAGCATTTGAGGCAGAATTTGGACTCGCCTATCCCATTGCAGCCAAAGCAGTCTTCGCATAAGCGCCCAAGAGTGGAGTGTGCAATGTATTTTGAGTCCCCAAGCTTTGCGCAGTTGAGCATGTAATAGCTGTCGTTTATGTTTGTGCTTTCGTACACGTATTGGGAATTCCCTAGGATAATGTTGCCTGTGTAAAAAATGCGCTCCTGCACTGCGGACACTATGGAATCAATGTCTTTTACGTCGTTTATGGACAGCGGTTGAAACTTTTTGTTGAAATCAACCTCGTCAAAGCTTATCCATTTGGAATTCTCGCGGAATTTTGCATCTACGTAAGAGACAGGTTTTCCACTTAGGCTTGAATTTCTTCGCATAACTTCTTCGTTGAAATTGCAAAGCCAGTTTTTGTATTCTTCGAGTGGACCAAGCTCCGCTCCGAAAAGGATTTTTGTTGCGCCTTTCCACCTTTTTTCAAGGGTTTGGTGGCAGGAAAGCTCTTGGGGGTCCATATAGGAATTATGCAAAGAGTCCTGTATTAGATTAACTTGGACATACGTCCAATCCAAGGGGAGGGGTCAGGAAATCAAGGAAAAACTGGGGGAGGGCGGAGCCCTCCCGCGGTTTGTCTTAGAAGTGCTTTTTCAAAAATTCGCGTGCTGCGTAAGGAATTAGCTTGGATTCTGCACGTCTTAGTCTCTCCTGCAAGCTTCTGCGCGAAATGCCTGCGGTTTTTGCAAGGTCGTCAAGCTTGGAGCTGCGCGGCCAGGTGTAGTAGTCGCTTTTGAGCGCGATGTCGAGCGCCTCTGCCTGCTTTGTTGTGATACCAAGCTCTGCGCGCAATCCTTTGAAGGAACCGATGTTTGCGACTTTTATGTCGCCGATTTCAGAGAGCTCGTTGAGCGCTTTGTTTATGCCGTGCGGGTCTATTGCGACTATGGGGTGTATCTCGTAGCCTGCACGCGTTATGCAGGGTCCTGTGTACACAACGCCGCTTTGGAGAATGCGCTCGTAGCTGGAGGAGGGGGAATTTGCAGAGTGGAAAATGAGCGCGGAATTCTTTCCCTTGTCTATTACGCGCATCTGGCGGGTTTTTGCATGGTGCTTGAGGTACGTTAGATATTCGTTGAGTTCGGAAGGTGAATCCGCCTGCACGTTCCAGAGAAGCTTGTATGCGACGCTCTTGGGCTTGTGCGCGAATGCGATTACTGGGGAAACCTGCTCGAGGGTGATGCCTGGGTGCTTCTCGGAGCTTAGGGAATTCGGGCAGCCGTGGTGGTAGAGTTTTATGGTGGCTGCCTTTACTTTTAGCGGCTTTTCTTGCATGGTAAAATTCTGGCTTTCGCTATTTAAGTAATTTTGCTTAAGTGCAAACTAACGCGCACTTCTTGCCATGCTTTCTAGAATAACCTTCCCAGTACGTTGAATGTCTTCGTTATCAGGCCATAGTTCAAGTGATTTGTTGATAAATTTGAGAGCTGATTTATCCTTGCCCAAGAAATGTAAACCCTGTGCTGTGATAAGGTATGCTGCTGCTTCGGTGTTGGATGGATCTGTTGCCTTGTCATAGAAAATTGCTGCTTTTTCTTTCTGCCCTAGAAGATTAAAAGCTGAATGCTGATCCTTGAATTTTTGTTGCTGTTCTTTGAAAAGTTTTATTCCTTTGTGAATTAATGAGAAGCACTCTCTGAATCTGCCTGAGCATCCTGCAATCATTCCTTTTACAAAGTATAAACGTGGATAATTGGGATGTTCCTCGAGTAGTTTGTCAATAAGAAAAGAGCATTCTTCCAATTTCCTTGCCCGTTCTAGTGGTTCCTCCGGCAATTGATCCAGCAGTATTTCTAGTTTGCCTATGTGGCAATCGACATAAGATGGGCACAATTCGAGTGCTTTATCAAAGAAAAGCAGGGCTTTGTTGAGATTGCCCGACCTAAGATGGACGATTCCTGCAGACGAGTACGAGATTGAGGATAATTCGTCTGGATTGTTTGTTATTTTGAAAACAACTGGATAATGCGAATATAGCTCTTCTCTTATACCTATATAACCTATTGTTGTTTCAAAAAAGTAATTATTTGTTAGAATGAAGACATGCTCTGGAACAATGGCGAACTCCAACTTTAGCCCAAGCACTTTTGCAACGTCAAAAACCAAAAATGAGGAGTTGTCGCAGTCCCACACATTACTTTCTAATGATTCTGAAATGAAGCCGGATTTATTTGGACCAAACCTGAGGGCAAGGTTGGAGCGCATTATGCCCCATATGGAGGTTATGAACTCCACTTGCCCGGTGAGGGAATAGCCGTTTGCAGTGTTTATTCCTTGCTCTTTTAGAATGCCAGCCATGTCTTCGACAAGTGCCGCGTACCTTGCAGCGCATCCTGCAGCTTTTTTGGGGTCTTCGCCAAGCTCTTCGCTAAGCTCTATGAAAATTCTCCTACAACCTTCATACTTTGCAGTTTCCAGTTGGATGCTGCTCCTGTCAGTCGTTGATTTTGCAGGCAATGAATCAACAGCGCTGGACATTCTTGAAAATGGGGCTTTTCTTGCATGGCCTCCGCCGTCTCCCTCGGAGTGCGGAGAATAGTGGATTTGGGGCTTCTGGAAGGAAGAAAATGCGGAGATTGTGAGCCTTTCTATCTTTTTTGCCTGCGCTTTTGGGATTTTTGCGTCTTGGGTTTTGGAGAGGGACCAGAGGAGGTGGAGGCTGGAATGGAAATCCTCTGCAATAAAATCAGATTCGCTTGAGAGGAGGAATTTTGAGGAGAGTTCCTGTATTTCGCTTATGCGTTCGGGCGCGAGAGGGGGCTTGAACTGCTTGAACAGTTCCCAGTCCTGCGTGGATGGCTTGAAGGAAGGGGGTTTTGCCATGCTGTTATTATGGCGAAAGGGCTTTTTATACCTAAGTTTGCTTCGCTAGTTAAGAGAAGAAAAATAAAAAGGAGAAAAAATTTACCTTGCGCTTCTTGCCATGCGTTCAGTTTCGTCACGCTTCTTTATTGCGTACGAGGCATTCACGTCGCCGCGCGCTGCGGACTCTATTTCCGCTGCAAGCGCTTCTGCCATTGTCCTCTTGTTGCCAAAGGATTGCATTATAGCGGCGAGAGAAAGGTTGCGAAGAGCCATGTCAAGCCTTCTTTGCGCGGAAACGTCAACTGCAACCTGGTAGGAAACGCCGCCAAAAGAGACGCGCGTAAAGTCCTCGCGGGGTGCTGCGTTCTGCACGGCATCTACGAGAAGCTGAATCGGGTTTTTCTTTGTCTTTGCCTCGAGAAGCACGAATGCGTCCTGCACAATGCGGATTGCCTTTGTTTTCTTTCCCTGCATGCCGCCGTGCGTGCGGATGACCTTGCCGGAGGTTTTTTCTCCTGTGCCTCCCCTCATGAGCTTGTTGATAAGGCGTTCTACGATGTTTACGTTGCGCTTGCCAAAGGGGTGTTTTGCATGCCTTCCGTGCGAGTGGGGCATTGCAACCGGAGCAAGGCTCACGTAGTTGCGAAGGCTCGGGTCGCTTATCGTCACTGATTCAAGTTCGTATTTTCCAAATAATTTTTCCATTCAATCACTCTGTGTGTTTATTTTAGTTATATAAGCATAATAAATGTGATGCTTGGGATGGATGCGTGAGAAATGCTGGGATAAAGAAAAAAATAAAAATAAAATAAATTTACTTTCTCTTTTTTCCGGCTACTTTCTTCTCGCCAAGGCGCAAAAGCTGTGCCTCGTGCTTTAGGCTCATGCCAAGCAGGAATACAACGACCACCATGACCATTTCGGTCGTCTGGATGGAGCGCGTGCCTGTTGCTGCAGCCGCGGCAAGTGCCGCTGCGGAGAGAACTCCGACTGCAAGGACAATCTTCCAGCTTGATTCGGCCAAGTCAGCATATCCCATTTTTTCACCCCAATTTTTTCTCTCTTTATGTCTCTTTACCTCTTTGGCTTTTCTTTCCTCTTTTGCACCAGCATTTGCAGGTCAACGCCATTCACGGCGTCCACCTTGTAGCGCACTCCGGGAATGGAGCCCATTTGCCCGCGCTGCGAGCCGCCCAGCCCCGATATTGTAACTTCATCATGCTCATCTATATAATTGATTGCACCGGAGCGTGGCGCGAATGCGGTTACGAGCTTTCCGTTCTTTATAAGCTGTATTTTCACGCACTTTATCAGTCCCGAGTGGGGCTGCTTTTGCTCGAGCGCTTTCTTCTCGATAACAATGCCCTTTGCCTGTGGGGAACCCTCGAGCGGGTCGTATTTCTCCTTTAGGTGGAGCTTTTTGCGTTTCCACGGCTTCTTGAGCCAGCGTTGCCTTTTTCGTTTCCTTTCTAGGTCCCTTCCTGAAAATTCTCCTCGTGCCATAGTATTACCTACCCATTAATGTGTTGCAAGACGAAGGTCGCAATTGAACTTGCGCTGCACCAGCGTGCGCGCGAGCTTTATGCGGTTTCCCCCTTTACCAATAGCGGTTCCGCGGTCGCGCTCATCGACGTGCACGTAAATCGTCTTGGAATCCATTTTGTCATGAACGTTTATATTCGTTACGGCGATTGGGGCAAAAAGGCTGCGCACAAACTTCTCCATTTGCTCGCTGTCCTCGAATACGAGCACTTGCCTTCCGAATGCTTGGCGTACGCGGGTTATGTTCGCTCCTTTTTTTCCAATTGCTTTTCCCAAGTCGCCCTCTGCGACTATGAATGTTATTGCGTCCTCGGCGATTATGCAATCGCGCACGGATGCGCCTGTGAGTTCCTCGAAGGTTGAAATGCACTTCAAGTCGTCATTCGTGAGTTCAACCATCAAATCACTGAGGCATTTACTGCGTCTTCTTTGCGAATGAGAGGATGGTGGAGTTGCCTGCCTCGTTTATGCACAGCGCAGAAACCGGGAAGGGCTTTCCGCACACAGAGCCGAGCTCAAGCGAGCTTCCGTCAAAATCCAGAATCGGGACTGAGGAGAGCTTGCAGAACTTCTCTATGCTGTTTTTCGTGAGAGAGGGGCAGTTTGAGGAAAGCACAATGAGCTTGCTCTTTCCAAGAAGCGAGCGCTTTACTGCTGCGCGGCTGCCGAACTCCACCTTTCCGGAGTCCACTGCCATCCTTATTGCTTTTGAAAGCGTCAGTGATTCTGATTCTGCTGTTTTTTTCTTTGCCATTCCAATCTACCTCAATAATATTAGCCGAGTTTCATTTTCAGGCGCACAAGACCGGTCCCTACCGGCACTGTCTGCCCTACGATGATGTTTTCAGTAACGCCAATGAGCTTGTCCTCTTCGCCGCTTGTGCTTGCTTTTATGAGGTGCTTTATTGTTTCCTCAAAGGCTGCGCGTGCGAGAACTCCTGCCTTTTCTCCTGAGAGGCCGTGCCTTCCTATGGACTTCACGTCGCCGTCCATTGTCATTGCATCTGCGAGAAGCATGCAGTGCCGAACGTCTACAGTAAGCCCTTGCATGTCAAGCACTTGTTTTATTTCGCGCACAAGGCACACGCGCGCGGCTTCTATGCCAAGCACGCGCTCAACTTCCTTCACGTCGTTTGTGTAAACGTGCTGGGTGTCGACCCCTGGCTGCTTTAGCATTGCAGCCATGTTGGAGCCGTCTGTGCGGATGAAGTATTTGCCGTCCTTTCCCTTGAGCACAAGGGCGCGCTTTATTTTCTCAATTCCTTTTAGGTGCAGCAGGCGCAGCTTGCTTGTGAAGCGGCGTATGTTGCGAAGCGACGTTGTGCCGGGCTTTATTGTAATCACGTTGTCCTTGAGGTCAAGAGAGCCGCTTGTTGCCGCCTTTATTTTCTTTTTCACGTCTTCGGGCGTGAGTTTTATGAGCTCAAGCTCCTTTGTGTCAAGCGTCACTTCGATTTTTTTGTCAAGGAAATTCTCCTCTATCTGCGCAACAGAATCAAGCTTTGTGCGCTCTATTTGCTGCGCAAGCTCGCGGGCTGCCGCCTCTGTGTTTTCGCCGAGCATGTAAACGTCCATGAAGGGCTTTTTGGGCTCTTTGCGCGCGTCTACCAATTCGATTAAGCGCGGAAGGCCCGTGGGCACCTGCTCCGCAACTCCTGCATAGTGGAACGTGCGCATTGTCATTTGGGTGCCGGGCTCGCCAATGGACTGTGCTGCCACAATCCCCACTGCCTCGCCGACATCGATTTTTGTTTTTTCCCTCATAAATATCCCTTTCTATCTTTCCATGCTTATACGTCGTTCTCTGCAGGCTTCTGGGCGTCTGAAACCTCGTGCACAATGTTCTTTGCGCCGCTCTTCATGGGCTCTACGCAGTCGCCTCCGTATGCGAACTGCACCACTATGCCGCGCGAATCGCGCACAGAGTAGTCGTTGCGCACTGTCATGTCCTGGAGCGCGTTAATGAGACGGCGCTGCATGTAACCGGAGCGTGCTGTGCGGATAGCAGTGTTAACGAGCGACTCCCTGCCTCCCATCGAATGCAGGAAGAACTCTGTTGGGAGCAATCCTTTTGAGAAGGAATTGAACACAAAGCCGCGCGAGGCTGCGCCAACGTCGCCGCGCTTGAAGTGTATGAGCGTGCGTCCGCGGTACCCTCTCTTCACCCTCTTCGCGCGCACTGCCTGCTGCCCTACCATTGCTGCCATTTGGATTGCGTTCAGGAGGGAGCCGCGGGCCCCGATTTTCGCCATAAGTATTGAAGTGTTTGTGAAGCCAAAGTAATTCTCTATCACCTTGCCGGAATTGTCACGGGTCTTTGAGGTAATGGACATTATGCGGTCTTCGAGGGACTCGCGCAACGAGCGCCCTGCAGTGCGCTCAAGCGTGCCGTTCTTGTACTGCATAATTGCGGTATCTATTTCGCGCCTCATTGTGTCCTGGAGCTCGGAAACCTTTGAGCCCACTTCGGGCGGAAGCGAATAGTTGCGAAGGGATACTGAAAGCCCTTGCCTTGTTACGACGTTAAGCGCCATGCGCGTTGCGGCATCAATGAACTTGAGCGCGGCATCGCTGCCCTTGAGGTGCACTATCTTCTCTAGAATTTCATTCTCGAAAGACTTGCTCTCAAGCGCGCCTGAGAGAAGGATGCCGTCCTTTATCACGATATTTGCGTCCGGGTCAGGGTCAACCTCGTGAAGCGGCTTCTTTGAAAGGCGCGAGCGCATCTGCAAGTTCAGCTCCTTTGGAAGAAGCATGGAGAATATGAGCTTGCCTGAGAACTTGTCGCCCTTGTCGGGTGCCGGAAGGTCTGTGATGTTTGCGATTGCAAGAAGCTGGCATGCCTCTCCCTTTGTGAAGAGCGCGTCGCTTCTTGTCATAAAGTACGCGCCGGAAACGTAGTCCTCCTGGGGCTTTATTATTGCGTGCCCGTGGCGGGGGGAGATAATCTGGCGGTGCACTTTCATGAGAAGCTGCGCCTCTACCCTTGCTTCCTCATTCTGGATAACGTGCATGTTCATTTCGTCCCCGTCAAAGTCTGCGTTGTATGGGGGGCAAACTGTGGGGTTGAGCCGAAGCGTGCGCCCGGGCATTACCATTACGGAATGCGCCATTATGGAAATGCGGTGCAATGAAGGCTGCCTGTTGAAAAGCACAATGTCGCCGTTTATGAGCTGCCTTTCCACTGTGCATCCGATTGAAAGCGTATCTGCGCACTCCTGGCGCGTTGCCTCGTTCACTATGTTGCGCTTGCCGTCGGGCTTTATCACATAGAGCGCGCGGGGGTGAACTGCTGAAAGCACGTACTTCTTGAGCTCGTCCATGTTCCAGGTTGTTACCTTTATGGGGACTGTGAGGTCCTCTGCGATTTCAAGCGGCACGCCCACCTGGTCAATTGAGAGGTTGGGGTCGGGTGAAATTACTGTGCGGGCTGAGAAGTTCACGCGCTTTCCGGACAAGTTGTACCTGAAGCGGCCCTCTTTTCCCTTTAAGCGCTGTGAAATTGTCTTAAGAGGCCTGCCTGAGCGGTGCCTTGCGGGCGGAATGTTGGACGTGTCATTGTTGAAATAGGTCGTGACGTGATACTGGAGCAGCTCCCAAAGGTCCTCTATTATGAGCTGGGGCGCGCCTGCATTTATGTTTGCCTCAAGCCTCTGGTTTATGCGCATAATGTCCACAAGCTTGTGCGTGAGGTCGTCCTCTGAGCGCTCTCCTGTCTCCAGTGTAATAGAGGGGCGGACGGATACGGGCGGGACAAGGAGGGCTGTGAGCACCATCCATTCCGGGCGCGCGTACACTGGGTCGAATCCCAAAATCTTGAGGTCCTTGTCGGACACCTGCGCAAGCCAGTCGCGTATTTCGCTTGGAAGCATATTCTGCTTCCCTTTTGAGAAGCCGGTTGGCTTGAGAAGCTTTACCTCTTCAAGCGCAGTGTGGCAGTGCGGGCATTTTGCAAGCTTCTTTGTCTTGCTCTTCATTTCAAACTCAATGTCCGCCTCTATTTGCTGCGAGAGGTCGTCTATCTGCTTTTCAGAAAGCAGCAGGCGCTTGCAGGAATGACATGTGCTCTTGAGGACAAAGTAAATCATCTTTGAGAACTCTGGGTGGATTACCGGGCGCACAAGTTCTATGTGCGCAAAGTGCCCTGGGCAGGAGCGAAGCTTGCCTCCGCAGGTTTTGCACTTTAAGCCCGGGTCAATAACGCCCATCTTCTGGTCTACGAGGCCGCCGTCAATTGGGTAAGAGTCATCGTTGTACGTGTCCGGCACTGTTATCTTTGCTGCTGAAAGCTTGCGTATGCTCTCCGGTGAGAATATGGAGAACTTAACCCTGTCAATCATTTTTGATACGTACATTTTTTCACCAATTTTTTCCCCAAGCTTAAGCCTTGTCCTTTAGCAGCAGGCGCGGGAATATGTGCAGCGCCTTTATTTCGTCGAGCAGGAGCTTGAATGCGTAGCTCATTTCCACCTGGTGCAATTCCGTGGACTCGCACACAGGGCAGTACTCGCGGTTCTTCACGTGGTCCTTTATTGCGATTGAGCCGCACTTTGCGCACACGAGCTCGAATGTGCGGTCGGACTCCTCAAGCAATCTCTCGCGAAGCAGCATTGAGGCACCATAGCCTATGAGGCAGTCGCGTTCCATTTCTCCAAAACGAAGACCGCCTTCCCTTGCACGTCCTTCTGTGGGCTGGTGCGTGAGAAGCTGCACTGGGCCGCGTGAACGCACGTGCATCTTGTTGGATACAAGGTGGTGCAGTTTCTGATAATATATTACGCCTACGAAAATCTTGCTCTTGATGAGCTCGCCGGAAACGCCGTCGTACAGGAACTCCTCGCCGTACTCCTCAAAGCCGTTCTCCTTGAGGGCCTTTATGTAATCGTCAGCCTTGTCGCCGTTGAATGCGCTGCAGTCGCCGAACTTCCCTGAGAAGCATACGCTCTTGCCGCCCAACATTTCAAGCAAGTGCCCTGAAGTCATACGAGAGGGGATTGCGTGCGGGTTAATTATGAGGTCGGGCACAATGCCGTCCTTTGTGAAGGGCATATCTTCCTGCGGGAGGAGCAGGCCTACCACTCCCTTTTGCCCATGGCGCGATGCGAACTTGTCGCCAAGCTCAGGGACCTTTACGCAGCGCATGCGCACTTTCACGAGCTTGTTCCCTGAAAGGGAATCTGTGAGCATTACGGAATCAACAACGCCGTCATCGCCGCTCTTTATTGCAAGCGAATTCTCGCGCTTCTTTTCCTCTGAGACGCCGAACACTGTCATTTCCTCAAGGAAACGGGGCGGGGAGGTCTTTCCAACTATCACGTCGCGGGAATTCACTGTGCTTTCGGGGACTACGATGCCGTCTTCTCCGAGGTGCCTGTACGCCTTTTCCTCGCGGTATCCGCTTGTTGTTGCGGGCGGGATTTCAAACTTGTCCTTTTGGCCGCCGGGGTATTTGCGTTCCTCGGACTCATGCGTCTTGTAGAAAACTGAGCGACCGAGGCCGCGCTGCACTGAATTGCGGTTCATCACAAGCGCGTCTGAGAGGTTGTATCCGTGCATTGAGGTAATCGCAACAACGAAATTCTGCCCTGCTGCGCGCTCTGAGAATTTGAGTATGGAATATGGGCGCGTTTGCACGAGCGGCTGCTGCGGGTAAAGCATAATGTGCGCGCGCGAATCCGTGCGGAGATTGAAATTTGTAGAGTATGTGCCCAGGGACTGCTTTGCCATTGCGCATGCCATTGTGACACGGGGCGAGGAGTTGTATTCGGGGTATGGGAGAACTGAGACTGTAACGCCCATTATGGATACGGGGTCTATCTCAAGGTGCGTGTGCTCTGGAGTGAGGTCTTCCTCCTTGAGCGCTACAAGCGCGCTCTCTTCCTCTTCTGCGTCCAAATATTCTATTACGCCGAGTTTTACGAGCTTGCCCCACGTTGTCTCGCCGCCTTTAAGCTGCGAGAGGAGCGCGGTTGTGAGCTTGGACTGGCCGTTCTCCACTACTATGTAGGGGCGGCGCGCCCTGCCTGAATCCGTGTTAATGTACACGTCGTCTGTCTGGGAATTGTAGTAGAAGTTTGCTTCCGGGGAGAGGACTCCGCTGCGGCGCTTTTCCTTAAGCTCGGATACAAGGGCCGAGCCTGACTCGCAGAAGCCGATGAAGCGGCCGTTAATGTACACGCTGCACTTCTGCTGGCCTACCGGCTTTGACATTTTTTTCTTTTTCCTTTTTATCTTTGCCATAAATATCACTGCTTAAAGCTTTACGTTCATGCGAAGGAGTATTTGCTCCACGTTCTCTTCCTTTTCACCAATCGATACTTCGCACAAGAGGGACAAGTTTTTCACGAGAGCGCACGAAGGGCCTTCCGGAGACTCGTTGGGGCAGAGCTTTCCCCAGTGCGTCCCGTGCAAGTCCCTTGCCTTGAAGTGCGGGTGCTTTCTTGAAAGCGGGGAAATAATGCGGCGCAAGTGCGAGGTTGTTGCAAGGAAGCTTGTTCTGTCAAGGAGTTGTGAAACTCCGGTCTGCCCTGCAATCCAGTTTCCTGTTGCCATTGAGTATCTTATCCTGTCGGAAAGTGCGTCCGGGCGAACAAGGGTTTGCACTGCGAGGCGGCGGCCTCTTGCATCTGCCCTGCCTGCCTGGTATGAAACGTCCTTTACGAGGAATTGGAATGCGTAGCGGAAGAGCTCTTCCATGAGGTCGCCTGCAAGCTTTATGCGCTTGTTTGCATAGTGGTCCTTGTCATCCTGCTTTATGTCGTGGTATGCAACGCGTATTGAGCGCTCTGCCATTTTGCACAGGTAGTATGCTTTCTTTATGCGGTCCTCCGCGGTTGTGCCGATGTGCGGAAGGAGGTAAGTGTCGAGAAGGACTTCTGCGCGCTTTATGCGGTACTCTGTTGCCTGGCCGGGTGCTGCCTTCTTTCCAAGGTAGTCCATTGCATCGTCTTTATTTGAAGATTGGTCTGCCTCCAGATTGAGAAGGATGTCGGAAACAACGTGCTTGTCAGTTGAGAATGCTGCGAGCATTTCCTCTTTCTTGTCAAGCCCGAGTGCGCGAACTACTGAGATAAATGAGAGGTCTTTTGGTGCTGCCGGGAAAACTACTCTGAGCATTCCCTCTCCTACTCTTTCCACTACTGAGCGTGCGCGGAATCCGTTGCGAGTGGAGAAAACTTTTGCTGTCACTATTGAATTGTCTTTTTCGCGGGTGCACATAATGCGGTTTGGCGCGAGGTCCTCTATTGAGGTGAGCACGCGCTCGCTTCCGTTTATTATGAAATAGCCGCCAGGGTCTGCGCCGTCCTCGCCGGACTCTATGAGTTCCTCTTCGGACATGTTTGAAAGATAGCAGAGCTTGCTCTTCACCATTACCGGGAGCTCGCCAATGAAAACTTCGGAGAAAGTGCGTTTTTCAACGCCGTTAAAAACAGGGATTATCTCAAGGAAAATGGGTGCGGAATAAGTAAGGTTTCTCAAGCGCGCTTCGTACGGGGTGATTGCGCGCTGCGCGCCGTCTGCCTCGATAATTTTTGGCTTGTCAAGGCGGATTTTTCCAAAGTGGAGCTCGAATCCCTCGATGGAGGGCTGTATTACGCCCACGCGGTCAACGATTTCCTGGATGCCGATGTCAACAAACTTGTTGTAAGAATCAAGGTGCTGTTTCACAAGGCTGTTTTCGCGGAAATATGCTGGCAGCAATTCCTTTGTAATCATGCATAACACCCTTGTGCGTTTCTTTTTTCTTCCCTTACTTTACGACTGCGCGGTAGTACGTGTATTCTATCGTGTCTGCTTTTGCGTCGTGCCTTGTAATTTTTATTATGTCGCCGATTTCCGCGCCGAGTGTTGCGATTGCCGGGTCGGTCTTGTGGATGCGCGGGATGAGCTGCAGGCTCACGTTTAGCGTTGCGAGGAGGGCCTCCTTCTCTTTTTTAGGCAGTATCTCGTGCCGGGGGACAAATTCGTGTGAAAAAGACTCGGCTTTAGTCAAAGCAACACCACTAACCAAACGCAGTTAGGGTATTATGCGGCAAAATGTTTATAAAGGTTGTTTAAAAAGGAGCGAATTTTGGAAGCTTTGCACCTAAAAAGGCGGCTTTCGTGGACTTTAGGTGCAAGAATCACACTTTAGGTGCAACGAGGGATTTAAGTGCAAAGCCAATTTTGGAGAAAAGCGAGGTTATTGCATTTAAGCGCGGCACAGGGAGTTCTTGAGCCGGAGGGGAAGTTGCGGCTTCCTCGGGTATGCGCACTTGCGGCATGCTTTGACCTGCATTTAAGCGCGGCGCAAGGAGTTCTTGAGCCGGAGGGGAATTTATGAATGCCTCCAGCACGCGCATTTGAGGCCTGTTTGGATCTAGGTATTCGCGCACAGTGGCAAGCGAAGAGGAGATGAGCTGGGGCAGAAGCTCTGCAGTTGGGAGGAAGGTGGGACGCCTAGTCTGGCGCTGGCATATTGTATAATGTGAGCTTTCCTTGCTTGGGTCGAATATGAAAACCCCGAGCTTGTTTTTTAATATTTTTGGCTTAGCGCCCGTGCTGATTGTTTGTATGAAGCTGTATAGGTTTGCAAATGGCACTTGAAAGGACTCATACGTGGATAGCCGCACTCTGGTGTCGGTTGATCTAACATTTACTTTTGCATACATCTCCACTGCGGCTTGTTTGAACGCTTCGAGCGCTTCTTCAGGGGTTGGGGCAGGCCGCTGCGCTTCCTGAAAGCCTTGGCCTATTATGGAGTTTACGAATGCTTCCACTGTTTTGAAGTCTGCGGTTTCGCCATAGTCTTCCCTGTAGCGTTCAAGGGCGGCTCGAGCATCTGTGATGAGATGCGGGGGTATTTCGCCTGCTTGGTTTCTTGTTGAAGCGAGCTGTATTAGATTTGATAGTGGCGCTGCATCATTAAGCTGGGCAATCTTGTGAAAATTAGAGAGTTCTTCGGCGAACGGAAATCCTGTGCCAAGCTCTGTTTGCATAGCAACATTATACGTTATATACAGCCGATTGAACGCATCATCTGCGGTTTTCGCTGCTGAGGGGTTGGGAGAGGCTGTGGGATTGACGGGTGCAGTTGGACCGGTGCTACTTGTGGCTTTCTTATTAGATCCATGCACATCTTCCGTTATGCAAAGTTTGTGACAAAGAGTGAGCCTTGGCTCTGCAGCTACGGCATTGCCGCCTGTGTTGGTTTTTGCTGGACTGATGTCTCGTCTTTGGCTCTGGTTCATTATATTCCCTCGTAAGTGTTGTATTTTTTATGGCGCCTAATGTTTATAAATGTGTGTATAAGGGGAAGAAAATGCATAAGTGTGCGCATTAGGTGAAAACATAGCTTTTTAATAGCAGTATGCAATAATAATGATGGTGAAAATATATGAATCTCACAGTAAGGTTTGAGGGGCACGTTGAGGACGTGATAGAACGCCTTGTGAAGCTGGGCATTGCGTCCACGAAAAGCGAGGCATTGCGCTTGGGCGTCCTGAGGCTTGAGCAGGAATATTTGCGGGGCGGGGAGCAGGAGGCGCTTTTTGATGCATGGGCGCAGAAAGAGGCGCAGAGGCAGGATGAACTTATAGGCAGGGGAAAGATGACAGTTTATTCGCAAAAGGAATTTGAGAAGAGAGTTGGGAAGAAGAAATAAGAGGGACATTATATATAAGGAGATTAATGCGCTGGAGTTATGAGAGGGTTGTGTTGGTTCTTTACTGCACTTTTGTGGAGTGCACGAATTTCTCCACTGTTTCAAAATCAGGGTCTCTGCCTGCGAGGTGCCTGAGGACTTCAAGCCCTGCGTTTGCCTTTGCAACAAGCTGCTGCGGCACGTCGGATGCCTGGCCCGCTCTTGATGCGGAGCTTATCAGTGAATATATGCTTTTGTCTGCATTGCCAATGAGCTGCTCCAAATACCCGCGATAGGTTGGATTGTCCATTGGCCCGTCTTTTATGCTTGCAATTGTTTCTTGGGTGGCCGCATCGCACAGCCTGCCAAGCGCCGCTGCGGCAAAAAGGGAAGGGACATAAAACAGTGGCATTTCAACTCCGCTTTTTGCGAGCAACAGCTTCACGTTGGACGCAGTCCAGGGCAGCTTGTGCTCAATTAGAAAAGTGAGTGCATCACTAATGGCTGACCTTTGGGCTTCAGACATTGGATTTGTGAGCGCATCCCTTGATGAGGGAGCATTGCGTGCAGGTTGTGTGAGTGCCTCGTGTATCTGTTTGTCGGATGGGATAGTTTTTGCATCGCGTATTGCCGCAACAGTGCGCTCAGCAAGAACTGAGTCCTTTATGCCGATTGCCATGCGGGGGACAGCTGTTCTTGCATCTGCGCATCCGGCAGGGTCCGCATGTTTTCGAGCGTTCATACTATCGCCTTAATGGCTGGATTAGGGATTCGTGCTTGCATTGGCGGATTTTAGGTATCTCTGCGCTTGCTCAGAGCTTATGAATTCCTCAAGAATTTTCAAATTGGCATTGTCCGTCTTAGTATATTTGCGCACTGTTGCCAAAGATGAGGAGATTAGCTGTGCCAGGGTTTTGGGGTCTATAAGAAGCTCGGAAGAAACGGACTGGGCCTGGTGCGTGGAAATAGAAAGGGGCGCCTGCGGGCTTGGATTGAACACAAAACTGCCATGCTCGTTTGTGAAAATGTGCGGGATGTAGCTCGTCTGGACTGATTGGATAAAGCCGAGCAGGTTTATTGCCGCGCTGTCGGTTTCAAACGATTGCGCTGAAAAATCAGCAGCGCTTCCTTCTGTTTCAATGGCTACATTGCGTTGCATTTCAAAGGTGAGCCTCGTTAGCGCTTCCTGCACGTTTTGCGCGGGTGCCAGGGAAGCAGGCCCCGTTGCGGAATTTATGAATTCTTCCAATGTTGCGAATTCAGGAAGAACCACTGCGTGCGGCCTGAGGGTTTCAAGCCCTTTTAGGGCATTTGTAACTACCCCAAAGGGCAACTTGGATGCATGGTCCAGCTTTGACGCATCTTCTATCAGATATCCGATGTCCCTTATTGCGTATCCGATGTTTCTTTGCGATTCCCCAACGCCAGAAGGCATATGCCTGCGCACACTCTCGAGCGCGTCTCGCGCTGTTTGCGAGGCTGCAGCAAAACGGGGAGGTTCGGATTGCAATCTGAGCAGGCTCTCCCTGAGAGTTGCCCTTGCGGATTCGGTAAGAACAGTCCCATTCCGCCCAGTGCCAGTCTGGATGCCTGTCCGGTTAGCGCCAGCATGATTTGTTGCGGTTGCAGTACTAGTGTCCATAATAGTCCCCCCATAAGTAGTATTGATATAACACTTAATATTTATAAATGTGTATATTTATGGGTTTAAGAGAGGGTTGCGCCCATGCGCGAAATTGCGCGAGCTGCAAGCTTTGTGCCAAAAGAGCCGCATTCTTCCAGATTTTTCTTCTTGCACATCCCGTACAGGAAGCCGGAAGCGAAAAAGTCCCCTGCGCCGGTTGTGTCGACTACTTTCACTTTCTTGGCAGGAACATTGATGCACTTGCCATCAGCAAAAACAGTTGCGCCGCGCGAGCCTTTTTTGAGGACAACTATTTTTGCGAGCGAGAGGAATTTCTTTGCTGAAATATCGAGGGAAGCGAATTCCTCCTCGTTTGCGAAAAGTATTTCGGGCGGGAATTTTTTCAGGAGGGAGAGCAGCTCTTTCCTTCTTTGCTTTACCATTGGGGGGCTTTCAAGGGAAAATGCAAGAGGGACTTTGAGGGACTTTGCGCGTTGCATAAGTTTTGCGGTTGTTTTGCCAAGAGTCTGGTGCGAAAGGGCGGTTATGGACGTCAGGAAGAGATATTTTGAATTTTTCAAGGAGGCAAGCTCTAGTTTAGAATATTTCTCAGAGTTTCCCAAACTCACTGCGAAAGTGCGCTGCTTGTCGGGAGTTATGAGCGCGAGGATTTTGCCGCTTGTTCCGCTTGTGAACTGGAGGCAGCTTGCAATTTTGTGCTTATGCAAGCTCGCTGAAAATATTTTCCCCTCTTTGTCGGCTGCAAGGGAGCCTGCGTATGCGCACTTTCCGCCCAGATAGGAAACCCCTTCGCAAACATTTCGGGCATTGTCGCCTGCGTTTATGCGGGAAATTTTAAGCGAAGAGCAGATTTTCTCAAGGGATTTTCGGTCCATGAAATTTGAGCCGCCTTTTTTGAGCCGCAATGCATTGAGTTGCGCATCCTTTGCTGATGCGAAATAGTCTACTACGGGGGTGCCGGCTGCAAAAACGTCAAAACAAAAACCCATGTGCGCATTTCACAACTGAGATTAATAAATGTTGCAAGGTGGCCTTTATTTCCTGTTTTTTTGGGTTGCTGATGCAAGTTCCTGGCGCGGGGTGAGGTCTATGGTTTCAATCTTGACGCCGTCTGCCCGGATTACCGCTGCCTTTGATTCAAAGTCAATGTCCATGCGGTACGTTTCCTCTTTCCCTTCGGGGTTTTGAACTGTCAGGAGTATCCAATTTTCCCCAAAGGAGATATTGGAGGTAAGTTTCCCTTTTATCCTTATTCCGTTTTCAACAAGGCTTATTTCTCCCTTTGGTATATATCTTTCAAAGGCGCCCAGTGCGGTTGGAATGTCAATTTGAATTGCGGTGCTTCCGTTCATTTGCAGCAAAAGCGCACTGTTTTCTTTGTCGTGCATAAAAGTGGCGCCCTTCAGAAGGTAATTTGCACCACGGTTGAGCAGATCCAATATTTTATCTGCACCCATCTCTCCAACTACTGCCCCGTCCTTTTTCTTGAATAGCACTTTTCCAGACTCTGCATTGTATTCTATCCTTTCTCCCTGTTCAAGATTCCTTTTGGCGTCCCTGAAGCTTGGGAGAATGCCCAGTACCTGATTAAAAAAGAACCGTGCGGCTGCAGGGACTTCCAGCCCGCCTTGCTGGGCGGATTTGCCAGGCAGCTTAAAATTAACATAGCTGATGAAACCTTCTGTTGTCCCGATTGCAGCCAAAAAGCGTTCGCTTTCGAGAAGCCTGCCATTGCCCAATATGCCGATGAGGTCTTTCTTTACACGGTCTATTGCTTCGCCTGCCTTCGCTTGGCCGGATTCTAAAGTGAGCTTGATAAAAATAGGCGTAAGTTTTTCCTTTATTTCGCCCAATTGCTCTTTTGTGAATTGGATTCCTTTTCCGATTTCACCTGCCAGGAATTCGTCCGCTTTTTTGCGTGCAAAGCTGCCTTTTTGCACTAATTCGTTGATAGAGGCAGATACTATTTGTTTCTTGCGGCTGTCCGAATTATTATTGGTATCAACCTGTAATTTGGCCTCTGGAAAGGGATTTTTGACTGCTGGTTCGACGTTTTTTTGAGTCATGTGTTATATACCGATATTTTTATGGCGGCTAAAATTATTAATAATGCTGATTTGCACAATCAACAAATACCTCTGATGCACAAACTTTTTATAGTATGCACGAATAGGCTGCAATGCGGCAAAAAAAGCGGGAATGGGGTGCGTGCAAATGGCAAAAGTGGAATGGTACACGGATTTTGTGGATGAAAGGTACACGCCTGCAAAAGACGAGCTTGTTGTGCTCTTTTATTTTGAGCCTGCGGCTGGGATAAGCAAAAAAGAGGCTGTTGGGAGAATTGCGTCCGAGAGCTCTACTGGAACGTGGACTACGCTTTTCACAATGCCTGCGCGCATGAAGAGATTGATGGCAACCGCTTTTGAGATTGAGGGGAATTTTGTGAAGGTTGCATATCCATTGGACTTGTGGGAGGAGGGGAATGCGCCCCAGCTTTTGAGCGGGATTGCGGGGAACATTTTCGGCATGAAGGCAATCAAGAACTTGAGGTTGGTGGATGCGGCTCTTCCAAAGGAATATGTGAGGCACTTTAGGGGACCGGGACAAGGAATGGAAGGAATACGCAAGCTCATGAAAGTGAAAAAGAGGCCGCTCACGGGCGCGGTTCCAAAGCCAAAAGTGGGATTTTCCGCGGCAGAGCATGCGCACATAGGATATGAGACATGGATGGGCGGCTTTGACCTTGTAAAGGACGATGAGAATTTGACGTCTACAAATTTCAACCGCTTTGATGAGCGCGTAAAGCTGATGACAAAATTAAGGGACAAGGCGGAAAAAGAAACAGGGGAATGCAAAGATGCGCTGCTGAACATTACGGCTCCTGTTTTGGAAATGGAAAAGCGGGCGACGCTCTTGTACGAGAACGGATGGAGGTTTGCGATGATAGACGTTGTTGTTGCGGGCACGTCTGCAGTGCAGCACATGCGAGACATTCTCGCGGACTATGATATGGCGATACATGCGCACAGGGCGATGCATGCTGCATTTGACCGGAATCCAAAACATGGGTTGAGCATGCAATTCCTTGCGAAACTGAATAGGCTTATCGGGGTGGACCAGCTGCACGCTGGAACTGCGGTTGGGAAACTCGTTGGGGACAAACACGAAGTGCAAAGCGTTGCAAATGTATTGAGGGAGAAAGTTACGAAAGCGGACGGGAACACGTTAATGAGGCAGGAATGGGGAGGCATAAAGGGCGCGTTCCCTGTTTCTTCGGGAGGGCTGCACCCCGCGCTCGTGCCCGATGTCATGGACATTTTCGGGAATGAATGCGTAATATTAGTGAGCGGCGGGATACACGGGCATCCCAAAGGGACACGCGCGGGAGCAAAAGCATCAATGGATGCTATGCAGGCGAAAATGGACGGGAAAACCCTTGAGGAAGCTGCGAAAAAAAGCGTGGAATTAAGGCAGGCACTTGAGAAATGGGGATACCTTAAGCCGAAGTAAGGCGGGCGCTTGGGAAATGGGTGCCTGAAGCCGAAATAAGAAGCGCTGGGCTTGGGAAGCCGCGTATTGCTTGAAGCAGAAGTGAGCGCGGTTTTAGGGAAATTGGGTTGCTTAGGCAGCATTGGTTGCCCTGAACGGAAGCGGCTGCTGCTCACCTGAAACATGGGGCGCGCCGTTTGCGGGTTTCTTGCCATTTCCGTTTTTGCCGTTTCCATTGGGGCGGACAACGAGCTTAAGGTCCTCTTTTGTAAGGTCTTTCACAGGGCACATCAGGAGGGACTGCTCCTTGCCCTCGCCAAACATAGGGTCGCGCTCCGCAGCCTCGGGGAATGTTTTTTGGTATTTTTTAAACAGGGCGATGGGGTTGCGGTGGCGGAAAAGCAGCAGGTCGTCAAGCAGGTGGATTTTTTTCTCAAGGGCTGCTACTTCTGCCTGCAAGGCAGGGTCGTCCTTTGCGTTAAGCCTTGCTTCCAATGCGGCTTTTTCCCCGGCCAGTTTTGCAGTGCGCGGGACAAGGTGGAAGTGGGAAATCAGGCGCGCATCCAGGTCGGCAAGCATTTTGGAAATCGGGTCGTTGTTTTCAAGGAAATGGCGCAGCCCTTTTGCCAATTTATGCTGTAGGCGGTAAAACAGGGGCACCTTGGCTTTTCCTGCAGAAAGCGCCTCCTGCATTTTCCTGCTTGCCCGCTTTTCCACAAAGAAAGCGCGGGCTTCTATATTATAGAGCATGTTCCTCAGCCATTTGCTGTGCACTGTGTAAAACACCATGTCAATAAGGGCGGGGTTGCCAAGCAGCATTGGGGAAACGTTTGAATCCCCAAGGTAGATGTCCTTTATTGTTATGCTGCCGTCTCCGCGCAGCAATGCAACGTCCCGCTTTTCCGGAACGTATTTTTTCACCAGGAACTTGGGGACTTCGCGCTTGAGTATCTTGTGGCATGTGAAGAAAATTATGGACTCGAACATGTTCATCCTCGCAGCCCCGATAATTGGTATGCCCTTTTCGCTGGCACGCTGGGCTTCAAGCCCTGCCCCAAGCGAGGGGAAGCTGAATTCGCCCACAAGGAAATTGGACCAGTCCACGCTGCGTATGTCAAAGTGGTAGCATGCATGCTCCGGGTCCTTCAGGGACTTGGTGAGCTTCGAATCCGTATCAAGGAGTGCGGTTGAAAAATTCAGCTCGTAGCGGAATTGCAGCAGCCTGCCCATTGCGCTCATCACGCGCAGGTGCGTGGAAAATTCGGTTTTCGGGACGTTTGTTATTGCGCCTATAAGGAAGCAGTTGTGCCAGAAGCGCCCCAGGCTGTCTTGCCTTGGGGTCTTGAGTATTATGGGCGGGCTGTAATGGCCTTGCTCGTCCCGTTCGCCTTCCCTTAGCAGCATGTAGCCCCCGGGCAGTTCTATTGCAGGGGTGTAAACGCGGCGCTCATTTTTTACTTCATTTTGGGGCGGGCGCACAACAAGGGGCGGGGAAGAGCTGCCATCCGGACCGGCTATTTCACCCCTCATGAGGATGGAGCCGTCAGGGAGGGTTATCGCAGGGTCGTAAAAGCCGGACGTATCAACAGGTGCGTTTGGGGGAGGGGAAAAGCCTTCGGGCAGGCTGCCGGCATATATGGCTTCTGCAATTGGCAGGTGCGAGTGGCTGATGCGGGCTGGTGTTCTGGGTGCCATTAAATCCCCTGGATATTGGAATGCACTAAAACGCAGGAAATGTTGCCAAACAAGCAGTGCATAAGATGTATATTAGTATGGGGAAACGTTATTAACGGTTTCTGAGAAAAAGTGGTGTTTAATGAAAGTATTGCAGGGAGCAACGGAGGCTTGCATTGCAACGGGCTGCGGCGGGCTGCAATGGGCTGCGATAGGGCTGCAGAAACTCATTGTTTGATTGTTTCGTATTTGGAGCCGGCTGTGGAAAGCGCACTTTTCTTGAGCACGAACTTCTTTGCAATGAAGGGGCCGAAATCAAATGCGGAATATTTTTGCGCAAAACCTGAAATATTTGCGCCGCCCTTTACTCTTGCAAGCGTAACGTGCGCATGGAATTCCTTTTCCTCTTTCTGGACAGGGACTTTTGATTTTTCCACTGCGGAATTTATGCCTTGCACAAGTTGCGCAAGCTGCGCGCACCCTGCATTTGCAAAAACCACGTTTGGGAATTTCAAATTGGGGAATGCGCCTACTCCGCGCATTGAAATTTCAAGAGGGTGAAATTCGACTGCGGAAAGTGCGGCCTGGAGCTTTTTTACATCCTTTTCGCCCACTTCGCCAAAAAAAGAAAGCGTGATGTGCAGGTTTTCCTTTTCAACAAGCTTTATGCCCGGCTGCACAAGCTCAGATTGCGCTGCTGCTAGTTTTTCCTTTATTTCCTGGGGCAGCTCGATTGCGCAAAAAAGCCTCATTAGGATGTAACGCATGCGGGAAATAAAAAACGAATGGGCAGGGCATAGGGTAGCTTGCGCGTGCCACTGCTGCGCGAGTATAAAAATATTCCGTTATAAGTATTTGCGGTGGTCTCATGAAATCCCTGTGGGTTGCTGTCGTATTTGTTGCTGCTATTTTTGCCTTTGGCTGCGTCTCGCAGCAGGGGCAGATGGTGGGCAACGACAGGGATGCGCACGGGTGCATTGCAAGCGCGGGGTACAGCTGGTGCGAAGTGAAACAGGCGTGCATACGCCCATGGGAAGAAAACTGCACTGCGATAAAATTCAGGGTGCTCACCGAGGAATTCCCGCCTTACAATTACAAGGATGCGAACGGGAACGTGATGGGGCAGTCCACTGAAACAGTAAGGGAAATCATGAAGAGGGTGAATGCGAGCGCGGACATCGGGCTTTTGGAGTGGACGGATGCGTACAACCTTGCGCTTGCAGGGCCGAACGTTGTATTGTATTCTACTGGGAGGACATCGCTTCGGGAAAGCCTGTTCAAATGGGTGGGCCCGATTGCAAGCTGGGACTTCACTTTCTATGCGCCAAAGGATTCAAAGATAATGCTCTTTGGCTCGGAAGATGCGAAAAAAGCCGGGAAGATATGCGTTGCAAAGGACGATGCGCGCGAGCAGTTCCTGCTTGAAAAGAAATTCACCAACATTGATGCGGTTGCGCTTGACAGCGACTGCCCAAAAAGGCTCGTGGATGGCAAGGATGACTTGTGGCTGGGAAGCAGCTCAAGCTTTGATGGCATAATGGAGGACGCGGGGATGCAAAAAGGGGACGTGCAGGAAATTTACCAGGTGAAGAAGAATTTGATGTACGTTGCATTCAGCAAGGACGTGCCGGATGGGATAGTGGAAAAATGGCAGGCTGCGCTTGGGAGCATGAAACAGGATGGGACGTTTGACAAGATAGCTGCAAAATATGCGAACGCGAAAAGGGGCGGGGCTCTTCCGAGCATGCCCGCCCTTGATGGGGCGGACAGGGATTCGCACGGATGCATCGGGAGCGCGGGATACGTGTGGTGCGATGCATCAGGAAAATGCATACGCCCATGGGAAGAGGACTGCGCAAAAACTATTATGCCAGGCTCGGACAGGGATGAGAACGGGTGCATAGGTTCTGCGGGGTACACATGGTGCGCTGCGTCGCAGAAATGCATAAGGGCGTGGGAAGAAAACTGCACTGCGATGATGCCCGGCTCTGACAGGGACGCAAACGGGTGCATTGCAAGCGCTGGGTACACGTGGTGCGCTTCATCAGGCAAATGCATACGCCCATGGGAGGAAAACTGCACTTCGCCAATGATGGGCTCGGACCGCGATGCGAATGGGTGCATTGCAAGCGCCGGATATAGTTGGTGCGCTGTGAAAAACAAGTGCATACGCACGTGGGAAGAAGATTGCGCGAGCCCTGTGCAGAAGGAGGCAAAGAAATTCTGCAACAAGACAAACGTTGCAAGCGTGTACACGTGCGGGCAGTACGTGCGCGTGGTGAGTTCGCTTATCGGGGGAGGCTCGGCATTCTACACTAACGGGAGCATGGTGGCGCAGTGCCCGCTTGTTTCGCCCGATTACATAAGCGCGCAGTGCAACCTTTTGCTGTTTGGCAACAACTGCATTGAACAGCAGGTGTGCTAAGTATTTAAGCATTGGAAAGCAAGTGTTGCGCATGCGGATTCCGAAAATAGGCAGGATTGGGGGGAGCAGGCTGGCAAGGGACGCACAGGGGCAAATTGGCAGCATTGCACAAGGGGAGATTGGGAAAAACGCGAAAGTGTGGGCTGCGGTTCTCTTTTTTGCGCTTGCGCTGCTGCTTTTCCTTTCAGTGCTGCGCTCAAGCGTTTTCGGGGAAATAAGCGAGGAAAAGAAAATCTGGTTTGAGCTTTCGTTCCTCCTTCTTGCCGCGATAATTGCGGAAATGCTCATGCACTACCTTAAGCAGCCCTTTGTGATGGTGCTGCTCCTTGTTGGGGTGCTTATTTCACCTTCTGCGAGCGGGATGATTTATGCGGCGCTATCGGGAGTTATGAATTCTTTTTTTGCATTTTTGGGGATTGCTTTTTCAATGCCGGCCGGGGCGCCAAGCCTTGTGCAGTCAGGGGGGATTGTGGAGGTATTTGCAAAGCTGGGCGCGATATTCCTGCTCTTTAAGATAGGGCTGCACTGCGAAGTAAAGGGCATATTCAATGTGAAGAACTTCGTGATTGCGCTGCTGGGGGTGGTTGTGCCTTTTGCGGCAGGGTATTTGTTTGCAATTTGGGGCGGGCACTCGTTTTTCTATGCGCTGTTCTTGGGCGCTGCGCTCACTGCGACAAGCGTGGGGGTAACCGTTGCGGTGCTTGAGGAGATGAAACTGCTGCACACGCAAATGGCGCAGGCGATTCTTGGGGCTGCTGTAATAGACGACGTGCTTGCGCTCCTTGTGCTCTCTTTTGTGCAGGGTGCGCCTGCAGGGGGGGCTGGGATGCTGGGGGGCGTATTTTCGCTTCTTGCAAGCACGCTTGTGTTCATAGTGGGCGGGATAGTGCTTGGAAGGTTCATTGTAGCGAATTATTTTGATGCGCTTGTTACGGATGAGAAAATGCCAAAGAAAGGGTTCCTTGCAATGCTCATGTACCTTCTTTTCTATGCGTACGTTGCGGAGTTTATCGGGTTGTCTGCTATTGTGGGCGCATTTGTTGCGGGGATTACAATGAGCTATAGCAGAAAGACTGGGCGGCTGCTTGACATGTTTTACCCGCTTGAGGCGCTTTTTGTGCCAGTATTTTTCATTTCGCTTGGATTGCTTGTGGACGTGGATGCGCTTGCGCAAAATATCGTGCCAGTGCTTTTGATAAGCATGATTGCAATATTGGCAAAAATAGTTGGATGCGGCGCAGGGGCGGCCCTTAGCGGCAGCAAATTTAAAGAGAGCATTGCGATTGGGGTTGGTATGGTGCCAAGGGGGGAAATCGCGCTCATAATAGGGCTGTACGGGCTCAGTGCAATCGGGGCGGATGGGAAAACTGTGCTAAGCGCTGCGGAATATTCAATCATAGCCTCGATGGCGTTCCTTACCACTATTGTGTCTCCGCTTCTTTTGCAGGTTGCGGCAAGGAATCAGGCCCCGTAGATGAGCTTTGACTTTTTCAGCATGGGGTAGAAGAGCTTTATGAGGACTGGCCCAAGCACCAGAGAAGGCAGGAAATTGTTCAGCGCAATGAATGCAAAGAGCAGGGGCATCGGGGTCCCTGGGGCATAGTCAAGCCTTGAGACTGCGGGCGCGATTATGAGGGCGCACGCCACGCTTGCAAGGAAAGCCGCAAGCCAGAAAACCCCAAGCTGCCTTTGCGTGAGGGTTATTTTTTCATTCTTTGTGTAGTGGTGCCATATTTTGTAGGCAACATATGCGAAAATGAAATTCCCGATAAAGCCGAATATGCTCGCATCCGTGAGCGTGCCGAAAAGGTCCCCTATGAGGTTCCCAAACGCGGCGCCCCATGCTGCTGCGGGCCCGAAGAAAATTGCGAATACGACGGGGACGAAATTCGCAATGCGTATTTCAGTTATGCCCGGGATTAGGGGGAAGGGCTTGAGCGGGATTAGGAATGCGGCATACACGAGTGCGGTGAAAACTGCAAGCAGCATTTGCCTGCGGCCGTAAAAAATAGAGAATATTTCTTTTATCGTTTCCTTCATCCGCACCACCGCTTGGAACTTCGAAGCAAAGGTTGAAATAAGTTGCCAAAGCGTTATGTAACATGAGGAATGTCCTTATAGTGCACGGGGTGGGCGGGTATCCGGAAGAAAACTGGTTCCCGTGGATGAAAAGGGAGCTTGGAAAGCTGGGCTGCAAAGTTCTTGTGCCGCAGTTCCCTACGCCAGGGAACCAAACGCTTGGGGAATGGATGGGAGTTTTTGAGGCAGAGCGCGGGGAGCTTGGGGAAGATGCGATTTTGGTGGGGCATTCCCTTGGCGCGCCTTTTGTGCTCAATGTGCTTGAGAAATGCCCTGCGCATGCCGCTTTCCTTGTTGCAAGCTTTGTGGGAAAGGCGGGAAACGAATATGACGAGGGCATGAAAAGCTTTGCGCAGCGGGATTTCAATTGGGAGAAGATACGGAAAAACTGCGGGAAATTTTATGTATTCCATTCTGACAACGACCCGTACATAAAACTTGAGAAGGGGGAAGAGGTTGCGCAGAAACTGGGCACTGAACTTATTTTGGTGAAGGATGCTGGGCATTTCAACGCAAAGGCAGGGTATTTGGAATTCGGGCTGCTGCTTGAGAAAATAAAGAAGGAACTTTGAGCGCGCGGCTGCGCCGCTTCTTGGGAAAATAAAGAAGGGAATTTGACTCGCATTGTTTAGTCTGCGCGTATGTCTGCGGTTTTTGCATTGTTTGCGCGAAGAAGCTCTTTGGGGGAAATTTTCACAAGCGAATGCCCGCTTCCGCCGCCGGTGAGCATGTATTGTTTTTCCATCACGCGCAAATCCACAAGGAAAGTTGCGCGATAGCCAAAAGAGGGCGTGCCGCCTGCTGGGTAGCCGGTTTTTTCAAGCATTTCCTGCGAAGTCGCAAGCCGCGGTTTTGGGATTTTGAGGAGGGCTGCGATTTTTTCCCCACTTGCCTTGTCCTCGCCTTTTACGATGCACACGATTATGCTCCCGGCTGCGTCCAGCATGCACACGTTCTTTACGAAATCGCCTTCGCTTGCGTGCGCTGCAGCCGCCGCCTCCTTCACGGAATGGCAGGATTGGGAAAAATGCATGTGCTGCGCGGCAATCCCGTGCCCCTGCATGTAAGCCTTGAGCTTTTCCTCAAAATTTTCTTGCATGGGATGGAATGGGGAGGGCAAATAGAAAAAGGCTTGTCACGATTGAAGCTTTCCTGGAAGAAGGAGCTAGAAAAAGAAATGCGAGCGGTAGAGGAAATACGCCCCGAATGCGAGCATTATGAGGCTTACAAGGTAGTTGCCGTATTTTTCCATGAGGGCGCGCACCGGCTTGAGCATTTTTTCAGCCTTTTTGGGGTATGCGATTGCAACGAGTATGGGAAGGAGCGCGGGAAGCAGGAAAAAGAGCGCGCCAAGCGCGCTTAGGAGGAGTTTGGACAGGAAAAGCGCGCTGCTGTTTGCGATTTCCTTTACTTCGGTAAAGTAAAGCAGCACTGCATCAAAATTCGTGATTGTTGCAACAAAGCCGACCAAAAACCACCTGCCAAGATGCTGCGAGGGGGCGGCTGCTTCCTTTATCTGCGAGGCGCTTGCGTCCTTGCCTTTCCATACCCATGGGAGGATTGCGAAAAGCAGGAAAAGCGCGCCTATTGCAAGGTCAATGTATGCGGACGTTTGGGAATCCCTGCTTGCGGACGTAAATGCGAAAAGCCCTGCGCCTGCAGCTGCGATTATGAGCACGGTTGGGAGCATGCCTGCGAGGAATGCGAGCGAGCGCTTCATGGGATAGTGCTTTCCTGAAAGCAGCGCAAGGGCGATTGCGAGTATGCCCGGGGAAAGCGTGGAGGCTATCCCAAGTGCGGTTACTGTGAAAAGCAAATCAGGTGCAGGCGCCATGGGTGTATTGGAACTATATAACGTTTAAAAGGTTTGCCTTTGAACTCACGTCGGTGATGTTGGTATGGCTGCGAAAAATGCCAATGAATTGAAAGTTCTAAGCGGATGGCTGCTTGCGCTTGGGATACTCTTCGTCCTTTTTGGGTTTGTGATGATGGTGTTCCCTGTTGCTGGAACGTTCTCGCTTGAAGTCCTTATGGGGCTGCTGCTGCTTGTGCTTGGAATTGTTGAAGTTGCACTCTCCTTTACTGCGCGCAAATGGGGCGGGTTCCTCTTCACGTTCGTGGGCGGTGCTCTCTCCGCAATACTTGGGCTTGTGCTCCTGGTATATCCGGTAGGCGCAGTGCTTGCGCTCACAATGCTGCTTGGAGCTTACCTGCTTGTGCAGGGCATAATAAGGATTGCGATGGCTTTCAAATTCAAGCCAACGCACAACTGGAAATGGCTGCTCTTTGACGGCGCGATAACCATGCTGCTTGGGATTCTGATAATAACGGCATGGCCCCTTGACGCGGTCTGGGTGATGGGGCTTCTCTTTGGGATAAGCCTGTTCTTCAGCGGCATCTCTTTCCTGATGCTGTCCTCAGTTGTAAGGGAATAGGCACATTCCCTTATCTTTTTTTCTTTTCTTACACTTGTGGGGAGGGGATACCATGAAAGGATTTGAAATTGAACTTGAGAAAGAGACGAAAAAGAACATGGATTTTCGGAGGGTGCTTTATACCGGAAAAAACTCGCAGCTTGTCTTGATGTGCCTGAAAGCGGGCGAGGAAATCGGGGAGGAAACGCATCCGGATCGGGACCAGTTCTTCCGCTTTGAAAGCGGTGAAGGGAAAGTATACATTGACAAGAAAGAGCACCGCGTGAAGGATGGGAGCGGCATAATAGTGCCTGCCGGGGCGCTGCACAATGTCGTGAATACGTCCAGGAAGGAAGACCTAAAATTGTACACCATATACTCGCCGCCTGAGCACATGGACAAGGTCGTGAGGCACACAAAAGCGGATGCGCTTGCGCAGCCTGAAGAGTACGACGGGAAAAGCACAGAATAAGTTTTAGTCACTGCAACCGGCTTCGAAAATGCTTAGCGGGACTTCTTTTTTCTTTTCAAGGTTTTCGTTTGCCCAATTGAGGAGCATTTCCTTTGTTTTTTTGAATTGCGCTTCCCCTACAACCGTGTTCCCCACTGCATAAGAGAGGTTCTTTGCATTGAAGCAAAACATTGAGTTGCGCACGTTCTCGCAGTTGTGCAGGTAATAGGAATCCGAGCAGGATTTTGAGCTGTCTGCCTCAAAGCAGCGGTTGAGGTTTTCACAGTAGTAGCAGTTTATGCAATAGAAAGACTCGAATGCCATTGAGGAGCCGAAAATGCACTCCGCATTCCTTGGCCAGAAAGAGTACGCAGTATTTTTTGAGAAAGAGGTGCCTGGGGAGCGGTATGCGTTCAAGGATTCGTATTGGGTGGAGCACTCTATTGCGTTTTCGTTGTGCCCCACAAAATATTCAGGGGAGAGGTATGCTATTTTTGAAATCCCTTCGGAAATATTCTGGAAGGAAAGCTTGCTTGCTTCTTTCTCATCAAGGTGCAGGTTCTTCCCGATGTGCTCTGCCTCAAGCAGGGTGACAAGCCTGCTGCGGGGGTAAAGAAGGTAGTTTGAATAGTCTGCCAAAAGCATGGGCTTTGAGCTTATGATGGACTTGCCAACTTCCATTTTGAGCACGTGCGCGCGCAGCCATTTTGAGTAAGTGTCTATTCCGGTGAGTTTTTTGCCAAAGAGAAGATTGGACGTGGTTTCAAAAACGGAATTTATTTTTGAGAGATTCGGCTTTTCGATTTTTTCAAGGGACTTGAGTTCTGCGAGCAGGGGGGAATAGGAATGCCCCTTGCACTCCCCTACTATTTGCGCAAGGGAGGGCAGAGAGTGCGCACTTGAAAGCTTGTGCGCAATTTCGGATACGAGCTTTTCCTTCAGTGGGAGGTATTTTTCGCGCGAAAGCTCCAAATTACCGATTGCGTTGCGCTTGTTTTGCACGTTGAAGCAGAAGAGGCAGTCCGAGGAGTTCATCACGCCGTTTATGTAAAAGCAGTCTGCGCAGGACTGGGATTTCCAAGCCTCAAGGCAGCGCACGTTTTTGTAAGATTCGCAGCATTTCACAAGGAATTTGCTTTCGCCGATTGCATCAGAGCCGAAAAGGAACTCGCTTTGCTTTGCGCGGCTGGAATTGCACACGTATTTTGAGTCGCTTATGACGCCGGAGTCAAGCACGTAGTAGGAGTCGTTGCAGTTTGAGCTGCCCGCTATGAAATTCGAATTGCCCAGTATTATGTTGCCCGTGTAATATGCGCGCTCCTGCACCGCAGAGAGCAGGGAATCAATGTCCTTTATTTCGTTTATTGAGATGGGCGGGAATTTCTTGAGCTTCCAAATCTCGTCCAGCGATGCGCGCTTTGAGCCTGCGCAATAATCTTCAATGGAATACGTGATTTCCTTTCCTGTGAGGGAAGAAGGGGCATGCGCAAGGGCAGGCGTGTTTAGGGAGAGCCATTTTTGGAAAGGTTTCAGCTCCCCAATCTCCTTGCCAAAAAGAACCCTGCACGTGGATTTCCAGCATTTGTCAAGCTGTGAGTACACGGAAAGTGCAGGTTCCACGCATGGAATTGGGAAGAAAATACTTTAATTGCTGCCTGCGTTTTGGCGTGCAGGGGAAGAGCGTTATAAACCTTTTCAAAGAAAAAAAGCCATGAAAAACATAATATTCTCTCTTGCAATTGCATTTGTGCTGCTTTTTGGCTGCACTGGAAACAATGCCGGCTCTTACAGGTACAAGGGCACGGACGTGCCTGTGAATTACATCCCTGCTGCGTGCGGGGGGAAAACGGACTGCGCGCTTTTTGCATGCATGTCAAACGGCTGCTGGTGCAAGCCGACTGCGGGCAACGGCATAGTATTTGAGGGGGGGAACATGCGCCTTGTGGGCACAAGCGAGGTTGCGGCATACACGCAGGCATACCTTGACGGGAAGGGAGTGAAATACACGAAAGTGAGGGCGGTTGCGCTCAACAACATGTTCTACAATGTCTTCTTCCAGCTTGAGGGGGACGGCGAGCAGATGCTCACAGTAGGGATTGACGGCACAATAATGGAAACAGTGTGCGGCGTTTAAAGGGAATTCGCTTTTTATTTTTCTGCTTTTAGCGCAAGCGCGGGCGGTGCAAATGCGCGCGGGGCAACGGGAGCCCTGAGCAGTGAAACGCCAAGTTCGCGAGGTTTTTTAAACCGCGCAGCATAACATAATGCATGGCAGCGGAATCCGGAAAGAGCTTCGGGGCAAAGGGGATTGTCGCAGGGCTTCTTACGCTTTTCCTCATTATTGCCGTAGGGTCTGTGCTCTGGAAATTTGCGGGCGCGCTTTTCATTGCTGTTGCGGGGTACATTTTCCTTAAGCCGCTTTACAATAGGTTCCGCAAAAAGGGATTTGGGAAAACAACTTCCGGGTGCGCAACGCTTGCGATTGCGGCTATTTTGATAGGCATACCGTGCCTGCTAATGCTGCAGCTTCTTGCGGGCGAGGCGATACAGCTTCTCACCCCGCAAACGGTTTCAGCAGGCATTAACAACATGGGGGCGCAGCTTTCAAAGCTCGGGGTGAACATACCCTGGGTGGATGAGAACGGGAAGCTCACGCCGGAATTCAGCGACATTGCGATGCAGGGCGCGGGGTTCGTGAAAAACCTTGTGCTTGGCGGGCTGCAAAGCACAGGGGAAATTGCGCTTGATGCGCTCATTGCGGTTTTCGCATTTTACTACCTGCTTGTTTCGGAAGGCTCGATTTACAAGGCAAGGGAATACATACCATTCTCAAGGAAAAACATTGACGCGTTTTCGCACGAGTTCCAGACTGTGACGTATTCGGGGATTGTGAGCACGTTCCTGATGGCGATATTGCAGGCGCTTCCAATAACGCTTGTGTTCATATTTTTCAATGTGCCAGGCGCAGTCCTGCTTGGGCTTGTTGCGGCAGTGCTCACGTGCATACCTTTCACGGGCATTCCGTTTGTGTGGATTCCGGTTGCGGTCTTTGAGGCGCTTTCGGGGAACTATCCTGCTGCAATCGGGATAACGATTGTGGGCATAGTGATTGCGGTGCTTGAGAACTTCAGGCCCATGCTGCAGGGAAAGCTCGGGCAGATGCACCCCATGGTTTCGCTCCTTGGGGTTGTTGTGGGAATCCCGTATTTCGGGCTGCTTGGGGTGTTCATAGGGCCCATACTCGTGAGCTATGCGCTTCTTTCAGTGAAGATGTTCAAGAAGGAATACCTGTAGGCTGGCAGAACATAACAATTATTATAGGTTGCACCTGAATGGAAGGCATGCGCGGGCTGAATCCTGCAGTGCACATCCTCTGTTTCCTGCTGCTGGCAGCATTGTTGTTCGCAGGCTGCTGCGGTTATGCGGATGCCGTGAATGAAAAGGCGAACGAAGCAAACCAGGCAGCTGCGCAGAATTCCGGCACAAGCGCACAGGCTGCGCAAAGCGTTGCGCAGCAAACAAACAGGGCGCCGGTGGTGCGCCTGAGCATCCTGAATGACAGCAGCGGGCCTGCGCCGTTTTACGTGCATTATTCCTACAACTGCTATGACCCGGATAACGACCTCGTGTCCTGCGAGATGAAAATTGACGGCAGGGCGTTTGCAAAGGGCTCAAACATGAGCACGCTTTTCGGCAAGAATTTCACTTATCCGCAATTTTATTGGGCTGCGCAAAAGGAAATGGGAAAGCACACGCTGGAAATGTACGCAGTGGATGCAACGGGCATGAACTCCTCAAAAGTCGTGGAATTCGAAGTCCTCAAGCCCCTGCCGATTAGCAAGCCAGGGTGGTACAGGTGCAACGGGCTGCCAAACACCGAGCCTTGCGACACAATGCTTGAGGCATATTGCAGCAAATTCACACCTACTGACTTGTCGGTGCGCCAGGCTGCAGCGCAGGCAATCTCAAAACACCCAGGCCAGTTCTCCATAAACCAGCTCCTTGACATTTATGACTGGGTGCATTCCAATGTGTTCTACCATAATGTGCCGCTGGACATGTACCCGCCTTACAACCCGAATGAAACCCTTGCAACAAAATCAGGGGACTGCAAGAACCAGGCGGTTCTCATAGCATCCATGGTGGAAGCAGTAGGGGGCTCTTCGCGCGTGCTTCTCATACCGGACTGCCACCATGCGTTTGCGGAAGTGTACCTTGGGACAGACGACCAGACAAAGGACCTCACGGACGCGATATGGGCGCACTATTCCACGCAGGGGCAGAAGCTTAACTGGCATCTTTCCAAGGGGGCGGACAACAAGACGCAGAACTGGTTCATATTTGACACTGCGGGCGGCTCTTTCCCGGGCAACACGATAGATGAGTGCATAAAGCCCAATTACACTTTTGAAATACGCGACTGCAGCAGGGATGCGGAAGAGCTCAATGCTCCCATAAGCGCTGGAACCGCATACGATGAGCGCGTGAGGATGAACGAAACGCAGGCGATATACGCTGGCTGGACGTATAATTACTGGTGGGACCCGACGCCCGTAATACCCACGCCATACAAATGGTGCCATTACAAGCTTGACATAAAATCGCTTTCGCCAGGCGTGTTCAGCTGGTACGTTACCGATGAGGAAGGGTACAAAAACCATGATGCGGGGAGGAGCTTTAGTTTCTACAAGAGCGGGGAGAACGTGCACGAGCAAAGCGCTGAGTTTGACTGGGACAAGCACCAGAAATTCTACATCCTCATAAAGAACACTGGAGAGGCCTCAATAACTGCCAACATGCAGCTTGCTGAAACGTGCTACAAGGGGTAGCGCAGGAAAAACGCATGTTTACTTAATCTGAAATTGCGCCCTCAAGCTTTTTCCTAAGTATTTCCAGGAAGCCTTTCCAGAGGACATCGTGGTGCTGGAAATTCGAGATGAAAGGGTTGAGCATGCACACCCTTAGCACGCGCACCTTCCCTACGCGCTTCCATTCCTTTTCGGGTATTCCAAGGCGTTTTACGAAATCTTTTGGGGCGTCCCCGTAGTCCTCCTTGGACAGCTCTGTGTTGGAAGTCACCCAGTCGTTTTTGTAAACCGGGCCGCTCACGTATGAGGACTCTGCATAGAGCTTGGAATTAAGCGCGTTCATTTTCTCCAAATTCGCATTGCCTTTTTCATTGAAAGCCATGCATATTATGTTGAAGTCCGGAGTCCAGACAAGCGGCTGCACAAGGAACTCCTTTCCTTTTGCCTTCAGGCTTTTTGTTGCTTCGAGTTCGCGGGTGAACATCTGCGCGGCTTCTATGCTCCTGCCGATTATTTCGCCGTATCCCGTAATGTTGAGGGGCACTGTGCGGTGCGCTGCCCATACGCCTGCTGCTGTTGCGCCTGCCTTTGAGCCCTCCATTATGTAGGAGCCAAGGAGCGTTGGGGAATCTTTTCCCTCCTCAAATACGTATGCTGCAAAGTAGGAAATAAGGTCCAGTATGCGCCTGTCCTTTATTGCGATTCCGCCTGCTGCGTATGGCACGTAGCCCATCTTGTGCGGGTCTATTGTGATGGAATCCGCCTGCGGGATTGCCTTGTAGGACTCGTATATTTCACGCGAAGGGTAGCTGTGGTTGCCTACAAACACCTTGTCGGAGAAGAGGCGTTTCTTTAGCACATTGTATTCCAAAAAGCGGCTTTTTTCGTCCAGGAAGAGCGCGCGGGAATACCCGCCGTATGCCGCATCAACGTGGAAGTAAAAGGAGATTCCCTTTTTCTCATATGCTGCGCGAAGCTTTGCAATTTCAGCTATCCTGTCTATTGCACCTTCCTCTGTTGTGCCAACTACGCCTACCACTGCGATAATTGGGATTTTCTTTGCAATGTGGGCGTCTATTGTTTTCTTCAGAACGGAGATGTCCATGCGGAAATGCCCGTCCACCTGCACCTCAATGAAATTCTTGTTCCCTATCCCAAGAACGTCCGCTGCCTTTACCCAGGAATAGTGCTTGGATTGGGGGACGAGGACTACTCCGAGCGTTCCCTTTCCGACGCCTGTGCCGCGCACGGTTTCGCTGCGCACTGCATCAAAGCAGCCTGCTTTCTTTGCTTTTCCAACAAGGCCAAGGACCTTTTGCACGGGCATGTTGAGAAGCTGCCAGTCAGACATGCCTTTTACGAGCGAGGGCTTCACTTTTTTTACTGCCAGGGGGAAAGACTTGAGGTTGCGCGCCATCCAAAGCCCCTCGTAGTTTGCGATTGTGCCGTCAGTTGTGATGTGCCCCCATGAGGTTTTGGGATTGAAACCAAGCATTGTTGCAAGGTCTTTCCCGGCCTCTATTTCCATCGGGGTTGTTGCCGTGGAAGCCTCGTATGCGACGTTGTTGGGGTTGTAGAGCATTGCCGCCATGTAGGCGAGGTTTGCGACCATCAGGGTATCGGAATTCATGTGCCCCAGATAGCGCGCGGAAAACCACGGCATTGAGGTTGCCTTGAGTTTTGCGGAAAGCTGGGAGAGCACTTCGGAGGTCCTGTCCAATGTTTTTTGGTAGTTTTTGCTGCGCACTTCATCAATTGAAAAAATTTCCCTGTCTTCGGGGTGGAAGTCGCGCCTCCAGTGCATGTGCTCATCCATGAGGAAGTTTAGGGTGTTCTTGAAATATTCCCTGTTTTCGGACTTGGGGCCAAGGAAAAGCGCCTTTACTGTGACGTCCTTTGGATTGCCTTTGTTTTGTTTTGCCATGTGCTCACCCTGCTAGCGTTTTCGCGCTTTTTCCCTTTTCCATTTGATTGCTGTCCCGCGGGCTTTTTCATTTGAGCCCATTGTGCGGTTTTTGCATAAGCTTGTGCCAAGGCATCCGTTTAGCGTTTGCGGGCTTTCTTCGGTTTTTTTGGCTTTGGCTTTTTTGCAGCAGGCGGCTTTTCTTCGGTTTCACTTGATGCAAGCTTCCACTCGGGCTTTTTGAAGTGGTAGATGATAAGCGGCACCGCAACTACAACAAGGGTCCCTATGAGCATGAACGTGAGGTAGTTGCTGCTTTCCTTAATCTGGCTTGGCGGCATGAGGGCGAGGATGAAAAGGAAAGCCATTGAGAGGAAGCCAAAGCCCGCGACAATCCACATCCCAAGCTTCCCCCCTGGGATTGAGAAGGGGCGGGGAACATTGGGCTGGGAGTACCGAAGGCGGATTGCGGCTGCATACATGAGGAAATACATTACGATGTACACCGCGGTTGTGAGCGCGAAAAGCATCCAGAAAGAGCTGTTCACGCCCCCTGGGAGGAGCACGTACACTGCGCCCCAGAAGGTTATCATGAGCGCCTGGAGGATGAGCATGTTTGTTGGGATGCCATTCTCATTCTTCTTCTGGAGGATGGGAGGGAGCGTGCCCTCGCGCGCAGTTGCGAACAAGCCGCGCACAGGGCCCAATATCCATGTGGACACCTGCCCCATTGCGCCTATCACTATCAGGAGCGCGAAAACTTTCACAAGCCATGCAAGCCCCACGCCCTGGAAAATCACCTGGAATGTCTGCATTATGCCTGCGAGCAAATTAAGGTGCGCTGCCGGCACAAGCATTGCGACTATGAGCGCGCCTATCACGCCCACTATTGTAGTGAGGATGCCCACTATGAGGATGCCCAGGGGATAGTTCTTTTGCACGTCCTTTATTTCATTCGCGTGCGTTGCAGTCATTTCAATGCCGATAAACACGAACACGAAAGTTACGAGCAGCACTAAATTGGAGAGGGAAGAGAAATCAGGCAGCAAATCCGCGAGAGTGGGGGTGAGGGTGAGCTGCACGGGATTTCCTGATGAGATGTACCAGAGCCCTCCCAAAATGAGGACGGCTGCTGGTATGAAAGTGCCTATTATTACGGAAATGGAACTTATCTTTGAATACATTTTGAGGCCCTTGAAATTCAGGAAAGTGAAGCCCCACCACACAAGCACTATAATGAGGAATTCGAAAAGCTTGTTGCTTGCGAGTGCGGGGTCGATTAGGTATGCAAGCGTTGCCGCGATAAATGTGAGTATGCTTATGAAGCCGATTGTCATTTGGAACCATTGGAGCCAGATTGCGGTAAAGCCCCATTTTTGCCCGAATGCATTTTTCACCCATACGTACACTCCTCCTTCCTGCGGCCAGCCCGTTGCAAGCTCTGCGGATACGAGGGATGCGGGGATGAGGTAGATTATCACTGCGATAATGCAAAATGCAATTGCCTGCCAGCCAACAACGCCCTGGGTCGGGACAGTCCTTATGCTCATAAGCGCCGCGCACGTGAGAAGCACGAATGCAAAAAGGCTTAGCTTGAACGCATTTTTAGACTCCATTTTTTCCACCCCTCCTAGAATACGCATGCACTTTCATAACAAATTCAACAAGTGCTAGGTTTTTATTACTAATTATGTTATCCTGCCCTCAGCCCGCATTCAGCCCATCGCTGCTGCGCCGCCTCTTTTTGTGCGAAGCGGTATTTCCTTTATTGTGAGCATTAGGAATACGCATATCAGGGAGAGCGCAAAGGAGAGCATGAAAGCGGTTTGAAGGCCGTGCACGTATGCAACGCGGTCTGCCTCGCTTGTTATTGTTGTCACGTTCCCTACGAAATTTATCACTGCGCCGATTAGGGTAACGCCAAGTGCTGAGCCTAAGTTCCTAAAGAACGTTACACCGGAAGTTGCAATGCCTATTTGGGCGGATGCGAATGCATTTTGCACTATGAGGGTGTAGAGATAAGTGGGCGGGCCTAAGCCTATTCCAAGAACAGTGAGCGCGATAAGCACATCATTGTAGGAAGAGCCGACCTGAAGGCTTGAGAGCATGTATATCCCAATGCACGCGATTGCAACTGAAACTATCCCAACGAGCTTGTATTTTCCTGTGCGCGAGGTTATTTGCCCCACAAGCACCATGGAGAGCACTGCGGAGAGGAGAAGGGGCGTGAGGGCTTTTCCGGCATCCAGGGGACCGCCGCCCAAAATTGTTTCTATGTATTGGGGCACAAAGGAAATTACGCCAAAGAGCGCTGCATTGAGCACAAAGGCGCATATTATGGAGGTTATGAAAATGGGGTTCTTGAAGAGAAAGGGAGGCAGTATTGCTTCAGGGGCTTTTGCTTCTTGGCGTGCGAAAAAGAAGAGCGCGACAAGCATTAGGAGGAAGCTCGCAGCCATTTTTGCGCTAAGGGGCCAGATGCCCATCTGCGCATACGCCATGAAGGAAATTATGAAAACTGTGAAGAGGATGCAGCCTGCAAAATCAGGCTTGCCTTTTTCAAGCGCAGCCTGCTTGTATTGTGTGCGGCGCATCAGGAAGACCGTGAGTACCCCGATAGGGACGTTCACGTAGAAAACCCATCTCCAGTCCCATGCCTGCGTTATTGCTGCGCCTATCATGGGGCCGAATATTGAGGCAAGCCCGTATATTGCGGCGATGAGGCTTATCCATTTCCCGCGTTCGCGCGGGGTGAACAAGTCGCCCATCATTGCCATTGAGAGCACCATCACCATGCCTGCGCCTGCGCCCTGCATTGCGCGGAAAGTTATGAGCATGTCCATGTTCTGGGAAAAGCCGCACAGGAATGAGCCGATTGTGAAAAGCGCAATCCCATATACGTAAAGCTTTTTCCTCCCGAACATGTCGCCGAGCTTTCCGCTTATTGTTACGGTTATCAGGGATGCGGTCATGTAGGCTGCAAAAACCAGGCTTAGCTTGTCCAAGCCGCCCAAATCTTTTACGATGGTGGGCATTGCGGTTGCGACCACGGTTTGGTCGAGCGAGGCGATTAGGACTGTGAGCATTATCACTATGAGTATGCCCCAGCGGTTTGCGTCAAGCCCGAAAAATTTTTTCATCAGGAGTATAACAATGAATAGCGTTTAAAATGTGATTATCTGCATGGAAGCCTGCGCCGCTTTTATAATTCTTTTGAACGAGTATGATGCACATTTGCATGTTTGGGGTGGTTGGCATGGGAAAAGGTCTTCTTGTAATATTTGCGGCAATCCTGCTTTTGTTTGCGGGATGCACGCAGCAATCGCCAGCCCAGCCTGCAGCGCAGCCAACAGTTTCGCCTTCCGTTCCGCCTTCAAATGCGCAGCCCGCGGCAACGCCGCCTGCAAATGCGCCAACAGCAGCCGTTCCGCCTGCAGCAGGCACGCCTTCAATCGCACAGCCGGCGCCTTCAACTGCTGTGATGGTTTCGCAGAACGCGCAGCTTGGAAGCATACTTACGGATGGGAAGGGGATGACGCTTTACGTTTTCACGCGTGACAGCGTTGGGAAAACAAACTGCTATAATACGTGCGCAGACCTCTGGCCGCCCCTTATTTCGCCTGACGGGGGCGTTGGCGGCTCGCTTTCAGGGAAGCTTGGGACAATCGTGAGGGCTGACGGCTCAAGGCAGATAACATACAACGGGATGCCACTTTATTATTGGAAAGGGGACGCGATTCCCGGCGACATAAACGGGCAGGGATACGGGGGAGTATGGTTTGTTGCACAGCCTGATGCCACGGGTTTCCCAAGCGACATGGGCGAATCGCAGGCAAGGGAGATAGCGGCGGGCACAAAGGAATGCACAGATGCGGGAATGCTCACAAGCGACTCCATGTACAACAACAATAGCAAGACGTGGTGGATAGGCATAAACTCAACAAAGCCTGGATGCTCGCCTGCATGCGTCGTATCGGCGAACAAGAGCGCACAAGTGAACTGGAGATGCACGGGCCTGGTGGCGCCGCAGGTGCTTATTGTGAAAACATACCCGACATCTGCATTTGGGGAAATACTCACCGACAGCAACGGGATGGCGCTTTATGTGCGCACAACCGACGCAACGAACAAGTTCAGCTGCACTGGAAGCTGCGCAATGAGCTGGCCTGCGCTTGTTGTTTCCTCGGGATACACGACGGACGTAAGCGGCCTGAGTGGAACAATTGGCACGCTTGCAAGGCCCGACGGGACGATGCAGGCCACATATAACGGGATGCTGCTTTACACGTACGCGTACGACAAGGCGCCCGGGCAGGTAAACGGGAACGGGCTTGGGGACGTGTGGTACGTTGCCAAGACGAGCATGACAACCTACCCGCAACAGTACAGCGGCGGGTACTGAGAATCACCGGGCAGGCTTTCCAGGCAGCGTGCGCGAGCGCAGGGGAGTGCTTTTTTTGCATGCAGGTTGCCTAAAATTTATAAATATAGCGGCGTTATATATGCAAGGGTGATGGCATGAAAACAAATCCGGTCGTGCATTTTGAGATGTCTGCTGAAGACAGGGGAAGGATGAGGAAATTCTATGAGGGCGCGTTTGGGTGGAAAACGCACCAGCTTGGAAAAGATATGGGCATGTACGTCCTGGTTACCACCACGGACACTGATGAGAAGCAAATGGTAACAAAGCCCGGCACAATCAACGGCGGGTTTTACCAGAGGATGAAAGGCCCGGAATCAAATGCGCCTTCAGTAGTAATAGAGGTTGAGGACATCAGGGAAAGCATGAGGAAAGTGGAAAAGGCGGGCGGAAAAATCATTGGGAAGCCAATGGAAATACCGGGCGTTGGGACTTATGTTTCCTTTTTTGATACAGAGGGCAATCGGGCAAGCATGATGCAGCCAAATAGAAAATAAGGTGGGCTTATGAAAAAGGGCGGCGTTGGGAAAGCAGAATCTGCACCTTTGCTCATAGATGCGAGGATACAGGAGCTTGGGGACTGGCGGGGGGAGATGCTTTCCCGCCTGCGCGCATTGGTAAAGCAGGCGGACCCGAAAGTAGTGGAGGAATGGAAATGGGGCGTGCCTGTGTGGTCCCGCAACGGGCTGATATGCACCGGCGAGGCGTATAAGAATACGGTAAAGATGACATTTGCAAGGGGCGCCTCTTTGGAGGACCCCGCAGGACTTTTCAATTCAAGCCTTGAGGGCAAAGTTAGGCGCGCGATTGACTTTCGCGAAGGGGAAAAGGTTGATGGGAAGGCACTGAAAAACCTTATCCGCGCAGCCGTTGCCCTGAACAAGTCCTTGGATAAGCGGTTGCATGGGCGCTTTGGCAACAAATAGGCATGGAAAAGCCGCAAATGCGCCCTAGGAAGGCTACTTGCCCTCTTCTTTTACCGCGTACTTTACGATTAAGAAGACCACGAATGCGATTATCGCAAAATCTATCAGTGCGCCTGCGAAATCGCCTATGAGAAGTTTTATCGGGCCTATTTGCAGAACCGCGCTGCGCCAGTCCCCTCCTGGGATTAGGACTGCGATTATGGGCATTATGATGTCCGCGACAAGCGCGCTCACAAGCTTTGCTGCGGCGGCGCCGATTATGAACGCCACTGCAAGCCCGATTACCTTGTGCTTGTTAAGGAATGCCATGAAGTCGTCCACAAAGCCCATTGCACCACCGGAAGGATAATCCGCGCAAGGGATATAATTGTGCCTGTGGAGGGTTGGGCGGGCACCCAACTTGCCATTTCATGCTAATTCATCATTAGCATAAGTCAGACCGTCCGCTAGGGGGACAACACTTGGTCAGACGGTCAAAAGAGAGGTCGTTTCCTAGGAAATGAGGGGTGCTGGCTTGCTCTTTTTGTCAGATGCAGTTTTATTAGTGGCTGGATGAACGATACCTATTTAAACACTAAAATACACAATAATGGCATGCAAACTGTCCCTATACAGAGAATAGCCGCATCTTCCCTAACGGCAGTGAGGGATACCGCAAAGAGGGCAAGATTTTTCTCAAGGGCATTCGACGCAGAAGTTCCTGAAAGAATAGAGCTGAACATTGCTAGAGAGTATCGGTCTTTTCTGAAGCAACAGAACGAGCCCTTGAGCCATCTTGAAGGTGGAACCAGAAAAGCCATAACTTCCAAGCTTAAGGAGCGGCTTAGGGAATGCGCCAGATTTGAGGAGCAAGAATCGCAAAGACAACTATCTTACATAAGACAATCTTACGAGGAATCCCGTCTCCTTTCCAAAATAGTGAAAATAGCGGCACCTGCGTTTGCCGTTTACGCTGTTTTTACTGCAAGCAGTCCACTATTTGCCTTCATAGGAGTGGGGCTTGGAATCGGGATAGGGGCGTATGCCATTTCAAAGATTTGGAAGAATTATGTAACAAACAGAAATGAAAAACTTGCTTGTGTTTCCTTATCTTCTGAACAGTATAAAGCCAGAAGGTTTGAAATCTTTGGGCTTGCGGATGAAAAGATAAAAACTCGCTCTGAACACCAAAAAGAGGTTCAAAGATTAGATGATGCGGTTGAATTCGCCCTTACGTCATCAAAGCGGGAGGAAATTTTTGCCAGCATGCGCTGGCATGAACTTGAAGGATTAACTACCCAAGAAAGGCAGGCAAGGTTAAGCTTCATCATTTCTCAAGTAAAGGAGCAGATTCTGGCTCTTGTTCGCAAGTCAGTAAGTGCAGGAGCGGAAAGAGGAGGTTATGTTGTTTCTGGCGATGGCGGTTCTTCCGGTTTCATTGAAGCTAGAAATCTTATCCAGTCTGTTTTGCCATCTCCCGCTGATTTTTCTGACGCCTTGTCCGGACTTGTGAGGGATGGAAAAATTGACGATGTTGCAAGGTGTTTAACAAACCTCACTTTTGGCGCCGCTAACGAAACTGAAATTGCCACTCATATAAAACGACTGGTAGATGAAAAAACGGGCATATTGGAAAATGCGCTTGCGGAATTTTGGAAGCAGATGCTTGCCCCTGCTGCAGCTTTTATTTATGCTGGCTCGCTGTTACCATTGCTGCAAGCAAAAGAACAGTCTGAAGCTTCTGGAAGCACGGATATAAGGCAACTAAGGCTGCACACCCACCCAATCGCCCCTGACTCGGAAGAACAGGCACTGCTTCATATGGAAGGCGACATAACACACGCAAAAAGCTTCGGACCCCATCTAATGGCATGCCCCGTGAATGACGGGTTCCGACTATATTACATACACTCTGAAGGGATTGAAAAAATAGGTGACTTTCCCGCAAATTAAAGTATAGGTACTTTCGTCGCAATCCTAAATTGGGTTAGGCAATACCCTAACTTCTCGTCCGTCTAACCAAGTAATGTGTATCAGACCGTCCGCTAGGGCTGAATTCGTCTGCCTGAGCTACGAGGTAAAATTGGCAATTAAATTGTTTTCAAAAGAACAGATTGGCAATAAAAGGACTAGGTGTTTTGGGGCTTTTTCTGCGGCTTGTTTCCGCGCAAATTCTGCGAGGAAACCTAGGAAATTCTTTTGACAGGCGTGGAGTGATGACAGATGCGCACTCTAATGAGAATTCGTTAATCGGGGAGATATATCCTATTTAAATTTTACCGTTCATAAAAAGGTAATATAAGTAAATTTGTGGTGAATCTGGCACTGGTCTGACCGATTAGGCAACTGCCAGATAAGCTTCGATATTACGTATTTGAGATTGCAAAAGATGCGGGGGAAGGAAATGAGTGGGCTAAAAATCTTAAGAGGGTCAGCCGGCTTTGATGATTTCGCAAAAATTGTCAGATTGACTCCAGTGGAAAAAACAACGCGGGCTGCTCTGCTGCAGCGATCTTTCATGCCATTCCAGGTCCCAGAGAGTTATGCCCGAACTATAGCCTCACTCCCGGAACCAAGCCGAACTCAGATGCTCAATATTGTCTTGCCACCGGAAGGAGAAAGGTTCTTCACCGGAAGATTTGACCCTTATGGGAATAAATTATGCCGACAGGAAGACCACGCGTTCCTACAACACAAGTATGAAAATACTCTGCTATTTCACGTCGATGATTTTTGCATCGGTAATTGCCAGTTTTGTTTCAAAGTGAATGAAATACGAACGGAGATCACCTCTAATCTGGATTTAAACCGGAAAATGCGGATTACGCTTGAGTATCTGACAACCAATCCGGGTATCAATAATGTGTTGGCTACTGGCGGGGACCCTGTGGCATTTCGGAACACCCGGGATTTGATAAAGCTCATTGATCCGTTAATATCCCATCCAAATATACGAGTCGTCAGACTAGCAACAAAGGGCTTGGCTTACGCTCCAGAACGGTTCGAGGACGGAGAACTGCTGCAATATCTCAAAGAAGTCAATCGCAGGCCTGGAAAACAGATTACCGTGATTGCCCAAATGAATCATCCGGCTGAGTTTACTGAATCAGCAAAAAGTGCCATACGCGCACTACAAGAAGCAGGGGTTCAAATACGGGGGCAGCCTGCGATTGTTAAGGGAGTAAACGACTCGGTAGAAACTCTGATTGAGCTTCAGAGGGCTTTCGTTGACAACCAAATCGTTTCTTATTATTTGACGGTTTTCATGCCGGTAAAGGGAGTTGAACAGTACGGATTGCCCTTGGATTGCATCTTTAGAAATGTCGCAGAATCGAAAAGGCACTTGAGTGGGTTGGAAAAGAAGGGGATTTTGCTAGCATCACATGATTTTGGGAAGCTGGAAATCTGCGGATTCTATCCGTCCCCTGAGCGACCTGAAAAGATTATCCTCAAATGGCATCAGATTGAGATGGAACCGTACTTACCGAAGAGCCTTAAAGATAGGGTGCCGACAAGGCCAGAGGATTTGATGATACTTGATTATCGTAAGGGTGAGATGTACTGCATAGACCATGTGTTCAAAGCAAACAAGCTGCCATATTTTGACTCGGCCGGAAACTTGGTCGAGCCGGAACCGGAAGGGCATATTTCGGGGAATACGCAAAATATGCAGCCGGAGAGAACGATAAGACAGTATCTGAATGCACTGGAGAGCGGGAGTTACCGCACCATGATTCAGCTGTTCTCATCGGACGCAATTGTTCATTCGCCATTGTATGGCGATGTAAACGCAAACGAATACTATTCTGGTCTGTTCAATGACACCACAAGTTCCAAAATCAGCTTTCTCAATATTTTTACTAGCCAAAATCCATCAAGGGCAGCTGGGCATTTCCGTTACGACTGGACCCTAAAGAATGGGGGCAAAATCTCTTTCCAGTGCGTAGATGTATTTCAGTTTGATGAAACTGGTAAAATTAAGGACTTGACAATTATTTATGATACTGCGCCTATCCGGTCTTCTTTCCAGGAAATGAAACAACGCGATTGATGCACTTGCTAAGCATGGCACAATAATGCCACGCGGAAACATCCGAAAACTTCGTTTTCGTGTTTCCAAAATGCCCGCGCATTTTGTAAATGCGCTGTCTCTACCTTTTTCATGTCACTCTGAGGTAGTAATTCACATCAGACCGTCCGCTAGGGGGGCAACACTTGGTCAGACGGTCAAAACACAGGTCGTTTCCTAGGAAATGAGTGGTATGCCTAGTGCCGCAAATCAAATATGCTGAACCCAAGGGATTTTTTCCTTGCAATCTCCCCTTCAATCTGCGCAAGAAGGGCGTCTTTAATCAAGGAATATTTGCCTCGCTCCAGTTGCGTATTGCCTATGCTGTTTCTAGCACCTTTGAGGTTGAAGCAAAACATGCAGTCTGTGAGGGATTCTGAATTGTGGCAAAAGTAAGAATCCGAGCACTTGTTGCACGAGTCTAATTCAAGGCACCTGTTGAGATAGAGTGAATTGTAGCATTTCATAGCAAACTGCGATTCCAGTATCCGGTGGCAGCCATAGACGTATTTTGAATTGAGCGCCATGGAGCAGACGCCAACGTTCTCGCAGTTGACCCCGTCAAAACCATTGTATGAGTTCACTGCGTTAAAGGCATGGGGGAATCGGATAAGGTTGGAGTTTTGGCCGCCCATAAGCTCAATGGTGAAAAACGCCAGCGGACTTGCAGCCTCAAGCAAGCCATTCAAATTCCCGCGAATCTCGGCATGTTTCTTTCCCGCTTCAAACGATTCGTAGGACGAAACCAGCCTGGATTTTGGAAAATCCTGCATCAACGGGATGTTTTTTGGGAGAAATGTAATGGCGCCAAACGGGCTTTTGACTTCCTGCAAGGAAACAGTATGCATCGCAAGCCAGCGTTCGTAATCATTGATGTTTGAAGGAGTTGATTTCAACAATATCCTGTGCGTTGCTGCAAAGCCTTTTTCGATGGCATCCATGCTTATGCCTGCCGCAGGAAGTCGCGCAGCAATTCCGGTCTGCGTTCCCATAGGGGGCGCATTGAAAAGCTCGGAGATGGATGGGAGCCTCTTCTTTCTTTCAAGCTCTTCTGCCACTTCCTCAAGCAGCTTTGCCTTCAATTTCCGATAATCCTCCGGAGGAAGCGGGGTGTTGGCTATGCACCGGCTTTTATTTTGCTGCCCGAAGCAGAACAGCATCTCGTGGCATCCGATGATGTTGTTGCAGAAATAGCAGTCGCTGCAATAGTCCGTTACTGAACATTCAAAGCCGCGCTTATGCCCGAAAGTTGCAACGCTTTTAACCAGGAATTCGGCTTGACCAGACGCCCCAGAGCCAAAAACATACTGGCTGTTCTTGCGTATCATGAATGAGGAGTCAACGTATCTGGATTCCTCTATGTTTGTTGAATTCCTTACGTAATGCGAATCCATCACTATGTCAGATTGCTCTACAAACGTGCTGTTCCCAAGATATCTGTTGCCCGTGTATTCGCATTTTTCCCTTATTGCATTTATTATTGAGTCTATGTCCTTCAGCTGGTTTATTCCCAAACCGTAATCTTTGTTTCCCTGCGATTCGTCCGCGCGCACGAAAGCCGCATCCTTTCCATACGCATCCATCGCTATTAGAACATCCTTTCCTGATACGCAGGATTTCCTAAGCGCCCGCTCAGGCAGCGACAGCGCCATCCATTTTTCATATTCCTTCAAATCGCCTATCTCTTTGCCGAACAGAATCTTGCATGTTTTTTTCCATGCCCCATCTAGTTTTTCGTCAAGTTCCACGGAATTGCCTTCTTGATATTCCCAGAAAGCTTATTTATAGATTGCGAATGACGACAGACGTCCAGTCTGTCGCCATCCTTACGTGAGTCTGTCGCAGTAATGTGTATCAGACCGTCCGCTAGGGGGGCAACACTTGGTCAGACGGTCAAAAGACAGGTCGTTTCCTAGGAAATGAGGGGTGCTAAGGTGATAAAGGTCGCATTGGGCGCTTTTTGAAGATGCCTACTTTTGGTCCTAAGTGCCCGACTACAGTATTCGGATATTTGAGCAGAGTAATAAATTTCCATATATCAAATCCTGCATCAGAAAAGTTTACTCCCAATGCTAATACAAACAGATAATCTATGGAAGGCATAATTGTGGCAAGCAAAATTGCTAGAATTGATATCAAAATCACAGGGGATATTGTTATTAGTGCGCTCTGGTTTCTCGGGTAAATGCCGGTATCTTCTACGCCAAATGGCGGAAACGATTTTAAAAGGCGAAATCTTGGTTTACCACCAAAAACACAAAACATTACGTAATGCGTTGCTTCGTGTATCGGGTAGATTAACAAACCAAATAGTAGAAGTGATGCGGACGGACTAAAGGGCAGGCTCAATATTTTGCTTAGAATTGTTGGGCAGACAAAAAAAGAGATAATGAGGAATACAGATACTGGGCTAAGATACCATGCAATCTGATGCATCCAAGATAATTCTTTTGTAGCGTCTATCCCACGAATAAAATCATGTGGGTCTCGGATTCTTTCAAACCATCCTGCTGAACTGTCTATCGTTTCAATTTTTTCTTTATATGGTAAAAGTTTTTCTTTGAGATATTTGTCATTGCTGTCTTTTTTCATTACGCTACTTCCTATTATTATAATTTTATCGCTACTTCTGACTGCGTTCATAAATACGTCCCAGATGGATTTATACGGTTCTTGAGAAACTTGCTGTTCTTTAGTGGTGCCAGGATAAACTATTGCGTTTGAAAATTCAGATTGGGAAGTAAAACGAGGATAGGCTTCTATCTCTAGATTCGGTGGTCTTGGAAAGCCAATTAAACCAGGCTTGTGCCAACCAAAAGAGCCATGCAGTTTTAGTAATTCTGGAGAGCCCGGATTAATTGAAAGGGTTTCCATACCCATGATTCTTGTTGCAGGCAAACCATAATTTATGCTGCTATACTGTTGCAAGATTGAGCGGTCCAATAGTATATCATAGTTCAAAGACGCCATCACATCTCCTTTCTTCCAAACATGCTGCAAGAAAAAATTGTGTCGCCTTGGCTCTATAATTTCTGATTTTTTCAAAAGTCCATATAGACCGACAAGTATTGCATCGCGTTCGTGATTGTTAATTGGAACTACGAGACATTTTTTTGCCTGTGTTGCGCAATCGTATATTTCCTCAAAATTATTCGGGTTGGAAAAATCGTTTTTATTAGCTGAGATAAAGTCGTGAAGGAAATCTAGACTTGGTTCATAATTATGCAGTATTGCGCCGGGGTTTTTTAGTTCCTCTAGTCTTTCAATGGATGTTATGTCGGACGTTTTTAGAAGTAAGATTCTTTGTAGCACTTGCGAACCTAATGGAAGCTCATGGCACTCGGCATAGCTTGCACCACTGCCAAATATGTAAAGTGTTGTCAAGATATCACTGCGACCAGGATTTAATTATCATAAGAACCGTTTTTACGTTTTAGTATGAACCAGACGCACACAATTAAGATTATAGCAACTAGCCATAGCACGATGTCAAGTATTATTCCGAGTATTCCCCATTGTTTCCAATCATTGTATTTTATCATTGCGTCAGAATAATCTCGGTTAGAACTCAGATAGAGCCCACTCTTGAATTCGTTTTCGGCTTGAAAGTATGTGCCCACGGATTGGAAAAAGAGGGGTAATTTATGAACTCTGAATAAAACGGTTCCGAGTGTCCCTAGCGAGTTATAATCTGAAAATGCTGATGTTCCGCGCTGGCGTGTTTCCTCAGCAGTTTGTTTTATTGGCATGATAAACGACAGATAAGTTGAAGCCTGAGTTTCGCCTGATTGAGTGCCATAAGAAATTGATGAAGAAAGAGCATCCAATGGCTGCGAATATTTAGGCTCTGAAAATGTTAGTGGGCATCTGTTTGAATCGGATAAACCTGAAGTAACGGCGTTCCAAGTCATTCCGAGCGAATCTGTATCTTTAATATTTTTGAAATCTGATATTAAACGGATAAGCGCGGTGCCGGAGCCATTATAAAAAGTGCCCTGTTGCATTTCAGATAAAAGACGCGTTCCGACTGCCGAATAGTCATAAATTCTGCCTCCAAGATTAGACAGTGAGCAGGAATAAGTATCAATTACCTGATATGCTTCACCTATAGGTACACCGCCTTTTAGTTCATTGACCGCAGAGAGAAAGACCTTGCCAGATTTTACCATAGTAACCTCATAACCTGCTGGCGCCATGGCGCGCACAACATTCAAAGTGGCTTTATCGTTCTCTGCGGCTAGTTCAACTGCATGATTATCAAGTATGGAATTAATTGCTGTTGTAACGCCACATGCTTCGTGAGCGCCAACTGATTGGGCATTGCAATAACAGGCATCTTTGAAGATAACTGGATTGACATAGTTAAGGCTTTGATATATCTTGGCGGAACGGATAGCTTTTGTGGCTTCTTCCGCGTCCACTACTAAGCTGCAATCAGAATCCCTAATGGGCAAAGTTTGGCTCCCTACACTAACGGCTCTATAGGATATTTCATTATATCTAACGTCAGTACTGGTGCCTTGAGAAGTATTGAAATATTCTTTGGTAAATTTTGAAACGTCGCACCACTTGGAGGGTGAATCCGGATGCGGAGAGGGTATGTCGCTGCAAATCTGCTGACCGCGAATTTGAGATAAAACTATGAATACTATTAACGCAAGGAGAGCTATGCCTCCGATAATATTATTGGTGCTCTGCCCCTTCATAATCCCACTAAGTTGAGATTTTATCAGAAGAAGAATAAAACCTTTTGTTATTGTGGGGAAACTGGAGAACACCCCTCATTTCCGCAGGATATAGACACTTTCCTAAGAAGCTGCCTCAAATCATGAAGACAGACGTATATAACGTGAATTTTGCACTATTTTATCCTAAACAGCTCTTCCTGCCGTTTGGTAAGATTATACTCCGTGTCAATGTCAGATATCTTCTCCGTGAACTTTGCTTTGGCTTTTGAGAGTAGCAAATACGCATCATCAAATTCTCCAAGAGCAGCGTGTATTTCTGCTGCAAGAAGATAAGCAGGGTATATTTCGTCGCTAATCCTTAAGGCACGCAAGGCATAAGTTTTGCTTTCGCGCACGAATCCGGCTTCGTATAGGTGTCTTGCCGCTTCATATGAGTCCATGAAAGAATCCGCGCCTTTCTCCCCTGCTGAAACATAGAAATTGAACGCTTCATTGCGCAGTTCGTATGCTTCGCCGATTTCTCCCATTGATAGCAAAACGCTTGGTTCGTTTGGATCCAGCTCATAAGCTTTTGTAATCATTTTTACAGCCTCAGGCACCTTGAGCCATGATTTTACATCACGTGCAGCATTTTTGCCGATGCCTTGAGGTATTCCATCTTTCCTTCGTTCATAGACGAGTTTATCAAAATCCGACCTTCCTACTGTATCCTTTTCTGAAAATATGTTATTTGCAAGCTCATTGCGCATGCTTGTTTCTATTTCCGTCATGGATTGTTCAACCTGCTCTTTCGTGCATTTGAATGTCCACGCCTTGCCGTTTGGAAATTCAAATTTTGTAAATATGTTGGCGCCATTGCTTGTTACAATGCACGTTACAATTTCCATCAGCTTGTCTTTTGATATGTCTTCGGTCCGATGGGCTTCTACCCACAATTTCACTGGTGTTTCCCCATTATCCAAGTAATCCCTGTATGGCGCAGCGAGGGTTCCGATAAATGGAACTGCCACGATTATTTTGCTTTCCGTAAGTGCCGCGGCAAGTCCGCCTATTTGGTCGTTTTTGATTTTAGGGCTTAGGCATAACATTGGCTCTGCAAGCAGAGTGTCGCCATTTTCAAGAAGTTGGGTTCCTGTTACGAACGCGCCTATCTTTCCCCTGCCTTGGTCGCTAAGCACCAATAAGCCCCTTGCTCCCGGAATTGCAAAATACCACATGGTTGCCTCAAGGAACTCTCCTGCCAGATGCCGTATTTCTTTAGGTCCATCGGTTGCCCCCAATTTAGCTTTAACCGTATCCGGCAGATTATACGTGAATATGCCATCCATGCCAAAAGGTTGGATATGCAGCATATACTTGTCCGGATAAGACGTTGTCCATATTTTTGAAATTTTAAGTGAATTAAAAAAAGAATCCGCTTTAGCGCCTTGTTCTTGACGGAGCTGGATTATCATTGAGTCATTCGGTGCAATCCATTCCCCTATCTCCCTCACTCCTTGTGCGTGCGCTCTAAAAAATGGGCTTATTGCAAGTCCCAATGCTAATGCAGCAGGTGCAAGTTTTTTTAACTGTAGATTCATGAGACCACAAATTTTTCTAAATGTTACGCTGGAGTATCTATGAGGCAGGTAATTTGTTTTGCTCTAAATGTTAATATTGGCAACAAATAATTAAACTGTTTCGGTGTAGATGGCGAGGGCGTGGTTACTCAAAATATTGACACCCCGAAGAAATTCAAAACTTCTTCTACTGATGCCAAGATGGGCACGGAAACTTTTACGGTCAACAATAAGCCTTAACGCCCCTCATTTCCGCAGAATATAGACACTTTCGTGCCCATATCCGCACCAATCAATAAATCCACTCCATAGCGCAGCCTAGCTTATGGAAACGAAATATTCTGTTGTAATTGGGGATGCGCGCAACATGGCGGAGCTGCCGGATGAAAGCGTGCAGCTTGTCGTAACAAGCCCGCCCTACTTTAATGTAAAAGACTACGGGGACGATGACGCGAACATTGGCGCAATAGACGACTATGTTTCCTATCTTGGCGCGGTTGAGGCTGTTTTTAGGGAATGCTACCGCGTGCTGGAGGATGGAAGGTACTGCTGCGTGAATATTTCTGACGTAATTTCAGGAGGCAGGAAATATCCGATTCCCTTCCACTATGTTTTCATGCTTGAGCGCTCCGGCTTCATTTACAGGGACAATATAATTTGGAAAAAGCCGGACGGAATAGGGCAGAATGCAAGGAGCGGGGCTGCAAAGCGCTTCGGGGTGCTAATGCAAAACCCCTATCCAATGTATTATTACCCAAACAACATTTACGAGCACATCCTCATTTTCAGAAAAGGCGTTTTCAATTTCAGGAAGCCGACCATGCAGCAGAAAGTAGGGGCAATGCTGGACATAGAGCAGGCAAAGAAGCGCTGGAATACCGATATTTGGACAATGGCTGCGGCAACCGTGAACCAGTACACTAAAGTGCATCCGGCAATGTTCCCTGAGGAATTGCCTGAGGGCTTAATCCGGCTTTACACTTTCAAGGGCGAGACCGTTCTGGACCCTTTTCTTGGCAGCGGCACAACGCTAAAGGTAGCTCGGGCGCTATCGCGCGGCTGCATAGGCTACGAGATAAACCCGGACTATCTGCCACTGATTAGGAAAAAGGCGGGCTTTGACTTGGAAGGAAAACTGGATGTAAAATACCAAGGAGGTGGTAGGAATGAAAGGGGCTAGGGCAAAACAAATCCTAGCCCCGCTCATGCTTTTTGCATTGGCGGGGTTAGCGAGTGCCGAGCTTGTTATTCCGGCAGACCAGCCTGTTTGCAGGCTGTACGGGATAATACAGGTGCTTGGCACGGTGGCGGGAGTCCTGATAGCCGCCTATGCAGGGTTCATCCTTGCGAGCAGCAACGACATAAACGAGCGCAATACGGCAAAGCAGCTTTTGGGAGGGGTAGTCCTCGGGCTGATAATAATCTGGATTGCGCCGCTGCTTGTGAAGAGCCTTGTTGGGGTTGCTGACGTGTGTGGGTGGTAGGCTTGGACTTGGTTGGGATAGCCGATGCCATACGAGCCATTGCGGTTTTCTTTGCCGTGATGGTTTGCGCATACGCGGGGCTGGTGCTCATGACGAGCAGGAACCCGCTGCAGAGGGCGGAGTGGAAGGAGATAGTCATAGGGGTTTTCGTGGGGCTATCAGTGATTTTCATTGCGCCTATCATATCCGCGCTACTGAGCGGAGGGAATTATTGCAGGTGAGAAGATATGAGATTTGAAATTTACATTTTGCTTTTGATTGGGATTGCTTACGCTATCCCAGTGTGCCCGCAGTATCCGCACAACGATTTTGTGTGGGGAACTGATTATCGGCAGCCTGTGAGGCCTGGAGACTCACTTGTTGACAATTGCAGGAACCTTGCCTTGGCGGATAGGGGCGTTTGCGAGCATCTTGGGAATTTGAGCAATGAGCAGAAGAAAATGCTCATAATGGATAATCTGGTGCAGAATAGCAGCTCGCCAGCTTTGGGGGAGTCACGGAATTGGAATTATGCGCTGCAATTCACAAAATATCCTCCTGACAATTCTTCCACTGCAAGCTCCGGCAGCATTCGGGATGCATGGGTGCGCGTTCTTTCCTTGCAGCCCTCGGTTATTTTGAACTCCACCGGACAGCTTTTCATAAACGGAACCGGAGAGCTTTATTCGCAGGCAGGGTTTAGCTTTGTTGTGACTAAGCAGAATTTTGGAGGTGATTGCAGGACGGATTATGCAGTGTGCGGCTATAATTATGCCATTCAGAATTACGACAATGGGCAGGGTATAGGGAGCGGCACAAAAGCGAATTTTAGCGTTTTGCAGGTGCATAATTCAAGCAATGTTTTCCAGTCACGCCTCAGCGTGAACTCCGAGTATTTCATCCACCACTACCATCTTGTTAGGCACTGTGTTGGGAGATTCTGCTTTACAACGTGCGACTATTACCGCAGCGATGATGTGCGGAATTCGCTAAGCGCAACGGACAACAAGACAGCTTACTATTATGGCTTCAATCACACGGAAAAATCAATTGTTGATTCCTTTGAGAACGGGCTTTTGGACGGCTGGCTTGCGGTTAATTTGAGCAAGGACTTTGGAAACCTCAAATTCAGCGTGGGCAATTCCTGGCTGAGAATTCAGAGCATGCAATATCAGATTACTTACAGCCTGCCGCCTTACAATATACTTACGCCAGAGGCGTTTGAGGACAAGAAGGTGCAGGATTACAATATAGTAGTGCTTGGCAGGCAAACCGGAACCAACGCGAGCGCCACTAGTGAAAAAATCCATTTTCAGGTAAACGCAAACGGCATTAACTGCTCGCTTGAGGTTAATTCGCATTTTGGGGTTTGGAAAAACAGCAGCTTTTGCAGGGAGCTTAACCAAAGCCCCATAATTTCGCTCAGGCTTGCCAACAGGACAAACTCAACGTTCACTATAGGCTTGAGGTTTTACGATAATGTAAGCGGCTTGGCGCTTGTTGGGAAGCAAATAAGCGTTTCTTATGCAGGAACAATGCAGGAAGTAGTAACGGACGGGCTTGGGCAGGCTGTAACAGCATTCAATTACACCAAAATAAACAGCCTTGTGCGCGCTGAATTTGAAACAGACTTCCAAATCAAGAGCGCAATGGCGGTTTTCATACTGCCGCCAAAAGAGCCCGATTTCTTCTCTTATGCGTTGTACCTTTTTGCGCTGATGATAATTGCCTATTTGCTTTATAGGCTGGCAAGGAGGCTGATGGGATGAGGCTGCCCCTTGCTTTCGCGTTTGGGTTTTTCCTGTTTGCCCTAGCGCACGCGGAAATGAACGTTACCCTGCCGCAAAGCGCCTGCGGGCAGAACGGGGATATACTTGCAGTGCTGAACAACCTTCCGGCTTGCATTTCCGAGTCCGTCTTTACTACGCTTGCCTCTGGAATGGTTTACACGAGCCAGCAGTTTCTGCATTATGCGATTGATTTTGTGAGCGCCACGCCTGATTTGGCATGGTTTTGCGCCCCATATAATCAGCTGATGGCTCTTCTGGAAAGCCTGTATTCAATAGCGCTCATGGGAGTTGGATTCTACTATATTGTGCAAGCGTCGGAAGTGGAGGGAAGGATAAGGGCAAAGCAATGGCTCAAGGACGCATTTTTCATGATAGTGGTGCTTACGTTCTCCTTCAATATTTTTGACGCGCTTGTTTCGCTCAATCATTATTTCACGAGCTCGCTCTTGAATGAGCAGGTTTTGGGAATGTTCAGTGCGAACATTTCCTTTGCCTCCATAATATTCGCCCTTGTAGTCCTCACGGGCATACTCTTTACTGCGGGGATTACGTTTGTTACGCTGCTTATGCGCTACCTGCTTGTTCCTTTCCTTCTGTTGCTTTTCCCTGTTTCAATTTTTCTGTATTTCACGCCCTTTGGAAGGGGATGGGGCAGTGCTTTCCTGCGCGCCATTGTGATAATAGTATTTATGACCGCTATTGATGCGCTTTTCCTGTTTGCGCTCTCCTCGCTTTTCAATGTGCAAGACCAGAACCTTGCCGCGCCTTTTGTCAGGTCGTTTTCGCTCATGGTTGGCTTCGGGATGGTTGGGGTGCTTAATGTGGCACTTTTCATTATGGCGCTCCTTTCGCTTGCAGAGCCGGCGCTGGGGGCTGCTGGTCCGCTGAAGTGGCTTGCTTTGCCCGTTGTCTATAGCCTGCTGTGATGCTTATGGGATACGATATACCAGACGAGATAAAATACAAGGAGAAGATAATTCTCAACCTTGACATGCGCCAGCTTGGCTACTTTGTGCTCTTTGGTGTGCTTGCGCTCCTTTTGTACAACCTCCCGATAAGCGATGAGTGGCGTTTTGTGCCTCCTGCGCTCTCGCTTCTTATCGGGATTGCTTTTGCATTCCTGAACATTGAAGAGATGCTGCTTGATTTTGTTGCGTATATGCGCAACGTAAGGAGGGCAAGCCCGGATGAGTTGGCAGCGCAAAACTTCATTGGGATAAAAGCCATCAAGAGCAACGCCGTTTATCTTGACAATGGGGAGCTGCGTGCAATACTGAAAGTTGAGCCCGTAAATTTTGAGCTTTTTGAGGAGGAGCGCAAGAAGTCCCTTATTTCAAATTACAGGGATTTTCTCAACCATCTTACGAGCCCCGTGCAGGTGCTTGTGAGGACTACGGATGCAAGCCTTTCGGACTACTTTGAGAAGCAGGAAAAGAAATTCCAGTATTCCGCAAAAGAGTTCAGTTTTATTTATACGGACTTTCGCGTGTTTGAAGAAAAATACATGGAGGAGAACAAGGTCAAGGAGAGGCATTATTATCTCGTTGTCGGGCACCAGCCAAAAAGGCGCATTGCAAAGGCGGTTAAGGCGGTTTTGGATACCTCAGATAGCGAACTTAAGCAGCTTGAGCAGAATGTGCAGATAATAATTGAGAAGCTGGGGAAGTGCGGGCTTGCGGCAAAGAGACTTGAAAACAGGGAAATAACTGAACTGCTGCTTTCCTACTCTGAATATGGCGCTAAAGATGCGCAGGCAAGCGAGCAGGTGAAAAAGAAAAAAGCTGGCATACTTTCCAAGCTGTTTGGAAAAAGGAAAGTGGAAAACGAAGAACCTGAAAAAAGCCTGTTCCGTTTTATGCTTACTCCTTCGTTTGATGTGAGGCCTGAATATGCGAAAGTGAACGAGACTTGGCACAAGATAGTGAAGGTTGCAGGCTACCCTCGCAAAGTTGAGGACGGGTGGCTGCATTCTTTCCTTGGGAAAAACGAGGGGTACGATATAGCGCTGCATATCCATCCCTCAACCATCGCGCAAACCCTTGTTCTGCTGCACAACCAGATAATACGCCAAACCGCGGACTTGATAGTGAGCACTGCAAAGGGAACGCCCAACCCTGCCCTTGAGATAAAGAAGAGCGACACTATGAGGACGTATGAGCAGCTATACAAGGGCGAGGAGAAACTGTTTCGCGTGTCCCTTTACCTTGACAACAAGGAGGCTGATTTGGAAAAGCTTGATTTGCTTGCTGAAAAGTGCAATGCAAACCTGAATGCGCTGCTCATGGTGCCAAAGGCTGCAAAATACCGCATGGCTGAGGGGATAAAATCAACGCTTCCGCTTGGGACGGATGCGCTTGGTGCTCAAAGGGAATTCTTGACAAGCGCGCTTAGCGCGACCTTTCCCTTTATTTCGCCTGCAAGCACCAGGCGGGAAGGCATAATGTTTGCGCATGAGGAGGAGACCAAAAACCCGCTCTTTATTGATTTTGATTCCATGAGCAACAAGCACTTTTTCGTACTGGGGATTTCAGGCTCTGGGAAAAGCTACACTGCGAAATACCTCACAATACAGCACCTGCTAAACGAGGAGGCGAGGGTTTACATACTTGACCCGAACGCGGAATACAGGGATTTGGCAGGCAAGCTGAACGGGGAGGTCGTGGAGCTTTCCAAGGACTCCGAGTCCATAATAAACGTCTTTGACATGCAAGGGGAGGATTTTGGTGGCAAGATGATTTCTCTTATTTCCGTGTTTGATATAATTTGCGGAGGGCTGACCGAGAGCCAGAAGGGCGTGCTGAACGAAGCACTGCTTGAGGTTTACAAGAAAAAGGGGATAGTTTATGGCAAGCCCGCAACGTGGGCGAAAAAGCCGCCAACCTTCAGCGACTTTCGGCTGGTTTTGGAAAGCGTGCTGAAAAGGGCGGGCAGGCGCAAATCCTTTGTTGAGGACAGGAGCGTGGAGGTGCTGCTGAACAGGGTGAGGATGTACAGCAAGAGCGGCTTTTTCGGCTTCCTTGACAAGCAGACAAAAATCACCCTCAAAAGCGAGTTTGTGGATTTTGATTTGAGCAGGCTTCCCGCGCCAGTGAAAAAGCTCATGATGTTTGTTGTGCTGGCTTTGGTGGCAAGGGAAATAAGGAGGGACACAAAGCCCAAGGTTGTGCTCATAGATGAGGGCTGGTCGCTGCTTCGCAGCCCGGAAGCTGAGAATTACATATTGGAGTTCATTAAAACCTCAAGGAAATACAATGCTTCCATCGGATTTATCACGCAGGAAATAGAGGATTTGCTTAGGAGCGAGGGAGGCAGGAGCATACTCAACCTCACTTCCACGAAAATAATACTGCGGCAGAATCCGAGCAACCTTGAGCTTGTTTCAAAGGGACTTAAGCTGAACGATAATGAGAAGGACTTTTTGCTTAGGGCGGAGAAGGGGCACGGCATACTGATAACAGAGGCAGGGCATTACCGCTTTTTCACAATTGCGCCTCCGCTGATACACGCAATGATAACAACCGACCCGAACGAGGCGCAGAAAATTGTTGAGAAAAAGGAAAGCGAGTATGCCAAAAAAGAGGTAAAGATAGATTTGGGGCGCGGCTATTACAGGCTGAGCGAGATAAGCAAAAAGCAGGAGGAGGTTTTGAGGAAAGAGGGATATGTGCTGCACAAGGAAAAGCTCAGGGCACATGAGGGCTCTGCTTATTATCTGGTAAAAACGCAGGGCAACGAGACTGCCGAACATGCGCTTTTCTGCTGGTTCATTGCAGCTAAGTTTAAGGAAAGGAAACTGAAAGCACAGGTTGATTTTGAGGGAAAGGCGGATGTTTTGGTTACAATTGGCAAGAAAAAAATCTGTTTTGAGATTGAAACCGGAAACAACATGTTTAGCAGTCCTGAAGAACTGATGCCGCGCATTGAAGGAAGGCTGAGAGAGTTTGATGAGGTAGTAATTTTGGTTACGGACAGACTGCAAAAAGACAAGTACGCCAAGCTGGCAAGGACGATAACAAGGGCAGAGATAGATAGCATAGTTGATGAGATGACAGGCAAATATTAATTGGGGGCGAAACTATTGAAATAAGCGCAATTGGCAACCAGAACGCCGTTTTAAGCGCAGATTAAGCGCAATTCTTGCAGTAGTGATTTGTTTCCAGCTAGCAGGAAAAATTAAGCGCAGGAATAAGCGCAATGAGGAATTCTCAATTTGGTAGTTCTCAACGAAAAAGCATTTAAACACACTTCTACATAAGAATAGCATGAGACGCGAAGACCCCTTATACGACTCCTTGATGGATGCGCCAGCCAAAAGAGGAAAGGCGATGAAGCCCAAGGACGTAATGCGCCTGAAGGAGCAGCTTCGCCACCTTCCTGAAGAGCCCGAAGTTTCCCAAACCATCAAAGCGCAGGGAAGCAATGGAAAAGTGCAGAAGCCGGTTGCAGCCAAGGAAGAGCAGCCAGCCTCCCAGAAAAAAGACCCATCAATACCAGATTTTACTTTTACAGAAAGAGAATTTGCACTAATTGAAGAATTGTCTACGCAGCCGCTGCCAAATACGGTGGGACTCACAGACAAGGGATATATGCAGAGGCTTCTTGATGCAATAGACGCAATGGAAGGCGCGCCATCGGAAAGCGGCATGCGCGATAAGGCAAGGGTGGATTACACAGCATACGAAAAATTCCTTGTGCGCAACCCTGAAATGGAAGCGCTCCTGAAAAAGAGGAGGCTTGGCAAGCTTAACGAATTGCCCCAGCAGCAGATTTTCCATTATAGGATAGGACAGGGCGAGCAGTGGCTGAAGGACGCGGTAAACGAAAGAAAGAGATTTTTCATACTTGGAGCGCTCAATGTAGAAGGCGGGAAAAGCGTGCTTAGCAAATTCCCAACAACAGGGGCGATAGAGGCACACTTGGGCATGACAGGAAAATCCCTTTCTGATTTTGTAGCAGCGCCGCCAGAATGGAAGGCGCAATTTCAGCAGGCAATGATATTGTGGGCGCAAACCGCTCCTGAAAAGGATTTTCTCACTGGTTTGAAGTTCGGCGAGCTTGACGATTACATTGTGCCCGCCTGCGCCCTGCGCTTCACGGATTTGCAGGTAGCAGCGATAAGGGAACTGGAAAGGGTGCCTTCAGATACTTCAATAGCGGAAAAGATGACCGAGAAATACGGAGTGAACGTGCCTGTGAACACAATAGTGATGCACAGAAAATGGCTTGAGGAGAATGGCAAAAAGAGGAAGGTATATAGGGAGCAGATTGAACAAATTGAGCAGGCAAAACTTGAACTTATGCGGGGGGGGGAAGCCGCAAAAGCACAGGAATGGAACAGTGCAAAACGGAAACGCAAAACCCTTGCTTGCCTCCGGCAAGCTTATCCAAAGCCTTGATGCGGTGCGCGTTTCGCCTGCAATGGAACTTGCAAAATACGAGCGATTTGCGCAAATACTCATAAGCGAGGCGCACAGAAAAGGTCTGATAACCCTGCGCGAGCTTTCAGATTCAGCAGGCACAAACACAGGCACGCTGCGCAACCTGCGCATAAACTATCCAAAACTCTGGACAGGGGTTGAGCAGGCACTGGCTGAAGAGACAGTGCAACGGCAGGAGTTTGTGAAGGCAAATATCAAAACCCTTGCAAACGCGCTCAGGTATATATTGCGCACTACCCGCAATGACGCGCTTGTGTGCTCTGCGCTGGGAGTAAGCGGCGTAAAGGTTGAGAATGCGCGTGAATTGCTGGCAACCCGACCCTCGCAGGAGCAGCTTGGAAATTTCTTCCATTCCTTTGATGCGCGCAGGGTGCTGGCTTTCGCAGGCGCGCTTTCATTCTTTAACCTGCTGCCATTCCAGAAGCAGGTCATCCTTGACACTTCCGAGCAGCAGTTTGTCTCTTTGGCTGCGAGGGCAGACGGAAGGGAGCATGAAGTGAAAAATTCCCCTGAAGGCGGCGCGAATATTGTTTGCGCGCTTCTTCCGTTCGTTTCAAGCGAGACAGCAATAGTTGAAGCGATAAATTCGCTGCCAAAAGGCACTGAGGTGTTCTTCTTTTCCTGCGAGCGTGAAATTGACAGGCACGAACTCAAAGAGATTGGGGCAAGCGGCTTTGGGACACTCATTAGGGAGACAAATCCCATGCTTGGGTCAGCGGAAAGGCTTTCTTTCTCCTTTGTAATAGTGAGGAAAACCGAGCAGTCGCCTGAGCTTGGTAAAATGCCGCAGCCTTTCAGGCTGCACAAGTTCGTTGCACCCATCAAGAGCCTTTCAGACAATGGGGATACGCTTACATTGATAAAAAGAACGCACACGCTTCGCCCTGCAAGGCACGCTGTTCAGATAAAACAAAAGGCTTAAGCCTGAACCGGGCAAGGTACGCCCAAAGTTCTTTATAGATAATTGCCTTATTACCCAATATGACTCAGGTTATCCTCTTCGCACCTACAAGCACGCAAATCAATTTCCAGGAAAACGTCTTTAGCGAGCAGGTGGCTCTTGACCATGCCAAAAGGGACATTGCACAACTCTTGCAGCAGGCGCAGGCAAGGTTGCCTGAAGTAAATACGCCGCATAGAATGATAGGCACAGTGAAGATAGAAACAGATGCTGCCCATTTGGGAAAAATCCTTGATGTTTACAGGGGAGTTGTTGCAGAGGAAAACCTGCGCTTGAAGGAGCAGGGTATTCCAATCCACATGGAAATAACCAACGGAGGGCACGGTGAAATCTATTTGGCTATTGCGAATTACGAGCCGATAGAAAAGCCGCACATGGAGTTTCCGCTGACTTTTGATTTGAGCAGGGTAAAGCAGGCTGACTATGCAGCTTTGATACAGGGAAGCGATTATGCGCAAGAGGACAAGGAGCAACTTCTGAAAATAATACCCGAAATATATGCGCTGGCAGAAAAAGGAAAAGTGAATCTTGCAGCAGTTACAATTGGACGAGCGGAAGAAGGAAGCCTTGTGATTGAAGGGGTAAACCGCCCCAAATCAAGAGTTCGGATAGCTCAGGCGGAAAGCAGCAGCCCACCGGTAGAGCAGACAGTTTTTGATGCCAAGAGCAAGAGCCAACAGATTGCCATTATCCTAAGCCCTAAAGACAGGGATAAACTCATAGTTCCAGAAGCGGAACTGAATGCCATGGGACCTTACGAACTTACGGATGCGCAATGGAAAATCCTGAGCTCGTATTTTGATGCGGTTTCTGAGAATAGTTATGGCGTCGGTTTTGGCGTTCTTGAGCAAAGCCAGAGGATAGACATTGTGCGCAAATTAATTTCGCCGCACGAGAATGCAGGGAAGGCGCTTGGGTTCAGGTATGAAGGGGCAGATGATGTGAAAAGTGCCGCAAGGACCTTATCAGGAATGGTTGGAGACTGCGACGACTATTCGCTCCTTTACATCGCTTGCATAAACAGGCTCCAAAACGAGGGGAAACTGGATAAAAGGGGCTTTGATTTGGCAGTGGCTCAGTATTACGACCCGACAGAACCGAAAATATGCGGACATGCGAATGTCATCCAGTTTGGAAGGAGAGATGAGCGTGCGGTCACTGGCAGAGAAACTACATTTATAGTTGATTTTACGGTAAAAACATCAACTGCCGACATGGACCTTAATCCTGAACTAGCACAAGCGCCAAATGACAGCCTGCGCAATAAGTTTATCCAATATATGAACACGGGTAGGAAAAAGTCTGAGATGATAAAACCTGAATTTGTTTCATTCAAACACTTTGACAGCTTTGAAGGTGTGCAGGTGTATTACAGCCGGCAGGAAGGGGCAAGATTGTTGAAAGAAGGGCAAAATCAAGAGGCAATAGAAATTCTTGCAGTTGGCATAGGGATTGCAGAGAGAGTAGGCTTGCCGCATGAAGACCTTTCGTTCTATATGGCAAAAGCACGCAGGAACGAAGGCACGAGGTTAATCCGTGAAGGGGCTGATTTATATGAAAAAGGAAATGAGGCGGACGGGCAGGCAAAGATAGACGCTGGGGTTCCGCTGCTTAAGGCAGCCGATAATGATTATGCGGCTATCCTTCAACTAAATGGATTGAGCCCCCTTGTTCTTAACGAGGCTGCGTATGAGTGCCGAGTCAATAAGGATTATGCTACTGCCCAAACGCTTGCAATCAGAGCCATTGAAGGTGCCCCGTTCATAGACGACTATTATACTGAATTATGGAAAATTCTGGATGAGCAAGGCAAATATTCAGAAGCCCAAAAAATATTCCAAGGATATAGGGACATGCTGGACAAATTGGACAAGTCAAAAAGCGGATCAATCGCAGAACTCAAGAATAAGCTTGATGGTTTTGTGAACGCCGCACATGATAAAACAGGAGAAAATCACTAACGCTGCGAAGGTCTTTGGGTATCCCATTTCCAATTATGCACTTTCTGGTGCTCTTTGTCATCATCCTTACGTCTCTGCCATTGCGCTTCCATTTTGTCTATTTCCTCTGGGGTATGGATAATTCTGGCGGTTGCAGGAGTGGCGCCGCGGTCGCTTAAGAAAGCCACACGTATTTCGGTCTTTGCACGTTCCCACCTGCGCATAAGCTCCGCTCTGTCATTCTGTGAATAGGAATCAAGAATTTCCTGGCGCAAGCCGAAGGGTTTCCACGTGTCCTCCATGCCAAACCAGGCAAGCATGAATTCCTTTTTATTGACCCCTTTCACATAAACGCTATCCGCATTGTATGGGGGGCAGAATGGAGCATAGTGCTCAAGAGTTTTTACGTCGGGAGCAACCAGTTTGGGGGTTGTTTTTAAGGTGTCCGATGGGGCTTGATACTTTAGCGTATCTGCGACAATCTGAGCTTGACCGCTTCCGTTTCCCATCGCATTCACCCCCTCATTTTGTTTAATCCCCTTTGCGCAGCCGACAAGCAGCAGACTCGCCGCAAGCGGCACTAGCACTTTTACTGGAAGCCCAATTCTTATATGCCTGCTTGTTGAGGCATTCGCTGTGCTTGTGAGATTTCGCACCTCTCGCATCCGTGGGTCTGCCATGGTATAATTACTCAATTTGGCTATATAAAACTGGTGTTTTACGAAGAGGAGCGTTACAAATCCTGCTCCATAATCGTAGTTCGCCCGTTCTTGTCCGCCCTTCTGCACGCCTCTTTTAGGAGAGCTTCTATCTTCTTGTCCAGCGCTTCGTAAGTTGCAGTTGCAACCCTCTTCTTGTTTGCTTTCAAAAATTCCTTCACGTTGTTTTTTGTCACAAAGTCCATAGAAACACCCCTAAGCTGGAAAATAGCTGCTTATAATTGCCCCAAGCATGGCACCAATAACTGGCGGAATAAGGTTTTTGATTTCCGAAACACAAGAATCAATTAGACCTCTATTTGGGGCATCTTTTTTGACCTCTTCTTTAATTGATTCTAAGAGGTCAGACACTTTCGTTATCCTAGAGTTTATTTCTGCATTTACGTATGGTGCGATGCGCTCTATTTGAATATCTCCTGTGCTTGCAGATACATTAAGCTGTCCTCCAGAGATATTGGTTCCTATTGTGTTTGACCCGGCACCACCGCCTACTGTTTTTGATGAATATCCAATTACATTGACTTCTATTTTGAAAAACTGGGCAGGGTTATTCTTGATAGAATTTCCCACCGCATCTAAAATTTCAATTAGTTCTTGTTTATTCATGTTCCCACCTCACGCCTTGGGCTTCAGGCGCACAACCTTTGGCTTCAGTGTTGAGTGCTCCATGCCCGCATCCTTTGCCTCAAGCATTTCAATTATCCCTTTTGCCTCAAGCGCATCAAGATAATTCCTCACCTGCCGCTTTGTCTTCTTGAATTTCTTGCCGAACTCGGCATAAATGTCAGGGGTTGTAATTTCCCCTTTGGCAAGAATGAGAATTATCTCCTTCTCCTCCGAATTCGTGTTCATTTCCATTATGTCAAAGGAGTGCGTGAAGGGGGAGCCTCCTGCAACTTTCTTGTAAAATGTCTTTTTTGAGGCTTCTGCAACATCGCAAAGCTCTATTTTTGCGGAGTTTCTCTTTTCCGCAAGCTGCGCTGCCTTCCAGAGCATCTCAAGGGCAAGCCTTACGTTGCCCCCGTTTGCCTTTCCTATGCCTGCGCACCTTTCAAGCACCTCAAAATTCCAAGAGCTTTTTGCCAGTGCCAGCCTTGCGCGCTCCTTTAGTATATCTACTACCTGTTCGTTGGAATAAGGCCTGAACTCCAATTCGGTGAAACGCAGGGAGCTTGTTATCTTGCCGTCAAGCCTTCCAAGGAGATGGGAGTCGCAGGAAATTCCCATAATGCCAAAATGCGCCCCTGAGCGGCTTATGTTGTAAAGGACTTCCTGCTCCTTGCTGAAAAGCAGGGCATCCAGCTCGTCAAGCACAAGCAAAGTGCCAAAATTCTCTTTTTTCATGCGGCTCTTTATTTCGTTGAAGATTTCGTCCGTTGCCAAGCCCCTTCTTGGCAGGGTGCCGCCTATTCCTTGGAGAATTTGTATGTAGATGGCTGTTTCGGTCTTGTATTCCCAGCAGTTCACGTATACCGGCATTGTCTTTGAGCTTGCATCCTTTAGCTCGTTCAGGACGTGCTTCACGCTAGTTGTTTTGCCCGTTCCTGAGTTGCCATGTATGAAGAGGTTGTTTGTGGCTTTCTTGTCCAGAAGCGGCTTTATTGCTTCCGCGATTGCTTTTATTTCGCCTTCCCTATGGATTATTTCGGTTGGGGCGTATTCAGGCATTAAGACCTCTTCTTTTACGAGAATTACGCTTTCTGCTATTTGCTTGCCCTTGAAGAGGTCTCCCATTTTCCCACCAAGCAAGTATATCTGCATTGGGTATTTTAATTGTGAGCCTTGAAAGTTAAGAATTTCTGCGGAAATGAGGGGTGTCAAAGTTATTAAAAGCTCGCAAGCGTTATTAATGTTGCATCAAAAAGAACGGTATAATATTCAAAATCTTATATTGAGTTGTTTAGTGGGATTCTGATGGCTAAAAAACCAAATTACGAAGGATGGAGTGAGAAAGATTATCAAGAAGAAATAGACTCTTTGCGAAAGCAAAAAACTTACGGCTTAATCTGGGAAAAGGACAAGACGAAGGAAGTATTTGACTATTATCTAAACTGGGACGGCATACAGAATAAAGAAGTTTTCAAGGAGGCAGAAGCTAAATTCCCAGTTTTAAAAGAGGTAAATGACAGGACAATTACCACGGACAAAAATGCCGATTACAATATTTTGATAGAAGGCGACAATTATCATGCCTTGGCGACTTTGAATTTTACGCACGCCAATAATATAGATTTGATTTACATTGACCCGCCATATAATACTGGAAACAAAGACTTCAAGTATAATGACCGATGGGTGGATAGAGAAGATGCATATAGACACAGCAAATGGCTTTCTTTTATGGAGAAGAGACTTAGGTTGGCTAAAACGCTGTTAAAAGAAACCGGCGTTATTTTTATGTCTATAAACGATAATGAATTGGCGCAACTCAAGATATTGTCCGATGAAGTCTTTGGTGAGAAAAATTTTATTGGCAATTTTATATGGAGAAAGAAAGAAGGAGGCGGGCAGGCGGATGCATATTTCGTTACAGAGCATGAGTATGTTTTAGTTTATAGGAAATCTGACAGATTTGAATGGCTAGATGAGATAATACCTACTGATGAACAAGGCTTTAACAAAGAAGATGAACGCGGTAAATTTACTCTAGTTAAGCTTGCAAAATGGGGGAATGCGGCAAGGAGAGAAGACCGACCGAAAATGTATTTTGCGATTAAAGCTCCTGATGGAAAGAATATTTTTCCAAAGGCGCCTGACGGGAATGAGGGGAGATGGCGCGTAGGGAAAGCTAGAATGGAGGAAATTATAAAAGAAAATTTGGTTCAATGGATAAATAAAAATAATGAATGGCTTGCTTACGAGAAGGTATATTACGACAGTGAAGAAGTAAAAAAAATAAAAGAAAGAAGTATTCTTTATGGATTGGCTGGAACTGCTGATGGAACAAATCAGTTAACTGCTGTTTTTGGTAAAAAAGACATATTCCCTAATCCAAAACCAAAAGAATTGATAAAATTCTTGGTATCTCATGGGATAGAGGATGGAGGGGTTGTTTTAGACTTCTTTGCAGGCTCTGGCACAACCGGACACGCAGTATTGGAATTAAACAAGGAAGACGGTGGCAACAGGAGGTTTATACTTTGCACTAATGATGAAGGAAATATTTGCACTGAAGTGTGTTACCCGCGCATTGAGAAGGTAATTAAGGGCTACAAACCGCCAGATGGCGAAAAAATAGAAGGCTTGGGCAGCAATTTAAGATATTTCAAAACTGACTTTGTAGACAGTGCCCCAACCGCCAAGAACAAAAAGAGGATAGTGAACAAGTCCACCGAGATGATTTGCCTAAAGGAAAATGCTTTTAACCTGATAAAAGACGGCGGGCAATTCAAGATATTCAAAAACTCCAAGACATACATTGGCATTGTTTTTGAGTCCGAGGAGATAGACGCTTTTGTAAAGGAAGCCAAGAAAATTGATGGCAAATTTAACGTGTATGTCTTCTCCTTGGACGACACCGTGCCAGAAAAGGAGTTTAAGGAACTAAAGGGTAGAGTTAGCCTCTGCCCAATACCAGAGGCAATATTGCACGTTTATAGAAGGGTGTTTAAGGATGATGACGCTTAGAAATTACCAGGAAAAATACGTGGATGAGTTGAAGGACAAGGTAAACAACCTTCTAAAATACGACGAGGACAAAACAGTTGTCTTTGAAGCTCCAACAGGCGCAGGAAAGACAATAATGATGGCGGAATTCCTAAAGCGCCTTGTTCTGCATCGGGATGATAGCAAGAAATTTGCCTTTATTTGGATTTCAGTCCATCAGTTGCACAGCCAGAGCAAGGACAAGCTTGCACGCTATTTTGAACATACGCGAATTATGCAGTGCTCAGATTTTGAAGACTTGAACGACAAGCAGATAGGGGAGAATGAAATATTGTTTTTGAACTGGGAGAGCATAAACAAGGACGGTAACATTTACATTAGGGATAATGAGCACGACAATAACCTGTCAAAAGTAGTGGAAAATACAAAAGAAGATGGCAGAGAGATTATCCTTGTTATTGATGAGAGCCATTATGCTGCGGATTCTGAAAAGTCAATAAGGATAGTAGAAGAAGCGATTAACCCAAAAGTTACAATTGAAGTCTCAGCCACGCCGCGTATCAAAAACGAAGATGAGAAAGTAAAGGTCCATTTGGAGGATGTTGTTGCTGAAGGCATGATAAAGAGAGAGATTGCCATTAACCCAGAAATTGACAAGAACAAAGTAGGTTCTGAAAGCGTTGATGAATTGGTGATAAAGTGCGCCCTGAAGAGGAGGCGAGATTTGCTGGACGCTTACAAGAAGGAAGGCGCAAACATTAACCCGCTTATGCTTATCCAGTTGCCTGACCGAAAGACAGGCGTTTTGGACAAAAAAGAGGAGATTGTAGCTCTTCTGAAAAACAAGTTTGGGATAACTGTCCAAAACCGCAAGCTTGCCATTTGGCTTTCTGATGCAGAGGACAAAGTAAACCTTGAAAACATAGAAAAGCCAGATAATGATGTTGAAGTTTTGCTATTCAAGCAGGCAATTGCATTGGGATGGGACTGTCCGAGGGCAGCGATACTTGTCCTGTTTAGGGATATGAAAAGTTTTGTTTTTACGATACAAACTGTTGGCAGAATAATGAGGATGCCAGAGCTAAAGCACTATGAAAATGAAATGCTGAACAAGGGTTATGTATTTACCAATCTGCCAAAAGTGGAAATTGCACAGGATATAGCCAAAGAATACATTACTGTGTATGAGTCAAGACGCAGCAGTATTTACACTAACGTGGATTTACCATCTATATACCTCAAAAGACAGCGAGAAAGGACGCGGCTTTCTGGCGAGTTTAGGAGGATATTTGTAAATATTGCAAAACGAGAATTGATTAAGCCGAGGATTAATCTGAAGCCCAAGGAGCTCGTAAACCAAATCATAGTGGATGGCGTAATAAAGAAGCTTGACAAGCCCCAGATAGTTGAGCACAAAGGCGAAATTTCAGTAAATATGAAAGACACAGAATTGCAGTATTATTTTGACTTGTATTGCCGCGCAGCTTGCACACCTTACGCTCCCACTCGTTCAAGTGAGATAATACAAAACACGCTGCTTTATGCATTCTTTAGGGATGTGCTAAAGATTGGTGATGAGACCAAAGCCGAGATAATAGCATTAAGCGAGGGCAATAACCAAATCATTACGGACTACATTAACGAAGCTAAGGATGAGTATAAGCGCCGGATTGTGGACGAACTTGATGAGCAGAAGGAGATAATAGCAAGCACTTGGAACGTCCCAGTAAGCCAGAGTTACAATAGCAAATATGAACTAAAGAGCTACAAAAAGGCGATTTTGCAGCCGCCTTATGCCAAGACCCAGAGCAAGCCAGAGCAGGAGTTTATTGCGCTCTTGGAAGACCCTAAAAACAACATTAAGTGGTGGTATAAGAACGGCGAGAGCGAGTCAAAGTTTTTTGGAATAAAATACACAAAGGACGACTTGGAGCACGCGTTTTATCCAGACTTTATCCTTATGATGAAAGATGGTAGAATTGGCATATTTGACACGAAGGAGGGCAGAACAGCGGAAGATGCCAAACCAAAGGCAGAAGTATTGACAAAGTATATCAAGAAGGAGAATGCGCGCAGAGGCAAGCAGGAGCTATTTGGCGGCATTGTTGTTTTACAGGGAGGCAGTTGTAGGTATAATGACAGTGAGAATTACGAATATGACAAGACAAACCTTGGAAGCGACTGGAAGTTTTGGACTGCGAAGTGAGATTATGGCAAATGCAAAGAGTTTGAACAGACGCTACTTAGTTAAGGTGTAGAAATGAAAGCAAAAGACGCAGCAACTCTTTTTCTATTGATTTTAGGCGCAGCCGCACTTGCTGATGCTTTGAATCCAAAATGCCCAGTCTGTAAAAATTCAGTTGCAAGGGGGAGCAGCCACTGCACAAGATGCGGCACTCCGCTTAGGTGGGGACCATGAGCGGGTGGATATTGCCATTTGTAGAGGATTTGCTTAAGAAAACAGGGGGGTTAAGACCACTTTCGCTTATTGTGCTTGCAAGCCATGCGCTCGGAGTTATTATTCCTTCGGATATAGTTACCGCTGCTGCTATTCACATCATACTTCTTTTGGTTCAGGAGTACGCTGTAAATAGCAGCAAATACGCTGGTCCAAAAATGGATGATTTGATATGTAATAATTGCGGTGAAAAGAGCGTCCAGATAGTGCGCTCGGAAGGAGTATGCAAAAAATGTAATCACACATATAAATACGGACCATGCCCGAAGAAAACCAGTTGACGCATTGGTTATTTTTTATTTTGCAACTCATTTTTTAGCGCACTGAAATCAGATAAATTCTTATCTGCGACCTTAAATATAGCTCCAAGAGAACAGGCTCGTAAATCATACAGAAGTTTTTCTTTTATAAAGCGGCGTCTGCCATCGTGGAGAATGTCATCTCTCAGTCCGTATGCGTCTTTAATAGTTTTTTCAATTTCTTTTCGCTTTGTTTCGTCGTCAATCAGTAGTTTCGGTAATCTTTCTTTTATAGTATCGCACTTCTTTTCGCATCCTTCAATCAAAAGGGATTCAAGAGATGTGATTAATTGGACTAATTTTACATGCTTGTCATGCTCCTTTTGAGATTCTCCAAGCCAGTAAATTGCTTTGAAAATTTTTTGTTGCATTTGGGTTCGTTTAATGTCTCCAAATAATGAGGTCAGTTTGATGAAAGGGTCGTTAAGAAAGAAATTGTCAAGTAATAACGGAGAGGATACAAAATCACCTATATTTGATTCAAGCGAACTCTGCATTGATTTTGTTGTTTCATCATATATTGAAAAGTGCCCATTTCTAATTCCCGTTTCACCTTCTAGTTTTGGAACGTCACCCACAAAAATTCTAAATAAATTAAGTACTTCGTTTGCTTTGTGTAAGTACTCCTTTTTGATTTGTTGGTCGTCTGATGCACGAACCTTAACTTCAATAAAAACTGAATTACCTGAGGTCTGATTCTTTGGTTCCATGAAAGTTATGAGGTCAGAGGTTATTCCTTTTGATTTACAATGATTAGATAGAGCAGCAAAATCTGGCAGAATAGTAAGGTCGCCTATAACATGTTGTTTTTTGGCATAAACGTTTAGAATTCTAGTGTAGACTAATTTGTCGCTAGGTCTGATATTTGCCAGAAAAGTTTCAGCCTGATTAGCGATAAAGTTTCTTTTATCAGTTTCATCGGTTCTATAGGCAGCTATTAATATCCGCTCAAATTCTTTTTCAAGATATTCTTCGCTAACTTTGTCCGATAAGTCAGTTCTTTTGTCTAGTAATTGAGCTATAGTTTGCATGCTTTTTTGTTTATAATCTCTGCGAAAACCAATTACTACTGACCAGTTCTCTTTCATATTGTGAAGATGCCTGGTTTGGATGTAATCATTACTTTTCATAAATTCTTCTGCATCTTTTGGATTTTTAGAAAATAGAACGGTGTTTGTAAAAATATCCATTAAGTTATTTGCCAGTTCAGAAATGCATTCATTCATCTCATCACCAAATATTTGACTCGGTTATTGTTTAAAACCGCTGTGTTCGGAAGGAGGTTTCACTGATAGCAATACTCTGAACCCGTGCTGTTCTTCCCTGACCTTCTTTTGATTCTGAATCAATTTGATTAATGCAAGGTACCGCTTAACCGTCTTCGGGTGCAGCTTCGTCCGCCTGCAAAGCTTGTAAAAGCTGACCGGAGTCTCGGAAAGAGCCTCAAAAATTTTATCGGTTATTTCTGCCTGCGCCATTTCTACCATCCACGCAAAAATTGCGGCAAACCTCCTTTATATGCGCTGCGAGGCACACCTCATTTCCGCGGCAATATTTCCGCGCTGTTTTTCCTAGGAAAGTTTCCTAGGAAATTTTTTGCCCTAGCCACAGGAGTGTCTCATTCTGCATCAAGGAATTAATCCACCGAATGGGGCATTATTGCGGTGGTTTTATGGAAAAGGAAAAAATTGGAATTGAAAAATGCCTGCCTGCGTGGTATGTTGAGCTGAAGAAGGCGTACCTTAAGCAGGAAGAGGAAAAAGAGAAGAAAATGAGGGCTTCAAACAAGCTTTTTGCCCAAGCCTAGCTCGGTTATCTTCCTTAGCATCGTTTCTCTTATCTCAGTATCTTTGAGCAGTATGCCCATTACGTCGTCCGCCTGCGTTCTTGCCCTTTCCACTTCCAGAAGCTCCTTGTTGCCTATCGGAAGCCCGCAGGCGAAGCAGAATTTCGCAACCGGAGTATTCTTCTCGTGGCAGCGCTCGCAAACCTTGAAGTCAAGAATGCCGTTGGCTTCGTGAGTTTCCTTTACTATCATGCCGCGCTTCTCAAGCATCTTGTTGTCCACGTCTCCGCCGGAAAGGTGAACGTAGGTGGCGGGCATTTTGGAGCCGCCAGCCCAGCCGAATATTATCTTGAGCTCCTGCTCCGTGAAGTCTTTTGCAAGATGCGTTGCGCGTGAATGGCGGAAAAGGTGCGGATAGATGCGCTTCTTTATTCCTGCGCGTATTGCGGCTGTTTTTATTATGTGCAGGAGGGTTGCGTGGCTGTCAATCGCGCCGTTGCCGCGCAACTCAATGAAGAGAGGCGCGTCCGGGTCTGCCGCCCGCGGGTGGTGGTTAAGCCAGAGATTGAGGTCTGGAATGCAGTCTATGAGGCGTATTCTGCGCATGCCGGTTTTTCCGTCCAGCATTACCTGCGCCCCGTACTGGTCAAACTGCACGTGCTTTATTTTGAGGCCTGCTATTTCGCCTGCGCGGGCGCCGGATTCGTAGAGCATGAGTATTAGGGTTCTGTCGCGCGGGTTTTGGGCGGATTCTGCAAGCCGCTTAACCTCGTCCTTTGTCAATATCTCCTCAGGCAGTTTGCGCTTCTCAAAGCCGTGCGTCTTTATCCAGGAAGCGCATTCCGGGTAGCTTTCGCCCCCGTACAGCCATTTGTAGAAAGCCTTTACAGAAACCTTCAGGGAGCGGGATTTGTACCAGCTGTATTCCTTAAGGAAGTCTATCAAATCGGCTTTTTTGGCTTGCTTGAAGGGTTTTTTGAGCGCCCTGGCAAGCTTTGCCAGGCAGAAGAGGTATAAGTAGCGGGTTCCGGTAGCCATGCCTTGGGCTGCCTTTTCGCGCTCAAATTCGCGCATTGTTGCAAGCTGCTCTTTTGATATCCCTTTTGCGCTTTCCAGAAAGCGGTCAGGGTCACGAAATTCGTCCATGCTCCTGTCCCAGCTTTTGGACTATTTAAAGCTTGCCTCCGTCTAACCAAGTAAAGCGCATCAGACCGTCCGTCTATCGTCATTGGGGTTGCCCCCTGCGAGATCACCTTTTGTCATCACGAGAGGGTATATGGGGCGCAAATGGTTTTATTCTTTCGTTTTGTATTCTTCTTATGGACATTGAAAAGAAAATGGAGCTTGTCATGCGCCCGCCAATTGCGGAAGTGCTTACGCGAGATGAGATGAAGGCTGTTTTTGAGAATTATGCGCACCCAAAGCACTATATTGGGTTTGAGATTTCAGGCAAAGTGCATCTGGGAAGCGGATTAGTTACTGCGCTTAAGCTAAAGGATTTCATGGAGGCAGGGATAAAGCCCACTATTTTCCTTGCGGACTACCATGCGTGGATAAACGGGAAGCTTGGGGGCGACTTGGAAAAGATACAGAAAGTTGCAACTGGATATTTCAAGAGTGCGTTTGTTTCGCTGGGATTGGGAGAGGACAAAGTGAACTATGTGCTTGCGTCCAAAATGTACGATGCGGACTACTGGAAAGATGTGCTTGATGTTTGCAAGAGCACTACGATGGCAAGGATGCTGAGGTGCACTACAATTATGGGCAGGACTGAGAAGGATTCGCTGGACAGTGCGAGCATAATATACCCTGCAATGCAGGCTGCGGACATTTTTGCGCTTGATGTGCAGTTCATGCATGCTGGGATGGACCAGAGAAAGGTGCATGTATTGGCGAGAGAGATTGCGGACAAGTTCAAGAGGAAAAAGGCGGTTGCGTTGCATCATAGGCTATTGATGGGATTAAGCGGACCGAGCAAAATGGGATTTGAGCAAAATGAGAAGGACGATATTGAGATTTCTTCAAAAATGTCAAAGAGCAAGCCTGAAACATGCATTTATGTGCATGATAGCGAGGCGGAAATAAAGAGCAAAATCGCGAAAGCATACTGCCCTGAGAAAACTGTGGAAAACAACCCCATAATAGAGATGTGCGAAATGCTCATCATGAGGGATGCAAAGCCGCTTCAGATTTCCCGCCCTGCGAAATTCGGCGGGGACGTGGAATTTGCAAGCGCAACTGAGCTTAAGGAAGTTTATACTGAGGGGAAACTGCACCCAATGGATTTGAAAAATGCGGCTGCTGCTGAGATGGCGGCACTTTTGAAGCCTTCAAGGGACTACTTTGAGAAGCACAAGGAATTGCTAGTGCAAATCTGAAGGGGTGAAGGGGAAATCAAAGAAAAAACCGCGAGGGGACGGAGTCCCCTATGAGGTTTGTCTTTTTGAGAAGCATAAGGAACTGCTGACGCAAATCTGAATATACGATTTTCGTCGTTGCCTCGGCGAAGGGTTTAAGAAGTTTTACTTTGTATGTCCTCTAACCACTTTATGGAGGGGTTAAAATGGCTAAGACAAACGAAGGATGCTGCATGGGACACGGGTGCAAAAAAATCTGCGGCGCACTTGTATTCCTTTCTGGACTGTCGTTCACCGCAGGGGCAATGGGAATGCTGGGCAACCAGCCGCTCTTTGGTCTTGTGTACGGCGCAGGCGCGCTTGGTGCACTGGGCAACGGAGTGCTTGCAGGAGGAGTATTGCTTCTTCTGTACGGCTTGTGCAAACTCGCGCATTCCTTTGGGATGTGCAGCGCATGCTGCAAGTAAGGAAATAAAGCGGGGCGAAAGCCCCTTCTGTCTTTTTTAATTTCTTAGGGCAACCTTTTTCTTGTTTGTTATGGAAGAATTTCCATGAAAGCACAGGGCGCTACGGAATATCTCGTAATTGTAGGGGTAGTGCTCATGATAGCGCTCGTGTGCGTCGCACTTCTTGTCTGGCCCACTGGCACAACAAAAGATGCAAAGAAGCAGCAGACAGACATACATTTCAAGATTGGGGAGATGGGCACGCAGGTGCAAGGCTACCCCCAACTTGTGCAGGGTTTGGTCGGGTATTGGAAATTTGACGAGGGCAGCGGCGCGGCTGCAACAGACAGCAGGGGAGGAAACACAGGCACCCTCATAAGCAGCCCTTCCTGGGTAAGCGGCAAAAGTGGGACTGCGCTGCAGTTTAACGGAGCAGATAGCGGAAATTATGTGCAGACCTCGCTGGATATAGGCGATTCGAACGAAAAAACTTTTGCAGGATGGTTCAGATTCAATACCAACAGGACTTACATGGTAATGGTTTTGGATGGAATTAACTTTGATTCAAACAAATATTGCGGCTTGATAACAAATGGAGCTACCGTCTACCTTTACCAGTCCTACAATGGCGGGGCTTCGACGTTTGCCACATCTACCCCCAACCTTAATTACCAGGGAGGGGGCTGGCATCACGTGGCAGGAGTAATAGACAGGCCAGGCAACTCGCTAAAAATTTACCTTGATGGCGCTTTGAACGTAACTTATTCTGATGCGTCAATAGGCTCATCTACCTTTTACAATCCAACCGGCACTGTCCGCATTGGCGGAGGCACGGCAGGTTACGGCTTCAACGGCACGATAGACGAGGTAATGGTTTTCAACCGCGCACTTTCGGCTGATGAAGTGCGCCTTTTGTATGAAAACCCGGGCTATCCGCAGTAGGGGAATGCCTGAACCGCAGCACGCTCAAATCGCCTTTAGCTTTTTCCCTACGCGCTCGCATGCGCCAAGGGCGAAATTCAAATCTTCCTTTGAGAGGGACGCGTTCATCATTGTGCGTATGCGCGCCTTGCCCTGCGCAACCATTGGGAACACTATCGGGAGCGCGAACACACCCTCCTTGAAAATCTCGTCCGCGAATTCCTGCGCAAGCTTGCTCTCCCCAAGCATTATGGGAGTAATCGGCGTTTCGCTTTCGCCTGTGTTAAACCCAAGGGAAGAGAGCTCCTTCTTGAAGTATTTTGTGTTTTCCCAGAGCTTTTTCACAAAGGAATCGTCCGTTTCAAGCAGCTCAAGGGCTGCAATGCACGCTGCTGCTGTTGCGGGAGGTGCTGAGCCTGAGAGAAGGAACGTGCGGGATTTGTTCAGGAGGAATTTGCGAAGTTCGTGGGAACCTGCAACTGTGCCGCCCACTACGCCGAAACCCTTTGAGAAAGTGCCCATTTCGCACTCTATTTTATTCTCAAGGTGGAAATGGTGCACAACGCCGCGCCCATGGTCGCCAAGCACTCCATCCCCGTGCGCATCGTCAACATACACGTATGCGCCGTATTCCTGCGCAAGAGCGTATATCTTGTCGAGTGGCGCGATGTCGCCGTCCATTGAGAACACGCCGTCTGTAATGATGAGGGTTTTCTTGTGCTTTCCGGCTGTTTCCTTGAGCACTCTTTCCAAATCGCCCATGTCCTTGTGCTTGAAAATTGCGCGCGTTGCCTTTGTGAGGCGCACGCCGTCTATTATGCTGCCGTGGTTGAGCTCGTCGGAGAGTGCGAGGTCGCCTTCTGCAAGAAGTGCGGGAAGCGAGCCTGCGTTTGCCGCAAAGCCTGTCTGGAAATAGAGCGCTGCAGGAACGTGCTTGAAGCGCGCGATTGTTTCCTCAAGCTTTATGTGCAAGTCCATTGTGCCTGCGATTGTGCGCACGGAGCCGGAACCTGCGCCGTATTTCTCTATTGCGGCGATTGCGGCTTTCTTGAGCGTGGGGTGGTTTGAAAGCCCGAGGTAATTGTTTGAGCACAGCATGAGCACTTTTTTCCCATCCACCTGGGAGTGGGGCTCTGAAGCGGTCTGGAGCTGGCGGATTTTCCACAGGAGGTTTTTCTCTTCCAGGGTTTTGAGTTCTGCACCGAGTATTTCGTTAAGAGGCGTTTTTGCCATAAGCTCACCAAGGGCATTTTCACTCTTTCGTTATTAAAGGTAACGGGGGAGAATTCGGCAATTGCCAGTTATTTTTTAGGGGCAGCCTGGATATTGGGACAGGAATTTTATCTCGTCTGCAGAAAGCACCCGGTTGTAAATTAGGACTTCGTCTACTGTGCCGTTATACCAATAGTTAGGGGCGACGTTTGCATTGCCAAAGGTTATGCTTGTTGTTCGAAGATTCGGCGTGATTGTTTTTGTTCCTTTCAGTATGCCGTCAACATAAAGGGAAATCGTACCGCCTGTCCCGCCGCTAAACGTTAGCGTGGCACAATGCCATTCATCTTCGCTCGTTATTCCAGAATTGATGTTTGTTCCATAAATGCCCCCGCCAATTGTTGTGCCGGGGGAATATGCGCCAAGCCATGCAGATTGGCTGCCTGCGCCATTTCCCACCATGACAGCAAGCGCATAGTTTGTGTTGCTTCTTCCTTTCAGCCATGTGGATAATGTAAAGGGTGAAGTGCCGGTTATGGAGTTGGTTCCGGCATTAATGTAATCGTCAATGCCGTCAAAATCCGCAGCAGTATTGCTTTTCCCGATTGCCCACGCAGTTCCATTCACCAAAGTCCCGCTTGTGCTGTTTTTCCTGTCATAAGTTACAGTACCGCTGCCCTCATCGAATTTCCAATACCCGACCAAACCCTGCATTATGTCGGGCACCGCATTTTTAGTTATGCCGCATTTTATGTCGGACTGGGACTGCTTCACGTCGTTTGTAGTTTCAATCGGCCATACGAGAAGAGCGACGCACACGAGCGCTATCATGAGCACTACCCCTACAATTACGAGATATTCTGTCGCGCCTTGGGCTTTCATGCAACTGTTAATTGAACAAACAAGAAAAAGCTTTATGTTATGTGCGCAAATAAGCAACTTATGGAAACCCTTGAGATAGAGCTGTATGGAAACGTGCAGGGAGTGGGGTGCAGGGCGTACGTGAGGCACGTTGCGCAGAAATTTGGCGTAAAGGGATGGGTGAAGAACGATGGGGAAGATGAGGGGAAAGTGATTGTGCATGCGCAGGGGAGCGAGGGAAAGCTTGGGGAATTTTTAAGAATGCTCAGGACAGGATGGCATCCTATTATAGTAAAGGGGATGAAGACGAGAAAAATTGATGAACAGGAGCACTTGGGATTTACTGTAAAGTACTAATTAGGTTTATAAGAAATCCGTGAGAACTGCAATCATGCGCTACCCTGCCGTGAGCGGCTTGTTTTACCCTTCTTCAAAGTCGGCACTTTCAAAAAGCATAGGGGAGCTTTTGGAATTTGGGGGGAAGAATGCGCAGAAGGCGGAAGGTGCGGTTGCGCTCGTGTGCCCGCACGCGGGATACATATATTCTGGGAAGACCGCTGCGGTCGGATTTGAGAGCTGCAGGGAGCAGATATGCAGGAAAGGCATTACTATAGTAATAATAGGGCCAAACCACACGGGCGCGGGAAGATATCCGATTGGGATTTCAACTGAAAAATGGCAAACCCCCCTTGGGGTGTGCGGGCCGGACGCGGTATTCTCTGCTGCGCTGCAAAAGGAATCGCCATTCATAAAAGTGGATGAGGCTGCGCACGCAAGCGAGCACTCCGTGGAAGTGATGCTGCCATTCTTGCAGGGCATGAATCCTAGTGCGAAATATGTGTTTGTGTGCATGAGCGAACAAAGCATTGAGGCTGCGCAAATCCTTGGGAAAGCGATTTTTGCTGCTGAGGAGAAAACTGAAAAGGAGATATTTGTGCTTGCAAGCTCGGATTTCACGCACTATGAGAGCGCGCAGAGCGCAAGGATGAAGGACATGCATGCGATTGGGATTTTGGAAGAGGGGAAGACTAAGGAATTTGAGGGAATAGTGCAGGAGAAAAGGCTTTCAATATGCGGGCATTCCCCCATTGCGGCTGCACAGGCATACGCGAAATGCTGCGGGGCGAAAAAAACAAAACTTCTGCACTATTCCAATTCGGGCGAGGCAAGCGGGGACTTTGCAAGCGTTGTCGCGTATGCGGCGATTGCGTTTTGCAAATAAACCAAAGGAAATTGCGCGTCGGGCTTGTTTTTTTTGAAATAAGCGGTGGGATTGCATTGTTCATGGCGGCGGTTGCTTGCTTTTGAAATAGCGGGAGGTGCGGAGCTAGCTTTTTGGAAGCGGGGAAACGGGCTTGCTTTTTTAAAGTAAGGGGAAGAAAGTGGAGCATATGGCAGGCGGCGAACTTGTTGTCGGGGCACTTGGGGCATTGATTGCAATAGGGATAATCGGCTCGCTCTTTTTCAGGAGGACTGGGATAAACGATGTGATGCTGCTTATTTTGCTTGGAATCGGGATTGGGCCGCTTACCGGAGTTGTGGATGCGAATGCGCTTGCGCCTTTTGTCCCTCCGATAGGTGCGGTTGCGCTTCTAATGGTGGTTTTTTCGGAAGGGCTGAACTTGTCCTTTGACAACCTGAGGGACAATGCGTTTGACGTGCTTCTTTTGGGCGCGCTGTGCTTTGCGCTCACGTTCGGGGGAAGCTTTGCGATACTGTATTTTGCGTTCTCGTGGAAATTGCTGGATGCGCTTCTCCTGGCTGCAATATTGTGCGCAAGCGCGCCTGAAATAATTGCGATTGTGTCTGATGAGATGAAGATGGGCAACAAGCTGAGGCAGATTGCAAAGCTTGAGGCGGTATTGGCGGACTCTGCCGCGGTAATAGTCGCATTCTCGCTCCTTGGGCTTGTGGGCATGAAAACCGTGGACATAGACGCGCAGCAAATCGCGTACATGGCGGTATTTGTTGCAATGCTCTCAATTGTGCTGGGGGCGCTGTGCGCGCTTGCATGGCATTTCATCATTTCTGCAATGTACAAGAAATACGCGCACCTTAGCGCGCTTGCAATTGCGTGCTTCTTGTTTGCGGCAAGCGGGCTTGTGGGCGGGAACGGGGTGCTTGCGGTGTTCACTTTCGGGTTTTTCATTGGGAATAGGAAAAACGAGGAGAACCTCAAGCTCTTCCAGGAGGAATTTGCATTCCTCATACGCACTTTCTTCTTTGTGTATTTGGGCATGCTCTTTGTGCCCGCGCAGTTTGCAAACGGGTTTGTCCTGCTTGTGGGGCTTGCGCTCTCGGTTGCGGTGGTGCTTGCGAGAAGGGTGTCGGTTGGGGCATTTTCGTTCTTCCAGCCTGCTGCGCGCGAAGACAAGGTGCTTGGGAGCCTTGTGCAGCGCGGGCTGAGCGTTGCGGTTCTTGCGTCAATTGCGGCTGCCGCATATGCGCATGCGGCAATACCGGTTGGGGCGGATGCCTTGCATGCCGGGGAAAAGGCAGGCGCCCAAATAGTGGAAGCTGAAAGGGCAGGGGAAATTCCCCCGTTTGCGCCAATCGCGCTTGTTGTTGTTTTTGCGACAAACCTTTTCTCCACTGTCGGGGTATTTAGGCATGAAAGGCGGGTTGAGAAGGTTGAGTACGAGGAGGGAAGCTCGCTTGCGGGCAAGAAAAGTGCGGGGAAGGAATAGCTTGCGGATTTGGGCAAACTATATAAAAGTTGCCAAAAAATTAGAGAGAAGAGAGGTGGAAAAATGGTTCTTGTAGTAGAGGTGTTTGAGTCCCTTGCGATTGGGTGCGTGCAGCTTCTCATAGGGCTCATGCTCGCGCTCCTGTCCGCGTACATCGGGCTTAAGGTATTTGACAAGATGACAAAGAACATAGAGGAAATAAAGGAGCTGAAAAAGGGCAACGTTGCCGTCGGGATATTGATGGGCGCGATAATACTCTCGCTTGCAAACATCGTGCAAAGCGGGGTGGTTGCGCTCAATGCGTCAATAATACCGGGGATGGGAAGCGGCGCCATCATGGTGGCGTTTGCAATAGGCATAATAAACCTCGTAATAGGCCTGCTCATTGCGGTAATCGCGATTTACATTGCAATGTTCATACTGGACAAGATAACCACTGACATTGACGAATGGGAAGAGATAAAGAGGGGCAATGTCGCGATTGCGATACTGATGTCCGCCATACTCTTTGCGGTCTCGTTTGTTGTGCAGTCGGGCGTGTACGGGATTTCACGCGCGCTTGACGCCCGCGTTATCGCGAAGATATTCGGCTTCTAGGGAAGCCGCTTTTTTTCTTTTTCTTATCCTTTTTTATTTCTTTTTTCCCTCATGCGCGCGATATTTGCACGTTCGTCTTTTGGCGTAAAAACGGCGCAAGGTTTTTAAAAGTGCTGTGTGAATTCACGACGGAGGTGTAATGTTATGAGTTATGACGTCGTAATAAGCTATGACAATGTGCAATCTGTGCTTTCACAGAGCGGCACCGCTGTTGTAGGAAACTTGGTGTATGGAGTCGCTGCATTTTCGGTGATGGTGCTCATACTCGCAATCGGCTACGCGGTTGCATGGGTGCTTGGAAAAGCGCTCAAGGAATTCGCAAAGCAGATAAAGGTCGAGCCATTCATGGAAAAGCACGGGGTGCATGATTCGCTCCTTGGGTTCAACATTACTGGCATTGCGGTGCTGCTTGTTGAGCTTTGGGTAATGATAGTGTTCCTTGGAATTGCCGCCCAGATAACAAACGTGGGGCTGCTCCTGGACCTTAGCACAAAGGCGATTGACTACATGCCAATGCTCATTGAGGGCGTAATCCTCCTTGTTGCTGGCCTTATAGTCGCGGACTACATCACGGACAGGATGAAGACAATGAAGAAAATCCCGTTCGTGAACGGCATTGCAATGGTAATTGAGGTGTTCATAATATACGTTGCAGCAGTAATGGCGCTGCCCCTCATGCTGCCGACCGTGAAGCCTGACCTCCTTGAATCGTCCTTCAACATCGTGCTCACTGCAGTGTGCTTCTCCCTTGGATTGGGATTCGCAATTGCAATGGGGCTGGGCCTCAAGGATGCGGTTGCTGACGTTGCAAAGAAGCACAAGGACAAGATTGGAAGGCTCTTCTAGGGCTTCCTTTTTTCTTTTTTTTTCTTTCTTTTTTTATTTTTAGTTCCCTTAGCGCGAGCGCTATGATGTTATGAAGAAAAAAGAGAACGGATAGTGGGCCCACGGAGGATCGAACTCCGAATCTTCGCTGTGTAAGAGCGACGTCTTAACCATTCGACTATGGGCCCAAGAAGCGTATTTATTATGGAGAAGGCATTTTAAACTCTTTTTGCCCTAAACATTCCACGTAGCCCCATCGTCTAGCGGTCAAGGACACGAGGCTCTGAATAGGAGCCATTTTGAACCGAGAATCCTTAAGGGATACCTCGTTACATCGGTTCGAATCCGATTGGGGCTACTTCTATTTCACAGCATAGGGCAGCCTGAATTTTTCTTCTTGCGGCGCGCCCCCTATGCTTATTGCGGCCGTTTCGGTTATGGTGCTGAGCTTTTGGTCCTGCGAAAAGGAATAGAGGAGCACGCCCTGCTGCGAATAGCAGCTTATGGAGGCGGAATAGGAAAACGAGTTCTTGGGGGAGATTGAGAAGCACTTTGCGGCTATGCCGCTTATTGCGCGCGAAGGCAGGCTCTCGGCTGAGAAAAGGGAGGCGGGCTGCGAAAGCGCAGGCGCAAAGCCGCTGCCCGAGTTTTCAGAGAGGGTGCAGTTGCCAACTGCGCCTTCGCGGGTGCAGATGTATCCGGTGCCGTTTATGCTGAAAATCGAGTAATCAGGCATGCCCTCAAAGTAAACGTCCGCGCGGAAATTGCCATGCGAGTAGTACGTGGAAAGCGTGCCAATGAAACCCCCTGACGGGGAGGAAACGTTTGCAGAGTAGAATGCGCTGTAAGGGGCTGGAAGCTGGATGCCCAGCGCATCCGCAAGGGTTTTTTCCTGCGCCGGCTGCGGCTGCTGCGTGCAGCCAAAAAGCAGGAGCAGGAATGCGAGAAGCGCGAGCTTTTCCTTCATGCGTTGCATTTTGCGAAAAGGTTTATTAGCATTGCAACAAAATCAGGCTCATGTATCTGCGCATTATGGAAAGCTCGGAAGGGAACATTGTTGCGGCGTGCGACAGGGAGCTTATAGGCAGGGTTTTTAGGGAGGGCAGGCTCGTGCTTGATTTGGAAAAATACGCGGGCTTTTACAAAGGGGAGCCTTGCAGCAGCGAGGGGCTTTCAAGGGCGCTTAGGGGGGCTGCGAGCATGAACCTGGTGGGCGAGAGGAGCGTTGCATGCGCGCTCGGGGCTGGAATTGCGAAAAAGGAAAACGTTCTTTTTATAGCAGGCGTGCCGCATTTGCAGGTTTATAGGATATGAAGAGTGCTTGGGGAAGAGGGCTATTTTTACTAGTGGCATATTATGCCCAAAAAATTGCGGCGTTTGAAGATTTTCGGGACAAAGCTATTAATACCATGGAAAATGAAGTAGTAGGCGGGGTGAAGGGAATGAAACAGCTCAACATAATAGTGGACAACAAGGTAGGGACGCTTGCCGACATATCTTTCATACTTGGAAAGGCAAGGATAAACATCGAGTCCATTTCAACCGCAATCGTAGGGGAAAAGGCGATAATAGTAATATACGTGAAGGACGAAAAAAGGGCGCGCGAGGTGCTGCAGAGCAACAATTACAAGGTGCTTGTGTCCGATGCTTTTGTGGTGAAAATGCCCGATGAGCCGGGGGAGCTCTCGAAACTGTCCAAGATGCTTGCGGACAACGGGGTAAACATAGAGGGCATACACGTGCTTGCGCGCGAAGGCGGCACCACGCTCATGAGCGTGAAGGTGGACAAGTCCTCAAAGGCCGAAAAGATGCTGCAGGGGTATATAGTGAAGGAAGATTGAGCTAAAGCTCCACATATACAACCGAGCCGGTTTTTTCCATTTCTATTTTTTTCTTCTTAAGCGCTAGTGCGATTTCTTCCCAGCTTGTTTTTTTTGCGCGCATGGAATTTATTTCAGAGGCGAGCTTCTCAAGTGAGGCGGAATTCTGCATTACGGAATTCCCTGCATGCATGCACTCCTGCGCCTGCTTTTGGGCATCCTCCAGCGCCGCAAGCTGCGTTGAGAGGCGGTTTTGCAGCTGCTCCTTTTTTTTCTCGTGCCCGGAGGGCGGTGCCTTGGAGGATGCGTGCGAGAGATAGTATTCGTCCATAATGGGGGAAAGGCTTTCGGAATGCGCTTGTTCAAGAGAGGAGCAGGAGGAAAGCGGGACAAGGGAAAAATCAGAAATCACCCCGCCCTTTTTGCATGCGGTTGGGGAGAGTGAGGAATGCATTCTAGAAAGCTCCGCTGCAATGGAACTTATCTGGGAAGGGGAAAGGGAAGATGCAGGGGTTTTGGGCGGGACTTTGCACGCGAGGAGGGCCTCGTTAAGGTATGCCGTGCCTATTGAGAGCTGCGAGAGTGCGGAAATTGTGAATTTCTCTTTTTCGGATTGGGAGAAAAGTGCTGCCAGCTCCTGCGCGCTTGGGGGGAATGGGATTTCCAAGGAAGCCGGAGGCTTGTATTTTTCACCCCGCGCAAGCCTGCGGTCCTTCCATTCCTCTTTTTTGTACGGGCGAATGATGGTGCCATCCTTGTCGAGTATGAGCAAATTCCCGCCTGCGAACATTTCGAAAACGAGGGTAAATTCTTCGGAAGGGGAAGAGAACTTTGCGAATATTATGCGGTCCATGCCATGCTGGGTGAGGGAAACGAGCTTTTTGCCGTCCAGGCGCTTTCGCACGAACTCGCAGAAGTTCGAGGGCGTTTGCGGCGCGGGGGAGATGTACTTTGTGAGGTGCATGCGCACCCCAAGCTGCACAAGAAGGTCAAAATCCCCAAAGCGGAGGCGGAAGAGCCCCTCTTCCAGCTCGTAAAATTTGCTTAGGAACTTTCCGCAAAGCGGCGAGAGCTCGCGCAGCATGTAGTGGTATTCCAGCCCTGCCATTGTGCGCAGCTTCTGCTTTGCAGCATTGTGCTGGGGCGCTGCGCCCGTTTGGGGCATTTTTTCCATGTGCTACACCTTGGGCATTATACCTTGAAGCGCTCATGCACGTATTTGCGGGAAGGCAGGGACTGGGCGCCCTTGAAGAGCACCTTTGCGGCTGCAACCGCATTTGCAAAGCGCACTGCATCCGCGGGCGGTTTTTTCTCCATTATGCCGGTTATGAAGCCCGCGCAGAATGCGTCGCCTGCGCCTATTGTGTCCACGCATTTCACGCGGAAGGGCGGGACGCGCTTGTGCAGCCTTTCCCCTATGAGCAGCGTGTCCGAGCCGCCCTGCTTTATTATGCACGTGAGCCCGTATTTTTCAGCCATTTCCTCGCACGCATGGAAGATGTCCTCGCGCTTTGTGAGCGCGATTATTTCGCGCTTGTTCACTATGAGGTATTTTGTGCGCGAGAGGACTTTTGAGAGCCTTCTCTCGCCAAGCTTGCTTGCTGCGCGCCCCGGGTCAAAGGAAATGGGCAAGCCCTCTTTTTCTGCTGCCGCGCTTGCGGCCTGCAGGTGGTGGATGCTGCAGCCGGACATATGCAAGAATTCCGCGGAGCGCACGTATTTTTCGCTTATGGTGCGGCGGCGGTCCGCAACGCCATAGTCCTCTATCACTTCCACTTCGCCGTGTTTGTCTATGAGGATTACGGAGAGGCCGGTTGCGCCCGGAATGCGCTGCACCTGCGAGGTGTCAACCTTGAAGGAATGCAGCTCTTCAAGGAGGAACGAGCCGTGCCTGTCTGTCCCGACGTTGCCGATTACGCCGGAGGGGATGCCAAGCTTGCATGCGTTCACTGCGACGTTTGCCGCACTTCCCCCGCCTGAGACTTTTGAGGGCATGCGCAGCTTCACTGTCTTGTCCTTTTGGGGAAGCTCCTCAACGTAATCTCGTATGTCGTATATTATGTGCCCGACTGTTGCGAGCCTTATTTTGCGCGCCATGGGAAAATAACGCAGGCGCAAATATAAAGAGTTTGGTTTCCAAAGCACAAAAGATACCATGGCATCTGAAAAGGCGGAAAAATACTATGCGGAACTTTGCGCGCAGCTTGGGAAGGAGAAGCTTGAGGGAGAGGTGCAGGAAAAAATAGGCGCGTACTTCGGGCTGCTTACAAGGGAGGCTGCGCTTTGCCTGATTGCAAAGAAAATGGGGATTGCAAAGGAAGAGCAGGTGGTGCTTTCGGGCATAAGGCAATGGATGAAAAGGGTGTGCACGGCGGGCAGGATTGCAAGGGTGTTCCCGATGCAGGAATACGAGAAAAACGGGATTGTGAAAAAAAGCGTGAGGGTTGTGCTGGAGGACGAAAGCGGGCAATGCACGCTTGTGCTCTGGAATGCGAACGCTGCGCGGCTTTTTGGGGAAATAGGGGTTGGGGATGCGGTGCGCGTGTGGAATGCATACATGACAAGGGAGGGCGAGCTCTCCCTTGGGGCTGAGGGTAAAATGGAGCGGCTGAAGGCTGCACCGCTTGGGAAAATCGGGCATTTGAAAGAGGGCGTGCACAACATAGAGGGGGTTGTGAAGGAAATTTTCCTTGATTACCCTTACATGAAAAACGGGAAGGAAAGCAGGATGTGCTCGTTTTCGCTTGCGCAGGGGGGGAAAGAGGCGCGCGTTGTTGTGTGGGCAAACCCCCAGCGCGTAAATGAGCTGGAAATCGGGGAGCAGATACGCATTGAGAACGCGCTTTACAAGAACAATGAGCTGCAGCTTGGGGAATTTGCCCGCATTGTGGGGCTCTCAAGGAAAGAAAATGGGTGGAGCGAGGGGCAAGTGGAAAAACTGGAGATTTTGGGGGAGGGGATTGTTGCGCAAATAGGGGGGAAGGAAATTGTTTTTGGGAAAGAGCTTGCGCCTGCCGCGCTTGGGCTGAAATTCCTTCCTGATGGGGTATCGCTTGCAACCGCATTCAGGCTAAAGGGGAAAGAAGAAATCGGGAAAATAATGGGGGTAAGGGCGCAGGAGGAGGGCGGGAAGCTGCACGCAAAGGCCATTGAAAGGAAATAGGGAGGGGCTTATGCGCACTTGCCGATTATGGGCTTTGTGCCAATCTGCCTCTGGTAGGGTATGTCTGTTGAATTGTAGCTGATGTTCACTGGAAACTCGTATGAGCTGCCCGCATTGCACGTGCCCATGCCGCCAATTATGTACACCTTTTTCTCCCCTCCTGAGAACACACCGGAATAGTTCGCAGTGGAAACGTTGAACGTGACAGTGCCTATTGTGATGTTTATTATGGTGAGGCGGTCGCCGCCGTTGTTCTGGAGCACTACGGTGAGATTGCCGGTTGAGCCGGAATAGGAATGCTCAAGTATCCCGAAAGGAAGCGCCGCCTTCCAGTACGGGTCGGACTGCGTTTTCTTTGCGTCAAGGGCAAGCCCTGGGAAAAAGCCCAGCAGTGAGATTGCAACTAGCGCAATTATGAGCACTACTGCAAGAAGCACCAGGTATTCGGTCGCGCCTTGACCGCGCAAGGCGCGAGTTGTGGGCGCAGCCCACTCAATGACGCCCTGCCCTCTTTTGAAATCCATAAAACCATCCGGTTAAGCGCACTTGCCTACGAGGGGCTTTGTGCCGGTTTGCTTCAAGCCCACCAAGTCTACGGTATTGTAGGTGAGGTTCACCTGGTACTCGTAGCGGTTGCCGGTCGTGCATGCGGTCACGTTGGCATTGTTTATGCTGAATATCCTCTTTTCGCCTGCGTTGAGGATTACGCTCAGGCTGCCGTTTGAGGCTGCGCCCGCTGCAAACGTTGTAACTGTCCTCTGGTCAGGGTCGTTGTTCTGGAGGGTGGCGCTTAGGGTTACGCCCGATTGCGTGCTGTCCAGTATCGCAAACTGCCTTGCTGATTTCCAGTAGGAATCGGATTGCGTTTCTTTTGTGTCCCCAGCCAGTCCCGGGAAGAAGCCCAGGAGCGCGATTGAGACCAGCGCTATCATGAGAACGACTGCAAGCAAAACAAGATATTCCGTTGCACCCTGCCCTTTTGAAAACATTCTAGATCGCCTCTCTGAAAACATGCTGTAGCTTAATAAGAACAGAGAATACATTTAAATGCGTATTGGTGGGGCAGGAGTGTAGTATAACGGGAAATATAACAAAGCCAAGCTAACTTTTAAGGAAAAAATAAAGAAAAAAGAAAAAGGGGTTTACGCGCATTTGCCAACTATGGGCTTTGTGCCGATTTGCTTAAGGCCCACTAAGTCTACGGTATTGTAGGTGATGTTCACCTGGTACTCGTAGGCATTGCCCGTTGTGCATGCGGTCACGTTGGGGTTTGCTATGCTGAATATCCTCTTTTCCCCGGCGTTGAGGGCCACAGTAAGGCTGCCGTTTGTGGCGCCTGCGACTGCAAACGCCGTAATTGTCCTCTGGTCAGGGTCGTTGTTCTGGATGTTGGCGGTTAGGGTTACGCCAGATTGCGTGTGGTCAATTATGCTGAACGGCCTTGCTGATTTCCAGTAGGAATCGGATTGCGTTTTCTTTGCGTCCCCCGCCAGCCCCGGGAAGAAGCCCAGGAGCGCGATTGAGACCAGCGCTATCATTAATACAACTGCAAGCAGCACCAGATATTCTGTTGCGCCCTGCCCTTTCATTCCAAACATTATACCGCCTCCATAATATTATTAGAGAAGGAGCGATAATTAGATTTAAATAAGTATGCACCAGCCGCCCCTTTGCCAGGGGCTGCGCTGGCTGGAATAAAAAAGAAAAGAAAAAGAAATGCGCTTAAGCGCATTTGCCTACGAGGGGCTTTGTGCCTATTTGCTTAAGGCCCGTGAGGTCGTTTGTATTGTATGTGATGTTCACATAGTGCTCAAACGTGTTGCCCGTTGTGCAGGTCGTGCAGCTTGCTATTGTGATGTTCCTCTTTTCGCCCCCGTTAAACGTGCCCTGCGCAGCGGTTGGTGAAACAGTGCATCCGCCCTCTGCAGCTATGGCTGTGATTACCCTCTGGTCCGGGTCGTTGTTCTGAATCAGCACGTTAAGCAATGTCGTTGACTGCGAATATTCGGTTATGCCGAAGGGGCGCGCGCCTTTCCAGTAAGATGCTGATTGTGTCACTTTTGCGTCCCCCGCAAGTCCGGGGAAGAAGCCCAGGAGCGCGATTGAGACCAGCGCTATCATTAATACAACTGCAAGCAGCACCAGATATTCTGTTGCGCCCTGCCCTTTTGAATACACCATCAGATCCCCTCCATAACAATTTTGTTATGATTATGAACTACTTAGAAAACAATGATTAGATTTAAATAGATATGTGTTTGTGCGGCGTTGGCACAGCTGCCGGTTCGAATGAGAAATAAAAAAATTGGCCCATGGCACTCCCGCTTAAGCGCACTTGCCAATGAGCGGCTTTGTGCCAAGCTGCTTCTGGTTCGTAAGGTCTTTTGAGTTGTAGGTGAAATTCACGGCATATTCGTACGCGCTGCCGGTTGCGCAGGAGGTTGCGTTGTATATTGCAACCACTTTTTTCTCGCCGCCATTTATGGTGAACGAGCTGAGGTTGCTTCCGCCGTCGCCCGAATACACTGCGGTTACAGTGAGTTCGGCCGGCTCGTTGTTCTGCAATACAAGAGTGAGGTTTGTGCCAACCTGTGAATGTTCAAGCACACCAATCGGGCGCGCAGCCTTCCAGTAGGAATCGGACTGCGTTTTCTTTGCGTCAAGGGCAAGCCCTGGGAAATATCCCAGCAATGCTATGGCAACGAGCGCTATCATGAGGACTACTGCAAGCAAAACCAGATATTCGGTCGAGCCCTGCCCGTGCAGGGCGAGAGTTGTGGGCTTTGCCCACTCAATTGAACCCTGCGCCTTCATGCCCATTTAACCGCCTCTTGCATAAGGCTCGCTTAGCACATTTATATAAGTTTCTGCAAGAGCCCGACGGAAAAAACGCGCAAAAGCCACTGGAAAGTTACCTTCCTCCTCTTTAAAAAGGGCGGTTGGAAAAAAGATTCGCTAAATTTCACCGTGCATCCTTGGGCTGAAGTCCTGGATGCGAAGAAATTTGCGGAAGTGATGGGATGGAAGAGGAAAGAGGCTTTGGTGGAATGCCTCATGGACGGGGGGTTGAAACCCTCAAGGGGGGTGTCCCCCCTTATGGGGGTGAAATGCCTATGGAAGCCGAAGAAGGAAAGGGGGAAGAAGCCGGAAGCGTGCCTGCTGAAGAGGGGAAGTTCAGGGGCAGCAAGCCGGATTTCCGTGTTGTGCAGCCGCAGGTGGACAAGGAGGGAAAGCAGCAGCTTGTGGATGTCGGGGCGCTCTGGAGGAACGTGTCGCGCTCAGGGAACGAATTTTACACGCTTAAAATCGGGAAGATGAAGCTGCTTGTGTTTGAAAACAAATTCAAGGACTAGGTGATAATATGGCAAAGAAAAACGAGGAAAAAGGGGATGATAATATGGTGGAAGAGAAGGAAGCAAAGAAAAAAGTCACTGAGCTTGAGGATTTGCCCGGCGTAGGGGATGTTACTGCGGAGAAATTGCGAAAAGCTGGGTATGATATTGAGAAAATTGCAGCAAGCTCGCCACACGAGCTGGATGAGATTGTGGAAATCGGGGTGGAGACTGCGAAAAAAACAATTGCGGCTGCGCGTGATGCGCTTGAGATGGGGTATGAGACCGCGGACAAGGTGCTTGAGAGAAGGAAAGAGATTGGAAGGATAACAACGGGCTCAAAGGAGCTGGATGCGCTCATTGGGGGCGGCGTGGAAACAATGTCCATTACGGAATGCTACGGTAAGTTCTCTTCCGGAAAATCCCAGATTGGATTCCAGCTTTGCGTGAACGTGCAAAAGCCCAAAGAGGAGGGAGGCTTGGGAGGAAGCGTGCTCTTCATAGACAGCGAAAGCACGTTTAGGCCTGAGAGGATAAAGCAGCTTGCGGAAGTTGCGGGCATGGATGCGGACACCGTGCTGAAAAACATACACGTTGCGCGCGCCGCAAACTCCGACCACCAGATAATACTTGTGGACAAGGCGGACGAGATGGTGAAGCAGCACAACATAAAGCTCATTGTGGTGGACTCGCTCACCTCGCACTTCCGTGCGGACTATATTGGGAGAGGCGCGCTTGGGGATAGGCAGCAGAAGCTGAACAAGCACATACACGCGCTGCAGAAACTTGCGGACAGCCGCAACCTCGCTGTGTACATTACGAACCAGGTAATGGACAACCCTGGGATAATGTTCGGTGACCCCACAACTCCGATTGGAGGGCACGTGCTTGCGCACGCTGCGACTTACAGGCTTTACCTTAGGAAAGGGAAAGAGGAAAAGAGGATTGCGCGGCTTGTGGATTCGCCCAATATGCCTGAAGGAGAATGCGTATTCAAGGTGAGCCCGAAGGGAGTTGGAGATTAGGAAGAGCGGGACTTGCGGCACGGAGAGGCAATTAAGCAGCCTTTCTGCCGCACCAGCCGCATACCTTTGAGGGGCATGCGTGCTTTTCTTCTTTTTTTCCTTTACTGTTTTCAAAAAGATTCCTTAGAGGCAGGAATGCGACGATGCCTCCGGGAATTACTCTTCTTGGAACGGGCTTGACTGTTTGGGCAACCCGCGCGCTATCTTCTTTTTCTTCGGAATTTGCGTTCAATGCGGTTTCTTTTTTGTTTGCGTTCATTGGATTCTCTTTTTTGTTTTTTCCATTGTCTGCGTTTGCACAAACTGAAATCGGGATGCGCGGGAGGATTTTTTCGCCCGCCTTCTTTTTTTGGGTTCTGATTCTCTGGACTGCGATGGGTCGGAATTGCAATTGAGGTTCCTGCATTATTGCTTGCACCGCGTGTTCTTGATGTGTAGCTGTTGGAACGTGCTCTTGTTGCACGGCTGGTTGCTGCACTTCTTCTGCTTGCACAATAGTTTGCATTGATTCTTGTTGCTCTTGTAAAGATTGTGTTTTGGCAGTTTGCGGTTGGGCTTGCACCTCGTGCTGCGCAGCTTGTTGTATAGATCCTTGCACTACCTGCGTTTGTGCATTGGATGCACGTGATTGGCTTTTTTGTGCTGTGGAAACGTTTTGCATATTTTGTACTGGCACTTGGACAGCTTGTGAATTTTGCACCTGCGTTTTGCCCTCGCTTATCGGGGCTTGCGTTTGGAAATTTGATAGTGGGGCTGCTGCTTCCACAGCATTCTGCACGTTTGCTGCTTTTACGCGAGAGCCGTTTGTGATTGCGGCTTTTCCACGCGTGTTTTCATTGTTTGCTGCTTTTGTTGGAGTGGAATTTTTCAAGGTGGAAGAAGTTGGGTTGGAAACTGAATCCCATGCGCGCGCATTAGCTGGATTGGAAACTGAGTTTGGATTCCCTTGCTGCGCCTTGCTCCCTTCCCTTGTGCCGCCGCGCATGCGCTCGCCGCCACTGCCTCCGAAATAATCGCCGCCATCAAAACCTGGACTTCCGCCCATGCCAGATGCTGGAAACATTGGTGCGTTTGGAAGTTGCGTAAAGTCAGGCTGGAAATTTTCAGTTGCCCCTGCACCGTAGGTCGTAGGTGCTGCTGCATCAAATAGAAGCATCTTTTGCACCCTTCTCTGGGCGCTTTGCTCAAGCACACGCTGGCGGCGCGTTAGCTCAAGTTCGCTGGAGCGCGCAAACCAAAGAAGTGAAAACGCAGGGCGCAAGTTGAAAAGATATGGAAGGTTTTGGGATGCGCGGACTGCTGAGAGATAGATATTTTTGGCTGCATTTGATATTTGGAGCAGATATGCATTTGTTACGTTTGAAATTGTTGCGATGCTCGATGCTCTTACAAGTATTAGTTTCGAATAGAGCTTCTTCACTGCCTCATCCGAATTGTGGTCTGGCGCAGGCTTGGCTGAACTTAAATCTGGAAGGGCGAGCGTCCCTCCACGCATCACAAGTGCGGATTTGTCGCTCTGCAAATTCCCAGGCGCATAAGCATCCACTACGATAGTGAAGTGAAGGTTGTTCTGTTTCATCCACCCAAGGAGTTCCTGCGTGATCAGAATGTTGCTTATGCCCAGATATACAAGCTTGCCGTCTTTTTCAGCCGCCGGTTTGTAAAGAGCCCCGTTTTCGTCTTCTATGCAGAATAAAAATCCTAATCCCTCGATGCCTTTTAGGTCTATGGAATAAGAGCCATCCGCATTTTTTAAAAAAATGGCTTGGTTGGCAGATGTTGCCTTGCCTTCCTCAAAATTCTTTATTTTTACTATAGCGCTCCCAAACTGATTGTGATCTTTTAGCTCTATCCCGAGGTTCTCTTTGTTTTCTGGCAGGCGCAGGGATTCGTCCATTGGGCCGTAATTTAATGCCAGATTGTTCTTTGCCCGCTTCTGGGTAGTTGCTGCGAGAATATCCAATCTGACTGTTTCCTGTGCCATCCAAAACACCAAAAAAATAAAAATTTACGAGGACGAGCACATGGAGGAGCCGCACTGGATGCACGTCGCGCACCCTTCCGAGAAGTAAAGGGTGCCTGCGCAGTTGGGGCACGTGCCGTTTTCCTTTGAGCCTTTTGCGGAATGTGCCGCAGGCGCGCCTGCCGGGGAAGCTGCGCCTTCGGAGTTTGCAACTGCCTGCGCTGCCGCGCCTATCCCGTGAGCCGCGTGGGACGGGGCTGCGTGCGTTTTCGAGTGTTCAACGGCCACCATTGGAGGAAGCACTGAGGAAGAGGCAAGCGTTTGCGGCATTTCCGACGGGCTTGCGTGCGCGGGAGTTGCGGCGGGCTGCGTTGCTGGAGCGCTTGCGCCAATGTTGAGCACCTGCCCGCTGCGGCTTCCGTCACGGTATATTGTAACGCCCTTGCATCCCATTTTGAATGCGAGCATGTAAACTTCCTCCACGTCCTTTATGGTAGCGGACGAGGGGAAATTCACTGTCTTGGACACGGCGGCATCAACGTATTTCTGGAACGCTGCCTGCATGTGAGTGTGCCAGTAGGGCGTGATGTCGTGCGCGGTTACGAAGACGTCGCGTATTTTTTGCGGCAGTTCGTCTATGTGCGCAACTGTCCCTTGGGAGACGACTTTCTTCATGAGCTCTTCGGAGTATATTCCGTGGAACTTTGCGGCCTCCTCGAAATTTTCGTCTATGTACACGAGCTCCTTTCCGTCCATCACGCGCTTTATGTATGCGATTGCGAAGAGGGGTTCTATTCCCCCTGAGCAGTCTGCAATCATGCCAATTGTGCCTGTGGGCGCTTCTGTTGTGAGCGCTGCGTTGCGACGGGGTGCCTCTCCTTTTTTATCGTAGGTGCAGCCCTTCCAATTGGGGAATGGGCCGCGCACCTTTGCAAGTGAGAGGGACTCCTTTGTTGCCTCGTCCTCCATGAATTTTGCAAGCTTCTCGCCAAATGCTGCCCCTTCCTCGCTGTCGTACTTTATGCCAAGCTTAATGAGCATGTCTGCAAAGCCCATAACGCCAAGCCCGATGCGCCGCGAATTTTTAGTGCAGCGCTCTATTTCAGGGATTGGGTAGCGGTTCATGTCTATCACGTTGTCAAGGAAGTGCACGCACATGTGAATCATTTGGGAAAGTGAGTCCCAGTCCACTGCGCCCTCAGGTGTTACGAACTTCCCCACGTTTATGGAGCCGAGGTTGCAGCTCTCATAAGGCGGGAGAGGCTGCTCGCCGCAGGGGTTTGTGCTCTCCATTTCCGCAACGTGTATTGTGGAGTTGTGGCGGTTTATTGCATCTATGAAAATCACGCCGGGGTCGCCGTTCTTCCATGCGTTTGAGACGAGGAGGTCGAAAACGTAGCGCGCAGAGAGCTTGCCCATGGGCGCCCGTGTGCGCGGGTTGAGAAGGTCGTAGTCCTCGTTTTTCTCCACCGCGTGCATGAACTTGTCAGTTACGGCGACGGAAATGTTGAAGTTCTGCAGGGTTTTCATGTCTGCCTTCATTGCGATAAAGTCAAGGATGTCTGGGTGGTCTACGCGGAGGATGCCCATATTTGCACCGCGGCGCTTGCCTCCCTGCTTAATCGCTTCTGTTGCGGTGTCAAAAACTTTCATGAAGGAAACCGGGCCCGAAGATACGCCCATTGTGCTTTTCACAAGGTCGTTCTTTGGGCGAAGCCTTGTGAAGGAGAAGCCTGTCCCGCCGCCGGATTGGTGGATGAGAGCTGCATTCTTGAGCGTGGTGAAGATGCCGTCTATTGAATCCTCAACCGGGAGCACAAAGCATGCGGAAAGCTGCTGTATGTCGCTGCCCGCGTTCATGAGAGTTGGGGAATTGGGCATGAACTTTTTCTGCACCATGGACTGGAAGAACTGCTCCTCTATTGATGCGATGTCTGCATTCTTGTCGTAAAGCAGGTCTGCCTGCGCGATGTTGTGCGCTACGCGGTGGAAAAGCTGCGTTGGGGTCTCGGTTATTTTCCCGGTTCCATCGCGCTTGAGGTACCTCTCTTTCAGCACCTTGATGGAATTTATGGAGAAATTGTTGTCGTAGCGGTCAAGCGGGAGGCCGAGCATCATGGACTTCATTGTGCGCTCCTCGTTGCGCTTCTGGCGGTAGAGGATGTATGCCTTGGCTGTCTTTGCATGCCCGCGCTCTATGAGGATTTTCTCCACGCAGTCCTGTATTTCCTCAACTGTGGGGATGCTGCCTTCTGGGAATGTTTTTAGCATGTGCGCGACTACCGCGTCGGAAATTTTTTGCGCCTCGTCTAAATTCGTGCCGCCTACCGCACGCACTGCCTTTGAGATTGCGGACTGGATTTTTGCAGGGTTGAAAGGGACTAAGGACCCGTCGCGTTTTTTTATGTGCTGGATTTTTGAAGCCGCCATTTTTACCACCTGATTTTGTTGAACGCTTGCAGGGTGAATGATGTAAAAAGCTTTATAAAGAAAATCATTTGCTGTCCAAAAAAACGGTATATGGTGGTAGAGGGGCAGTTGTGCCACTATTAGTAGGTGGTGAAAAGTAAAATTAAGAGAAAGTGGGAATTCGCATACCCGTTGCAAAAATCCCCACCCCGTTGCAAAAGCCTCCCCGTTTGGGTGCCCTCTTGTGTAGTGCATGTGGGCGGAATTCACGGGAGAAAATTGGAATTTGGGTGGAATTTGGGTGGAAAAAATACCGGATGCAGCATGAACGCGTCGCGCACGTTTTATTAATTCTGTGAGGCAAAAGAAAACCAATAGCTACGCAGGGGGGATGAGCTAACCTGGTATGCTGCTAGGTTTGGGACCTAGTTGTCCGAGTCCAAATCTCGGTCCCCCCATTTTTCTTCTTCGTTAGTGGTACTATGCAAATCCCAAAATTCCTATCAAAAATTGTGCTTGCTCCCATGGCGGCGTACACGGATGCGCCTTTTCGTTCCCTTTGCGCGAAATACGGCGCTGGGGCTGCGTACACGGAACTTGTGAGCGCATCCGCAATTGTGCGCAAGAATCCTAAAACTTTTGAGATGGTGAGGGCAAGGGGGGAGAAATATCCCCTTGGGCTGCAGATTTTCGGAAGCAGCGCGGAAGAGATTTCAAATGCCGCAAAAATTTGCGGGGAATATGCACAGGAGGGGAAATGCGACGCAAAATTCGTGGATTTGAATTTCGGGTGCCCTGCGAGCAAGGTAGTGAGAATTGGCGGGGGAAGCGCCATACTTGCAACCCCGAAAAAGGCAGGGGAGATTGTGAACGCGTGCGTGAAAAAATGCGCATTGCCCATAAGCGTGAAGATAAGGCTGGGATTTAAGGAGAAGAATTACCTTGAGGTTGCAAAAATAGTGGAAGGTGCGGGAGCATCCGCGCTGTGCGTGCACTGCCGCACAAAAGAGGAGGGCTTTAGCGAGAAGTTTGACTGGAATGCGATTGGGGAAATAAAGAGTGCGGTTTCTATCCCATTAATCGGGAATGGTGGGGTGCGCATGCCTGCGGATGCAAAGAGGATGATGGAGCAGACCGGCTGCGACTATGTGATGGTGGGAAGGGCGGCGCTTGGAAACCCGTATTTCTTTGCGGGAAAGGGGGCGAGGGAAGTTGATGCACGCATGAGGTTTGCGGCGTTTTCTGAGTACTTGGAAATTGCAAGAAAGATGGATGCGCTGCAATACGAATACGTGAAAGCGCACGCGCTGGAGTTTGCATCGGGGTTTGAAAAGGCGAACCGGGTGCGCGAGAGGCTTGGGAAGGGAAAAAGCGTGGAGGAGATAGAAACGGTTATAAAGGAGGTTGCACTAAAATACAAATAGTACAACATTAGTACAAGGGATGGAAAATGCCGGAACATGCGATAGCGAGAATAAACGTAAATGGGGTATTGTATACCCCTGCTACGCGAGGGAGGCTTCTTATTGCATCTATCGCCCCGCTCATGGAACGCATACAGAGTGGAAGGGGATTGGGAAATATCGGCGCTATTACCAGCAGCATTGCACAACAGACGCTTATGGCAGCCAGGGAGAGCAGGCCGTTTTATGTTTCAAGGTCAAAGTTGGTTCGCGGAAAAAACGGCAATCCGAGAGAAAATGGGACGAATGACGGAAAAATGCCCTGTTGGTTCCCTTGCATGCTTGTTGAGCCTCCAGTGAGTGAGAGCGAGGCAGCGGAAGAGAGAAAAGCGCTTGAGGACTCGTTTGGGGGCGGATGCGCGCACCCGTGGCTGGAAAATAAAATAATAACAACAGTCGGATTTGACGGGGGAAGCGTGAATTTTGTAGGCAAGGACGGGCCGGTTTTCTTTGCTGAAATCAAGGAGAGCTGCGAGTTTGGGGATGTTTTGAAAAATGGCATAGGCGTGCTTGAACGGACAGGAATCCAAACTGGCAGGGATGCGTGGGTTGCAGTTGCGGCAGGGGACATAGTAATCGGATACGAAGGCGGGCAGTCAGTCGCCGGGCCGCTTATAGTGCCTGCATTTTATGAGCCGCTAAGGGGCAAAGTGAGCACGTTGCCGCAGGCTCCTCAAAAGTGCCAAATAATACTTGAGGCAGGGGCAGTTGCGCTTGTAAGCGGCGCAATAAGAAGCTCGTTTTTCTGAACATTCTTCTTTCCTGATTATTCCCGGTCGCCTGAGATGAAAATGTAGTTGCACTTTGTGAATTTCTTTGCCATCTCGCGCTTGGGGCGAAGGCGGTCCTCTGTTTCTATGAGCTTTTCGATGCCTGTGAACATGCCATACCAGCCCGCAGGCACAAGCAGGATTCCGAATGCTTTCTGCAAAAACAGGTCAGGCACGTACATCCCAAGGAGTATTTCTGCGAAAAGCAGCACAAAGCCTATTCCGACGTAAAGCGTCCCCCTCCTTTGCCCCCGCTGCACTTCCTCGGAGAAGATTTTGAGCTCGGACTCGAAATGCTCGCGCAGCCTTTTCTTTATTGTTGCCTCGATTTTCCCGTCGCGCTCAAGGGCGGGGATGAAAAAACGGACTTCTATCTGCCCTTTCCTTGTTTCCATGTGGCGCGTTGCAAGCTCTGCGAGGAAGTCCTTTGAAAGCTCGCGGTCGGAAAAGGGGCGGGGGTCAAAGTCCGAAAAGATGTCGTCGTAAAAGTCAAGGGAAATTGAGATGTCGCGTATTGTCTGTATGGTGGGCGGCTGCGCTGAGGATGGGGATTGGGTAGACTCGGAGAGCGTGAGTTGTGCGTCCGATTGCTTCTCTGGTGCCATAAGAAGAGAAATGCGCTGAGGCTTAAATAGTTATGCGGTTGCTTCGGATTTGAGCTCGCTTATGTTTGGACTTTCCTTACGAGAATTATGCTGTCCTCGTGCAATTGTTTTTTTGGGAAAAAGCCAAAGCGATGGTACAGGGACATTGCTGGGTTGAGCGTGCGCACTGAGAGCTGCACTTCAAGGGCGCCGTTTTCCATGCAAAAGGAAAGCGCCTTCTCAAGAAGGGCGCTCCCAACGCCGCGAAGGCGGTATTCGTTTTTCACGCCAAGCCCCTGGAGGATGAATTTTCTTTCAACATTGTCCTTGGGAAGGCGCACGTGCGCAAAGCCCATGAGAACTTCCCCTGCCCCCTGCATTTCGGATGCAATGAAATAAACTTCGCGCTCTGTTGGAACGAATTGCACCGAGGGGAAAACTTCGGAGATTAGGGAGTCGAGCGCGGGGAAATCTTTTTCGGATGCTCTTTTTATTTCCATGGGAATCCCCATTATTCAAAGGATATGAAATTCGCTTCCAGGTTTTCCCCGATTGTTATTTCTGCTGCGCGCAATTTCAGTGCAGGGGGGAGCTTTACAACAAGGGTTTCCCCAAGCACTTGCTGCCCCTCGTGCTCGTGTATGTGCGCGCATATGCACAGGAGGGGCTTGTGCTTTTCTATTGCGGACAGCACTGCCTTGCTGCCCACGTGCATGCCGCCTGCGACCGTGTCGAATGCGCCGAAGGGCGGAGGGTGCGAAAGAAAAATTGAGAATTCGTCCATGCCCGTATTGGAAAGTATTTTTGAAATTTCCTCGTCGGAATTTTCACTTGGGGTGTGGAAAGGGGTGGGGTTGCTTCCGCCAAGCCCGACTATGTTCCATTCTTTTTTTGGGCCAAAGGGGATGCGCCGCCCGTGCAGGTTGCAGCCGCGCTGCGAAAGAAGGGTGGAAACCTGCGGGGGGTCCATGTTCCCATGCACGCACAAAGCGTGCGGAAAAAGTTCAAGCAGGTCGGATGCATAGGAAACCGGCCCGTTGTTTGTGATGTCGCCCGCAACAAGGACTGCGTCGTAGGGATTTTTCCCTGCGAGGACGCGAAGGCGGTCAAGCGCGTCTTCGTCCGCATGCAGGTCCGCAATAGCGAGTATTTTCATAAAAGCACCGTAAGAACCGCAACTGTGGACTGCAACTTTGATTGCACAGGCAACCCGGTTGAGCCAGATGTGCGCTTATTTGGCGCGCAAGCTTTGCATCAGCGCGTTTGCTTGCGCAATTTTGCAGTTGCGCGCCTTGCGTATGCGGTTAGCGTTTCTTTGTTTGTTGCCTTGTTTTCTCTGCTGCAAGTATTGCGTCCACGCGCTTCTGGAAGCGCTCCTTGAGGGCAACTGCGATGAATTTTTTTGAGAAACCATCTGCCTTTGCGGCTATTGCAAGGTTTGCGGCCAGCGTGCGCGCGATTTTGCCCCGCACTTTTTTCGGGGAAGTTGAAATGAGCGGATGCTGGAAGATGAGGCCGTGCTTGGGCGGCGGCGAGCCGCTCTTGAGGTGCTTGAAAAGCGCCTTTTCAGCCCCCATAACCTGTATGGTGCTTGCTGGGAGCATGGAAAGCTTCTCCACGCTGCCTGCTGCGGCAATGAGCTTTGCTGCAAGCGCCTGCCCTGCAACGTGCGAAAGGTTGGGCGCGAGTTCCTGCGCCAGCGAGTTTTGGTAGGCTTCGTTTTTTTCAAGAAGCTCTTTTAGCTTGAGGATTTCGTATGCGAGCGAGCGTATTGTCTGCAAGTCCTCCTCCGTAACGTTTGCGCCCATTGAGTTCTGCGCTTTCTGGAGCACTACCCCTGCGCGCTCTGGGCCGAGTATTTCGCGCAGCTTCTCCTCGTCGGGATGTGCGCGGTCAAGCATGAGCGCTATCTGCGCGTATTTCTTTGCGTCGGGGTTCCTAAACTCCGGGAAATATACGCCGTACCATTCCGTGAGGCGCTCGCACATGAGATTGATGCACTTGTTGAGCTCGTCTATTGAGCCCACTGTCTGCACAAGCAAATTGTCGCGCTTTCTTATTGCGCCTGCAACCTGTACCCTTGCCCTTGCGAGCATGCCTTTTCTGTCGAACATAAAATCACGGGATAATTACGGGGGCAAGGTTAATATTGTTGCTGGGGCAAATGGGAAATATGGAAGAGGAGAAGGATTCAGGGGCGCACAAAACGCACGGGCAGCACGAAAGCGGGCATGAAAAGCAAGTGGAGCATGCAAATGCGGGCGGGCACGGGCAGGGCAAAGCGCATAAAAACCATGTGCAGGAAAACGCAAAAACCCTGGGGGTTATTGCAAAGGAGGCAATAAAGGAAAAGGAGCAGCCGCTGCACGAGCACTTGATGGAAATTTCAATGAAGCGCTCTTTCCTCATACCTTCGGCTGAAATTTACGGCGCGAGTTCGGGATTTTACGATTATGGGCCAATCGGGTGCCTGATAAAAAAGAGGATAGAGAACGAGTGGAGAAGGCAGTTCCTTGTGAGGAACGGGTTTTTGGAAATTGAGACGTGCATGGTGCTGCCGCAAATCGTGCTGCAGGCTTCGGGGCATGTCGGGAGCTTCTCCGACCCGCTTGTGGAATGCAAAAAATGCAAGGGGAGCTTCCGTGCGGACCATCTTGTGTCGCAGCAGACAAGCGAGAGCGTGCAGAATGCGAATGCGCAGCAGCTTGTTGAGATGATAAAAAAATACGCTGTGTTATGCCCGAACTGCAACGAGCCCACTCTTGGGGAAGTGGGCACATTCAATCTGATGTTCAAGACGAACGTGGGAGCGGCGGAGGGGAACACTGCGTATTTGAGGCCTGAAACAGCGCAGGGAATATTCCTTGATTTTGGGAGGATATTCCGCAATTTCGGAAGCAAGCTGCCAATTGCAGTGGGGCAGGTTGGAAGGTCTTTTAGAAACGAGATTTCGCCGCGGCAGGCGCTTGTGCGCATGCGCGAATTCACGCAAATGGAAATTGAGTATTTCTTTAATCCGCAGAACCCGAAAATGGAAAACTTTTCGGAAATTGCGGATGTGAAAATGAGGCTTGGGGAAGATGAGGCAAGTGCGCGGGAAATGGGCGCATCAGAGGCGGTTGCGCAGAAGATAATACCAAATGAGATAATGGCGTTCTTCATGGCGAACCAGCAGCTCTTTTACGAACGTGTTGGAGTTCCAAAAGAGAAATTCTACTTCAGGGTGCTTGGGGAGAAGGAAAGGCCGCACTATTCGCTTGGGAACATTGACATGGAAGTGCAAAGCTCGTTTGGGTGGATTGAAACTGTCGGGAATGCGTACCGCACGGACTTTGATTTGAGTTCGCACGCAAAATTCTCAAAGCAGGACCTGAGCGTATTTGTGGAAGAGGAGAAAAAGAGGCTGCTTCCGCACGTCGTGGAGCCTTCAATGGGCGTGGACAGGCTTTTCTGGTGCGTGCTTGAGCACACTTATAGGGGAAAGAGCGCACAGAAAGACTGGGAATGGTTTGATTTGCCCCCGTGCATTGCACCGTATGATGCCGCAGTATTCCCTCTCATGAAAAAAGACGGGTTGGCGGAAAAGGCGCAGGAAGTGTGCAGGCTTTTGAGGGAGAATGGGCTTGCCATAAACTATTCCGAAAGCGGGAGCATAGGGAAGAGGTATGCAAGGGCGGATGAGGTAGGGGTGTGCTACTGCATCACGGTGGATTATGACACGCTTAAGGACGGGACAGTCACGGTGCGCTTTAGGAACGACGGGGGGCAGGTGCGCTTTAAGATAGAGGAGCTTGCGCAGAAAATTTCCGGATTTTCAAGGGAAGGGAAAACCAGTTTGCAATAAATTTCGCAATACAAGAAGCTATTTAAATAATACGTCAGAAGGAAAGTGCGTGGGAAGTGGAGTGGCGCGAGCATTAGCATTATTTCTTTGTTGCCTATTTTCATTGTTCTCTTTTTCGCATGCTGCGCCGAACCAGCAGTGGGGCGCGGCCGGGGACGTGATGCTCTATGCGTTCCTTGCGCTTGCGGTTGCGCTCTCGGCGGCGTTCATAGGGCTTGCGTACATGGCGTCGCAGATTTTCAACGTGCCGGCGCTTGGGGCATGGGTGAAAATCGAGGTGCAGGAGCTTGTGGTGAGCGTGATAATAGTGGTGCTCATTGTGGGCATGACCGCAAGCCTGAACAGCGCAGTTGCGTTTGCAACGGGCACTGACGGGTATTATGATGCCGCTGTCGCATACCTTGACGGTTTTAGGGATTTGGGGCTGCAGCTGCACCAGAAGCTTTTGCATGTGGGGTACCTTGTGAACCTTGCGGCAGGGTTTTCCTACAGCGTTTCGGTATCTGCGATATATGCGGGCGCGAACTTCAGCAGCGCGCCACGTTCCGGGCTTGGCGGGCTTGTGGGCGCTGTCGGGAATGCTGTTGACTCTGTGGCGCTCACTGTGCTTTTCATAAGCGCGCAAAAGGTTTTCCTTGTTTTTTTCGTTGCGATTTCCTCCATAATAATGCCCATGGGAGTTGTGCTGCGCACGTTCCCTTTCACGCGAAAGCTCGGCGCGCTCCTGCTTTCGGCAGGGGTGTGCACTGCGGTCGTGTACCCGACCGCGCTTGTGCTTTCAAAGGAAATATACAACGTGTACGGCACGGACTTGCAGGCAAAGGTTGCAAATGCGGACAAAGGCGTGCCCAACCTTGGCTCGCCGCCGGGCAGCGGCACGCTGTGCAGCCCTGCTGCGCAGTGGTTTGCAAGCGGATTCGGGCTTGGGGACCTGTTCTGGAGCATTGTTTATTGCGTGCCATCATGCGCGCTTTCCGGGCCGCTAAGCTGGGCATGCTACAATGCATGCAGCCAGGGGGTGAGCCTTGTGTATTCGCTCATAACGTCAAGTTATGGCATGGTCATGTGGCCGGTTTCCGTGGGGTACATCGGGCAGTTTAACGCAGGGGATTACTTTACTCCGGTAAACGAGAACTCGCTGCCTGCTGCGACTGACTTCAGCGTGCTTGCGCTTGTGTTCTCGCTCATCCCGATAATAATCACGATTGTGCTCGTGCGCAACTTCTCCAATCTGTTCGGCGGGGAATCGCAGCTTTACGGGCTGTTCAAGCTTGTTGGTTGATGGTTGGATATGAAAATGAAAATTGCATTTTGCATTTTGTGCATTGCTGCCGCATGCATCGCGGCAACGAACTACGTCGGGCGCGGCGCGGACGACGTGTGCTTTGCAGGGCTGGGCGGGCGGGCGCAGTGGATAGCAATGGCGTTCATGCTCACAATCGCGCTCATTGCGCTTGCGTACATGTTCGCAAAGGCGACTGAAAACGAGGCTGCGGGCGTGTGGGCGCACGAGGAGATGTTCGGGCTTGGGATATCGGTTGCGGTTGTGGCGGGGATGGTTGCGCTCACGATTGGCTCGTGCGAGGTGCTCTCCGCATACTCGCAAAGCCCGGAAATCTCGGGAATTTATGCAGACCAAAACCCGTTCCTTGTTTCATACACGTACCTTAATGACCTGTCAAACAACGGGCTGTGGAGCATAGAGGCGCAGACAAAGGACAGCCTCAAGAAGCAGCTTGATGCAACGGAATTCCTGTACGTGGGCGTGCCGGTGATAAAATCAAAGGGAATCCCGACAAAGGCGAGCCTGAAGGCGCTTTCCACGCAGAAGGAAATGGTAATTGACATGATGCTGCCCCTTGTGGTGAGCCTGAAGGCGCAGAAGGGCGTGCTGCAGCTCATAGAGATTGCGGGCATGGCGGTGATGCTGCCCTTTGCGATAATATTGAGGATAATACCTTTCACGCGAAGCGCGGGCAACATAATGCTTGCAGTGGTGTTCGGGCTCTTTGTCGTTGTGCCTGCCACGTACGTGCTGAGCGCATATGCGTGGCGGGGAATAGGGCAGAATTCTGTCCTCATGGGAGGGGACTTCAGCTTCAAGGACCGCGCAATAGGGGACGCGTGCGGGGAAGCTGACTGCCAGCTTTACCAGATAGGCTCGCTCATACCGCAGGCGGTATTCATACCGAATCTTGTAATTGTTGTGGCAACCACGTGCGTGATGGGGCTGTCAAAAGCGCTGCAGGCGCTTACGATGTGAGGGAAGAAAATGAAGAGATTGTACATTGCACTCGCGCTTTTGCTTGTTGTGGGCGCAGCCTATGCGAGCGAATGCAGGGTGGACGGGTGCGCAAGCGGGCTTTTAGTTGATGCGCAAAGCGAGCAGTGCTGCACTGACGCAAACGAGGCATGGGTGTGCAAAACCAGCATGGGGGGCACGCAGATAAGCTGCGGCAACGGGCATCCGGACAGGGCTGGGCAGCCAGGCGCAACCTGGTGCGTCCCTGAAGGGCCGGGAGGATGGGACGCTGTTTCAAGGTGGTGCAATTCAAACGGGGTTAGCGGGATAGGCGGGGCGGTTAGGCCCCTTGAGGCTGCGAATGCGAGCGAGGCGATTGCAAAGGCGCAGCGGGGCGAGGGTACAATAGTGGGGGGATTTGGGGGCAGCGGCTTTTACAATAATACGGGATGGCTGCGCGACTGGAAAGCCGCGGGCACTGTCGCAGTGATGATTTCGATTTTGCTTGTTGCGCTGGGGTATATTTTCGGGTTTGCGCTCAACTCGCGCGAAATGAAAGCATGGGCTGCGATGGAGCTTGTGCAGGCGTTCGGGTCTGTGCTCATACTCGCTTCGCTTATCGGGCTGGTCGCATTCTTTGACATTGTGGCAGAAGAGGTTGCGCAGAGCACGATGCAGACAATAAATTACGGCAGCGCGTGCACCGAGGAGCTTGGCAAGCCCTGCGCAATGCACGTTGCGGAAATTTACATTTCAAGCCTTGTGGATGCCGCAAGCACCAGCGCAAAGGGCATGCTTGAGAATTCCGTGCAGGCAGGGCTCAAGGCAAGCCGCAGGGGAGGAGTGCAGGTGTACAGCTTCTATGCGCTTTGGGCAGGGGGAAGCTGGGGGCCGGATGCGGGCATGACAATGCAGGTGGACAAATTCAATGCGCTCTTTGATTATTATGCGAAAATACTTGCGAGCCTGCAGGCGCAAAGGTATTTCATAGACGTGATAACGTACGGGATTGCGCCGGCATTCCTGCTCATAGGGGTTGTGCTGCGCACGTTCTTTTTCACGCGAAAGCTCGGGGGGCTTCTCATTGCGATTGCAATTGCGCTGCTCATAATATACCCCCTCACGTACATTTTCTCCTGGCTCACGCTCACGGTTGCGGTGTACGGGCAGAACATGTTTGCTGCAAGCGACTCGTGCCCTGCCGAGTGCAAGATAAACCCGCCCATTGCGAATTACCGCCAGGCGGATGGGACCACGAAGTTTGACATAAAGGACACGGACACGCTGCAGGCTGCGATAAACCTCGAGGCAATAGTTGTGAGCGGAGGCAGCGTTTCGCAGATAAACGCGAAAACCGGAGGGGGGTACAGTTTCCCTGCAGGGAATCCGGACAGCTTTATTGCGTGCTATGATTTGAGCACATCCGGGCTGGGAGGAGAGGCGAACGCATGCGCAAACTGCCCTACAATGTGCAGGGAGGTCCCGTACCCGACGTACAACCAATTGTGCATGCAGCAGGGAATTGAAACCGCATGCAGGCAGTGCAACGTGAACTGCAAGAAAGTTATGCCGCACTCGACGTGCACCGACCCGGGCGCAGGGGACTATTGCAGCCAGCTGAGCTACAACCCCGCACAGCAGAAATTTGAGGCGCAGGCAGAATGCACGATTGGGCAGCCCATGGAGGAAATAATTGTTTCCAACGCGCTTAGCGCTGACTATCCGGAAAATCCAACTTCGGGAATATGCTCGGACTGCGCAGGGTGCCCCGCGTATTGCAGGATGAGGATACACGACGCGGATGCGGGCACAACGAAGCTGAGGGAAGACGTATCGGGCTGCAATGTTGACGCGTGCAAGAAATGCGCGGGAGTGGACCCGTACCAGAACACGCCGCAGGCTGCAGGCGCGTGCGTAATCACGGTGCAAAAGGCGGCAACAAGCTCGTGCGATGCGCAGTGCTCCACTTGCCCCGCATACTGCCGCGTTTCGCTTAACGGGGAAAAGACTTATCCGCAGGGATGCACGCAGGCGGCATGCAGAAGCTGCCCGATGGGATGTTATATTTCGCCACTCACGCAGGAGAACAGCGGATTGTGCGCTGCTCCCCCTGACGGGCACCAGGATGACAATTGCCAGTCGTGCAAGAACACGTGCAGGTATTCGGACTACAGCCTGCCTGCGGACAGCAACAATGCAAAGGACGACGTGCATACCGCGCAGGTTAACGAGGGGGTGTGCGGGGAATTCTTGGCGGCGGATGGCAGCGGCGTGTGCAACGACAACAAATGCGCGGCTGAGTGCAAGGCATACGGGCTGCAGTACTCTGCGGCAAACGTGCCAAGGCTGTGCAGGGACTACAAGGCAGGCGGTGCGCTTGCTTGCGAAAGCTGCACGCTTGACTGCCGCGTGAAGCTCACTTACACAAATGCGCAGAACAACCAGGTTGCGTACCAGGACAAGAGCGCGCTCTGCACTGCTGCGCACTCGTGCGCGGACAACACGTGCGTTGCGCCGTGCATGAAAACGGCTGCGCTTTCAAATGCCGCAAGCTGCCAGCCTTATGATGCAAATGCCGCGGATGCGGGCTCGTGCAAGAAATGCAACTATGATTGCAGGATACTGGTGAACGGGGAAGTGCCTGCAGCATGCGACACGCCTGCGATGCAGGGCGCGTGCCTTGCGCAAAACTGCGCTGGTGCGTGCAAGGTGGAAGTCGGGACTGATGCCAAGCCCCCTGTGTGCATGCCTTATTTGGGAGCGGGTGCGGGAGGGGACGTTGCCGCCCTTGAGATAAGCGCAAGGCAGGCGCCTTACAACGACCGCACGGAATGCAGGCAGTGCCCTGAGGAATGCAGGGTGGGCGGCGAGGGGGGATGCAGCCTTGACTCGCGATATTATGACTGCAGCTATGAGAACTGCCCGAACTCATGTCGGGCGAGCGTGCCTGCAAACAACGGCGGCACGTGCAAGGAGTTCAATTACAAATTCTGCAAGAGCTGCCCGCTTGAATGCAGGCTTACCGGGGTGAGCATACCTGATAGGGACACGCGCTGCGCCGCTTGCACGGACTGCGTGAGCGAGTGCAAGGCAAAAGTCCCATTTGGGGTGTGCGACAAATATGCGGAATGCTCGCAGGACTGCCTTGGGGAGCCGCGCATAAGGACGGACTGCGCGGACAGGTGCGTTGAGGGCGAGCTCAGCGGCGTTTCAAAAATAACGCCCGCGTCCTTCATCACAAAAATCGGCGGGGCGACTACGGACTCGGAGACAAAGAACGTGGGCATATTCATGCTGCCCGCAGTTGTGCTGCCGCTATTTGGGATTGTGCTCATGCTTTCGTTCATACGCGCGCTCTCGCCCATACTTGGCGGGGAAGTTGAGATACCGGCGATTGCAAGGTTGATATGATGGGAAAAATGGCATTTGCATTTGCGCTGCTTGCGCTTTTCGCAATTTCCTACGCAGGGTACTGCGCAGGCAGGAACGGGGAGCTGGGCGGAGTGATAGCAGGCGGGGCGTACAGGTGCGCTGATTTGGGGAATGCAGAATGCGCAGTCATGGGATGCACGGTTGTGCGGCAAGTTGTGAACGACCCGGCTGGTTATTGCACCGGGGCGAACCAGCAGTGCGGATGGCAGGATAATGCAAGGGCGTGCGGTGCGCTGGGCTGCTCATGGATAGACCCGCCTCCTGAGTATGGGGATGTATGCGGGGAAGGGGACAACCACGGAATGGCGCCAAACGAAAAGCCATGCGCACTTGTTGCGGACGAGGGAACCTGCAATGCTGCACCTGCAGGGACGTATTGCAGCTGGGTGGGTTCGTGCTCTGCCATCGGGGAAACGCCGGGGGATGGGGGGCACTGCTGCCAGGGGCTTGTTGTTGACGGTGCGTTCGGGGATTGCGTGTGCGCGGCAGGGCAGCCGGCAAACGCATGCGCGGACGTGCAGTCAAATTCGCCTGCGTATTGCGTGAACGTGATGGGCTGCCAGGCAGGGGACCACACGTGCAGCGGCGGGGCGCCGCTTGGAAACTCGTGCGAATCCGCAACGTATTATGCTGCGTGCATTGAGTCAAGCTGCTGCCTGCAGATGGGCGCATCGTGCGCGGGGAATGCGGCAACAGGGTGCTGCCCGGGCAGCACGTGCACAAACAACGTGTGCGTGCAGCCGAACATTGTGCTTGGGCAGGCAGACCCGTTTGCACATCCGCAGAGCGCGCATTCGGGGGAAAGCATTGTGGTGGATGCAATTGTGAGGAACGCGGGAAACGGTGCAAGCCCGCAGGGTGCGCCAATAACTGTGTCTGCAAAGGCGCAGATAGGGGCTGCGCAAGAGACGATTCTGAATGCGGAAGATGCCAGCGTGCAGCCGCTTGCAGCAGGGGCGCAGGCGCATGCGCAGTTCACATTTACGTGCCCCGAAGTGGCGAGGGACGCAGTGTATGCGGTTACGGTTACTGCGGACACGGGGAACGCTGTCGTGGAATCAAGCGAAAGGGACAACGTGCTTTCTGTTGGGAATGCGTTCACGTGCATGCCTCCGGTGCCAAAGCCGAATTTGCTCCTTGAGAATGTTGGGGCAAGCCCGCCCAATGCGATAGTGGGCGATACGGTTACCGTGCGCGCAACCGTGAGGAACGACGGGGAAATACCCACCCCTCCAAGCGCGCCAATACCGGTTCGGGCAACCGTGCAGGGGATAGGGGTAAGGGAGGCAAACGCGCGGCCGTTCGGGCAGGAATCCCTTGCGGTCGGTGCGAGCCAGGATGTTGAATTCCAGTTCGTGTGCCCGCAGGTGCAGGCGCCCACTAATTTTGAGGCGGAAATAGCAGTGGACCCTGACAACACGATTTCGGAAATTGGGAAGGGCGACAACGTTGCAATCGCAAGGTTCTCGTGCGAGCCCCCTCACATACCCAACCTCATTTTGGAGGCGGTGGACCCGGTTGTGGACCCGTCTTCCGCGCGGTCTGGGGAGCAGGTAACGATTAATGTGAGGGTAAAGAACCTTGGGAATTTCCAAACGCCTGCGGACAGGCAGATTGCGATAAGGGCGTCTTCAAACGGGATTGCAACGCAGACTGTGCTCATTGAACCAATGGGTGCGATTTCGCAATCAGGAGTTGTGAGCATACAGCTGAACTGCCCGCAGGTGCAGGAGACCACGCAGTATGCAGTGAGCGTTGCGGTTGACCCGGATGGGAGGATACAGGAATCAAACGAGAACGACAACGGGCTTTCGCCCGAGCCTTCTTTTACGTGCCAGCCGTGGGGGCAGCCGAACTATGCGTTCATAATGGCGGCGATAATCCTTGCGTTTGCAATAATAGCGCTTGCGTTCATGGCGGGGTATGCGTTTGACCTGCCGCACGTGCGCGCGAGCGCTGCGGACGAGCTAGTGCACCTTGTTGCAACTGCGTTCGTCCTCCTGTGCGTAATGTCGTTCATAGTTGCGCTGAATACGGTATACATACCAAAGCTTGCGGGCTCTGCAGGGGGCAACGCGCAGGTGCCGCTTTTGGACCAGGCGTATGGGAAGCTCATGGACATCTACAACTCGGATGCGGCGATATTCAACAACATGAAAGGGGTGAACGAGAAAATAGGCAAGGAGGCGTCAAAGTCGGTTTATTGCACGTTCCTTGGGGCGGGGTATACGCTTGTTTCGTGCAGCACGCTCAACATGCTGCGCGGCAGCGTCGTGCAGGGGCTTGTTGTGAGCGGCGCGGCGATTGCGGACATAAGCGCAGAGAGGCTGCTGCTCAAGTTCACGCAGCTTTATGCGTTCAGCGTGCTGCTGCCAATAGGGCTGTTCCTGCATGCGTTCAAGTTCACGCGCAGCGCGGGCGCCGCCCTCATTTCAATCGCAATCGGGTTTTACGTTGTGTATCCGCTCACCATTCTTTTCTGCGACAACATGCTTGTAGGGGAAGTCGTGGGCGCAGGGAAATATTTTGACGCGGGCAGCGTGAGCGTTTCGCAGGAAGTCACGTGCAACCCCTATGAGCAGAACTGGGACAACATAAATGCGGTGAGGGGCAACCTTGCGGCGCCCTCTGCAATGGAATACATGGTGTTCCAGACTCTTGTGCGCTCAATATTCTGCACGATAGTGGAGCTCATGATAACGCTTGCGTTCATACGCGCATTCGCATCGCTCCTTGGAAGCGAAATTGACGTATCTGCATTGGCGAGGATATCCTGATGGGAAAAATCGGACTTGCACTGGGGCTCTTCGCATTTGTTAGCATGTGCGCTGCGCTTTTTGCAAGCGGAGGGGGGAATGGCGGGGAAGTGGTATACCGCCCGAACCTTGTACTGAGCGGCGCGGACCCGCTTGTTGACCCTGCGCAGGCGTATGCGGGGGAGTACGTTGCAGTGAGCGTTGTCGTTGCGGACGAGGGTGCGCCCACCAATGCGTGGTCGCGCGTAGTTGCGACCCCAAGTGGCAACCCAAACATTGAGGCGCAGTCGCTTGAAATAGCGCCTATGCAGCCGGGGGATAGCTCGATAAACAGTTTCAGGTTCCCCTGCCCGAACGTGCAGCAGGAAACTGAGTATACTGTGAACATTGTGCTCGACCCGGACAACCGCGTGCAGGAGACTGATGAAAATGACAATTCCATGCAGGCGCGCTTCACGTGCAAAGTGCTTCCAAACCTCGTGTTTGATGGCATTGCGGCTGCGCAGGCGCAGGTTGCGGGCGGCGGCGGGGAGGTTTTGTTCACTGCCACGATTTCAAACACAGGAAGGGGGGACACGCCGCAGGGCACGCCCATTTCACTAGTATCCCGCGCGCGCGCAAGCGGCCAGGCGCCTGAAATAATGCCAGTCATGAGCCAGATTGACCCCATTGGCGCGGGAGGAAGCGCGGAAAGGGAAATAAGGTTCACGTGCCCGGGGGTGGAGGGCAGGACAACGTATTATGTCAGCGCGGAAGTGAACCCGGACCATGAGAGGGCGATAAGGGAAACGGTTTATACGGACAATGCATATCCCACGGGGTTTGTTGTGCCGCCTTCTTTTGTGTGCGTGCCTTCCGCAAACTTGGTTGCAAGGGCGGGCGATCCGCTTGCGAGCCCGCAGCGAACGTATGCCGGGCAGAATGTCAGGATAAGCGGCATTGTTTCAAATGCAGGGCATGCGGATGCGGGGGCAACGCATGCGCGCGCGGAATTTGAGGCAAGCGCGCAGGGTGCGCCATCCATTGCACCGCAAAGCGTGGAAGTGAGGGCGCTTGGAGTGGGGGAAGAGGCAACTGTTGCGTTTGATGCGACTTGCCCGCAAGTCGAGGGGGACATTGCATACACTGTGAGGATAAGGGCGGACAGCGAAAACGAGGTGCAGGAATCAGGCGAAGGGGACAACGTGTTCCTTGGGCAGTATGCATTCACGTGCACTGCGCCAACCCCGAACCTTGTGGTGGTCGCGGGCACGCCCTTTGTGAATCCGCAGAGCGCGCATTCTGGGGAAAGCGTTTCGGTAAAGGCAATTGTCACGAATGTGGGGGGAGGCGCTGCCGGGGCGAGCGTGCTTTCAGCCGCCCCAAGTGCAGTGCAGCAGGGCAGGCCTGCAATAGATTCGCAAAGCATTGATGTCGCTGGAATTGCGGCAGGCGGGCAGGTTGAAAAGGAAATAGTGTTCCGCTGCCCGCAGGTTGCAAGCCCGAGCGCATACACGGTGAACATAGGCGCGGATGCGGGCAACCGGATACAGGAAAGCAACGAGAACGACAATGCAATTAGGCAGGTTGCGCAGTTCACGTGCACGCCGCCTGCGCAGGGAGGCGCGGGTTTTGGGGAAGTGTGCGGCAGCGCCGGCATGGGGCAGAACGTTTCGCTTTCATTCCTGGCGCTCCTTGCAACCGCGCTCGTAGTTGCGGCGGCATACATGATGGGCAAGGCTGTGGAGAGCCCGAGGATAACGAACTGGTGCAAGATAGAGGTGTGGCAGATGCTTGCAACCGCAGCAATAGTTGTCGGGGTGTATTGCGCGCTTGCGCTCTTTTGCATTTCAACGCCCGCGCAGCTTTTGGAATTCACTGGTGCAAGCGCGCGCTATGACTTGGGCTCGTTCAGCGGATATGAGGACTTTGGGATTTACGGCGCATCGCACATTTACCTTGAGAGGCTTGCAAGCTACAGCAAGGGCGTGATGACGGGCATAAGGTACAACATAGGGGTGTACGAGCTTCGAAGCGGCATACAGGAATTTGAATGCAACGCATTCTGCCTTCTTGCGTCGCAGGGGACCTCGCTTGCGCCGCACGGCGGGGAGTCCTCGTACATTTCGGTCCTTACAAGCTCGCTGCAGGTTTCAACGCTCGTGCTGCTCAGCGTGCTTTTCCAGCTCTTCCTGCTTGCATACATACAAAACGGGCTGTTCCTGTTCTTCCTGCCGGTTGCGATTGTGGTGCGCTCGCTGCCGTTCATGCGCGGGTTCGGGGGTGCGCTCATTGCGCTTGTGGTGTGCCTGTACATACTTTATCCCCTCATGATATACGTTGACGGCGTGGTGTTTGCGCCTGCAAGCAAGGAAATTGCGCCGCTTCTGAAAAACAGGATATCCCCGGGGGACGGAAGCATATATCCGCTGCTTGGGAACGTGCGAAACGGGGGGAGCGCGGAGGACATGCTCACGCAGAATGCGTTCAGCATGGGCGAGGGCAGGGAAACTGACGACATGCCTTCGCTTATAATGCTCACTTCGTTAATTTTCATGGCAGGGGTGTTCGCACCTGCGCTTAATTTCGTCGTGATTGCTGCGGCTGCAAGGGAGATATCCAGGATGTTCGGGGAGGAAATTGACATTTCAAGGTTGGGGCAGATGCTATGAGCTGGAAAATAAGTTTTGCATTCGCGCTGCTTTTGCTTTGCGCCAGCGCAAGCGCTGCGTGGGGGGATGATACGGGATTCCGCGGGCAGTGGGACCCCTCCGGCAGGAACTGGCAGTATTATGCGCTTGTTGCAGTGCTCGTGTGCATAGGGTTCAATGCGCTCGTGTACATGCTGGGCACTGCGTTCCACCTTGAGAACATGACGAGGTGGGCAAAGGCTGAATTTTTGCAGGTGAGCGCGTCCTCGCTCATGATATTGTTCGTTGTTGGGATGCTCTTTGGGGTGAGCGGCACAGTGGAATACCTGCAGAACTGGGTGATAGGGCAGGGAAGCACGGTGCTTTGCAGCGGGAAGAACGTGAATGTCATGGATTCCGGCGGGCCAATCGAGATTGTGAAGTGCAAGCTGCAGGAGCACATAACGAACCTGGATAACATGTACAACGACATATACAAGAAAAACCTGAAGATGGAGGCAAGGACTGCGACGTGCTACATACTGTTTGGAATGCCAGTTAGCTGCGGGGACTGGAACATGGAATGGCACAAGAAAGTGGAGCAGGCGCACCTTTTGGGGGAGAAAATAGTGCCGCTGCAGGTTGCGCTAAACGGGCAGTATGCGCTTGCGACTTACATCGCAAACAACATGCTCGGGGTATTTTTGCCCCTTGGGATAATACTGCGGATTTTCCCGATTACGCGGGGCGTGGGCGGGCTGCTCATAGCGATAGCAATCGGGTTTTATTTTGTATTCCCGGTGATATTTGTCATGCAGGATCCGACGTTTGTGAAGGCTGCCGGGCGGCCGAGTGCGATAATGCAGGACCCCGACATGTGCTTTGCGGGCTTCAAGGGGGTTTCCATACTCATAAACAGCATACCGCAAAGCGAGGACGACTCGATTTCAATGGACTATAATAACTATGGGGAGCTGCTTGCGCAGCTTACCGTGAAAATAATGTTCTATCCGTTTGTCGCATTCGCGCTTGCGCTAATATTCGTGCGGGCTGCGACTCCGCTGCTTGGCGGGGACACTGGGGAGATAATGAGGATGATTGCAAAGCTCACGTAGATGGTTTTTATGGAATGCAAAAAAATCGCATTGGGGATTGCGCTGTTTGCGCTGCTCATCATGGCAGGCTGCACAAGCACCTCGAAGCCCTGCTGCAACAAGAACGTTGCGCTTGGGAACGACCCCGCATGCGTTGCGCGCGATGGGACGCCCATATCAGGGATGCCTTATGGGAATGCGAAAATGCCCCAGCTGCGCACGGAGCTTGTTGTGTGCGTCGCGCCTGCTGCGGATGGCAGCGCGGAAGGGTACTGCAACATGACGTATTTCAAGTGCAACAATGCGGTGGTCGCCGGAGGCAACTGCAATGGCGGGGAGAGCCCGGTGATGACAAACGGGCTGCCAATACCGCAGGGAGGGCAGCAGGACCAGGAGAGCGTGCCGATTTGCATAGACGACATACCCAATCCGTGCGTGCGCGAGCAGTGCCGAGTCATGATGTGCGGCAGCGGCGCGCAGCAAACGCTCCCCGTAATGAGCGCGCAGGACGTGCAGAATTCCGTATCCGTGGGCGCAGGGGGGGCGGTAACTGCGGACCTCTCAAAGACGGACATAACAACGTACACGGACGACGGGCCGATAAACCTTTACAAGTCGGCATGCTCCGTGATGCCAATGAACAGGAAAACGCTTAACCTTGCCACAAAGGCAAAGGGGAAATTGTGGGCAAATACCTTCCGCTTCGGGCTTGGGTATACGTTTGCGGAGTACGAGGAAAGCAAGAACTATTTCCCGCTCACGGACCGCTTCTGCGGGCCTGCGAACCCTGATGCAACAAAGGACAGGTACACGAATTATGTGCTGCCTGCGGGGCAGGGCAGCCCGTGCGTGCTGCCCCCCAACGTAGCGCCGCTGCCTGACCTTTACCGCTGCCCGGGATCTTCGGATTTGTATGCAACGCTTGATGCGTGCAAAATAAATTGCGGGGACACGTGCGTGAGCGGCACCCCTGGATGGAGGAGGAGCATTTGCACGCGCACAAGCAGGGCGTACGATACGGCGGATGAATGCCTTTTGAACTGCCACGTTCCCTCGGAACCAGTTACGCTTTACTGCCCTGCAACGCGCACGCAGAATGCATATCCTTATCCGAACCCGTTCCTTAATGCGAGCGGGGATTACAAGCTGGACGCGAACACTGAAATTGACAGGGAATATTACAAGAACTATTATGAGGCAACGCAGTATTTCCGCCAGCAGAACGCTACGGGGTACAATGAGCTGGTGGATGGGAACGTTGTGCACCATGGCGGCATGGAAATGGAATGCCTTTCAAGCTCGCAATGCATGTCCGGGTATTGCAACAGCAACGAGCACAACCGCAAAGTGTGCCTGAACAAGACAAGCGAGGACGGGATAAACTGCGAATGCATAGTGGACCAGGGTGTTACGAAGTGCCCGGTAGGGGATGGGGCAAAATACTGGGAATTTGACATAAGGTACAAGTGCGAATTCTCAAAAGGCGGGGCGGATTACATTGGCAATAATGCGCCATTTTGCACTGTTAACTTTTATTCGGAGAGGGCGCCTGGCGGCGGGGGAGAGCAGTGGAGGGGTATTATAGAGGGGATGGACCCCGAGCATCTTGGGCCGCAAAACGGGTACCCGACGCCCTGCCGCGATTCAGCAAATGTAAATGGGCCAGTGGTTGCATGCCCTGGCCAGGACGGCTTCCTTAGTAACCTTGATGGTTTTCCAGTGAACGGCAACTGTGACCCTGACGCGGGCTATTCGTGCGGGCTTTATGGGGAAGTCGGAAGCACCACAGTGGACGGGGTTGTTGTGCACATAAAGAAATCAATCGTGAACGCGCAACAAAAAGATTCGGAGGCGCTTGTGCCGGCGCAGGGCGGCAGGTACGGGCTGGGCAAATATACGACTTATGTGAGCTACAGCAACCAGCAGGATGTGAGCCCCAGCATAGAAATCCTGAGAAGGCAATTGCCGTTTTTGGACAGGTGCGCGGTGCCTGATGGGGACATAGCGGCGTATCCGGCTTACAGCAACAAGCATGCGATAGTCGCAGAGGTTGACATAAGCGTAAACAACCGCGGCGAAGGCGAGCATCTTGGCATAGGCGACTGTGAATTCATGAATGGAATCGGCATGATAATCGGGCAGTACGGATGGTGCGAGCCGTGCACGTATTCCACTGTCGCAAGGCAGGCTGTGAGCGCATCCATGCATAATGGCGCGGACATAAACGGCCAGCAGTTTTCGCCGGGCATCTCTTACATCAATGAGCACCTTGACAAGTATTTGAAGGCGAGCGTTATGCCAGTGCTTGATGTGCGCGAAGCTGCGATGCAGAATAATTTCGCATCCTCGCTTGTGTATGAGGCAAGCACGCACAATTATGCAACAGGGCAGGAGCAGGCTGAGGCGCTGGATGGGAAATACAGGATTCCGATAACTGAGATTTTGAAGACTGACGGGGTGGACCGCGGCGCGGTAACGCTTGTTATCGCAAACGTGGAGGATTTCACGGACGAGCCGTCTGGGTTCTGGGCAATGGGCGGCACGTACGGGATAAATTGCGGCGGGGACGGGCAGCCTGCATGCGTTGGGATTTTTGGGGGCAGGCAGGAAGCAATGGGGGCGGGCGATGCGCGCCAGTGGATATTGAAGGAGGTGCAGAACAGCAACGGGGCTTACTATGAATTCACGAACAACAGCAGGCTTGAGGAGGACGGGAGGGGGCTCACAAAAAGGGAATATTATTTGCTCAAGGCGAACCTCATGAAGGAGGCGTGCCCGGACTGCCTTATTGCGGTTGCGGCGAAGAACCGGAATTTCTATGAAGAGAACCTTGAGGCGGACGATGCGCTGTCCGCAAACCCGAACAACCCGTTTGGGAAGCTGTTTGGCTCCACAAGGCCGGCGCTTTTTGCAGACTGGCAGAACGACCCGCAGACTGACGCTATAGACCTCATTGCGGCAGACTGGAGCATAGATGCAGTTGCTGCAAAGGACCCGGTAAGCGAGGTGAACGAGCAGGTGAACTATTCCGGCAAGCTCATAAAGAGGTACCACAAGCCCATTCTGGACTGGGGGCTTGAAGTCATAACGGCGTACGTGGGCGAGGACGGGAGCCACAATTCCAACCATACGGATTATACCAACACCATGAACGCGATATTTGACAACCAGAGGGACCTCACAAGCGCGGGCACGATGGGGGTGATGTACTCGCCGTGGAAAGCAGGCTGGGCTGCGCTTGCAAAAGAGGACAACATTGTCGGGAAAAGGGGGGACGGGAGCTGGACAATGCTGGGGGGCAACAATGCGTATTATGCCGGGGACTTCTGTGCAGTGTACAGCGCAAGCAGGAAAATATTGGGGCTCAAGGAGAGCACGGTATACGAGAAAATCTATGCAGTGGATGCGTGCGAATGCGTGCCGTGCACCCAAGATGAGATAGAAGCAGGGCAGTGCGGAAACCTTGGGCTTGGGGTAAGGGAAAACGGGATGGATGCACAGCTGCGCTGCTCGCTTCCGGCAGGGGTTGCACAGGCGGATGCAGCGAACTACAAGGCTCCGCAAAGCTGCATAACAAACAGCTGCGCGCAATGCGAGAATGGCGCCGGGACTGCAATTTGCAGCAGGATAGAGGAAGGGGAAGTTTCAAAGATGGGCAACAAGCCTATTTCGCAGCTCAATGACGCATACAAAGACATAATAGCTGCGCTTGCGCCCCAGTACAAGTGCTGCATTAATGACAGCGACGGGAATTATACGTACATACAATATACGGGGCAGATACAGAAAAACGAGCAGGTGCTCTACCATAAAAGCGGCTCGCTCACGTTTGACTGCGGGAAAACGCCCGACCTGAGTTCGGGGACGTGTGGCATAGACATAAAAGCAGAGTCTGCGCAGGTAGTGTGCTCGTACCAGCGATGATGCTATGGGCGCGATGTTGAAATTTGCTTTTTTTGCGATTGTGCTAGTTTGCGCGCTCTCCCTTGCGGCGGACGTGTGCCCTGTGCCGCCCACCGTGAGGACGTATATTGACGTTTTGAAAGATGCACAGGCGCGCACGCTCACTGCTTCCGTGTACAACGAATCCAGCATTGAGGGTGAATTTGTGCGCATGCCCTTAAGCAACGCGATAGTAGTTGTTGTGAAGAAAAAGAGCGTTGCAGGCCAGGGGGCAGGGGGGTATGAGCCCTGCCTTGCGAAAACTGATGCGAACGGGAGGGCGGTGATAGGGTATGTCCCGCCTGAAGAAGAAAGCCCCGCAGTGCCGCGCACGACTTATTATTTCACGTACTGCCCTATGGCTGCGGACAGGGACCAGTTCTCTGCATGCGCTGCAATACCAGACCCGGATGATTTGACAAAGTACATAGATTATAATGGGTGGAGCGACCGCAGGCTGCACGGGTGCAGCGAAGACATAAGCGCGCCTGTTGTGGAGCGCCCCACGCACCTTCCAACGAAAACCGAGATTTACCTTGAGAACCGCACAAAGCCGGATGCGTCCGACCTTTGCTGGCCGCTCATGCTCATTGTGGGGCTGCTTGCGGGCGCAATGTTCGCAACCGGGCGAAGCCCGTTTGCGGCTTTTGATTTCTCAGCCCCTCGCCTCTCGCGCGGGAAGCAGTACAACCCAAGGACGCAGAGCAAGAGCTTTGATGCGACGGCGATTGCGTTTGCGGCTTACCGCGCAGGCTCGGTCGGGGCAGGCTTGAGCGCGGGAGGGAAAACAGAGGCAAAAGTGACAGATAAAAAAGACAAGGATGGCAACACCATAATAATAAATGGCAAAACAGGCAAAGAGATAGGCACGGTGGGCAAGGACGGGACAGTAGTTGTGAACGGGCTTACTGTTGGCAAGGTGGAAAACGGGAAGCTCATGGTCTCTGGCACGAGCTTCGGGCACGGGAACGCCAAATTCTCTTCAGCCTCCAAGGAAGTTAAGCTTAACGATAAGGGGGAGGGGACATTTACAGTGAGGCACTTTGGGTTGCGCGAAGCCGACAGCCCGCTTCGCTCAATGTTTGTATGGATTGGGGGGAAAGCGGGAAAAGGCGCTGCAGGCCTTGCAAAAGCAACCGGGCTTTCCGCTGGCGCAAAGGCTGCAAAGGATTATGTTTGGAAGCCTGCGGTTGTTGCAGTAAAGGGAGGGGCTGAAAAGTTTGCAGGAACAAAAGTCGGCGGGGCAGTTAGTGGCGGTGCGGCTGCAGCCGGAAGCGGCATGGTAAAAGTAGTCGGTGTTGCGCTCTCTCCGTTGAGCCTTCTTGTGAAGCCTGCAACTGCGGTTGCAATGCGGGGGGCAAAGGGGCCTGATGATGGAAAAGGGGCGGCAGGCGCGGCTGCAAAGGGAGGGGCTGCCGTAGGGGTTAAATTGGAAAGCCTCAAGGCGGATTTGGGCAATGCAAAAGAACAGCTTGCGCAAAAGCAGTCTGAGTACAATGGCATGTCGCGGCAGATGAAGGGCAGCCGCGAAGGAAGCAAACTGCAAAGGGAAATTTCTGATTTGAAGAAGCAAACAGGGGACTTGCAGAGGAACATTAATGCGATTCCGATTGTGCAGGGAACTGCGGGCGCGCAGGCAGGGACTGGCACGGGAGCAGCCTCAGGCACAACTGGTACAAGTTCCTATGCCGGGGCGGGAGCAGTAAAAACAAGCACATCTGCGGGCTTGGGGCCTGAATCTTCTGCAGCAAGCACTTACAACGCAGGCACAACGCAATCTGGCGCATGGATAAGAGGGGGCACAGTGCTTGCAATGCCGCAGCAGGGAGAGGGGCTTTACAAGGCAATCACCATACTTTTCGGGAAATCAAGCGGGGACAGGGACGCCGTAAGCGCGGACAACAGCCCGATTACGTTCGAGGAATTCATGGACAAGGTGGGGAACGAAATCCTTAGGAGACTGTTGACGAGGCTCATGGTGTTTGCGCTCCTTGCGGCGCTCAACGGGAAGTTTGGCGGGACTGTAGGGAAGGCATTTGGGAAAGTGGGGAAATCAAAACTGCTTAGCGTAAAGGGGATGGGGAAATTCAGCATTGGGGACGGCCTTGGCGTGCTTGCATTCTCAGACAGCATGATTTTGCCAGTGCTTAACGAAGTTGCAGGCGGTGCAAACGAAAAGTGGGCGCGCGAAATGGGCAAGATGGAAAATGCGCAGGAGGAATGCAACAGGTGCACGCTGAACAGGGAGGCGCTTGAGGCAATTGCAGGCACGAATTATACTGCGGCACAACGGGATGCGGAAATAAATGGAAGGAAAAATGCGATAAGCTCCAATGAGGAGAGGATAGGGCAGAACAAGCTTGCAATGAAATCCACGCAAAAAGGCAGCGCAGAGTACACGAGGCTTGCTGGCGAGAACAAGGCGCTTGAAGCGCAGAATTCGCAGCTTGGGAATGAGGTGCGCGCGCTTGGGTCGCGGGCGGTTGCAAACACATTGTTCCAGTACAGCATGAAGGATGAGGTGAAGGCGAAAAATGCGCTGCTCATCATGGCAGAGGATGCAGTATATGAGGATAGGAAGCGGTTGTATGGGATTTCGTTCAGCCTGCTTGGATGGGATGTGGGGATTAGGAAAGGGCTCACTCAAAAAGCCGGAATGGTTGGGGTGGAGCCGACTGATGAGCAAAGGAAAGCGCTTGAGGGCGAGCTTGATGGATTGAAGGCAACGCTTTCGGGCCTTATCGCAAGCAACGGCACAAAGAAGGAAATAAAGAAGGCGCAGGAAGCGGTTGAAAAGGCAGAGGAAAAGCTTGCAACGTGGAAAGACTGGTACAATGCAACGCAGACGCTAAACTCGTGGGAAGCAGTAAGGGGCAGCGTGAATGCAAGCCTTGCGGCGCTCAACGACATGCAGTGGGCTTCGCGGGTAATTGCGCAGAACAATGCGGAAAATGCAAAATTGAAAAAAATGAAAGAGGACCTTGAGGACTTGAAAAAAGAGAAAGCATCCAAGAGTGCGATTAAGGCTGAAGAGGCGAAAATTGAGCGCGCGCAAAAAGCGCTTGAGGATGCGGCTGGGGAATACAAATATGCAAAGGGCATGATGGATGCCGCTGACATGCAGGTGAATGCGCAGTCAAACGCATGCGGGGTTGCGCTCACCGTGCTTGGGACGCAGGGCAGCAGGAGCATTGTGGATTCGCTTGCGGCTGCAAGCGGAGGGGCTGCGGCTGCCGCAGTTGCAATGCCATCAGCCCAGGTGCTGCAGGCGAACGTTGCGGCAATCTCCGGATTCCTGCTTGCGTTCTCTGGCGCTGCAAGCGCTGCTGCAAGCGCCTCTTATGCGGGCTTCAAGATGGGCGGGGATGTTATGCCTGCTGCTGATTTGAACATTGCAAGGCAGGCTGCAAGCGGGATTAGGACAAACAATGCGGGGGAAATGGACATAGGCGCAATGGAAAATGCAAGCAAAGGACTTGCAAGCCTTGCAAAGAGATATGATTCGCTTGGGGAATATTGCAATAAGATGATGGCTGCCGGATACTGGCAGATTGCCAGCGAGTTTGACAGGAAACAAATAGTTGCAAGGTATGCGCAGCTTTATTCAGGGATAGGCGAGAGCGAGCACTTTGAGCATTCGAAAATGCAATTGAAAGGCAAAAACACGCTCGTTGATGAGAATAAGAAAGAGTACAAGGCGATTGTTGGGGATGAGATTGGCGGATACCGCCCTGTCTCAATAATGAAAGACGGGAGATATGAGGAATTCGGGCGCGTTGATGCGGACGGGAACGTGCAAAGGGGAGTGTATGGCACGATTGAGAAGAATGCTGCAGGGGGCATAATGGTAAAAACCGCATCAGGGACCGTTTATGAGGTTTCAAAAACAGACGGCACTGATGAGAACGGGATTGCAAAGGGAAGCATGGGCATAAGCCTGTTGGTCGCGGGGAGTTCGGTTGCAGCGTTTGTTGGCGCGCCCAATGCAACTACTGGCTTCTTTGCAAGGGACATTAATGCGGATGCGCGCCTTGTGCAGCAGGCTACGCGGGAAGGGATTGATGCTTTCTTGTCTGACACAAAGGGGCTTTACACATTGACTGATGAGAAAGGAAGAGGATATGGAACCGGAAAGAACATTGAAGAATGGAGGGCGCAATTTGGAAGCGAGCAGGAGCAGTATGCGAAAATAATGGAAGCTGCAAAGCTTGGAGTCGGGCTCACTGTTGAGAAAGGAAAGGACGGGGCTGCGCGCGTGGACATTGCACCAATTGACAAGCCAAACATGCCATTTGGGTTTGGGTTCCGTGCGAACATGACTGCTGAACAGCTTGCGGCTGACGCCGAATTCCGCGAGAAGCTTGAGCAGAACGATATAGATGCATGGAAAAGCAAACTGCAATTGAAAGACAGGATGGAGTTGGAAGCACGCGGCAAGGAAGGCGTGCTTGATTGGCTTGCTTCGCACACTGATGTTCTTGCAGCAGGAAAGCCGATAGTAATTACAGTTGGGGCAGGGGCTTCTGTTGAGGAGGCTGCGGATGATGCAGGCAACCGGAAACTCGCAGGGGAGAGGAGAGGCATTGGGATTGGGGCAGTGAAATCCTACATGGAAGAGAGTGGGCTTGGGAAATTCGTTGAAATTAAGGAAGGGGAAATAAAGGTTGCGAAATATTACGATGTGAAAGAGGCAGGGAAACTTTCTGCTGATGAGAGGAAAAATGCTGCTTCAGATTTCAATTCGCTTGTTTTGTCATGGAAGTCGGAAGAGGGCGGCGAGGATGAAGTGCAGAAGGCGATTAAGGCTAGAGTAATTTCTTATGCTGATGGGGCTTACACGCTGCTTGACAGGGCTAAGTTTGAGGCTGGATTTTCAAAGGGAAGCACTGATGCGGCAGGAAACCATGAGAACAAGGGCAATCCTGCCTTGGAAGAGGCGCTTAAAAAACAGAGGCAGGTTACGGTCAAGATGGATGTTGAAATCAAGCAGGAAGAGAGGGTTGAGATGCCCTATGCGCAGATACTTGCAACAGAGCACAGCGTTGGGACTGCGCGAGGGGAAGACCTGATGACTGGCGCGCTGCTTGAGAATTTGAAATACAAGCAGAAGGAAATAAGGGACGGCTATTTGGGAAGCGCAAGCACAGGTGCAGAAGGTTCAGGCGGGATGGGGACAAATATTGAAGACATGAGAAAGAGGCTTATGGATGCCAGAAGTTCGGGAGAGGATGCTTCCGAACTTGTGAATGCTGCGTATGCTGCGCTTAGAACAGATGCGCCAGAAGCTGGTGCGTATGCGCAGAGGGTTGGGGAGAGGAGAGGGGAATGGGAAAGGCTTTATGATTCGCAAATGTATGTGAGTGTCAGGAATTACCTGAAGGCAAACCCTGACCCCAACCCTGAGGACTTGTTTGCAAGGACTGTGCTTACTGTTCCTAAAGCAGTTACTGATGCAATTGGGAGCGACGTTATGAAGGATTCGCCATCATTTGTGCATGATGGGAGTGCTATTGATGCCAAGAGCGCGGAGATGAGCGTTATGGAAAAAGGGAGACTTGAATACAGGATGCAGGTTACGAATGAGATGAGCAAGCCTGAGCCAACTGGGGTATTTGCACAAGCTAGAAGGGAAGCAGATGGAGGGCGAGAGTTCCTTGCGTTTAGCGAGAAGATTGCTAATGAGAAGGATGCTGAAAAATTATTAACGCAGTTTGCTAATGCTGACGTTTCAAAGAGATTGGAGATGCATAAAACTTATGAGAGCGAAATTGGAGTGAGACAACGAAGTGAATTGGAGAGAGACTTGAAAGACGTCGGAATAAAGAGCACGGAGATAGCACCGATGTTGGAAGAATTTGATAGGTCAGGGGGGAGAGAAAGGGAGGATATATTTAGAATGATTTATTTTGCAAAGAGCCAAAATAAGAAGACCGAAGATGGCCCGTTGGTGGCGAATCCCTAGTCACTGAGCAGAATTATTTGGAATTGTTAGAAGGAGGCTGGTAATAGGGATTATGAAGTTTGATTTCTATAGCCAGATCAATACTCGCTAGATTTGCAAGACTTATTACATCATGCCCGCCAGTTACAAGAGCAGAATGATTCATATCCTCTCGTTCTGTTTTCAATGAAGAAACATCTGCTGCCAAATCATTTTTCCAAACTAGGTTTTGTGCGATTAATGCATCTATCTCAGGATTAGTAAGCATTCTACCAGAACGTATTTCCTGAATAAGTTTGTTGCATTCCGCAATTCTTTTTTCAGCAATGGTTTTATATTTTTCAACAAATGCCTTATACTTGGGGCTATCCCCACCAAAAGGATTCTCTTTTGTCGAATACCAGTAAGGCTGTGCAGTCGTGTCTTGTTTGGTCGGCTCTCTTTGCACCTCTGATGCTGCCGCAAATAGTTCTGTTCCGTCTTTCTTCGGCTCCTGTGTGACTGGCTTGTCCTGAGCAAGTCCCCTTGCGCCAAATAAGCCTACTCCGAGGATAATGGTACCAGTAGTAAGAAGCCTTCGTTTGAAATTAGAATTTGACCTAAGCTCTGCTGGCTTAATTCCGGCATGCTGTTCCGTCTGTCTGGCAGTTTTGCTTGCCATGTGTGTATTCTACCTCCCTTCCTTTATAATACTTACCATAATTTGCTATAAATAACCATGTATAAACATGGTATTTGCTACGCTCCCACAGCCTATCGGGAGGGCTGGATATGGGGGCAAAAAGCAGGTGTTTTTACCTCATAAAAACAAAGAATTATTAAGTGTAGAAGAGTATGGGCAACCATGGCGCTTACGGATGATGGCAAGCCAAAAATAGTTGTTGCGGGAGTGGGGGGAGCAGGCTGCAACACAATAAACCGGCTTTTAAGGGTAGGGGTGGGGGATGCGCTCCCAATCGCGTTCAATACGGACAAAAAACATCTTGAAATTGTGCATGAGAAAGCGAGAAAGGTACTTTTGGGCGCTTCGGTAACAAGGGGATTGGGCGCAGGAGGGTTCCCGGAAGTTGCGCAAAAGGCTGCATTAATGTCAAGAAAGCAGATTGGGGAAATTCTGGATGGAACAGACATGCTTTTTATTGCGGCAGGAATGGGAGGGGGAACCGGAACGGGCGCCTCCCCCGTAATTGCGCAAATCGCTAAAGAGAAAGGAGCAGTGGTAGTTGCGATTGTCACTTTCCCGTTTGCGATAGAGAAGGCACGGATAAAGAAAGCCCAGCAGGGGCTAAATCGGCTATTGGAATTTGCGGACACCGTAGTTGTAATAGACAATAACAGGCTCACGGAATACGTGCCGAACCTGCAAATTGAAAAGGCTTTCGAAGTTGCGGACGACATTACTGCAAAAGCAATAAGCGGCATTACAAGGACGATTTTGGAGCCCTCGCTCATAAATTTGGACTTTGCGGATTTGAAAACAGTAATGAGCAATGGGGGAATATCCATGATAGCGGTTGGGGAAGGGCATGGGTACGACAAGGTAAACCAGGCTGTTGAAAATACCCTTAAAAATAAGCTATTGGACGCGGATGTCACGGACGCAAGGGGAGTAATGGTGCACATTAGCGGCGGCACGGACGTCACGATTGGGGAAGTTAATGGGGCAGGGGAAATGCTCACGGAAAACGTTGCGAAGAATGCGAACGTGATATTGGGCGCGCGTGCAGAGGCAGGGGTATCGGGCAAGATGGAAGTGATTGCGATATTCACGGGCGTGAGCGTGCCGCTATTTTTGAGGAAGTAGCTAATTTTTCAGAAATTCTCTCATGGCACTTGTTGCATAGGAGCCCGAAGGGAGCGAGAAAGAGAAAACATTTTCCTTGAAAGAGAAATTTGTGAGGGGAGAGAGAAGGGCGCGGGGGGAACCTGAAAGGGAAAGCGAAGGGAAACTTTTCACCTTGAAATCGGAAATTGAAATTTCCTCGAATGCAAGGATTTCTTTTTCAAATTCGTTGGGAACTGAATCAAAGCCGAGAAGCTTTGCAACTACGAAACCGGAAGAACTTTTCTTTGAGATGTCCGGAAAGCCGTATTCGTTTGTGGAGCAGAAATATTCCCCATCTAGAAGTTCATTGTAATTCTTCTTTTTTATGCGAAGCGAGAGGTATTCGTTGAAGAGGTGCGACTGGTATGCGTTTACGAAAAGGAGGGGGAGCTTGTTTGGAAGCTTGTGCAAAGCGCCTACGTAATCGTAGGGGAACTCTGCGAGATGCGCAAGAAGAGTGCGCTCATGCGTGAGGGGAGGCGGGAAATTCTTTATTGCGGATGCATAGTCTCCGCTTTCTGCTAGCTCTTTTCGCGCATTTGTGAAATCTGGGCGCTCTTCGCCTGTATCTGTAAGATAAGAGAGAACTGCTTGGCGGAATTTTCCCTGAAGAAGGAACTTTCCTATTTTGTGAGTGTTGTGGCGCATCCCAAAGCGCTGGGGCCCGAAATAATTGGGAAACATGCTTGAGAGCTCCTTGAGAATTTTTGGGATGCTGGCGGGCTTCTTGCAGTTATGGACTTTTATTGTGAATTTATTGCCGGTTACGTCGCCGATTTTAAGCTGGGAGGGTGAGCCCCATGCGCCAAGTATTTGTATATTTGGGATGCGGAGTGCAAGAATTTGGGAGGGGGAGGTTCCCTGCGCGCATGCAAGCTGCACAGTGAGGGCATTTTTGTCTTTTTGCCCGCCCACGGACATGCGGGATTTGCTTATTCCGAGCGCGTGCGAAATTTGCACGAGCGCTTCGGAAGTAGTTAGCATGCGCTTTTGGAGCACAAAGTGGCAGTTTTTGCCTTTTCCCTCCCTTTTTAGAGGGGAATTTATGCGAAGTTCCCCTGCGTATGGGGAAATCTCCTCCACGAGGAAGTCCTCAGGGGAATTTTTCAGGGTGCCGCCTATTCCGATGGTGCGGGAAAGATAGGGTAAATCGTCCATTGGAAGCACTTGGGTGCGGGATTTTAAAATATGTAAAGTAAAAAACCAGCTTATGCAGCTTATCATTTGCGAAAAGCCGAAAGTTGCGCAAAAGGTAGCTGCAGCCCTTTCAGGCGGCAAATTTGAGCAAAAGAGGCATGCGGGAGTGAGCTATTTCCTATTGAACCGGAATGGGAAGGAAATTGCGATTGCGCCTGCTGTGGGGCACGTGTATTCGCTCATGCAGGAGAGCAAGGGGCACGGGTATCCTGTTTTTGACATTAAGTGGGTTCCTGCATATGAGGTGGACAAGGGTGCGGACTATACTAAAGGATATGTGGAGAGCATTGAGGCGCTTGCGAGAAAGGCGGATGAATTCGTGTGCGCGTGCGACTATGATATTGAGGGAAGCTTAATCGGGTTCAACGTAATACGGTTCGCATGCAAAAGCGAAAAGGGAAAAAGGATGAAATTCTCTGCGCTCACGGAAGAAGATTTGATAGATGCGTATGAGGGAATGGGGGAACTGGACTACTTGAACGCGTATGCAGGGGAAGCAAGGCACATGCTGGACTGGTTTTACGGGATTAATTTGAGCAGGGCGCTCATGGAAGCGATTAGGAAGAGCGGGAAATACCAGGTAATGAGCATTGGGCGCGTGCAGGGGCCATCCTTGCACATACTTGCGAGCAGGGAAAAAGAGATTGTTGCGTTTAAACCGATTCCGTACTGGCAGTTGTTTGCACTGTGCAAGGCAGTGAAATTCACGCACGTAAAAGAGAGATTTTTGAAAAAGGAAGAGGCGAGCGCGGCACTAAAAGCGTCTACGAATGAGGGGATTGTGGAGAGCGTGGAGGCAAGGGAGTACGCGCAAAACCCGCTGCCGCCTTTTGACCTTACGGACTTGCAGGTGGAAGCGTACAAGCAGTTCTCCTTTGCGCCTGCACAAACTTTGCAGATGGCACAAACTCTTTATGAAAGCTCATTAATCTCATATCCGAGAACTGCGTCGCAAAAATTGCCGGAAAAGCTGAACTTGGCAAAAATAATAAACGCAATTGCAAAGCAGGGGGAATATGCGAAAAGCGCGGGAGAGCTTATTGCAAAAAAGAGGTTCAAGCCGTTTGAAGGGAAAAAAGAAGACCCGGCGCACCCTGCAATACACCCTACCGGGCAGGCTGGGCAGATGGGGGAAAAGGAAAAGAAACTTTACGATTTGATTGTGAGGAGATTCTTGTCTTGCTTTGCGGAAGCTGCAAAGAGGGAAAGCATGAAAGTTGTGCTGGACTGCAATGCGCAGAGGTATTCTGTTACGGGAAATCGGACTGTGGAGCAGGGATGGTTTGCGCACTATGCACCATATGTGAAGCTTGAGGAGACTACGCTTCCCTCTTTCGTGAAGGGAGAAAAAGTGCACGTGGATGAGTTCAAGATGGAGGAAAAGAAAACGCAGCCTCCAAAAAGGTATACGCCTGCGTCCCTCATAAGTGAATTGGAGGATAGGGAGCTTGGGACAAAAGCTACGCGCGCGGTGATTGTGGACACGCTTTTCAAGAGGGGGTATCTTTCGGGCAGCAAGAGCATCGGAGTTACTCCTTTTGGGATGGCGGTGCACGATACGCTTGCGAAAAATGCGCCGGAGATATTGGATGAGGAGCTTACGAGGAACATAGAGAAAGAGATGGAACTTATCACAGAGGGGCGGGTGCAAAAGGAAACTGCGGTTGAGGACGGGAAAAAGATTCTCATAAAAATACTTGAGGAATTTAGGGAAAAAGAAAAGGAAATCGGGCTTGAGCTTGCAATGGGGCTGAGGCAAAAGGAAGTTGGGGGCAGCCTCCTTGGAAAATGCAACAAATGCAAGGATGGGGAGCTTCGGATTATCCGCTCAAAGGCGGGAAACCAGTTTGTGGGATGCTCAAACTATCCAACGTGCACGAACACGTACTCGCTTCCAAGAGAGGCGAAGATAGAGGCGCTTGGGAGGATGTGCGAAAAGTGCGGCACGCCCATGGTGAAGGTAATACGCAGGGCGCAGAGGCCGTTTGAGATGTGCCTTTCAATGAGCTGCGAGACGAAAAACGATACAGGGGGCGGGATGTTCAAGAGCAGGACTGTTGTTATTGAGGCAGGGGCGACGCCGCCTGCGCAGAAAACTGCGATTGATGCGCCTAAAGCAAAAACGACGGTTGTGCAAAAGCCCGCACAAACACCAGCACAGCCAAAAACAACAGTAATGGTGCAAAAACCAGTATCGGCACAGCCGTCCGTGCAACCAAAAACTATAGTTATTCAGAAACCGCAAGTTGCTGCACAGCCTCAAGAGGAATTCAAGGCTATTGAAGAGATAAAAAAGAAGGCAACGCGCGTGAAAAAGCCAGTTAAACTTGGGAAAGCCGGAGCCGCATTGGCGAAAAAGGGCAAAAAGTAGGTGAGCTATGTGCACGGATTCAGGGCGCACCAGCAACGTTTAAATGCCTCATCCTCGTTCTCATCCTATGTATTCAAAGGACGCGCAAAAGCTGCTTAAGGGTGCAAAAGTGGGGGATGAGCTAAGGCTGCACACTTCTGAAAAGGAATATTCAGGGATACTTATGCCGCACCCTGACAACGGGGATGAGAATTGCGTTGTGCTCAAACTTTCCTCAGGGTACAATGTGGGGATAGATGCGGGGAAAATTTCTAGGGTGGACGTGCTGCAAAAGGGAAAAGGGATTGTTGTAGGAAGCGCGGCAAAGAAAAACGCGGGCGGGAGTACGGGAAAAACTTCTGATGCGGGCAAGAGCGCGGGTTCTGTTTTTCAAAGCGGTGAGGGAAAGGAATTTGTTTCTCTTCTTGGGTGCGGAGGGACTATCGCATCCAAAGTGGAATACAAGACGGGTGCAGTATATCCTGCCTCAAAGCCTGAGGAAATAATGGAAAGCTTCCCGAACATTTCAAAAATTTCCAATATAAGGAGCAGGGTGCTTTTCCAGCTCCTCTCCGAGGACATGGCACCTAGGCACTGGAGCGCGATTGCGGGGGAAGTTGCGGACGAGATAAAGAGCGGCCCGCAGGGAGTTGTTCTCATGCATGGGACAGACACAATGGGATACACTTCCGCTGCACTTTCTTTCATGCTGCAGGAATTGCCAATGCCGGTTGTGCTCACGGGAAGCCAACGCTCTTCAGATAGGCCTTCCTCTGATGCGGACGTGAATGTTACGGGCGCAATGCTTGCTGCAAAAAGCGACATTGCACAGGTAATGGTGTGCATGCACAAGGGAATGAGCGATGATGTGTGCTCACTGCATTCCGGAGTGCGCGTAAGGAAATTCCACACGAGCAGGAGGGATGCGTTTGCATCCGTGAATGCAAAGCCTGTTGGGGAAGCGGATGTCGTAAAGGGAGAAGTGCGCGCATTTGGGGAGCATCGGAAAAGGGACATGAAAAGGAAACTCAAGCTCTTTGAAAAAGTGAATGAGAATGTTGCGCTTGTGTGGGTGTATCCGGGAATGGACGAGAAATTCGTAAAGAAGCTTGGGGACTTTGACGGGGTTGTGCTTGCGTGCACGGGAATCGGGCATGCGCCCGTGAATGCATTTGGAACTAAAGATGCGAACAGCATTTTGCCTGCGCTTGAGAAAATCATGGATGCGGGAACGCTTGTTGCGCTTGCGCCGCAGACGATTTTTGGACGGATAAATATGGACATTTATACTACTGGAAGGCTGCTTAAGAAAGCCGGAGTAATCGGTGACTTGTGCGACTGGCTGCCTGAGACTGCGTATGCGAAAATGTGCTGGGCGCTTGGGCAGGAGAGGAAGAAGGAAAAAGCGGCTGGACTTATGATGAGGAATATTGCAGGGGAAATAAGCGAAAGAAGCGCAATGGATGAGAGAGTGGAATTTGGATAGGGGGGATTTTCATGGCAATGGCTGGAATGGCAAGCGCACCAAAAAGCGTGCAGGCAAAGGCAACGAAAAACTACGTGGCGCAGTACAAAAAAGTCATGGATGACGTTGTTGCCGCGTGCGGCGGGGACGATGACAGGGCGAACCAGATGATAGACGAGCTTAATGAGGAGTACAAGAAAGCATCAAGGGAACTTGAGAAGCTCGGGGCAAGGTATGAGGGCGACACGAACTCGTTTGGATACAGGAGGGACAAGGACAAGCTCATGATGGAACTAAGGCACGAGATGGACAGCATAATAGAGAAATACGTGCCGCATGCGCGCGACCACACGCACGACTTGTTTGTGGGGGCATCCTTGGCGGTTGCGGCAGTCACGCTTCCATTTGCGGTCCCTACGCTCACGGTATTCTCGCTTGCAACAGGGCTTATTGCTGCTGGCGGCACCTACCTTGCGGGGTATAATGTAGTGAAAAACTGGCCTGCGCTTGCAACAAAGGCAAACGTGCGCGAGATGATTGCGCAAACGGGCGGGAAAGTCAGGATAGGGAAGAGATAATGGCAATAAAATGCGGGCTTGAAATCCACCAGAGGCTTTCTGGGAAGAAACTTTTTTGCAACTGCCCTGCGCACGTTGAGGGGCTGAAATCTGAAGGGGCGTTTAGCAGGAAGCTTGCTGCTGCAAAGAGCGAGCTGGGAAAATCCGACATTGCTGTTTCCTTTGAGGTTGCGAAAGAGAAAACTTTTGAGTACTCTTTTTCGGAATGCAGCGCGTGCCTTGTGGAGGCGGACGAGGAGCCGCCGCACAAATTAAATGAGGAAGCGCTTGCGGTCGTTGTTGCGCTTTGCAAATCACTTGGGAGCGCGCTTGTGGATGAAGTGCATGTTATGCGCAAGCTTGTAATAGACGGAAGCAACACTACGGGTTTCCAGAGGACTGCGATTGTTGGGACTGGAGGGAAGCTTGCAACAAGCAAAGGGGACGTGCGCATAAGCACTGTGTGCATAGAGGAGGAGAGTTGCGCAATTGGGGAGGAGGGGAAAACTTCTTTTTCGCTGGATAGATTGGGAATACCGCTTATTGAAATTGCAACTGAGCCGGACGTTGTGGATGCTGCGCACGCAAAAGAGACTGCGCTTGGAATTGGAACGCTTCTTAGGATGAGCAATTGCGTGCAGCGAGGTATTGGAACTATTAGGCAGGACGTGAACATTTCAGTTGATGGCGGGAATAGGGTGGAGATAAAGGGGCTGCAGGAATTGGGCATGATGGAAACGCTCGTGCAAAAAGAGGAGCAGAGGCAGAGGAAGCTTGCACAAATTGGGGAGGAAGTACAGAAGAGAAGCAATGGGAAATTTGAGATAGGGGAGCAAAAAATAGTGGATGTGAGCGAAATATTCCTTGAGAGCAAATGCGCGCTTGTGAAAAAGGGAATGCAGGCTGGCGGGGTTGTGCTTGGGATATGCGTTCCGTTCCATGCAGGGCTTCTTGGGAAGGAAGTGTATGAGGGAAGGAGATATGGGAGTGAAGTGAGCGATTATGCAAAGGCTGCTGGAGTGCGAGGCATTATACATTCGGACGAGGACATGGAGAAGTATGGCATAAGCGAAGATGAGGTTACGGAGCTGCGATTTGCGCTCTCGTGCAAGAAAGAGGATGCGTTCGTACTTGTTGTTGCAAAAGAGAAAATTGCGCAGGCTGCGCTTTCCCTTGCGCTAAAGAGATTGGAAGGTGCGGCTACGCTGGGAGAGACGCGCAGGGCGCACCCGGATGGGAGCTCTTCCTTTATGCGCCCGCTTGCAGGGGGGGCGAGAATGTATCCGGAAACGGACGTTGAGCCTATAAGAATAGATGAGGTGCTCTTGAAGAAAGCCGGGAAAATAAAAATAGAGAGCCCGGAAGAAAAACTTGCAGGGCTTTGCAAAATATTGCCTGAGCACATGGCAAAAAGGATGCTTATGTCTCGGAATTTGGGGATTTTTGAGAGGATTGTGGAAGAAGGGATTGCGCCCCTGCTTGCTGCAACTGTGCTGGAAGATACGCTTGTTGCATTAAGACGGGAGAATGTGGCGGTTGAGAGGATTGATGAGGAGAGATTAATTGCGGTCTTTGAGGAATACAGGAGCGGGAAAATTACGAAGGCGGCGATTGGGGAACTTCTTAGGGCGGTTGCAAACGAGCCGCAAAAGGAAATGAGTGCGCTGGTACGGGAAAAGGGATTGGCAAAGATTAGCGGAGTTGAACTTGCAACTCTTGTAAAAGCCGAGAATGCGCAACTTGGGGCAATAATGGCGAAATACCGCCTTCGGGTGGATGCGGCTGAAGTGCAAAAATTGCTCAAGAAGAATTAATTTTTAAGGTTGTAAATGCTCAGGGAAATTCCTTTCTTTTTCTCAAGCTCGGAATTTATGTATGCGAGCAGCTTTTTCTTTTCTTCCAGGTATTTTTCCCTTCCAACCTGCACGTTTCCTATTGCGTACTGGAGGTTTTTTGCATTAAAGCAGAACATGCTGTCCTTCACGTTATCGCAGTTGTGGCAGAAGTAGGAGTCTGAGCAATTTGTGCAGCTGTCAAGCTCAAAGCAGCGGGTGAGCTTTGCGGAAAAATGGCAGTTTATGCAGAAGGACAAGTGCCTTCCCTCGTTGCAGCCAAAGGAGTATTCGCAACTTCGCGGGCAGAAGGAAAATGCGCACAGCTTTGAGAGGATGTTGAGCACGCCTTTGTAGCAATCTGTTGCATCAATGCCGCTTGTGCATCCAATGTTGTTTTTCTGCATCCCAACCTGCCAGAAGGGGGAGAAATAAGCTATTTTTGAGAGAAGGGAGGGGGCAGTTTGGAAAGTGAGCGCCTCTGCCTCTTGCGCGCTTGTGTGCAGCTTTTCGCCTGCGAGTTCTGCTTCCTCAAGAGTGAGAAGCTTTTCTTTTGGGAAGTGCTCAAAAGAAGCGAATTTGGGGAGAGGCGTCGGGGATTTTGAGTGGCAGGAAAATGCGGAGAAGAATTCCACTGCGGAATTGTGCGAAAGCCAATTTGAATATTCGTCTATATTTGCAAGCGGCTTGCCGAAAAGGATGGAAGTTGTGCTTGAGAAGGCTGCCTCAATGCGGTGCTTGTCGGCTTTTTCTGCTGGAGGAGGCGTAAAAGAAGCGAGCGCATTTTTCAGGGGCGCATAGTCTGCTGGGATGCTTGTGAAAAGTTCATGCAATGCTGGGAGCCTTTTTTCTTTTGCAAGTTTTTCTCTTATCTCTGCAAGCAATCTTGTTTTTATGATGCGGTATTTTTCAGGGGAGAGCTGCACATTCCCGATGCAAAAGCGCTTGTTTCGGAGGTTGAAGCAGAAAATGCAGTCCGTGCAGCCTGAAAGCCCGTGAGAATAGTAGCAGTCAGAGGAATTGTCGCAGCGGGAAACCTCAAAGCAGCGAGTGCAACTTGTAATTCCCTTGCATTTCATTGAGAACTGGGCGGGCCCAAAGCCGTAGCAGCCAAAAACAGTGTCGGAATAGCCTCCGCGCGTGGAATATGCAACATATTTTGAGTATGCAACGCGCTCGCTGTGAAGCACGAAGTGGGATTCCGGAATTGCTGTGCTGTCCTCTACGAGAGTGCAGTTGCCGAGCACAATGTTGCCGCTGTAGCAAAGTATATTTTGAAGCGAAGCAACAAGTTGCGGAATTTCCATTCCTGAAAAATCAGTTTTTTCTTGCGTTGCGGTTTGCATTTCATCAAAGGAGGCGTATTTTGCGCCCTTGGGATACCTGTTGCTTGGGAATACCACTTTTTTTCCGCTGGAAGAAGAGGATGCTACGAAGCGGGGGCCGTTTCCCTCGTAAAGCCAGTGTGAGTATTCTGAAAGCTGCCCTACTTCGCCTCCGAGGAGAAGGGAGCAGAGCTTTCTCCAGCGCGCGTCAAGAATTGCATATGGAGTTTGCGTTTGTGCCATGCATATATGCGGCTAAAGTGCGATATATAGAATTGCTCTCCAATTTTGGAAAGTAATATAAGTTTGGGCGGAAAAAGTGAGGCATGGACGCGGAAATCCTTGAGGAATACGGGCTTTCGAACTCGGAAGCGAGGGTGTATCTCATACTTCTTGAGAACGGGCAGCAGAAAAGCGGGGAGATAATACGCGAGTCTGGGCTGCAGAGCAGCAGCGTGTACAATACCCTTTCTGCACTTATGCAAAAGGGCATTGTGAGTTATGTGATGGAGGGGAAAGTGAAGCTCTTCCAGGCTGAGAAGCCGGAAACTTTCCTTGCGCTCCTTGAGGAGAAGGGTAGGAAATTCCGTGAAATGCTGCCTAAATTGCAGAGGGTGGAGGGAAGAAGGCAGAATATGAAAACCGCAAAAGTGTATGAGGGGCTAGGGGGATTGAAAACTGTTTATGAAAATGTGCTTTCTGAAATGCAAAAGGGAGAGGAATATTTTTTCTTCCAGTTTGCTGCAGAGAAAATAGCGGAAAAGCGCGCAATGCTTTTTTATCGGACATACCATTCGAGAAGGGATGCAAAGGGAGTAAGGGTGAGGGGGCTTGCGACCGTTGAGGCAAAGCCGCCCATGAGGGAAATATTTGAGGGGTTTAAGCACGTGAAATTAAGGTACGTGAATGGGAGCTTTCTTCCTACTGGCACTGTAATATACCACGATAAGGTAGTGGTGATAGACTGGGAGGCAAAAGAGCCCACTTGTTTCCTTATCCAGAGCAAAACCGTTGCGGAATCTTACAAAGAGCTTTTTGAGGAGAAATGGAAAGTGGCGCGCGCATAATTATTCCACGTCTTGCGGGACGAATTTTGCATCCTGCGGGAAATAGTATTTGCGGTTTTCTTCAAATTTTCTTTTTCCGTACCAGAGGATTTCAAGCTTGTCGCGGGAGATTTGCAAATAGTCGCGATCGGGGGAATGTATCTCAAGTGTGATTGTGCCATCGTAGAAGCCCTTTAGCTCTCCTATCACTTTCTTGAGGTTTATTTTTCCCACTCCAAGGGGCAGATGTGCATCCTCTTTTAGGAAATTGTCGTGCAAATGCACGTGCGCAATCTTCCCTTTTATGCCGTGCGTGTTGAGAAAATCTTCTACTCTTCCATTCCACATGTGCGCGTGCCCGATGTCAAATGTCATTCCGATTTTTGCGTCTGTGAGAAGGCGGGACATATCTTTTGGGGAGAGCGCCTGCGCATCGAAGTTCTCCAAGAGCAGTTCCATTGAGTGCGCGCGGCAGAAATCTGCAAGTTCGCATAAGGAAGAGGACATTTGGGTGTAGAGAAGGTCTTTTTCCGCATATAAGTTGGGCATAAATTCCGGGTGGATTGTAACTTTCTTTGCGCCTAGGGAATGCGCTGAGAGCATTGCCTGCTTGAACTCGTGCATGCTTGCGTTCACAAGGGACTCGTAGGGGTGAGCGAGGTGCAAAAACCATGGGAGGTGCGCAAGCACTCCGAAATTGTAGGACTTGAGAATCTCCTGTATTTTTGCTTTTTTCTTCTCTATTTTGGGAGGATGCGCTGCGGGCGCTTCTACTGTAATCTCTACATAGTCGAAAGAGAATTCCCCAAAAAGCTTAAGCTCGGAGAGTATGTCGTGCTTGGGGTTGTTCATTGCGCCGATAAGCATGGGAAGCTTAGAGGCGATTAGCTTTAAAAAGACTGCCAGAGAAATCATCTTGTCTTTTTAGACGATTATAAGATTAGGTGGTTTAATGAGCAAAATGTTCGCCTCAGCAAAGGAACTAAAAGAAGGAAGATTCGTACTCGTGGATGACATACCGTGCAAGGTCATGTCAATTGACTCCTCAAAGCCCGGAAAGCACGGGGCTGCAAAAATGAGGGTAGTTGCAATCGGGGTATTTGACGGGCAGAAGAAAACGCTCCTTGTGCCGTCCGACGCGGATGTGGAAGTGCCGGTAATTGAGAGGCAGACCGCGCAGATTGTTGCGCTTAACGGGACAACCGCACAGCTCATGGACACTACGACATTTGAGACTTATGAGCTTGAAGTGCCTGAGGAATACCGCGCAGTTGCGGCCACTGGCAAAGAGGCAGAAGTAATGGAAGCAATGGGAAAGCGCGCGATTACGAGGATAAAGTAGGTGTTTTTATGGACATAGAAATCAAAGGGAAAAAAGAGAACAAGATTATTGGCAGGCAGGAACTTAGCTGCACTGTCGGGTTTGAGAAAGAGATTCCAAGCAGAAAGAGCGTGCGCGATGCGCTGTGCGCTGCGCTGGGAGTTGCACCTGAGCTTCTTATAGTGAAATCAATAAAGGGCAAGTATGGCACGAAAAATGCAAACATAATTGCGCACGTGTACAAGGACAAGGCGGGCGCGTCCATAGAATCAAGGTATTTGCTTGTGCGCGACGGGCTTGCGCAAAAAGCCGAGAAAAAGAAAGCTGAGAAGAAAGCGCCTGCGAAAAAGTAAGAATTAGAAAAGCGCAAAAAACACAATAATACGAGGTAATATTTATGGCTGAAGAAAAGAAAGCTGCACCTAAAGCTGCAAAAAAAGTCAAACCATACGCAACGCATCGGATGTGCCCGAAATGCGGAAGCGGAGTAAGGCTTGCGTCCCACAAGGACAGGCACTCGTGCGGAAAGTGCGGGTATTTTGAGAAGAAGTAAGAAACCAAACCGTTGAGAAAATGCTTCAATTGGTGAAAAAGCCCGGCGGGGCAGTATATGCGCTCTTTGTTGCGCTTCTTCTCTCACTGCTTGCCAGCGGCTTTTCTATACAAAAAGGGGTAGGGGACTTAAGCACTGGTGCGATTTTCACGCCCAATGTGTTTGTATTTATTGTATATGTAGCTGTGCTTGTTGTGCTCTTGTTTTTGCTTGGAAGCGAATATGGGGTACTTTCTGTTGTGTGTGCGGAAATTGTTTTCCTAATGCTTATTTATCTCTCGTTTTTCACGGAATATTATGCGTCCTTTGCGCTTTCAGGGCTTCTTTTGAGCGGCACGCTTGCGTATTACATGCGCAAAGATAGCTTGGAGGATGCGCTTGGGAAAATCGGGCTGCAGAGCAAGAATATTTACATGGATATTGCATATGGGCTGGGGGGATTTGCAATTGCGCTTGTTGTGTCTGTTGTGCTTGCGTCTGTGCTGGGCGCGATTGGAATTGAGGACAGCGCGCTTGTGCAGCAAAGCATATTCGGGATGCCGCTTCTTGTGCTCTTGTGGGCGGTTAGCATTACGCCGATTGCGGAAGAGATGTTTTTCCGGGGATTGGTGCTGCAAAAGTTTGGGATGGTGCCTTCAAGCATACTTTTTGCGCTCATGCACGTATTTTACGGCTCAATTGTGGAAGTTGCGGGCGCGTTTTGCATTGCAATTGTATTTTGCTATCTTGCGAGAAAGAGGAAGAATATTGTTGCGCCCATTATTGCGCACATTGCGTTTAATGTGTTTTCAATAGTTGCTGCGCTGTATTTGTAAGGGATTTGCATGATTTGCCTTGGAATAGAAAGCACTGCGCACACCATTGGGGTTGGCGTGAGCAATGGGAAGAAAGTTCTCTCTAATGATAAGGGTATGTACAAGCCTGTGAAAGAAGGGATTGTTCCGAGGAAAGCTGCGGAGCACCATGCGCAAGTCGTGGGGGAAGTGCTGGAGCGGGCAATTTCTAAGGCAGGCGTTTCGCTTTCGGAAATTGATGTATTTTCTTTTTCTCAGGGGCCCGGTTTGGGTGCGTGCCTGAAAATTGGGGCGGGCGCATCTGTGTATCTTTCGCAAAAATTCGGAAAACCCCTTGTGGGAGTGAACCACTGCCATGCGCACCTTGAGATTTCAAGGTTTCTATTGAAAATGAAGGACCCGCTTTATGTGTATGTGAGCGGGGGGAACACGCAAATTATTGTTGGGAAAAAGGGTGGGCTGCCTTTTTCCGTGCTTGGGGAGACATTGGATATAGGAGTGGGAAATTTGTTTGACTCGCTTGCGCGGGAACTTGAGTTTGAGTATGCGCACGGGAGCGAAGTTGCGAAGCTTGCGGCGCGCGGGAAATATTTTGAGCTTCCGTATACTGTGAAGGGAATGAATTTTGCATTTAGTGGATTGCTTACTGCGGCTGTACGGGAAAAAGAGAAGAAAAGTGCCGAGGACATTTGCAAATCCGTAATGGACACTGCGTTTGCGGAAGTGTGCGAAGCGTCTGAGAGGGCGCTTCTTATGAGCAAAAAGAAAGAGCTTATTGTGTGCGGCGGGGTTGCGCAAAATGCGCAGCTTTGCGCGCACTTGAAGGAAATGTGCGAGGAGAACTCTGTAAAATTTGGAGTTGCTCTCAATGAGTTTAATGCGGACAATGGGGGCATGATTGCGCATACTGGGATGATGAACTACTTGAAGGACAAGAAAGGCTTAAAAGAAGTCCGCATTAACCAGTACTGGAGAATTGATGAGGTGTGAAAGTGCTTTTGATTGAGAAACTTGTGAAAAAAGTTTTGCCAATTACGGTTTATACCGACATTCTAGGGGCGTTTGCGCTCTTTGCTGTTTCGCTTCTTTGGTGGAATGTCCCTGTGCTCACGCTTGTGCTGCTCATAATTGCCGGCCTGCTCCTTTACATGAGAAGCGGGAACCAGGAAATCGCGCTTTTTGTTTTCTGCGGCATTGCGGGCGCGGTTTCGGAAACAATCGGGATATTCTTTGGGGCGTGGACATATGCGCTGCCTACCGCATTCCAGATACCGCTTTGGCTGCCTGTGCTTTGGGGGATTGCGGCGGTATTCACATTGAGGACGTATGAGCAGATTGAGGCTTTTTGGAAAATTAGAGAAGTGAAATTTCTTTTCCGTTCTTCTTGAGGATTACGTCCTGCTTTTCTGTCACTTTTCCGATTATGCTTGCCTCTATGTTGTGCTTTTTAGCAATTGAGATGAGCTTTTGCGCCTCGGAAGCAGGGCATGCGAGCACCATACCTATTCCCATGTTGAACGTGCGGTACATTTCGTATTCGTTGTTCACGCTTTTTGCAAGCTCTTGGAAAATTGGGGAGGGAGCGGGCATGCTGTCAAGCAGGAAGCCAACTTTTGAATAGGAGCCTATGCGCATGAGCTTGGAGAATGCGCCGCCTGTAATGTGCGCAATCCCGTGCACTTGCGCAACTTGGAGCATTTCAAGCACGCTCTGTACGTATATGCGAGTGGGAATGAGCATTTCTGCGCCCCATTTTTCTACAGGGAGAACCCTTCGAGCAAGGGTGTAGCCGTTTGAGTGCAAGCCTGAAGAGGAAAGCCCTACAAGAACATCGCCAACTTTCATTTTTGCGCCTGTAATGAGCTTGCTTTCGTGCACTTCGCCCACTATAGTAACTGCCAAGTCAAAGGGTTTTGAGCCGCCTGCTATTATGTCCGGAAGGATTGCGGTTTCGCCGCCTATTATGGGGCACATGGACTGCTTTGCGCCTTCTACCAAGCCTTTTGTAACTTCGGATACGAGTTCTGCATCGTTTTTGGAGAGAGCGAAATAGTCAACTGCAACTATGGGGCGCGCACCTAGGCAAAGGATGTCGTTTGCGCTCATTGCCATTGCGTCTATTCCTACTGTGTCGAATTTATTGAGGGATTGGGCGAGAAGGACTTTGCTGCCCACTCCGTCTGTGTGTATCACGAGCAGGCGCCCGTTCTCTGCCTTGAAGAGGCCGCCATAGTGCCCGAAAAGCTCAACTGCCTCGCCGTATTTTCCCTTTGTGAGGGAAAAAGTGCCTGAAATTTGCTCCCAGAGGGATGCGTGCATTCCCTTCACTTTCTTTATGTCCACGCCTGCTTCCGAGTATGAGGCTGCTTTTTTGGGTGCCATTTTATCACTTATTTTCCGGAGCGCATTGCGGCTTTTCCGCCCTTGCGTTTTATTTTCCGGGGTACATTACAACCTTGCCGGACTTGCCGCTCTTCATTGCATCAAAGGCTTTTTCGTATTCGCTCATTTTGAACTTGTGCGTTACGAGTTCCGCAAGCTTTACTTTGCCGCTTGCGAGAAGCGAGGCTGCGCGGTACCAGGTTTTGTACATGAGCCTGCCGTTTATGCCTTGTATGCGGGCGGACTTGAAAACTATTTCGGTTGCGAGGTTTATTTCCACGGGCTTGGAGGGGATGCCGAGGATGGATGCCCTGCCGCCTACTCTTAGGGACTTTAAGCCTTGGGAAAATGCGCTTGGTGCGCCTGACATCTCAAGGAATACGTCCACTCCTTTTCCGTTTGTTTGGGAGAGGATTTCTTTTACAACATCCTGTTTGGAGGCGTCTATGAGAACGTCTGCGCCGAATTTCTTTGCAAGGGAAAGCTTGTAGTCGTTTATGTCTACTGCAATCACCTTGTTTGCGCCTGCTGCCTTGCACACTGCGCATGCGACTGTCCCGATGGGCCCGCAGCCGAACATTGCAACTGTCTGGCCTGCGAGGTTTGCATCGTCACCATCAAAAACCGTGTGGACTGCGTTTCCAAGAGGTTCTTGGGCTGTTGCAACGTCGTGCGGGAAGCTCTTGTCGTTCTTCCATGCATTTGCTGCGGGGAGGGAAACGTATTCTGCGAATACGCCCTGCGTGTCTACGCCGAGAATCTTTACCTGCTCGCAGATGTGCGCATTTCCTGTGCGGCATTGAAAACATGCGCCGCATGCAATGTGCGTTTCTGCAGATACGTGGTCGCCTATCTGGAAGCCCTTTACGGCATTTCCTATTTCAACTATTTCGCCAGCCATTTCATGCCCGAAAATGAGGGGTGGCTTAATCCTGCCTGCTGCCCATGCGTCCCACTCGTAAATGTGCATGTCTGTTCCGCATATTGAGGTTGCCTTTACGTTTATGAGAACGTCCAGGGGACCGCATTTTGGAACTTCTGCCTCAATGAGCTTTGCGCCTGCTGCTGCGCTTGGTTTTTGCAATGCCATCATTTTTGCCATAAGAATACACCCCTCAAACGTTATGCAAGGGATACGGAAAGGAGGTTTAAAAGTATTCGCAGCGAAGTTAGACAAGTGGCGTAGGTGTGAATATGAAAAACTTTCTACTTGTTGGGAACGGGGCGCGCGAGCATGCGATTGCGGATGCGGTTTGCCGGAATAAAGACGTGAAACTTTTTGCGTATATGAGCGCGAAAAACCCAGGGATTGCTGCGCTTTGCGAGAAGAGCAACGGGGAATTTACGATTGGGGACATACATTCTGCAAATGCGGTTGTGGAATGGGCTTCCTCAAAAAATATCTCGCTTGCGTTCCCTTCGCCGGATGCTGTGCTTGAGGCAGGTGTTACGGATGCGCTTGAGAGGGCGGGCATAAAATGCGCTGCGCCTGTGCGGGAAGCTGCGAGAGTGGAATGGGACAAGGCTTATGCGCGGGAATTGATGCGAGACTTTGGGATTGAGGGATGCCCGCGCTTTGGGATATTTGAGAAAGAGGAGGAAGCAGAGAAATTTGTGCGCTCCCTTAAGGGAAACGTAGTTGTGAAGCCGGTTGGGCTTACGGGCGGGAAGGGAGTGCAGGTTGCGGGTGTGCATTTGAAGGATGAGGAAGCTGTAATTTCGTATGCAAAAGAAGTATTGAATAGGAAAATTGGGGGGAAAGCGCAGGTTGTGCTTGAGGAGAAACTCGAGGGGGAGGAATTCACGCTGCAGGCGTTCTCGGATGGAGAAAATTTGTGCTTTATGCCACTTGTGCAGGACCACAAGCTTGCGTATGTTGGGGACAAGGGACCAAATACTGGTGGGATGGGAAGCTATTCACAGGAGGACGGGCTGCTTCCTTTTGTGAGCAAAGAGCAGTGCGAGAAGGCGAAAAAAATAATGCTCAAAGTAATTGCGGCTTTTTCTAAGAAGACGGGGTTGAAATATCGGGGAGTTTTGTACGGGCAGTTCATGCTAACAAAGAAGGGACCGATGGTGATTGAGTTCAATGCGCGCTTTGGGGACCCGGAAGCAATGAATGTGTTGTCGCTTTTGAAGTCTGACTTGTATGGGATATTTGAGAAAATGCAATCTGGGGAATTGAAAGATGATGCGGTATTTGAGAAAAAGGCGAGCGTGTGCAAGTATTTAGTGCCCGAAGGGTATCCGATAAAATCCGTAACAGACCAGCCGCTGAAAATTGACGCACAAAAAATACAAAAGAGCGGCGCGAAAATGTACTATGCGAGCGTGTATGAGAAGGAAGGGGTTATTTACACACAAAGCTCTCGCTCAATTGGAGTAATGGGATTTGGAAAAACGATTTTTGAGGCGGAAAAGATTGCGGAAGAAGCGTGCGGCGCTATTACTGGGAAAGTTTGGCATCGGGAAGACATTGGAACAAGGGAACTTGTGGAAAAGAGAATTGCGCACATCAAAAGGTTACTTTCTTAAATTCTGCTGAGGAATATTTCCTGTGGGAACATGGTTAGCCGAATAGAGGTAGCACTCAAAACCGGTGTGGACGACCCGACGGGAAGTTCTGTGAAAAGGCGAATTTTGGAGGACTTGAAAATAAATAGCGTAAGCTCTGTTCGAACCGCGTGCGCGTATACGATTGAGGCGAATTTGAGCGAGGAGGAAGTGAAAAAAGTTGCGCAGGAAATTTTTACGGATGCGGTTACGTCGCATGTTAGCATAAATGCACCGTGCATTTCCGAGGGATTTGAGTTTGCGGTTGAGGTGGGGTTCAAGCCGGGGGTTACGGACAACGTGGGCGGGACAGCAAAAGAGGCGATTGAGGACTGCCTTGGGAAAAAGATTTCGGGCGGAGTGTATACTTCAAGGATTTATTTCCTGCACGGGAAAGTGAAATGGGAGGATGTGGAGAGGATTGCAAGGGAAATGCTTGCAAACGAGCTTATTGAGAGATGGAACATAATGGGCTCGCAGGGATATGCGAAGGCAATTGCGCAAATTCCGAAGGTGCATCTTGCGCAAAACGTGCAGGTGCAGAATATTTCGCTGGAATTGGATGACGGGAAATTAATTGCACTTTCAAAAAGCAGGCTGCTTGCGCTTTCTCTGGAAGAAATGAAGAAGATAAGAACGCATTTTGCAGAAGAGAAAATGAGAAGGGAGCGGGAAAAGCAGGGGCTTGCGGGAATGCCTACGGATGCGGAGCTTGAAATGCTTGCGCAAACGTGGTCGGAACATTGCAAGCACAAGATTTTCAATGCGCAAATTGAGTATGAGGAGAACGGGAAAAAGGAAACAATAAATTCGCTTTTCAAGACGTACGTTGTTGCGACTACGAAGAAAGCTGGGAAAGGGAAAGACTGGCTGCTTTCGGTATTTTCGGACAATGCGGGAATAATAAAGTTCAACAATGAGTGGAACCTTGCGATAAAGGTGGAAACACACAATACGCCCTCTGCGCTTGATCCGTATGGAGGCGCGCTCACTGGAATTTTGGGAGTAAACAGGGATGTAATGGGCGCGGGAATGGGCGCAAAACCGATTTTCAATACGGATGTGCTGTGCTTTGCGCCTTTTGAGTATGCGGGAATGGTGCCACCGAAACTGTTGCACCCGAAGAGGACGCTGGAAGGAGTGCGCAGGGGAATTGAGAGGGGCGGGAATGCAAGCGGAATACCTACTATTAATGGGGCAGTTGTGTTTGAGCCGAGATTTTTGGGAAAGCCCTTAGTGTACTGTGGGACGTGCGGAATAATGCCTGCGAAAATAAACGGGAAGGAAACGCACAAGAAGCTGGCGAAAAAGGGCGACAGAATATTCATGGTGGGCGGAAGGGTTGGCAAAGACGGGATACATGGGGCAACTTTCTCCTCTGTGGGGCTGGATGAGGCGTCTCCTACGAGCGCGGTGCAACTGGGGGATGCGATTGTGCAGAAAAAGGCAATGGACTTTTTGCTGGAAGCGAGAGATAAGGGAATGTACAATGCGATTACGGATGATGGGGCGGGCGGGCTCGCATCCTCGGTGGGAGAGATGTGCCAGGACACTGGAGGGTGCGTTATGCACCTGGAAAGATGCCCGCTCAAGTACCCCGGGCTTGCGCCTTGGGAAATTTTAGTGAGCGAGTCGCAGGAAAGGATGACTGTTGCGGTTCCTAAAGAAAAGGCAGGAGAATTTGCTGCGCTTGCTGCGCTATATGAGGTAGAGGCAACGGATTTGGGAGAGTTTACAGATAGCGGATATTTTGTTGCGAAGTATAAAGGGAAGCCGGTTACGATGCTGGAAATGGAATTTTTACATAAGGGAGTTCCGCAAATGAAGCTGGAAGCGAAATGGGAAGAGAGATGGAAGGAGAAAGAGAGCGAGCACAAGATGCCGCAATTGGGAGAAGCGCTTGTGAGATTGCTTGGGAGGCCGAACATTTGCTCCAAAGAATATATTGTGAGGCAGTACGATCATGAGGTTATGGGAATGAGCGTTCTCAAGCCCTTGTGCGGCGAGAAAAACGACGGGCCAAGTGACGCGGGAATAATTGCGCCTGTGGAAGGGAGCGAAGAGGGAGTTGCGATTTCAAATGGGATATGCCCAAGGTATTCTGATGTGGATGCATACTGGATGGCTGCAAATGCGATTGATGAGGCTGTGAGGAATTTGGTTGCGTCTGGCGTGGATGTGGAGAGCATTGCGGGGCTGGACAACTTCTGCTGGTGCGACCCTATCTATACGAAAGAGAATCCGGATGGGAAGTACAGGCTTGCGCAGCTTGTGAGGGCGAACCGGGCGCTCTTTGAGGTGTGCACAGAATACGGGATACCGCTCATATCCGGAAAAGACAGCATGAAAAACGATTATAAGCATGGGAACATTGCGATTTCCATTCCTCCTACATTGCTCTTTAGCGCGATTGGAAAGGTAAAAGACAGGAAGAAAACTGTGAGCAGCGACTTCAAGGAAGAAGGGGACGTTGTGTATGTGCTTGGGAAAACTTACAATGAGTGCGCAAAGAGTGAGTATTTTGAGGAGTATGAAATAAAGGGAGGAAGAGTGCCGAAAGTAAATGCAAAAGAGAATTTGAAACTTTACAAGTGCCTTGCAGGTGCGATTGAGAAAGGAATTGTGAGAAGCGCGCATGATTGTTCGGATGGAGGGCTGGGAGTTGCGATTGCGGAATGCTGCATTGGGGGAAGGGTTGGGGTGCGCGTGGACTTGGAAAAGGTTCCCTGTGAGAGCAACCTTGCGGATGACAGGATACTATTCTCAGAGAGTTCGGGAAGATTTGTTGTGAGCGTGAAGGAAAAGGACTGCGCGAAATTTGAGAAAGAGATGAAGGGATGCGAAATCGGGAAGATAGGGAATGTGAGGAAGGATGAGGCGTTTGAGGTTAAAGAAACGGGCGAGCAGGGCGCGATTTATACTAAAGTGAGCGTGCTTGTGAGTGCATGGCAGAAGACAATGAAGTGGTGAGAAAGCGGGCGCGAAAATGCGCATGAAGTGAGATGGATGGCAAAAGGAAAACCAAAAATTCTTGTATTGGCGGGCTTTGGGCTCAATTGCGAGCGGGAAACAGCGATAGCGTTCAATGAGGCAGGGGGGGATGCGAAAATTGTGCATTTTTACCAGTTGCAGACAAGGAAGGAGAAGATGGAGGAGTATTCCGCGTTTGTAATACCAGGCGGATGGTCTTTTGGGGACGATATTGCGGGCGGGAAAGTGCTTGCGAATCGCATTAGGTATCGGATATGGGACCAGATGAGGGAGTTCGTGCAGGCGGAAAAGCCAATTGTGGGAATATGCAATGGGTTCCAGATGCTTGTGAAGCTGGGAATATTGCCGAATTTAGGGGGAGATGGGCAGCAGGAAGTTACGCTTGTGGGAAATGCGAGTGGGAAGTTTGAGGACAGGTGGATAACGCTTGCTCCGGAGAAAAAGAGCAAGTGTGCATATGCAAAGGGAATTGATTTTATACGCGCGCCAGTGAGGCATGGGGAAGGAAGGTTTATTGCGAAGGATGGGAAATTGCTTGAGAAGCTTGAGGAAGAGGGGCTTGTTGTATTTAGGTATTCGCACTGGGACGGGGAGAGAAAAGAAAACGAGAGCGTGGGATACCCGAAAAATCCCAACGGGGCGCACAAGGACATTGCTGGAATATGTGATGTGAGCGGAAGGATATTTGGAATGATGCCGCACCCTGAATGCTCTATTTTTGAGTGGCAGCACCCGAAAGTGAGGAAGGGCGAGGCGCACACCAAGGGGAGCAGGAAATTCTTTGAGAACATTGTACGGGAAGCCGCAAAAGACTGAAAAGCACAGGATTTTAATTTTAGCGGTGCATTAAGTAGTATGGACAAATCTAGCTTAATCTCCCTAGAGGGGAAACGCGAATATTGCGGTGCGTTCGGGGTTTACTCTTTTTCAGGCAAGGATGTTTCATACGACGCGTATAGGGGAATTGTTGCATTGCAGCATAGGGGGCAGGACAGCGCGGGAATTGCGACTTATAATGGGAAGAAAGTGGAGCTTACGCGGGAGCTGGGGCTTGTAAGTGACATATTCACAAACGAAAGGATGAAGGTGCATGCGGGCGCAACAGTTGCAATTGGGCATACTAGGTATCCTACTATCGGGGCTGGTGGGAAAGAGGATGCGCAGCCGTTTTTCCTTGAGGGAGTAAAAGGCGGGATTGCGCTTGCGCACAATGGGAACATTGCGAATTATGGGAAGATACGGGCGGAGCTTGAAAAAGAGGGAGTGAAGCTGTGCTCCACTTGCGATGCGGATTTGATATTGAGCGTATTTGTGAGGGAACATAAGGCATGCAAGGACTATTTTGAGGCTGCGAAAAGAACGATGCAGGTGCTGGACGGGTCGTATTCAGTTGTGCTTTTGAGCGGGGAGGGCGAGCTTGTAGTTTTCCGCGACCCGCATGCGATAAGGCCCATGTGCTTTGGGAAAGACGCGGAGAAGATAATATTCGCATCCGAGAGCGTTGCGCTTGATATAAACAATGTGCCGCTTTTGGGGGATGTGAAGCCCGGGGAAGTTTATGTGGTGAGTAAGGCAGGCGTGGAGAATAAAGTTGTGCTTGGGAAGGAAGAAAAGCACTGCATGTTTGAGTACGTGTATTTTTCAAGGCCGGATTCGGTAATAGAAGGGAAGCTCGTGCACTATGCGCGGGTGGAAATGGGAAAACGGCTTGCGCGTGCTGCGCCTGTGAAGGCGGACATCGTGGTTGCGGTCCCTGACACTGCGCGCTCTGCCGCGATGGGATATTCAAAAGAGAGCAAAATACCGATTGAGGAGGGGCTCATAAAAAATCGGTACGTGGGAAGGACATTCATAATGCCAAGCCAGCAGAAAAGGGAAAATGCTGTGAGGCTTAAGTTAAATGCAGTTAAAATGGAGCTTGCGGGCAAGAGGGTTGTGCTTATAGACGACTCAATTGTGAGGGGAACAACAAGCGGGCCAATTGTGAAGCTGCTGAGGAGCGCTGGTGCGAAAGAAGTGCACGTGAGGATAACGTGCCCGCCTGTAATCGCGCCTTGTTTTTATGGGGTGGATTTGCCCACTTACGGGGAGCTTATTGCGGCAAATAGGAGCGTGGAGGAAATTTGCAAGTATATCGGGGCGGACTCGCTTGCGTATTTGAGCGTGGATGACCTTGTTGCGTCCATTGGGCTTGGGAAGGAGAACATGTGCCTGGGGTGCATCACGGACACGTATCCTACTGCTTTTGGGAATGAGATTGCGCAGAAAATGAAGAAGGAGGGAAGGAAAGACGGGGTGCGCATCTGGGAAGAAAAAGCTTAATCGTGAAGCGCTTCCTGGAGAAGTATGAGTGCAGTGCTTGCCGCATGTGAAACTTTCCTGTCTGTCTCTTGGTCTGCAGTTTCTGCGCGGCCTGAAGATGCTGCCAAATCTATTGCAATTATAGCCGGCTGAAGCGCTGCGCGCACCTTCCTTATTGTAGCGTCATATTTGGAAAAAGTGTTTGTATATTTCTGGTTGTAAGCAGTGCACTCGTCCAAAAGAGTGGCCCTGTCTGAATCGTGGAACTCTTCGATTCTATCGCGCGCGTGGGCTTCAAAATCAGGCATAACGATGTTGATGGAGTCAAATGCCTGTTTTACAAGCTTGCGCACTGCGGCTGGGTCTGCTTCGCGCGTGCACTGGGTAAGGAAGCCAAGGGCAGAAGAGAGGCGGCTTGGATAGATTTCAATTTTGTGCGCATTTGAAAGGGCTGCCGTGATTGCCCTCAAAAGCCTGAATTCGAGCGCTGCGCTGCTGATAAAGGCTTTTGCATCGAACTTCGTTTGGGAAAGGCGGATGGCAGGTTGGTTTTGAACGGTATCTTTCGCGGATAACATAGGATATCACCGGCATTATAGTGAATATTTATGAGTAAATGTGTATTTAAATATATGCCTTGCGGCGTTGGAAAATGCAAAATCAGCGGGAAATTGCCTCAAGCAGTTCTTGGGAGGCGCTGCGCACTTCTTCTGCAAAAGGGAGGGAGGCAGACATTTTCGCAAGCGCTGAGAATAGGAGCGTTTTTGCACTCTGGATTTTTCCGGCTAAAAAATCAAGGGCTAGCTCGCGCCGGGTGGCGGCGTTGTCAAGCGTCTCTATAAGGAGGTTTATTGAAAAGTTCCTGGAAACCAGCAAGGTTGGGCGGCTGCATGAATCGGGCGGGTGGGGGAATGGCAACTCGTCAAGCAGGGCAACCGACTCCCATATGCTGGCATTTAAATCTGCATCAGAGCCAGCCTGGCGGGCGAGCATGCCATGGGCGGCGCGTGCCTGCTCTTTCAGGGCTTCGCATTGCGAGTTTATCAGATGCAAACCCTTGAATTTGATATCCAGGCGCTGCATCGGGGTGCGGCTGGGGGGGAGCATGGGGCCTGCGCTGTCACTTTTGGGCAAATTTACTATTATGCACGAATTTCCAGATGCCATGTGCTCACGGCGTATAAGTTAGGTTCTAATGGGATATTGTGCAAATTCCCGTATTTAAGCATATTGCTTTTTATACTGGAAAAACGCTAAAATATGCGGAGTGGCGGGGGAGCGACTAACCGGCCTTAAATGGTACGGAGGAAGTTCTGCCCACCGATGAATTTGCGCGCCTTATAAAAAGGGCGCGGCTTAGAAGCCCCGAAGCGCTTAAGGCGCAATCGGAAACAGAAACGATACCTGCCCCCTTTGATGAGGATGAGGAAACGCACTAAAATGCGCGACGAGAGAAGGGAGGCTTGCTGAAACGGTCCGTGCGGGCAATCGCGAAAGCGGCTCTGCTGCATGAAAATGCAGGGGGCAAAATGTGCGGTGCAAGGCTTTATGCCGCTCAGTCCAATGTCGCTTAGAAACAGAAGGCAGGCTACCACCTGCCACTCCAAATATTTACCAATGTGGCGAATTTTATGAGGGCAAAAGAAAGGCGCATGGGACAGTGCTTTCTTGAGGATGCGCAAGTGCTGAAAATGGAAGCGCGGATTGCGGACGTATCAGGGAAAAGCGTGCTTGAGATAGGGGCAGGGGATGGCAGGCTCACGATTGAACTGCACCGCGCAGGCGCAAAAAGCATTGTTGCGATTGAAAAGGACAAGAAGCTCGCAAAGGAGCTGCGCATGCGTTTCTCTTCTTACAAGACAATAAAAATTGTGCAGGCGGACTTTTTGGAGTATTCAAAGAGCGCTGGAAAATTTGAGAGGGTAGTGGGAAACATCCCGTATTACATCACGTCCCCCATACTCTTTTCGCTTGCAAAAATGGAATTTGGGAAAGCGCTTTTGTGCGTGCAAAAGGAATTTGCGCAGAAAATGGTTGCAAATGCTGGCGAGAGGAACTATGGGCGGCTTTCGCTTACAAGCCAGGTGAATTTCAATGCGCAAATCGCCGGGTTTGTGGGAAGGGAGAAATTCGCGCCCTCGCCCAAAGTTGACTCCGCGCTTGTGCTCCTTGAGAAGACAGGCAGGGAGCTTGATGAATATGAGGCGGGGTTTATTGCGGCTGTTTTTGCGCACAAGAACAAGAGCGTGCATGCCGCGCTTTGCGATGCGAGGCAATTCTTTGGGAAAAGCAAGGCGCAAATGCGCGAAATAGGGGCAAGCATTAAATATAATGCAAGGAGAGTGAATTCGCTAAGCTGGCAGGAAGCCCTGGAGCTTGCGGATGAATTGAGGGGGACACATGAGCGAGGAAGACAAAGTAGTTGAAGCGGAATACGAACAGGACCCTTCGCAGTTCGTGCTCAAGGTGGCTGCCCAGATAGCGCTCGTATGCGCATCCCTCATGGTATTTTTCCATTTCTATTCGGAAAACATTTACATCGCAACGCTGGGGTTTGTGGGCGGCGCGATAATAGGGTCCATTGCGAGCTGGAAGAACGTGCAGGCTGCAAGGGCGCTCTTTTTCCTCTCGGTGCTTGCAATAGAATGGGTAATCACAATGAGGGTATCGGACTCTCTCGTGCCTTTCTTTGCGGCAGGCGACCTCTTCCTCCTTGTGTTCCTTGGGTACGGGCTTTTGAAGGAAGGGAAGAAGAGGCAGTAGGGGCTTTTTTATACCCAGGCGTGCATAAGGGATTCAGGGCCCGTGGCGCAACGGATAGCGCGTCTGGCTTCGGACCAGAAGGTTGCGGGTTCGAAGGAGAGTTTTGATGCTCTTGCGAAAATCCCGTCGGGCCCGTTTGCTTTTTTTGCTGCTGTTTTTGTGCGCAAGCGCGCACGCTGGAAAACTTCTTGTGAGCAATGCGACCATTGGGGAAAAGATATACGTACTGTATGAGGGGGAAATGCTGCAAAATGAAAGCGTATTTGTGAAGCCGCCGCACGGGACTGGAGTTGGAATTGCGCTTTGGGGAAACGCTGCGGAATTCAATGCAAGCGAAGAGGGAACGTGGAAAATAGTTTTTCGCGGGGAAGAATACGCCGCGCTTGTTTTTGGGGGGAAGGGGGAGGAAATTGCGCCTGTGAAAAACCAGTGGCAAGGCGGGATTGTGCCGCTTTTGTTCATGCTGCTTGTGTTTGCGTGCGTATTCGCATTTGCGGCTGCCGTGTGGAAAAACGCAGGGAAAACGGAAATGGAATTCTACGCGGAAAACAACAGGCTTGTGCTAAGGAGCGTGCATGCGCTTGAGGAACCCGCCATATCGGATGCAGATGGGAAAATGCTGTGGGCTGCAAAAGAATTTGACAGGGCTGGAAAGCTTGAGATAAGCCTTCTGGAAATGAAAACGCCGTTTTGCCTGAGGGCGAGGATGCACGGTGGGGATATTTGCATGTGGACAGACGGGAGGATGGGTGAGAGGGCGCCTGCTGCAAAAATGCGCGCGGCTGAAAAAGAAGGGCGGGATGCGGGCGCTATTGAAGGCGCAAAAAATGCAGGTGAAGCGAAGAAAAAATTGAACAGGGCGGAGCCTGGATTTACTTCGTGAGCAATACCGCGCTGTCGTGCTCGATTAGCATCGTGTGCTCATGCTGCGCAACTATGCTGCCTGGGGAATCAAGGAGGACCGGGTAGGGGCGAAGCGCGCCTGCGTTGAGGAGTTCCTTGAGCCCTGAGCTTAGGAGAAGGCGGGACTTGAAATTCCTTGAGAGCCAGCGCTCTGCAAAGGGAAGCGTGAAATACTCGTTTGCGATGTGGGAAATGAGCTGGCGGGACTGGCGCATGCGAACGCGCGCGCCTGAAACAAGGGAGAAAATCTCCACCTGCGTGCCGTCCTTTACGTGCCCGCTTCCGTTGCTTGCAAAGGGCTCTATTGCAAAAATGTCGCCTTCCTGCAGTTCGTAGGGGTTTGAGGTCTTTATGTTCGGGATGTCTATGCCTGCGTGAAGGGCATAGGGCTCTATCTTGTGACCGCACAGGTTCTCTATTGGCTTAAAGCCTGCTGCCTTTATGGTGTTCTCTATTGCCTCGCTCAGGGCTTCTATTTTCACGCCCGGCTTTGCGATTGAGACTGCCGCTTCAACTGCCGCCTGCGTGCACTCGAGCATCTTTCCCCATTCGCCTGAGAGGTCGACCGTGTATGCTGTATCGCCGCAGCAGCCCTCCAGCTGGGCGCCCAGGTCGACTTTTACGACGTCCTTTTCGCCAAGGAGAAGCTCGCACCCTATTTCCGGGGTGAAATGCGCTGCGGCGTTGTTTATGGAAATGTTTGCGGGAAATGCGGCCTTTACGCCAGCGTCGCTGATGAACTTTTCAATGCTCTCTGCAATGTCAAGGAGCGACTCGCCGGGCATTATCAGGCTCTTGCTTTCCTCGCGCACCTGCGCGGTTGCCGAGCATGCCTTCTTGAAGCTGTCCATCATGTGCGCGTATTCCTCTTCTGGGGACATGTTTTCGTGGGAATGCGCGTGCCCCTCATCGGATGCAGCATCCTGCGTATCGATATCTATTGCCATTTGTTTTCAACCCGCATGTAATAGGAAGAATGATAATATAAATATCTCGGCTGTTATGGGGCGGCGGAAGTTATCCGAGGAGGGGAAGGAGTTCCTTGAGGCCCAGGATGCGCATGCCTGCATGCCTTTTTGCAGCGGGCGTGCCCGTGCACATGAGGGCTGCATGCATGCCCGCTTTTTGTGCAAAGGAAAAATCCTTTTTGGGATGGTTGCCCACCATTAGGCACTCTTTTGGGGAAAGGCTAAGCTTCCTTGCGCACGCGCGATAGAATGCGGGGGACTTTTTTGAAGTTATGAACACGCGGCTGAAAAACGAATCAAGGGAAAGGCGGATGAGCTTGTCCCATTGCTTGAGGGACTTCCCTTCCGATGCGATGCACAGGGGATAGCCGCGCCTTGAAAGCTCGCCAAGCACAAAGTGGGCGTGGGGGAAGGGGTGGATGCTTGTTTTTGTGTCGTGGTATGCCGCGATGCCGGCTGCTATTGCGCGCTCCTTGTTGGTGCAGGGGAACCTTGAGGCAAGCAGGTTGAAATGCCTGCTAAAATTCGAGCCGAATTTTTCCACTATTTTTGAATGCGCCAAAAGCGCCTTTTCCTCCTGCGCGTCCATGCCTGCGGACATCATTGCGCGTATTGCGTTCCGGCGCGCAAGCGAAGAGAACTCGTGCGATGGGAAAAGCGTGTCGTCTATGTCAAAAAGCACTGCCTTTATGCCGATAAGCTTGTTGCCCATAAAAATGCCCGCAAATGTTAGCCAAGTGACGAACATGCGCAAGTTAATTATAAAAGCATTGTGCAGCAAGGCATAAACGGAACATTTCTAATTTCTGTTAAAGCCTGAAAGCTTGGAACATTTCTCTGGATAGCCGGAACAGTTAGTGAGTGGGATAATAATGGGACTTTACCTTGCATCGCTTGACCACCGCCCTGACTGGTCGCACCTGTCCGACAGGGTTGCGCGCTACGTGGACTGGTGCATACAATACAAGCTCATAATACAGATTGCACGCAGCGGCGGCGTAATGTCCGTTGTGGTGGACTACGTGAACGGCGCCATGGGCAAGGATGACATGTACAATGCAGTGAAAAAAATAGCGCAGGAGGAACGGCCCAGGGGAAGCGGCATGACAGAGGTCGTGATGCCGCACGTGAAGCTTCTTGAGATGGGGTATAAGGCAAGCGTTGTGAAGGCAAGGCTTGTGAAGCTGGGCGAGGAGAATTTCGGCAGGCTTGCACAGCTTGCCATGGGCTTTGCAAAGCTTGGCGGGGAATATTTGCACGAGGCGCAGAAGCAATTCAAATACGGCGACATGCTAAAGCGGGTTGAAGAGGCGGCACTTGGGGCGGAATTCTTTTTTGCAAAAATGTTCGGCGAGAGGACAGGGGCACGCGCGCCAAAAACAGAATTTTCATTGCATGCGCCTGCGCTTGAGAGGGCGGTTGCGCAGTCTTCGGAGTTTGCAGCGCAGGCTGCGGTGGAAAATGGTGCGCGTGCGCACGTGCAGGCAAAGGCTGGATTCGCAGGAGCATATTCAAAAGAGGCAGGGGCAAGGGCGCCTGCACACGCGGTTGGCGGAATAGGGGCGCAGGCTGCCGGGACTTCAAATGCAAATGGGCAGGGCGCGGCTGTGCTGAAGGTTGCAAGCCAGGGCGCAGTTTTCACATCGAATGAGGCATCCCAAATTGCGCGCCTTGGTGGCGCAAGCGCAGTTGGAATGCAGGTTGCAGTTGCGAAGAATGCGCCTGCGCGCAACTATGCTGCGCAAAACCATCCGGCACAAAACCATCCAAAAGTGGAAGCAGGGGGAAAAGGAAGCGCGCCTGCTGCAAAGGAAACGGGAGCAGTGCAGCAGGCTGGGGGGAATGAGCAGGGGGCTTTGCAAAAGGGGCGCGCGGGCGGGAAAAAAGGAGGGGATGCGCCCAATGCCGCGGATTCAAAAGGCAGGGACGATGGGCATTATGCAAAGCAGGAGATTGATGCAAAGAATGCGCACGCAAAGGACACAGGCAAAGCCGAGGGGACGGCAAAGCAGCACGCGCAAGAGGATAATTTGCGCCATAAGATTGCGCTTGGCGCGCGGGCAAAAGCCACGAAAAAAATCAGCTACAGCACAAGGGTGCACATGCGCAAGCAGCTTGCATCTTCCATGGAACCGCCGCCAAATGGGAATTCCGGCATGGAAAAAAATGCGCCTGATTCTTTTGAATTTGAGCAGGAGCAGCTGCAATAGCGGCTAAACCAGTTTTCTGTAAAGTGAGAGCAGGGAATCCGTACGTTTTGAGGAATCAAAGTAAAGCGCGCTTTTGCGGGCTGCATTGCGGTATTTTTGCGGGGAATCAAGGATGCGGCCAAGGGCATGCGCAAACTCGTGCGCATTCGGGCTGCAAAGGAACCCGTTTGAGGAATTTATGATGTCCTCGGAGGCGCTGTTTTTTGCGCCCACTGCGGGCGTGCCGCAGGAAAGCGCCTCAAGCGCTGCCAGCCCCTGGGTTTCAAAGAGCGAGGGGAATGCGAATGCGTGCGCGCTGCGGTAAAGTGGCACGATTTTTTCCTCTGGGACAAAGCCAGGGAACTTTACGTAGGAATTTATGCCCAGCCTTGCGGCAGCATGGCGCAGCTTTCCAAGGTGCGGCCCCTTCCCGCCTATTAGGATGAATGCATCAGGATGCTCTTTTTTTACCAGTGGCGCTGCGTGCAGGAGCACCTCAAGGTTCTTCTCCTGCGCAACCCTTCCAAGGGAAATTATGAGTTTTGGGTTTTTAGGGATTCCGAGGGAAGAAAGGAGCTTTTCGTCCCTTGCGCCTGGGGAGAATTTTTTTGTGTCTATTCCGAGCGGGAGAACCGTGGAGGAAATTCCGTGCTGCGCAAGCTGCTCCTTTGCAAAAGTGCTTGGGGCGGTTGTAAGGTCAAATTGGGAGGAATATGCGCGCACGTAATGCCAAAGCGCGCTGCCCGCCGCGCCCTGAAGATGTTTTGTCGGGACCACGTAGTGCGTTGCGCTGCTGAAAAACGTGTGGAAGGAAAAAAGGGAAGGGAGATGCAGGGTTTTTGCTGCGCCAAGCGCTGCAATCCCAAGAGTTGCGGGGGAATGCGAATGCACTATTTGGACATTGTGCTTTTGGACGTCTTTTAGCGCGTGGTAGGGGAAAAGCGCTGCGTGGTACTGCGGATAAGAAGGGAGGGAAAGCGAGCTGTAGTAGAAATGGCGCTTTTGGGGGAGAAGGGATTTGATTTTTGGGCCGCCCCTGGGCGCGAACACGTACACGCTGTGCCTCCTTTTTTCAAGCTCCGCCTTGAAATTGAGGATGCCGCGCACAACCCCGTCCATATGGGGAAGGTAGGTATCCGTGAAGAATGCGACTTTCATGAGGATAAATGAGAATGCGCGGTTTAAAAAAGCAAGTGTTTTAAAAGCGCGAAGAGGAAGTTTAATGCGGGATTTATGAGAGTGGCAATGATTGGGTGGGAGTTCCCTCCGTTTGCGTCCGGGGGGCTTGGGGTGCACTGCCTTGAGCTTACCAGCCGCCTGTGCGCAATGGGGGTTGAGGTGGACTTTTTCATGCCAAAAAGCGGGGAGGGCGTGAACAGTTCGCATCCAAACTTGCACATTATAGAGGTTGCAAAGGCGGACATTTCGCCTTACATTTTTGTAAGCAAATCAAGGAGGCACACAACTTACGGGGAAAACCTCATGCATGCAGTTGAGCAGTACAACAAGGAATGCGCGGCGGTCCTTGTGCAGCGTGCAAAGGAGAGGGGCTATTCGCTCATACACGCGCACGACTGGCTGGGAGTGAAAGCAGCCGGCGAGGCTGCCGGAAAAACAAGATTGCCGATAGTGCACACTTTCCACTCCACCGAATTTGACAGGACGTCCGTGCCATGGGACTTTTTGGTGGACATTGAGCGCCAGGGAGTGCAGAATGCGGACCTGCTGATTGCGGTGAGCAGGCGCACAAAGGCGCAATTGATGAGGCTGGGGGCGAACGAGGGGAAAATACGCGTGGTGTACAACGGGGTGGACGCGCAGAAATTCAACAATGGGAATGGCGGGAATGCGGCGCTGGAAAGGTTCAGGCAGGGAAGGAAAACCGTGCTTTTCTTTGGAAGGCTTACCGAGCAGAAGGGCCCCATGCAATTTTTGCACGCCGCGAAAAAAGTGCTGCAGGTGATGCCGGGCACGCTCTTTATTGTTGCGGGAAAGGGCGACATGCTACCGCTTCTTATAAACACCGCGATAGAGCTTGGGATAAAGGACAACGTGATGTTCCTGGGGTACTTAAGCGAAGAGGACCAGAAGAGGATTTATTCCGCCGCGGACCTTTATGTCATGCCCTCCACATCCGAGCCGTTTGGGATAACAGCGCTTGAGGCGATGAGCGCTGGGACGCCCGTAATAATATCAAGGACTTCGGGAGTTGGGGAAACCGTGAAGGGCGCGCTGCTTGTGGACTTCTGGGACATAAACGGCATGGCGCAGAAAATGCTCTCCGTGCTCAAATACCCGGTGCTGGGAAGCAGCCTCTCAAATGCAGGGAAAGAGGACGCGATGAAAATGAGCTGGGAGAAAACGGCGCAGAGCACAATTGAAGTGTATAATGAGGCAGTTGCGAGGGGAAAACAATGAAGGCTTGCTTTTATTTCCAGGTGCACCAGCCGCTCAGGCTCAAGCGGTTCTCAATTTTTGAATCGCACGAGCAATCAGTGCGCGAGAGGTATTTTGACAACGGGCTCAATAGGCAGATTCTTGAGAAGGTTGCGAAAAAATGCTACCTTCCCACGAACGCGCTCATGCTGGAATTGCTCGAAAAGCACCCGGGCATGCGGGTGAGCTATTCCCTTACCGGCGTGTTCATGGAGCAGTGCAAGATGTTTGCGCCCTATCTTCTTGACTCCTTTGCCGCGCTTGCGAAAACAGGCAGGGTGGAATTCCTTTCTGAAACTTACTATCATTCCCTTGCAGCGCTCTTTCCAAGCAAGGATGAATTTGTGGAGCAGGTAAAATTGCACCAGAGGGAAGTGGAGAAGCTTGGGGGGAAAACGTCGGTATTCCGCAACACCGAGGCGATGTTCTCAAACGAGATTGCATACCTTGCGCAAAGGATGGGGTATGAGGGGATACTCACGGAAGGGATTGAGCACGTGCTGGGGTGGCGCTCTCCGAACTATTTGTATTCAGTGAAAAGCTGCGAAGGGATAAAGGCGATGCTGAGGAACTACAAGCTCTCGGACGATATCGGGTACCGCTTCTCTGCAAAATGGTGGAGCGAATACCCCCTTACCGCAGACAAATATGCGAAATGGCTTTCTTCCCTTGAGGGGGACTGTGTGAATGTTTTCATGGACTATGAAACTTTCGGGGAGCACCACTGGGAGGATACGGGAATATTTGAATTTTTGAGGGCGTTGCCTGGGGAAATGGGAAAGCACCCCAATTTGGAATTTGTTACGCCCTCAATGCTTGTGAAAAGCGCGGGAGCGGTTGGGGAAATAGACGTGCCGCACGTAATCTCGTGGGCGGACATGGAAAGGGACACTAGCGCTTGGCTTGGGAACGAGATGCAAAGGGAATGCTTCGGGATTTTGCAGGAGCTTGAGGCGCCCATAAAGGAACTTAAGGACGGGGAACTCTTGTCCGCATGGAGGATGCTGCAAAACTCGGACCATTTGTATTATTTGTGCACAAAAAGCCTCTCGGACCAGGACGTGCACAACTACTTCTCGCCGTACGACAGCCCTTTTGACGCGTACGTAAATTTCCGCAATATCCTTGAGGACTTGAGGGGCGAAGTGAAAGCAAGGCAGAAGGCATAATAAGCAGGGGAGAGAAATACGATTGGGAGAAACGGAAACTGTGAAGCAAAAAGAATTAAAATATTAAAAGCGGATATAGAGTGGGAGTGCTATGGTGTTTGAAAAAGCCTGCGGCGCAGTGATATACCGCGAAGAAAAAGCGAAAGTGCTGTACCTTCTGCTCATGCACAAGGAGGGGCACTGGGATTTCCCCAAGGGGCACGTTGAGCACGGGGAAGGGGAAATGGAAACCGCGCGGCGTGAAATACTTGAGGAAACGGGCATACGCGACGTGGAATTCGCGCCGGGGTTTAGGAGGATAATAAACTATGCGCACATGCGGGACGAGGTGCGCGTGCAAAAGCAGGTCGTATTTTTCCTTGGAAAGACAAAAAGCTCAAAAGTGAAATTGTCAAAAGAGCACAAGAAAATGAGATGGGTGAACCTGAAGGATGCTCTTGCCACTCTTACGTATGAGAATGCAAAAAACGTTCTGAGGGCTGCGGATGCAAGATTGGCGAAGGACAGGGTTGAACGAGGCTAGATTATGCAAAACCCGCCACGCTGCATGTCAACGCAGCATCCCGATAATGTGAATACTCCTTTTTTTTCCGAGGGTGAAGTGCTGGCGGGCGAGAATGAGATAAAGGAAGCGTACTATGTTTTTTCGCACCTTGGGATACCAGAGCAGATGTGGGACTACGAAGGCAAGGAAGTGGACAACCACGTAGTGGAGAAATTGCTTGCGCGCTACCCGAAATTCTTTGCGCAAAACAATATCGGGAAGGATGTGCGCCTCACGCTTCGCGTGCCAAACCCTGCAGTGCAAAAGGGGCAGGGGAAGCTTCTTCTTGAAACCCTTGAGTCAATACCGAGGAACTTCGACATTGCGCAGATGTGCGGGCAGCAGGGCGCGCCAATATGGGAAGTGATATTGCCGATGACAACGAGCGCGCAGGAGCTTGTGCGCATAAGCGAGTATTATGGGAAAATCGTAGTCGGGAAGGCGGAAATGAGGGTGGGAAGCGCGAGCGTGCAGGAGTGGATTGGGAAATTCGCCCCGGAAAAAATAAGCATAATACCGCTTGTGGAAAATAAGGAGGCGCTGCTTAATGCGCACAACATTGCGGGCGAGTATGCGGCATCGCAAAAATTGGAGGGAATGCGGGTGTTCCTTGCAAGAAGCGACCCTGCTCTGAACTACGGGGCTGCGTCCGCGGTTCTTCTTGTGAAAATTGCGCTCATGCAAATGCAGGAAATGGGTGAGAAGAATTCCCTTGAGGTGTATCCAATCATAGGGGTGGGAAGCGCGCCGTTTAGGGGGAATTTGAAGCCCACGAACGTTGGGAACTGTATGGGGGAATACCCGTCGGTTCAGACTTTCACGCTGCAATCCTCTTTCAAATACGACTATGATGAGAAAAATGTGCGGGACTCTGTCGAGGGGCTTAATGCAAGCAAGAGAGGGAAGGCGCTCTTTGTGGACAAGGAAAAAGCGCTTGGGATTGTGGACAAATTGACGGGTGCGTACCAGCAGGACGTTGCTGCGCTCTCCCCGATAATAGGGATGCTCTCTAAATATGCCCCGCAAAGAAGGGCAAGGAAGCTGCACATCGGGTTGTTCGGGTACTCGCGCTCATTGCAGGGGATTTCGCTTCCGCGGGCGATTCCGTTTTGTGCCGCGCTTTATTCCATCGGGGTGCCGCCTGAGCTTTTGGGGCTGGGAGCATTGGATGGGAAGGGAGTTGAACAGTTGCGGGAAGTTTATGTGAAAATTGACGAGGATATCAAGGACAGCGCGCAGTATTTGAATATGAGGAACGTTGAGAAATTGCCTGCGGCTGTGCGCGAAAGGATTGGGCGCGCGCTTGATATTTTTGGCATAAAAGAAGGGGCAGATTTGGAATATTCGCAAGTGAGCACGGAAATTTGGGAAACATTGCACTCTGAGAACAAGGCTCCCCTCTATGAGCTTATAGCCAAAGCGGCGTGGAAGCGGAACTTTCTGGGTTAGCTGGAACGTGAGCGGCTGATTTTGTGGCATCCGGATTTTCATGCAAATGCTCAAGCAGCACGTTTGTTATCAACTCTACATTTTGTGCGGTTGCAGCGGGATTTTGGGTTGCCAAAAGGAGAAGGGAGGCATACATTGGCAGCCGCTGCGCAGTGTGCAATGCATATTGGTTGCAAAGCAGTTCCACTGCTTTTGAGACAGCGGCACTGAGGACGCTGTCGGAAAAATACCTTTGGGGATTTTGCATCAGATTCCCAAGTTCAATCCACATTCCGTTTCCGCCAATATCGTCCATGCGCGGCGCTTTTTTGAGGTAAAAAAGGAAAGCCTGCTCGTTTGTTGCAACTGTAGAGAGGGTTGCAAGGCTTGCGGCTGCAAGCAGCATTGCCTCGGAATCCTTGGATGAGCTTATGTGCATTGCTGCGCTTTCGCAGGCACGCTGGGAGCCAGTGTTTGCCAGAATTTGCGAGAGCATGTTGTGCACGAACATAAAATCCTTTTTCTCAAGCACATATGCGATTTTCTCCAAATGAGGGGAAGGCACAGTTGTGCCTGGCAAATGGGTATTTTGGGGAGCGGGCACTAGCAGTAGTATGTCTTCCGTGAGCCCGGCAATTCTAAATGGTTTGATTTCATGCGTATTCCGGAAAGCCCTTGCGCCGCCTGCGCTCGTAATCACTTTCATTCCAAGCGGCCTTTCCATTAACACAAGCCCTTTTGCAAGCGGGCGATAGCTGAGTGTCATGCCATAAATGTGGGGATTGTTATATAAAAAGGTATCGAGGAATGGCGCTTGCTTTAAAAACTTATACGAACAAATAGATTTGCTCTTTTTCAGGGGCACCAATGAACAAGTGAGGTGGAAACATGAAAAGTTACGTGAAGTTTGAGACTCCAAAGGATGTAGCCGCAAAGGCGCTTGAAGCAGTCACAATGGCAAACGATACTGGCAAGGTGCGCAAAGGCACCAACGAAGCCACAAAAGCCATTGAGGGCGGCGTTGCAACGCTTGTCGTAATTGCGGAAGACGTTGAGCCTGAGGAGATTGTGATGCACCTCCCGACGCTTTGCGCGGAAAAGGGCGTCCCGTACTGCTATGTTGCTACCAAGAAAGAATTGGGAAGCGCGGCAGGGATTCCGGTTCCAACTGCAGCGGTTGCGATTGAAAAGCAGGGAAGCGCGGCTGAGATAGTGCGCTCGATTGCGGAAAAGCTCAAGCAACCTGTAAAGGCAGAGGGCAAATCCGAGGCAAAGCCAAAGGCTGAGCACAAGGAAGAGAAGAAGCATGAGGCTCCAAAGGCAGACAAGCCTGCCGAAGCAAAGAAAGAGGCAAAGCCAAAGGCGAAAAAGGAAAAGAAAGAGTAAGTGAGGTTTAGGTGTATTCATGGCAAACGAAGCGATACCGGTTGAAGTGGCAGAAGTGCGCGTAAAGACGGGCATCCACGGCGAGGTTTACCAGGTCATGTGCAAAATCCTTGATGGCAAGGACAAGGGCAGGGTAATCCGAAGGAACGTGAAGGGGCCTGTAAGGAAAGGCGACATCATAATGCTGCTTGAGACCGAGCGCGAAGCAAAGGAAATAAAAGCGAGGTAAGAAAATGTTTTGTTCTTTCTGCAACAACACTATAGCAAGGGGCACGGGAATGCTGTACGTGAGAAAAGACGGCAGCGTGCTCTCATTTTGCTCGCAAAAGTGCAAGCGCAACCTCCTGCATTTGGGGAGGGAAGGAAGGCTCACGAAATGGACGAACAAGGGTCTCGCGCTTGCGCAGCATGAGGGCAAGGAAAAGAAGGAATCCGTGCTTGGAAAGGAAATTGCGGACAAGCTTGCGGCTAAAAAGGACGCAAAGAAGTAATCCGGGCAGATTCCAAGGGGTGTCGTTATGATGGAGCGCACGCTAATTATACTGAAACCCGACTGCATGCAAAGAAGGATGTGCGGCGAGGTCTTTTCGCGTTTTGAGAAAAGGGGATTCAAGGTAGCCGCATGCAAAATGCTGCGCATGAGTGAAAAACTCTGCGAAGAGCACTATGCGCACATAAAGGACAAGCCGTTTTTCCCAAGGATAAAGGAATTCATGACTAGTGCGCCGGTCATTGTGATGGTGCTTGAGGGGAAAGAGATTGTAAGGCTCGTGCGCGACATGCTGGGCGTCACAAATGCTAGGAATGCGGCTGTTGGAACAATAAGGGGGGACTTTGCACTTTCAAACATGATGAACCTGGTGCATGCGTCCGACAGCGTTGAGACTGCGCAAAAAGAGATTGCGCGCTTCTTCAAGAAGGATGAACTATTTGAATGGAAGGGAACCCTTGAAAACAGCACTTACGGAACTGACGAACTTTAAAGTTACCTTCTTTTGCGGTGCGCGTGCACAGGCAGATTTCTTGGAGCATGCTTTTCTTTTAGTGCCATTGACATTTGCACAGGAGGCAAATCTTTTGAGAAAGGATGAAGATTGGGGATGTGTTGGGAGTCAGGCATGTTCTGCTGCAGTGAGTTGGATGCAACGGTTGCCTTTACAACGTAGCCCACGTTCTCGCGTATGTTTTGCATCAGCTCTTCCATATCTTCGGTGGCACGCTGGAAGCTTGTCTCGTGCCATGGGGAAGCTGGGTCTTTTTGAAGTGCCTCAAGCATGCGCTCCACTACTGCCTGCGCGCCTCCGTTGTAGCCTGCGGCAAGCGCGCACGTTGTCTGCAATTCGCTTGAGTAAAGGGCATGCAGGGGGTCCCTCATCCCATGCTCTTCAAGGAGAGTTATGAGCTCAAGGCGCGTGGAAAGGGTGTTCAGGAGAATTTTGTTTGAGTGCAGCAAGCGCTTTGTTTCTTTTGTTTGTTTTTTCCTGGCAAGCTCGCTTATGCGCGCGTTCACCTCCGAAATTTTAGACTGCATCTCGGAGCTGCTGGTGCCGATTATTGTTTCAAGGGAACCCAGCACGTCGATGTGGTGGAAGTTCGCCATCATTAAAGATGAGTAGATGTCGCCGCTTGAAGTTTTTTCGCCGCTCCAGCGCGGGCGGTAGTTTGAAGCGAGCGCCCACCTGTCAAAAACCTTTTGTATGCCGTAATTTTTGAACAGGTCTTTCCTTGTTTTTGGCATTACCTGCACCATGCCGCGCGCTCCTGCGCTGCTTACCGTGAGCAGCTTGGACTCTGCGCCGTTTGTTGCCACGTGGTAGAGCAGGCGCGAGATTGCGCGGCGCATTGATGTGCCGTTGCCAAGGTTCTCCGGGCCTATTTGCTCTATGAGCGAGATAAGCACATTCATGTTGTTTGGGACCTTGCCCAAAAATCCGCATGCGCGCGCATTGCCAGAATAATCCAGTATTGCGCCCCGCATGAGCGTGTCAACCTCGGAGAGGTATGCAAGCCCTGTTTTTGCCATATCACCCGAAGCAAGCTGCTCGCAATAAGGGGTGACTATAAAGAAGCGGCTGCCGTGGGTTGAGGTTACAACAAAGAGTTTTACTGCGAGTGCGACCCAGGTTTCATCAGGCGCTCCCCTGCGGGATATCTTGAGCTGTGAGTATGAGCCGCTTGGGTCAAGGTCTTCGCGCGGAATTTGGACCCCGAGTGGGACTTCTTTTGGCTGCCCGTATGCCCTGCGGACTGAAAATCCCCTGTCTTTGCTTGTTTTTGCGTCGCCTGGTTCCGGGCGCTCGGTTATTATTATGCGGCGATTGGCAAGGCTGTTGTCTTTGCCAAGCTGCGCTATTGCAATTGCCTGCTCGCCTTTCTTTAAGCCATTGAAATTAGTTAGTGCAGCGCGCGCATTGCCTATTTCTTTTAGCAAAGCGGCGGGCTCAACTGTTTTTGGGGCGTTGAGAACTGCCTCAAAATCCGCGCGCGTCCTTGAGAGAAGAAGCTCGTGGGAAGACAGTGGGAGTATGCGCAGCGCCTCGGTCTTTGGTTCGTGGGAGTGGAATATGAGTGCGCACCCTACGGCTATGCCTGCAAGAGGGAGGCCTATGCTTAATCCTGCTTTTCTCCAGTTTATTTTGCCCCCTGGCCCGTGCAGCTGCTGATGCGCAAAATCCCTGCCTATATAGCCAGGGTTGGTAGGGTGCCGTCTAGCCAGTGTCATGTTATATTTATAGATGTGTTAGTTTATAAACATTTCTGGAAAAGAAGGGGAAGGGAAAATAAAAACAAAAAAAGAGGGGAAGAGCCTACTGGCTCTTCTTGCCTGCAAAGAACGTGTATGCGGCAAAGAGGACTGCGAGGGCAAGTATTGTCATGCCCGCAAGCTCAAGAAGCTGCGAAACGTCCTTTGCGCCCGCGAATGCCGCGACTGCGGCAAGCACGCCCGTGCCCTTTGTGCCCTCCACTGTTGCATTGAGGGACTTTTCCCCGTTAAGGAGAAGAGAGGGGGCTGCGAAAGCGCTTATCATTTCGGCGCTAAGGGCGCGCGGGATGCGGTAGGTGTAGGATGCCTTTTGCCCGCCGGAGAGCGCGCTTACCTTCCAGTAGAAAGTGCCGGGCGCGGTTGATGAGAAGCGCGGGTAAGAGGTGAATGCGAGCGAGCGCACGTCCGAGAACACTGAGGATGGGACTGTTTCCGCAACCTCGAAATCCAGAAGGGGCGCCTGCGCGCTGTTTGTGTAGGTTGTTGTGATGTCGGTGTAGTAGGAAGATGCGCCATCGTTGTCCACGGATTTTCGCACGCTGAAGGTGCGCGCAAAGTTTGCGCTTATGATTTCCTTTTCAAGCACGATTGAGGAGCCTGCTGCCTGCGCGAAAGAAAGCGAGCCGGGCGCTGCCGCCACTGAACCGCTGCCTGCACTTTCGCAGGGCGATAGGTAGAATGATACCCTGCCCTCGCGCATGCCGTCCTTTGAGGCAACGAGCTCGTAGTCGCCCTCCTTTCCTGTTTTGAGCGTTGCGCCGCCAAAGTGGTCTGAAAGCGACTGCGAAACAAGTATTGTTTTGCCGCCTTCCTTGAGGTAGAGGCTTACTGTTGCGCCGCTTATTGTGCTGCCCCATTCGCTCACTGTTGCTTCAACAGGGTTGCCTGCGCAGCTGCGCTTTGCGTTCACGCCTGCCGCGCTGCCTACTGCCCCTCCCGAAGATGGGGTGCTGCCTGCGCCTGCAAAAGAGCCCGCGCTGCCGCCTGCCTGGGGAGGCTGTGGAATTGTGTATACGCCCACAGATGCGTTTGCTCCCAGCTCATTGTAGAGTGCTGACACTGTTGCATTGCCTTCGGAGGCTGCAGTGAAGAAACCGGATGCATTTATTGTGCCCGCGGTTCCCTGCACGCTCCAGTTCGCCTCGGTTGTGAGGAAAGAGTCCCTGAAATCGTCGGATGCGTTCACGTAGAACTGCACTGATTCGCCTTTTGCGAGCGTAACGTTTTGCGGGAAAATTGAAACAGACGTGATGTTGCCCATGAGCACCTCAAGGGGTATGCTGCACGAATAGCGCGAATCTGCGGAAGCTGCGCTTATGGTGCCGATGCCGGATTTGAGGGGCTGGAAAGTTGCGCTCGTGTTGGAGCCGATTGGTATTGCGAACACGTAGGAGATTGTTGAGTCCCAGTTCATGAGCGGGCAGTCTGCCGAAACTGCGTTGTCAAAGCAGGTTGCGTTCAGGTCTGCATTTTCGCCCACCACCATGCGCAAGCTTGGAGGGGTTATGTTGCACGTGCGGGAAATGTAGGCATCCACTGATGCGTTTGCCAAAAGCCCGTTCCAGCGCGCAGTCACTGTTGCATTGCCTTCCTCAAGAGCGCTGAAAAGCCCGTCTGGGTTTATTGTGCCTGCGTTGCCTTCAGCGGACCAGTTCACCTGCGCCGCGTTTGGCACCATTGAGTTGTTGAAATCGTCAAAGCCGCGCACTGAAAACTGCACAGAATCGCCTACAGGCAGGTATGCGGATGGGGGCGAGACAACAAGGCTTGTCACGTTGCCCATTGTAATTATTACGGACGCGCTGCAAGAATAGTTGCCGTCCGCGCTTGAAACGGAAATTGCGCCGTTGCCGATGCGGTTGGGGTGGAAAACCGCGGTCGCATTCACGTCGCCGATATTTGAGAAGGTGCCAATGCCTGACTGCCAGCCCATTTGCGGGCATGCAGACTGTGCGCCGTCCACAAAGCATTCTGCAAGCATGGGCATTATGTCGCCAAGCTGCAAAAGGAAATCGTTCGGGGTCACGTTGCAGGAATAAACCTGCGCCGGGTCCCTTCTGGGCAAGGCGCGTGCAGCCTGCAGGCTGTTTGAAACGTTTATGGCGATTGCATTCTTGTTTAAGAGCATTGAATCGGTAATTTTTGAATTCTTGGACTTGTACAGGCCCTCGCCAACGTATCCGCTAAGCCCGGTTGTTGCGCTTGAGGGCAAAGAAGTTTGGGCGAGGGAGCTTGGGGGATTGGAAATTGCGCTGGAAACTGAAGTGGCAGTGGCTGGAATCGGGGGTGCGGCGGGCGTGGAAGGCTGCATTGTTGAGGGCGGCGGGCTTGTTGAGGGAGGCGCGGCTGTTTGTGCCACGCTTTCCGGCGCGGTGGCTGCAAAGAGTGCGCCAAGGAGCAGCAAGAAAGCAAATAATACGCCAAATTTCATGTTTTCACCTCAAAAGATATCTTTAGTAATATTGTATAGAGTGTTTATATACGTTTGCTTGATTTAACACAAAATAAAACCCGCATGTTATGACAAGGGTTTTAAGCAATAGTGCAAAAGGAAAATGGGGAAGTGATGCACACAAAGTGAGACTATGATATTGCCAAAGCACATGATAGAAGAACGCAAAGCGGTCGCGGGAATCGCGCACCAGTCGCAGATGCAGCCTGTCGGGGTGGACCTGACGCTTGGAGAGCTGCACGCATTTGAGACTGACGGGAAAATAGACTTTGACAATTCGAAAAGGAGATTGCCAAGGACAAGGAAGCTGGAATTTGAAAATGAGATAAAACTGGAAAAAGGGTGCTACAAAGTGATTTTCAACGAGCACGTGCACATACCGTCCGACTGCGCGGCATTCGGGTTCCCCCGCTCCTCGCTGCTTAGGTGCGGGGCGAACATGCACTGTGCTGTATGGGACCCTGGGTATGACGGGAGGAGCGAATCGCTGCTTGTGGTTGAAAACCCGCATGGGATTGTGCTTGAGAAAAATGCAAAGCTCGCGCAGCTTGTGTTTGTGAAATTGGCGGAAGAGGCAAAGGAACTGTATAATGGAGTGTATAAAGGGGAGAACAAAAGGTAGTTTGTTGAACCAGGGTGGTTTGGATGAAAATAACTGCTGAGAATGCCGCTGCATGCGACGTGTACGTGCAATTTTGCTTTGAGGGCCAGCCGGTTTCTGTGCCCGGGGAAGACGGGAAAATAGCAGATGCGGCAATTGCGAAAAAGGAATTCGAGGGGAAAGAGGGCACGCAGCTTCTAATAAGAAGCGCGCAGGGGAAACGCCTGCTTTTGGGGATGGGGAAGGAAAAGGAATTCGGGATTGACTCGCTGCGCGTGGGGGCTGCGAAGGCTGCGTGCTTTGCGCGGGAAACGAACGCAAAGAGCATGCGCTTCAAATATTCAAAAACTGCCGTGCTTGCTGCAAAGGGGGTGCGCGCATATGCTCAGGCGCTCACCGAAGGCACGCTTCTTTCCCTTTACAAATTTGACAAGTACAAGACAGGTGAAGAGGCACAAAAGCAGAAAGAGAAAAAAATGAGCGCGGTGTGCATAGAGTGCTCGCCTTCGGAAAAAGGGGAAGTGTGGAAGGCGATAGCGTATGCGTGCGCAGTGAGCGAGGCTGCGAATTTTGCAAGGGACGTGGGGAACGAGGCAGGGAATGACGCGCATCCAATGGAGATTGCGAAAAAAGTTTCAAAGATGGCAAAGGAGAACGGGATAAAATGCAGGGTGCTTGGGAAAAAGGAGTGCGAAAGGGAAGGGATGGGGCTGTACCTGGCAGTGAATGCCGGCTCTGCGCACGAGCCTGCGTTTGTTGTGCTGGAATATTCGCCCAAGGGCGCAAAGGGCACGGTGTGCCTTGTGGGAAAGGGGGTTACGTTTGATTCTGGAGGGATTTCGCTTAAGCCCTCAAGGGACATGGAAAAAATGAAGCACGACAAGTGTGGGGCTGCTGCTGTGTACGGGGCGGTTCTTGCGGCTGCAAAATTAAAGTTGCAGCTGCGCATAATAGGAATAACGCCCCTTGTGGAGAATTTGCCAAGCGGAAGCGCAACAAAGCCAGGGGACATTGTGAAGGCGATGAACGGGAAAACCGTTGAGATATTGAACACGGACGCGGAAGGGAGGCTTATACTTGCGGACGCGCTTTTGTATGCGCAAAAATACAAGCCAAGCGCGGTTGTGGACCTTGCGACGCTCACGGGCGCGGTTGCGGTTGCGCTGGGGCCGCATGCTGCCGGGGTGCTTGGGAACAACGCAGGGCTGATTGCAAAAGTTAAGGAGGCGGGGGAAAACACTCACGAGAGGGTGTGGGAGCTGCCGCTTTGGAAGGAATATTTCGAGGTTACAAAGGGCGAGTTTGCGGACATTAAGAACATAGGGGACGGGGATGCTGGCACCATAGTTGCGGCTGCGTTCCTTGGAAGCTTTGTGGACGAGAAAACCCCGTGGGCGCACATTGACATTGCGGCTACAGGGTATTCGTACAAGCCAAAAGGGTACAATATGCAAGTGGGGGCAACCGGGTTTGGGGTAAGGCTGCTTGCGCACATGCTAAGCGCATGGAAAAAATCCAAGAAGAAATAAGCTATGCCTTTTGCAGTATGAAGCGCTTTTCCCCGCCGGAATCCACGTGCACCACGCGGTTCGCATGCGTCCCGATTTCGTCCATCTGCTCCTCCTGCTTTTCGCTTACGGAATAGAAAAGCACGCGGGTGCTGCAATTCTGCGCCTGCTTTGAAAGGCGGGAGACAAATGCGGACACCGGGGCTTTCCCCTGGTATGCGAGCGCGCTTGTAAGGGAATCTATTACAATGTAATCAAAGCCGTTGTCAAAGAATTCGCTTATCACTGCGGAAAGCTCTGCAAGGGCGCCTGGGGAGCTTATGAAATAGCAGCCCGGGATTTTTGCGGCTGATGCTGTCCCTACGGTCTTTGAAATGCCGTCTATCACTATTATGTTCTTTGTGTTCGCCCCGCTTCTTTCAAACATTTCCTTAAGGGATGCAAAGGTCTTGTTCAGGGACACGTAGCATACGGTATTTTTTGCGGAAAGGGTTGCGGCATGCGCAAGCACTATTTCGTTGTAGGTTTCAAAGGGGAGCACAAGAAGCAGGGCTTTCTGTTCTGCAAGCTCTTTTTTTATGTCCATGAAAACCAGCAGCATTTCAGCCTACGATTTTTTTCACTTTTGCAGCAAGCTCCTTTATGTCAAAGGGCTTTTGTATGAAATCCTTTATGTTCTTCTGCCCAAGCAGGCTCTCGCGCTCTGCCTCGGAAACGCGCACCACGCTCAGGTAGGAAATAGGGATGTCCTTTATCTGCGGCACAACGTCGCGCACCGGGGTGCCTGGCATCATTATGTCAAGGAGTATTAAGTCGGGCTTCTGAGTTTTGAGCTTCTTGAGGCAATCGTCGCCGTTTATTGCAGTGATGACGTTGTAGCCGTTCCTTTCAAGCACCGTTTTCACGGATGAGCGGATATCCTCCTCGTCATCCACAACCATTATTGTTTTCTTTGCCAAGCGCGCCACCCTTTGTTCCCTGCTGGGACTTCTGCGCATAGTTTTTTATATCTAAGGCACGGCTTGGGGGAATGTTTAAGGTCTTTTGCGCCCAAAGGATAGCGTGGGAGGACTTGGGCAGCTGATGCGCACTACCCCGTTTCGTAACGCCAGGGACGACCTCAACTTTTTAAGGCGCAGGTATCCGTTGGTTGAAGCGCCAGAAGTGCGTAAAATATATTTTCGGCACAGGAGGAGCCTGTCCGATGCCAGGGTAAAGGACTTTCTTCAGGTAATTGCGCTGAAGTGTGCGCGGGACGAATTGGATAAAATTGAAAAGGCGCAGGCGGCGGCAGTACGGGCGCCGATTGAAAGGCAGGAAGTGCGCGCGGCTGATTTTTCACGGGAAGATGATGCGCCAGGAGGGGCGCTGCGGCGCATCTCGGAGTTTGCCGCATCGCAGCTTGCAAAATGGTTTGGGCCCACGCGGGGAGGCAGCGCAAACGTTGCCCAGCCTGGCGAGGCTTAGTTCTCCGTTGAACTCACATTTTTAAAGTATTCAAAAGAATTAGCCCCATGAGAAGGGGGCAGGCATCGCTTGAGCAGCTTATCATCACTGGCATTGCCCTTTTCATTGTGGCAATGATATTCTATTTCTCAATAAACTATGCAAGGGACTCCTCGCGCATTGCACAGGGAAAGGATGCAGTTGAAAAGCTTGCGAAAAGCGCGGACTACGTGCATGCGCTGGGGGAAGGCGCGAAAACAAGGGTGGACCTGTACATTCCTGAGGGAGTGGAATTCGTGAATGCGTCGGGGGGGCGGATACAGATGAGGATATCGCTCTCAAGCGGCGAGACAGACGTATTTGCAAACACGCAGGCTGCACTTGTGGGCGAGATACCAATAATTTCCGGCGCGAACCAGGTGAGCGTTGCCACAACAGCAAACGGGAACGTCATGTTCGGGGAAGATTACATTTCGTGCTCGCCAAGCTCGGTTGTGAGGAGCTTTGTGCAGGGGGGAAGCGGGAATGATTCTGTAGTGGTGGGCAACATTGCGGACTTCACGATTAGCGGCATTTCTGCAAATTTGAGCGGCGAAGCGGCCGGGCTTGTGAGCCTGGGAAGCTACGCAAGCTCGCTTGGGGCAGGGAATTCCACAAGCGTTCCGTTGGGATTTAGCATACCTTCCAACCAGGCAGTCGGGACTTATGGGGCAACACTTGTGGTGAGCGCAAGCAACTTCAGCGAATGCAGCACCCAAATCACGGTTTCTGTGAGCTCCTCTTTTGGCCCTGACACGCAGGGGCCGGTTGTAACTTCGGTCACGCATTTTCCGGCAAGCCCGAACAATGCGACTGCAATCGTGGTGAATGCATCTGCCACTGAAGTGGGAGTCGGGAACGGCACTATTTCACTTTGCCAGCTCCAGATTGATGCGTCGGGAGTGTGGAACGACATGGGCGGCACATATGGGCAAACAACGGCCTCAACAACGTATTCGATTGGGCCCTTGGCAACAGGGGCACACAACGTGAGCGTTAGGTGTGTGGACTCGTCCGGAAACGTCGGAAATTTGAGCTCGGACTCGTTTGTCGTCATTGCAGCAGCCGAAACGCAGGGGCCGGTTGTAACGCTCATTGCAGTTTATGACAGCCAGGCGGCAGCCAACGTAAGCACGACTGCGAATGAGAACACGGTTGGAACCGCGACGTGCCCTGCAGGCAAGCAGATATCGGTCTGGTCATCAGTATACGGCACCAACTGCCCGATCAACAATGCATCTACGTGCAGCAGCTGCACTATTGGGGCAGCAAGCTGCAGCGTGAACTTCTCCAACGCGGCATGCGGCTTTGACCCGTGCTTTGGGACGTTCAAGCAGGGGCAGATTAACCTCACGTGCAGCCCAAGCGGGCTGAACACTTCTACCGCGCTTACGCTGTATGCGAGCGCAAGCGATGCAAGCACGGGCGGAAGCAACATATCGCTGTGCGAATTCTCGCTTGATGGCGGGGCGTTCACTGCGATGAACGCTGTGGGAAGCGCATACAACACTTCGGTTACGCAGAGCGCAAATTATTCCGTAGGGGCTGTTGCGGCAGGCACGCACAACGTGAGCGTGAGGTGCACGGATTCCTATGGGAACCTTGGGAATGCAAGCAGCTATTCCTTTAGCATAACGTTTGTGGATTCGCAGGGGCCTGTTGTCACGCTTATTTCAAGCGCTCCTGCAAATGCAACAACGCTCACAAGCGTTGTTGTGAATGCGACTGCAAGCGACAATGCAACAGGAGGGAGCAACATTTCAATATGCCAGCTTAGGCTTGATGGTGGGAACTTCAGCAGCATGAATGCGAGTGGAACCGCGTACAATACCTCTGTTACGCAGAACGTTAGCTACACGCTTGGGCTGCTATCAGCCGGAACGCACAACGTGAGCATAAGGTGCAACGACACAGCTGGCAACCAGGGCAATGCGACAAACTACACGTTCAATGTCACGTTCATTGACACAGTTGGGCCAATTGTGAGCCTGATAACAAGCACGCCATCCAACGCAAGGACAGGGGATTCCGTGAGGATAAATGCAACAGGGAATGATACGGCTACGGGCGGAAGCAACATCACGATGTGCCAGCTGAGCCTGAATGGGGGTGCGTTCGGCAACATGAACGTGTCGAGTGGCGCGTATAACACAAGCATTGTGCAGAACGTGAACTATGTGCTTGGGACGCTTGCGGCAGGGACGCACAACGTGAGCGTGCGGTGCAATGACAGTGCAGGTAACATGGGCAACGCAAGCAACTATTCGTTCAACGTCAGGCAGCGCAAGGAGATTATATTTGTGACACTTGTGGCAGCCCAATCGGTTGATGAAGCAAGGTGGCTTAGCTGGATTGGAAACCACAGTTCAAATGCAAGCTTCAACTGGACAAGGGATGTTGTCACTATAGCGAACGTTACGAACGGGGACGTTAACATGTCGGAATACCGCATAATTGCAATGGCGGAATACCCTGCGGCAGACGCAACGTATGATGCCCTTGTGAATGCAAGCAGGAATGCAGGGCATTATATTGGAGTGTTTGGAGACGGGGTTGCAAACGGGGTTCCGCGGCTTGGTGCTGGCACTGGGGCGGGCGCGACTGCAAACAGGGCGGCACTCAACGTGCGCGCATCACATTATGTAACTGCAGGGTTTACGGTAGGCAATACGTACACGATACTCTCAAGCAGCCAGTCAATAAACTACCATACGGCATTCAGCGGCACAAGCATATTGTCAATGGACAACAACTTCGGAAGGATAGTGGTGGGCAACAGCACGCGCTTTATCATGTACGGGCCATCACGGCCTGACCTCTTTGTTGCAAACGGGGATACGTTCGGGGTGCGCGTGCTTGATTTCGCATTGAACAATTCAGTGCAGGGCTGATTTGTGGGACGCCGGCACAGTTGCGCGCAGGGTTGGTTTTATGAAGGCACAAGCTGCATTTGAATTTTTGGTGCTTGCGGCACTCATACTTTTGCTTTTCACAATGAGCGTGGGCATTTATTTCATGGACATGCAGGAGGGAAGCGCGCTGAACGACAGCATGAAGGCGAACTCCGTGTGCATGGGGGTAGCATCTTCGCTTAATGCGCTTGCTGCAACGGGAGGGAATTCAAGCTACACTTTTGCGCTCCCTGAACTGATAAACGGGAAGAATTATACTGTGAGGATATCCGCTGCAGGCAGGGCTGCGCGCGTGGATTATGGGGAAGGGGGCGCAAGCTGCGCGCTGCAGTTTGCAAACGTAACAAATTCAACCGGAAGCACGCTCTTTGAGCTTGGAAAGAATGCGACAGTGAGGAACAATGGCGGGGTGTTTGTTGTTGGGTAGGGTGCAGGGCTGCAAAAAGGGGCAGGTAAACTCCATGGATGCGCTGCTTTCGGTAATGGTATTTGCAATGCTGCTTGTATTCCTTTTTGCATCCTGGATGGGAGGGGTGCTTTCAGCGAAAAATGCGGTCGGGAGGAACAGGATGGAATATGCAGCGCTCTCTGCAAGCGAGCTGCTCATGGAAAGCGGCGGGATGCCGCAGGGCTGGGAAACAAACTCCTCCGGTGTGCTCATGCTGGGGCTTGCGAACTCCCAAAATACGCTAAGCGCTGCAAAGGTTGCGAACTTTAGCGCGCTCCCGTATGAAACAAGCAGGGGGCTGCTTGGGACAGCAAGCGAATTTTATTTTGTGCTGCAAGAGCTGGACGGCGGGACGCTTTATAGTGCGGGAAACTCCACGCTCTTGGGCAGCACAAAAGTCGCAATTGAGAGGTACGGGATGATGGGGAACAAAAAAGTCAGGATGAGGCTTGTGTTTTACCAATAAAGGGGTTTGGGATGGGAAAAGGGTTTGCATTTTCAATTGATGCGCTTTTGGCAGTGCTCGTGCTCATTGCATTCCTTGCGGGAGTGTATTTCCTGTCTGCTGGGGGGGAAACGGACAATTTCACCCCGCTTCTTTTGAAAAAGCAGGCAGGGGATTTGCTTGCAATGCTGGATAGGAGCGGGGAGCTTTCAGGCATGAACCAGAGCGTTATTGGCGGGACGCTTAACCAGAGCGTGCAGACTGCATCGTGGAGCATGGAACTGAGGTATTACAATTATACGAATGGGTTTGTGGAGGCGGGGAATGCGAGCTTTGGGGACAACTTGGCCCTTGCGGACGAAGTTGTGATGGCACAGAGGGAATTTATTGTGATGCAGAATTCAAGCGTGAAGCATTACGGGATTGCAAAGTTGAAATTATGGGCAAAGTAAGCGGGAAGCACAAGGGGATTGCGATTACGGCAGCCGTGCTTTTGCTTTCAAGCGCGCTTTTGTACCTTATGCTGGCGGTTTCAACCTATTCGAATTCCCTCAAGGACAGCAATGCGCAGCTTGTGCAGATTGAGGAGCTTAATTCGCAGTTTGATTCCGTGGCGTACGGGCTGCGGGTGATTGAGCTTGGGGAAGCGATGAACATAAGCTATGCGGGCAGCAACATCACGTTCACTGAGAATACCACGAGGCTGCTGAACTATTCAAACGACGTCCGGAGGTGGGCGGTTTTTGCAGGTGCTTTTGCGCCTGCGAACGTTTCCATCAATGCAAGCGATGCAACACGCCCGAAACTGAATTTAAGGGGCAGGGGAATAGAAGTGGACAACGCGGTGGGCAGGATAACTTACACTCCGCAGAATTCGCAAGCCAGCGCAGGGAACGTGAGCGGATACGACGTTTCAATATGGGTTTCGCGCCCCACGCCAAGCCTGAACTGGACAAGCATGCAAAATGTCAGCCCTTCAAGCATTGATGCGATGTATTTCCATGTGGGGCTGCAGGGGACTAATGGGACTGTGTCGGACACAAGGTACCTTAATAAGAGCAGGTTCAGCGAGCTTAGGATGCAGGACTCGGGCAATGCATCAATCATTGTTGTGCAGGCAGATTCTCCGGCGGCGCTTAAAATTTTCTACAACGCGGACATATATATAAAAACCGTGCTTCAGTTAAGTAGCAGTGGCGGGGCAATTGAGCTTGGGAATTCTGCATTGAACGTTTCTGTTGGCAATGCACACAAGATTGGGAGCGTGATTGTGGGTGAAAATTAGGGAAATGATGCGCAGGGAGTTTGCCTCCTTCCAGTCTGACGACAGCCTCCAGCACGTTGCGTCTGTTTTTGCAAAGCAGCACTTCCGCTCAGCGCCTGTTTTTGAGGGAAAAGAACTCGTTGGAATAGTGAGCGTTTCGGACTTGGTGCGGTATTTTGCGCCGAAAAAGTTTGCGCTTTTATGGAAGGGGAACAAGCAAACGCCCATAAAGGAGCTTAGGAAAACCACTGCCGGGCACCTTGTGAGAAAGCCGGAAGCAATATTGCAGGCAGGGCAGGAGCTCTCAGATGCGCTCCCGAAGCTTGTGAAAAACGCGGATTGCGTGCCTGTAATGGAAGGGGGCAAATGCGTTGGCATAGTCACGGGCGTGGACGTTGCGCAGTTCTTCCTTAAGGAATTTGCAAAGGACGAGTACGCAAAAGGCGCTGCAAAAGAGGGGGCTGAAGAGGAAGGCGGGAAGCAGCGCGGCGCGCAGGCGGGAACTGAGATTGATGCGATTTACAAGATAGTGCGCAGGGAAAACGAGGTGCAGGCGGGAAAAATAGCAGAAGAGCTGGGGCTTACGGTCGGCACTGTGGAAAGGCTTGCTGACATACTCAAAAGGCACCACCTTGTGGAAGTGAAATATTCCTTCTTCAAGGGAGTGGTGCTGAGGAGGATTTGATATGGTGCGCAAAGCAAGGGGAGGGAAGGGCAAAAAGGTTGCAAAGAAAGGGATTCTTATTGAAGCGGAAATGCCGCATCAGGCTACAATGCCAAAGGGGAGCGCGGACGAATATGTGATAAAGGAGGGCGAGCTTGAGGCAAAAGTTTCCATAGAGAAAGTCGAGGGCATGGGCAGGGTGTACAGGCTTGAGGTGCCGCAATGGGAAAAGGGCACAAGTGCGTTCATGGAGGACTTGAAAGCGGAGCTTCTTAGGAAAGTGCCAATCACTACGCAGGAGGCGCTCAACATAAAGATGGCGCAGCAGCTGCGCGAAAAATTCCTTGAGTATGGAAGGGACATAATACGGGAAAACATGCCGCACCTCAATTCACGGCAAATCGACCTTATTGCAAGGGGAATCGTGCATGAGATGCTGGGGCTTGGGGACATTGAGTTCCTGCTCAAGGACGACTGGATTGAAGAAATTTGCATAAACGGGGCGCAAATCCCTGTGTGGGTTTATCATCGCAAGCACGGCTGGATACCCACGGACATTACAATAAGCACTGAGAACCAGGTGTGGAACTATGCAAGCTCGATTGCAAGGGGCGTGGGCAGGCAGATAAACACGCAGAGCCCGCTTTTGGATGCGTACCTTCCCACAGGGGACCGGGTGAATGCGACGCTTTTTCCCATTTCGTATTTTGGGAACACCATTACCATACGCAAATTCGCGAGAAAGCCCTGGACAATCACGGACTACATAAAGCTAAAGACGATAAACTCCGAAGTTGCGGCGCTCCTGTGGCTTGCGGTCCAGTATGAAACGAACATCATTGTGTCCGGCGGCACTGGGTCGGGAAAGACCAGCCTTCTTAATGTGATGGCAATGTTCATACCGCAAAACCAGAGGGTAGTGAGCATTGAGCAGACAAGGGAAATCACGCTGCCTGAGCACTTGCAATGGGTGCCCCTTGTTGTGCGCGAGCCAACGAGCGAGAAAACCGGCGAAGTCGGGATGCTGGATTTGATGGTGAACTCGCTTCGCATGAGGCCGGATCGGATTATTGTCGGGGAAATAAGGAGGGCGGACGAGGCGCAGGTGCTTTTTGAGGCAATGCATACAGGGCACTCCGTGAATGCCACGCTGCATGCGGAAACTGTATCTGAGACTGTCCGGAGGCTTGTGAATCCGCCCCTTGACATTGCGCCGGTCATGATGGAATCCCTGCATCTCATAATATCCGCGTACCGCGACAGGAGAAGCAACATAAGAAGGGTGTATGAGGTCGGGGAAATCGTGCCAAGCGACAGGGAGGGAGTGAAGGCGAACATCATATATAGGTGGAGGCCCTTTAGGGACGAGCTTGATGCGTCAGAGCCCAGCGTGAGGCTTCTTGAATCAATAAAGAACTATGCGAACATGGATGATGATGACATAAAGAGGAACCTGAAGGAAAAGCAGGAAATACTGGACTGGATGGTGCAAAAGGACATAAGCTCGGTTGAGGAAGTCGGAAAAATAATTTCAAGGTATTATGACAATCCGGCTGCTGTGCTGGAAATGGTGCGCCAATGATATCGAACATTCCGCTCCTTCCGTTGCCGTATGGGGCTGCAAAGGGCATAATCCACGGGTTTTACCCCATGGGCAGCGTTGTTGCGAAATTTTTCCCAGGGCTTGAGGTTGAGCTTGAGGGCGCAAAAAGCAGGATGGACGCGCGCGAATACGCAAGCGGCGCGATTTTTGCATTTGCGCTTTATTTCATAGTGATAGGCGCAATACTTGCGGTTTTTGTGTACCGCAACAACCTTGCATCAAGCCTGCAGGCGCGGCTTGCGGTTGTCTTCATATCGGGTGCGATTTCACTTGCGGCATTCACGTACATAATGGCATTCCCAAGATGGCTTATGTCGAAGAATAGGGCTGAGCTTGAGAAGAACCTTTTGTTTGCTGCAAGGCACCTCATGGTGCAGACAAGCGCGGGCGTGCCGCTCTTTGAGTCCATTGTATCTGTTAGTTATGATTTTGAGCAGGAGGATATGGGATACGGGGCGATTGGAGAGGAATTCCGCAAAATCGTAAAAGAGGTGCGTTCAGGCAAGGAGCTTTCGGTTGCGCTTGAAGAAAGCGCGCTGCGCAACCCGTCCACGTATTATAGGAGGATTGTGTGGCAGCTTGCAAACGCGAACAAGTCCGGCGCGAACATGGGATTTGTGCTCAAGCAGGTAGTGGAGTTTCTTTCTGATGAGCAGAGGATACTTGTAAAGGAATACGGCTCGCAGCTCAATCCCCTTGCGCTCTTTTACATGCTCACGTGCATTGTTGCGCCCACAATGGGGCTCATATTCATTGCGATTGCATCCACGATTGCGAACCTGCCTGTGAGCGAGGCGCTCTTTGGGGGCATCCTTGTGCTTCTCGTGGTTACGCAGATAATGTTCATCGGGCTGATAAAAAGCAGGAGGCCCACGGTGGCGCTATGAAAAAATCCGGAAAGATTTTTTCAGCTGTCGGCATGAGCGGAGCGAATGACGACTCAATGAAGATTGGGAAAAAATCCGCAAAGGCAACAGGGCGGACTGGCAGTGCAGCCAAGCGGGTGGAGGAGCCGGTTTTGCCAGTGCCGCCCAGATTGCATGCTGCCCAATTGGGGGCGCAGGGCGGTGCACAGAAGCAGGATGCTGCGCGAAGGGACGATGATGCGCAGGCTGCCGGGAAGGGATTTGAGGCGCACATCGGGGGGCTTTTGCAGAGCTGCGACCTTGAGTTTGAGGCGCACGAGGCAATAAGGCGGATGTTTTTGTACGGGCTTGGGATAGGGATAGGGGTTGGGTTGATATTCTTCAACCACTCACTCTCGCTTTCTTTTTTCATAGGCGCGTGCGCGTTCCTTGCGTTTGAGGCTACTGTGTACGGGCTGCTTGTTGTCACTTCTGCAAAAAGGATTGCGGCAATTGAGGAATCGCTCCCTGATTTCCTTAGCATGATGGCAAGCCACATAAGAAGCGGGCTCACGTATGACAGGGCGCTTCTGATGTCCGCGCGCAAGGAATTCGGGCCGCTCTCAAAGGAAGTAAACCGCGCTGCGCGGGAAACAATGACTGGCACGCCGCTATCGGATGCGATGCTCGCCATGACGGGCAGGATACGCTCTGAAACTTTCACAAAGACAATGAAGCTCATTGTGGAGGGTTACAATTCGGGGGGCAACCTTGCGGAACTCATGGAAAACACCTCCCTTGACATGCGCCGTTTTGGATCCACGAGAAAGGAAATCGCGGCAACGGTTCTTGTGTACCGGCTCTTCATGTTCTCTGCCGCGTGCATTGGGGCGCCGCTGCTTTATGCGGTTGCGACGTTTTTGATAAAAATAATATCGCAGACAAAGGCGAAAATGAACGTGAACTCCTTTGATGCCAGCCAGGCTGGGCTGCCGCTTCTTGGGGGGGCATCCTCGCTTTCGCCTGAAACCGTGTTCTGGTTCTCGCTCATTGCGATTGCGATTGGGGCGTTCTTCTCCGCGCTTGCGGCAGGGGTGATATCCAAGGGCAAGGAGTCGGAGGGCATGCCATATGTGCCGCTTCTGCTTGCGGTCTCAATCGGGGCGTTCTTGCTCTTTACGTACCTGCTTGAGGCAGTGATGGGCGGCTTTTTTGGAAGGGTTTAAATGGAAATTTTGCCTTTTGAGCAAAAATACCAAAATGCCGTGCTTGCCCTTAATGAGCTTGCAGTAGGCAGGTCTGAGTATATAGGAGGGACCGTGGACCCAAACTGGCATGGCGACCTTGGAAAAATAAAGGAAGATTATTTGGGCAACAACGGGGCTTTTTTGCTTTGGCTGGATGGGGGCAGGCTTGTCGGCATGGGCGGGCTGCTTAAGATAGATGCAGGCACTGCGAACGTAAAGAGGGTGAGAGTGCACCCGGATTATCAGCGTAAAGGGCTGTCTGCTGAAATCTTGGCGGAATTGGAACGAAGAGCCAGGTTGCTCGGCTACCGCAAACTGGTGGCAAACACTGCGAAGGGCAACGTTCCGGCGGAAAAAATGTTCATGAAGGCGGGATTTAAGCCTGTCGGGGAAAAGGAATTTTTCTCTGTGCCCTGCACGCTTTTTGAGAAAAGGCTCGCGCTATTGGTTTGAAAAATAAAAAAAGCGGAAAAGCCTAGTTTACTTTCCCGACAAGGGTTCCGGAGTCAAGGTAGCTGAAGCCGCTGTTCGTGTCATTGTAGATTATGTTTACGCGTATCGAGTACGAAGAGCCGGAAGACGGGGCAGACGCATTGAAGTTGCCAACGCTGAATATTCCTGATTCCCTGCCGTTTGAGAGGGCAAAGAGCGTTGTGTTGCTTATCGTTGTTACGCCCAGCGTCGCATTAATCTGCGTTATGTTGACGTTTGTTCCCGCAAGGTTCTTCAGCTTCATCGTGAGTACGCCCGAAGAGTCAAGCTTGTAGCCTGAAACGCCTATCTGCGTAAAGCCGGAGGTCTTGTTTCCCATGAACGTCCCGATGTCGAATATGCCGAGTGCGAACAATGCGCCCACGACGAGTACGACAATCAGAAGCGCCCAGCCATAAGTCATTAGAAAATCTAATGCTGCTTGTGCCTTCATCAAATCACCGAGGCTAAGGCGCGGATTAGTTTTATAAGCCTTGATGGTTGCCCTGGGGGCGCGGGGATATTCATGCAGCCGGCTGCACAAGGGATTCCATTGTGACAAGCGCGGCTATTGCAAACGCGGTTGCGGTCGCCGCGAATATGGGCGGCGCAAGGTTGCCAGTTATCTCCGGGTACACGCCAAAGTAGCTAAGCGAGAGCATCCCTGCCCAGAACGCGCCAAGGAGCGCGCCTGCGGAATACACAAGCCAGTAGGACGAGATTTCGCGCGTCTTGTGGTACGTCTTCATTGCAGTCACGAAAGCCGCGATGAATGCGAGCGAGCCTAGTGCGGAGAATATTGCGGGTAATTCCATGTTTTCACCTCTTTTTTGCAGCCTTCTTTATTGCGTTTGAAATTTCCTTCACTTTTTTGCGCTCCATGCTTGCAAGCTCCCTTACCTGGTGGCGCTCCATCCTTGCGCTTATGTCGATTTTTTCGTGCACCTCGTTCACCTGGCGGTAGCTTAGGTATGCGCACATGAAAAGGAGCGCGCCCGTGCCGAACACGCCCACAAAGCTCTTGAGCACGACAAGCTGGTCGTAATAGGCGAAATTCTTTAGCACTTCGGAAAAGCCGCCTATGAGGAGCGTGGTGTAAGCCATGAAGAGCAGCATTGAGTTGAAGCGGCGAAGGTACATTGCAAGGATGGGCAGGTAGCCCGCCAGCAATATTATCAGGATTATCAGTTCATCAGCAGCTATTGGTTGAGCCATGTTACCACCCTCGTTTTGCAGTTATTTTTTCTTTACCTCGTCCACGAACCCCGCTATCTGCTTGAGCACGTCGCTGTTCGCATCCGCTTCAAATGCGGACAGCACGGTGTCAACGTCAAGCGCGCGCATGCGGTTTATCACGAAATTTGAAAACCTTCCCATTGTGACATGGTCGTTGTAAAGCATGAGCGTGCTGAGCGAATCCATCACAAGCAGCTTTTTCCCCGGCAGCTTCTTAACGCTCTCGTTTATTGCGATGCTTATTGCGGTGAGGTTGCGGGGGTTCTCAAGGAAAACGCAGTTTTGCGCGTTAAGGGATTTCTCGCCCATTGAGCGCGAAACGCAGTCTATGAAAAAGATGTTGTCCTGCTTTATGCCTGCCTCGTGCAGCATGCCCGAAATCTGGGAATAGGGCTTTGTCGTGGTGAGGTAGATTACCTTCTTCCCCTTGCCCGCGCGCTTTAGTATGTCCACTAGGCGCCGCGTATATTCCTCTGCACTTATTGTGTAGAGCGCTATTTTTGGCATGTCTAGGACCGTTGTGCTTTCCATTTTATCAGGCTTTGAAGCGTAATGCAGGAGGTCAGAAAACTTCTGCGTCAGGGTACACTACGAGGCCATCGGGCTTTATTTCAAGGGGCACGAGCTTGAGGGAATGGTTGGACTTTTCCATCTTGCGCACAAAGAGCGTGCGCACGTAGGAGTTGGACTCTTTCTTGAATGCAAGGTCAAGCACTATCACGCCCGTCACCACGAACTCCTCGTACCCCGTGAATGAGAAAGTCTGCTCGCCCTCCTTTATGTCGGCAACTACGAGCGCGGTGCAGTCAAGCTTTTGCATCTGCCTGCGCAGGCTTGCAAGCGCTTTTCGCGCATCGTACACGTTTGCAAAATATGCGGCGATTAGGCCAAAGGGGTTTATCACAAGGCGCTTTGCGCCTATCTTGTCGATTTCGTCCTCTATTGTTTTCTTCAGGGTGTCGAATTTCGTAATCTCGGGCTTTATGATGGAAATTTTCTTGTCTTTCACGAGCTTTTCCATGTCCCATCCAAAGCGTTTTACGTCACCCATCACTTCCTCTGGTTCCTCTTCGAGCGTTATGTACACTCCCGGCTCGTTCTTCTCCTTTGCGCCGTAGTATATGAACTGTGTTGCAAACGTCGCCTTCCCTGTGCCGCAGTGCCCTGAGAGAAGCGTAACGCCGCCGCGGGGCAGGCCGCCCTCTATGAGCTCGTCAAGCCCCTGTATGCCTGTTTGTATGCGCTTTTCGTTGTCTTTTGGCCTTTGGGCTTGTTCTGGAGCGCCAAAAGAAGATGCCTGCTTTTTTGCCCTCTGTGCGGGCTGCTTGGACCTTGGTGCCATGGGGGGATTTGGAACGCGGTTATTAAATAGCTTTTTATTGCTTGTGATTGGAGGGATTGCATGCCTAAAAGCAGCGCAAGCGCCAACGCATGCGACTTCCTTAAGCTTGCAAAGGAGAGGAAAACAATTTACGAATTTTCAGGGAGGGAAGTTGGGAAAGGGGAGCTTGGGAAAATACTTGAGGCTGCAAGGTGGGCGCCAAGCGCGCATAACAGCCAGGACTGGAAATTCATAGTAGTGGAAGATGCAAGTGTGATTGATGCACTTGTAAAGGCGTGCCACTATGGGGCGTTTTACACCAGACCTGCCCTTGCAATTGCGGTTGTCGCGGAGCCGGTTTATGCGAAAAAACCAGGGCTTTTGCGCGGCAAGGCATCGCAGCTTGCCCCTTATCACAGGTACCTTAACGTTGCGATGCCTGTCGCGAACATGGTGTACGAGGCTGCGTCCCTTGGGATTGGCACGTGCATACTTTCCCCGATTGTGGAAGAGGCAAACGGCATATTGGGCGTGCCAAAGGGGAGCGAAACCGTGCTTATCGTGGGGTTCGGGTACGAGAAAGAGGGGGCGTACCAGAAAAAGCGGGAAAGGAAAAGCCTGGAAGAAACTGCTTCTTACGGAAAATACAGGTAAATTGGTGTGCGAGTGGAAATTACACAAGCAGTGGAAAAAATACGCAAGAAGGGGATTTACCTTGTGAAACTTGGCGCAAAGGAGCAGCATGCCGTGTGCCAGGCAATAGTGCGCCACCTTGGCGAGAAAGTGGGCGCTGGCGTGTACGTGATAGTGGACGGCAAGGCGGACGAGGTACGAAGCGGCCTCAAAAAAAATGGGGTTGACCCGTCGAAAATACTTTTCATACAGTGCGGCAAAAAAGATGAGGGGCATTTTGAAGATGACAGGGGCATAAGGCATGCGTACACGCCAACTGAAATTTCGCTCACTGCCGCTGACGAGATTGCAAGCGGCAAATATGACTATTTGTTTTTCAACTCTGCAACAACGTTCCTTATGCTGCACGACATGGAAACAACCGGGCGTTTCATGCAGTACATTTTGGGCAAGGTGAAGCTTTTTGGCATAACCGGCATAGTGATTGCGCTCAATGACGGGCATTCGCAGGCGCTCATGCCCATGCTTGCGGAGCTTTGCGACGAAGTGCTGGAAATCTGAATGGGGTTGCACAGCGGGTTAGCTTTTTATTCTTGCAAGGAGAATGCATAACAATGCGTAAATGCGGGTTTTTATATGGGAATGCGCCAGCCGATAGTTGCAGTGATGGGACACGTGGACCACGGGAAGACTTCGCTACTGGACAGGATACGCGAAACTTCCGTTGCGAAAAAAGAGGCGGGCGCAATCACGCAGCACATTGGCGCAAGCGAAGTGAAGATTGATGAGATACATGAGGTGTGCTCTGAAAGCCTGCGAAAGACAAAGACGGAGCTGAAAATACCAGGGCTTCTTTTCATAGACACGCCGGGGCATGAGAGCTTCACGAACCTGCGCGAGCGCGGCGGCTCGATTGCGGACATTGCGATACTTGTTGTGGACGTTATGCAGGGGTTCCAGCCGCAGACTGTTGAGAGCATAAAGATATTGCGCAATTACAAGACTCCTTTTGTGGTTGCTGCAAACAAAATAGACATGGTGAACGGATGGAAAGCGCAGGGCACTTCGTGCTTCCTGAATTCCCTTGAGGCGCAGAATGCAACTGCGCAGGCAGCCCTTGACAATGCGCTTTACAACATGGTGGGAAAGCTGGGCGAGCTTGGGATACAGAGCGAACGCTTTGATAGGGTGGAGGATTTCACAAAGCAGATTGGGATTGTGCCGGTGTCCGCAAAAACCGGCGAGGGCATAAGCGAGCTGCTTCTTTTCATTGCCGGGCTGTCGCAGAAATTCCTTGAGCAGCAGCTGCGCACTGATGCAACGGGCCCTGCAAAAGGCTCAATCCTTGAGGTAAAGGAGGAGAAGGGGATTGGGACAACGCTTGACGTCATAATATACGATGGGGAGCTCAAGAGGAACGATACGGTAGTATTTGGGACAATAAACGGGGCTGCGCAGACAAAGGTGAGGGGAATACTGCGCCCCAACATCGGCGGCGGGGAAAGATTCGCGAGCGTGGAGAGCGTGTGCGCTGCTGCCGGAGTGAAGATATTCGGCCCTGGCATGGAAGATGCGGTTGCGGGCTCGCCCATATTGGGGGCGGGAAGCGAAAGCGAGGAGATAGGCGAGATAAAGGAGATAAGCGAGCAGATAAGGGGCATACTTTTCTCATCCCAAAGCGAGGGGGTTGTGCTAAAGGCGGATACGCTTGGCTCGCTTGAGGCGCTCCTTAGGATGCTCAAGGAAAAGGGAATTCCGGTAAAGGAGACGGGCATCGGGAAAGTCACAAAGAGGGACGTTGTGAGCGCGAGCGCGGTTGCTGCAGGCAGCAAATATGTGGGCGTTGTGCTTTCCTTTAATGTGCCCCTTGATGAGGGGGTTGCGCAGGAGGCTGAAGCTTACGGCGTGAAAGTGTTTGAGTCAAAGATAGTGTATGCGCTCCTTGATGATTATGATGCGTGGATTAAGGAGGAGAAGGAGCGGGAAAAGAAGGAGGCGCTTTGCGTGCTTGCGCTGCCTGCGAAAATACGCGTGCTGCCCGGATGCACGTTCCGCGAAAGCGGGCCTGCGATATTCGGCGTGGAAGTTCTCGGTGGGAAATTGCGCGCGAAATGCAGGCTCATGAACAGGAAAGGGGACGAGATTGGCACCATAAAGCTCATGCAGCATGAGAAAAAGCCGATTGAGGAAGCCACACGCGGGATGCAGGTCGCAATTTCAGTCGACGGGGCAATATGCGGCAAGAGCTTTGAAGAGGGCGAAGTGCTTTACACCATGATAGGCAGGAAGGAGGCAGAAGAGCTTTCCCAAAAATGCGCAAGCGAGATGAGCGGCGAATACAACCAGGTGCTAAGCGAGATTCTTGCGATAACAAGCGCGAGCGCGATTTAATCAGATGGCAGGGAAGTGCGAATAGCGGTATTCCTCGTAAATGCGGATTGGCTCCTGCTCAACAAGGTACTTGAAGAATTTGTGCGCGATGTGCTCCTTTATTTTACGAAGCTCCGAGCCTCCTGAGACTACTGCGTCATAAAAGAAATTGTATTCGCCCACCATGGTGACCACGCGCGTGACCGTGGGCATCGTGGACACGTAGGAAAGCACGCTGTCAAACGTCTTGGAATCCGGCACGTTGAGCTTCACGTATATGCGGTAGTGGTGCGCCCCGTAAAGGTTAGGGTCGACGCTTATTGAATACCCCTGTATCACGCGGGACTTTTCAAGCTGCTTTATGCGGTAGCGTATTGTTTCAGGCGGCATTTTCAGCTTTTTGGACAATTCCAGGTAGGATGCCCGCGCATTTATGCTAAGCGCGGAGAGTATTTTCGTGTCCTTGTCGTCAAGGATTACCGGCTGGGACTGGATGCCTATTGAAAATATGGGGGCGCGTATTTCCTCGTCGCTTAGGGGCATGCGAAAACGCAGGGATTTCATGTGCAAAAAGTGGAATTCGTTCACCATGTGGCCGCGCAGCAGGAAATGCACCTGCTGCTGCTTCTCGGCAAGCTCGTATACGTTTGGTATCACAAAGCCTATCATGAGGTTCCATTTGCCGTCGCACTTGAACAGCATTGAGGGGTTGAGGGCAAGGAGCTTTTTGAAGATGGTTTTTTCCTGAAGCTCCGAATAGGGGCTTATCTCGTAGCAGAACATGTCGAAGGTGTACCGCAGCTTGGCGCGGTCTATCATCGTTATGAATGCCTTTATGCTGCCCTCGCGGTAGAGCTTTTGTATGCGGTAATTCAGCCTTTGCTTGGACATGCGCATCTTTTTGGCAAGCGCGCTCAGGGGCATGCGGGAATTGACGTAAAGCTCGTACATTATGCGCCTGTCTATGTTGTCCAGGTCCTCTCCCATGCTTTACTTTTGGCTAAAAAAGTTAATAAAAGTTACTATTGGACAAAAATTGCCGTGCACAGGCAGCGCCGGCACCACGTAAGAAGCCGTCAAAAAATGAGCGGCCGCCCGTGGGAGCGGAAACTGCCCGCAATGCGCGATGGGATGCGCGGGTTTTTCCATGGCAAAACCTTCCACGCCTGAAGAATGCGCTTTTGGCACGGTTTTTTTTACATGCGGCAAAAAAATAGGTCTTTTTTGCCATGCCATGGACGAAGGCAGGCGGCTTGTGGCTGTTTTTACGTAGAGAGGGCGCGTAAAACTTCGCAGCCGGCTTTTATTCTTGGCAAAAAAGCCAGTGTTTGTTACTTCTTTGATGGAAACTGCGGCGAGAAGCGGTATATATGGCGCCACTGTAGCTATTGCGTGATGGGATGAAGGAAAAGAAAGAAAAGCTGGGAGGTGAACAAATGGAAGAAACAGAAATGATGGACGCCGGCGTGGTTGCCAAGGCCAACGGCAGGGACGTTGAAGCCATTTTGTCCTCCATAATAAGGTGGAGGGAAACCAAGGGCAGCCGCTGGATGTTCGAAGTGGATTGAATAAGGGAAACAACACCAACAAAAGGGATGAGGGGCAGCGCAAATGCGCTGCCCTGACAATCATCTTGCGGGAAAGATATCCGGGGGATAGCCCAGGCTAGGTGAGGATTTTCATCGAGGTGTCGCGGATGAGCACTGCGGCGCCCGCTATTGCAGCCACTATTATGCCGCCGATTAGCATTGCAAGCGCTGCTGTTTGCCATTTCCCGCGCTGTTCGCCCGGCTGCGTTTGCGCAACCCCGTACACTATGCCGCCGAGGACTATCAGTATCACGGAGATTATGGGGGCTATGTTTGAGAGGATAGTTTGCCAGGAAGAAAGCAGGGTTTCAACGTATGCCAATTGCACCACCTTTTTGGCTGCAAACTGGGGCTTGCCCTTATTGCAGCTTTGTCTGCATCTGTTTTTGCTGCTCCCTTTTTGCAAAGAAAACGCTCACTGCAACCGCGCCAACAAGGGAGAGCAGGACGCACAGGAATACCATTATGAGGGACAGTATGATGTTGAAAAGCGCGCCGCCCACAAGCGAGCCAAACGGCTTCTGCCCGAAGAAGTATGCCGCCACCATAATGATTGCAGCCGCAAGGGAGCCAAACAGGCCCGCAAGCGCGCCCACGACTGCGCCATCCGACTTTTCAATGGGCTCCTTTGAGAACTTGTGCAGCGCGAATGCACTTGCACCGCCCCCAAGAACAGGGAAAATGCATACTATCGGAAGGAACAGGAACGTGAGGAACTGCGTGCCTGAAAGGAGCATGTTTGGCACTGATGCAACCAGGAGGAAAACAGCAATGAGGATTGCGCCGGGGATTGAGCAGCCTGCAACGAGCCCGAGGTGGTGCAATTGCTCTTTTTTGAGAAGATCGGCAGGATTTGGGACAGGGGAATGCGCCTTTTGGGCGGCTTTGGCGTCTTTTTTTGCCTTTTCCTTCTCTGAGTTCATAATACCGCGTGGATTACTTCGGAAGCGTTTAAAACCCTTGCGCCAAATATATACCATTCTGGGTTAGATTCCGTACTTTAAGGTGTAGATATGATGAACTTGAGCAAATACGAAAATGCGCGCATAATAGGCGCGAGGGCAATGCAGCTTGCAAACGGCGCGCCGCCGCTTATTGAGGTTTCGCCATCCGCAAGCGCGATAGAGGTTGCATCCGCAGAGCTTGACGCAGGGATAATACCCCTTGTTGTCCTTAGGTAAGGCTACTTGAGGAACGGCGCTTTTGAAAGCGCGATTTCCCCAAAAGTGCTATTCTGCAAAAGAAGCACCCTTTTTTCCGCATCAATAAATGCGATGCCTGCGGGCTTGCCCTGCACGCTTATGGATATTTTGTAGGCGTCCCGCCCAAGGATTTTTTCCATTGAAACATACGCATACTCAAGGCGCGTGGTGTAATTTATGCCCAAGCTTTTCTCAGTTACAGTGGTATTTATGCCCCAAACCCAGCCTTCCTTCACTGCGAGCATCCAGGGGGAAAAAAGGTAGAACGCGCCATCCTGGGTTGTGCTCATGCCGCTTTTCATCCCGCCAACCGCGTTGCCGTTTTTCCCTATGCAAAGCTGGCTTTTGTCCTCGCCTATTATGAGGTAGCCCGCGCACGATGGGACCTGCACCACAGCATAATGCACATGCACAGGCGTGCCGTTTGAATCCATGGAATACGCGTATTCGCCCTGCGCAAGGGAAAGCTGCGCTACCTTGGCAAGCGGCTCTTCTGATACGCTCGTTTCAAAAGAAGGGGGCTTTGCCGTGAGGAAGAAATACCCAAAAAAGAGCAGGTAAAGCGCGGCGGATGCAAGGAATATGCGGACATAGACATTGGAAAGCATGCCTTCTTTTTTTGCAGGCTGCGCAGCCTGGGCTTCTTCGGGTTTCTTTTTTTGGGCATATGAAAAAACCTTGCCCGCAAACGCCCCGAGCTCCTCTTTTATGCCGTGCTTTTTTCCCTCTTCGCTTCGCATCTGCTGGCGGCTTTGCGTTGAGAATGCAAGCCAGCTTTCTGACATTGCGTCCCTGCACATGAGGTACACAAGCACCGAGAGCATGCCGACTGAGGCAAGCAGGATGCCTACTAGAGTGATGTCCATTTTGTCCACTTCTTTTTGCCCGCTTCTATTGTTTTTTCGCAATGCTCCCAAAGAGCGCATAGGGCTTTGTGCTTCGCGTTTCGAGCCTCTCAAAAACAACCTGCGAAATCTTCATCCCCTCTTTTATGGTGATTGCAAACGGGGCGAAATTCACTATTTCAAGCACCTGGTGGTTGCTGGAACCCGGCTGCACAAGCGAGCTTGTTATGTGCACTGCCAAGCCCATGCGCGCGTAGCGGCTTCGCCCTTCAAGAGAACCCATTATGTCGGGGGGAAGCGTTATTTTTTCCTTTGTGATGCCAAGGCACATTTCACCCGGTTCCAGTGTGATGCTCTTTTGGCGCACTTCCTTTGTTGCCTCCCGAAAACCCAGGCGGGAGAGGTCCACTGTTTTTCCCTGCAAATCGTCCTTGAAAACCCAGAATTTTGAGTCAAGGGTTAGGTCCACTCCTGCTGCGCCTATGTCCTCCTCTTTTGGCATTGGCTCTATTTGCAAATGCCCTTTCTTAAGAAGCCTCTTTATGTCCTCGTTGGAGAGAATCATGAAAACCGAGGTAATAACCTCAGTTAAGCTTATAGCAGTTGTCTTTGAAATTTTTTGGAGGGATATTTTGCAGCCAGCCGGCGGCGAATACACTGCTTCTTTGCTCGTTATTCTAATTTCAATACTGCTTGGTGGGATTGCACTCGGGGTAGGGCATGCGTTCGGGCTGAAAAAACTCTCGCTTTTTGGGAAAGAGGAGCTTGCGCAGGCGATAATAAGCTCCGCGCTTTTGGGCGCGCTTGCGCTCATTGTTGCAGGATTGAGCACGGGGGCAGTTGCATTTGGCGCAAAAGGAGGGTGTTATGGGGCTGCGGATGCGCCCGTGATAGATTTTGCTGCGTGCAATATGAGGGAAATTTCAAATTCCGCCCTGAACATTTCGCAGCTTGCGTACAAGGCAAGCGCAATAAGCGGGTTTGCGGGGAGCTTGCGCATAAACATCGGGATTGCGAGCACGCAGCCGTTTGCATCGCTTTCGCAATCCTCAGGGGAGCTTTTTAGGATGGGCTCGAACTTTTCGCTCCTCTATGCGATAGGCTCTTCGTGGGAAAGCATTCTTTTGCTCATTTCTGCAAAAGCGCTTACTGTTTTCTTCCCAATAGGGCTTTTGCTTCGCTCGTTTTTCGCAACAAGGAAAGCAGGGGCTGCGATAATGGGATTGTGCGTCTCGCTTTTTGTTTTCCTGCCGATTTTCCTTGCGGCGTTTTACACTTCCTTTGAGGAGGCGGATTATTTTGCAGCAGCACAGGGGGCGCTGAGGGGGTACGATGAAAGATTTTCCTTCCTGCCGCAAATAGACTTGGAAAAAGAGAACTCGCTGAAAAGCGCGATAAATTCGCTTGCAGAGGGGGACTTTGCATCGCAGACGGATATGCTGTTTGCGCCAATGAGCGCGTATCTTGGCGTTGCGTTCGACTTGCTTGTTTTGTACCCGGTTATTTCGCTTTTGCTTTCACTTGTGTTTGCGCGGGAGCTTTATGTTGCGCTTGGGGGCTCGCTGCAGTTCTTCTGGAGGGATGCGTGATGGACAACAAGGCAGTAACGGTTGCATGCATGTGCGCAGGCGCGCTTTCCCTGCTTTATGCCGCATTTTCATCTTCTGGAATTGCGGCTGCAATTTCCTCGTTTTTCTTTTTCGCATCCCTTGTTGCGTGGAAGTACGGGTATATCGTGGTGCCGGTGCTTTGCCAGCTTCTTGGGGTAAAGGCAAAAGTCGGGAACATTGAGCTTTCCCCTTCGCAGGATGCCGCAATAGAGCAGGATGGGGGCGAATTTGTTGCAAGCGCGTACCTGCGCCTTGAGATAAGCCAGTCGCTGGCTGATAAGGGGCAGGAGGAAGCTGCGTCGTATTCGCAGGCGTTTGAGCGCGCGCTTTGCTCGATAAAAAACACGTGCCAGTTCTCGCTTCTTGTAACGAACCTGGATTTGCACGATGAGCTTGAGGAAGTGAAGGCGCGCCGCTCAATGGCTGAAACAAAGCTATCTTCCATGCTTTCTTCAAAGGGCGCAAAAGAGGGCGCGGATGCCGCGCTGTTGAGGAGGGAAATTGCGATGTGGAACCGGCTGATTGCAAAGCTGTCGGGGGGCAGCAGGCCGATGAGGGTGCTTTTTTATGCCGTTGCAAGCGCAAGGGGCGCAAGCAGGCAGGAGGCGCTCTCTAGGCTCTCTGCGCAGGTGCTTGAGATTTCCGCAGTGCTTTCAAGCAGCCTCAAGGTGGACGTGCACCGGCTGCGCGGGGAGCAGATTGTGCAGTGCATGAGCCTGGCGCACCGCATACCAACGACAAAAAATGAGATGGAGGGCATGTTTTTCTAGGGTGTTTTGATGCTTGCAAAAATAACAAGCGACCTTGTTGCCGCGCGGCTTTTCTTTTCGCGCCCTCCGGAGCCGCCTCCATCTTTCCTTTGCTCCGCGCCAACGGAGGGCATATACGTGGGGAAAACAAAACTGATGGGCGTGCCGTTCTTCTGGTCGGCGAAAAAAGTAGTGAACCCGCACATTTGCGTCGTGGGCATTTCGGGGAGCGGGAAATCCTATTTCCTCAAGTCCTTCCTCACGCGCTGCCGCCTTACGTGGGGCACTAGCGCCCTCATACTTGACTGGGCGGGCGAATATGGGACGTGGGTGAAACAGGCAGGCGGCGTTGTCGCACACCTTGGGAAAGAATTTGGCATAAATGTGCTGGAGTGCGCAATTGAGAAGAGGCAGGAAAGGAAACGGCAGCTTCTGGATGCGCTTGAGATGCTTACGGATTTGGGAAAATATCCGGCCCAGAGGATGCTGTGCGCAAATGCCATTGATGAGGCATACAAAAAGGAACGCAAGCCCACGCTTTATTCCGTGTACAGGATATTGCTGCGAAAATGCAAAAATGACGACGTGGACGCGCTGCAGGCTGCATACAGGATAGGGGAGATAATAGTTGCGGGGGGAGGGCTTTTTTCCCCGAAAAAAAGCATCGGGATGGAAGAGCTCACAAGCGGGCTTGTGTGCCTTGATTTGCATTCGCTTCCAAGCGAAAGCGCCCGCTCGCTTATTGCGCTTTTCACGCTCTCCTTCATAAAAGAGCAGATGAGGGGGCAGGAGTATTCGGGAAGCGGGGTGAAGCTTTGGATAGTTGCGGACGAGGCGTGGAAAATCGCAAGGGACGAGCGAAGCGACCTCATAAGCATCGTGAGGGAGGGGAGGAAATACAGCTTCGGGCTCATAGTCGCATCCCAAAACCCTACGGACGTGCACAGCGCGATTTTTTCCAATGCGGGCACGATGCTTGTCATGCGCCTTGTGCTTGACGAGCACAAGAGATACGTGCAGGAATCGCTTGGATATTCGCGCTATGTTGCGGATGCCATTTCTAATTTCTCCGTGGGCGAGGCTGCGGTGCACACGGTGTATGCGAGCGGGGCGGATGCAGGCAGCAGCACGTTCGTGCTTGAAAAAATAGACGGGGAAGAGCCGCTTCTGGCAGTCCGGCTTTTGGGTGGTGGCATGGATTTGGAATTTGACAGGGAGAATTTTGTGCGCTCGCTTGTGCGCTTTGGGCTCACTGATGCCCAGATTGCCCAGGTGAACGGCGAATTTGAGCGCGCGGACTACGTGCTGGACGTTTTTTCCTTTGTGCGCCTCCTTGAGAAATTCGGCTACGGCCGCTCGCTTGTTGTATCGTTTTTGCGCGAGCTTGGGATAAAGGATGCGAACATTGCCGGGGTGTACGCGGAGCTTGAGAAGCAAAAAATGGGGATTGCGGGCGAAAAGATGGCGAGACTGGTGGTGCGCGATGCTTAAATTAATAGGGAAAAAACAGGGTGCAAAAGACGAGGTTCCACTCGGGTCTTTTTCGCTTTCCGGCGTGCGCAAAATGAGCCCGCAAAAGCTTGCATACGAGCTCGCAACCCTTGGGTTTGCGTCAATAGAAGAGAAAGGCGACATGCTTGCGGTTTCAATGGTGCAAGGCGAAGACATTGACGGCAAGCCCCACCTTTTTTTCCGCTATGTTTTCCTGAAAAATTCAATAGAATGCGAATACAGCATCCCAAAGCCTTCAAGCGCGCAGAGGAGGAAAATGGAATGCCTTCGCGAGCTTCTTGACATATTGTGCGCATGCAACTGCTTTGTGCCAGATGCGCACGGTTTTTTTGCAGCGCTTTCCGGCATGCTATCCGATGGGTGCGAACTCATAAATGCGGATGTTACCCGCATCTCAAATGCATGCGCAAAGCTTGAGGAGGAAAACGAGGCATTGCGCAAAAAGTGCGGGCTTTTGCTTGCGTCAAATGAGAAAAACGAGATGGCTGCGCGCGGGGAATCCCTGCGCAATGCAACGCTTGCGGCGCGCGTTGCCAAGCTTGAGGGAGTGTCATTGCAAACGCTCAGCGAGGAGATTTATGACTGGATACGGACGCACGGGGGGCTTATTGACGTGCGCGAATTTGCGCGCCAGCAGGGCGTAAGCACTGCGCGCGTTGAGGAAGGCATAGACTATCTTTTGAAGGGTGGGTATATTGGAAGCAAAAGGGACTAGGGGAACGCACGCAGGCACCATGCGCTTTAAAATATTGGTGCATAAAAGCATGCAGCGGGAATACGAGATAAAAAGAAGGAAGGCAGCAGGGTTTCCCGCGATTATGCAGGCGCTAAAGGGATTGGTAAAATGGCATTGGTAACGATTTCGTACGAAGATTTGCAGCACTTTGTGCGCATTGAGCGCGATGCGCTTGACGATGCGCTTGCTGCAATAGGCGTGCCCCTTGACAAGTTTGAGGGTGACGAGGTTGCTGTTGAGATTACGCCAAACCGCCCGGACCTGCTTTCTGTTGAAGGGCTGGGGCGTGCGCTTGCAAGTTTCTCTGGAAGGGCGCCGCCGGTTTATGCCGTGAAAGAGAGCGGCATGAAAGTTGCGGTTGAGCCATCTGTAAAGCAGGTGCGCCCGTATATTGGATGTGCGCTTGTGCGAAACGTCAAGGTTACGGACGAGCTCGTGAAGAGCATGATGCAGCTGCAGGAAAAGCTGCACGATACCATGGGAAGGAAAAGGAAAAAAGTTGCTATTGGATTGCACGATGCGGACAAGGTAACTCCACCTTTCAAGTATTGCGCGCTTGCAAGGGATGCGCTTTCTTTTGTGCCACTGGACGCTAATGAGAAGATGGATTTTGGGGATATACTGCGCAGGCATCCAAAAGGAATGGAATTTGCGCACCTTGTTGGGGAGCTTTGCCCTGTGATAACCGATGCGCACAATGAAGTGCTATCTTTCCCGCCCATAATAAACGGCGAGCTTACTAGAGTGGGCGAGAACACGAAAAACATTTTGATAGATACTACGGGAACTTCTGCAACTGCAGTGATGGGCGCGCTCAACATAATTGCCGCCGCGCTTGCGGACAGGGGCGGGCAGGTTTGTTCGGTCCAAATCGGCAATAAGGAATATCCCGTGCTGCAAAACACAAAAAGAAAGTTGCCGCTTGCTGCTGCGAACAAGCTCCTTGGGGTTGCACTTTCAAAAAAAGATGCGCAAAAAATGCTTGGGAAGCTGGGATACCGCATGCAGGGGGAAGAGGTTCTTGTGCCTGGTTTCCGCACCGACATAATGCACGACGTGGACCTGATAGAGGATATTGCAATTGCATACGGGTACAATAATTTTGAAGCGCAACTTCCTGCATTTGCGACCATTGGAAGCAAGGAAGAAGTGCATCCTTTGAATGAATTATTTTTGGGGCTTGGATTTCTGGAGGCAAACAGCTGGCTTCTCTCAAACGAGCAATTGCTTGCAAAGGCTAACATAAGCGCGGCTGACGCGCCAAAAATTGCGAATCCGTTAACTTCAGATTTTACGCTTGTGCGCCCTGCAATATTGCAAAACTTGCTGCTTGCGCTCTGTGAGAGCAAAAATGAGAAATTGCCGCAGAGAATATACGAGCTTGGGATAGTTGCCAACCCTGCGCAGGCAACTCACTTGTGCGCTGCGATAATGCAGCCAAAGGCATCCTTCTCTGAAATAAAATCGGTTTTTGAATGCATAAAAAGGGAAACAATGCCTGAGATTTCAATGGGGGCTGCGGAATATGCGCCATTCATAAAAGGCAGGTGCGCTGCGATAGTGCTGGAAGGGAAAACAATCGGGTACTTTGGGGAAATAGCGCCTTCTGTGCTTGAGAGTTTTTCCCTTGAGCAGCCCGTATGCGCGCTTGAGATGGAAATTTAGGCAATGGAAGTTCAGATGCTGCTGCTCCCCTTCTTTATGAGAAGCTCAAGTATCCCCCTTGCCATGCCTGCAGTCCCGCACGCGCGCTTGCATATGAGCACTTTTTTGCCCTTTCCCTTTTGCACCCCGAGGTTGCGCACGCACACAAGCTCGCCCATTTTTTTCTTTTCGCGCAATGCAAGGAGCATTTTGTATGCGAGCGCAAAGGAACCTATGCGCGCAATCTCGTAGGCGAGCTTTTGCATGAGCGCTTCGTCCCCTTCGCTTGGGACCATTCCCAAAAGGCTTATTGCAATTTCGCGGAACTCCTTTGGGTTCTTTTCAAAATAGTGGCGCAGCATCTCGCGCACGGAAATGAGCCGCAGTTCGCTCATGTCAGCGTTTTTTGCGCGCAAAAGCTGCGCAACGTTCTCGTCAACTGCAGCCAGCTGCTGCGCATATTTTTGCAGCTCCTGGGGGGAATACTGGACTTTTGAAGCGCCGCCCATGGGCCTTGAGCCTCCGTGTTCCACCGAGGCGTTTGCATCCGGCAGAAGTTCCTCCCAGTATTCCAGCTCCCCTGCCTGCCCGCGCGCCCTGGCGCCCATGCCCGCGGGCTTTGATGCATCGTACCCAAGCGCGCCGTGCTCTGCGTACTTGTTTTCGATTATGAGAAGCAGGGGTGACATCAAATCGTGCGCCTTCCACTGCTGCCTTTCAAGCTCTGCAAGATATTCGTTGAGGATTTTCATTTCAAGCCGTGCGTCCCCCTTGCCAAAGGAATGTATCTCTTTTGAGAGGGCGCCTGCTGCGAATGCGATTTTGTCGTATACCGGCGCGGGCACAACGATTGGGGCATTTGACATGCGGTGCATTATCTGCTCGCGCAATTCCTCGTACCTGCCGCGCTCCCTTTGGGATTGCGGAATGCTTGTCCTGCCGCTTCGCAGGGGGTTCATGCTTTTTGCAGCGTTGTCCGCGCCTATCAAAAGCTGCATTGTCATCAGGTTTTGCAGCATAAGGCGCTCAAAAAGCGCCTTTTCGTCGCTGCCGCTTCCAAGGAGCGGGTTCCCGACAAAGGAAAAAAGCAGTTCCATGCACTTTTGCAGCACTTGTTCAAGGAAATTCTGCCCGGCTTCCTCCCGCTGCACCAGCATTTGCTCCTGCATAAGAAGAATTTGCGCCCTATGTTAATATTTGTTGCGCAAGCTCGTGCGGGCTGTATGCGAGCAGGTCCCCGTATTTCTGCCCAACGCCGAAAAAGACAATCGGTATTTTTGTTGTGTACGTTATGGAAAGCGCTGTCCCCCCCTTTGCATCGCAGTCAAGCTTTGTGAGGATAACGCCGTCAATCCCTATTGCGGTGTTGAAGGCCTTTATCTGGTCTATTACGGCATTTCCGCCTATGCTCTCGCCTATGTAGATTTTGAGCGCGGGCTTTGCAACGCGGTTCATTTTCTTGAGCTCGTCAAGCAGGTTTGCGTTCGTATCCTGCCTTCCTGCGCTGTCCACAAGCACCACGTCCACTTTGTGCGAGCGCGCGTATGCTACTGCGTCAAACGCTACTGCTGCAGGGTCTGCGCCGTACGTGCTTTTTATCACGTGCACCCCCAGGCGCTTTGCGTGCACTTCAGTCTGCTCTATTGCGGCTGCGCGGAAAGTGTCGCTTGCGGAGAAAACAACGCTCATTTTGTTGCTGATTAGCATTTGGGCGAGCTTTGCCATTGTGGTTGTTTTTCCCGCGCCATTTGGCCCCACGAAGAGTATTGTTGCGGGCTTTGGAAGATTCCTTACTTTTTCCATGAAATCAAATGCGGAATCGCTTGAGAGCACGCTTTCAAGCGAAGCCTGCATTGCATGCGTTGCCGCCTTGTTCACTTCACCGCGCTTTATTTTCATGCCAACAAGCTGGGACTTGAGGCCGTCGCACACTGCGGAAGAGACCTCGTATGCAACGTCGGCTTCCAGCAATGCCATCTGCAACTCCTCCAGAAGCTCGCGCAGGTCGTTCTCCTTTATCTGCACTTCGCCTGTGAAAATGGACTTTATCTGCTCCCCGAAGCCGATTTTCACTTCCATTTTGCGCTCTGGCTCGTGCTTTTTCTGCTGCGCATGCGACTGCGGGATTGCAACCGGCTGTGTCGTTTCAATAGATTGCGGTCTTTGAGAAATTTCTGCTTTCTTTTCCGGTTCCGTTTCAATTGGAATTTCTGCCGGCTTTTTTTGCTCCTGCTTTTTGCCGAAAAATGGGATATCAAAAGAAAAGGGCTTTTTCGCCTCTTGCCTTGGAGGCTGGGATTGCGGCTTTTGAGCTTCAACTTTCCTTTCAACCGGTTTTTCCGCCTTCGGGAGTTCTATTTTTTGAACCTGCGGCTTTTGAGCTTCAACTTTTTCAGGCGCTTTCGAAATCGGCTTTTCGGGCAAGGGGATTTCTTTTTTAGCAACCGGTTTTTCAGGTTCAACATAAACGGGCTTTTTCTCAGGCGCTTTCTGTTCTTGTAATTTTTTTTCAGGCGCTTCCGGCTTTTCCTCGGTTTTTTTGGCAACCGGCCTTGGGGTTTCATCGGTTTTCTTTTCGGCTTTTTTTTCTGCTGGTTTATCCTCGGTTTTTTTTTCAATTGGTTTCTGCCCAGCCGGCTTTTTTTCAGCTAATTCCGGCTTTTCTTCTGTTTTTTCTTCAACAGGCTTCTGCTTTTCTTCCTGCTTTGGGGCAGCCTCGGCTATTTCTTCCTCTTTTTTCACAAGCTTTCCGATAAAATTAGAGAGTTTCTGCTTCAGTAGCCCGAACATTTGGATCAACTATTTGAACGGGCTTGCGCCCGCAGAATTGCAAATGCCTGCGCCTTTTGTGCAGCCTTATTGTTCCGGCGGCTGCGCACCCATGTCCCGTATCATTTTGCGGGCGTCTGAGTCCAGGGCTTCCATCCTTGCATTGAGCTGCGCAAGCGCCTCCTGCCCCTTTGTGATTGCAGAGAGTATTGTTTTGAGCCGTTTCTCAAGGAGCTCCTGCGCCTCGGATGCGGCCCTTTCGTCCACTATTCCTGCGCCAATGTTAACAAGGACTTTCTGCGTTTCAATTGCCTTTGAGGATGCATATACTCCGGAGCCGAGGGGGAGCATTACGCGGTTCTTTGCGGCCTTGAGGTTCTTGAGCGTCTCTATTGTTGCATAAAGCTCGTCAGCGCTCTGCTGCATTGCGTCAAGCTGGTTCGCGACTGCCTGCGCCTGCTGCTGCATCTGCTGCATTTGCGCAGCCATCTGGTTTAGTTCCTCTGAAGCCATGCAAACCGCCTCCTTAAAGTTTTGAAACTTTCCCTATGTGAATCTGGTGCCTGCTTGCGCCAACGTTTGCGCCAAAGAACGTGTATGCATGCTCGCGCGCAAGCTTCTCGCTTGGCGCTTCCACTTCTATTGTGAAGACGCGCTTTGCGCCTTTTACGACATACCCTTCTACTACGAATTTCATGCTATCACCTTTCGTTTCAAGTATATAAATCCCTATTCTGCCCTTGCATTTTTTATTCCAGTTCAAGCGCGTTCATCACTCTTGAGGCTTCAAAGCCGCTTGTTGCCTCGCCAATCACGCAGCCTTTTGAGTTTGCGATTATCCCAAGCCCTATGAAGGGCGAGCCCATATTCACGGTTGCGTTTGAGCCGCCAACCTTGAAAACCGACTTGAGCAGTTCCATTTCCTCCTCTTTTATGCGGTTGTGCGCCGCAAAGCCCTTGTTCGTTGCAACGCACGCGCTTCCGACTGTGAAGTATCCTGCGATGCTTGCGGGCACTGCCTCAACGCCGAGGCACTCAGAAATTTTTTTCACGAGCATATGCGGCATTTCCGCGTTCACGATTGCGCCCTTGTCGTTTGCGCACACGTTGTTGCCTGCCGCGCAGAAGTTTGAAGGGAGGGTGCAAATGTTCAGCCCCAAATCCTTGAAGAATTTCTTTTCGTGCTCCTCCGTGAAAATTGGGAGCACAATGCCGTTTGAGTTCAGCGCGCAGAAAATCCCAAGCAGGTTGCTGCCTGCGATTGTTGCTGGCTCTATCCTGCAGTCCAGCGCCTTTGCTGCTTTTGTGAATTTCGCATGCGCCCCAAGGGGGAGCAGCGCAAAATTTTCACTTGCCTTTGCAAACAGCCCTATGTGCGGGTTGCCGTCATACGCTACCTGGGTTGTTGCCATTTTTTTCACGTGTGTACCTGAATTTGCTGCCGTTTACTGTGTTTTTGCAGGTGCGGGCGTTGCGGGCTTTGCCAAAGCTGCCTGTGCTGCTGGAGTTGCCGGTTTTGCTTGCGTTGTTGCCGGTGCCGCGGGCTTTGCCTGTTGGGCTGGCGGTTTTGCAGGCGTTGCTTGAGCTGCTTTTGCTTTTTCATCGGCTGCAGTTTTTGCCGGGGCTGCCTTCTTTGCCTTTGTTGCCTCAAGCGATTTCTTGTTGCGCTCGTCCTTTGCCTTCTTTGCCTCATCGAACTTTTTCTTTGAGGCTGCAATTTTTTCCTGCTCGTCCATGAGCCACACCGTGGTGAGGCCCTTGTCGTCCGTAACGAGCTTCGCCTTTATGCGCCTTGGGGGCTTGCCGTGCTCAAGGAGCGCGGAATTCACGCCTGCAGACACACGCACACTTCCGATATCGGCTTTCATGTGCCGTGAGGCGTATTCTTTTATTACGCGGATTGCGCGCCTTGTCCTTTTTGTGCGCTTTGCCTCGAATGCTTCCCTCATTGGTATTGTGCAAATTTTTTCGACCATTCTTATCCTCTCCTTCCAAGGTTCTTCTGGCTGTGAAGCTTGAGCTTCTGGTTGCGCCAGCTGCGCCTGCGAGCCGCAGTAACCCTGCGTTTTGTTTTCGCAATCACGAAAAGCGGCAGCCTGCGGTTTTTCTTAAGCGCGTGGGACAGCCTTGCCTTTTTTTGTACAGATTTTACTTTGCTCATGTTAGCACCCCTCATCCCTGAACTTACCCGATGTAGCTTTGCCCCCTCTGGGCTGCTGCAGCCGCTGCCTGCCTTTGCCTGGCGCGCACCTGCTCGTATTCCTTCCAGAGGGCATCGGCTTTCTTTCCTCTGATTACTTTTGTAACTATCTGCTTTGGCATTGGGGCAGTCAGGCCCGCAAGCGGGCGGTAGTCCACAAGCACTATGTCCCCATCTTTTACTTTGCCCGCGAGCTTTGCGTCCACGAGGAGCGTGAGCACGTTCTCGTCCCACATCATGAGAAGCGCCTGCGTCGTTGTGTCCGCTGCGATTACGTCCTTGTCCGCCTTTGAGAATACCTTGAGGACTTTTCCAGGGTGGTACATTTTTACACGCTCCAACTTTGTTTTCAGTTCATTTCTTCTGTATCGTGATGCTGCCCTCGCGCCTTTGCGTGAGCTTTGCGAGCACTGCGCGCAATTGCGCCTCGTTGAGCTTGCCTTTCAATTGGCCGCTTTGGTACAATTGCGCAAGCACGGATATCAGCCTGTCATAAGTTTCCGGGGAGGAAATCCTTACCATCATTGCCCGCTCATACGCGTCATTTTCAAGCACGCGCATGAGGAGCGACTTTTTCTGCTCGTCCATCTGCTGCGCCTGTTGCCTTTCTGCAAGCATTTGGCGCAGCCTTTTCTGGCGCGCTTCCTGCAGGTTTTCCCCTTCATCTTCCTCCATTCTTTTCTCCCTCTTTATTGTTTTCTTTATTGCGATGCGGTTTTCTTTGAGACTGCGAGAGCGGCTGCATCAAGCAGTTTCATGCCCTTTGCGGTTATTACGCGCCCGGGTTTCCCTTTTTTCTTGTTCTTTGCAAGCAATTCCGCCTTTTCAAGCAACTGCATTGTTTTCCTTATCAGGGAACCGCCTGCACGGCGGTGCTCGTCGGGCTTTACGCCGCGCTTTTTCCTTCCGCCATAGTGCGTGCGAAGGCGCGATACGCCAACTGGCCCGTGCGAATATGCCTGCCTCAGGATTGAGGCTGCACGTATGAAAAAGAAATTCTTCTGCTGCGGGAGCCTCTCGTTGTGCGGGCCGCTTTTCACGGTGCCCACCCATGCGGGACCCTCTATTTTCATCTCTTCCAGCCTTGCAGCTGCCTCTTCAATTAGCCGGCGTGGCTCCACGTCAAATATAGTTACCAAATTAACACCTCTACTGCTAGTGCGAAACAACAGCCTCGCGGAACTAGTCCCATGTCCCCCCTTGCGGGGTTCATACTCACAAATAGGAGATAGTATATACGGATGAAGCTATTTAAAGGTTTGGCAGCCGCCCGCATACTGGGAAGGCTAGATTTTCCTTACGCAAAAGGGCTCTTTTGAGAATGCGTTGAAGAATATGAAATAGGGCGCCTTCACGTACGGCTTCTTGAGCAAGACTGCGAGCGTTTGCATTGCATTTATGTTCCCTATCATTGCAGGCACAACCCCTAAGATGGGCATGCCCTTGGGATAATTTTTCAAGAGCTCTCTTGCCTCTTGCATCTTCTTTCCGCGCGTGGGAAGAGCTAGGACTGCCTCAAAATCAAGTGAGTCAAAAACGCTGCACATCCCGCATGTGCGGGCTGCTGAGCCGAATACGAATGGGATGCGCCTTTTGCGGCACTCCCTGCTTAAAATTACGCGCGAAATCGGGTTGTCAAGGCAGTCTACAACAACGTCTGCGCCTTTCACAAAGGAAGAAACATTTCGCTCGTCTATGAAATTTGCAATCTTTCTTACCCGTACGCCTTTGTTTAACGTGTGCGCGAAGTCGGATGCAACGTCAGCCTTTCTTTTCCTGAGAGTTTTGCAGTTCGCAAGCACTTGGCGGTTGAAGTTTGTTAGCTCGAACCTGTCGCCGTCTGCGATTGTGAAGTTCCCTATTCCGGCACGAAGGAGCATTTGGAAAGTTATGCCGCCTAAGCCGCCTAAGCCGCAGATTGCAACGCGGCTATTTCGCAGTTTTTTCTGCTCGCGCTGCGTGAGAACTCCGATGTTGCGCGCGAATGCTTTCTCATAATCTCCCATAAGGGGAATTTGCGCACACATTAATTTATTCCTTCGGTGCAAAAGTGCATTTATGTTGCACATAATTTTTTCAAAGGACAATAAGGCGAGCTCCAATATTGCGGGCAGACTTGTTTCGAAGTACGGGTTTGCGAAGCTGCGCGAGGGGGTTTGGCAGGCAAAAGCTGGGGAGAGGGACGTGCAGCTCGTGCAATTCTCAGGGAGCATTGTGGAAATTGCGCCCTCTTTCCAATCCGAACTTCTTGTGTATGCATCCACGCACCGCTCAGAAAGCAAAAAGCCCTGTTTCACAACGCACGTGCCGGGAAATTGGGGGAATGCGGATTTGGGGGGAGTTCCAAGAACGCTGAACATTTGCGCCCCTAGCGCGATGAAAAATATTTTGTGCAAAATGAACGAGCTCTCGCAAAAAAGCGAATTGAAGTGGCCTGTTTCTCTTGAGGTTGACCATCATGGGCCCACGCTTTCCTCTCCAATTCTCTTTGCGGAAATCGGGAGTGGGGAGGAGGAATGGGCAAATGAAGTTGCTGGAGAAATAGTTGCGGATGCGATTATGGATGGGCTTGCGAGTGAGAAAGAGTTTCCCGCCTATTTGGGATTTGGCGGGATGCATTACGCGTCAAAATTCAACGGGTATGAGGTTGGGGGGAGCATTGCACTGTCGCACATCCTCCCGAAATACCATGCGGCTTCTTTTGAGCGGGAAATGCTTGCGCAGGCATTGGAAAAATGCACGCAAAAGGCAGAGGGTGCGCTTGTGGACTGGAAAGGATTGGGCGGGGAAGAGAGGCAGAAGGTAATTTCCATTCTTGAGGAAGCAGGGGTAAAGTGGAAGAAAGCATAAAATATAAATTTCTTAAGCTGCGATTTTTTTCAAAGCCGCAATCCGCTCTTCTATTGGGGGGTGCGTTGAGAAGAGCGAGAGGAACTTGTTAGGGATAGGGTTTGCGATGTAAAGGGATGCAGTCGTATCTGTTGCATTTTTCACGCGCAATGTGCTCTTTCCTATTTTTGCAAGCGCGCTTCCCAAGCCTGAGGGGTCGCGCGTGAGCTGCACTGAGCTTGCATCCGCAAGGAATTCCCTTTTCCTTGAGATTGCGAGATGCACAAGCTGCGCGAAAATGGGCGCGAGGACTATGAAGGCAAGCCCGATGAGCATTAGGATTCCATTGCCCCCTTTTTCGTCCCGCCTTCCCCCGCCGAAAAAGAGCATGCGCATCGCAATGTCACCCATTATTGCGATTGCGCCTACAAGGACTACTACGAGAGTTGCAAAGCGGATGTCGTAGTTTTTCACGTGCGAGAGCTCGTGAGCAAGCACGCCCTCAAGCTCGTAGCGGTCCATTATTTTTAGCAAGCCCGTTGTAACCGCGACTGAGGCGTGCTGCGGGTCGCGCCCAGTTGCGAATGCATTTGGGGCATCGTCTTCTACCACGTATGCCGCAGGGGTTGGGATGCCTGCGGCGATTGCGAGCCCTTCAACCGCATTTATGTAGTGGGGGTATTGTTTCCTGTCCGCAAGCCTTGCATTGCTCATTGAAAGCACGATTTTGTCTGAATAGAAATAGCCGCCCCATGCGTACACGCCCGAAAGGATGAGCGCGAGGATGAGCCCGAAAGACCCCAGGCGCACAACGTAGCTTATTGCCCATGCTACTGCGAAAACAAGGATGAGCATTACGAACATGAGGGCAAGCGAGTTCCGCTTGTTCCTATTTACTGAATCATAAAGCTCCATTCAAAAACCCCGCAGGGACTAGAACGAAACTTTTACGTTCTCTTTTTCGTCCCCTTCGGTCTTGAAGTATTCGCGTGCCTTGAAGCCAAACATGCCTGCGAGAATGTTGCTTGGGACTGTTTGTATGCTTGTGTTGTAGGAGAGCACGGAATCATTGTAGAACTGGCGGGCGTATGCGATTTTGCTCTCTGTGCCTGCAATTTCCTCCTGGAGCATCTTGAAATTCTCGTTTGCGCGCAATTGCGGGTAGTTTTCCGCGACTGCAAAAAGGGACTTGAGCGTGGAGGAAAGCATGTTGTCCGCTTTTGCCTTTTCGCCTACTGTCTGCGCGCCCATCAATGCTGCGCGCGCCTTTGTAACGTTCTCAAAAACGGACTTTTCGTGCTTTGCGTAGCCCTTTACTGTTTCCACGAGGTTTGGTATCATGTCGTACCTGCGCTTGAGCTGCACGTCTATTTGCGACCATGCGTTGTCTATGCGGTTTCTTGCTGTAATGAGCCCGTTGTAAATTAGAACTACGCCGCCAACTAGAATTACAAGAACGACTCCGCCTGCAAGTACTATTGTTTCAAGCGCCATAATACCACCGAGGGGATATGCGAGACGTTATTTATATTCTTATATCCAAGAGGCCCAAAAGAAGAAAATCAGATTTTGAATATTTCCACTTTGCCGTGGTATATTTCGATTTGCGGGTTTTGCGAATCAATTTTTTGCATTGCCATCAAACGGTCAGCAAGCTTGTTGCACTCGCCGTGCACGGCTGAAGACAATGCACGCAAATCAACAGAGTTTGAATAGAGGTCTGCAAGCGCAGGGTCCAGGGCGCTGAATATTGCCTGAAGAGGGGAGTTGATATGATGTTTTACTGTTCCCTCAAAGAGGGCGCGCACTTTCTCGGTTTCAAGCGTCATTTGGTCATCAGGGAATCCTTCCATTTTGCACAGGCGTTTAATGCGGCTGGAAAATTCTTCTGCAAGGGACTGGAGCGCATTCAAGTGGGGCTCTGCGCTTGAGGGGTTTGCGGCGTGCGCGGCATCTTGCGCTGCCTGATTCATCTTTTGCGTCAACTGCTCCTGTGCGAGCATGCGGGCTTCTGCCTTGAACCATTCTATTGCAACAAACCGGTCAAATTCGGTGCCTTGTTTCATGGTTGAAGCAGGGCCGCTGCTCCCTATGAGCCCGTCCTTAAAATGCCTGTCTGCAGCAGGATGCACTGGCGGCACGGGGGGGATGCCCGCACGGCTGAGCCGCTCTCCTGCGATTTCTATTTTGCCCATTTGAACCATCTGCCACTGTCGCCAGTACAATATGCTCGCCAACATTTATTAGTCTTGCACGCATTAGTTCGAATGGGTAATATGAGGAAGGCTTTTGTGTTCTCATTGGACGCTTTCGTAGCGCTCATGCTTGTTCTCCTCGCAATAAATTCCGCAATAGCGCTCTCCTCAGTGCCAAAGGGGTATTATTCGTCCCTTGAGCAGGCGCACGACCTTGCGAAAGACACGCTGCGCTCAATGCACTCAACGCAATACAATGCAAAGCTCACGTACGTGGATGCGGTGCTTGTCGGGGGCGGGGACAGGCTTGTTGCGATTGCAAACTCGGCTGAAAAGGCAATCCCGATGCAATTCGGGTACCGCTTTGACAAGTTCAATGCGCTCACGAACACGTGGGAAACGCTTTATGATTCCGCAACTGACCCGTCATCTTCGAGGTATGGGAAAACCCAGGGGAAGCTTTCAGCATCTTATAGGCTCTTTTTCTCTTCGTATGAAAATTCGCTCAATAGGGGGGAATCGCCTTTCTGCTATAAATCGTGCAGCGGGGTGCCTGAACTGCCGCCCTCGGCAGGGGACGTTGGCGGCATAACCGATGCGCAGGCAACGAATGCGCAAATCGCAGGGCAGCAGTATTCCGCGCCAATCGGGGCTGCGAAGGGTGGGATGCGTTTTGAGGGGGCGATACAAGCTAATCAGGCAAACCTGCCAAACAACGGGATTGGGGCAGGAAATGCGGGCGCAGCCCAGAACCAGCAGGCGGATTTGGGCAACAGTGGGGCAATTGCGGGCGATGCCGGGCAGGCGAACCCCAATGCGTTTGAAAACAACCAGGTGAATTTGGGCAACACCGGAGTAGTTGTAGGAGTGGGTGGGCAGGCGCAGAAACAATGCATGTCGCCCTGCGACGTTCCGTTCTCGCTTTATGATGCCGGGACGCCCTTCATTGGGCAGCTTAGGCTTACTGTATATTCATGAGGGAGAAGATGAAAATTCAAATAAGCAGGGGATTCCTTTTCACTGCGCTTGCACTAGTGCTGCTCACGTTCATGCTTGCGTCCTTGTCGGCGTCCTCTGCGGCTGCATCGCAGGCGGAGCAGACATATGCGTACCGCTTCAAGGTGGAGGCGCTGAATTCCATGCTGGAAAGCACAAACGATGCGCAGCTTTCGAATTTTGCGCAGATGTCGCTTTTGTATTCGCTTTCGCAGCTTGCGAACAAGAGCGTGAATGAGCCCATTCTGGTGAATGCGGCAGGGGCTGCGCCCGACAACCCCCAGACGGCAAACGTGAACGTTGCGATTAAGGAGCTTATGCTGAGCGGGACTACGATGCCGGAGGGATTTTACACTCCCCTTGGGCTTGAGAATGGGGGGTACACAATATCGCGCTGGGAGCAGGCGCTCAATGCGAGCGCGGCTGCGGCTGGGTTCAGGCTTTCCTTTGGGGATGTGAGCGGCTTTGAGGTAAAGCAGATTGACGCGTGGAACGTGAGCGTGCAGTTTGAGCTTCCGCTCAACATCACTGACGCGGACGGCTCGTTCTTTGTGCAAAAGGTGCTGCATGCGAACGCGACAACTAGCATTGAGGGGATTTACGACCCGCTTGTTGCGCGCGAGGACATTGCAAGGAGGGCGGGAGGCGGGGCATTTGCGCAGAAGCAGATGTTCAGGAATCCGGATTATGCAACGCCTGCAAGCGTAATGCCGCGCAGCCTTGCAAACGAAAGCAACATGAGGATGGCTGGGCTTGGATGGTTCTACGGGCCGATAATGCAAATTGACCCGAGTGACATCCCAACCATGAACGTTTCAGAGGCGCGCGCATCCATTTACATGAGCAATTATTATGAGGGCATTGAGACTGACGGGAACTTGTTTGGGGCGGTGATAATAACGAACATGCCGCAGATTAGCACCACTGTTGAGCAGAACGGGGGCAACGAAATAGCAAGGGTGGATGAGATAAAATGCGTGAACTGCAGGCACTGGATAAGGGAGAGCAACAACGGGCAGGTCGTGAGGGAAGATGAGCTGGATGTCACAAACAAGGTGAATTTCTCCTACATTGCAACGGACGGTACGGGCTGGTATACAAGGGCGAATCCCCCGCTGCCGCTTGTGAATGGCAAGCGCAGCGTGCTCTTTGACAACCAGTACGGGGCGGGCGAGTACGGGAACGTAAAAGAAGACGGGGCTTACCATCGGATATTTGACATTGAGAATTTGAGGGACATGGCTGTGTGCGGCTTTTATGTGCAAAACGAAAGCGCAAGCTCGTTCTTCCAGAAAATGGTGAAGGACGATACCCTTCAGCTTCACAGCCCGCTTGGGATAGAGTCCTTTGTTGTCGGGAAATGGGCAGGAGGGGGCGAGGATGCCGCCCACAATGCGTATTCGAGGCTGGACAGGAAATTCTATTCCGAAGGGTTCCCGGATTATACGAAAATAAAGGGGATGCCCGGATGCAAAAGCAAGGAAATGTGCTCTGCGCAGGAAGCAATTGATTTCGGGGTCGGGCATTTCGGGCTAGACAGGGAGAGCATTGGGGCGTACGGAGTGGATGCGATAAGCTGCAGCGGCATCAATGGCGCCAACGGCGGTGGATGCGGATGAGATTGAAGGCAACAAAGAGGGGTGCACACGCAATTGGATGCACGCGCGGGCAGGCGAGCATGGAAGCGCTCACGCTGCTTGGGTTCGTGGTGCTCTTTTTCGTGCCCCTTGCGCTGCTGTTTTTTGCAACCTCGCAAAACCGCACGGACGAGGCTGCAATAATGCAGGCAAGGCTTGCAGGGAGGCAGATTGCGGACAATGCGGGCGAGGTGTATTTGCAGGGAACCGGGGCGCGGCGGGAAACGCTCGTTAACTTCCCTTCGAATTTGCTTGATGTGCAGATAAACGGCACTCAGATTGTTTTCATGCTTTCGAGCGCAAAGGGAAGGACGGACATTGTGACGCAATCCTTTGCGCCCCTAATGGATGGGAAAGGCGCGGATGGGAACAATTCCCTGCACTCGATGCAGACTGCCGCAGGGAAAATAAATTCGGGAAACCGGAAAATAGTATTCAGCACAGTCCAAAAAAATGCAAGCAGCATTGTGGTGGAGATATCGCATGGGTAAAGAAAGTAATATTTGCAAGAGGGGGCAAGCTGCGGTTGAACTGCTTTCGTACTGGGCGTTCTTTTTCCTTGCGTTCGTGGTGCTGCTTGCATACCTCACAGGCGTATCGCAGTCGCAGCTTGCAAGCAGCCAGTACGAGCTTGCGGCGCAGTATGCGAACGAGCTTGGCGGGTATTATGATTTTGCATTCCGCGCGGGGGACGGCTTTAGCGGCACTTTCCCGCTGCACCGAGACATACTTGGACGGGAGTATAGTGCAGTATTTTACTCTTCGGGGAACTTGTACGTGCAATGGAGCGCGCCGGGGGGGCAGGCGCAGGCAATTGTGCAGCCGGTCATTTCTGGGGCGATTGGGAGAAGCGCCGGGGTGCTTGCGAATAACGTGAGCATAGACACAGGCGCTGGGAACGTGAGGTTCTCAAACGTGAACGGTTCGATAATAATAACGCAGTGATTTGCATGAACACTAAAAAAGGGCAATATTTTTCATTTGACGCGATAATGTCCGCGCTCATACTTGTAATCGCGGTCTCCATGCTCAGCTCTTACTGGTTCGGGGCGCAAAATGCGCCTTCCTTGCAGGAAGACAGGATGCAAAGGCGCGCGCTTGCAATTTCGGACGCGCTCCTTACAAGCGGCAATCCGCCGGACTGGAGCGTGAATGCGACTGTGTTCGGGCTTGCAAATGAGCAGGGCTCCTCGCTTTCGGCCCGCAAGATAATTGAGTATGCTGCATATTTGCAAAATGAGGGGAACTACAACACAACGTGCAACTCGTATTCCGTGCCGAACTTTTTCGTGGGCATTGCACCGATTAATACCGGCGTTGGCCACACGCTTGGGAGGGAGGCGCCCGCTGATGCGGCTGCGCAGGCGCAGGTAGTGCGCGTTGCGACCCTTGATGGCCAAATCGTGAAAGTGCAGGTAGTTGTGTGGGCTGCAAAGCAGGCGCAATAGGTGTGCATTCTTGCCTGGCCAGCCGTGAGAGTTTATATTGATTGGCTGTTATACTGCACCATGGGTCCGATGCTAGTCAGGAAAGGCAGCCCTCTTTCTATTATTATGCAGCGGCTTTCTGCCCAAAAGCCGCAAGTTCAACAAACGCCTTATGCCCAAAGCGAGTGGCAGCAGATAAAGGCGGCAAAGAAGGAATGGAGCAGGCTCATGAAAAAATGCGGCTATGGGGCTGCATATTCACTTGCGTGCAGGGAGAACCTGATAAAGGAAAAATTCATAGCAGCAATATACGTTGTGGGATGCGAAATCTCTTCCTGCGCCCCAAGCGGGGACTTCCGGCCCGCTGATGAAAAAGCGGCTGCATTGGGGCTGGATGAAAGCCAGAAAAGGAAAGCAGCGATGTACGGATTTGCATCCCAGCTGCTATCCGCAAGCTATACTGAGCACGCGGGAAAAATAGCGGGGCATTATGGGCTCTCTTTGCAGGATGAGAAGGAGGCTGCTGCTTATGCACACGCGCATGCGCCAAGCAAAAGGAGCATGCCGGGGCGCATGCTGCAGATGGAAACTGACTTTAGCCTCGCAAAGCCGCAGGGAGCAAAGCCAAGGCAGCGCGCGGGCAGGTTCCCGGACGTGCGCACCGAGCAAATTGCCCCTCGCATACCAATTTAAACAGTAACCTCCAATACAAATTGTTTTTTACGAGGTGTTTTGCATGACAGAGAAAAGGCCGTTTGACATACTGAACAATGCGCTCAACAACAACGTCGTTGTGGGGCTTAAGGGCGGGATTGAAGTCCGCGGGCTTATGGTATCCTATGACGTTCACATGAACATAGTCCTGGAGAAGGCAGAGCAGCTCAAAGACGGCGAAGTGAAGCGCGGGCTTGGCACGGTGCTCCTTAGGGGAGATTCTGTAGTGTACATTTCGCCCTCCTAGCTGCAAGGCAGCCTAACGTTATAGAAACCGATTTAAGGCGAGCAGGCGAAGCCTTGCCGGTGGTAAAATGAAACTCGCCCTGCCTGTTTTTGTGCTCTTGGTGCTGAGCGTATCGGTCCTTGCAACGAGCTATTGCGATGCGCTTTCGCAGTACCGCCAAAAAGTCAGCTATTACAAGGAAATTTTTGATTCGCCCCAAAAGCTTGCCGCGCTTAACATGAGCAGCGGGCAGATTGAAAGGGTAGTGAGTTCCCTTAGCACCAGCCTTGCGAGGGCGGAACAGATGTGCGAGAAGGAAAAAGCCGCTGCAGCCGCGCAGGCAACAAACGCTGCTGAGGATTCCGGGACAAGCGCAACGGTGCGGGAAACAAGCGAAAGTTCGGCTGCAGGAACTACTGCACGGACTGTAACTGCCAACACTGAAAATGCGAATGAAGCTGCAATAGAGGCGCGGGAAAAGGCTGCGGATGTGCGCTCGGAAACCGCAAATGCGCGGCTTAACATCACAAGCACGAACACTGCGCTCATAAGGGAAATAATTGCAAAATACAACACGACTGATACCGCCGCAATTGCGCGCATCATAAAAGCAGGGACTATTCCAGCAGGCTCTGGGGCAAATACAGGAAGCAGTGCGGTTTCGGGCAGTTCGGCGATACCTGCGTTGCCTACGGAGACTACGGTGCCATCAACCGGGGCGCTTGCGCGCTTTGCATACTGGTGGGGCAAGGTTACCATGGTGCAGGCAGCTTCGGGCAGCTGGGCGCCGGCATCCAACATGCGCGACGGCGCGAACATAAACCCGCTCACGTACTGCCAGCAGCTCAACAGCCGCTCGGAGGGCGTGCGCGAGGTTGGGAAAACGAGCATAAGCGGCTGGATAAACAGGGACGGGAAGGCGGACACCGAGGGGAGGGCAAGCTACACGGAATCGGGCGTTGTGTATGAGTGCCTGCCATACCGCGCATTTGATGTTAAGACACAGCTTGATTCAAACGTGCCTATATTTACCGCCCCGCAAAGCGAAGGCAGCGCGCAAGCCGCAACTGCCCAGATAGGCGCAACAAGCAGCGCATCTGCAACCTCAGACGAATTCATTGCCCCGACCGGAACAACTGCCGCAGGGGATGTGAGCGACTATTACACGCAGAAAATGCAGGAGATACTGCAGAAAAACAACAACATTGATTCGCAGATAGCGTCGCTTAAGCAGTTGAGCGGGGAGATAAATTCCCTTGTTGCGAATTTGCTTGAGCAAAAGTCGCGCATTGCGCTCAATGAGGAGGGCATGAAGGAAATTGTGAAATCAGTGCGCATTACGCCGACAACCGTAAGCACTGGAGACGTCGCAGTGGAGGCAAAGGGCAAAATAATAGAGGCGCGCACGTCTGCCAAAAAACCCATTGAAGTCGAGGCAAAAGGAGGGTCGGTAGTGATTCGCGACAACGGGGTGGAGGCAAAGGCAAGCGAGATAGACGTAACCTCTGACACGGTTTCAGTTGGCGGCGCGGACGTTAAAGTCACGCCTTCGGAGGCTGCCAAAAAGGTGAATGCGGTTTCCAAGAAGATAAGCATTTCGGCAGACAAGGACAACAAGGCAATATACAACGTGCAGGCGCAGACAAAAGCAAGGATAATGGGGGTGCTGCCCGTTACGCTCAACCGCACTGTGGAGATTGACTCGCAGACAGGGAACATAGTCTCTGACCAGAAGCCATGGTGGAGCGTAGTTGCGGTTGAAGATGCCGCGCAGAATGCTTCAGCGCAGTAACTCCTTTTTTCTTTTTTTCAGCGCATAGCGGCAGCATTGCTTTTTATTCTCTTTTTCCCAAATACTTGCATTATTTTGGGCACATGGCACAACGGTAGCGCGCCTGCATGGCATGCAGGAGGCTGGGGGTTCGAATCCCCCTGTGTCCATAGACAAACCCCGGAGGGGCTACGCCCCTCCCTGGTTTTTCCTTGATTTCCTGACCCTCCCCCTAAATTAGCTTTTCCTTGATTTCCCCTTCACCCCCTTAGCCCCTAAGGTTTCACCCCCTCAGGTGTTCCTGATACTCCATCTGTTATGCTCGCTTTTGGTCTGCAAGGGGCTTTTTCTCAAGGAATGGCTGGGCGGAATAAAACCCGTCGGGGATTCTTGTGTTGGACACGCCGAAACCGCCTGAGCGGTTGGTCCACCTCTCCTCAGGCGGGCGAATCCATTGGATTTTTTCGCCGTTTCGAAGCAGTATTTTGCCATCTTCAAGGACCTTGCCAGTGTTGCCATCTTCAAGGACCTTGCCAGTGGGAATTATTTTCCCGTGAAGCGCGTCCCCGACCTGCTTTATGCTTACGCGTATTCTTTGTGCTTGTGTCATTTAACCACCTATAACCCTCCTATCCTTATGCCGATTGGAGCTGCCCTTCTTCCTTGCTGCGGCGTTCTCCGTTCTTGCACCAGTTTTGCCTTCCTTGCCGCGGTTTCTATCTCCCTTGCGGCGCTGCCGGTTTTGGACGGCAAACATTCGCGTATGGGCAGCTTGAAATCCGAAGCAAGCGCTGTTTTTGCTGCTGCGCGGACGGAATCGGATTTGTCGCTTTCTGCCGTTTTTCTTAAGGCGGCTTCCACGCGTGCATCGTCAATGCATCCCAACGCAGTTATTGCGTTGTGGCGTACATCCCATTCTTCATGGGTGCATGCACCAATGAGGATCGCAACTGAAGTTGGAGTTCTCCTTGTTGCAAGCTGCTTTGCGGCTTTCCACCTGTCATGGCGGCGCTGGGTTCCGGGATTTTCAAGGATTTGCCTCAGTTCCTCTTCTCCCTTGTTCCAGAATTGTTTTGCATATTCGAGCTGCCATTTCAGTTTCGCATGCGCAACTTGCGCATCTTTCCCTGCCCAATCGTTCCTATGGGAGGCAAGCTCGAGTATAGGGAGTGCGTATGGGCCACTGTATTTCTCAAGCGCCTTTATCGCCTCGCCGCACAGGTGCGCGTCGTGCCCCAGTGCTGCATTCGCAAGGAATAGTGCTGCCTTTGGGCTGCCTATTTTTGCAAGCTCTTCCAGCGCAATGTGCTTTTCCGCGTATACTGCGCCCTTTGCTTCACGGACTAGGATGCTTATCCATTCCTTTTCGCTTATGTCAGGCTGGCTGGAAGGGGTTATGCCATCCTGCGCGCCTATTTCTGCACTTTTTGTTGTTTTTTGTATTCCTTCTACGAGTTCAACCACCTCTGGTTCTTTGTAAGAAGTTGTTGCGCTGCCCGCTTAATAATAATTCCTGCAAGAAATATTCCTTTTGGAATAGAACGAGGGAGGCGCGCCCCACCGCAAGCGTTTTAATCCTTAAATCCGATACTCGCTTGTAGGGGTGTAGCTTATGAAACTTGCAATAAACGGCTTTGGAAGGATAGGGCGCATGGTTGTGCGCGCCGCAATAAAGAACGGGACTTTTGGGAAAACCTTTGACCTTGTTGCGATAAACTCTACTGACGAAGCCGCGCTTGCGCTGCACCTTCTCAAGTACGATTCTGTGCACGGAAGGTTCCCTGAGGACGTGAAGCTTGAGGGAGACTGCCTTGTGATAAGGGGGCGGAAAATAAAACTTTTGAACGAGCGCGACCCTGCAAAGCTTCCGTGGAAAGAGCTTGGGGTGGAGCTTGTGCTTGAGTGCACGGGAGCTTTTACAGAGAAGGACAAGGCTGCGCTGCACATTTCTGCTGGGGCGAAAAAAGTCCTTATATCCGCACCTGGAAAGGGAGTGGAGGTAACGCTTGTGCCTGGGGTGAACGACAAGGCGTACGACCCGAAAAAACACACTATTTTCTCCATGGCAAGCTGCACAACGAACTGCCTTGCGCCCGTTGCAATGGTGCTGGATGAGAAGTTCGGCATTGAGAGCGGCTTCATGACAACGGTGCACGCATATACAAACGACCAGAGGGTGCTTGATGTCGGGCACAAGGATTTCCGAAGGGCGCGGGCGGCTGCGGTGAATATCATACCAACTACTACGGGGGCTGCAAAAGCAATCGGAGAGGTTCTTCCAAAATTAAAGGGAAAATTGGACGGGCTTTCCCTGAGGGTGCCCGTTACAGACGGGTCCATGAACGACCTCACTGTAAAGCTTTCCAAAGACGTTACTAAAGAGCAGGTGAATGCTGCGCTGCGGGAAGCTGCGAATGGAAAACTCAAGGGAATACTTGAGTACACTGAGGAGCCCATTGTGAGCTCGGACGTTGTCGGGAATCCGCATTCGGCAGTAGTGGATGGGCTTTGCACGATTGTTGTTGCAGGAAGGCACGTGAAAGTGCTTTCATGGTACGACAATGAGTGGGGCTATTCAAACCGGCTTGCGGAATTGGCTGCGAAAGTGTAACACTTTTTAAGCGCGACTGAGAAACCTTTCCTATGAAAACAGTCCTCGTTACAGGAGCCGCTGGCAGGATAGGAAGCCTGCTGTGCGCAACGCTCTCAAGGAAAGGGTATGCGATACGCGCATTCGTGCAAAAGGAGGGGAGCGTAAGCGGGAAAAATGTTACTGAGTTTGAAGGCGACATACTTGATGTTGGGAGCATAAAGGCTGCTGCAAAAGAAGTAGATGCAGTTGTGCACCTTGCGGCAATAATTGATTCTTCTGCGCCGAAAAATATTCTTTTTGATGTGAACGTGCAAGGCACAAAGAACGTGCTTGCGGCTGCTCCAAACAAATGCAAGTTCGTGTATGCAAGCTCGGTTTCCATTTATGGGAGGAGCCTTCCTCCGATTGCAAATGAGAATACGCCTGCAAAGCCAAGCACCCTTTACGGGACGAGCAAATATCTTGCGGAGGCGGCTGCCCTTTGTGCTGCGGACAGATTGCAAATTGCATCGCTCCAATTAGGGGTTGTGTACGGGAAGGGGTTTGAGGAGGGATATTTTGCGGTTTTCAAGAGATTGCAAAAGGGGAAGATGAAAATTATTGGGGATGGGGAGAACAAGATTCCATTTGTGCACGTGCAGGATGTTGTGGATGCGATTGTGCTCGCGCTTGAGAGGAAAACGCCTTCGAAAATCTACCTTATAGTTGGGGAGCAGAAAACGCAGAAGGAGCTTTTGGAAATGGCTGCAAAGGAGTTGGGAGTACAGCCTCCGAATGCACATATTGCAAAGGATACCGCATACACGCTTGCAAAAGTGAATGACTTTTTCTCAAAGATTGCGGGTAAAAAAACCTCCTTGAATTTTGATGCAATAGAAATGGTTTCCTCGCACCGCGCGTTTGATACGAGCAGGGCGCAGAAGGAACTGGGCTGGAAGGCAAAGGTTAAATTAAGGGACGGAGTAAGGGAAATGGTGAGGGAATACCTCTTGAAAAGCGGCAAGAGCGGGTGAAAAGGAAGCAGGAATACCTCGGGAAAAATGGGTGAACTTATGTTTTCTTTGAAAGGAAAAGTCGCAATAATAACGGGTTCGGATAGGGGAATTGGGGAAGGGATTGCAACCGTGTTTGCAAAGGCTGGCGCAAGCATTGTGGTGTGCTCCCCAAGCAAGGAGAGGTGCGAGGAGGAGGTTGCAAAGCTAAAGAAGCTGGGTGCAAAGGCAATTGCAATCGCGTGCGATGTTTCAAAGGAAGAAGATGTGCAAAAGCTCGTAGCGCAGACGGTAAAGGAATTTGGGAAGCTGGACATTATGGTGAACAATGCGGGCGTGCTGCTGAGCAAGCCGCTGGATGAGGTGGAGCAAAAGGACCTTAACTGGCAGCTTGGGATAAATCTCAACGGCGTGCTGCTGGGCACAAAGCACGCTGCAAAGCAAATGAAAAAGCAAAAGAATGGGGGGTGCATAATAAACACCGCGTCTATTGCTGCGCTTGTTGGGTATTCCATGCTGAGCACGTATTGCGCTTCAAAAGGAGGGATTGCGGCATTCACGCGCGCGGCGAGTGCAGAACTTGCGCCCTACAAAATACGCGTGAATGCGATTTGCCCGGGTCTTATAGAATCTGAGATGACAAAGCCCATGCTCGCAGACCCAAAATCAAGGGAGGAATTTTTGAAGGCAATTCCGCTTCGCATTGTGGGGCAGCCGGAAGATATCGGGCATGGCGCGCTTTACCTTGCATCTGATGAGGCGCGTTACGTGAGCGGCATTTCCCTTGTAATAGATGGTGGGGAAACTGCAACAACTTAAGCTAACACGCAAAATGGAGAGTGTTTTTATGAAAATCGGAAAAACAGAACAGTACATTAACGAGCAAGTGGAGAAGAAAGGCGGGCTTCTCTTTGCGCTCATAGACCCTGTGGACTACAAGAGCCCGCAGGATGCAATAAGGGCGGGAAAGGAAGCGTCAGAAGGAGGAGCGGACCTCATGCTCATTGGAGGCAGCATGGGCGCGCAGGGCGAGCTTCTTGATATTGTTACGAAAGAGATAAAGAGCGCTGCAAGCGTTCCAGTTGTGCTCTTTCCGGGAAACATAAGCACGCTCTCAAAATATGCGGATGCGGTTTATTTCATGTCTCTTTTGAACAGCAGGAACCCATACTGGATATCGGGCGCGCAAATGCTTGCTGCGTATGCGGTGAAAATGGCGAAAATTGAGCCGCTTCCGGTAGGGTATATTGTAGTTGAGCCGGGCGGCACAGTGGGATACGTGGGAGATGTGAACATGGTGAAGCGCGCAAAGCCGCAAATTGCTGCTGCGCACGCGCTTGCTGCGCAGTACATGGGTTTCAGGCTTATTCTTACGGATGCTGGAAGCAACCCTGCAGAAGGGCACATCCCGCTTGAAATGGTGAAAGCGGTTTCTTCTGTGTGCGAAGTTCCGTACATTGTGGGAGGCGGAGTGCGCACTGCAACAGATGCCGCGAACGTGATAAAAGCGGGCGCAGATGCTGTGCAGGTTGGAACAGCACTTGAGAGTGGCGGGAATTTGAAAAAGCGCGTAGAGGAAATGGTGAAAGCAATACACGAGGCAGGCAAAGCGAAAAAGTAAAGCGCGTGCTGGAACGCGATAGCGGGAAAGGCAGGCGATGCGGAAAGGAAATAAATTTGGTGGGCAAGTGGATGCGCAACTGTATGCAACGCTTAACAAGGGCTGGAAGTCAACGTGCAAAATACTTTTTGGAAAGGAAATAGGGGAACTAGAGGGGTATGAGGAATACCTTTCTGAATATCTGCCGCCATCTGCAAAAAGAAAATCGCTCATAAGCGGCAAAAATGTGATAATAGCGAAGGACAGCTATCCGAAGAACGCACGCTTTATTTCAGAGGATGAGCTTACTACGAACAAAAACTATGCGCTTTCCATAAACGACATAAAGGACATGGACTCGCTGGTGAGAGCGCTTGGGGAGAATGCGGAATACACTGGAAACCGCTTCCTTGGGAACTCCGCGTTTGTGAGCGAATCGGACATTGTGCTTGATTCCCAGTACGTGCACAACAGCACGAACATTGAGCAGTCAACGTATGTGTATTCCTCTTATATGATGCGCAGGGGGAGCAAATATTCGTATGGAAGCGGCTGGACTGCTGCCGGGGAATTTGTTGTGCGCTGCGTTGCAGGCATAAACCTGCGCCGCTGCATTGAAACCCATTTTGCCGCGGATTGTTCGGATGCTTACTTCTCGTTTGACTGCCATGGGTGCAATGATTTGCTCTTTTGCTTTGGGCAGAGAAGCAAAAGCCACTGTATAGGCAATCTTGCGCTTGCACGGGAAAAATACGCGCAAATAAAGCAAAAGTTGCTTGGGGAGATAGCGGGTGAGCTTGAAAAGAAAAAGAAATTTCCCTCGCTCTTTGAGCTTGTGCCGAAAATGCCGCCTAAAAATATTCCGAAAATAACGCCATCAATGCCAAAAGACGAAAAAAACATGGCGGCAATAGAAAAGGGGTTTTCCGCAACGTATGGGATTATCCTGAAACACCAGCCTGCGAGCATATGCGACTATGAGAAATGGCTTGGGAGGAATACTGTAAGGGTAGTGCCAGTACCTTCGGTATTTGGAAATGTTACTTACCTTCCGCAGGACTTCCCTGTTTTTCAGCTTCTTCCAAAAAACCGCTTAGTGAACGTTTTTGAATCCATTGAGGCAGGAAAAACTTTTAGGGTGGGAGAGCAATCGCTTTCCAGCCTGAATTCTTTGCTTAAGGAGCTGGACAAAATAGCATTTTTCACTGCGGAATTTTACGATGGGGAAAACCGCAACATTATAGGCGCGCCCCTTGTGCTGCACAGCGCAAATGTGTACAAGGGGTATGAGGCGACTTACTCTGAGCATTCGGGCTGCACATCGCTTTCACTGCACTCAAAATACGTGTATGGGTGCCACCGCATAATAGATTCGCAATTTTCGCTCAAGTGCTACAATTCGCTTTATCTGAACCGCTGCCTTGAGCTTGATGGCTGCAACAAGTGCGCGGACTCGTATTTCTGCCACAACTGCGAGGGGCTTACTGACTGCATGTTCTGCTTTAACATGAAGGGAAAGAGGTTTGCAATCGGGAATACGGATTTGGAAAAAGAAAAATATGCGCAGGTAAAAGAGGCGCTTTTGAAGCAGATGGGGGAGGAGCTTGGGAAAAAGAAAGAGCTCAAATGGGACATTTACAATATCGGGGCAAAGTAGCTAGTTTTTCACAAAATGTGCGAAGGGATTTGGCGAATACTCCTTGTACACGATGAGCGTCTCGTATTCGCGTATCACGTCTGGGAACTCCTTTTTTATCCTGCCAAAAAGCTCGTGGAACTCAACCGAGTTTTTCGCATCAATGCCAAACTGCATGTCCCATGCGCCCACCATTGAGGAGATGAAAAAGCATTCCGGGAATTCGTTCAGGAAAGAGATGAGCCGCTTTATGCCTTTTTGCTCAGGGTAAAGGCGCATGAAAATCTGGTTGTGCTGGTATCCGAGCTTTTCGCGGTCAAAATAGCTCTTTACCTGCGTTATCACGCCTTCGCGCATCAGCCTCTTTATCCGATAGTGCACTGCATCCGCGGAGAGCTTCACCTTCCCTGCTATTTCAACCGTGGGCATGCGGGCATTTTCGGACAGGATGCCAAGTATGCGCAGGTCTATTGCATCGTGCTTCACAACCCCAACGCTTGTTGGGACCTCATGCAAGGGTGATTTCGCCCTTTGTTTCTGGGTGAGCCCGTAAGTTGAGGGCCACCAGGTGTGCCTAAGCTGCCTTGTGACCTCTTTTTCGCGCACATATTTCCCATAGTGCTCAAGGAAGCGGTCCATTGTTGCGTTGAACTCAAAAGTGTCGTGTGCGCTTATGCGCGCTATCACGTCCCATCTGCCGTCGCACAGCCCTATCCACTGGCAGGGCATTTTGTCACGGATGTACTCCACCATTTCCTGCTCTGTTTTCGGGCTTGTTGCAAAGAACTGCAGGTAAATGCGGTAAGTCCCTATGCCGAGCTTGTCAAAAAGCGGGATTGCAAAGAACTTGCGTATTATGCCGCCCTTGAGGTATTGCCTTATGCGGTAATTCACAACCTGCGCTGAAACTTTTGCCTTGCGCGCTATCTGCGCCGAGCTTTGGCGGGCGTCTGTTTCAAGCTCAAGCAGTATTTTCCTGTCCTTTTCATCCAGTTTTATTGCAATATTTTCCTTCATATTGTAGTAAAGCCGCAAAAACTAATAAAGAAATGCGTTTTTAGCTGAAAAATCGCGCAAAGCCCTTAAATAAGGCTGGATGCATAAGAAACGCATGGAGGGAAAAGGCGGCTCGCAAACTTATGATGCAGTGAACAAGGCGTGGAAGAGCACGTGCAAGGTGCTTTTTGGAACCGAGGTAGGCGAGCTGGGGGATTTCTCGGAATGGCTCGAGGAATACCTTGAGCAACGCAGGTGCGAAAAGTCTTCAGTTTCCGGGCAGGATGTGTATTTTTCCGTGCACGACTATGCAAAGGATGCGCAGTTTATTGCTTTTGAAGAAATTGATTTTGGCAAAAAGTTCAAGCCGCTCTCAATAAATGAGGTAAAGGACATAGATTCGATTGCACAGGCGGTGGGCGAGAGGGCGCAATACACAGGAAACATTTCACTTGGGAATTCGCACTATGTGCAGGGCAGCAACAATGTGATAAACGGGAATTTCATATACAACAGCGAGTTCATAAGGGACTCGAAATACGTTGGGCACTCAATATGGGTTACTGACGCTGAATACGTTTTTGGGATGGGAGGCTGCAGAACCGGCTCGCACACAATGAAATGCATGGGCGGGCAGTACAAGCGGTGCTTTGAGTGCCCTTCTTCGGAATATTTGAGCGACTGCTACTACTGCCCAAGCGCAAAAAACTGCATTGAGTGCATGTTCTGCTTTGGGGCGGAGAACGGAACGCACATGATAGGGAACATGAAACTTCCGAAAGACAAGTATGCTGAACTTAAGGCAAAACTGCTTTCTGAAATTGCGCAGAAACTGAAAAAAGACAAGAGAATTTTCTCAGTGTTTGAGCTTCTTGAGATTGCGAAGAGGGAAAAGAGGGAGGCAAGCGGAATTAAGATGCCAATTGGAAAGCGCGCTCCCTTTAGCATGGCGCCCATAGAGGAGGCGTTTGAGAAAACATCTTCCATTCTTTTTGGAAAGCCCCTTGTTGGGATGGAGAGATACGGGAAATGGCTGCAAAGGCACATCCCCATGAACGAGTATTTCAGGTCGCCCTTTACTGGGGAAGAGGCAATAGTTGCTGGGTATAGGGCGTATCTTACAAGGCAGTTTAACATTGGGGGCAGGCTTCTTCCGGAAATAGAGATACGGGAAATTGGAAAAAAGGAAATTGATGCACAGAAGCTTGTGGAAGTGGAATTTGAGCCTGAGAGCCTGTGCAGCGTGCTTGGGGAAATCGCATACTCGGACCTTAACAAGATGTTTGGGAATCTTCTGAATATTTCACATGGCGCAGTGCTTGTGGATGCACAGGACTGCTTTGAAGGAAGCGCGTTCACAAAGTGCAAGAAGTGCGCATACTGCTTCTGGCCGGACAGCTCGGAATATGTTTTTGGCTCGCAGATGGCGTGGAAGTCCAGCTTCTGCATAAACTGCTACAATTCCAACAAGCTTACGCGCTGCTTTGAGGTGGATGCGTCGCAGAATTGTGCGGGCGCATATTTCCTGCACAACTGCGAGAATGTGCAGGACTCGATGTTTTGCTTTAATACGAAGAATTTGAGGAATGCGATTGGGAATGCGGAGCTTGCGCAGGAGAAGTATTTGGGCGTGAAAAATGCGCTTTTTGCGCAGATGCATGCGGAACTCGAGAAGAAAAAGGAATTGAAACTGGATATTTACAATGTTGGCGCAAGGTAGTTGGTGCTGCCAGCTTTATTTTTTCTTCAGGCACTCTTTTTCAAAGAAGCAATATTTGTGCTCTTGGTAGATGTTAAGCGGAGTGTAGTCGGACACTATGTCATCGAATTTCTCAAGGAAATCGCGCATAAGGGCGCGGAATTCCTCGCCGTTTTCTACTTCCACGTCCATTTCGAACTGCCACTGCGCAACAGCCTCCACTGCAAACACTATGTTGGGGTGGTGCTCGCAATAGGAGAGCAGCCGCGCTTCCTTTTTGGGGTCAAGGTTGTGCAATGAGATAAGCACCTTGTAGTAGAAGCCCTTGAGCGCATTCACATTGGGCCATATTGTGTAGTGAGTCACAATCCCTTCTTTTTCAAGCCTGCGGATTCTTTGAAGGACCGAGGAGGGGGAAAGCCTGACGCTTTGCGCGATTGCTGCTGCGCTTGCGCGGCTATCCTTGCAGAGGGCATCGAGCACAAGGGCGTCTTTTTCTTCGAGTACCACTGCGCCCTCTCTGCTGCCCCATTCTATTTTCCGCTCTATTGCACTGCCCTTTTCTGCCAAATAATCGCGGTAAAAATGGTGTGCGGCTGCGATGGGTGAGATATCCTGCTCAAGGAAATGCATCCAGTATTTTGAGTTTATTTCCTTTAGAACACGCCGTAATTCCAAAAGAGAGCGGGCTTTTATTGCAAATATTAGGGAATATTCGCCCTCGCAGCTTCCAAGCCAGGTTACAAAGGGGTTGGAGCAGAGGTCCTGGATTAGCTCTTTTTCCTCTGCTGCGCTTATGTGGCGCATTTTTGCAAATACCTTGTAATGTTCAAAGCCAAGCTTTGACATGTCCACTACTGTGAGAAAATCGCGTATGAGACCGCCCTCCTTGTATCTTTTTGTGCGGTAAAGCACGCTCTCGCGCGCAAGCCCTGCTTTTTTTGCTATGCTTGAGAGAGGCTGGCGGCAATCCCTGTCAAGCTCGTAGAGGATGAGACGGTCTTTTTTGTCCAGTTTGTCCATGTTTAATGTTTGATGTATTTTTTATATAAATATATGTGTTTTCATTAAATTTTAGCAAAAAACTTTAATATATAAGATAAGTGGCAAATAAAGAATATATTGTGGTTGAGAGGAAGAGAAAATGGCACAAATAAAAGCACTTGTAACCTGCTTCGGGATGAACGAACGTGCAGAAGCTGTGATTGGAATACGTAAAATATCTTCAGCATTATGCGATGCTGGCTGCACTGTAGAAATAGCGTACACAGCAGATAAGGCTTACGAGTCGTTCATAAAGAGCATTCAAAGTGGCAAAAAATTTGACTTGGTTGTAATTGGTCCTCATGTTGATGACGGCGATCTCTATCCTCGAGTAGTTGCGAGCAAGATGAAAGCACTCGACCCAAATATTATAGTTGTTAGCGGATTTTGCCATGACCCGGGTAGCTGCCCTGGATTAAATGTCGTTATAGGGGGTAGAACTGGTCCTCGTTTTGAGCCACCTCCAACTGGGCTTTTTGACTATTATATTCCATTATCTGAAAACCAGAAACATGAATTGCCCCAGGCAAAGCAGAATGTGAGCTTTGAAAAATTTCTGGAGCAACTGCCAAATATTCTGGATTCGATTTCCATTGCAAAAGGGCGCAGGGAAAATCTCAGGTTGGCACCTAAAAAAAGGAAACCGCAGCAGCATACTGCAAAAAAACAGCTGAAGCCCAATGTGATTTAATTCTTCGGGATAAAGTGGTATTGTGGAAGAAACGCAGGCATACGTAGAACTTAACAAGCGCTGGAAGGCAGCATGCCGCATAGTGCTGGGCGGCGAGGTAGGGGAGCTTCTTGAATTTGAAAAATGGCTGGATGAAGCAAACGAGCCAATGGAGCATTTGCCATCAAGCGTTTCGGGGAAGGAAATCTCTTTTGGCGAGTGCGGGTATGCAAAAGGTTCAAAGAGAATAGGGTTTTCAGAAATAGATTTTGGAAAGAAATTTGAGCCACTCTCAATAAATGAGATGAAGGATTTGGATTCCGTAGCAGAAGCGGTTGCAGAGAGAGCGTACTATTGCGGCAACATAGTGCTTGGGAACTCGAAGTTCGTGGAGCGCTCCTCAAATGTTACGGACTCGTTTTATGTATACAATTCAAGGTTCGTGAGCGACTCGAAATATGCTGCATATTGCTCGTACTTAAGATATGCAGAAGATGTTTTTGGGAGCACAAACGACGTGTATTCCAAATTCCTTATAAGGGGGCTTGATACGCACAAGACGCCGCGCAGCCTTGAGCTTTGCGGCACTTATGTGTGCCCGGACACGTATTTTTCCTCGCGCTGCATGGACTGCCATGACTGCATGTTTTCCTTTAACCTGAAGGCAAAGGAATACCGGATTGGGAACTTTGCACTTGTGCGGGACAAATACGTGAAAATAAAGGAAAAGCTGCTTGAAGAAATGAGGCAGGAGCTTCGTGCGCATAAGAAACTTCCTTCTTTGATAGAAATAGCTGCAAGTTCCAAAAGTTATGCAACAGAAAACCGGAAAATGCTCGCGCAAATAGCAAAGGAAGCTGCGGAAAAAGGTGAGAAAGAGGATATGGCGCCCATTCAGAAAGCGTTTGAGAAAACAAGCGCAATAGTGCTGGGCAAAAGCCTATGCGAAATGCAAAAATATGAAAACTGGCTGCTTGGGCATGTCAAATCCATAAAGACTGGTGCATCTGCTGCAAGCAAAAGGCAGGTATCTATTGGAATGTTCATCCCGTATTGCGATTATCCTGCGAATATGCTGCTTGGGATAGGAGAGGGATGGAAGGCGGGCGAACTGCTTTCAATCTCGCAGCAGGAGGCAGAGGGAATAAGTTTTGCGAGTGTAAAAGACAGCATAGGAAAAATAGCATATTTTGTTCCAGAGGCGCGCCTGCGCGAAAATACGAATCTTATAAACACGGCGCTTGGGTATAATTCACAGAATTGCTACAAGGGAGGGATTTATTCACAGGCAAAATACTGCGGCTGCTCTTTCTGGCCACGCGAATCCGAGCACATGTTCGGATGCGATACTGCGTTTTCTTCCTCTTTCTGCCTGCACACATATTTTTCTAATAATATTACGCGGTCTTTTGAGGTAGATGCATCAAGGAACTGCTCTGGCTCGTATTTCCTGCACAATTGCGAGAACGTGCAGGACTCCATGTTCTGCTTTAATGTGAAGAATTTGAGGAATGCAATTGGAAATGCGGCATTGCCTGCGGACAAGTTCGCTGCAATAAAAAGTGCTCTTGTTGGGCAGATGCACTCGGAACTGGAGAGAAAGAAAGAGCTAAAAACTGGCATCTACAATATAGGTGCCGGTAGTGTGTAATGGATTTGCAGAACGCATTTGACACAACTGGTAAAGTTCTTTTTGGGCAGCCAGTGGGAAAGCTTTCGGATTTTAAGGAATATTTGAGCGAAACGCTGCTGCCTTACCAGACGAAAAAATCATTTCTTTCGGGCAAAAGTGTTACGCTTACCAATCCTTCTTACCCTGCGGATGCGAAATTTATTTCGCAGGATGAAATGGCGCAACTCAAGTTCCAGCCGCTTAAAACGAATGAGATAAAGGATATTGATTCGCTCCTTTCTGCTGTGCGCGAGCGCGTTGTGTTCTGCGGCAATAAGATGCTGGGCAGGAACTATGAAGTATTTGATGTTGATGATTGTGTGGACTGCACAAACGTAATCTCATCAAACAATGTGTACAATGTGAAAAACGGGGCGTACAATTCCTTTTTGCGAGAGGCAGAGAGCGTATTCGGGGTTTTCGGGGTGCCTGGTGCAAGCTTTTGCATGCGCTGCTTTGAGGGAGTGGGTGCAACGCGCTGCTTTGAGTCCTATTACATGAAGGAAATTGCGGACATGTATTTCTCATTTAATTGTGTGGGCTGCTCTGAAGGGATTTTTGCGTTTAATTTAAGGGGGAAGCGGCACACGATAGGGAATTTGCAGCTTGAGAAAGACAAATATCTTGCGCTTAAGAAAAAACTTGTTGCGGAAATGGGGGAGGAGCTTAGGAAAAAGAAACGGATGTTCTCAATTGTGGAGGTTGCGGTTTTCGGAAGGGATAAAAAGAAAATAAAGGCGCCTGAGATTGCGTATGATTCGCCTGTGCCGCCCAAAGTTGAGGATGCGTTCAGGAAAACATCCAAAATTGTGCTTGGGAAGGAGCTTTCCAATATAAAAAGTTATGAGGGCTGGCTTTTGACAACCTCCAAAATATCCCAGAAGATAAAAGGGGCGTCTGGAAAGCCGACATACAGGGTGGATTGGTTCCCTGTGCTCAAGGATTTGCCTGCTGATAGATTGTTGCCGCTTGATGAGGCGCTTGCATCCGCGAAAAATGCAATTGAGATTGGGAAGGATGAGCAGCCTTCATTGCAGGAAGTGCTTTCGCGCATTTCCAAGAAGGCGTTCTTTACGTTCGAATTTGTGGATGGGTACAACCAGAATTGCGTGGACATCTCGTCCATTTTCACAGGATATGAGTCCTACAAATGCTTTGATGTCACGAACTCGAAATACTGCGCATACACGTGCGGGCAGGCAGATACGGAGCACAATTTCGGTGGGTACATGCGCATGCTGCATTCGCAGTTCTGTATAAACTGCTTTAATTCCACGAAACTGAACTCGTGCTTTGAGGTGGATTGATCGTATTCCTCAAGGGGTTGCTATTTCTGCCACAATTGCGAGAACATTTCGGACTCCATGTTCTGCTTTAATGCGAAAAACTTGAGATATGCGGTTGGGAATGTGGAGGTTGGGCAGGAAGAGTTTATGCGGCTGAAGGGGATTTTGCTCTCTTATGTGCAAAAAGAGCTTGAGAAAAAGAAAAGGCTGGACTTGAACGTTTTTAACGTCGGGTGCAAAAGATGAGCGAAGCAATGTCTGTGCTGGATAGGCGCTGGCGCAATGCGTGCAAGGTCGTTTTTGGGCAGGAGGTTGGCGCCCTTGAACAGTATATGCCGTGGCTGGAAGGCATGATAGCGCCCAATGTTATGAGAAAGTCAAGCATTAGTGGAAAGGAAGTTGCATATGCGATAGGGGAGTACGCGGAAAATTTAAGGTGGGTAAGCTTTGATGAGGTTGGAAGCAAATTCGGGCAGCTAAGCACCGATGGGATAAAGGGCATGGAGTCGCTTTTGGAGGCAGTGGGCAAAAGGGCGCAATACGCAGGCAATATAGTGCTTGGGAATTCTGCGCATGTTGAGAAAAGCTCCAGCATAAGCGACAGCTTTTACATGTACGGCTGCAGTTTGCTTGGCGATTCCAAATACTGCGCAAACTGCTCAACGGGCCGCCTATGCGTCGATTCTTTTGGCACCCACGGCCCAGGGGAATCAGAGTTTTGCATACGCTGCACGCAAACTTACAGGGACAAGAGGTGTTTCGAGCTTTGGCTGAGCCAGAACTGCTCGGACTGCTATTACTCATATAACCTGAACAACTGCACCGACTGCATCTTCTGCTTCAACGTGAAGAACAAGCGAAACTGCATCGGCAACCTGCAGCTGCCGCGCGAAAAATACCTGAGGATAAAGGACAAACTGCTTGCTGAAATGGCGGATGCGCTTGTGCACAAAAAGAAGCTCCCCTCCCTGATGGAATTGGCTGCGCAAATGCCGCCTGGGAAGCCAAACGTGCCCAAAGCCGCGCAAGATGCACAAGACGATACTGGGAAAAATGCTGCGGAAGGCGCGTTTGGCAAAACAACTGCGCTTCTGCTTGGAACGCCCCTAAAGGGCATTGATTCGTACAAGAAATGGCTGGAGCGCCACATTTATGTCGTGGAAGGGAAAACCTCGGTTGCCAGCGGGCGCATTATTTGGACAGTGCCATATGGGATTGCAGTAGTGGAAATACCAAAGCACAGGATAGTGGCAATGGATGAGGCGCTTGAGATAGGCAAATTAAGCATAGGCGAATGCGACGCTGAAAAAATCACCCTTTCAAATGCCCCGCAATTTCTCAAGAACTTGGCATTTTTCCCGGTTGAATTCCGCACCGGGACCAACATCGGCACAAGCGAATGCGCAACGGTGATAGACAGCACCTTTTCCTACCGCACATCTGACATGGTATATTCGAAATATTGCGGTTACACGTTCTATCCAAGAAGCAGCGAGCATGCGTTTGGCTGCAACCAGATTTTTGATTCCAGCTTTTGCATAAATTGCTACTATTCCGTGAAATTGACGCGCTGCTTTGAGATGGACTCGTGCAGGGGCTGCTCGGACTGCCTGTTTTGCCACAATTGCGAGAATGTGCATGAGAGCATGTTTTGCTTTAATGCAAAGAATTTGAAGAATGCGATTGGGAACGTACAGCTTGCACCTGAAGAGTACATGCGCATAAAGAAGCTCGTGCTTGGGGAAATTGCACGAAAACTGGAAAGGGACAAAAACCTTGGGCTGGATATTTACAATGTCGGTGCTGCAAAAAGGAAAAATTAGCTTATTTCTTTTTCTTTGCCTTTGCAAGCGGCTTTTTCGCGCTCTTCTTTGCTTTTGGAGCGCTTGCCTGCTTCTTCTTTATTGCGTCTATTTGCTCAAGGAGAGAGCTTCGCGCGGGCTTTTCTTCTTCGGCAGGGGTTTCCTCTTCCTGAGTTAATGAGAACTCGTTTTCGCCAAAGGGCTTTTCTTCGGAAGATTGTTCGTTTTCTTCGTGCGCGCTTTCTTCGGAAGCACTCTCTTCTGTTTTTTCTTCCGTGCTTTCTTCTTTTTCTTCCTGGGAACTTTGAGAAAATTCATCTTCACTTGGTTTTTCTTCTTCAGGTGCGATTGGTTCTTCTGCTTCTTCATGAACTGCACGCCTTTTCCTCTTGTGCGGCTTTGTCTCCTCGCCCTCAAGCTTGCGCAGGTCCTCCTCAAGTTTGAAGTCCATCCAGCTTGGCTTTTCCTCAGCTTGTGATTCGGGTTTTTCCTCTTGAGATTCTGAATCTTTTTCAGTGTGCATAATTGATTCGTGCGATTCTTCGTGTCCTGTATGCATTTCGGATTCATTTTCAGTGTGCATTGTGGTTTCTGCTTCGGATGAGCCTGCGCCGTGCATGCCGCCCGTTTCAGTTTCGGGCTTCTTCACTTTGTCGCGCGCTGCCATTGCCTTTTCGTATTTCTCTGCGAGCTGCTGGGAGGTTACGCTGCTTTCGGAATAGCCCCAGCGCGCAACGTCAACCACTTTCAGCTTCATGGGAAGGATGTATTTTTTGCCGTCGTACAGGCGCACCATGCATTCTCTTTGGTGCAGGCGCACGAACATTTCCTTCTTGGACTCCTCTATTTCTGTTTGCGAGCGGGCTTTCTTGAAGTATTCTTCAACTTTTATCTCCATTATGGAGCTTATCATTGTCGCGTCCTGGCGGTTGAGCTTGAATGCGATGATGTTGCGGATGTTGGATATTATGCTGTCATGCACTTCCTTGGAGAGCTGCCCGAGGTACTGCATTGAGAGGTATGCGTAGAGGTTGAATTTGCGCGTCTCCGCGAGAATGTCGCGCACCACGCGGGTTTCCACGCGCTGGAATTCGTCCATCACAAGGATGGTGGGCTTGTCAAGCTTCTCAGTAATTGCGAGTATGTACATCTGGTTTATGATGGCGCCTGCAAGGAAGTTTATCATGCGCTTTCCAAAGAAATTCGGGTTAAAGGACACGACTGTGATGCGGTTGTTTTTCACAAGGTCGTAGAGGTTCTCTTGTTTCTTGTCCCCGCCTAAATACAACTCGTATTCCCCAACGAAGTTGAGGATGGGAAGCACTGCATCGTTGAAATGGTGGATGTAAATGTCGTTGAACTCCTCGTCAAAGAAGCGCTTTACCTCGTCGTTGTTTGTCTGGGACACGAACTCGGCGCGCTTTGAGGAATCTGTAAGGAGAAGGGAAACGTTTCGCAAATCCATCTTGTCTATTGCGGAGAGAAGATGTACGGCGTAGAAGAGGACGCGCTCGGAATATTTGTTTTCCTGCCCGATTGCGGAAGAGAGAAGCTGCGCAATAAGCTGAGTCATGAGGGGAGTTTTCACGCCGCCAACGTCAAGGGGCTCAATGTAATTGTCTATGAGGTTCACGATTTTTTCATTCGGGAAGACCTTGAGGAATTCCCCGTGCGGGTCTATTATCACAAAGCGCACGTCGTCCTTTTGCTTTGCCTCAATTGCCTTGAGCATTGCGTAGAGCGCCTTGCTCTTTCCTGTGCCTGAGGCTCCCACTATCAAGGTGTGCTGGAAAAAGTCAAAGTTGTCCACTCCCAAAGTCATTCCGGTTTCTTCAAACACGGGAAACTGGGAGGAAAGGGACATGCGCTTGGGTATGGGCTCTAGAACCTCCACGTATACTGAGGGGTTCTGTTCCATATCCACTATCATGAAGCGTTCCGGGGTTGTGCTGAGAATGATGCTCTTTCGCCCAAACTCGTCAATTGCGCTCCCGTAGCCCCAGTATTTGCCGAGCATCTTTATCACGCGCAAGTGCACGTCTTCCATTTTTTCCTTGAGCGCAAAGGAAAGGAAATCCTGGGAGCCCATAAGCGCGTAGAATTTTGGGATTGGGAAAAGCGAGCCTTTTTTCCGCTCTATTTCCAGCGGGTCCGAGAGCTTGTAGGGGAAAACCAGCATTGATGTTTCCTCCATGCCCTTTCGGTCCTTTATGTAAAAGTGCACGGTGTTGAGCTTTCTCTCTATGTAAATGTTGAGCGGGTTCGTGGAGAATATGTCGGAGAAATCAATAAAGCCGAAAAGCGGAAGGCGGGTTTTTGTGAGCTGGTTGAAGAAATTAAGCACGTCCCCTGCCTTTATGTTCACTGTGTAGAGCAGGACCTCCCTAACGCTTATTTTGCCTCCCATATCAACGTTTTTAGCCTCAATTGTTTATAAAAGAAAGCTCCGAAATCACCCCATGAGAACCAAAAATGAGCAAAGCAGCGAAATTTTCGTGTGCGACACGTCCGTAATTGTGGATGGGCGCATACTTGAGCTTGTGAATGAGGGGAAAGTGAGCGGCACAATTGTTGTTTCGAAAGCGACCTTGGGAGAGCTTGAGAACCAGGCGAATACGGGAAGGGAAACGGGCTTTACGGGATTGACTGTGCTGCAAAAATTGCGCGAGCTTGAGGCAGAAGGAGGCATCACTCTTGAGTTTGCTGGCTCGCGGCCAACTGCGTTCCAAATTGAGAAAGCGAGGAATGGGGAGATTGATGCAGCTATTCGGGACTTGGCGCGGCAGTTGAATGGGACGCTTATTACGGGTGACAAGGTGCAGCACGAGGTTGCGCTTGCGGAAGGCACAAAAGTGATGTATTTGCGCTCGCATGAGGTTGCAAGCGAAGTGGGATTTGAGAAATATTTCACGCCGGACACAATGAGCGTGCACATGAAAGAAGGATGCAAGGTGTATGCGAAAAAAGGAAAGCCAGGGGAAGTGAAGTTTGAGGAAATTGGGGCGATGCTCTCTGTAAATGAGATGCGGGACTTGGCAAAGAGCATTGTGGAAGCAACTGAAAGGAATCGCTCGTACTACATGGAAATAGAGAGAAAGGGAGCGACAGTAATACAGATGGCAAGGTATAGGATTGTAATTACAAAACCTCCTTTTTCGGATGGGTTTGAGATTACGATTGTGAGACCGATTCGCTCAATGGAATTTGAGGATTATGAGATGTCTCAAAAGTTGAGGAGCAGGCTTACAAGCCGCGCAGAGGGAATAATAATATGCGGGCCGCCAGGAAGCGGAAAGAGCACGTTTGCTGCTGCGCTTGCGAACCATTATGCAAGATGGGGAAAAATTGTGAAGACAATGGAAAGCCCGAGGGACTTGCTTGTGGATGACAATATTACGCAGTATGCGCCACTTGAGGGAAGATTTGAGCTCACAAATGACATTATGCTGCTTGTGAGGCCGGACTACTCCATATACGATGAGATGAGGAAGACTGAAGACTTTGAGATTTATGCGGACATGAGGATGGCAGGCATTGGGCTTGTGGGCGTGCTGCATGCGAACAAGGCGATTGATGCTGTGCAGCGCTTCATAAACAGGGTGGAACTGGGGCTCATATCGCAGATTGTGGATACGATTGTGCTCATTAAAGGAGGCGCGATTGGAAAAGTTCTTACACTTGATTACAAGGTGAAAGTGCCTTCAGGGATGACGGAGGAGGACCTTGCGCGCCCTGTAATAGAAGTGCACGATTTTGAAACTGACAAGCTTGAGTATGAGATATACTCGTTTGGGGAAGAGACAGTCGTGCTCCCAATCTCGCGGGAAATGGAAGAGAAGAGCAGGAAAGCAAGCGAACCTATTGATGAGGAGAAAGTATTGCCTGCACTTGAGAGGCTTGTTGCGAAAATTACGAGAGGGAATTTTGAAATAGAGTTTGAGGGCAGGAAAGCGGTTGTGTACGTCGGCGCAAAGGACGTGCCTGCGCTCATTGGCAAGGGCGGGAAGAATATAATGCGCCTTGAGAAAGAGGCTGGCGTAAAAATAGACGTGCGCGAAAGGTAGTGAAGTGGGAGTTTCTTTTGAGGGGCTGCGGCTTTCTGTTTTTCCTACTGTTTATGAGCCTGCAGAAGACTCGTTTTTGCTTGCGAAAGTTGCATCTGGGTTAAGGGGAAAAATACTTGAAGTTGGGTGCGGAAGCGGGATTTGTTCTATAGCGGCTGCAAAAACAAATGAAAAGAACACTGTAGTCGGAATCGACCTAAACGAGCAAGCCGTGAAATGCTCAAAAGAAAACGCCCGCGCAAATAATGCAGAAAACTGCACTTTTTTTGTGTCGGATTTATTCGCAAAGATGAAGAAGGGCGAAAAGTTTGATTTTATTTTGTTCAACCCGCCCTATTTGCCTACTGCGGCGCATGAGAAGCTGGAAAATCCGCAGGAAAATGCGGCTTATGACGGCGGGAAGAGCGGGATGCGAGTTATTTTGAAATTCCTCAAGCAGGCACCGGAATTTTTGGCGGAAAAAGGGGAAATTTTCATAGTTGCTACTTCTCTTGGAGAGGTTGATGCAAAAATCTCAAAGATTGCTGGGAAAATGGGCTTTTCTGCAAAGGAAATTTCGTGCGAAAAGTTCTTTTTTGAGAAAATTTGCGTTCTAAAGCTAAGCAGGAATAAAAAGAAGGAGTGAGTTGTATTTGCATGGTCGCAAAGTTCCGAATAGTTTTAGTGGAGCCGGAATATGAGATAAATCTGGGTTCTGCGTGCCGAGTTCTCAAGAATTTTGGGCAAAAAAACCTGTATCTTGTGAACCCAAAGTGCGATAAGGATGGATTTGATGCAGTGATGTTCTCAAAGCACGCAAAGGACGTGCTGCAAAAAGCAAAGGTTTGCAAGAATGTGAAGGAAGCAATAGAGGGGTGCGAGCTTGTTGTGGGCACTACGGGAATACTTGAGAGGCACAAGCATACTCTTAGGAACCCACTCACGCTTCCGGTGCTTGCGGAAAAGCTCAGGGAACGCAAAAAAATGGGCGAAATTGCGCTTTTGTTTGGGAGGGAGGGCATTGGGCTTTCCAAAGACGAAATAGATGTGTGCGACATCCTCGTTACGATTCCTACGAGCAGGACTTATCCCATAATGAACGTGTCGCATGCGGTTGCGGTTGTATTGTATGCGCTCTGCCAGATAAAATTGCACACGATTACGAGCGCAGGCGGGGAGGAGAAAAAGCACTTGCAACTTGTGTTTGATTCCATTGTGGACAGGTATTCGAGCGCGCTGAGGAACCCGCACAAGATAAAGATTGCGTTTGAGAGGGTGCTGGGGCGCTCCTTAATTTCGGACAAGGAGTGCGCTGCGCTTCTTAGTGCGCTCTCGCATGCGAAAAAAGAGCTGGAAGGCAGAAAAATTAGTCCTTAAGGAGCATCGTTAGCTGTGAATAGAGCTTTTTCTCGTTAAAATCCGAAATTATTGCATGCACGCCCTTGCATTTCTTTATTTCGGATACCGGAAGGGTTGTGGAGAGCGCAATGCACTTCATTTTTGCCCTTCTTGCTGCCTCAAAGCCTGCGAACGCGTCCTCAAATACTATGCACTCTTGGGGTTTTGCGTGAAGGAGCTTTGCGGCGCGAAGGAATGCTTCTGGGTGCGGTTTCCTGTTCGTTACGTCTTCCAAACCTATGAATTTCATGCGAGGCAAGCCCAGCATTTGAAGCGCCGCTTTCAAGTTTTCCTTGTGCCCGCCGGATGCGACCATTGCGCGTATTTTGTGAGATTTTAGGAAGGAATAAAATTTGTCAAAGCCGGGAGTTTTCTTGAGCTTTCCTGCAAGAACGCCCTGCTGAAATAGGTCCATGCGCGCCTTCACAAGCGAGGCGGGATTTGCCTTGAGCTTGTAGCGCTTTATGAGGTCTTTTACAATGAAAACAGAGCCTGTTCCTGTGTAATGCCTTGCCCAATAATCCTTGCTTATTTTCACCTTGTAGGGCGCAAGGGCAGCATTGAAGGTGAGAAGGTGCAAAGGCTCGCTGTTGGAAACAACGCCGTCCATGTCAAGAATGACTGCTTTTAGCATCCCAAAACCCCGCATTGCATCCCGCACCGCATTGAAATCAAAAATTTGCTTGCCCGCACAAATGCCCGCTTGTCGCCTTGCCTGCTCCCGCTACTAAGGATAAAATAAAAAGAAAGAAGTTCTCTACTTGCGTCCCTTGCTCTTCACAATCTTTACTTTTGTGGGCGTAAGGAGGATTTTGTCGTTGTCTATGCGCGCTATGTCGCCGTTAATCTTTACGACGTGCGCCTTTATGTTGTCGATTATCTGCTTGAGCTTGTTTGTCTGCCTCTGCATTGGGGAGACGTTAAGCAGGATAATGTTGCGCGCTTTTAGCTCGTCAAAGATAACGTGCACGTCCGCTTCAGACTCAAGTGCGATTGGCTTGATGTAGAAATCTGCAGCCTGGTGCAGGACATCCACGTTCTCCATCTCTACGGAGTTCATGTATTCCTCTATGTTCATTTCTTTTCCAAGACCGAGTCCTTTCGTAACTTTTTCAAAGATGCCCATTCTCTCACCTCAAATGGAGAAGTGTTTAACCTGATTTCTCATATACTACGTATGTATTAATAAGGCTTTTTGTGCATCTCTTTCTCTCAATAGAAAATTACGCGAGGCTGCTTTTATGCCGACATTTTCCCAAATACTTTCCAAGCCCTCTATTTTCAAGGACCGCAACACGCTTTCGTCGCATTATGTCCCTGATATATTGCCTTTTCGAGAGGAGCAGATAGAGAAAATAATGAACTGGGTTGCGCCCGCGCTCAAGAATGAGAGGCCTCGAAACGTATTTGTGTATGGGAAAACAGGGACCGGAAAAACCGCATCAGTTAGGCACGTGATGAAGAAATTTGAGGAGGAAAAGACCGCGTATGCGAAAACGTGCTACATGAACTGCAGGATATACAATTCTAGGTACCGCGTGATGCAGAAAATCACCAAGGATTTCATACCGGAAATGGACAAGGCAGGCTTTGGGGTTGCTACTCTTTATGAGAAGATATTGGGGTGGATTGCCGCTGGGTCTTACCGGCTTATCATAGTGCTGGATGAGGTGGACATGGTGAGCGATTTGGATGAGCTCATGTACACGCTCACAAGGGCGAATGATGACTTGAAGCAGGGGAGCATTTCCCTCATAGGGATTTCGAACAAATTGGACTTCAAGAACGTGCTGGACCCGCGCTCAAGAAGCTCGCTGTGCGAAACTGAGATGGTATTTGCACCTTATTCTGCGAACCAGCTGCAGGCAATCCTGCTGCAGCGCTCGCAGATGGGATTTGGGCAGGGAATTGTGGATGAGAGCGCGATAAACTTTGCATCTGCGATTGCTGCGCAGGAAACCGGGGATGCAAGGTATGCGCTTAGGCTGCTTTTGAAGGCAGGGGAGCTTGCGGATGAGCACTCTGTGAGCAAAATTACGGACAAGGAAGTGGAGGATGCGCGAAAGAGCGTGGACTCGGACATTGCGTCTGAAATAATTGCAACTTTGCCTGACCAGCAGCAAATTGTGCTCTATGCGGCTTCGTGCCTCACGCTTGGGGGAAGCAAATACGCAAAACTCTTTGCTGGGACGGAAGATGAGGATGGGAAGTTCTTATCTAGTGGGGAAGTTTATGAGGAGTATACGAGAGCATGTAAGGGATTTAAGCGCAAAAAGCGCTCCTCACGCTGGTATAGGGAGTATTTGAACGACTTGGAAATGCTGGGGCTCATTACGATGGTGGACAGCGGGCCTGGGATGCGCGGGCATACCCGTCTTATAAAGGTGGGATACCCGCCAACGGAAATAAAAGTGCTTATAGAGAAGAATTTCATGCATGGGAAAGTGCACAGCGTGGAAGATGAGGAGGCGGGAGGGACGCAAGTTAAGCTTCAATAAGGGATTTTATGAACAATACAAAACTTGTCCAGTTGCTTCATGAAGTTGGGATTCTTAGGAGAACCCCGCGCTCAGGCTGGCAGACAATTGGGGCTCCTTTTGAGAGCGTTGCGGAGCACTCCTTCCGAGCAGCAGTGATTGGATATGCGCTTGCGAAAATGGAGAAACTTGGGAAAGAGGAGGAGCACAAGGTTGTGCTTTCGTGCCTTTTCCATGATGTTGCGGAAGCGAGATGCGGGGATTTGAACCTTATGAACAAGAAGTACGTGCATGCGCATCATAGGAAAGCGCTTGAGGATGCGATGCGCGGAAGCGGACTGGAAGAGATACTGGAATTGCCAATAGATAAAGAAGGAAACGGGAAGGTTGCGCTTATTCTAAACGATGCGGACTTGCTGGAAGTAATGTGCAGCGCAAAAGAGTACCTTGATGAGGGGAATAAGTATGCGCAAAAATGGCTGGACAATTCTGTGGGGATGCTGAAAACAAAAAGCGGGAAGGAAATTGCTAAGAAAATGCTTGCTGCGGACTCAAAAGACTGGCTTTTCAAGACGGACTTGTTTCGGAAAGAGAACCGGAAAAAGTAGCTATTTAAGAACTTTTACGTTATAATAAAAGTGTGGGACATCAATTAAAAATCAGTATTATTGCTAACACCGCAACTGCTCGAGCGCATGAAGCGCGCGCCAGACCTGCTCGCGAATTCACTGTAACCAAAATAGGAGCCGAACGACTTGATGACGCCAGGGAAAAAATACTTAGAGCCATTGAGGAAAATGCCAGATGGATGGCGAGAAAGGAAATTGATGGATGCACAGAAGCTGCAAGAACCACGATCCATCGCGCGATTAAGAAACTTGTTGAAGAAGGCATCCTGTGCGAAGTGCAAATTGACAGCAAGGCCAAGTGTTATTATTTCACGGAACGGTTTGCAGAGGATAATGGATATGGGGTGCGCGATGAAAGTTATATTGGTGAGGACTGCGGCGTTGATTTGCAAATGGATCACGTTAAGCGGTTTCTTGTGCACCTTGATAGGGAACTGGATGCCGGAAGGGAACTGGATTGGAAAGTGCTTAAGAAAGTGCCAGGGCATTCTATTGCGCTTGCACAACTGGGCGGGCGGGAAGCCGCAATGGCTGCGCTGTCCCAAAGAAGGGAAGCATTTGGTAAGATGAAGGACGGCTTTTTGATAAGGTCTGTGCAGCTTGGGGGCATAAAAACACCGCAAAAAGAGGAGGTGCGCATGTGTGAAACCAGCCTTTTATTAATAGCAGGGAAGTTTGAGGCTTTTGTTGAGGGGCTTGGGAAACGCGGCCTGCTTAAGCACATGGACAAAAATGAGCTGGATGCTGTTGCGCGCTTGGAGGAGAGCCAAAAAATCCTGTTGCATTGCAATGGAAAAATTTACCTTGCCAGGCTAAAAAATGGGAAATTAAACATGCATGAAACAATTGATGGAAGCAGCGCAGACAACGCGCTTCGCGCGCTTTGGCACAAGCACATGGGGCTGGCAGTGCTCTTTTCGGGGCGCCGTAAAATAAACAGGGACTTGAGGGCTGCGTTTGGGCGCGCAATATTTATGGCTGCGCTGGAGTTTGACCCGTTAAAGCTTGAGGGAGGCGGACAAGGCTTTGGTTCAGTTCTAAAGTGGAAAGTGGGCGAGGCAATAAGGGAATACAATTATGAAACGCATGCGCGTGGCATGTTCTACCCTGGGCATATGGAAAAAGAGATGATGCACTTGATGGGGGAATGCGTGCCAGGGGAACAGCTGCCGCCAATTGAGTACTTGGCAAAGGAAGCTGAAATTTCGATAGAAACTGCTGAGGCACTGCTCAGGATAGCTTATGTAAGTTCAATGGACGCAAAGGCAGAGATGGATGATGGAACTGATGGAAGCTGGCATAGCATACTTCCAAGCGATGCGCCCGGCCCAGAGGAACTCGTGGAAAAAAAGAATTTGTTGGAGAGCGTGAGCAGGGCTGAGAAAAAAATTCTTGGGGAGCGGGAAAGGGCAGTTTTGCAGTCATATTCGCGCGAGGGGGAGAAATTAGGCGAGATAGGCAGCCGGCTTGGAGTTGGCAGGGCGCGCGCTGGGCAGATTTGGGCAGAATCCATAATGAAGCTGAAGGAGCATTTTGGGGTCAGACTGCCAAAGAAGGACGAGAATGCGCTCACTGAAAAGGAAGAGGAAGTTATGCGCCTGCGCTATCCGAAAAATAAGGCAGACGCATTGAGCGCCAAGGAAGTTGCTGCAAAGCTTGGGATTAACTGCAACACGGTGTACGAGTACGCAGTGAGGGCGCGGAAAAAGATTGAGAGAAGCAAATCTGCAGGGTTGCTTGCTGAAGAAAAAGAAAAGTAGAGATTATAATTTTTCATCATCCATTATTTCAAGAGCCTTCTTCACGCTCATCCCCTCGCGGATGCCAAGGTCTTCCGCCCACATTGTGGCGGTCTTTATTTTTGCCTTGAAAACGTCGTCAAAGCATTTCACGCCCGAAACGAAAGCTGCGACGTCGCCGAGCTTTTCCGCGGAGCCTTTCTCTATGTAGCTGCATGCGATGTAGCCTTTCTTTGCCTTTACGATAATTAATGGAACATTTCCCAAACTGTAGATTATACCCTGATATTTTTTTCCAGCAAAATCTACGGCTTGTTCCATTAGGTCACCTCTTAGTAGCCACCCCAGTTGGGGTGTTGGCGCTGCTCAGTTGCAGCGCGCTGGCTTCTGCGGATTGCCTGCTCCTTTTTCTTTTCGTAAATGCCGCGCGATTTCGCGCAGGATGGGCAGTAATGCGATTCTGTGCGCGTCATGAGCCTTACATCATCTGCGGTTTTCATGTCGGTTGAAAAAACGGACGTGCGCTCGTATGAAACTGCTTTGTCACGCGGCACGCGCCGCCCGCAAGAATCACAATTCAAAAGACGCTGCCTTCCACGGACTTTGTTTCCCATAAAAATTACCCCCGTAAATAAATGTGAAATTTTTTCTCGCCGCTAATATATTGCACGACGAGTTTATATAGGTTATCGGGCGAATGGGCGAATGTCAACTAGCGTGTGAAATGAGTTTTACGGGGTGAAAAGGGAAAAATGGATAAAAATAAGGAAAAGTAGGAAGAAAAAATAGGATTATTTTCCGACGCGAACAGCATATTTGCCAGGGGTTTTTACGCCCATTTTCTCCCCGATTTTGCTTTTTGCCGGGTCAAAAACGTACACTGCGCTGTTGAACTTGTCAGTGAGCTCCTCGGAGTTGCACTGCGGGCACTTTGGCGCGTCCTCGAAAATCAATCTGCAATTTTTGCAAGCTTTCATATTATCACTCTCGTATCAATTCTTAAGCTGCCTTGTCTTTTTTCTTTCCCTTAGTGCTGGCAGCATCGGATTTTGCTGCGCGGGACTTTTCGCCTTCTCCTATCCATTCATATTTGCCAAGGCCGTCAGGGCGCATTGTAAGGCCGATTTTTGCGTCTGCAATTGTGTTCTTCATGCTCACTGTTGAAATTTTCGCAAGCACAATGTCCTCTTTCTTAAGGACCTTCTTGCTCTCCCTTCCGCTGAAAGTGCCGGTCTTCTTGTTGTACGTGAGGAAATCGTTTGCGATTTGGGAGAGGTGCACAAGCCCTTCTATGGGGCCAAGCCCAACGAATGCGCCAAACTCCACAAGCTCGCTCACCTGCGCCTCCACTATCTCGTTCACGGAAGGTAGGTAGGAGAGGGCGTCAAAGGAAACTGAGTAGTATGCTGCGCCGTCGCCGGGGATTACGATACCGTCGCCGTCGGGCTTAACGTTCCATATGGAGAGCACCATGCCGGTTTCGCGGTCCATGCGTCGTTCGTATTTCTCGCGCAGTATTTGCGCAAGCGCGTCCTCCAGCTTCATTGAGAAGAACTGGGGCGGAAGCCTAATGCGGTCTTTTATTGTCATCATGTTGTACATAAATTCACCTTTCTAAGAATGAGCTGAAAGATAGTTAGGCGTGCCAAACAATATAAATCTTCTTCCTTTTTGCCAAGCCGGGCTGGGCATGCTTACATCTTTACCGGCAGCATGTCCTTCAGTGCGCTGCTGTCGGGTTTTGGCTCTACGTAGAGGAGGGTGCCCCATTGCACAAACTTGAACAGTTCCACCACGTCCTTGTTCTTCATGCGTATGCAGCCGTCGGATGCGGGCTTGCCTATGAATTTTTCCTTGTTTGTGCCGTGTATGCGTATTACACGGTTGTAGATGTTGCGGTTTGCATAGTCGCTGCCGCTGAGCACGAGCATGCGGCTTGTCATGAGCGCTTTTCCTGCCTCGTGAGGCTTTGCAATCCGTATTGGCTCGTCCCCTACAAAAGCAGTTCCGATTGGCTCGCCCTCCCCGCGCTTGCCCACAATCATCAGTGTGCCAGTAGGGGTGCGCTGCTCGTCGTATTTGTTTCCAAAGCCGTCTATGCCGGTTGAGACCGGGTATTGTTTTATCACTTCAAGATCATTGTTGCGCCTTCTCACAAGGTAAAGCTTTTGCAAATCGCCAAGAAGAACGAGTGCGGGCACGCCTTCTTTCATGCCGCTTTTCCTGCCCTGATAGTCACGGTGCGCCACGAGCTTTGTGTAGGCCGCATCAAGGCGGGCGCGCACAAAATCCTCAACTGCAATGCCGCCCTGCATCCGGGTTGAATCCGCCTGCTGCTTTTGGGTTGAATCAGCCGGCTGTTTTTGCATTTGCATTAGCGAATCCTGCATGTTCTCACCTTTTTTCAGCAATGTAAATTTTTTGGAGCTTGAGGGCATCCTGCTCAAGAAGCGGGGTTTCGCATATCACTTTTCCGCTCCAGCCGTGCTCTATGAACACTTTCGCAAGAGGGGCAAAGGGAGGCTCGTCCTTGCCAAGCTCAAGGTGCGACAACTCGCCTGCGTCGCTATAGGATATTTCCGAGAAATGGCAGTGGAAATCCTTTGTTGCTGCACTCCCAAGGGAATTTTCTATTTGGGAGAGGATTTTTTCAAAATCTTTTTTTTCGCGCAGCCTTCCGATTCGCGCATGGTAGTGGCCGTAGTCTACTACTGGCTGCAGTTTTTTGAGCCCGAACTCGTGCGAAAGGTCTATTATCTCTTCCAAATTCCCGTATGCGGAATGCTTTCCCGTGAGCTCTGCGCCAAGCGCAACGCCCTTTATGCCCTCTTCGTCCATTTTGTCAAGGGTTTTTTGGAGGGTTTGAAGGACGAGCGGGCGGCATTGGGAGGGAGTGCGGCCCATGTAAAAGCCGGTGTGGAATACTATTGGGGAAGCGCCAAGCGCGAAAGCTGCGCGCGCGGTCTCCATGAGGTTGCGCACGCTTGCGGAAAGCTTTTGCTCCTCTTTTGCGCAGCAATTTATCCAGTAAGGGCAGTGGCAGGAGAGTTTTATGTCGAGTTCTTTTGCCTTTTTGCCGGCTTCGAGCGCCTTTTCGCTGCCCATTTTCACGCCGCGCACAAACTCCACTTCCATTGCGCCCAAGCCTATTTTTTTGCAGTAGGAAATTGCATCAAGAGTGGTGCCCTCGCAACCGAGCGGGATGCCTGCGGGGCCGAAGCGGATTTCTGGCATAAAACTCCTTTGCCTAAACATATTAAAAGCATTGATGCGACTCTTTATCCATGAAATACAAGGCGCAAATAGTGCAGCTTCTAATCTCAATGCTTGCGATTTGCGCGATTGCGTACGTTGTGAACTTTGCGGACGTGCTGCAAGCGCTCAAAAGCGCGAAAATGGAATTTGTGCTTGGGGCGATTGCGTGCTATTTTGCCATAAATCTTTTGATGTCGTACCGCATAAAGGTGCTGCTTGAAGACATGGGGCAGCGCGCGAGGTACAAGGACATTGTGCTTGCGCATTTTTCAGGGATGCTTGCATCTGACTTTACGCCTGCAAGGAGCGGGTATTTTGCAACTGCCGCAGTGCTTGCAACGCACAAGGTGCCTGCTGGGAAAGCTTTTGCATCCATACTGTCGCCCCAGCTTTTTGATTTTCTCCTCAAGGTCGTTGCTGGCGCAGTTGCGATTGCATTCATGCTCTCTGCACTCAAAGTGGACGGGAACTCCATACTCGTGCATATTGCTGCGCTTGCCGGGATTTTCATAGTGCTTGTTTTTGCGGTCCTTCTTGTGTTCTCAATGAAGTTCCTGCTGCTGCTTAGGGGCATTTTTGCGATACATCCCTTGGGCGGGAAAATCTGGGAAATGCTTGCAAGCATGCAGGAGCACTCAAAGGCGGTGAGGAGGAAATTGCCGTTTGTGCTCGGGCTTCTTTTTTGCACTTGGATGCTCAAGGGAGTGGAATGGATGCTCTTGGGGGATGCGCTTTCCTTGCAGCCGGAATTTGCATACGGGACGTTTGTTTTTTATTTGCTGCTGCAGCCGCTCATTACGATTTTGCAGTTCGTGCCTTTCCCCACGCTTGCGGGTGCGGGGCTTTCGGAAGCAGGGGCCATTGGCGTGATGGTGCTCTTTGGGATAAGCGCGCCGGCTGCGGCTGCGTTTGCGCTTCTTACAAGGGGCATAATGATAGTGGTGGACCTGATAGGGCTTGCGCAGATTGGAAGGATTGATTTTGAAAAAATATTGGAGAAGAAGGCGGTTGAATGAAGATTTTCTCAGCAAAGGCGGATTCAAAGCCCATGCAAAGGCTCTCGGACTCGCTATCGTACGCGAACATATGGGTATGGGCGCTTGCGCTCATTAAAAGGCAGAAAATGCACGCATATACGCTCAATGAGAAAATAGAGGAGAAAGTCGGGTTTAAGCCTGGAAGGATAATGACGTACGTTGTGCTTTACAAACTTGAGAACGAGGGGCTTTTGGCGTCTAAAGTTTCTAAGAGAAGGAAATATTATGTGCTCACTGCAAAAGGGAGGAAGGAACTGGATGCTGCAAAGAAATTGCTTAGGGATGCTGCCGGGGAATTGTAGGGATTTGCATGGAAAAAAAGGGGAAAGTGATTGTAATTACGGGCGTGCCGGGCACCGGGAAGAGCAGCATTGCGGCTGAAATTTCAAAAAGCACTGGTGCAAGGATAATTTCCATAAACGGCCTTGTTGTGCAGCAGGGGCTTTTCTCAGAAGTGGACGTGAGTGACGGGGCGAAAATAGTGCTCATGCCAAAGCTGGAAAAGGCAATTAAGAAAGAGATTGCGGGCTGGAAAAAAGCAAAAGGCGCAAATGCGCAGGGAGATGCCGGCATCGTGGTCGTGGATGGGCACCTTGCGTGCGAAATTAAAATCAAGGCGGACTTGGTGCTTGTGTGCAGGTGCCATCCGGACGTGCTTCGAAAAAGGCTTGCCGCGCGCGGGTACAACGAAGGAAAAGTGAAGGCGAACGTGCTGTCTGAAATGCTGGACTATTGCATTTTGCAGTGCGAGAGGAACTTCCCGAAAGCAAACATTTTTGAGGTTGATACGAGTGAAAAAAGCGTGCAGGAGTGCGCACAATACGCGCTTTTGGCGCTTGCGGACAAAAAGAAGGCTGCAAAGAAAAGGATAAGCGTGAACTGGGCGGACTTGCTTTTTGAGCAAGAGGTTAATTTTAGGAATTGAGGGGTGGAAAAATGAGATTGTTGGCAATTTTCATTGTGGCTGCGCTGCTTTTTGCAGGGTGCCTGAATTTCGGGCAGGCTGCGCCTGCAGGGAAAACGGATGTCCAAAATGCGCCTGCAAACGCAACTGATGGCGCAAACACGAGCGCGCAGGCTGGACCTGAGGAAACAGGCCCCATTCCGGAAGGGGCGAGGGCGGTTTACCTTGATTACAACCCCGATGAATTTGCAAAATCCCTTGCTGAGAAGAAAATCGTTTTCCTTGAATTCTTCTCTGCCCAAAACCAGGAATCAATTTTATTTGAGCCGAAAATATACGATGCGTTTTCGCAGATGGCAACAAGCCGCAAATACATGAACGTCATAGGGTTTAGGGTGGTAAAAGAGGAATGGGAGGACCTTGCATTGCAATACGGGGTGAGCGAGAGCAACACGCACGTGATAATAGGGAGGGACGGCAGCGTTGTGCTCAAGGAAAATGGCAACTGGGACAAGCAAAAGCTCATGGACAGCATAAGGCAGGCGAACTGAGCCTAAAGCCCTGCAAAATCGTGCAGCATTTTCCCTTTTGGGACAAGCACGCCTGTTGCGCTTTTGAGTGGGAGCTGCGCTGCGTTGCATATTCGGAGAAGCTCGGGCAAATCGATTATGCGGTCGGGCACTATGAAGGGGATTGAGCCTGCCGCGCTTTTTTCGCGCACTATCTTGAAACGGAGCTGCTGGTATACGCCGCTGCGCTGCACGCGCAGGTCGAAAAAGCCGTCCTTGAGGGACTTTTCCCTGTCTATTTTTTCTTCGTTCATAAAACGTACACCACGTACATCAGCCTTCCTGTCTCGTCGTAATCCTTTTCTATTGCGGCTGCGGAGCCCGCTCGCTCGTATTTTGCAGCCACTTCGCGCGCAGCCTCGTAGTGCGGGGTAACGTACACTATGCGCTTCCCAACCGGCTTTTTCCTTCGCGAGCGGTATTTTGCCATCAATAGTCTCTCCATAAAAAGTATTTTATAGGTTTCAAGCGCCTTTTTGTTATGGGGTTGCGCATTGCAGCCGTGCTCCTTTTCCTGTGCGCTATCCCTATTGCTCTCTCTGCCGGCTTTGCATGGGCTGCGCAGGCGGATGCAACTGGCACGCTCTCCATGCAAAGGCTTCCGGTTGAATTTGGGAAATTCTACGCGGGGAATGAGTGGCAGCAGAAAATAGGGGTGTATGGAATCGCAGGGCTGCGCATATACCCGCCAAATGCGCAGAATTTGATTTTGGAGCTGCAAAGCGGGGGAATGGGCGAAATTTCACAGGCGGATTTCCTTGCGATGCTTGATGCGCATGAAAAGGAGGAATATGCGCAAATCGCAGCGCGCCTTGGGGAGGCAACAAAATACAGGGAAGAGTCGGCAAGGGACGCGGCTGTTGCAAAAGGGCTTGCGCAAAAGGCCGCGGGCGCAAAGCTTGATTTGTCGCCGGACATGGTGCCGCTTCTTTCAATGGGGGGTTTCGGGGTGCCAACGGGGGTTGTGCATTATGCGTTTGTTGTTGCGGGCATTGCAAAGGTTGTTGATTTCATTTCCTTTGCGCTGCAATACCATGCGTATTTTGAGGGGGCGGTTGACGGCTATTTGCTTGCAGTTGGGAATGCGGGCATGGCAGTGAATGGGGCGGTCGAAAAGGCTGAAGGGGCGTATGCGGCGCTTGAATTTTCAGGCATGTGCTCGCAGGAGTACAACGGGGGCAGGATAAGCGCGTGCGCAAACTGGTCTTCTTTTGAATATGAGGCAAAAATGGGCGGGGGGAAATATGCAGCCGCAAGGGATGCAATGCTGCGCTTGGGCAGTCAGGAAACGTTTTTGAGCTTGGAAAGCGTGCGGGAGCTTGGGATGCATGGGAAATACAACTCGCTTGTTTTGGGGCAGGAAAGCGTGCTTTTGCATGCGCTTGCATTGCAAAGGGAAAGCAGCCAGGCGCTTTTGCAGGCGGAAAATGCAAACAAGGAGGCGGGCGTGAGGCACAGCAGGCTCCTTGGCGAAGCGCAGGAAGCGCAAAAGCATGCGCAGGGGCAGCAATACTGGAAAATGGGCATGGGAGGGGAGTTTGCAAGTGCGGAGGGGGAAGTGGAGCTTGGGGATGCGTTGTCTTATTATGAAAAAGAACAGGCTGCGGGAGAACTTGTTGAAAAAAGCTCGCTTGCATACGAAAATGCGAAAAGCGCATATTCTTCCAAGGCGAGGGGATACCTTCTGGGCTCGCTTAATTCGCACTCGGACGGCATTGCGTATGCGTCCGCTGCGGCTGGGAAATTTGCTTCCCTTGAAAAAAGCGCGCAGGAACTTTTGAAAAAAGCAAGGGAAAAATGCGCGCGGGAAGTCGGGGATGCTGCCATCCAGGCACAGATATCGTCCCTTGAGGGAGGCGCAAGGCTTGCGCTGGCGCGCGCGAAAATAGATGAGGCGCAGGGGCTTTTGCAGCAGGCGCCGCAGAAAAACAGCGGGCAGGCGTATGAGGCATATGCGCTTGCATGCGAAGATGCGCAAGGGGCGATGCTCCTTCTGGCTGCAAAGGGGGAAGGGGTTGCGCACGCGCAGCTTGAAAGCACGCTTGCGATTTTGGAAAGGGCGGAAAAAGACGGGCTGGATGTATCTTATGAGGAAGGGCTTTATGAGGATGCAAAAGTTGCGCTTGGGGCGGACTGGGCGGACAAGGATGCGCTTTTGCAGGCGCAAAGCCTTTTGAAAAATGCGAGGGATGGGGCGCTTGCAAAGGAGCGGGCGCTTTTGCAGGAATGGCAGCCAAGGTATGCCGCGCTTTTGGAGTTAAAGGAGGATGCGCAAATGCGGGAGGAAATTTCAGGGTTTGAATCCCTTTATGTGCTTGGGGGGAAGTTGGACGAGGGGAGGGTGATAGGGGAATTTTCACACATGCAGGAAAAGATTCTGAAAATGGAGGGGGCTGCGCTTGGGAAAAGGGAGGGCATTGTGTCTGCCGCACTTTCGCAGAATGCAAAGCTGGAGGTTGTATCGCACTCAATCTGGATGGGAAAGGACGGGGAGCTTTTGGGCAGGATAAGCACAAGGAACGGCAAGCTCAATGCGGCGCACGTTTCATTTTTTGTCCCATGCGAATTTGAGGTGCATTATTTCAATGTTGTGGATGCGCCGGCATGGCTGGAAGGGATAAGCTACGATGCGGGGAAGAAAATGCTTGAGGTAAAGCTAAGGCAGGCAAATGCGAATGGGGAATATGTGTTTTATTTTGAAAAGCAGGTGCCTGCGCCTTCTGTTTTGGAATATTCCTCGCTTGTGGGCTCAAATGAGGGTGCAAACATCAGGGTGCAGCGCGCGTATGAAACCAATGCGCAATGGGCAATGCAGGGCGTGCTTTATGAACAGCTTCCTGAGGGCGCGAGGGTGGTTTCATACTCCATTAATGGGAACAATGCTGGGGGTAGCAGCATGCTGCAGGGAGGGAACACTATATTCTATGCGCCTGTTTCATTGCAAAAGGGCAAAAATTCAATTCGGATAAGCTATGCGCTTTCAAATGCGTTCAGCTATGAAACTTCACAGTACGCTGCAAGCCAAAGTGGTGCGAAAATACTCGTTGGCAGCACGGTCTTTGTAAGGGACGTGAAAGACTCCATTGAGGGTGCGATGCTATTTTTTGAGGCGCCGGCAGGGATGGGCGAATTTGCGGCAAGGGGTGCGCGCGCTGGAACTTTCAAAAGCGCAAAAGCACTTGCATACGGGGACAAATACGGGTATTTGATTGAGGTTGGGAAAGTGCAGAAAGGCGAGGAGGCGCAATTTTTCATAAGCTACTCCCTTGAAAATGCGTCTTATGTTGAGGAATTCATAAGCGCGCGGGAGAGGGCTGCAAATGCGGCAGGGGATGCGGATGCGCTTTTGCAAATTGCAAATGCAAGGGAAAAGCTTTCTGCAGGGGACATTGCGGGCGCGCTTGCGGCTGCAAGCAAAGTGCAGCTTGCGCCTGCGCAGGGGAACGTGAGTTATGAGGCTGAAATCGCATCTGTTGCAGGCGAAATTTATTCAATGAATGCGAGCCTTGCAAGGCTTGCAATTACGGGGTATTGGAAGGAAAATGCGCTTGCGGAAAAGGTGAACGGGGCAAGGGCTGCGCTTTCGGATGCAGCGCTTTTGCCTGCGCAAAGGGCTGCAAAGGCAAGGGGAATGCTTGCGGATGCGCTTTCGGATATTTCTGCATTGCAGCAGAGGCTTGAGAAGGCTGCGGGCGAGTATTTGGGATACCAAAGCGGCCAGCAGGCAAGCTTGCTGCTGCTTTCCGCGCGCAGGGGCATACTTTTTGGGAATGGCGGGGAAGCGCTTTCGCAATGCGCAAATGCGGCTGTTTTGCTTGAGGAGGCGCAAAAGGAAAAAGCGCAGGAGGGGGCTGCTGAAAACGCAAAGGCGGCATTGTTGCTTGGGCAATCGGATTTGATGCAGGGGCAAATCGAGCAAACCCTTGCAAAATACACAAGCGAATACGAGGATGCAAAAGCCGCAAAGCTGGGAAGCGTTTTCCCAAAAACCCCTGCGGACGTGAAAGCGGAGCTTGCTGGGCTTGAAAAGAGGATAGAGGCATGGAAAAAGCAGGGAGGGAATGCAAGCGAGCTTGAGGCGCTTGTCCTTTCCAAGAACAGCACGCTTTCGTACATGCAGGAATCCCTTGGGAGGCTGTCGCAGCAGTCAAATTCCACGCTGCGCATTGCGCAGGCGGGGGTGGGGCAGCTGCAGGGGAATGCGCAAAGCGAGGAGCAGAAAAGCAGGCTTGGGCAGCTTGAAGGCGCGCTTTCGTCCGCACAGTCCCTGAATCAGGAGGGAAAATACGCGCAGGCGATAGGGGCAAGCGCGCAGGTTGCGAAAAACGCTGCAAACGCGCTTGCAGCAGGGGTTCCGGCGCAGGACAATACTGGGCTGCTTGTTGCTGCAATATCTTTTGTGTTTGCGCTTGGGGCGATTGCATTCCTTGTTTTTGGCGGGAAGAAAAAGGAGGAGGGAGGCGGGAAAAAAAGGATTGCGGGCATTGAGGGGCAAGAAGGCAGGGGGGAAATCGCTGGGAAGGAAGCTTGCGCGGAAAAGAAAATTGCAGGCATTGAAACTGGAAACTAGGATTACTGCTGCTCGCTTAGGTCTTCGTATAATTTGTCGTTGAAGGAATAGATTAGTTTTGTGTCGGTTATTGTTTTGAGCGCCGCTTCTGCACTTGGGGAGAGCGTGGATTTTCCGGTTTCAACCTCTATGAGGTATGCCTGCCCCTTGAATTCGAAAAGCACGTAGGGCTTCTTGTTCTCTGCGATGTACACGCGCGCATTGTCGTTGTCAAGCGAGCGCAGGATTGAGCAGAGGTACACTGCGCGGTCTATGCTGTCCGCGGCCTTTATGCGCTCCATGTCCTCAAAGGAAAGCCAGAAGTTAAGCGGAAGGGGCACTGTGCGTATTGTGGAAAGGTGCGTCATTGCAGCCTGCGCAGCCATAAGGAAGGAATCATCGTACACGTAGGGGTGGAAGGCATCCAGTATGCTTATTTTCACCTCAAGCACGGTCTTGTCGTGGGGTTTTACAAGCTCCTTTAGCTCGGAAATGCTCTTGCTTTCGGATTCCTCTATGAAATTCTGGTAGCGCAGTATTATTGTGCGGTAAATCTCGGCGCGTATGTCGGATTCGCTTGAATCCGGCGGAACAGGGCCTGCCTGCATGTGGTTTTGGGGAGAAGGGACGAGAACTGTTTTGCCCGCTACCTCTTTTTTCATGAATGGGAGCGAAATGAGCAGGGGGAGAAAAAGAAAGTCCATGTGCTATAAAACAACGGCGTCCTAAATAAATGTTTCTAGGAAAAGAAGGGAAAACGTGGGGTTATACGTAATCCATGCAGGTCAGGATTGGGCCGCAGAGGACCGAGAGCATGGGGGAAATGTTGTCGCGCTCGTTGGATTCCACTATAACGCCGCCTGAATCCGCCTTGAGCCTGAAATTCACTATTGCAGGCGTGTGGGGGCACGTGAACTGGAACTGCTGCGAAACCGAACCGTGGCTTGCAAGCTGGCGCGTTTCAAACGTGCGGCTGTCTATAATGCCCTGGGTCACGTTAAGGGCGCTTGTGAAGCTGCCCGCATCGCCGCCTGAATTTGCAACAGTTGCGGTAATTATGAAATCCTCATCCCTTTGCGGGTTTGCCTTGTTCGCTGACAGGCTTGCAATAAGGTTGGGGAGGCGCCTTGCGCCCAAATTTGTGAGCGTGGAATTGCACGTGAACTGGGCGTTGTTGCTAGTGCCTGCCGCCTGCACGTAAACTCCGCTTGAGTTTGTCACGTTAAGCAGCGAAACAGGGTTTATGTTTGCACCGGTCGTGCGCGGGGACATGCTGCCTGCGTCGGACGTCCAGGTGAGCTGCGCGCAATTCACTGCGCGGTCCTCGTTGTCGGAATTGAAGCAGGTTGCGCTGAAATTGTACGCGCTTGCCTGCTCTATGTTTTGCGCTGCAGGGGAAAGCATGCAATACGTGTAAATGCGCGGGCGAAGCGCGCTTGGGGTGCAGTTGAACTGCGCTCCGTTGAAAGTGCCGGATGCGCGCACGTATGTGCCCTGCCCGTTGGACACGCTGAGAGTTGAGGAAGTATTGTGCTGTGCGGGCGACATCCTGCCTGCGTCGCTTGCCCAGGAGAGGAGTGGGCAGGAGTACGGGGTGCCTGAGGAAAGCACGCATGCTGCGTTGAAAGAGTAAGACTGGTTGAAGGATATTTGGGCCAGGCGCGGGGAAAGTGCGCAGGAAATTGCTTCCGGGGAAAGCGCTGCTGAGCAGGAAAAGCGCGAGCCATCATTGTTTGCGCCGGTTGCATTCAGGTACGTGCCCTGCAAATTCCTCACTGTGAGCGTGGAAGAGGGGCTTTGCTGCGGCTGCGTTTGGGCGGTTGAGAGCGTGCCTGCGTTTGTTGCCCAATTAAGGATTGGGCAGTTTGCCTGCGCGCCGGCATTTGTGCATGAGGCTGTGAATTGGTAGTTGCTGTTGTTCATCATTTTCAAGCTTGCCGGGGAAAGCGTGCAGGAAAACTGCTGGGGATTCTGGACAACAACCTGCGCGGAGAGCTGCACGTTCGGGGTGCAGCGCACTATGCCGTTGCTGCAGTCCGCATCCGTTGTCTCGTAATTCACGATTATGTTGAGGGGGTAGTTGCCTGCGTTTGCAGGTGCGGTTGCATTCAGGCGGATTTGCGCGCTTGCGCCCGATGCGATTTCAATTGGAAGCTGCGGAGGGGCAAGGTTTGCGAATGCGCTGCCCTGCGCAAGGGAAATTGAGGTTATGCGTATTGTTTTTTGCTGCGAATTCTGCGCAGGGGTGTTTGTGAGCGTGAAATTCGCGCTCACAGTAGCGCGGGGAGTTACTGGGGAAGAAACCTGGAGGTTGGACGCAGGGAGGTTGCAGGAGTAGGGGTATTGGACTGTAATTGTAAGCGGCTGGCCTGCTGAATAAACCTGTGAGTGGTGCCCCTCCTTGTATATGTTGTAGTAAAGCGGATTTTTCACTACTGTGGCGCAGGTCTTGTCGAACATGAGCCTGAAGTAGCGCGTTGCAGGCTGGTTGCCAGAGGCAATTTGGTTGTGCCCTGCAAGGTTTATGTTCCCGTTCCCGTTGCCTGCATAATCTATGAGCGCACTAGTGCGCATGACATTGCCTTGTGCGTTGTATTCCACAAGGGAAATGGGCGCTTTGCATATTGCCGCAACCTGCGCGTTGCACTTGCGCTGGTCGTTGCTGCAATCATAAGAAGGGCCGATATAAGCCAGGGCCTCATCATAGAGGTTTACCTGGGCGCCTTGGTTGCCTGCTGCCTGCGTGAATGCGCCCCAATCAGAAATATCGTTGTGGTTCGCCCTTCCTATGTACTGGAGATATGAATCTGAAGAAATGAACGGGAGCGAGTGGTCTGTTGATGCACCGCCGTTGAAAACTCCTGGGTCATGGTTGAGTATGGAAAGCGAGGTTCCTGAGAGGGCTGAATGCTTCCAGTTTGAGGACACGCTTGCTGAGAGCGTAATTTGTGAGCCGGTGCAATATGTTAGGCTGGGCGAGGAAATCGAGGGCGCCACGCTTATGTCGGTATTTATTTGGAACCGGTTGTCGCCAAGGTAGTTTGTATTGAAATTCTCTGCAAATGCGGCAGCAAATAAAATGCAAAGAACAAAAAGGAATTTTTTCATGGCATTACCTGGTATTCGGAACTAATATCGGGTAGGCAGTTCCGCGTTGTCGTTTATGGGCTTCCTTGCCTGCGGGAATGTTTTTGTCATGTCGGAGTAGCCGCCAAACAGGCTTATTATTGCGTGCCCGATGTTTTCCCCAAGGGGAATCAGGTGCGTGCTCATGCTTGCGGATATTCCCGCACCGCTTGTGCCGCCGCTTATTGGCACGTTTCCCCTTACCCCAAAGGTATAGCCCTTGAATGCGCCGCTGTTTGCCTTGTATTCGAGAGACGGGTTTAGGAACACTGCACCAAGGGTTGGCTTGCTTATGAGCGGGTTCGTGCGGCTTGCGCCCATGCCAAGCGACAGGTTCTCGCTTGTGCGGTGGTAGAAATTCACGTGCATTGAGCTTCCAAGGTCTTTTAGCTGCGAATGCTTGAGGGCATCTATTGATTCGGATTGCAGGCTCACGCTTCCGCCCAATGCCATTGCAACGTTTTCCGAGAGTTTTATCCCGCGGTTTACGCCTGCAGAGGCAATGCCGCGGTCAGGCAGGCCGGTTGCCTCAAAATCAAGCAGGGTTTCCCATGGCCCCTTGAGGACAAGTGAGCCGCCTATTGTGCCATAGGCCAGCTTCTCCTTGGAAACCTCATCGGTCACAAATGTGGCGGTGCGAGTGCCGGCATTGTAGATGTAGTTGATACCCACTGAGACTATCTGGCCTGGCTTGAGTTTTTTGAAATCCACTTCGCCGGGTATGTAAGTGAAGCTTATGCCTGGCGTTGCGATTTGCTCCCTTAGGGTTTTTACCAGCAGTTCGGATTCGACTGTTACTTTTGAGCCGGGCCTGCCTGGGGTGTATGCCAAAGAATTCCACATCATTGAGCCTTCCTTGAAGCAATTGCGGAACCTTTCCTGCCAGCCCGGGCCGTCTGCCTCAAGTATGTCCATCATGCGCTGCAGCCCGTTTGGGCTTTGGTCCCTAAGGTCCTGCGTCCATCCTTCTGGGAGCGAATTTAGCAGGTCTATTGGGGTGATTGGCCCGGGGAAAACCGGGGTTGTGCCGTCTTTGATTTCTTCGACGGGGCGCTTTGTTGTTATGCCGCCCCTGTTGCTTGGATTCGCAACTGTGGATGCGGATAAATCGTTTCTGCCTGCTCCGCCTGGGTCGCCGCCCTTGCCTGGTTTTGTGCCAGGGCCTGTAATTGGAATGTCTATTGGGTGGCGGGCATCGTCTATAGGGGGTGCGGGCTTTGTTCCGATAACAGCGCGGCCTGGGATGTTTGCTGTTTGTGATATAGGAGGGGAAGGCTTTGGATTTGGCCCTGTAATAGGTATTGGCAGCGGGGCGGGTGCATCATTTATGGGCGGCGGTTTTTGGCCGATAACAATGCGGCCTGGGATGTTTGCCACTGAAGAGCGCAAATCCGGGTTAGGGACAGGGGGTTTTACTCCAATAACTTGGCGCCCTGGGATGTTTGCTGCGCTTGCACGCAAATCAGGGGGAGTGACGCCACCGCCCGGCGGATTGTTGCTCATCCATTCTTTTATGAGTTCGAGTATTTCCCTTGAACGGCCCGGGTGGTCAAAATCTGCGAATGCATCGTAGATTTTCCTTGCGGTTGCCTCCTTGTCCATGCCGTCTGGGACATACGACTCCAATTGCGACGCGACATCGGAGAATGGCGGCAGCGAGGGCTTCTGTTCCTCGGTTATTATTGTCCTGGTTACTGTCTCGGATTTCATCGGGGAAGGGGGAAGCACGAGGGAGCGCGGCCGCGGGATGCGCTTTTTGCCCGTATCTGGCTGCTGCACCTGCGCCTCGCTTGAAAACGCGGCTGCAATCCCGACTAGCGCCGTGCCGGTCTCTATCCCGTATGCGCTTGCATAGGCGCTCACTGCAAAGCCTGTTCCGTCCTCTTTCACGTTAAATGCGATGTAGCGCTTTCCTTCAATGGTTTCAAAGTGCACATCCTGCATGTCCTGCTCATCCGCGCTGGATATTGTTTTTATGCGCGACATTTTTGGGCTGTTTTCCACGCAGCTTGCGATTATTTTTAGTGATGGGTCGTCAAAGGAGGAATTGCCTGCAATGCGCTTTGCATCAAGGAGCACGTAAACCTTGTTGCCTTTTTGAAGCTGCGCATCCGTGCCAATCGGCTGCAGTTGCCCGTCGCGCATCACGAATTTTGAAAGCTCAAGGGAAAGGGAGATTGGGAGGTTTTGCTCGTGCTCTATTCCGCGCATTGTGTAAAGCGCGCGCACCCTTGGGTCGTTGGGATTGTTCTCGTCGCGGAACTGCCTTTCGGCATCCGTATCCTGGGCGATCTTGCCGCCGCGGGAGCGCGAAAGCCACGTGTTGAGCCTTGTTGCGTCAATGAGCGCAAAAGTGCCGCCCTCTTCCTGCGTGATTATGTTCTTGCCTGCAAGGTACGTGATGTTGTCCATGCCGCCATCCTGCGCAGCGAGCGCGGAAAGGAATGAGTTGAGCATTTGGGGGGCTGCGCCAAGTGCGCGCTGCTCAAGGGCTTTTTTCGCGTCCTTGTTGCCTGCCTCGTATGCGCGCGCGTCTTCAAGGGAGATTTCCATTCCTCCCACGCGCACGCTTTTCCCGTTTAGCGTGAGTTCGACGCCGCCTTTTGTGCCGTCTTCGTTCTTGAGCACAAAGGACTCGCCCTGCGCTGCTGAAGGGTGGTAGACAAAATGGCATTTGTTGAGCACGCCTATGAATGCGCGCACGTCTATCTGGTAGCGCTCAAGCGCGGTATTTAGGTTGTTTTTGAAGGCTGTCTTGAATGCGTCTACCTGTGCCTTGCTTGAGCTGCCTGAAATGAAAACTTCCATTGAGGCGCTTGAGGAAATTTTCATGCCCCCCACAAGCTGCCAGAAAGCAGGGTTGCTTATTGAATTGAGCTTCTCTATCAGGCTGTCCGTGCTTGCGCCGGTTGTCTGGAAAGAGGAATCAACATAGCCGGACTGTTTTGCAAACTCCACAAGGGAAACAGCGGCATGGTGCGTGCAGGATTCCTCTGTTGATTTTGGGGCGCGGAATTTCTCTGCATATTCAAGCTGCGCGGAAGAGGAAGACCAGAGCGCGTATTGGGCTGAGCGGGCGGATGGGATTTCTTTAGGGGCAAGCAAATCCTCGCTTGGGTGTTCTGCAAGCTGCGGCACTGCCGCAGTCTCGCCTTCCCGAAGTTCGGGCGCAGCTGGGGCGCGCATTACGATTGAGCGCAGGTAGCCCTTCCATTTTGCGCCCGCAGGTGCGGACTCTGAAGAAACAGAGGTTGTGGATGGGCGCGCAGGCTGGGGTGCGAGCGAAATTGGCTGGGATGGGAGGCGGGTTTTTGGCTGTGCTGGTGCGCTGTTGAGCGCATCGTGCTTTTGCTGCCATATTTGCGGGTTCATTTGAACGTAAACGTAGTACGCGCTGCCTTCCTTTGCGATGCTTTCGAACTTCATTGAGTAGTTGGAGCCGTTCTTTTGAAGCCATGCTGCTATTTGCTGCGCATTTTTCTGTGCGTTTTGCTCGTCCTTGAACCTCAGCCTGCAGCGGTTTGAGGAAGTGGTGCCGTTGTAAAGGGAAGTAAGGAGAAGTATGCCAGGGTTGGAAAGGAAAGAGTTGTCAGTTTGGAGCTGGGTGCGAAGCGTATTGTCGTCGAATTTTCCTTGTGTTGGCGCGCTTATCGGACCCATCAGACCACCTTATAAATTGGGGCTTGTGTTCTTTATATACTTATTGGGGTGTTTGCTCTCGTAGGAGAAGCTCAACTCCGGCAAGCTTTGCGCCGCCCAAATATTCAATGAGCGCCTTTCCTGAAAGGGAAACGTAGCCGAGCTTTTTCTTTTTTATCCTGAATTTTGAGAGCGCGGAAATCGTGTGGCCGCCTCCCAAAAGGGAAAATGCGCCAAGTGAGGAGGCTTTTTCAACTGCCTTTAGGAGTTTTTTTGTGCCGTAAGAGAACTCGTCCTTCTCGTACACGCCCACAGGGCCGTTCACGATTATTGTTTTTGCATCCTTGATGGTTTTTGAATACAGGGAAACGGTCTTCTTCCCTACATCAAGGATTGAGAATTCGCTTGGGAGCTTGCGCACGGAAATCTCTTTCCGAACGCCATTTTCGTCAACTGCAAAATCAGTTGGGATGAGGATTTTTCCTTTGTATTTATCGGAAATTTCGCGCACGTGCGAGAGGTGGTCTATTGCTTTTGTGCTTTTTAGGAAATCTGTTGTTTTCCCAAGCTCTTTGCCGGATGCAAGCACGAAAAGCTCGCCAAGCACGCCTGTTGCGAGCGCCGTATCCACTTTTCCTTCTGCCAGCCAGCCCTCAAGTATGCCAAGGGAATCATCAGGCTTTGCGCCGCCAAAAAGGAAAACAAGCGGGCGGGCGGGGTTTTTCACTTTTGAGAGTGCGGAAAGCTCCTCCTGCATCACGCGCCCTGCAACGCAGGGTTTGGAGAAAAACCCGACTACGGATGCGTGCGGGCGGTGCGAAACTGAAAATGCATCAAGCACGAAAATGTCGCATTGGGGCGAAAGCTCGCGCACTAGAAGCGAGTTTGCGGCTTCTTCAAGTGTTTTGCACTTTGTCTCGTCTTCCAAGAAGCGCACGTTCTCGAGCAGGAGGATTTTGCCGTTTCCAAGGGAAGAGATTGCATCCTTTGCAGGCTGCCCGCACACGTCTGGGACGAATTTCACCTGGCGTTTGAGCTCTTCGCCAAGCAACTTTGCGTGCTGTGAGAGGGAAATGCAATCAGGGTCGCCCTTTCGCCCCTGGTGCGCAAGCACTACCACTTTTGCCTTTTTGGAGGAAAGCTCTTTTAGGGTGCGGCAGTGCGCAACCAGGCGCGGGCTTTTCTCTATGGAGCCTGTTTTTTCGTCGTAGGGGGAATTCAGGTCCACGCGCACGAACACGCGCTTTCCGGAAAAATCCAAACTGTCAAGAGTAAGCATGCTATCACCGCGTGGAACTCAACTGGAAATTTTTTATTCGTATCTAAGCGCCTCTATTGCGGGAAGGCGGGAGGCGCGCACCGCGGGCACGTAGCCGGAAATTATGCCGATTGTGAAGGAAAAGAAAATTGCGAAGAGCACAAGCTCTATTCCGACTGCAGTGGGAACGCCGAGCGCGCCTGCGATAAGGCTGAAGAGGAAGCCGATTGAGACACCCACTATGCCGCCAAAGAGGCCAATCATGCCGCTCTCTATCAGGAATGCCTCCTGTATTGCGCGGCTGTCCGCGCCTATTGCCTTTAGGATGCCGATTTCACGCGTGCGCTCAAGCACGGACATGAACATTGTGTTTGCGATTCCAACGCCGCCAACTATGAGGGAAATGCCCGCAACGCCGCCGAGGAAAAGCGTGAGGAGCGCGGTAATGGTGCCAACCTGCTGCTGCAGGAATTCGGATGTAAGGAAGGAAAAATCCTTGTCCTCCTCGCGCACGTGGTGCGCTGAAAGGAGCTCGTAGTTCACGTTGTCCACGACCTCCTTTACGTCAAAGCCGTCCTTTACGAGGAAGCGGATTCCGGAGACCTCGTTCTTTGAAATGCTGCTGCCAGCAAGCTCGCGCGCATCCTCTATTGGGACGTAAAGCGCGGAATCGCCATTTCCGCCGCTGCTGCCGGACTTCTTGAGGACGCCCACAACGCGGAATTTCGTATTTTCGCTGCCTATGACGAGCACGCTGCCCACCTGCACCTTGTCAGTGCCAAAAGTGCTGTATGCGATTGTGTTGCCTATTACTGCGGTGTGCCTGTCAGTATCTGCAAGAAAGCGCCCCTGCTCTATTTCAAGCGCCTTGTTTGCGGTCTGGAAAATTGAGGGCTCCACGCCGTTTATGCCCATTGTTGCCTGCTTGTCCTTGAAATCCACGCTTGCGCGCGTGCTCAGCGCTGAGCTAACGTATTCCGTTCCGGAAACGCGCTTTATGCGGTCCACGTCGTTCTTGAAGAGCCTGCCGGTTGAGGGAGGGCGGGCTGCGCCGCCTGAAATGGAAAGCTGCTGGGAAATGTCGCCGGGCACGACGACTACCGCGTTTGTGCCAAACGCCTTGAGCTGGTCGTTTATGCTGTTTGTGAGGCCCTGAGCGACCGAGATTAGCGTCACGATTGCGGCAATGCCTATCACGATGCCAAGCACAGTGAGCCAGGAGCGCATTTTCCTGCGCATCATGTTGCCCAGTGAATAGGAGAAAAGCTCCTTGTGGTCCACCATATCAATCGCCTGGAATAAAAAACCGGGATTATGGAAAAATGAAAAATACGCTGAACTGCTCACTTGTGGTGCATTTGCGCGGTTGCAGCCTGCGGCTTCTTTGTGAAATATTTCTTGCGCACAAAGTATGCGATTATGAGCAGGGCTGCTGCGCCAACGATGAGCAGGAGCGGGCTTATGCCGTTCTGCGAGCCCAGCGCCTTTTGCGCGGTCTGCGCGGAAACAACGCGGAGGGTTACTGGCACGCTCATTGTGTGCGGCTTGTTGTAGGAATCCTTGAAATCAAGCTGCACGTCAAGGGGGTAATCGCCCTCCGGGACGTTTCCTACGAGCACCTTGTATTGCACTGTGGAAAAATCGTCCTGGTTGAGCCCGCCTATGAACTGGTCTTCCTGCGCCTCAAGCAGGCCGAACGTGCTGCTGTTGATGCGTACGCTGAGCGCCTTTATGGGCGAGGAGCCTATGTTGGATACGAGCACGGAAAGCGTGTGCACGCCGCCGCTCACAATCGGGGCCGGCTTGCTGCTCACGTACACTGACAGGTCGTTCTTGCTCTCAACAAAAATGCCGCTGCTTATTGTTGCCTCTGTCTCCTTGCCGTACTTGTCAGAATAGCGGACCTTAAGGGGCAGGGAATAGAAGCCCGGAAGCACGTCGTTCACTCCAACGTCGAAGGAAACGCTTGCGGAAGAGCCCGGGGAAAGCGCGCCTGCGGACACCTCGGAAAAGCCTATTGGGGTGAGCACTGAGGAATTCGCAACTGAAATGAAAACGTTCTGCGCGGTTTCATCGCCGTTGTTTTTCAGGCTCATGGAAAGGCGCACGCGCTTTCCCTGCGTGAGCGGCTCCCCTGAATCCACGCTTGCGATGAACTTGGGCGCGCTTACGGTGACGTCAACTATTATCTTGCCCGTGGCGGACTGCTCAACGCCAAGGTCGTCCTTGTAGGAAATTGCAACGGGTATTTCGTAGTCCCCGCTTGTGACTGAAGAGGAAGACGAAAGCAGGAGGGAGAAATCCCTTGAGGGATTGACGTCCCCAAGGGGGAGGGGGACCTTGCCGCGCTGCAGGAAATCGCTTGAGTTAAGCGAGATGCGCACGTCCTTCACAAGCGCGCCCTTTGTGTTGGAAATCGTTGCGTTCACAAGGAAATCGTGGCTTGTGTATGCAGTTGAGCTTGTTGTCTCTATGCTAAAAGAGGGGACGCTGCTTATTTCAAGTGGGACATTGAACACTGCCTGGCGCGTGGAATTCGTGCCTGTGGCGGCTGCGGAAAACCACGTGAAGCGCAGCGACACGGAATATATGCCGCTCTTTGTGGAAGGCGAAATCGAGAAGGGGACTGTAACGGTTGTTGTTGCGCCGCTTGCAAGGTCGCCGAAATTGAACGTCTTTGAGGCGCTTATCTGCGGGCTTGTGCCGACCTCAAGCAATATGCCGTTTGCGCTGTTTGTGCCCACGTTCTTCAAATTCAGCACGATGGTGCCAGACACGCCGGGCTCAAGGGTATCCGGCAGCACGGAATAGCTTGTGAGCGAAAGCTCTGCGGCTGCGAACCCTGCTGCGAGCAGCACAAAAAATGCGAACAGTGCGGTCTTTTTCATTTTATCACCTTTTTTTCTCGTCTGATTCTATATTGCCGTCCTTAAGCCTTATTATGCGCGGGGACATCTTCGCTATGTTGGGGTCGTGCGTCACGATTATTATTGTCTTGCCCTCCCTGGATAGCTCGTCGAATATCTTGAGCACCTCCTCGCCCGAGCGCGAATCAAGGTTTCCGGTTGGCTCGTCCGCAAGCAGCACAGAGGGGTCGTTCACAAGGGCACGCGCGATTGCGACGCGCTGGCGCTGCCCTCCTGAAAGCTCGGAAGGGAGGTGGTGCAGGCGGTCGCCCATGCCAAGCCTCTCCAGCATGAGCTGCGCCTTGTGCAGGCGCGCGTGCTCCGGCACGTCGTAAAACATCATGGGCAGCGCAACGTTGCTTAGCGCGTCCATTGTAGGGATTAGGAAAAAGGACTGGAAAATAAAGCCGATTTTCCTGCCCCGAAAATGTGCAAGCTGCTGCTCGTCCAGGGTGGAAACGTCGGTGCCGTCAAGGAAAAGCTTGCCGCCGGTTGGGACGTCAAGGAGGCCGAGGATGTGCAGGAGGGTGGACTTGCCGCAGCCTGAAGGGCCTATTATGCTCACGCGCTCGCCCTCGTGCACCTTGAAGCTTATGCTCCCAAGCGCGTGCACTGCGACCGCGCCCTGCGAATACGTTTTTGAGACTGCCTCAAGTGCGATTGTTTCCTTTTTTTGCATTGCGCCACCCTGGCATTTTCCTTGCAGCGGCTGAATGTTTGTTATATGGGAGCAATTGCAGGCTTCCTTTTTATAGGTGCCCTCCTGCGGGCTTTTTTGAAAATCCATCCGGGCAATTGTTTTTATTCCTTAGTGCAATAAGGCACACATGGCAGACACGAAAATGAGGGCGCTTGTTGCAATCGGCAGGTTTCTTGTTGCTGTTGCGGCAGGCTGCGCAATATGGTGGATGTGGACCGAGAATAGGCCGGGCGACGAATGGTATGTCCCGATTGGGGCTGGGCTTGTGGTCGTTGTGTTCGCATTCCTGCTGCTCTCAAAACTAAAAGGCGGCGGGGATTAGGGAACTTAGCCAGCGGATTCTTTGTGCTTATTTTATTTGCTCTAGGAGCGCAAGCGCCTTCTCCCGTTTTTGTGCGTCTATTTTTACAAGCACCGCGCCCTGGGAGGGCTGGCCGTATATCAGGAGCGTGCCGAATTGCGCTTGCGCCATAACAAGCAGGGAAGCAAGGTCGTCCTCGCCCTCTATGAGTATTGTGCCCTCTTCTTTTGAGAGCGCGTGCTGGACTGCGGACCTCAGTTCTTCGGTTATTTCGCCTGCGGGGTTTTTCACTGCGCGAATTGTTGAGCGCGCCTGCTCAAGGAAATCCTGCATGCCTTTCCCTATTGGCTCGCGCATGCAGCGGAAATCGAAAATGCATACGTGTGGGTGGACCTTGCCGCGCAGCAGGTCGTAGGTGCAGCGGTCGCCTACGGAAACCACGAGCCCTTTTGCGGCACGTGCCTCAAGGAGCATCTCATGCGTGTTGCATATTTTCCCAAAGGGCTTCTTGAGCTCCTCGCGCAATGTTTCGCTTATCATATTGTCACTTCAAATCAAGCCCGAACGTTTTGTTAAGCTCGCCTTTCACAAACGGGGCTATTTTGGAATTCAGGTGCACGTCATCGCGCGCATACACAGGCGGCAGGAAGCCGTTTCCATCCGCGGTTGCGGAATAAACGTCTATGAAGGGGATGCTGTTTTTTGAGCAGAATGCCTTAAGAAGGCGGTTGAATTCCCTTGTTATTTTGCTGCGCTCTGAAGGCGAGCCGTAAAATGGGTAGCCGTGGATGTTTTCCTGCGCTGCTGCGGGCGGGATGCCGTACACGCAGATGGAAAAGCCATCTTGCACAAGCCCTGATAGCACCTGAGAATAGTTTGAAATTGTTTCGTCCATGAGGCTTTCAAGGGTTGCTCCTTCCCCCTTCCTCTTCATGTGCTGGTAGTAGAAATGTATGCGGCAGTCTATTTCGCCAAACACAAGGCACACCTTGTCGCGCTGCCTGTTTATGCGGGAGAGCACGAGCACGAGCAGTTTTTTTGAGCCTGATGAGCTTTCGTCCTTGCTTAGGTTGTGCATTGTTGCCTGCCCTATGTGGTGCACTACAAAGCGCGGCTGGAAATTAAAGGAGGTCGTGTGGCTGTCGCCTATGAAGTGCACGAGGGGCTTTTTTGTGGAATGCGCCCAGAGCAGCCAGTATGCGCTGTGCAGGCACAGGAATGGGTAGGTTGGCTCGCCAATGCTGCGGTAGAGGAAATAGAAGATGCCGCGCCTGCGGTAGAGCCCCTTGAAAAAGCCGCGGATTTTTACCCCCAAACTTCCCGCTTGCGCCCCCATGGGATGCTTTTCCCGTTTGGTTTTAAAAAAGGGAGTGAGAAAGGCATGCATGGAATTTTCGGATTTTGTTTCGTACGTGAAGGAATACGGGAAAAGGGAGACGGATTTGCTCATAGTGATGCCTGCATTTGCGTCTTATGAGAACGTGCAGAGGCACCTTGAACTTTTGGAGAAGCAAACGTACAGGGAATTCAATGTGCTGCTTGTGCTTGGCGTGCCCTTTGAGGATGAAAGGCTGCAAAAGGAGCTTGAAAAAAAGAAATTCCATTTCGGGGTAATAATTGCAAAGGAAAACGAGAGGAGGGGATGCTCGGGCGGGTTTTTCACCGGGCAGAAATACGCGCTTGAGAAAGGGTACGGATATGTCATAATGGCGGATGATGACTGCATGCCAGTGGACGCGGAACTTGTGGAAAACCTGTACAAGAATCGGGAAAAGGGGTATGTGACATCGCGCACAAAATTTGTTGCGGATGGGTATAGGAAAACCGCGCACGTGTCCGGCGCATCGCAATACACGCTTTATTCAGTTGGCATATTCAAAAAATACGGGCTGTACTATCTGCCGCTTTTCCACGGGGCGGACGACGGGGAATACATGGAGAGGATAAAGGATGCGAGCTTCCAGATAGAAAACTATTCCGAGCATCCGTACATTGCGGGCATGAGGCTGTTCTCGCTCTTTGACCGCTCATGGCTGTTCATGCTGCAGTCGCTTGTGATAATGAAGAGCGTGAAAACAACGGTATACAATATTGTGCAGCTTGGGCTGCTGCTAACAATAGCGCTTTTTTTCCTGCCAAAATACGGCCAAAGGCTGTTTTTTGTAATGAACCGGATGCTGCTCACGTACACCTATGGGAAAAAGGCGTATGAGGGCATAAAAAGCGGGTATGCGGAATCGCTTGCGGACGAGAAAAACGTTTTGGAGGGGGAAACCAGGATAATTGACGAGGCCGACCCGAAATACGTGGACAGCGGCGGTGCGCAAAAGGCAGGCGGGCTTTTTGGGGCTGCGATTTGGGCGGTTGGGAAAAAAGTGTTTGTGCGCAACTCTTACAGCTTCATCAAGGTATTTTTCATGGCGATAACGGCGAGCAGGCTGCACGTGAAAGTGTCAGAGGGCAGGTGCCTGCTTGTTGCGGACAGGAAAAACCCTCTTTCGCATGCTGCAAGGCTGGTTGCGTTCCCTTTCTTCCTTGTCGTGTATGTGCCTCTGCTTGCAGTATTTTTCATTGTGCTAAAGGCGTTTAAGCAGCCGAAAACGCTTGGGTACGGGCTGGATTAAGGAGTGCAAAGGGCAAGGACTTTTTTTGCGTATTCCTGCTGCTTTGAGTGCGAGAGCGCGAAGAATTTTTCGTATGCGGAATATGCATCTGAAGCGTCCTTTTTGGAATAGTTGGAGAGAGCCCCGGTTGCTGCTGCAACCGGATTTTCAGAGTATGCGATTGCATTTGAGGAAAAGCCGTTTGCCTCAAAAGTTTTTTGCGTGAAGGGCGTTGAAACCACCTTGCAGCCGTTCTTGAGCGCATCAAAAACCTTGTTCTGCAGGCCCGCGCCATACCATACGGGAATGAGGCAGATTTTGGAATGCGAAAGGGCATCTTCCACGTTTTCCACAAAGCCCTGCACGCGCACGTTTTTGGGAAGTGGGAGGTTTTTTGGGAAATTCGGGCCGATAATGAGCACGCTTGCGCCTGTGCTGGAAAGAAGGGGCAATATTTTTTTCAGCCCGTCGCGGTTTGGGGGGTGCTCCCACCTGCCAAAGAGCACAATGTCGTTTGGGCGGGAAAAGTTTTGGGATTTTTGAGGCGCATCCCTTCCCTCGCACGCAATCGTGCGCTCGCGCGGGAAAATGCATGAGAGCCTGTCGGGCTCGGAAACAAAGGTGAACAAATCATAGTGGGGCATGAGCGCCTTTTGCATTGCAAAGAAAAGCGGGCGCGCGGCTTTTGAGAGCAGGAGGGTGGAAAGCGAGCGCGAGGCGATGTGCTTTGAGGAATAGTAGTTCTCAACCGAATCCAGCAATTCCGCAACCTTGGCGGGCGCGCGCACGTCCCGAAGCGCGATGCATGCGTCAATCGGGTGCACCACGAGCGCGCTTATGTTGTTTTCCTGCACGTAGCGGGAAACTTCGCCCTGCGCAGAGCGTATGCGCATAATGCGGGAAAGGCAAATTGGAAGCGTGAGGGCGAGGGGGTCAAAGGACATGCCGCTTGCGGTTGTTTCGCAAAACTTCACGCTTTTGGGAAGGCTTATTTCAGCCATGCGCGGCTCTTTGGGAAGCCTTATGTGCATGAAATGCACTTCAAAATAAGGTGAAAAATCCAGCATGTTGTGGTACAGGCGGCGCATGCCGCCAAGGCTGGATGGGAAATGCGTGGAAACAAACAGGATTTTCCGCATGAAAGCATATGCCCGTCCTTAGTTTTTAAAGGATTGGCACGGATAAATGTGCATGAGGGTTTTTTTCATTTACGCGGGCAGGCGCGGCAGCAACCTTGAGTGCGCAATCGCGCTTTGGAGGATTGCGCTTGGGATGGGGCATGATGCGCACCTTGTGCTTTCAGGGGACAATGAGAGGCGGGAAAAGGTGGAGCGGCTTTACCCGGCTGCAAAATTCTGCAACTTCCTCTCGCCTTTTGGCATTGGGAAGCTGAAAAAGGAAATTGGGGGCGGGGTTGCATTCTTCACAATGGTATCGCCGAAAATGATGCCGCTTTTCCTTTCGCTGCGCACAAAAAAGGTTTTCTATTTCCATGCGACTTATGACAACTCGTATGAGAAAAACACGCTCTCGGAAAAATATTTCGGGATGCTGCATCGGATTGCGATAAATGGCGCGGACTGCGTTGTTGCAACGCAGCACCCGCTTGCATGGCAGATACGCGCGCAGACTGGCGTTGAGGCAGGGGTGCTGCCGCATCCGCCTTATTCCAGGATAGATGCAAGGTTCTTTGGGGAGGACGAGAAGGTGGATGTCCCGTTTGAAAAATATTTCCTGAACTTTGGGGAAATCGGGAGGGCATCAAAGGGCACACAGGTGCTCCTTAAGGCTGCGCAGGATGGGAAGCTCAACGTTGTGCTTGCAGGAAGGCACGGGGAAGTGCGGGCGGGCGAAAACGTTTTCCATCTTAATCGGTGGGTACATGACGGGGAGCTGAACTATCTTGTGAAAAACTGCCAGGCTGTTGTGCTGCCTTACCTTCTCTCTTCGCAATTCTCAGGCTGCCTTGCGCTTGCATACCATTTTAGAAAGCCGGTAATTGCGCCCTTGTCCGCGGCGTTTGAAAAGGACGTACTGGATGGGAAAAGCGGGCTGTTTTTCTCGCAGGGGGATTGGGAAGACCTGGAAAGGAAGATGCTTCTTGTTGCAAACGGGAAAATAAAATTCCTGCCGCAAAACGTGCAAAAAAAGGAAAAGGAAATGGAAAAAAGCACGGAAAAGGCGCTTGGGGAAATACTGGAGAGGGTTGGCGGGCAGTAGGGCTCAGTCGCAATAGAAGTCCTTTTCGCAGTGCTCAATGAGCTTTATGCTGTAATCCTGCCTTATGCTTTTTATTGTCCTCGGAAGGACTTCCATGTCGGTGGGCTTGTGGTATGCTGAAAGCGAAAGCACGGGCTTGTTCTTTTTTATTATGCGCTTTGCCCCAAGCAGGGCCTTTTCCTCGTATCCCTCAACGTCCATTTTTATGAAACCTACGTTTTCGCCATTGAGGAAATTGTCAAGTGAAACTACTTCTATCTGCTGCACATTTTTGCCCGCGTCCTCGGTACGGCTTATTGAAGAAGCCCCGTCGCCAGAGTAGTTATATTTTATCTGAGCGGCGCTTTCCTTGTCTCCAACTGCTTTTTTTATGGGCACTACCACGCCCTCAAGGCCGTTTGCGCGGATGTTTTCCACAAGCATTTTGTAAGTGCCTTCAAGCGGCTCGAACGCATAGACTTTTTCTGCCCCAAAGCAGGCACAGAGCATGGAAAACGCGCCTATGTTGGCGCCCGCATCCACCACTATCTTGCCCTTCATGTTGCCCTTGTTCACATCGTATTGGTTGTGTATGAAAAGCTCCTCGATAAGAAGCAGCGGGAAAAACAGCCCGCCCTGCGCAAAGGAAAGGTGCCTGCCCTGAAACTCCATTTCAACCGTGCCAAAGCAGCCGTCCATGAGCTCGCGGCGCTCCTCGTATGTCCTATTAAGCAGGTATTTTTTTGCTGCAATGCGCAAAAGAAGGTAGAAATTGCGGAATTTGCCGGTTGCAATGCTGTATTTCACAATGTGCGCGAGGTTGCTCTTGATGTCCCCGCGCATTGAGCGGAGTTCCTCAAGCGAATCCAGTTCGCGCGCCGTGCCGTCCCTGCCGCGCAGTATTATCTTCAGTTCTTCCCCTGTACGCATTTTTATAGCAGCCACTGCAGCACCCCGCCGGAAAATATTATCAAGGCAGATAATGTTTCGTTATGCTTTTAATCCGATGGGATGGGGGGCAGGGGGAACAATAAGGCAATCGAAACAATCAGGCAATCACTACGCCTATGCCCGCCCAGCCCTGCGCCTTGTCCTTCACAAGCTCTTTTGTGTTGTGCGTTTGCTTGAGCTCTTCCCAGAAGCGGCTCACTTCGCAGCGCAGTTCTGGTGGGTGCACCACTACGTCGTGGAACGCTATTATGCCGCCCTTGCGCACAAGAGGGGAATACATTTCAAAATCCTTTTTCACGCCCTCGTAGGAATGGTCGCCGTCTATGAAAAGGAAATCAAGGGGGTTGCCCTTGAGGATGGACTTTATTTTTTCAAGGGACTGCGCATTGTGGGAATCCCCTCGAAGCAGGTGGAGGTTTTGCGCTTTTTTTGCAAAGGATTTGTACAGCCAGCCCTGCGCAGAGGAATAGCCGCCAAAATCAAGGCTTATTATGGTTGCATCCGGGGTTGAGGAATTGCAGAAAAGGAAAAGCGTGCCGCCGTTTGCGGTGCCGATTTCAAGCACGTTTTTCGGTGGCTGCTCCCCAAGGAGGGAAAGCAAGCCGCCTATTTCCTCGCGCACCTGGCTGGGCTTTATGAAACTGTTGCAGCAGCCTGAGGCAAAATCCATGAGCTCCTGCGGGCTTTCGAACTTTTCTTTCTTTTTTATTTCGCGCCTGCAGGAAAGGCAGGAAGGCATGCTGAGCGGGCTGAAAACAAGCACGTCAAAAAGTGCCTTGTAATTCGGGATTTTCTTCATGAACTTCAGGTGCGGCGAGCCGCCTATTGAGTACATAAGGTCGCATGATTTTTTTTCTATTGCCATTTGAATCCTCCGTAAAATTATTCGAACAGTTGCGCATCCTTTAAGGCGGACCATTTCTTGTCCTTGTCTGAAAGGATTGGGTTTTTTATGGGCCAGCTTATGGAAATCGCAGGGTCGTCCCACATTATGCCTTTCTCGTGCGCAGGCGCGTAATCGTTGTCCGCCTTGTAGAGCACGCTTGCGCCCTCGGTGAGCGCAAGGAAACCGTGCGCAAAGCCGCGCGGGGCGTAAAGCGAGAGCATGTTTTTCTCTGAAAGAAGCGCAGTTGCTGCCTTGCCAAACGTGGGCGAGCTTTTGCGCAGGTCAACTATTGCATCAAGCACCTCACCGCGCACGCAGCGCACGAGCTTTGCCTGCGAATGCGCGCCAGTTTGGTAGTGCAGGCCGCGCAGCACGCCTTTTTTTGAAACTGAAAGGTACTCCTCAACAAAAGTGGTGGGCGCAAGCATCTGGGAAAGCGTTTGGGCTGAATAAAGCTTGTAAAAGCTCCCTCTTTCGTCGTCAAATTGCATTGGGCTTATCAGGAATGCGCCCGAAAGGGGCAGGGGCTGCAATTTTATTTGCTGCGCAATCATGCGTTCACCTTTTCCTTTATGCTTTCAAGCTGGCGCAAAAGCGGCTGCACCTTGCCTATTTCCCCTTCCAGCTTTTCAATGCTTACCTTAAGGCAGAGCGGGATGCGCATTTTGCGTGCGCTGGCGGGCGAATCCTCAAGCTGCACGTCCAGCCCGAATTTTTTGCACAAAAGGGATGCAAAATCCCTGCGCGAAAGGTAGTCCGGGCCGGTTGCGTTGTATATGCCGGATGAATTTTTTTCAAGCAAAAGCTGCGCAATGCGCGCAAGTTCTGCTGCGCAAATGGGCTGCGCAAACTGGTCGCTTGAAACCGGGAAGGGCTTGTGCTCTTTTGCGCACGCCATTATGCGCATGAGGGGGTTTGAGCCGCGCTCATCAATTCCGAATATGCCTTCGGGGCGCAATATGAGGCTGTTTGGGGCTGCTGCAAGCACCTTTTCCTCTGCAAGCGCCTTTGTGTAGGAATAGTAATTCTGCGGGTAGGTCGGGGAAAGTTCTGCGTAGAGTTCGCCTTCCTTTCCCTCGTACACCCAGTCCGTGCTTATGTGCACAAGCTTGCAGCCTGAGGCTTTTGAATATTCTGCCAGCTGCTGAGGGAGGGTGGTGTTGAGCGCATAGGAAACTGCCTTTTCTGTTTCCATCTTGTCCGCGCCAAAAGCAGGCTTTACTGCGTTTATTATTGCATCTGGCCTGGTTTTTTCCAAGAGAAGGGAAAGCGCGCGCGCATCTGAAACGTCAACTTTGAAGCCTGCGGACGGGGAACTTTTGGAAACCTTTATTATTTCGTGCGAGGGGCTAAGCTGCATGCACATGTGCGTGCCCACCACGCCGCTGCTTCCAAGTATTAGTATTTTTATGCGCCCACCCGCCTAACCCTTCCTGTAACCTATGAGTTCGTATTGCAAAACTTTTGAGAAATCTTCTGCATTGTAAAAGCCGCGGCAGTCAAGCAGGAGCGGGTTTTTCATGAGGCTTTTGAAATCCTGCGCAGCCAGTTTTTTGAACTCCTGCCATTTCGTGGCGAGGATTGCCGCATCCGCATCTTTGAGGGCTTCGCGCGCGCTTGCGCAATAGGATATTTTATCGCCGAAAACTTTCCGCGCGTTTTCAAGCGCCTGCGGGTCGCACGCAGAAACCTTTGAGCCTGATGCAAGCAGCCGTTCAATTATTTTCAAGGAGGGGGACTCGCGTATGTCGTCCGTGTCGGGCTTGAATGCAACACCAAGGACTGCGATTTTCTTTCCGAAAAGCCCTTTGAGCGAGGTTTGGAGCTTTTCAATTGTGAGGGAAATCTGGGACTCGTTTATTTCCATTATGTTGCCGATGAGCTTGGAGGGATGGCCTATTGACTGCGAAAAATTGCGCAATGCCTTCACGTCCTTTGGGAAGCAGCTTCCCCCAAAGCCGCAGCCTGGGGCAAGGTAGCTTGTGATTGCCGCCTGCTTGCCATTGCTTGCGAGCCTGCCGTCAAGGGTTACGCCTTTCATCACGTCGTATGCGTTTATGCCGCCTGTTTTTTCGCATATTTGCGCGATTTCATTTGAATAGGAAATGCAGAGCGCAAGGAAGGAGTTGTTTGCGTATTTTATCATTTCCGCGGTCTTTGTGTTCACGCGCAAAAGCGGGGCTTTGGAGAAAGAGTAAAGCTCTGCCATTTTTGCACTTGTCTTTTCATCGTCCGCGCCAAGCACTATGCGGTCCGGGTTAAGCGCGTCCTCTATTGCGTTTCCCTCGCGCAAAAACTCGGGGTTCATGCCGACGCCAAAACCATCTCCGTGCGTTTTGCCGCAGGCTGCTGAGATTATACTGCTCATGGAATGGGTGGTGCCGGGGACCACCGTGCTCTTGATTATTATTGCGTGGAAAGATGTTTTTTGCTTCAATGCGTTCCCTATTTCCTGCGCAACCGCGCTTACGTCGGACAAGTCAATGCTGCCATCCGGGCGCGAAGGAGTGCCAACGCAGACCAGCGTGAGTTCTGTTTTGGAAATTGCATGCGCAATGCTTGTGGTTGTGGAGAGCCGCTTGCTTTCCAGCACTTCTGTTAGAAGCTCCTGCAGGCCGGGTTCGTAAAACGGCGGCTGCGCGCGCATTATTTTTTCAAGCACGTGCCCGCGCTTGTCAACAAGAAGCACGTTGTGGCCTGCCTTTGCAAGCCCAAGGCCGCTAATGAGGCCGACGTATCCGGTGCCTATTATTGAAACGTCCATAAAACCACGCATTTAAAGCCCTAAGTCGCTTTCGTACCATTTTTTCAGGCGCAAAAGCCCTTGCTTTAGCATCACCTTGGGCGAATAGCCGGTGAGCTTTTTTATTTTTGAGAGGTTCGGGCAGCGCCGCTGCGGGTTGTCCGTGAGATAATCCTTTTCCTCGCTCTTTTGGAACGTGAGCTTCACATCAGGGAACATTGACTGCACGCTTTGCGCGAGCTGCAGCATGGAAATTTCCTCAAGGTCGTTTCCGATGTTGAACGCCTCGCCGTTGTGGGGCGAAAGGAGAACCTTGAGCATCGCATCAGTCGCATCGGACACGTAGCAGAAGCTGCGCGTGGGAGAACCGTCGCTGTGCATCACTATTTCCTTTTTGTAGAATGCGCCCGTGAAAAGGTCGGGTATCACGCGCTTGTCGTCAATTCGAAGGCCAGGGCCGTAAACGTTAAACGGGCGTATTGTTTTCACTGGGACTCCTTTGTGCTTGTGGAAAACGCTGCAAAGCGTTTCGCCAAGGCGCTTGGACTCGTCGTAGCATGCGCGCGGGCCAGTGCAGGAAACAAAACCCCTAAAATCCTCGCTTGTTGGTATTTTGTCCGCAGGCGGGTCGCCGTATATCTCGCTTGTCGAGAGGTATATCATGCTCTTTATTTTGCGCTCTTGCGCATACTCAAGGAGATTGCGCGTGCCTGCGACGTTGGAATCTATTGTCTCTATCGGGTATTTCCGGTAAAACGTCGGGGAAGCAATGCTTGCGAAATGCATTAGGTAGGAGGCATCAAGGCCTTTTGGAAGCGGTTGCGTAATGCTCTGCTTTATTTTGTGGAAATGCTTGCTGCCTTCAAGGTGCGCGATGCGCTTTGGGGTGCCGGTTATGAAAGTGTCAAGGCAGTGGATTTCGCACGGGTTTGAGGAAGTCTCGTTCCAGAGGGAGAAAAGGTCGCAGAAATACGCGCCCAAAAAGCCCGCACCGCCGGATATCAGGATGCCCTGCCCTGCAAGGGAATCCATGCCGGCGCGATTTGCCTCAAGTATTGCCTCAACGTCTTCCCGTATTATTTTGTCCATTTAATCAGCCTGCGCCTTAATCAGACCACACTTTCCAGGGGCGCTTTCCTATGTCCCACATGCGGTTAAGGTCAAGGTAGTCCTTGTAAGTATCCATGCAGTGCCAGAAGCCCTCGTGGCGGTACATTGCCATCCGCCCTTTTTCCACAAGCTCGGAAAACGGCGCTGTCTCAAGCACGCAGCTTTCGTCTTCCTCAAGGAAATCAAATATTCCTTTTGAGAATGCCATGAAGCCGCCGTTCACGTAATCGTTAAGCACAGGCTTTTCCGAGAATTTTTGCACCACGCCCTGCGCATCCGCCTGCACAAGCCCCACTTTTGAGTGCGGGTGCACGCCGCTTATTGTTGCGGTTTTGCCAAGCTTTCGGTGCAGCTCAAGGGTTTTTGGGATTGCAATGTCGGATACACCGTCGCCGTAAGTGAAAAGGAAATCGTCGCCGTTTGCATATTTCTCAATGCGCTTTAGGCGCGAGCCTGTCTGGGACTTAAGGCCCGTGTCAGCGAAAGTTATGCTCCAGTCCTCTGCGGCGCTTGAGCGGTGCACGGATTTGCCTGCGCTGCCGTCAAGCTTGAGCGTGAAATCGTTGTGCATGAGCTCATGGTGCAGGAAAAACTGCTTAATGAGGTCGCCCTTGTACCCAAGGCAGAGGATGAAATCCGAAAAGCCCCAGTGGGCATAGGTCTTCATTATGTGCCAGAGAATCGGGATGCCGCCTATTGTGACCATGGGCTTGGGCTTGTATTCGGTCTCCTCGCGCAGGCGCGTTCCTTCGCCTCCGCAAAGTATGACCACTTTTGTGTTGTCTTTTGCCCCTTCTTTTGCCATAAGTAAACTCCCGTTTCCTATTCGCAGGATATCTTTTAATTGGTATATGCAATTTGGGCTGCGGCGCTTTGCACTAGAACTCGGTTTGCTTAAAGCCGGCTAAAAGGGAGGGGTCCTTTTGATAGAACCTGCGGTAAACAGACAGGCCGTCAAAGCATTTTTTGCCAAGCACGCGCGAATTGAAAAGGAAATTCGCCTTGTAAAGGAGATGGTAGGGGATGGGCTTTATGAAAAGGAGCTTTTCCCAGATGCCTAGCAAAGCGCGGGGGAAACCCGTGTAGCAATCCTCAACCTTGCGAAGCGCGGCAACCATTTTTTCAGCTTCAAATGGGTAGAGGAAAGAATCCAGGTGGGAGCGCAGCTTGAGCATCCCGAAAAACAGGTTTGGAAGGAAATTCCTGTGGAAATAGGCGTAGTCGCTTGCGCTTATCAGGCCCAAATCAGCGCAATGCTTTACTGTGAAGAAATATTTGTAGTAGAGCACGTTTGCAATGTCGCTTGGGAGGTAGAGCTGCCCCATTTTCGGGGTGAGGTCGTACGGGTCAAGGCCCTGCTTGTAAAGAAGCACTTTTTTGCTGTTGTTGAGCCCGTGGAGTATGAACGCGTTTTGCACAAAAGACAGGTTGTAGAAAAGCGAAATGCGCTCGCCAGCCTGCGCCTTCATTGCATCAAAAAGGGACTTGCGCACCACAAACATGCTTATGTGCGTTATCACGCGCTCGCGCACGCCTTCGGGAGACAAAAACCAGCGGAGCAGCACGCTTGGGTCGGGGAGCTCGTTTGGGAGGCTGTGCAGGAATCTCTCTTTTCTCCAGATGCAGTATATCATGTCCGGCTCCTTTTCCCCAAGCAGGCGCATTATGTCCGCAAGGCGGTCCGCAGCCATTATGTTTTCGTCCGAAGTTGGGTAGAAATATTCCCCCGAGCTCATGGAAACTACCTTTATCACGTTTGCGTCGTAGCCCACGTTCTCCTTGTTTTTTGAATAGCGCATGTGCCTTATTTTTTTCATGTAGGAGGCTGCGATTTTTTCAGTTTCGGAATCCGGGCTGTTGTCGCTTAAGCATATCTCAACCTTGTCCTCAAAGCCGTTCTCTTTTATTATGTTGAGGTAATTTTCAAGGCTCTTTTCAATGCACTCCGGGCGCTTGTAGGTAGGTATGCAAATTGAGAGAGTTATCATGCTAATGCCCCTTTAACAATGGTTGGATTCGCTGCTGGCATATAAAAACCTTGCCAAAAGAAGAGGGGCGTGGAATCGGGCATTTTGGCATTTCGCAGGCGGGCAATGGCTGCCAAATAAGGTTATATTGATTTGTCGAGCAACGTTTTATGGGAGATGAGGGGAGAAATATGGCTGGCGGGTTTGTTTTTGCATCAAAGGCGCTTACCCTTGAGCGCCTGCAGGGAAGGCTTTCCAATTCAAAAATACCCCCCTTTGTGCATTTCACAATAGGGGAATGGGAAAGCAGGCAGGGCGAGATTGTTGCACGGATACAGGAAAAATTCAAATCATTGATAGCAGTGCGCTCAAGCGCGCTCAACGAGGACACAAAGGAAAGCTCAATGGCGGGGTATTTTGAAAGCGTGCTGGATGTGGACCCGCGCTCAAAGGAAAAAATACAAGAAGCGGTGCAAAAAGTCTCGGAAAGCTACAGGAAAAAGGGCAATGGGGCAGGGGAAAACCAGGTGCTTGTGCAGGAGCAGGTGCAAAACGTGCAGGTTTCGGGCGTTGCGTTCACGCGCGACCTTGAGACTGGCGCGCCCTATTACGTGATAAACTACGATGATTATAGCGGCAGGACGGACATAATAACTTCGGGCTCATCAAACCAGCAGAAAATTTTCACGTACTGCAAGCTTTATGAGAACGCGCCTTCGGACAAATACCTTGCGCAGGCAGTTGCCGCTGCGCGCGAGCTTGAGGAAATAACAGGGAATGACGCGATTGACATTGAATTTGTGATATCAGGGGGCGAATTTTTCCTGCTGCAGGCAAGGCCGATTGCAACAGAAGCTGCGCGAACTGCAAGCTCGTGGGCGGGGTTGCACAAAAACCTTGAGCACATAAAGCAGTTCATACGGGAAAACAACCAGCCGTTTCCGAACCTTGCAGGGCAAAGCACTGCGTACGGGGTAATGCCGGACTGGAATCCGGCTGAGATAATAGGCATTGACCCAAAGCCGCTTGCGTTCTCGCTTTATCGGTATCTCATAACTGACACCATTTGGCCGCTTGCACGGGAGCAGGTGGGGTATAAGGGGATTGGGTACCATCCGGGGATATGCTCGCTTGGGGGCAAGCCGTACGTTGACATACGCATGAGCTTCAACACGTTCCTGCCTGAGGGGCTTTCGCTTGAAACATCAGGAAAGCTCGTGGACTTTTACCTTAGGAAGCTGCGCCGCTTCCAGGACTTCCACGACAAAGTGGAATTCAACGTTGTGTATACGTGCTACGTGCTGGACTATGGGGGAATAGAAAAGGAAATGCAGGAAGAGGGATTCACTAAGGGCGAGATAGGGGAACTCAAAAAATGCCTCTTCACACTCACGGACAGCATACTAAGCGAGCGCATAACGTCCATAGAAAAAGAAATGGGGCTGTGCAAAATACTTGCAGCAAAGCGCGGGCGCATTGTTGCGTCCTCAATACCGCTGCCAACAAAAATCTCCCAGCTCGGGCACGATTGCAAGATGTACGGGACCCTGCCATTTTCCAAGCTTGCGCGCTTTGCATTCATAGGCTCGGCTACCATGCGCTCATTGCTACGCATGGGCATAATAACGCAGGAGGAATACGAGAGATTCTATGCGTCCATAAGCACGGTTGCGACAGATTTCCTTTTCCGCCTTGATGATTTGAAGAACAAGAGGGTTTCAAGGGAGGAATTCCTGCGAGAATACGGGCATTTGCGCCCTGGAACGTACGACATATGCTCGCGCACTTATGCGGAAAGCTTTGACGAATACGTTAATCTGGAAAATTTTGTTGTGCCGCAAAAGCCTGACACGTCTTTTGACTTTTCAGCGCAAACAAAGGCCCACATACAGGAGCAGCTTGCGCTGCACGGGTTCTCGATAAGCGCGCAGCAGCTTTTGGAATTCATACGCAAGGCAACTGCCGCACGCGAGCTTTCAAAGCTGGAATTCACGAAAAACCTCAGCCTCATGCTCAGATACATAGAGGAATACCTGCGGGAATGCAGGATAAGCCGCGAAGACATTGCGTTCCTCTCAATAAATGACATACTTGAGTTCTCGCACTCCGCGCTCGTGCACACTTCTGTAGAGAGGCTGAAGGAAAAAATAGTGCGCAACAAGCACAAATACGAAATGGTGAAGCTTGTGAAGCTGCCGCCGCTTATCTTCATGGAAAAAAACGTGGAATATTTCCGCTCAACTGAAATGGCGCCGAACTTTGTAACGCAGCGCACAGTGTGCGCGCAGGTTGCGGACATTTCGCAAGGGGCTGCGGGCGCGGACCTGAACGGGAAAATAGTGCTCATTGAAAATGCGGATCCTGGGTATGACTGGATTTTCAGCCACAGGATAGCCGGCCTTGTGACGGAATTTGGCGGGGCTGCGTCGCACATGACGATTAGGGCTGCGGAATTTAGGATACCTGCGGCAATAGGGTGCGGGCCCACGCTTTTCAATTATGCAAAGGGGTGCAGCAGGATAGAGCTTAACTGCGCCGCCAAGCAGATAAAGGCGATACTTTGAAGGCAATAATATTGGCTGCGGGCATGGGCACGCGGCTTGGCAAATACGCGAAAAACGTGCCAAAATGCATGCTGGAATTCGCAGGCAAAACCCTTCTTGAAAGGCAGGTGCAAACGCTTCGCGCATGCGGAATTTCGGACATTGTTGTTGCGCGGGGCTATGCGGCTGAAAAAATAAACATGGGGGGCGTAACGTACAGGTACAACGCGGAATATGCTGAAACCAACATGGCTGCAACGCTCATGTGCGCACGCGAGGACCTGCTGGAATGCAGGGACTATGCGCTTGTGTGCTATGGGGACATCATATACGAAAAAAGGCTTGTGGAAAAACTCATGGGATGCAAGGCGCAAATAGGCGTGCTTGTGGACGAGGGCTGGCAGGAGTATTGGAAAGCAAGGATGCAAAACTGGGAAGAGGACGTGGAAAGCCTGCAAATAGGGAGGGAGGGGAATATTTTTGAGCTTGGAACGCCCCGCTGCCCGCTTTCGCAGGCGCATGCGAGGTACATAGGGCTGCTGAAATTCTCAAGGGACGCGATAGGAAAATTCGTGGAAACTTTTGAGGAAAACAAAAGGGAACATTGGGAATCCAATGCGCCCTGGATGAAATCAAAAAGCTTCAAAAAAGCATACATGACGTGCATGCTGCAGGCGCTCATAGACAAGGGGGCGCGGGCGCAAGCGGTCAAAGTGAGGCATGGCTGGATGGAGTTTGACACCAATGAGGACTATGAAAAGGCGGATAAGTGGCTGCAGGATGGCACTATAAAAAGGTTCTTCAGCATTGGGAATGCTGGGGAGGGAAAGGCATGAACATCGCAATTTCGCAGCGCGTGATAAAAAAGGACAAGGCAACGGATTATGATGCGCTTGAGCAGGACTACGCGGAATATTATGGGCGATTTGGAATCACGCTTGTGCCTGTGCCGAACAAAACAGGCGATGCCGGGAAATTCATTGAGGGCTTGGGAATCAAGGGGATAATATTGTCTGGCGGAAACGACGTGAATCCGGAACTTTACGGGCAGAAGGCGGAAAAAGAAAAGGATGTTGCGCCTGCGCGCGATGTGATGGAGGGCAAGCTGCTGGAAATTGCAGCGCAAAAAAATATCCCTGTGCTTTGCGAATGCAGGGGCATGCAGTTTTTGAACGTGCATTTTGGGGGTTCCATAGTGAGGAGGGCGCTTGAAGAAGGCAGGACAGCCATGAGGCATGTCGGGACAATGCACGAAGTGGAGATAGTGGATGCGGCTGCTGCAAAATACCTTGGGATGGGAAAGGCCGAGGTGAACTCGTACCACAACAATTGCATTTCAAAAGAGGGGCTTGCAAAGCCGCTTCGCATTTTTGCGCAAAGCAGGGATGGGATGGTGGAGGGCGCGTACCATCCAAAGCTCCCGTTTGCGGCAGTATTGTGGCACCCTGAAAGAAAGCCGCATGAGTCTAAGATAAACAGGATGCTTGTGGATGCGTTTGTGAGGAGGGAGCTTTTTTGGCAGTGAAACCGCCCGCAATGAAAAAGGTCTGTAAGGAGCTGGTTGCGCTCAATAGGATAGTGAAACAGGCTGGAGAGGGCGTGATGGGGCTTTATGAGGCACGCGCTTTTGAATCGCACCAGAAAGCAGACAATACGCCCGCAACAGGGGCGGATGCGCTTGCGGATGCGATAATAAGGAAGGGGATTTTGGGAATATCGGGCGTGCCGATTCTTAGCGAAGAGCAGGAAACTTTTTCACTTTGGGACGGCACTTGCTGGGTGGTGGACCCCCTCGACGGGACAAAGAACTTCATGCGCGGGGAAAAGGACTTTTGCATAATGGCTGGATTGCTTGAGCATGGAAAGCCGGCCATGGGCTGCGTATATGTGCCTGCTAAAAAAGAGCTGCTCTTTGCGCAAAAGGGAAAAGGCGCGTACGTGCAGAAGGATGGGGGCAGGGTGCGCAAGCTTGAAGTTTCAAAAGAATGCAAGTTTGGGAAATATTCAGTAGTGCTCAGCAAAAACCATTTGAAGCAAAAGGAGCTCTCCTTTGCAAAATTCCTTGGGGTGAAAAAAATTTCGCACATTGGAAGCGTGGGCATAAAGCTTGGCGAAATCGCCGCTGGCAGGGCGCAACTGTATATAAATTTTGACGGGCTCAATGTCTGGGACGTGTGCGCGCCGCAAATAATACTGGAAGAGGCTGGCGGAAGCGTTTTTGATGCAAATGGGAAGGAATTGCAATACTTGCAGAAGAGATTTCGGAATGGCATAATCGCAACTAACGGCAAATGCAGGGAAGAGATAGTTGCGAAAATGCGTGAATTTGGTTCAGGCTTATAGGTGGGTTGCATGGAAGAGGGAAAACTTGTATGGATAACAGGGCTCGCAGGAAGCGGCAAGAGCACGCTTGCGAAAAAAGTGTATGAAAAGCTTAAGGGGATGGAGAAGAATACAGTGCACCTTGACGGGGACATTTTAAGGGAGGCGCTTGGAAGCGAGGCGGGGTATTCCCCTGAAGAAAGGAAGAAACTTGCGCTCACGTATGCGCGGCTGTGCTCGCTGCTCACAAGGCAGGGGATAAATGTTGTGATAGCAACAATTTCGCTTTTCCATGAGGTTCACGAATACAATGCAAAGAACAACCGCAGGTACTATGAGATTGTGCTTGAAGTCGGGGCACAGGAGCTTGCAAGGCGCAACCAAAAAGGGCTTTATACTTCGGGCAAGGACGTTATGGGGGTGCACCATGAGGCGCAATTCCCGAAAAAGCCCACGCTTAGGCTGCAAAACGACACGCAGACGCAGCTTGAAGATAATTTTGCAAAAATAATGGAGGTAATAGCATGACAAGCAATGGGATTGACGCACAATGGGACTATACGGCGCACGCTGAATACTACAAATACAGGCCGAATTATGCGCCGGCTGCGATTGAAAGGCTGTGCAAGCACGTAAATGCGCGCGCAAGCGATGCAAAGTACGCTGTTGCGGACATAGGGGCTGGCACTGGAAACCTCACAGTGCTGCTCCAGGGCAGGGTGGGCAGCATAGTTGCTGTTGAGCCAAACGACGCAATGAGGAAAATTGGCATGGAAGCAACGAAAAATTCCAGGAACGTGAAATGGGCGGTTGGAACGGGCGAGCACACCGGACTTCAAAGCGCAAGCGTGGACTGGGTAACGTTTGGCTCTTCGTTCAACACCACAAAGAGGGAAGAATCCCTGCGCGAATCCAGCAGGATATTGAAAGAAGGGGGATATTTCACGTGCATGTGGAACAACCGCGACCTCGACGAGCCCACGCAAAAAAAAGTGGAGGAAATAGTTGCAACGTTTGTCCCAAACTACGGGCACGGCACGCGCAGGGAGCAGCAGGCGGACACCATAATAGGCAGCAGGCTTTTCAACCACCTCTATTACCTTGAAGAGGTGCAAATGGTGGACATCACGTTCGAAAATTACATAAACGCGTGGAAATCAGTGAAGAACCCTTATTGGGACTTGCAAACGCAGGCAGGAAGGGAGCTCTTTGGGAAAATCACGGATGCAATAAAAAAGGAGATGGGAGGGGCAGAGTTCCACCTGAAATACGTTACAAGGGCGTGGACTGCAAGGCGCGAAGGGTAGGATGCGCACAGGAAGGTCAATAGATGGTACCGCAAAACTTTTCGCCGCAAAACATGCGGGTTTTTTCCATAGTGCCCCTTGGAAGGTCAAGCTCGTTTTTTTTCCAGGGGCTTTTTGGGCGGCACCCGCAAGTTGCAACAATGCCGTGCATAGAGTATGCACAGGAGCCGCCAAAGGCAAAGGGCGCGCAGGAAATCGCGCATGCGGAATTTGAAGGGTGCATAAACTACTTGTTTGACCGCCAGTGCAGGGTGCCGGCAAAATTTGGGGTGGATGAGGCGGAATTCGTTTCGCACTTTTGCGAATACATCGGGGAATTTGGCATGTGCAGGAAAAATGTTTTCCTTGCAAGGCATTATGCGTTTGCAAAAGCAACAGGGCAGGACGTTTCAAAAATAAAATGGGTGGCGTTTGCGGCGCACGACATAAGCAGGCTTAAGGGTTTGTTTTGCGACTTTCCAAACCAGAAAACAATTGCTCTTGCAAGGGACCCTCGCGCGCACTATTATTCGTGCAAAAAGAAATGGCCTGGCACAAGCTGGCTGCTTTACATGCTGCAGCCGCAGCTCACTCTTTATTGCGTGGAGGGGATAAGGGCGAAAAACGTGCTTTTTGTGCGCCATGAGGACTTGCACTGCAAGTATGAAGAAACAATTGGGGAAGTGTGCAGCTTCCTTGGGATTGCGCAGGATGCATCCATGCAGGAAAGCTATTTTTATTCCGCGCCTTACACCGGCAGCTTTTCATGGGGCTCGTCAAGTGGCAAAAGCGGCGCAACGCCAAGCCCGAAATTCGTAAGCGACGAATGGAAAAGCGGGCTTTGCGAAAACGAGATTTTCCTTGTGGAAGCCCTCAATAAGGGGATTGCTACAAGGTTTGGGTATGAGAAATCCCAAGCGCGCCTGAAGATTGGGGTGCCCCGGCTTGACTTGGTTGGGAAGCTGCGAGGCATTTCGCGCAAGGCAGTGGAGCAAAGCAAAAGCAGCAGCAGGATGTTTTCAAAAATACGCGCTGCTTTCGGGCGCGTGCCCATTGTGGGGAAGGGAATTGGGGAGGCGATTGTGCTTGGGATTAGCGCGCTTGTTGCGCTCCTTGGGGACTGGACAACGCTTGCGGACTATGTGCTGCGCTCAATCAGGTTTAGGCATTTCATTGGAAAGCAGGGGAGATTGGAAGCGGGGGGCGATTTATAATGCAGGTGAATGGAAAAAGGAAACACGATGTATGCGTATTCTGCCCGGTTGGGGAGCTGAAATTCGTGGCCCCGTTTTTGGAAGCCCTGGAAAAACAGTCTTTTAGGGAATTTGACCTGCTTTTTGTGTATAGGAAGGGGCTTGCGCCCGCAAATGCAAAGGGGTTCAACGCGCTCTGGGTGCAGGAAGGTGGGGACTATGGGACTGCGGGTGCGTTTTATCTTGGGCAATCGTTTGCGTATGAGCTTGGATATGAATTTGTTGTGCTTGCGGACATTGATGCGGTAGTGGAATCGCAGGAGCTTATTGGGAAGCTCGTGCAGGCTGCAAAGCAGGACGGGAAAGTGCACATGCCAGTCATACTTGAGCCAAACCGCAAGGTGGGCGGGGAAAACCCAAACGGGTTCGGGTGCATACCAAGGGGAGTTTTTGAAAAGGTCGGGTTTTCGAACCCGTTTTTTTATCGGGGAGGGGAAGACTGGGACTTTGTGAGGAGGCTGCGGAAAGCTGGGCTTTATGTGCCGGAAAAAAACCTTGTTGTGATACACCCTGCAAGCGGGGTTGGGATTTTCCTTGATGCGCAAAACAGCGCCAAGTATGCAACGTACTATGCCAATGGGCTAAAGTCGTACGCATGGGCGCCGGACGCAAAGGGAACCCTCAGGTATTGCAGGGAATTCTGCAAGCTGGCATTTTTTGGCTGCGCGTTCTGGAACAGCCAGATGCTGCTTGCCGCGCTAAGCTGGTGGAGCTTTGCGCGCAGGAGATATTCGCAGGCGGGCGTGCCGTTTTCCCTTGTGCAGGAAAGCCATGAGGGCAAGCCGGGAAAGAAAAAGGATTATGTGATATTCGCAGAACTTGTGCTGCGTGGAAGGTCGGAAACTGCAAACAATGCGATTGTTGCAGATGTACGTGGGCGTGCAATGCTTGCTGCGGGAGCGCTTGTTGGAGCGCTGCTTGTTCCGGTTTTTATACTTGCGGCGGGCGCAACCCTGCTGCTTTGGCAGGCTGAAAAAAGAAAAGCGGTTGGAGTTGCCTCTGTTGGAAACATCGGGCAGGCAAGAATGCTCATGGATGAGTTCGCGGCAAATGGCAGGCTCTGACGCCCACCCTCTAACTATTTATATTTTCAGATGGAATTTAAGCCTGCAGCGGGTTGGTGGGAATAGTGGACAACATATTTTTTGACATGAAGGAAATCGGGGCAATAGGGAAAGGGGCGATAGTGGGCAGGACCGTGAGGATGAGAAGGCCTGCGCTAGTATCAATCGGCAGGAACAGCATAATAGACGATTTTGCATACATTTCATGCCAGCTTAAGATGGGGGACTTCAGCCACGTGGGGGCAGGGTGCCACATGATTGGCGGGCCTGCTGCAAAAGTGAGCATAGGGAACTTTGTGAACATCGCGCCGAGCGCGAACATTGTCGCCGGGCAAAACGATTATAGGGGCGGCGGGCTTGTGGGTCCCACAATACCCGAAGGGTATGGGGACCACTCGGACGTGCGTGAAATCGGAATAGGCAACCACGTGCTTTTTGGGTGCAACGTTGTTGTGCTGCCGGGAGTAAAATTGCCAGAAGGCGTTTCAGTCGGGGCGTTTTCGCTTCTCAAGAGCAACATTGAATACAAGCCGTGGACCCTTTATGCAGGCATACCTGCAAAGGAAATCGGCAAGCGGGATGGCAGCCTTATGAAAGAGCAGGAAGAAAAACTCATGAAAGCCGTGCGGGAGGGATTGCTGTGAATTTCATAAACCAGATAGAGCCGGTATACGGCGAAGAGGAAAAAAAGGCTGTTGCAAAGTACATGGACTCCGGCGGCTGGCTTACCGAGTTCAAGCACACGCGCGAGCTGGAGGGCAACATTGCGCAATTCGTTGGCGCAAAGCACTGCTCTGTAGTCACAAATGGCACTGCGGCGCTCATGCTTGCATATGCTGCAATAGGCCTCAAGCCAAATGACGAGGTGCTTGTGCCGGATTATACTTTTGTTGCGACCGCAAGCACCATTGGGATTTTTGGCGCAAAGCCGGTTTTTGTTGACATAGAAAAGCAAAGCCTGTGCATGGACTTTGAAAAAACAATGCAGGCGGTTACGCCAAAAACAAAGGCGGTCGTGCTCGTGGACATAAACGCGCGCTATCCGCAAAAAATCCGCGAATTCGCGCAATTCTGCAAGGAAAGGGGCATCTGGCTCATTGAGGACTCTGCGCAGGCGCTTGGGTCGAACGCATTTGGAAAGCCGCTTGGGACGTGGGGCGACATCGGGTGCTATTCTTTTTCAACGCCGAAAATAATTTCAACTGGGCAGGGCGGCGCAATTGTCACAAACAGCAGCGAGCTTTACGACAAGATGAAAAGGATACGCAACTTCGGGCGCGAAAGCGGGGATGCTGACCATTTTGTGCTGCAGGGCTGGAATTTCAAGACAACTGACATACAGTCCGTAATCGGGATTGAGCAGATGAAAAAGCTGCCCTGGAGGGTGGCGCGCAAAAAGGAAATGGGGAAGATGTACTGGGAGCTGCTGGGCGGCATTGGGCAGCTTGAGCTCACGCCAACTGACTTTGGGCAGACAGCGCTTTGCTCTTATGATGTGCTTTTGAAGGATGCAGGGAAGAAAAAGCAGCTTGCAGAATTCCTCACGAAAAACTCCATTGGAAGCAGGCCGTTTTACCCGCCGTTGCACTCCGAGCCCGCATTCGGGCTGGACGTGCGCATGCCAATTTCTCAGGAGGTATCCGAACGGGGGCTTTGGCTGCCCTCGGCAAGCAACCTCACGGACGAGCAGGTAAAATACGTGTGCTCAAAAGTAAAGGAATTCTTCAGCAATTAGGTTGCGTTCAATCGCAGCAGAAAACCTCTTCTGCCCGCCTGAGAAGCCTGCAAGAGTAATCAGGGCGTATTGAATGCAGGGTTTGCGGCAGCTCCACTTTGTCGTTTGGCTTGTGGTAGGCTGAAAAGGAAAGCGCGGGCTTGTGCGTGGAAAGGGTGGTTTTGCCCCCGAGCATTGCCTCCTTCTCGTACCCTTCTATGTCCATTTTTATGAAATCTATTTTTATGCCCTGCTCTTTTGCAAAATCGTCTATTGTTGTGATTGTGATTTTCTGCCTCTTAAGCGAGCCTGAGTGCGGGTGGGTTAGCACAAGGGACGCTGAGGGGTCCCCGCTTCCACTGTATTCTATTTCCGTTTCAAGCTTTTTGTCCCCTATTGCCATTGGGACTGGGACTATGCACTCGGCAACGCCATTTGCAAGCGCATTCTTGCGGATGCACTCTATGTTTTCAAGTATGGGCTCAAACGCATACACTTTCTTTGCGCCAAGCTTTGCTGCGAATATTGAGAACACGCCGGTATTTGCGCCCGCATCCAGGACTGTTTTGCCTTTCATGTTCCACTCGGAAATGTCGTACTGGTTGTCTATTATGACGTTGCACACCTGCAAGTCGTCGAAGCCGAAAACCATTGTGCTTTCGCCTTCGCCAATGCCGGCTACTATTTCAAAGCGGTCGTATTCGATGCCAAAAAGGCTGCAAAACATTGCGTGCTTTAGGGAATACACTGCTGAGTAGTCTTTTTTTGCAAAGGCGGCGGCAACGCGCGCATAGAGAATGGCTGCTTTTGGGTTGAGCGCGAGGCGCGGAAGAAGCGAAAGCGTATTCTGGGTTATGCGGCCGAAAAGCAGTTTTATATCTGCTTTTGAAAGCAGGCGGCGCGAATTGTTTTTTCCAAGCAGGCTCATGCGTATTTCCATAGGTGCACCTTAGTTGCGCAAAAGCGCGGCATAGGATTGTGCTGCTGCCTGCGCGTTTTGAGGGGTTATCGGGAAGGCAAGTTTTGAGGCTTTTTGCTTTTGGGCTGCAAGGGAATATAGTGCCTGCACAAAGCGGACGGGCACAAACAGGATTGCCTTTGCAAGCAGGAGAGCGAAGCGCGGGCGCGAAACCGCAAGCCTTATTTCGCTGCCCCCTGCTGCCGCCTTTTTGGAAAGCAGCAGCGCAAAAAGCGAAAGGAAAGTTGAAAGCGCGCCTGCATTGCCTGATTTTTTCAGCAGGAAAACCTGCTGTTCGTTGTCTGCAACTGCGTATGCGCTTAGGTCAAAGGGATTTGAAAGAAGGCGCAAAAGCTGCGCCTGCAAGAAAACGTCCGCAAAAAACGCATAGTAGCAGTGCCATGCAACGTAGCGGAAATAAAAGGAAGGGGAATATGAGGAGCAGAAAAGGTAGCCTTTCATGAGGCCTGCAATGTATGGGAAATATTTCTTCCTGTTTGCGAATTTGGGGTATATGCCCATGCCTGTTTTCTCGTGCGTCACAAAGCCTCCCTGGAAAACCACGAGCTTTTTTGCGTGCTGAAGCCTTTGGCGGAACTCAAAGTCCTCAGCTCCCTTGTTAGTGTAGGGCATTTCAAAGCCCACTGACTCAAAAATGCTGCGCGGGAAAAAGCCCCATTGGTTCACTACCGCGTAGTTTGGGTCAGCACGGGCCTCCTGCGGGGCTTTTGAGAACGGGACCGCAGCCATTCCCCCCGACGCGATTTTCACGCACGAATCAAAAGTTGCGCGGCTATCAAGCATTGCATCAAGGTCCGCCACAACGAGCACTTCGTAACCGAGCTCGTATGCGAGCATCTGGCCTGCAAAAAAGCAGCCTGAGGAGCCAAGCGGCATGCGTTCAAATGCGTGCACTGCAGCAAGCCCGCTCACGGGCTGCAAGCCTGCGCGGTATATGAAAATGAAATCCGCATCCTTGTCAAGCCCAAGGGACTTCACCTGCGAGAGAAATAGGGGGAACTGTGACATGTCCCCTATGGGGCTGAAAATCGCGATTTTCTTTTGCGCGCCCTGCCTTTGGTCGCGCACGTTTTCCAGCAGGCAGTCTATCGCGGGTTTTAGTGAGGACATAGTTTCACTGTCCGGAACTGTTTTTCCAGCCCTGTATGAACTTTTCCAGAGTTTCGCGCGTGGTTGGAACGCGCATCTTGGATTCAAGCTTTGCGCAGCTCACGTTGAAATGGACTTCCTTGCCTGCTGTTTGGGAAAGCTTTGCATCGCACATTCGCGCAAGCTCGGACAGGCGCATGCTGCCCTTGCCCACCACGTTGTAAACGTCGTTCCAGCAGCCCCGCTCCGCAAGGGATTTTGCAATTGATGCCACGTCAAGCGTGTTCAGGTATTGGTAGGACGAATCCTGGGAAACAAAAAGCCGCGAGGAACTCAGTATGTCAAATGCCGGCCCCTTTTTCATGTTCTTGCCTACAAGCCCTGCAAGGCGCAAAATCAGCCAGCTCTTTGCGTATTTTTTCACTGCGAGCTCGCTTAAGTGCTTGCTGAAGCCGTAATTTGAAAGCGAGAGGGAGTTTATGGGCGTGTCCTCAAGGGTATTCTGCTGCTGCGAGGCATCCCCGTATACCTCGACCGTTGAGATGTGGATGTAGTGCTCAAAGGAAAAATCCTGCAGGAAATTCGCAGTTGAACACACGTTCATTTCAAAGTCAAGGAAGGGCGTTTTTTCAGCCAAAGGCTTGCTGGAATTGCCGTTTGCGTTTATGAGGAGATGGAACCTGCCGCCCTTAAGCTGTTCGTAATTTTCCTTTTCTATCCCGAGAACCTCGTACTTTTTGTCGGACGAGAAAAGCTCGTAAAAAGCAGAGCCTACAAAGCCCTTGTGGCCTATTATGCCTACTTTCAAAATTCCCAAAGCCTCACGCCCGCTCAAAGCCTCACGCCCGCTCAAAGCCTCACGTCCTTTATATTTTGCAGAAACCATGCGTACGTTTTCTTCAGCCCATCCTTAAGCGTGACCTTGGGCTCAAAGCCAAGCACGCTTTTCATGCGCGACACGTCGAATATTTTCACTGGGTGCCCGTCGGGCTTTGTGCGGTCCCATATTATTTCGCCTTCGTAGCCCACTGTGTCGCGCACAAGCTCAGTGAGCTCCTTTATGGAAACGCCAACGCCGCAGGAAACGTTTATGGGAGCCTCCTCGTGGTGCTTCCCAAGCGCCACTACGAGTGAATCCGCAACGTCCTCCACGTAAATAAAGTCGCGCACTGGCGAGCCGCTGCCCCATACTGTTATGGACTTTTCGCCTTTTTCCTTTGCAAAATGGAAGCGGCGCAGCTGCCCTGGGATGACGTGTGAATTCCTGTCCGAAAAATTGTCCCACGGGCCGTATGCGTTCCCTGGGATGAGGGAAACCCAGTCAAGCCCGTACTGGCGCCGATAAGCGACAACCTGAAGGTGGTTTGTTGCCTTTGCGATTGAATAGAACATTGCGTTTGGGTCAGGGATGCCCTTGAAAAGCTCCTCTTCCTTTATGGGGTTGGGGGCGGAACTTGAATATGCGCAGCCGCAAAAAGTGTACAGCAGGCGCTTCACGCCGGCTTTCCTTGCTTCCTCAAGGAAATACGTGTTCATTGCGAGGTTGTTGTAAATGAAATCCGCAGGATAGGTCTTGTTTGCAAGTATGCCGCCGACTTTTGCAGCCAGGTGGAACACTGCATCAGGGGAATGCTCCTTGAAGAGCTTGCGCACCTGCGACTGCTCAAGAAGGTCGTAGTCGGAGCTGTGCAGGGCTTCCACTTCGTGCCCTTCGGACTTGAGCCTTGGGACAAGGCTCTTTCCTATGAAGCCGGTTGCGCCTGTAACGAGTATTTTCATAAAAACACCTTAGTAGTTCTTGAAGCGGTAGTCGCGGAATGCATTGTAGCCGCACAGAAGCTCGCGTATCCCGTCTTCAAGGGGATATTTGAATGTGAAGCCGGTTTTTAGCAGGCGCTCGTTTGAAACAATGTAGTTGCGCTTGTCGGGGTCTGAGCTTATCTCGGCAAAGAAAAGGTTTAGGGAGGGGGACTGCTTCTTTATGAGGTTGCAAAGCTCCTCCTTCGAAATGTTGTAGTCGGGGTGCCCGACGTTGTAAACCCTGCCCTTCATGGAATCCCAGTTCAGCATTGCCCACAGGAACGCGCGCGAGGCGTCGCGCACGTGCAAATAGTTGCGCTTGAACTTGCGCTCAAAGAGCACGATTGTCTTTTCTGCAAATGCCTTGTGCACGAAATCGTTCACAAGCAGATCCGTGCGCATCCTCGGGGACATCCCAAAAAGAGTTGCAAGCCTAAAGCAGATCGAATTGCCGTCTTTTAGGATTGCGGTTTCGGCTGCAACCTTGCTTTTCCCGTAAGTTGAAATCGGGTTGAGCGGGGAATCCTCCGTGCACTCCTGCGAGCCGCTTGTAATCCCGTAGCCGCTGTTTGTTGTGGGGAAGATTATTTTTGCGTTCTTGCGGTATTTCAGGAGCGTGAGGATTGCGGAATGGTTTATGAGCCAGGTTATTTCGGGCTTTTGCTCGGACACGGGGAAGCCCACTATTGCGGCAAGTGGGAGTATGAAATCAAAATCGTTCTTTGAGAGCAGCTCCTGCATGAACTTCTCGCTTGTGACGTCGCCGTATATGAAGCGCATCTTCTTGGAATGGAAGAGGTTGAAGAGCGTGGACTGGCTGTAGGAGAGGTTGTCCACAACAGTTACGTCAAAGCCGCGCTGCACGAGCATTTCGGTGAGGATGGAGCCCAGGTAGCCGCAGCCGCCCGTGACGAGCACTTTTGTGCCTTTTGCTGCCATTGCAGAAATTTTTTCTTCCGTGCCCTTGTCAAATTCATAGCCCATAAAACCAACTGGAAATAGTTTGGCGGCAAACGATATAAATAGTTGCGTGGGAAATATAGAACATGGGAAAAATAGTTGTCAAGGCAAGGGCTCCCTCGCGCATAGGCATAGGGGGAGGGGGAAGCGACCTGCCGTCCTTTTTTGAGCAGCACGGGGGGGCAGTCCTGAACGTTGCAATAAACATGTACTCTTACACAAAGCTCACAAAAAACGGGGTAAAAAACACAAGGGTCGTGTCGCACGACTGGGAGATAGAGCGCGAAATCGAGGATTTGAAGCTTGAATTTGACCTTAACAAGAAAAACAACGTGGATGTCGTGAAAGCTGCGATGTGTGCTGCGGAAGTATCGCCAAAAGAGGGATACGAGCTTGTCATACACTCCATGAGCCCAAAGAACTCGGGGCTTGCAGGCTCGTCCGCGCTCATTGTTTCGCTGCTTGCTGCAATGTTCAACGTGAGCGGCAAGCCCATGATGAACCGGGACAAGTTTGCAAAAACCGCGTACCACGTGGAAAGGGAAGTGCTTAAGAGGCCCGGAGGTTACCAGGACCAGTATGCTGCTGTTTTTGGCGGGTTCAATTTCATAGAGTTCGGGAAAAACAGCATAAATATTTCGCCGCTTCGCCTTGAGGAAGACCTTGTGTCGGAATGGCACTCCTCAATGATGCTTTTTGAAACCCCGTTCCCTAGATTGGGGTTTGCACACGACGTTGAAAAGGGCAAGGACGATGCATTTAGGAAAGGCGGGGAAAGCGTGGAATACATGAAGAAAATAAAGGAGCACGCATACGGGATGCGCGATGCGCTCATATGCGGCGACGTTAGGGAGCTTGGGGAGCTTTTGCACCTGAGCTGGATGGAGAAAAAGAAATTGCCCGGCGTCTCATCCGCGGACATAGACATGCTGTATGAGGTTGCACGGGAAAACGGGGCGTACGGCGGGAAACTGTGCGGCGCAGGAGGGGGAGGGTTCCTCTTTGTTGTGTGCGACATGGCGGACCGCAAGAAAATTGCAAATGCGCTCGTAAGGAAAGGCGCGAAGTTTGCGAACTTTGATTATGATTTTGAAGGGATGGTATCATGGCGGACCGAATACTAGAAAACGGCATAAGCGAGCACATAGAGGTTGCAAAGCGCGTTCAGGGAGACAGGGAGCTTAATGCTGCCGTGCAAAAGCTTGCGGATGCGCTTGTGCAGGCATATTCAAAGGGCGGGAAGCTCATTATAATGGGAAACGGGGGCTCTGCTGCCGATGCGCAGCACGCTGCTGCCGAGATGCTGGGCAAATACATGAAGGAGAGGAAAGCCCTGCCCGCGGTTGCGCTCACTGCAAACAGCTCCGTGATGAGCGCGATTGGGAACGATTATGGGTATGAGAAAACGTTTGTGCGCCAGCTTGAGGGCTGGATGGGAAAGAATGACGTTGTAGTCGGGATTTCAACAAGCGGGAATTCCCCAAACGTTGTTGAAGCGCTGGAATATGCGAAAAAGAAGGGGGTTTTCACTGCTGCGCTCGTGGGCGCGAAAAAATGCAAGCTGGACGGGATTGCAAACGCGCTTGTGAAAGCGCCTTCCGAGAATACGCCGCGGATACAGGAAATGCACATCATGCTTTTGCACATTGTATGCGGGATTGTTGAGGAAAAGCTTGTTGAAAGGGGAATTGCGTAGGCAACGCATAAGCAAAACGTGTCCTTATGGAAATTTTGCACTTTGTACACAGTTACAATGAGAAAAACGGCATATCCCTTCACGTTGCAAGCCTTGTGGAAAGCATGCCCGCGGGATTTGGGGCGCAAGTCATTGGAGGGAAAGGGCTTTCGCTCCCTTTCTTTTCTGCGTTGAGGTTTCCTATAGGGGAATTTTTTAGCGCGCTAAGGACGGATTTTGACATTATGCACGTGCACGGGTATGGGAACTTCTACTCTTTTTTTGGGGCAATAGTGTGCGCGCTGCGCGGGAAAAAACTTGTATGGACCGTGCATGGGTATCCGAGGATTGGGGGGGCGAGGAGGCTCTTTTACTATGTGTATAGGTACCTGATGGCACCTTGGATATTTTGGAAGGCAGATGCGATAATTTCGGTTTCTGAAGACGTTGTGCCGCTTTTGGAAAAAGAAACAAAAAAAGAAATTCTTGTTGTGCCAAACGGGGTGGATTTGGAACTCTTTAAGCCGGATGGGGAATATTCGGGCGCGGAATATGCGTGCTATGTGGGCAGGCTCGATAAGGACAAGGGAGTGGAAAGGATGCTGGAATGCACGCAGCTTCCGATTCTTTTTGTGGGGCCGGACGAGGATGGGATGAAGGCAAAATTGCAGAAAGCTGCGGCTGGAAAAAACATGGAAGTTGAATTTGAAGAGGCTGCGTATGAGGAAATGCCGCGCGAGTATGCAAAATGCAGGTATGTTGTGCTTCCTTCCAGGTACGAGGGGTTCCCGCTCACCATGCTGGAAGCGATTGCGTGCGGAAGGCCGTTTGTGTGCACTGATGTAGGGCAGGTGAGGCAAACGCTCGGTGCGCTTTTTGAAAAGCCCGAAATGTTTTTGCTTGATGGGGATTTGCAGGGAAAAATAAGCTTGCTTGAGAAAGAGAATTTGTTGCATGCGCTAAAAGAAGCAAGGGAAAAACTTGAAAAATACTCCTGGAAAGCAGTTGCGCAAAGGGTTGCGCGAATTTATGAAGGGCTAAAGTAGCTCTTTCACTATTTTTGCAGCCTGGGAGAGGTTCTTTGCATTGTAGTCGGCTTTTCCTGGATGCTTTGCGTCCTTTCCGCCATAGCCTGTAGCCATAAGGATTGTGGTGCAGCCTGCGTTGTTGCCCATGAGCATGTCCCCGCTTGAGTCGCCGATTACAAAGGACTTTTTCAGGTCTATCCTGAATTTTTTCTGCGCTGCCAGGAGCATCCCTGTTTTTGGCTTGCGGCAAATGCAGTTTTTGTGCGGCATGTGCGGGCAAAAGAGTATGCCCGTTATTTTTATGCCGTTGTGCACAAGCACGCCAAGCATCTTGTCGTGTATTTTTGAAAGCGTTTTGCGGCTTGCAAGTTTTCTTCCTATTATGGACTGGTTTGTGACTATGAGAAGGGGAAGGGGGAGGCGCGAAAGCGCCTTTAAGCCTTCTATTGCGCCATTTTCAAACTCGAATTCGTCAGGGTGCGTTATGTAATTTTCCCTGTTCTTGTTTATCACGCCGTCGCGGTCAAGGAAAATTGCGCCGATTTTTGCCTCCTTTTTTTGGCTTTTTGGAAGCAGTATTTTGTGCGCACCTGCGAGGGCGGCAAAGGTGCCTATGTCAAGGAACTTGCCTTTTCCCTTGTATGCGTACATGCATTTTTTCGCAACAAGCTGGGGGAAGCCGTCCTTTTCCATTGAGAATTTTCGCGAATGGATTTTTTTTGCAAGAAAAGAAAGCGCGGAAGGCTCAATGAGGTATGCGCCCGTGTTGAAAAGCCCGAATCCCCCTTTTTGCTTTTCAAGGAAAGAAAGCACCTGGCCGTTTTTTGAGGAAATTATTGCGCCGCGGTCCGAAAGCGACCCGTGCATTGCAAATATTGTTGCAAGCGAATTGTTTTTTTGATGCGAAGAGAGGAAACCTTGCAGGTTGAGCTGGAAATAGCTGTCTCCGTTTAGCACGAGCGCGGTATTTTTTATGAGCTTGCGCGCCTTAAGGATTGCGCCGCCTGTCCCAAGCGGGGAGGGCTCGCGGGAATATTTTATGCGAATGCCCCATTTCTGCCCCTTGCGGCAGTATTTCTCAATCATTTCATGCTTGTAGCCTGTGAGAAGCACGACGTCCCTTATGCCCATGGAGGAAATCTTTTGCAGCAAATAGTCAAGGAATGGCTTTTCGTTTATGCGCACAAGCGGCTTTGGGATATTGAGCGTGATGGGGCGGAGCCTTGTGCCAAGGCCGCCTGCAAGCACGACCGCAGTTATGTTCAGTGGAGTTCTTTTTGGTTCCAAAATACCAGCCTCACAAAGAACGCGCCAACCCATGCGGGAAAGCCGAACTTTGAGAATATCTGACGGAATACCTGCACGTCATCGTGTTCAAATAGGCGCAATAAGTTTATGAGCACAAGGTAGGCGAACGAGCCTATTGCAAAGAAGCAAAGCAACAGGGCGAGTTTTGCGAGCTTGTCAAGCACACCGAAAAGCAGCCCGTCCCCAAAGGAAAGAGGCAGGTTCACAATGCTTGGGTATGCGGCAATCTGGATTGCAAGCAGCATCGCGAACACCATTGCGCCTGCGGCAATGTTCTTCCATGCGCTCAGGGGGAACTGAAAGCCGAACTTTGTGCGCGCATAATGGTTGGTGAGCAGGCTCATTGCAAGGAATGCGACAAAGCTCGCAAATGCCGAGCCGCTTATACCGTACATGGGGATGAGGAGCCAGTTAAGCCCGATGTTCACGGCTGCGCCCACGCCAAGGCACAGGGCATCTATGTACATAAGGCGCATCCCGATTAGCACTGTGCGCTGTATCATTGTTATGTAGCTTACGAACATGCCAAACGTGAAAATTGAAAGCGCAAGGCCGCCAGGCTCGTACTCGATGCCGTAGAGGATGCGCAGCATTGGGGCGCTGAAAGCCGCAAGGAATGCGGTGAGTGGGACTGAGGAGAACAGCACCCACTTGAGCGCTGTCTGGGAAGTCTTGTTCACCTTGGACCAGTCAGGGCGGTCCTTGGAATGCTCCCTGCCCACAAGCTCTGAAGCAACAGGGAAAAGTATGCTTGTGATGGAGCCGGAAAAAATGATGCACAGGCCCGCGAGGTTGGTGGCAAGGCTGTAAATCGCGATTTGCGCGTTCGCATCCTGCTTTAGGAAATAGCCCAGCAGCAGGCGGTCAAAGGAGATTATTATTGCGGCAAATGCCATTGAACCCACCATTATGAGGCCAAAGGGGAGAAGCTCGCGCACCAGCAGGCTTGCGTTTTCGCGCAGCGTGAAGCTTGAGCCTTTTTTCAGCCAGCCAAAGCTTTTGCGAAGCTCAAAGAGAAGGTAGAATGCGCTGAATGCGTAGGAGGCAGTAAAGCCTATTGCAAGCATCTGGGCGTTTGCGCCAAGGGGGAATATGAGCAGGAGAAGGAAGATGAGCTTGAGCAGGGATTGCAGCGTTGCGCCGAATGCCGCTTCCTTTGCGCGCTTGAACGCGAAAAGCAGTGAATTCGCGATTGTGTAGGACTGGATTATTGCGAGGTAGAACGCGAGCAGCACAAGCACGCCCTCAAGGGGAGGGTTCTGGAAAAATGCTGCAATGCTGCCTGCAAAGAAATACGTGAAAAGGCTGCACAAGGACAGCAGCAGCACCCCGAAAATCACTGCGACGTTTATTGTCTGGTGCGCAAGGCGCTCGTCCTTCTTGCCAATGTAATAGGGGACGTAGCGGATTATTGCCTGCGAAAGCCCAAGGTCTGCAAAAATGCTTATTGTGCCGACCACGCCAAGCCCGAAATAGAAAAGCCCAACCTGCTCCTGCACCACAAAGCGGGCGATTATGATTGTGTATATGAACGCGAGGAGCTTGACTGCGATTCCGGTCAGGTTCTGCCAGAACGCGCCCCTTGCAATTACGGTTGTTTCCTCGTCAAGCTCTACCATATGCAAACCCGTTTCAGAGCAGTTCCCTCAAGCCATCCTCAAGCGAAGTTTTGGGGGAAAATCCGAAATCTTTTTTTGCCAGCCCTATTTGCGCAACGCTTTTTTCTATTTCGCCCTCAAGGGCTGGCCGAAACTGCGGCTGGAGTTTCCTGCCGGACAATTTTATCATCGTGGTTGCAAGCCCAAGCACGCTCGTCTCCTTTCCCGTGCCTATGTTGTAGGCTTTCCCTGCGGAATTTTTGCTCTCGGACGCGAGAATGCAGGCTCGCACCACGTCGCCCACGTGCACAAAATCCCGTGTCTGCGAGCCGCTGCCAAAAATAACCGGGGGTTCGTTGTTTTTTATGCGGGTTGAAAACTTTGTTATCACGCCCGAATATGGGGAAGAGGGGCTTTGCCCGATTCCGTACACGTTGAAAAAGCGCAGGCACACCGTGCGCATCCCATATGTGCGGCAGTATTGTTCGCACGCTTTTTCCCCTTCCAGCTTTGAGTTCCCATAGGGGGAAAGGGGGAGAGTGGGGTGCTTTTCGTCCACTGGCACGTATTGGGGCGTGCCGTAAATCGCTGCGGAAGAGGCGTACACGAACGTTTTTACGCTGTTTTTCCTGCAGGCCTCAAGGCAGTTCTGTGTGCCCTTTGCGTTTATTTCAAAGTCCTCTTTTGGGTCCTCAATGGACTTTTGCACGCTTACCTGCGCTGCAAGGTGGAACATTGTTTCGCAGCCGCCGATTGCGCCAACCAATGCGCCCAAATCGCGCACGTCCGCTTTTTTGTAAATGCACTGCTGCGCGGATGCGGGGGCGCGCACATCTATGCAAATTGGCTTTTCGCCTTTTGCTGCTGCCAGCGCATTGCACAAATGCGAGCCTATGAATCCGCTTCCGCCGCTTACCGCGAACATAAATACACCTATTTTATGAAGAGCATGAAAGCCGCAAGCCCAACCAGGATTTCAAAAAGCACGAGCGCGAGCACAAGGCGCTGCTCAGAAATGCCGCCCGCAAGCTTCATCACAAGCTGGCACAGGCCACGCACTTTTCCTTCCACCGGGTAGAGCTTCCCATTCTTGAGCTCGCCCCACCATTTTGAGGAGGGGAAGCCGTTGTACGCCTTTATGAAAAAATCAAGCACGTAGGGGATAACGAGGATTGCGCCAAGGGACTGGAAGCCGCCCACTATCACTGCCACGGCAAGGGTTGCGCCTATTGAGAGCGTGCCTATGTCGCCCATGAAAACTTTCGCAGGGTATTTGTTGAAGATAAGGAACGCGACAAGCGCGCCAAGCATGGGCACTGAGAAAAAGAGCAGGATGTATGCGCCCTTTAGGTACGCTATAAGGGAGGCGAATGCGAAAACGGTTATGCCCAGGCTTGCCTCAAGCCCGTTAAAGCCCGCAAGCATGTTTGTGAGGTTGGAGGCGACGGTTATGCCAAGGGGGATTAGGAGCAGCGGGTAGAGGATGCCGAAATCTATGGGGCCGATAAGCGGGATGAAAATCGTGCGGCTTGAGGAAATCGTTGCTGCCACAAGCGGGACTGATGCGGCAAGTGGGAGAAGCGCCTTTGTTATCTGCGCCATGTCAAAGAGGTCGTCGTATATTCCAATCAGGGAGATTATGAGTATCACGCACAAGCCCGCAAAAAGCAAAGTCGAGGGGAGCGGGGCTTCAAAAATTGTGAGGAGGACCACGGTTGCAAGCAAGCCGCACACGAGCCCCATCACCACCGTGATGCCCACCATTTCAGGCAGGCTTGGCGCGTCCTTCTTGTTTATGTCCTTGCCCACAATGCCCGCATCCTTGAGCTTGCGCGCAACCTTTGGGATGGAATAAAGGGTTACTGCAAAGGCTGCGAGGAATGAGACCGCAAGCACTATGAGCAATAACAAATCAGGGACCGAATCCATGTGAGTAAAAGGGCGGCTTAATCCTTTAAATGTTGCCGTGCCAAAAAAGTTTTGGAGTTTTTATGGAATTGCCGGAAGGGGCGCTTATACGCCAGGAGCACATTGTGAGGGACCTGCAGTTCCCAACTGATGTGAAGCACACGCGCCGCTCTCTTGTGAGGTGGCTTGCGCTTTCCCTTGGGCTTATTTCACCCAAAGAGAGCAGGCAGCTCTTGCTTGACATACTGGATGCGCTTTTTTGGTTCCATTTCCAAAAAGAAGAGCCGGACATACATTCAATACTTGCAAAGGTGGGTGAGATACGCGCTGAGGCCGGGGTGAACCCCAAGGCAGTGCGGTACCACCTTTTGCAGCTTAAGAAGGCGGAAATAATCGAATGCCGCAAAAGGAAATACCGCTTTGCGCTGCCCCCCATGCAGGAGGATGCTGACCTTGCGGCTGCGCTTGAATATTCTTACATGAAGAATGCGAAAAACGCATTTGAGAAAATAAGGGTTGCGCTGCAGGCGCTCTCAAGGACTTATTGATTGCTTTTTCTGGTGGATTTTATGCCTTCTGTAACTGAGCTTGTGAAAATGCGCTTTGCACAGCTTACGCAAATACAGAAAAAGGCGATTCCCCTTGTTCTCGAGGGGAAAAACGTGCTTGTTGTTGCGCCAACGGGCTTTGGGAAAACCGAGTGCGCGCTGCTCCCTATTTTTGAGGGGGTACAGAAGCAAAAGCCGCAGGGGGTATTTGCGCTGTATATTACGCCGCTCAAGGCGCTTAATCGGGACATGCTGGGGCGCATAGAATGGTGGTGCGAAAAACTTGGGATAAGCTATTCTGTGAGGCATGGGGACACTGCACAGTCCGCACGCAGCGCGCAGCTGAAAAACCCGCCGCAAATCCTGATTACGACCCCTGAAACTTTTGGCGCAATCCTGTGCGCGCCAAAATTCTCCTCCCACCTTGCGAACGTGCGATTTGTTGTTGTGGACGAGGTGCACGAGCTCATGGAGAACAAGAGGGGGGCGCAGCTTGCGGTTTCGCTTGAAAGGCTGGAAGAATTGATACAAGAGGCAAAAAAAGAAACCGCAGTTGGTGAAAAAATTGAAAATGCGAAATCTGCGGGTGCTGCCGGGGCGGGCAGTGGAACTGAAAATGAAGATGCTGTTCATGGCGTTGCGGGCAATGTTGCAATCCCTTCGAATTTCCAGAGGATTGGGCTGAGCGCAACGCTTGGGGACGAGGGGGAGGCAGCGAAATTCCTTGTTGGGGAAAAAAGGGGATGCGAAATCGCCCGCCTTGACGTTGCGCGCAAAATGGAGGTTTCTGTGCTTGCGCCTGACATTGAGGAGTGGGATGAGAAAAAATACAGGAAAAAAAATGCGCAGGAAATGGTGCACAATCGGGTGCGCGAGCTTGTGAAGCTTATAGAGGGGAAAAAAGCGCTCATATTCGCAAACAGCAGGGCGGTTGCGGAGGTGCTTGGGGCAAGATTGATTGCGTCGGGCGTGAACGTGCTTGTGCACCACGGGTCGCTTTCAAAAGAGGCAAGGACGACAGCGGAAGATGAGTTTAGGGCAGGGCGGGTGAATGCGCTTGTGTGCACGTCCTCCCTTGAGCTTGGGATAGACATCGGGGACATTGACCTTGTGGTGCAGTACTGCTCGCCAAAGCAGGCAGGGAGGCTGCTGCAAAGGGTCGGGAGGAGCGGGCATTCCGCATTCAAAACGCCCAAAGGGATTGTGCTATGCTCGGATGAGGAAGACAGGATGGAGGCGAACGCGGTAGTGAAGCTTGCGCACGAGGGGAAAATCGAGAGGGAAGAATGCGAAAAGGGCGCGCTTGACGTTGCCGCGCAGCAGCTCGCGGGATATTTGCTTTGGAAAAAACAGGCAAAATTGTGGGAAATACAAAGGGTATTTTCGCGCGCATACACGCACGGGATAAGCATGGAGAAAATGCGCGAGATTGCAAAGCAGATGGGCTCGCAGAGGATTATTTCATATGATGAGGTTGCAAAGAGCGCGGCTGCGACATTCCGCACAAGGCAGTATTATTTCTCGCACCTCTCCACAATACCGCCCTCAAGCAAATATTTTGCAAGGAATTCCATAAGCAATGCGCGGGTGTGCACGCTGGATGAGAAATTCGTTGCTGGCATTGAGGAGGGGGACTGTTTTATTGTGCAGGGAAGAAGCTGGAGGGTCGTGTCCATAGAGGAAGAGAAAACTGAAGTGCTAATTGAGCCTGCTGGAAGGGGCGAGCTTGCCGTCCCCAGCTGGGAGGGTGAGGAGATACCTGTTGCATCGGGAGTTGCAAAGCTTGTCGGGAAAGAGAAAAAGGAAAATGCAAGCAAGTTCGTGAGGGTGTGCGGGATTGTGCCGGATGGGGAGAATTTCGTGGTTGAGGCAACAGATGAGTTTGCCGTAATGCACTGCAGCATCGGGACGCTTGCGAACTCTGCGCTTGGGAAAGCCCTTGGGTACATGCTCTCGCACAAGGTGAGGGGGAATGTGCACGTTGTTGCGGATGCATACAGGATAATGATGCAATTGCCCCGCCCGGTGAGTGCAGCGCAAATAAGGGAAATGCTGCTCATTATGCCCCCGTTGCAGAACATTGTGCGCCTTTCGCTTGCAAACAGCGCGCTCTTTAGGTACAAGCTCACGCAGGCATGCCGGATGTTTGGGAGCATTGGGGAGAGGGGCAGGATTACAAAGGCGCGGGCTTCGCAGCTAAGCGAAGGGGTGGTTTACGCGGAAGCAATGCGCAGCGCGCTTCGCACTTATATGGACATGCAGGGCGCGCAGGAGGCGCTTGCGAAAATATCGGATGGGAGCGTCAAGGTGCACACGTTTGAAGTTGAGAAGCTCTCTTATGCCGCGCTCTTTGGGATTGAAACAGCATACGGGAGCGACTTTGATGCCCCGCTTTCAACTACTTCGCAGGCGATAGAGGAGCTGCGCGAGGCGCTCATGAAAAAAACCGTTTCATTTGTGTGCTTTAACTGCAGGCACGCTTTTGTGAGGGTCGTTGGGAACCTTCAGGGCGTTGTGAAATGCCCGAAATGCGAAGGCTCCTTTGTTGCGATTGGGGGCGAGGTATTCCGCGGGAAAAACGTGCGCGTGCGGGAGGAAAAGGACCTTGAAATTTCTGCAAGCCTCATTTCTGCGTACGGGATGCGCGCAGTGTATGCGCTAAGCGCGTATGGGGTGGGGGTTGGGGCGGCGGCAAGCGTGCTTCGAAAGCCCGCGAGGACTGAGGACGAATTTTTTGCGAACATACTTTCCGCCCAGAGGAACTTCATAAAAAACAGGAAATACTGGAAGGGTTAAGTGCTAATCGCTATCGCACTGGAAGTAAATGTAATTGCGGGAAAGCCTTGAAGTTGAATTGTAGCGGCAGCAGGGCATGTTGGAGCACGTATCTATCTGGTCGAATGTCCAATTGAAGCCCAGCATTGTGTAGTCCCCGTTGCAATAGTCGCCCTTGTATTCATAGTAGTATGCGCGCAGGTAATTCTTGTCTATTGAATAGCAGAAGTGGCGGGGGTTGTCCTGGTCACCTACGGTGCGCCAGAGGCGCACAGGATAGGTTATTTGGGGCTGCGGGGCGCTTGCTGTCTGGTTCGTGGTGTTTTTCACAGGGGCAGGCTGGGAAGTTGAATTCGTGCTGTTTGTCCTGTTTTGCGAGGAAGAATTTGACTGCGGGATGACCGGCGGCGCCTGCACAACGCCGGGGGGAAGCCCAAGCTCGCTTGGATAAAGGACGTTTGAGGGCGGGGACGAGGCGTTTATTTCCTTGTTTGAGGAAGATGTGTTTTGCGATGCATTTGCTGAGGGCTGCTCTAAGGAAGTTGAGGGGGATGGAGAAGAAGTGGAAGGGGAATCGGTTGCAGCATTTGCAATTGGAAGCGGCGGCGGAGGGGGCGGGGTTGAGGGCTGCGAAGAAGGCGGGGTCTGGTTTTGGGATGGGGTTTGGGGCTGCGTTGGGGAAGTGGATGGGGCTGAAGCGTTTTGTGCTGCGCTTGTGTTTGTTGCAACAGAGGGCTTGAGGGGCTGCACGGGCTTTGTGGCGTTTATGTACATGTACGCGCCCACCAGTATTAAGACGATAAACAGGGCTGCTGCAAGAATCTTTATGGGGGGCTGCTTTGCCCCTGCCCCAAAAGCAGCCTGGGGTTTTGGTTGCTGCGCCATGGTTTGGGGCGCGCCGGACTGCTGCGATTGTTGGGGCTGGGAAACCTGCTGCTGTTGCATTTGGGGTTGCGAAGGCTGCTGCTTTTGCAACGCCTGCTGGGAGAGGGATTGCGGCTGCATTGGTTTTGCCTGCTTCTTGCCAAAGCTTGAGAATATTGCGTCAAGGGGGGAGGGCTTTTTTGCAGGTGCGCCTGCTGCGGGAAGCTGCTGCGTTTGGGCGGGCTGCGGGAAAGGGGACTTCTGCTGCGTAGATTGTGCCTGCGATGCAGCCTGCTGCATTTTTGCAGCCTGCTCAAGCGAGGTCGGCTGCATTTGCTGTGCTGGCTGCTGCTGCGCTGAAGAATCAGGCTGCGCCTGCATTTGGGGCAAAGGCTGCGCCTGCTGGGGAATTTGGGGTGAAATTTTTTGTTGCGTATCCTGCTGCGGCGCTTTTGCGGCGCTTGGGAGCATGCTGATTGGCGAAATTTTCGGGGCGGATTGCCCTTCAGCATCAAGCCTGCCTGCTGCCTGCGCTGCAGGGGCTTTTGTGCTGGACATTGCGCTTGGGGGCCTTGCTTGCGGGGACATCTCAAAAAATGCGGCATCAACGTCCGATGCGTCCCATCCTACTTTTATGAGGTCTGCACGCACCTGGGTGTCCGTGCGCCCAAGCCCTTTGCATTTTTTTATGTAATCGATGAGCGACTGGTCTGCCATATAAATGCCGCAAAAACTAAAGAGACAAAGTATATATGCTTTTTTAATGGCGCTTTTTGCAGCGGCAAATTCAGTATCGGTAGTGGTGCACGCTTTTGCAGTTTTTGCATTCGTGCACAAGCAGCCTCTTTTTGCTCAGGAGATGGATTGAAACGTTATAGCCGGGGAGCATTGGGGTTTCGCATTCCTTGCAAAAAGAGAGCTTTTGGAGCTTTGTGAGGCGAACGCGGTACCTCTTTGAGATTTTCCTTGCAAGGGATATGCAGCGCTTTGCGAAAATTGGCTTTTCCTTTGCGTATTTTTGCGCCTGCGAGAGGAGAATCTCTATGCGCTCCTTTGCAATCTGGGGCTTTGAGAAAAGCAATGGGTTTAGGGGCTTCTTTGCTGCCATGGGCGAGCTTTCTTGGGCAGGGATTTTATGCTTATGCTTTTGGCTCGCTTGCAGGGAAGAAAAAGAATGGGCCAGAGGAGATTTGTCCTCCAAAAGGTTTGCACCAGGCTCTTTGGAAACGAAGTGGTGGGATATTGGTCCCAGCCACGTCTTCGGTTTCGAAGAGGGGGGTGAAACCTCAGGGGGGAGTTTCGGATTCCCTTATGCCCCCCTAGGTTTGGACTCCTGACCTACAGCTCTCCTAGACAGTTCAATTGTGCTAGAACGTGCCATATAAGACGTGCGGAGGCGCGCGCAGGAATTGCGCATGCCCCTGCCGCTCTAACCAGGCTGAGCTACTGGCCCGCATTTATTGGCATGCAGAGGAATAAAAAGATAGCGGGGGAATTTGCGACGTATAGGCACCTGAAGGTATTATAAAGAGGAAAAAGCATATTTTAGCGGAGGGCGGGGACCATGACAAACGGCAGCGGACCAGCACTAATGCAGCAGCAACCTGTTGTCCAGGATGCATTCCAGCAGAAGCTTGACTCCCAGATAAATCTTCTTTTTACAAGGGACTCCACATACAAGGGAGGGTATAAGATAACAGGCGGGGCAGGAAGCCCGTTTGCAACAAGGGAAAACGAATACGTTGCCATGAGCAAGCGCGCTGCAGAGAAGTACATTGGAGCGCATGCGGACGAATTTGGGGACGTTAAAAAAGCCGCAGTGTATTTTGTCACTGCAGTGCTTGGGTCAGGGAATGGGAAGAAATTTGCCGAGAGGATAGGCAGCGTGGAAGATGGGGAAGTTTACGCTAAATTTGAGCAGTTCATGAAGGATATTGGGGTAGGGAAGACTGGCAGGGGATGGACTGGCGGGAATTTTGCTGAATTCATAAAGAACGTTACGGGCGCGGAATATGATGCTGCCAGCAGCACTTTCAAGGCGCCGGTTGCCGGGGCAAAGGACACTGAAGGGACGCAGCTGGACGTTTCGCCTGCGCGCATTTCAGCAGAGGCAAATGCAATGATGCTTGGGGTGCTCAATGAGCACCCGATAATGAAGAGTTTGAACGCTAATGTGGAATCGCTTTCAACAGAGGACATAAACAAGCTTCTTGTGGTTTGCGACAATATTGGGGCAAGCCCGTTATCTGGTGAGATATGCGGCGCAGTTGCAGACAGCATGGGCAAAGAAAACATAGACGTTGCCACTGCCCTGAAAAAAGTTGATATGGACAAATACCAGCCTGGGAAAACCGCAGATGAGAAAATTGCATTTCTGGACAAAGTAAGCAAACAAGTAAGTGGAATCATTTCTGAGGGCGCAGAAAAAACAGTAGTGGAAACTGCAAAGGCAATTCTTGATGATGCGCAATTCAAAGGCGAAAAGCGCGCTGAATTCGTGCACAATTGGGCTCAGAGGGAAAAGATTATTGTTGAGGGTACGGACGGCCAAGTGCTTTCCGCAGACAGGGAAGAGGCAGCTAAAGGGATAATAAAGGCGAAAGCTGAAGCAGCAGGGATAAGCGTGGATGAAGAGGGGCTTAACACTGCGTTTGAAAACTTCAAGAAAAACCTTTCCGCAGGCGACCTGGGCAAAAAAGTTTATGAAACGTCATTTTTGAAAAAAGACAAGGTGAGCGGGCAGGAAGTATTGGAAGAGCTTTTGAAAGGCGAACTGGCAGCAAAGGCAGGGGCGGAAGCCCCACAGGCGCCTGATTACAGCGCAGCGTATTCACAGATTGAAGCAGGAGTGAAAGCAACGTACGAATTTTTGGCAAGCAAGGGCTTTAGCGAAGAGGACGTTGCAAATATCCCGCCAAACGTAATTGTGCACTTGGCAACTGGCCCAACTGCAACTGAGATGGGGGCGGCTTATGATGAGCGCACTGAGACTGGGAAGATAGACAAGCTCAGGGGAGCGTATGAATCCCTGTTTGGGGCAGGCAGCTGGGAAGGGGAAGGCGCGCAACCTGCAGTGACAGCAGATGCGCAGGCAGGAAAGGCAGCAAGCTTGCAAACCGGGGCGCTTGATGAGGCGGATGGCGAAGAGCAGAATGAAACCAAGCAACTACAGCCTGGAACTGGCGCGGGTGCGCGGGCAGTCACTGGCGGCGAAATCAAGCTTGAGAACGTTACAAACTCGCAAGAGCTTAAGAACTGGTTGATGGGAAGCGGGATGATTGATGAAGAAGCGATTGGCAAAATAGATGAATCAAACTATATGGGAATTGTAGAAAGTCTGAAAGTTATACCAGAAGAAGATCGGAATGATGCGGATGTGCTCAGAGGATTTGTAAGAGAATCAGTCGGACTGAAAGAAGATTAGAAAGGGGTTGGGATATGGCGAGCGCACAAATTTCTGCTCCGGAACAAAAAAAGGCTGAGACGCTAAAGCTCATAGATGAAACGCTAAGAAGCGCGATTTCACTTAGGTCGCAACTTGCAGAGAACGATGTCCTGAAGACTGAGATAAGTTTAAACATTGGGCGGCTTTACGTAATCAAGAATAAGGTGACTGCGGCGTCAGAGGACGAAGTAAAAGCCTTGCGCGGGCGGATTCTTTTCATTAAATCTCAAATTGAAAAAGTGCAGAAAGAACACGCAGATGGTTCTCGTTTGCCTTCTGGTCCGATAGCACTTGATGAGAAAAGCAAGGCGGACAAAAAAGTAAGCGCAGAAGCGCGCACTGCGATTGCAAGGGAAGCAGATGCGCTCGTGGAAAACATCAAATCGGCTTTTTATGTCACGGATGCGGGACCGACTGCGCTTGGGGCGCTCCCGGGAATTCAGAATGCATGGGCAAAATTGCAGGAAAGGATAAGCGCCCTGGCAACGCAGAGAGGGGTAAGCAAGGCGGACTCAAGGGCATTTGCAAGCGGATACGTGCAGGGAAAGCTGAAAGAGCAGCTGCCGGAAGAAATTGCACAACTGTGCACTGCGAAACTTTTCCCGACCATTGGGAGCGAGGCTGCAGGGGAAGACCGGAACATAAGCCTGCAGGATTTGGTGAGGGAATACCAGCATGCGTTTTACGGGGTTATTGCACTTGATGCCGCAGTAAAGAAAGAGGCATTTGGGACTGCACCAAACATTACCGGGGAAGCAAAGGCTATCTTTGAGGAGAATGGGGGAAACGCTGACAAGCTCATGGGGAATTTGGAGGGCAGCAGGGAATACGCGCAAGCTGCGGTTGCAGTGCTTTATGGCGCAAACGGCGAGGCAATGCTCAAGACAGCAGGCGCGCTTGGGGCGCAAACAAGCGGCAGTGCGTATGATATTTACATGAGTTCGATGGAGAAGGCAATTGAAAAGGCAGGCGAGTGCAGGGAAATTTTCAATGCTGCAAAAAGGAGATTTTCGCAGGCAACGAACTTTGTGGAAACGTATGCTAAGACAATCCGAGACCCGCAGACAACGCAGGAGTATTCAAACTCGTTTGACTTCTTTGGAAATTACGCTTATGCAAAGTGGGCTGGCTCAATTGAAAGAGGGGTTACGGACGACGAAGTGCTTTCAATGGTGAGAGGCAGAAATTCGGCTTATGCGGACGGGAACGGCGTGCTTGCGCTGCCTTCGTTTTACCAGTCGCTTGCGTTTGACAGCGGCGCAATAAGCGAGGCAATGGCATCCACTGTGAATGCAGGGCAGAGGCAGCAGGTCATGCTTGAGCTTGTGAATTCAGGGAGGGACGTATACTCACTTTCAACGCTGAAAAACCGCGGAAAGGACACTGCGGATTTCTTTGATGCAATAAAGGGCATGAGAAGCAGCAGCTCATTGCTGCCAACCTTGCAAAACGACGTTGTGGGGTTGGAAAACGGGACACTTCGGGTGAAAGGCCCTGTAAGGGAGCAGCTTTTCAGGACAGGCGTGGGCGATTCTGTGCTGGGATTGTCAAACGTGTTTGGGATTGCGCAGGCGCTTAATATAGAGAAGGACTTGGCGCAAAACAGCGACGAGGTGCGCAGGTTCCTAAGCAGCTGGCCAAGCGTGCAGTTTCCCGCTGGACCTGGCATAAGCCCTTACCTTAGGAAAGGGGTTTCGTATGATGATGTGCTCGGGTACATAATGATGAGGAAGGGCGAAATCCTTTCAAGGGGATGGACGCCGTTTAATGCTACCACTGCGACAGTAAGTGGTGATTTGACAGACATAAGCAGGACTGAAAAAAGCAGGACAGGAAGCGCTCAGGCAGAGCTTAGCGGCGCGGGCGGTTCAAGCATAGGGGCTGCGTATAAAAGGGATACGAGCCAGACAGGGATGCTTGCAGACGGGACGTTTACAGCAGACCACAACAGAGGCAGTGAAACGAGTGTGAGCGCAACGAACACGTATTTCGGGGGCGTGATGCTGTACAACGCATTGCTAAAGCATTTCACAAGCGGGGACACTGCAAGAAGCGAAAAGGGAGAAGTGCTTACAAAAGTTACTGATGCGGAAAAAACAGCCAAGCTTAATGCGGTCGGGCTTGGGGCAAACATCGTATTCGATGGTTATTATCAGGACAAGGGGGACTTTGCAAAAGGCTCAAAGGACGAGAAATACCGGATAGAAGACACTAACCTTTACATCTATCATCAGGGCGCGTGGTATCGCCTTAATGTGGATTATTTGAAAGACCCGAAGCTTGAGGGGAGCATAAAGCACTATCTTGCGATGGCAAGCAACGTGGATGTTGGCGGCGGCATGCGGGCAACTGTTGGAACAGAGCAATATGAGGATGAAAAAGGGAAACTAAAGGGATTTGTAGTTGGCTGGTCGACAACTGACCCGCTCAACAAATTCGCAGGAGTGGGAGTGGTATCGCCTACTGCAAAATTGGGCAAGCCCACTTCAAGGCAGGCGTATGTGGGGGCATACCAATATGCGCCAATTGGAGAGGACGGGCAGGCAGACCCTGCAAAGGCGACTTTGATAAGCGCGGGCTTCTTTGATTTGAGAAGCGGGGAAGAGTTGCAGGCACAGGATAGGGCAGTAAAGCGTGGAACAAGAAACAGGGAAATTGATGATAACAGGCTTTGGATGGGCGATTACCTTGTAATGGACCGCTTCCGCGCAACAGGAATTGCGGGGCACGGGTTGGGAGAAGAACTGCGTGCAGGGCAAGTGCTTTCGCAAAATGCGGGCGCTTCCGCAGTATACCGGTTTAATCCGAGCCATGGGACGTATGAGCTGCGCACTGACGCGGGGGCGTACTTTGGATCGATAAGCATTGCAGCATACCGCGCTGAAACAAACACCCAGGATTGGATGGGACAGGCAAAAGGGAAGAAAAAGGTGGAAGACGCCGGAACGGTTACTATTGATTTGGGCAGCGGATATTCACTGCAGGTGTTTGGAAAGGAGCCAGGAGCAGGGAAATCAACCTGGAGCCAGAGCCTGCCGGCTGGGGTTTCGACCAGTGCACGGGAACTTGCGCACGAGATAGAAGCAACAAGGGAAACTGCTGAGTTCAAGACAGACCTTAGGGTAAGGATGCAGGCTGTTGAAGGATGGTCAACAAAAGTTGCAGGATTAGTTTCCAGCATGAGGGACTACATGATAAGGAACGAAGTAATCGACCCGAACAACAATTTCGGGATAAAGCTCAACACGCCCAAATCTTCTTACACGCTCGTTGCATCCCCTGTACAGGAAAGCGACGGTTCTTCAGTATTGATGACAGGGATATTCGAGAGGGACATTGGAAGCGGATTTGCAGTAGTTGGAGGGTTGTCTTACCTTGAGGAACGCGGAAAGCCGAGGACAGCATCAACAGGAAGGGGAGTGGGTTTTGGAGGGGTGTATTACAGGACGGGAAAGCTCAAAATGGGCGGCATAATATTGCAAAAGCCTGAGCAGAGCGTTGTAGTGCAGGGAGATATTGCCTGGAGGACAAAGAGCGGGCAAATCGGGATTACTGGGCAGAGGTTTGATGGGGGCCACCAGATTGAATTGTTTGATGAATTCGGGGCGCACAGGATAATGATAGACAGGACGACAATGCGCAGGCTGGAATCAAAAGGAATTTCGTATTCTTACCTCATAAACCAGGTCGGGAACCAGCTTGCAGCCACAGTAAGGGCGGATATGGGTAAGATAGAAAATATAGGAAGGTACGGGGTTACCGGGACTCTTACATGGACGGACTCCACTGGGCTGACGCTCGAAGGTTCTTACAGGCGTGAGCAGGCTTGGGGCGGCGCACAGCCGAGCAACCAGGAAATAAAATTCAGCGCCCGAATACCGCTTAACCTCTAAAGTGATTGGAGTGGAAAACCAGATCAGAACTGCCGGCGAAGCAGTTGAAAGCGCTGCCAAATCCGCCGGCGGGCGCGTTGTTTTCAGCAGGACTGACGTTGCAAAACTAGTTGACAGGATAAAGCAGGTTAAAAGCGGGATTAACGCCCTTGAGAAACAGGGGAAAATTGGGAAAAAAGATGCAGCGCAGCTTAGGGCATACGCAGTAGGCGTTGAAGTTGAGGCGACCAAAAAGAAGCCAAGGTACTCGCTGCAGGAGCTGGAAGGGCATATTGATGGCATAGAGCGCGGGCTTGAGCAAGGGGGCGCAAGTGGCAGCGGGCGCGTCCTGGGCGCATCTATATCTCTTGCGCATTTGCAGATATCAAACCCGTTTGCATTTCAGGCTCTTGGGCCAGGATGGGCTCCGAATTTGCAGCTTAGCGCAGGATACGGCTTTGGTGCTGCAGAGCAAGGAGTAAAGGCAGGGGTAGGGGTGTCTTTTGAGCATGACAATGAAGGTTATAGTGCCGGAGTTTCAACTGCAAGGGTTGAAAAATTCAGATGGGACAGGATTGCAAATTCTGCGGATTTGGGATTGTGGGGAGGCAGCACGAGACTGAGCCATATTTTGGAGAAAGGGAGCCGGCCCTTTAGCGCGATACAGGAAACGCATACCGGGTTGGGGTATGCTGGCAATTTAAGGGGCGGCAGGTTTGGAATTATGCAGCCTTCTTCCACGCCTGCAGTTGTATCCGAAGTGCTCGGGCAAACAGGAGTGATTGGGGAGGATACTGTTTTTTCGCCTTCTTCTGGATGGGGGGTTCTGCCGCTTGTGAGCAGCGCAGCGAGCATACTTTATTCCGGTTTCAAGAGGCTGCATGAGGCAACGGGCTTGTTTTCTTTCATGTTCAAAAGAAAAGCGCTAAAATCTATTGGTGAAAATGAGCGGGGGCGCAAGCTCGCTGCTGCAGAAGTGCGGGAAGTTGAAGCTGCGCTGAATGCGATAAAACCCGATGGGGCGGGCATGCCTTCTTTGGAGAAACTTGGAAAATGGGCGCAGTACAAGAACCTTCCCGAAGAAACAAAAAAGAACGTGCACGCGCTTTTTTATGAGAATTTTATCGCGCAGGCGAGCAATGGGACGCTTAGGCTTGATGAGGTTGAAGCATGCAGCAAGCTTGCACTTGCAATTAAATTCAGTGCGCTCGAACAGGCAAACGTAAATATTGCCCTTGACTGGAACAGGTGGCGCAACGCAAGCGGAGTTGCAGATGTTGCGCCAGGGCAGTGGAGAAGGGGGACGCTTGCTGGCACGCTGGAGGGGCTTGGTGTTTTTACAAAAGAATATAGCGTGGGAGCACCGATTGGAATGCGCAAGCATGGGGCAAATTTTTTCACTGCAATCAGAGAAGACATTGGATGGGATCCGAGAACGTGGCTTAAGGCAATTGGAAACGCATGGGATTACTTCTCACCTGTTTATGACCGCAGCGATGCAAGGAAAATGGAAATACAGAAAAGAGTGGGAAAGGCCGTGGCGGAAAATGAGGCAGAGCTTAAGAAAAGCGAGGGGGCGCGGAATCACGAAAAGATTTTTGCGAATTTGGTTTATCTGAGGGGATATTTTGGTTCCAAGCAGGCTTGCGATGAGGTGCTTGGGAGGGACCTTTCGGCAACTTTGAAAAGCCATTTTGAAAAATATGGCAGGGAGTATGCGCTTAGCGCATGCACTGCAGTTAGTGCAGAGTATGCTGCTAACGGCGGGGCGGGAATGCAATTGTATGCTACGATGGCTGTTGAGAGTGCCATTTTTTTGGAGCAGTTTAGAAGCCTTGGCAGTGCGGAAATGGAAGCGGTTGAAGGCGTGAATAAGCTGCTTGGGCAAAATAAGAAAGAATATGAGCAGACGCTGGTGCTATTGTCTCCGGCAAGCAAGGTCGGGGCGCATTCTTTTGAGAGGCAGGCACAACTTTTCCTTGATGGCAAGCTTAAGGAAGAGGAAAAAGTTGAATTCCTGAATAAAATAAATGTGGCGAAGGCTGTTGCTGCTGGTTCGGGCCTCATTTGGAATGCTTATACAAGAGTTATGGCCCCGTTTGAAAAAAAGTTTGATGACAGCGTTAAGAAGGATGCAAAGTGGCTTGCCAAAGAATTGAAAAAAGATTTTGATAAAATTGAATGGAGCGAAGTTGCAAAGGCGCATTTGGATATTGAAATCGCTGAAACCGCGCATAATGAAAGCGCGAAGATTGCTGATGGGGCATGCTTTAAGGCAGTGAAAAAGAAGCTGGAGAATTTGGCAGAAAAGGTTGGGAAAGGCGAAGTGCCAAGCGATAGTGAAGTTATTTTCGTGAGATTTGTGCGGTATGAGCTTTCTGGCGCGTCCCTTGGGCTGCTTGGGACTTCTGCCACAAAAAGGGATGAGATTTATGCAGAGTATAAGAAGATTGATGAGAGAATGAATGAAAAGAAAATCGTGGGCAAATAAGCTCAATACCTCGTGTACTCCTTAAGGAACCTCTTTTTCACTTCGCCCGCAAGGATGAGCACAAAGCCTATCCCGCAAACGTAGAGCAGGTCTATTGTGCCTAGTGCGACAGTGCCGAATATGCCCTGGAAGAAGTGAAGGTATATTATGCACAGCTGAAGCGCAATGGAGAGCACTATTGCAAGGATGAGGTATTTGTTGGAGAAGAAGCTCTGCAGCAGGGACTTGTCAGGGGATTTGCAGTTGAGCGCGTTTGCAAGCTGAAGCCCCACAAATGTTGTAAAGGCGATTGTGGTTGCCTTTTCGGGGGAAATTTGAAGGTAGAGCCAGAGGGTGAAGAGCATTACTGCTGCCATGAAGATGCCGGTTGTTGCAATGGAAAGGAGAAGGTTGCGGCTCACGAAATCAGCGCGGGAGTCCCGCGGCGGCTTGTCCATTTCGCCTTCTGAGGAGGGCTCTGCGCCAAGCGCGAGCGCGGGCGGGCCGTCCATTATGATGTTAACCCAGAGGATTTGGATTGCACTCATGGGAAGGGGCAATCCAAGGAAGGGCGGGATGAACATTGCAGCCATTGCGGCTACTGCTGTTGAGAACTGGTAGCGCACAAAGCTCTTTATGTTGCGGAAAATTGCGCGCCCGTGCTCTATTGCGGACACGATTGTGGCAAAATTATCGTCAAGGAGCACTATGTCCGAAACTTCCTTTGCGACTTCCGAGCCTGTAATGCCCATTGCAATCCCAACGCCTGCGCGCTTGAGCGCGGGCGCATCGTTTACGCCATCCCCGGTTACTGCGACCACCTCGCCCTTCTTTGAGAGCGTGCTTACTATGCGAAGCTTTTGCACGGGGGTTGTGCGGCAGCACACTGCTGCGCGCAAAAGCCGTTGCGAAAGGCGGTAGTCGTCAAGGGAGTCAATTTCCTCGCCGCTTAGCACGCGCTCGTCCTCGCCTTCTGCCATGAGGCCGACCTTGAGCGCTACTGCAACAGCGGTGGGGCGCGAATCGCCGGTCACCATTATCACGCGGATGCCTGCGCGCCTGCACTTCTCAATTGCGCCTGCAACCTCTTTACGCGGCGGGTCCATCATGCCTACGAACCCCACGAACACCAAATCGTGCTCTGTCTCCTCATGCGTGTAATGCTCCTTTGCCTTTACGCGCTTGTATGCGAGCGCAAGCACGCGCAGGGCATCGGAAGAGAACTCCTCTGCCTTTGCGTGCAGCCTCCTTGAGATTTGCGGGGAGAATGGGACTTCGCCTTCGGGCGTGAGCAGCTTTTTGCAGCGGGGAAACATGCATTCGGGCGCGCCTTTTACAAACGAGATTGCTCCATCTGGCATGTTGCGCACCACGCTCATGAGCTTGCGCTCTGAGTCAAATGGGACTTCGCCAAGAAGCTTGTATTCTGTGCGCTCTTCCGCAGCATCTATGCCGGCTTTTTGGGCTGCTATGAGGATTGCGGCTTCTGTCGGGTCGCCTGCAATGCTGGAAAGCTTCTCGCCTTCGTATACAAAGGAGGCGGTATTGCAGAGCGCGCCTATTTGCAATGCTTTTTTTGCAAGCTGCAGGTCACCTTCTTTTTGGGAGGACATTTTGCCTCCTTCAAGGCCTATTCCGTCGAACTCGAATGTTGAGTTTTCAACCCAGAGCCTCGTTACTGTCATGCGGTTTTGGGTAAGGGTGCCGGTCTTGTCCGTGCATATCACGGTTGTGCTGCCCAATGTCTCAACTGCGGGCAATTTCCGCACTATTGCCTTTTGTTTTGACATTGCCTGCACGCCTACTGCGAGGGTTATTGTAATTATGGTGGGCAGGCCTTCGGGAATTGCGGCTACTGCAAGGGAAATCGCCACGACAAACATCTGGTCTATGGGCTCCGCTCGCAGCACGCCGAATGCGAAAAAGAGCACGCTGAGCATTATTGCGACTATGCCGATTTTCCTCCCAAGCTCTGCAAGCGAGCGCTGCAATGGGGCCTGCTCCTCCTCTGTTGCGGAAAGCGAGCTTGCGATTTTGCCAAACTCGGTGAACTTGCCGGTTGAGGACACGAGGGCTTTCCCGTGCCCCCGCACCACCACTGTGCCTGCATAGAGCATGTTGGAGCGCTCTGCAAGCGGGGTGGAAAGCGGGAGCTCTGCAAGGCTCTTGTGCACTGCGTGGGACTCGCCTGTGAGGGAGGACTGGTCTATTGCGAGGTTTGCGTTTTCAAGCACGCGGCAGTCCGCAGGTATTTTGTCTCCCTCGGAAACAAGCAGGATGTCGCCGGGCACAAGCTCGCGCGCGTCTATGAGCTTTTCCTTTTTGCCCCGCACAACGAGCGCCTTGGGGTTTGTGAGGCTTTTAAGCGCCGCGAGCGCGCTCTCTGCCTTGTATTCCTGCAGGAAGCCGAAAAGCACGCTTATGAGCACTGCAACGCAGATTGCGGACGCGTCTATGCGCTTTCCGACGTAAAATGATAGCGAGGCCGCGAGCGTGAGCATTATGATGAGGGGGTTGGAGAATTGGGCAACGAATATTTTAGGCCATTTGGGGCCTTCCACTTCAACAAGGATGTTTTTCCCGTATGTGGAGAGGCGCTTTTGCGCCTCATCTGCAGAAAGCCCGCCTTCGGAGGACTCTGAAATTGACAGCGCCTTGCTTATGGGCACGGAGTGGAAGTGTGCGCTCTCTGCCATGGAAGGAGAAAGGCAAAGAAAATTTAAAAGGGAGAGGCTGGAATGCAAAAAACGTTATTGGAACTCGTTGAATTCCTTCAGGCTTGTCTGTTTTTTTATTGCGGCGCGCGCCGGGGATTTTGAAAGGGCTGGCTCGGATTGTTTTTCCGGTGCTTGCGTTTCATGCTGCCGGGGGCTTTGCGCTCTTGCTGCCTCATTCGTTTTTGCTTGCTGTTTTTCATAGGATGCGGGCGCTCTTGCTTCCTTTTTTGCCTTTAAAGAGCCTACCCCGTAATCAGCCATCCCCTGCACAAGGGTTTTCATTTTCTTTTCGCGGTTTTTTGAAGCCCAGTAGAATGCCTCATCGCGCGTCCCTTTTGTGAGGAGCACGAATACCTTGCCTGCCTTTGCGCGCCCTGCGCGCCCGCGCCGCTGTATTGAGCGGATTTCACTTGGGATTGGCTCGAAAAATACCACAGTGTCTACGAGCGGGATGTCGAGCCCCTCCTCGCCTATTGAGGTTGCTACCATCACGTCGAACTCGCCGTTTCGGAAAGCCTCTATTGTGAGCTTTTGCTGCTCCTGGGTGAAACCTTCCTTTTTGCCCATGAAGGTGCGGGAGCGTATTTTGTGCGCAACAAGCTCCTGCGAAATGTGCTCCACTTGGTTTCTGTACTGCGCAAACACGAGGTATTTTTCTTCTGGCGAGGACTTTATGAGCTCAACAAGAGCTGCAAGCTTGGGGTGCTCGCCTGCCTCTTCCAAGAGATGCTCGAATTTTGCAAAGCGGTAGTCCTGCAAAAGGCGCGCGCTTGCTTTTGTTTGGGTGCGTGTGCGTATTTTTTCTATGTACTTTTTGCAAGTGGAAACGCCTTGGGTTTCAAGAAGCTCAAGGATGTGCACTAAATTAAAGAGGGTGGAATGGTGCGAGAGCGCTGCGAATCTTCTTCCGCCCTTGTCTGCGAGGATGCGCGCACGAAGTTCTAGGAGGGGTTTTTTTGAGTAGAAGCGGCTGAAAAAGCCCATTCCCTTGAGTTTCTCTGCCTGCTCTTTTGCCATCTGGTCTGCGATTTCCTTTGCTGCGAGCATCTCTTTTCCAAGCTCTACTGGGATGTAGCGCACATCAAGGGCTTTTACGTATTGGGAAATTTTAGGGTCGGATGCATCAAGGATTTGCACGTTTTTTATGAGGAGCGCATCTACGATTTCCTGTATTTTCTTCTTGTTGCCGCCTGGGGAGGCAGTCAATCCTGCAAGAAGTGCATTTTTTGCGGCTGCGGCTTTTGCGACTAGCGTGTAAGAGTAATTCCCGACTGCGCGGTGCGCCTCGTCAAAAATGCAAAGGGACGCCCCGTCAAGGGAAAGCCTGCCTGCAAGCAAATCATTCTTTATGCACTGGGGAGTGGAGATTATGATGCGCTTTTTGTAAAGCTCGGCGCGTTTCGCTGCTTGAATTTTTCCGCTAATGAGCTCGACGTCCTCTGCGGTTGCGCTTGTTTGCGCGAGAAGGGTCTTGAGGTGCTGCTCGCAAAGCGGGCGGGTGGGCGCGAGAAGGAAGCACCTTCCCTCTTTTGATTTTTGGGAGATGAGGAGGAATGCGATAAGGGTTTTCCCCAAGCCCGTGGGGAGCACTACGAGGGTGTTGCCGTTTTGGAGCACAGAATTCGCTATCTCAAGCTGGTAGGAACGGGGAGGAAGCTTGAGGGAAATATCTGCGGGTGCCATTTTCTCACTGCACCAATAATAAGAGCAAAATGGTTAAAAGGTGCAGGAGTTTGGGAGGCTCATCAGGTTTGCGTCTGGAAGCCCATTCTGCTTGCCTGCTGGACTCGTTTGGGCGGCAGAACTTCGGAAACCTTCTGCGCATTTATCCTAAACAGGATGTTTGTTTTTGCAGGGCCGTCATTAAAGACGAGGTTGGAAAGTTGCGCGTCGAACACTTTGTCCACCATGTGGTTGAGCGACCTGCAACCACCGCCTGCCTGCACTGCGCGTTCAGCCAGTGGGGCATATGCATCATCGCTGACTTCAACGTTTATTCCGAGTGCGTTCATCCTGTTTATGTTTCTTACAAGTGCATTGTCTTTGCCTTCCCTCAGCACCCTTTCCAAATCAGCTTGCCCAAGCTCGCCAAGGGGTTTTATCGATTCTATCCTGCCTGCCATTTCCTGTGTGAAGCCCACAAGATGGACCAGATCGTTCTGCGAGAGCATGTCAGTCGGCATTGGCTGCACAAACGAGAGTGAATCCGCGAATATTATCAAGCCGCTAAATGGCAATTCCTGTATTTCGTGCTGCGGCCCGGTTGAAACCGTAAGTTTTGCGCCCGGCTCCACAAGCTTGAGAAATTCATTTTGCAATTGGAAGGAAAACGAATCGTTCTGCGAGCCTTTTTGGAGTATTTTGGCAAATTCATCGAAATAAAATATCATCCTGTTTGGATAGCCCCCGCATTTTTCTATCATTGCCGTGAGCTTTGTGAATAGCAAATCTGAAACATTCACCCCTTTGTAACCTGATGCCGTGAAATTTGGGGAGGAAATCTCGGAAACAGGTATGCCTGAAATTGAGGAAATAATGCGGATTGAGAGGGTTTTGCCGCTTCCTGTGGGGCCGGAGAGCAACAAAGGGTGGGATTGCGCAGAAGGGTCGGCTATGTATTTGGCAATTTTTAGCACGATGCTTTTCAATTGCTCGTCTTGGGCAATCACGCTCTGCCTTACGGAAGTGTAAAGCCCTAGGCAATAATCGCTGAATGCTGCGAAATTGCATTGCAGGGAAGCCGCCATGCCGTTTGTAACGTCCACAAGGGGCAGGTTTGGGGGAAGTTCGGGCTGCTCAACGCTGCCTTTCTCAGCGCTTGTTTGGGGCGAGGCTGCTGTGATTGCCATGGGCGCGTGCTTGCGGACTATGGCCATGCGTGTTTGTTCATCAGGCAGGTTCAGGCAGATATCCTGTGCTAAATCACGGGTTGTCATTTTGCCGTTCAGCGTGTCGAATATGCTATCCACCAGGGTGTATTCCGTCCCTACCTTGGTATTTCTGCAGATTTCGTAGAAAGAGCCTTTTTTATAAAAAAAATCAGCCAGCAAGCGGGCGTCAAGTTCCATGCTCTCGGGCATTACCGCCACGCAGACTTTTGCAAGGTCAAGGAGCAAGCCGACTGGCATGAGGTTTTTGCTAGTGGGGGGCGAAATGCTGTTTCCGCGGAATTTAAAGTGGTACTCCGGTTCATCTTCGCTATCAACTGATTTGACCAGTTCGAGCATGTGTTTTCTGCCTGAAGCAAATGGCAACGTTTCGTGTATGCTGTTTAATGGCACGAATTTCTCGTATATTAAGTAATAGATATAATCGATATAGTCGCGCTGGTTGAAAAATGTTGGCAAATTGTTAAGGTTATCCATGGCACCGGAGGACCTCATCAGCATCCTGAGGAATTCATAGTCAAAATGAAAATAGCTGGGCGGGGATGCTGATGCCGGATTATTGTCTCTTTTAACCATTTGTATCAACATATATATTTGTTATGAAAAGTTTAAAAAGATATAACATTAGTCCCACATTTATTCTTTCGCAGGGAAAGTATTTTATCCTGCATCTCCAATATAGTGCCATGAACACTACCACGGTTGGCGGAGTGAAAATCACTTTTTTTGGGCATGCGAGCTTTACGCTGGAGGGAAACGGCGTGCTTGTTGCAGTTGACCCGTTCGCGCCCATGCATTTGCAGCACCCCGCGGACGTTGTGCTGCACACGCACAACCATTTTGACCATTGCGATGAGGAGAAGACTGAGAAAGTGTCTAAATTCAACACTGTGCTAATCGGCACGAACTGCAGGCATCCGTGTCGGCTTCTGAAAATAGGGGAGAGCATAAAGGTCGGGGGAATCGGGATACTTGCCGTGCCTGCGTACAACGTTGGGAAGCCATATCACGCGCGGGATGCAAATTGCGCGGGGTATATCCTTGCGTTTGGGACTACGAGGATTTACGTTGCAGGTGACACGGACGAGATACCTGAGATGGAAAAATACAAGTGCGATGTTGCGCTTTTGCCAATTGGGGGCACGTACACCATGGACGCTGCAGCTGCTGCAAGGGCGTGCGCGAAAATAAACCCAAGGATAGCGATACCTGTGCACTATGGGTACCTTGATGAAACAAAGGGGGATGCAATACTCTTTAAGCAGCTTGTGGAAAGGGAAACTGCTGGAAAAACAGAAGTAAGAGTGCTGACGCCTGCCTAGCTGCAGTTCTTTTTCCCATTGGGCGGGCAGATGCCTAATTGCCGTTGTTCTTTTTCTTTTTCTCGTCAGCCTCGGGCATTGTGTGAACTCCGGGCTCTTTCGCAAGGAGCGCGGCGAATTTGCCTGCCTTTTTCTCATCTGTGATGTGGGACTGCACGACTTCGCCGAATACTACGGTGTGGTCCATGGAATAGTTCACGTAGGAAACGACTTTGCACTCAAGGTTCGCGGCTGCCTCAAGGACTAGCGGGGCTGCGACTTTTGTTGCTTTTAAGGGAGTGAGCTTGGACTCGGAAAACTTGTCAAGGAATTTTCCTGAGGTGCTTGCGCAAAGCTCAACTGCCTGCGCGCAGCGCTCGTCTGGGAGCGCAACCACGAACTCCTTTGAGCGGCTTATCAAATCAAGGGTGAGCCCGTTGTTTGTGAGCGCGACTGCGAGCATTGGGGGCTTGCGCGAAACAGGCATGCTCCATTACACTGCGGTAACGTTCACGCGCTCGTTGTGGCAGCTCGTTATGAGCACGTATGGGCGGGGGTAGAAGAGTTTCCAGAACATGTGTTCACCTTTTTAGTTCAGGCTTTTGTAAAAGAGCGCAAGCGCGCTCATTAGCACGGGCGCGAGCACGAACATGTTCACTATTGGGATGAAACCAAGCACCAGGGAAAGCACCCCGAAAAGTATTGTGAAGATTATGCACTGCACTATGTTGCGGGTAACGAGCTTGAGCGAGTGGCTGAGGGCGCCAAGGGGCGTTGCCTTGTCAATTGCCGCCGCAGGGAAGCAGAACATGAAGAAGAACTTCACAAGCGCCATGAGGAAGAGCCCGCAGGCCAGGAGGGCTGCGCTTATGAGCACGTTCTTTGTGAGCGCAAATGCGAGCAATGCAGGCATTAGGAAAATGCCGAAAATTGCGCACAGGATGAGCATGAGGATGAGGAACCTGCCGCCGTTCTTTATGCCGTATTCTATCATGCCGAGGATTGTCGGGACCTTGCCAGTTGCGATTGAATAGCAGGCATTAAGGTATGCGCCTATGCCTGAAGAGACGAAAAATGCCTGTATTATGAACACTGCGAGCATCCAGACGCCGAATATTATTGCAACCAGCGGGCTTGAGATGAGCGTTTGCGCAACGTCCCCGCCTGTTGAGATTGCCCCAAGGGCGAGCATGGAAAGCGCGAAAAGCCCGAAAGGAAGCCCTATTGCGACAAGCATCCAGATGAAATACACAAGCGAAGAGAGCAGGTATCCGACGATATTTTTGGAGTATGAGGAAAATGCGCCCTTTATTGAAGTTAATGCAGCCAAGCCATCACCAACCGCATTGAACTGTCTAAAGTTAAAAATCTAACTGAGGAATAGAATCATGGCGGATTTGGGGGGTTTTGTAAATGAAAATTTCGTGCAGCCCATAGCGGAACGCACGGGCTACAACGCCGTAAACACGCTCGCGTATGCGGCAATTGCGATTTTGGGGCTGTACGCGGTCTATAGGGTGTTTCGGGCAAGGGAAGTGAAATTCGACTCCCATTTCGTATCTACGCTGCTTCTTTTTGTACTGCTTGGAAGCACGGTCAGGGTAATCACGGACTCGGTGGACTCCGGAGTGCTGGAATACAGGTTCGCATATGAAACAAACGAGGCGGTTGCGCACGCGCTTTATTTTGTGCTTAATTCGCACATCTATGATTATGGGATGCTCACGGTTACGCCGGGCATTTATGTTGTGATAGCGCTCTTGTTTGTGTGCACTGTGCTGCTGTTCCACGAGATGCGCATAATGAGGCTTGCGAAATACGTGCCTGCGATGCTGCTTGCGCCAAATTTGCTGCTTGCGCTTGCGCTCGGGGTGAATTGGGCGTATGCCGCGCTTATTTTGGCGCTTGCGGCAGTTGCATATTTTGTCGTGAAACTTGCGTTTGGGGCGCTTAAGGTTGAAATGCCATTTTTGGGCAAACTTGCAGTGTTCTCGCAGGCGCTTGATGGGGCTGCGACTTTTGTTGCAATAGACTTGTTCCCAAAGGGCGCGTATTTTGAGCAGCACGTCCTTTCGAGGGCACTTGGGGGCACTGAGTTGGGGTTTGGATTGTTTTTTGCGCTCAAAGTGCTGCTTGCTGCTGGCGCAGTGTACATAGTTGGCAGGGAAAAGGCAAAGCAGGAGGAAAAGGACTTTATATTGTTGGCTGTAATTGTAATGGGGCTTGCCCCGGGCATGCGGGATTTGCTGCGCCTGCTTATTGGGACTTGAGGGGCACTTAGAGGGTGTTGGGATGGTGGAAATTGCACTTGAGGCGATTTTGAAATCTCTTATTGCGTTTTTTGTCATAATGGACCCTTTTGCGTCCCTTCCGGCGTTTTTGGCGCTCACGAAAAAGATGAATGAGGTGCAGAGGGCGCAGGCTGCGTTTACTGCGACGGTTGTTGCCGGGGGCGTGATAATCGGATTCGCCCTTGTCGGGGTGCAGCTTTTGGGGGTGCTTGGAATAAGCATGCAGAGCTTCCAGATTGCAGGAGGGCTGCTGCTGCTCCTTACTGCGATACAAATCACGTTTGGGATAAACTTCGGGAAAGAAGAGAAAAGCGCGCCAAACGTTGCGATTGTGCTTATAGGGGTGCCGCTCCTTGCAGGGCCGGGCGCAATGACAACTGCGGTGCTGCTTACGGGCGCGGATGGGATTTTGGTAGTGGTGATTGCGGCGCTTGCGGCAACTGTGCTGTCGTACGTGATATTGATGTGCGCAAGCTTTATTGGGAAAATCCTTGGGGCGCGGGGGATGGAAATATCCTCAAGGCTCATGGGAATACTGCTTGCTGCAATCGGGGTTGAATTCATAAGGATGGGGTTGGGGGGCTAGGGGGTGCTCGTATGCAAAAAGAGGAGAACGTGCAAAAAGGGAACAGGGTGCTGCTTTTTTCAGGGGACTGCGGTGACCTTGGGACGCCTAACATTGAGCTCAAGAACTTCCCAGACGGGGAAAAATACGTGAGGATGCCCATACTGCCCCAGTGCGCTGGGAAAGAAGTCACGCTTGTGCACCGCTGCTACCCCGAGCAGGACAAATCCCTCATACAGCTTCTCCTCATGATATCTGCACTCAAGAATGCGCAGGCAAAAAAAATCATTGCGATTGTGCCGTATTTGCCGTATGCGAGGCAGGACAAGATAAAGCTCGAGGGGGAAACGAAAAGCTCGGAGACCATTTGCTCGCTTATAAAAGGGGCGGGATGCGATTTGCTTGTAACGTTTGACTGCCATTTCATAAAGAAAGAGGGGTCTGTGAATTACGGCGGGCTTGCAATAGACAACATCACGATGAAGGACCCGCTGCTGAATTACTATTTGAGCACGCACCCTGATGCGCTTGTTGCGGCCCCGGACAAGGGCGCAACGTACATGATAGTGATGCACGGGGGAAACAGCATGAAGAAGGTGAGGGGGGAATACTCCGAAGGCGCGACTGCGGTGCGCCCTATTGAAACCCTTGAGATGGAATTTGACGTCAAGGACAAGGATGTTATATTGGTGGATGACATGATTGCAAGCGGCGGGACAATGATAAGGGCTGCGCGGGAATGCAAGATGAAGGGCGCAAAAAGCGTTCTTTGCGCTGCAACGCACGGGCTATTTTTGGGGAATGCGCTGCAGGAAATGCTTGCTGCAGGCGCTAACGAAGTAGTAGTGTCGGATGCGATTGTATCAGGGGTTTCGAGGGTGCCGATAAAGCCGTTCCTTGCGAAATACCTTTAGGGGAACCCTAGCCTGAAGAGAAGGAGAGGCAGAGCGTCTTTTCGTCTTCTGTTGCAAGCAGGCTGCACTCGGCCGGCTTCTTTGAGGAGATAGCAACGTTGCTTATGCACGTGTCGCGCACTTGCTTGCTTTTTACGCGGTCGCATATCAGGACTGCGGAGTTTTCCTTTGCCAGGGAAAAGAAGCAGGAATCGGAATCTGAAGATGCTGGGCAATTTGCAAGCGCTTTTTGCATGTCAGTCTGGTTTTCAGGCAAGGAGGGTGAAGCTGCCTGCGCTTGCTGCGCTGTCGGCTGCGGCTGCGCAAACGGCGCTATTGCCTGCCTGCCTTGGAGCTTCTTTTTCTCAAGTGGGTTTGCTGCCGCCTTAAAGCACACTTCGCGCTGGGATTCCGGCAAGTTGTAGCAGACGTACGGGTCCTGCTGGAGCACTGCCTGCGTGTATATGCAATTGGAATCTGCTGGCGGGCAAGTTGAGGAGGGAGCGTTTATGCAGCCAAAGAGGAAAAAGGAGAAAAATGCAGTGAGCGCGAGGAATGCGTATTTCATGAAGGGAAGGCTCGGTTAAGGTTTATTATCGTTTTGAGGCAGGGGAGGGCTGTTTGGGTTTTTAAACTGTTTTTGCCACAATAATGGTACAGACTGGAGCTCCAATAGTCTAGCCCGGTCAAGGACGCTGGCCTTTCAACCCTTTTGCTCGCTCCAGGCGGGCACGCTCGCAAAAGCGTTGACGGAAAATTAAGATGTCAACAAGGCAGAAGAAAGCCGGTAACCCGGGTTCGAATCCCGGTTGGAGCACTCTTTTTCTTATAGGATGTCAAGAAGGCACTCCTTCACTTTTGCGGATACTTCCTCCTTTTTCGCGCTTGCGTCTATTGTGCGCCAGCGCGGGCAGAGGAAATCCTCTTCTGCCATCTGGTGGTAGCGGGAGCGCACGCCTTCCAGGAATATGCGGTCCTCCTCGAACCGGTCAAGGGTTTTTTGCGCGCTCTTGCGGGCGAATGAGCCTTCTGCGGAAATGTCAAGAAGAATAACTACGTCGGGGTGGAGGTAACCTATTTGCTTTATTGCGTCCCGCGCACGCTCGTAGCCAAGCGCCCCGCCCTGGTATGCGACCGTGGAGAAAACATATCTATCGAGGATTACGAATTTTCCTTTTGAGAGTTCGTCGTGCAGCATTCCCTGCTCTGCATTTATGTCCTTTGCAAACTCTGCAAAAAGCTCTTCGGGCGCGGCGGTTTTCTCCCCTTTTAGGTGCGCATGCACAACATGCGCTTTCGCCGTGGGGTATTTGTGGATAGATGGGATTGTATTTAGGGTTTGAAGATAGGCGCGCAGCATATCTATCTGGGTTCCCTTGCCGCTCCCATCTATGCCTTCGAAAACTACGAGCATGGGAAGTTATGGGCAGGAAAAGGTTAAAATTGCAGCTAAGAAGAGCGCTATTTATATTTTCTACTATTTATAAAAATGTAAAATAGTTATGAGGTATTGATATGGCTAAAAAAATTGAAATAAGCCCTGTGGATGGCAGGCTTGGGATACTTCTTCCGGGATTGGGCGCAGTAAGCACCACATTCATAGCAGGGGTGATGCTCGCGCGCAAGGGCGCACTTAAGCCCTTTGGAAGCTTGACGCAGATGCAGACGATACGGCTGGGCAAGAGGGACGAGAGCAAATCCCCGCTCATTCGGGATTTTGTGCCCCTTGCGAAGCTTTCGGACCTTGAGTTTGCAGCATGGGACATATTCCCCGACAACGCGTACGAGGCTGCGATGAAGGCGGGCGTGCTAAGCAAGGAGCATTTGGGGCTTGTGAAGGATGAGCTTGAGAAAATAAAGCCCATGAAAGCGGTATTCGACAGGAATTACGTGAAGAACATCGAGGGGGAAAATGTGAAGGAAGGGAAAAGCAAGCTTGAGCTTGCCAACCAGCTTCGCGAGGACATCCGAAAGTTCAAGCAGGAGAAAAAACTCTCAAGGATGGTTGCTGTGTGGTGCGCAAGCACTGAGACTTATACGGAAGCGCAGCCTGTCCATGCAACAATAGAATCTTTTGAGAAGGGGCTTGCGCAAAGCAATCCGGCAATCTCGCCCTCGATGATTTATGCGTACGCTGCGATAATGGAGGGAGTGCCGTATGTGAACGGGGCGCCGCACCTCACACTTGACATCCCGGCACTTGGAGAGCTTGCAAGGCAAAAGGGGATTCCAATTGCGGGCAAGGACTTCAAGACAGGGCAGACTTTGGTGAAAACTGCCGTGGCGCCCATGCTCAAGATGCGCATGCTTGGGGTGCGTGGCTGGTTCTCCACAAACATACTTGGAAACCGCGACGGGCTTGTGCTGGATGATGCGGGGTCGTTCAAAAGCAAGGAAATGAGCAAGAAGTCCTCGCTTGAGTACATTTTCCAGCCTGACATGTATCCGGACCTTTACAAGGGGATGTACCATAAGGTAAGGATTGAGTATTACCCGCCAAAAAACGACGACAAAGAGGGCTGGGACAACATAGACATATTCGGGTGGATGGGATACCCGATGCAGATAAAAATCAACTTCCTTTGCAAGGACAGCATACTTGCTGCGCCAATCGTGCTTGATTTGGCGCTTTTCATGGACCTTGCGCGCAGGGCAAAGATGTCGGGCATGCAGGAATGGCTCTCGTTTTATTTCAAGGCGCCCATGCACGCGCCCTCTGTATATCCTGAGCACGATATTTCCATACAGCACATGAAGCTCAAGAACACGCTGAGGTACCTAATGGGCAAGGATTTGATAACGCACCTGGGCATGGAATATTATGATTATTGGGGCGAGGGGAAAATTGAGGGGTAAGAGCATGATAAAACAAATCCCATTTTTGAGAAAATTGCAGGAAGATGCGGGGAAAGCATTCACATTTTTGCCACTGAGCCCGACACAGATAACCATGCTTGCGCCTATTTTTGCGCTCGTGTCGCTTTATTTCATGTACCATAGGCAGATGGAATTTGCAATTGTTGCGTTTGTGCTTTCTGCGCTCATGGACGCGCTTGATGGCGCGGTTGCGAGAGCGAGGGGGCAGGTTACGAAAAAGGGCGGGTTCTTTGACGGGGTGTGCGACAGGTTCGTGGAATTCTTTGTGCTTGTGGGGCTGCTTGCATACGGAATTGGGACGTTCATACTGCCTGCGGACGTGTGGGTGCTCTTATTCGTGTTCTTTGGGACGTGCATGACGAGTTTTGTGAGCGCATATGCAGACCATAGGGAAGTCATGCCTGCAAAAGAGGCTGCGGATTTGCCTGCGATGTTCCATAGGCCTGAGAGGGTTGTGTGCATATTCTTAGCGATGCTGGTTGCGCCTGCTTCTGCGGTCGGGGCAACCGCGATAATTGGGGCAGGGGCAATGCTCTCCATGCTCACGGTTGCGCAGAAAATTGTGCACGTGATGCTGTACAAGGAGTAGGGGCCGCTTGCGGAAAAAATTAGGCTGCAGAGCGCAATAAAGCCGTCTTCCCCTTGCTCGTTATGCGGTAGTACACGAATTTCTTCCCTGGAGTTTGCACCTTTTCAACAAAGCCTGCCTCGCGCATCCTTTCAAGGTGCTCTATTATGGTTGCCTTGCTTTTTTTCAGGCGGCTGCTTAAGTCAGTTGGAATTTTTTCGTTTGTGGAAAGTTCGTTTAGGATTTCAACGCGGGTGGGGGAGGAGAGTATGCGGTGCGTTTCTATCTGCTCATTGTTGGGGGAGCGGAGCAGGACTGCGACTATTGCGACGAGGATGACGGCTGCTGCTGTGAGCAGCGGGGCGAGCATGGAAGCGAGGTCGAAGATGCTTTTTTGGGATTGTTTGTTTGCATCAAAAGCGCCCGATGCTTTTTGTGGCGCGCCTTCTGCTGCTTTTTCGGATGCGGAGTTCGGGGCGGATGCACCGGTTGAGGGGAGCGATGTAGGTGACGGCTGCGCTGCTGCTTGTTTATTTTGCGGGGCTGTTTCTGGTGCGATGTTAGTTTGCTGGGCTGAAGGGGCGCTGATGGGCTGCGCATTTGATGCTTCGGATTGCACTCGTTCTTCCCATATTTTGGATGCGACTTGGGGGAGTTGGGCTGCGGCAGTTGTTTGGGGCGAAATCCAGCCTGAAGAGGAATAGGAAATTTCGCGCGAGTTTTGCGCGAGAGCGGCTATTTGGGAAATGTCGTTTTCGTCCATGCCGGACAATGCGCCTATTTTTGCAAGCCATTTGAGTTCTTCGGAAAGCGAACCGGAGTATTTTGCCTCTATTTGGAAGTAAATTTCGCTTCCATCATTTCCGAGCACAACGAGCATTCCCTGCGTAGTCGGGCTTGAGTATGAGGCGGCTATTCCGCCAACGCCTGAGCGCAGTTCGGTTGGAACCGCAAGTGTAAGAGGCTGCGCGGACAAAGTCAGGTTGGGCTTTGTAAGGTGCACGTAAATTAAATCCAAAGAAGGCTGGGATGACGGCGCTGTTTCCTGTGCCAAAGTTAGCGAACAGGCAAGCATGAGCGTTGCGAATAACACGTAAATTTTCATAGAAAAAGATGGGGAAAACTGGAATATAAATCGTTTGGTTTTTGTAAGGCAAAACTACATCCTTGCGAGGCGGATGTCTTCAGCCGTGACAGTTTTCCTTCCTGCGTGCTTTGCGAACTTGAGGGCTTTCTGGGAAATCTCCATCCCGATTTTCTCAAGCTCCTGCGCAAGCTCTATTGCTGCCTCGTCGCTTACCCTGCCTGCGCCTGCCTCGCGTATTATGCGCTCAACCGGTGCTTTTGGGAGTATCATGGGGAACTATCCAAGCAAACAAATAAAAGCAGTTGTGGGGGCAATAAGTATGGTAGTCGCGTGGTTGAAAAATACGCAAAACGAGAAGAAGAGCAGCCGTTCCCAAAGCCCGAAGTGGAGCAGGCTTACCGCGCGATTGAGAGCAACACCAAAGAGGCGCTTGAAATTGCGCGCGAGGCAATAATGAGGGCGTATTCCCCTTTTAGGGAAATATGCGGCAAGCGGAAGATGGAAATTTCCAAGCTGCTGTCAAACGAGAAACTTTTTGAGAAAGCAAGCGGAGTGAGATACGGGATAGAAGAGAGGCTTGAGAAGGGAGGGGAAATAAGGAAATACGAAGTTTTCAGCGTGCGCGTGGAATTTGAAGGCATGAAGAGAAGGATAACTTCGGAAGTCGGGCCTGATTCTATGGCGGTTTGCCTCAACCAGACAGGAAGCGATGCGAAACTGCTTGAGATGGTATCATACGGGAAGAATTGCGGTGTTGAGATATTTAGGGGGGGGAGAGCATGAGCGTTGAAAAAGAGCAGCAAGTGCAAAAACCGAACGTTTTTGAGCAGATGCCGATGGCAAGGGCTGATGAGAAATTCGCGCCGGCAAAAGAGCAGCCAAAACAGGAACAAAAGCCTGTGTTGCTTGGGCTCAAGGTAAAAAAAGTTGGGGAACTCGTGTTCAAGCCGCAGGACTTGAAAGAAAGCACGACTGCGCGGGAAGTTGCAACAAAGGCGATTGAGGGCATGAAAAGCATTGCAACCGCAAGCAAGCACGAGCAGGAATTTGGCACGCTTGGGCTCAAAGTAAAGAACATTGATGAGCTGAGGGTTTCAAAAGACGGCAATTCCTACAGCGCGAAAATTGGGAACGGGGACAGCTATCTCACGCTTAGGCTTGGGGAAAACTCCACAACGCTTGCGCTAAGCGGCAGGGACGGGGCGCTTCGGGCTTATGCGGAGCAGAAGAAAGATGCAATAACTTTTGAGCAGCAAAGTGCTTGAGATGAACCTAAATATCCCTGAACCATGCTCAAGCTGCGGGGGGAAATGCTGCAACCGCTTTGCGGTCCCCATTACACACCTAGATGTCATGCGGCTTGCAGAGCATACGGGAAAAGAGCCGATTGAATTTTGCAGGCTGGAAGACTCGCAGAACATTTCCAAAAATCCTTATCCGAAAGTGTTTGTGGAAAATGAGCATGGGAAGCTTGTGGAGAAAATGCTTGTGCTCAAGAGGACAAAAACTGAGTGGTGCGTATTTTTTGCACGAAGCAACGGATGCACCGTGCATCAGGGAAGGCCTATGGTGTGCCGGACTTATCCTTTCTCGCTTTTCTCGGAATTTGCAAAGGAAAAAGGGATTGGAAGCAAGAGGCTTGAGAAAATATTGAATGCGTTTGCGCCTAAAGCAAAAAGCGCAGACATTTCAGGCGAGAAAGCGGCGGGGGAAGTGTATTATACAATGAACACTGCGTGCCCAAGGAGATGGGAGAAAGAGGAGTTTTCAATTGGGGATGTGATGAGTGACTTGAAAATGCAGGAAGAGCAATTGAAAAAATACTGGAAAGTCGCAAACGAGTGGAATGCGAAAAGGAGGAAGGAAGTAAAACCGGGATTTGAGGAGTTCTTGGAATTTGCAGTTGGGAAAGCTAAGGAAGAAAAATAAAGTTAGCCTTGTTTTTTCACTATTGTGATAACGTCGCCGTCTTTTAGGGTGTGGTCCAAGCCTGCTTTTTGCCCTGGGAACTTTGCGGAAGGGCCCCATATCTGGGAATACTTGAAATCTCGCACCAAGTCCCTGTGCAATTTTGCGCATGCATCCGCAACTGTTGCGCCAGTGCGCATCATCATGGGCTTTTTCATGTCTGCCTCGCCCATGCGCGGTTTTGTGTAAATGCGAATCATCTCCAGGCGGTCGTAAATCGCATCCTTGAGCGCGTTTATGTTGAGGTTGCGGTCTGCGGAAATCGGGATAAAGGGAAATTTCAGGGAGCGGAGGTATTCCTCGGAAACAAGGTCGGTTTTGTTCAGTACTGTGACGGAATTCACGTAGCGCCGGTTAGCTGCCATGTAGTCAACAAGCTGGTCTATGGACACGTCCTCGCGGAAAACTATGGAGCCGTTGTGAATCCCGTATTCATTTATCACTCCGGTTATCATTTTTTCGTTTAGTTTTGTGAGTTTTATTGTGGCGTTTATTTCTATGCCGCCTCTTTCTTTTTTCGTGAGGTTTATCTGCGGCGGCTTTTGGTCTAAGCGGATGCCTATTCCGGAGAGCTCGTCCTTTATTGCAGAAAGCATGTTGGGCTCAAATACATCGAGGATTATGAGGATGAGGTCTGCATTGCGCGCAACTGCGAGCACTTCCCTTCCGCGCCCTTTTCCTGTTTTTGCGCCTGCAATAATGCCGGGAAGGTCAAGGAGTTGTATTTGGGCTCCTCTGTGCTCCATCACGCCGGGGATGCAGGTGAGAGTAGTAAATGCGTAGGAGGCAGTTTTGCTTTTTGCGCCAGTGAGAGCGTTTAAGAGGGTGGATTTTCCTACAGAAGGGAGGCCGATGAAGACTACTGTTGCGTCGCCGCTCTTTTTTACGTCAAAGCCGCTTCCGCCGCCGCCTTTGCCGCCAAAGCTTTTCTTTGGGGTTTCTATTATGGAGCGCTTGAGCTTGGCGATTTTTGCCTTGAGCATTCCGATGTGGAACTCGGTCGCCTTGTTCTTCTGCGTCCGCGCCATCTCGTCTTCTAGCTCTTTTATTTTCTCGTGCAAGCCCATGTGAGAGTAATGGGAGGCGGCGTTTAAAATCAGTAGCTATTGGGCAGTTATTTCTGGGGATTTTGCATGCGCGCTTTCCTTGCCTTGCGCTGCCCCATCCGGCTCTTCCTGCTCTATTGGGGCTTCTGCGCGGCTTCTGTTTCTTCCTCTTCCTCCGCGAGCTCTTCCTGCACTGGGGCGGATTTCTTTGCGCGGGAGGGGGCGGGCTCCTGGACAAGGGCTGGCGCCTTTATGCCAACCGCTGCGCGCTCTGCAATGTCCTTTTTCACAAGAAGCGGGAATTCCTTTTGCCATTGGGCGTCTATTTTTGCAAAATCTATTTCACCCTTGCTGTCCGCGAGCTTTATCATGTTTGAAACAAGGGAGAGGCATTTGAGCACGAAATCAATCTCAAGGAGCATCTTGTCGTTGTATTTGCGGCTTGCGTCAAGTATCTGGGAGTATATTTTTCCCTTGAAGAAGGCTTCGAGGATGAAATGCTCGGGTGAAAAGCCGCTCTCTGCAGCGCGCCTTTGAAGCGCAGGGGGGACGAATTTTATTTTCAGGGTTTTCTTGAGTTTTGAGAGGTCTATATTGGAAAGCGATGCTGCGGATGCTTCTGGGTTGTCAAGGAAATCGCATTTAACGATTGTTCCTTCAAGGGTATCGGAGCGCTGCAGGGTGAACACTTCCACGAACTTGCGCGCCTCCTGGTCTGTTTCGTATTCCGTGCCAAGCATGCGGTATACCCTGCTCTTTCTTCCAAAGCGCACTTTGCGCAGGAAAGAGTACCTGTCCGTGTTCAGCATGCTTGCGGCCGGGATGCCGAACACGAGCTCAAAGCGGTCTTGGACGTCCTTTAGGGACTGCGAGTGCAGGTTGTAGAGAAGGAAAATGCCCGGCTGGGTGTTTATGAGGTTCATCACCCCCTGCACTGCAACGCGCGAGCGCACCTCGTTTATAATCACGCAGGCGTCCCCCATGCGAAGCGCCGCGTTCACCATTGAAACCAAATCCAGCTCGTTGTTGCCCATGCCGCCCATTTCCTCTTTTTCAGAGCTTTGCACGCGCATTGGGCCTATGTGGAAGCCGCGCTTTCGGAATGCGCGTGAGGGGATTTCCTCTATGTCTTGAATTGGAAGGATGCGCCGCTTTGTGCCTATTGCGGAAATTTTTGCTGCTGTGAAGCAGGTTTTTCCTACGCCTTTTAAGCCAAGAACTGCTTCGGAGCAGCCCAGGGAAACCATCACGTCATCGTAGCCTGCAAAGAATGGGGTAAATGAGTTGAGGTTGAGGTATTGGGGATATGTGAATGGAGTGGGCCGCATAATGCGCAGTGCTGCCTGCAGCTCGCCGAAAGTTGCGGGTGAGCGCTGGAGATGGCAACGCATTGAGAGGCGCGTGAGGACGATGTCCACAACAGGGTTCTTGTCGTCGAATTTGCGGGAGCGGTCTGTGGAAGCGACGACGTTGTCGAATGCCTTTTGGAGCATTTCCTTGTTGTATCTCCAGAGCGTGTGGCACAGGCCGAACTTTGCGTGCTCTATGTAAATGGGGGAATTTTCAGAATCTATGTAAATGTCGGTTATGTTTTCGTCGTCAAGTGCCATGTTCTCAATTGGGGAGCCCAGCCCCACCACCCATGCGGCTGCCTCGCGCCCCATTGCAAGCGCCTGCGGGTGGGTTATTTGGATTTTTGCAAGCGCTGCCTTGTCTATGAACTGCTGGGTGTATTCGCGCATGCGCGAATCGAAAATAGTTGTGTAGTCCACTATTTCCCGCGACTCTTTCATGCCTTCTGCGATTGCGTCCTTGAGCATTTTCTGGAGCTCCTGGGGCAGGTTTTCTATTGCAGGGTTTTCCTGAACATACAGGTTTGCCTCTGCCCCCTCCACCTCGTACACTTTCGCCTTTATGCCAAAGCCCAGGTCTATTGGGTTGAAAGGGGAATCTATGAGCTTGGAATTTGCAGGGATTGTGAGAAGGAAATTCTGCAGGAACTGAAGGCTCTTTAGGCCGAGCGTGGAAAGGAATGCGCCGCGCAAATCCCCGCTTTGCTTTGTGAGCAAATAGAGGCGGCTCTTTTTGTAGGTTGCGAGAATCCCGTTCACCCATGCGCGGAAAGTATTGTGCCCCTCCACAAAGACCTGTTTTTCGGGGTAGGGTTCCTCGTATTCTTCGAGCGTGCGCGCTGCTATGAGGGGGTTCATGAAAAGGAAATCGTAAAAGTCGCGCATGAGTTTCTTGCGCTTGGCGTATGCGTCGTCTTCCTGGCGGCCGTAAATTTTCTGGTCTATTATTATTGCCTCTACCTGGCGCACAATGCCTGCGTATTCGGAGAAGATCTTGGACTTTTCCTCGTCCAAATCAACTACGGTTTCCTCCTCGTAGCGCATTGTTTTCCAGGGGGATTCGAGAGTGGAAATTGTCTTGAGGTGCGAATTTAAGCAGGCGGAAGTGGTAAGCCCCAAACCGCACGTTGGGCAGTCCATCACGAGGCGGCTTCCTTGGTAAGATGGGCGGCATGCCATGGGAAGAAAACTGCTGTGAGGTTTTTATAGATGACTATTGGCTGCCGCTTGTGCAAAGCTTTAATGTTTTAGTTGAGAAAACCTGCATATGGTGAAGGTTTACAATACGATGGGCAAAAAGGTCGAGGAGCTCAAAGTGCCCAAGGGAAAAAAGCTGGGCGTTTATGTGTGCGGGCTCACTACTTATGATTATTCGCACATGGGGCATGCGAGGACGTACGTTGCGTTTGACATTGTGATAAGGTATTTGAAGAAAGCTGGATTTGAGGTCAAATTTGTGCAAAATGTCACGGACATCGATGACAAGATACTCAAGCGCGCTATGGAGCGGGGAGAGGAACCGCTTGCACTTTCTGCACGCTTTGACAGGCTTGCAAGAGAAGACATGAAGGCGCTGAACATTATGCCTGCGGACGTGTATCCAAAGGCAAGCGAGAATTTGGGGCAGATTGCAAAAATGGTAAGGGAACTTGAGGAAAAGGGATTTGCGTACAAAACAAAAAGCGGGATTTATTTTGAGGTCGGAAAGTTCAGGGAGTATGGGAAACTGTCCGGGCAGAAACTGGGGGAGCTGAACGCGGGCGCGCGGGTTGCGGTGGACGAGAGCAAGAAAAACCCCGAGGACTTTGCGCTCTGGAAATTCACTAAAGTTGGGGAATGGGGGTTTGAAAGCGGACTTGGGAAAGGAAGGCCTGGCTGGCACATTGAGTGCAGTGCGATGGCAAGGGAGCATTTGGGAGAAACGGTTGATATTCACGGAGGCGCGCGGGACCTGGTGTTCCCGCACCATGAGAACGAGATTGCGCAAAGCGAGGCTGCGAATGGGAAAAAATTCGTAAAGCACTGGATGCACACTGGATTTCTTACTGTTAACGGGGAGAAAATGGCGAAATCACTTGGAAATTTTGTCACTATAAGGGACGCACTCTCAAAGTTTGATGCGAATTCCATTCGCATGTTCTTTGCAATGGCGCATTATCGCAGCCCGGTTGACTATTCGGAAAAGAGCATTGAGACCGCACGGAACACGCTGGAGAAAATATTTGGGAATATTGCAAGGGCTAAAGGTGCTGTTGGGGGCAAAAGCGGGAGCATTGTGGGGGATGCGCAAAAGGCTGCAGCTGAATTTGATGCTGCAATGGAAAATGATTTTGACACCCCGAATGCGGCAGCCACCATGATTGCGTTAAGCAAGAAGCTGGGAGAGGCGGCTGCTGAAGGGAAAGCAAAGGAAGTTGGCGAGGCGCTTGGTGTGCTGTATGGAATGCTCGATGTTTTTGGCATTGATTATTCGAACGTGAGGACACACCATATGCTGGAGTTGGGGGAATCGGCGGGAAAAGAAAGTGATGCGGGCGCGGAAGGGATGCCTGGCGTGAAATCAATCGAGGAAAAGCTCGCAAAAATACAGGGGGGGATTTCTGATTCCGACATACAATGGCTGCTTAAGGCGCGGAATGCTGCGCGGGCAAAAAAGGATTTTGCGCTTTCAGACAGGATAAGGAAGGAACTCGCTGCCGCAGGGATTGAAGTGGAGGACGCAAAGGGCGGCGCGAGCTGGAAAAGGAAATCCTAGAAAACAGAAACTGTGCTTTTTACCGCTTTTACCAGGCGAAGCAGCAGCAGCGCTGCAAAAGAAAGCGCGGGCAATATTGCGAGCGATGTGGGAAGCACGCTGTTTGCAAACAGGAAGGCAAGCGAGAAGAGGGCGAATGCAAGCACGCCTGAGAACTGGAGCGCGACCACGAGGAACTTGTTTGAGATGCTCCTTCCAAGCACGCGGAAAAGCGAGGAAACCGAGGAATTGAGGTTTATTGCGAATATTGTTGAGGAAAGCACGAATGCGAAGAGCAGGAGCGCGGAGGCCACGTAGCCCGACTCGGTTTGGGAAAAGCCCTGAAGGAAAAATATGGCGCCAAAGGAAAGGAGCGAGATTGCGGCAAAGAAAATGCAGTTGTTTGTGAGCAGGCTTAGGTGGTCGTTTGTAGGAAGGGTCTCCTGCACCTGCCCTATTTGCGGCAAATGCGAGATTATGGAGTTGTAGCGGATGTTCTGCTCCGCGCTGCGGTGGAGCTTTATGGAAGTTGCGCGCAGAAGCCGCGCGTTTGTGATGAAGAAGCGCGGGACTGCAGCATTGAGAAGGAAGTATGTCTCGTTTTCCTTGTTTATCAGGAATACGGAAACGATTGTGGAAATCACGATTGTGGTTGCCATTATGCCGAGCATGCTGCTGGAAAGTATCCCAAGTGAAACTCCTTTTGCGCCTATGAGGAGGGAAAGTTCGCTTAGGGGGAGAAGGGAGATTGCGGCAAAGCACGCGCTGCGCCCCGTAAAGCCCGAAATGTAGGCGGAAATCGCCGAGGAAAAGAACTTGCCCAAAATTGCAAGCAGGAGTATTGAGATTATGAGCGTGAGGTGAGTGAAAGTCGCGCCGATGTCAACAAGCATGCCGATTGAGAAAAAGAAGAAGGATGCGAACAATAGGTTGAAGGGCTTTATCGCCTCCTCTATTTTGTTTGCCTGAAGCGAGCTTGCAATTGCACTGCCCGCAAGGAAGGCGCCCACTGAAAAGCCCATGCCAAGCGCCTCGGAAAGGTAGCTCACAATGAGCACCACGCTCACGGTCGCAAGCACCAGGATATCGTTGCTGCCTGAGATGTGGGAGAAGAAAATTTTCACAAGGCGCGAGAGTATCATGTACGTGAAGATGAACGTGAGGATTACCTTGAAGATTGAAATCATGAGGGCATAGTTGTCAAGCAATATGTTTGGGGTGGAAAGTATGCCCAGTGCGAACACCGCGACAAGGTCCTCAAGAACCAGCACTGTAATTATGAAGGGCACTTCGGGGCGGCGGATTTTGTCCTTTTGCTCAAGTATTTTTGTTATTATGGGCGTGCTTGAAAGCGAGAGTATGAGCGCGAGGTACATTGCGGCTATCGGGGGAAAACCGAGCTGGGAAACAACTACGTAACTTATGAGGTAGGCAAGCCCGATTTTTATCATGCCGCCAAGCATTGTGAAAATGCCCATCTGCGAGAGGCGCACCACTGAGAACTCAAGGCCGATTCCAAAAAGGATGAGGGTTGCGCCAAGGGACGCGAATATGTTCACTAGGTCAAACTCGGTTATGAGGACGTCGGAAAATGAGAAGGGGCCGAGCTGGAAGCCCTTGAGCGGGCTTGCAGGCCCAACCAGTATGCCTGCAACGAGAAGCCCGAGCACGAGGGGCATGCGAAGCCGCTGCGCAAGCAGCGAGATGAGAAGAATCGCAGTCACGCTTATTGCGATTATGAAAATCGGTTCCATTGCAAAAAACTTTGTGCGCGTTGTTTTTAATCGTTGGCAATTGGCATCAGGGCAGCAGGCGCCTTATCCTTGAGAAGATGGAGGAGATTTTTGGGGCATTTTCCGCGCGCATTTGTGCGCGTGCTGAGGGCGAATTTTGCGCGCACTCCATGCACAGCGCGTTGCCGTTTTCGTCCAGGAATTTTAGGGAGGACGGTTTTTTGCACACTGAGCAGACCTTGGGCGCGAACTTCCCTGTGCGCTCTTCGTTGCACTTTTTGCATATGATGCCGCCATTTGGCATCTTGAATTTCTCTTCCCATTCGCCAAGTTCCTTTTTGCACAGGGTGCAATGCACGATGCGTTCGATGCGCTGCATTTCTGAAAAGCAATACGAGCACAGGAGCGAGCCCTTGTAGTTTCTTGCCTCGTCCGCGCGTATGCTGCGTCCGCAGCGGGAGCATGAGCGTGCGGACACTTCGGTTTGCTTGCGGTTGTAACAGGGAATGCAGTTCATTGAACGCGCGTAGTAACCGCTGTCGTACTCGTCTATCATTGAGCCGCAGTTGAGGCAGTAAACCATGTGCGCACCGTGCTGTTTCAGTCAAAGCTTATTTTGGAAATTTTCAAAAATGCAATGCCCGCGCCTTCCGGAAAGGCAAGCACGAGCTCCTTGCGCATGAAATGCGCGACTGCTATTTCACGCAAAAGGGATGCGCGGGAGAATTTCCAGCCTTTATCGCACACGCGCACTATTGTTTGCGCGCGCTCCTCTTCGCGCCCAATGCCGCGCGAGTACACGCGGAGATAAGGGGAAGGAATTGAGTGTTCGCGGCATATGCGGCCCTGCGCGCGCAAATGCTCAAAGCAGCGGTAGCGAAGAGGGAGGTATTTGTCCTTTTTTGAGAGAAGCTTTTCAAGGGCTGCGTGGGGGAGGGGCTTTTTGCCGCTGGAAATTTTTATGCCGAGCCGTTTGCACAAATAGAGGGCTTCGCAGGGTGAGAGGCGGAGGAGTGTTGGGGAAACAAGCGAGCCAAAGCCGCGGGTGCGCAGGAATTCTATTTCTTTTGGGCTGCTTTCGGTTATTTTGTTTTTTTGGAGTTCCATTTTATGCCTCGTTGCCTGCCTTGCTGTGGCTTGCCGACACCAAATCAATGATATGGGAAATGCTGCTGTTTTCAAAATCAACAAGTTCTGCCTCGTATCCGTAGCCGCCGGGGGTGTCTATGTGCAGCGTGCCGAGCCCCAGTATGCTTTGGAGGGGTGAGCGGGAGACTGAAAAATTGTCAACGTGGGAAAGCGGTATGCTCCTTGTGTTTTTTGAGAGGATGCCGCTTGTGAGCGAGAGCTGCTGCGGGCTTATGCTGCAGTAAACGCTGCGGGAAATCAAGATGGACGCTGCAGCCGCAAGAAGGGCGAGGAGCAGGAGCGCGGCTTGTGAGTAAAGCCAGAAAGTTTCCAGAGCAAAGAGGGACGGGGCAAACAGGTATGGGGCGGAAAAGAGCATGAGTGCGTATGAGGCCAGAAAGGCGGCAAAAACATATATGAGAGTTGGGAGCGGAGACTGGAAAAATGTTTTTTCCCCTGTTTTTTCAACTGGCTGCGCCATATGTGCGATATCCGCACGTAATATAAAAACCCTTGCGCAAAGCAAAGGCATGATAATCGGGATAGTGGGTGCGCCTAACAAGGGCAAGAGCACATTCTTTTCGGCTGCCACAATGGTGGATGCGCAGATTGCGGACTACCCTTTCACCACGATTGACCCGAACAAGGGAGTTGCGTATGTGAGAAGCCCGTGCCCGCACGTTGCACTGGGGCTGAAAAAATGCGACGCAAGGAACTCAAAATGCGAAGGGGGGGTGCGGCTCATTCCCATAAACATGGTGGACGTTGCGGGATTGGTGCCTGATGCGCACCTTGGAAAAGGCATGGGAAACCAGTTTTTGGGGGACCTTGCGCAGGCGGACGTTCTTATACAAGTGGTGGATGCAAGCGGGCGCACTGATGTGCAGGGGAACCGCGTGGAGGGCGCAGATGTATGCGAGGAAGTGAGGATGCTGCAGCGCGAAATTGAATATTGGATAAAGGCAGTGTTGGACAAGAACTGGGCAAAAATAAAGGGCAGGGGGATTGCGGATGTTGCGCTTGCGCTTTCCGGAATGAACGTGGGAGCGGCGGCATGCGAGGCTGCTGCGCGCGAGTGCGGATTGCAAATTGAGAAAATAGAATGGGATGATGGGGAAAAAATGGAGTTCTGCAAAAAAATAAGGGAGGCAAGCAAGCCCATTGTTGTTGCCGCGAACAAGTGTGATGCGCAGGGGGCTGCTGCAAATGTGGAAAAATTAAGAAATGATTTCCCGGAAATGCTTGTTGTGCCAACGTGCGCCGTTGGGGAGCTTGCGCTTCGGAAAGCGGCGCTGGGCGGGAAAATAAAATACGTGCCAGGGGCTGCAAACTTCGAGATTTGCGCTGAAATTGAAGAGAAGCAGGCAAAGGCGCTTGAGGCGATTGGGAAGATAATGCGTGCAAACGGGGAATGCGGGATGGGGGTGCAGGAGCTTATAGGGAAGGCTGTTTTTGAATATTTGAAGCTGGCGGACGTTTATCCGGTTGAGGACGAGCACAAGTTTTGCGACAACGCGGGCAGGGTGCTGCCGGATGCCTTCCTCATGAAAAAAGGCGCGACTGTTTTTGACTTGGCGGGAAAAGTGCACACAGATTTGCAGCAGCATTTCATAGGGGCAGTTAATGCAAAAACTAAGATGAGGGTGGGGCGGGACACGCTGCTTTTGCGCGGGGACGTAATACGCATAATTGCGGGGAAGTAAGTTGCATCAGGCGGCGAGCCTTGCAAAGAGGCAAAAGATAAAAAGCGGGACTGAGAATATAGGGAAACGCGGTGATATCATGGAGAATAATGAAAATGCCAGGAATGCACATGAAGCTGGCGCGAAAAAGAATTATGCGGTTTATGCAGTTGTTGTGATACTTGCCATTGTTGCGCTTGCTGCAGTTGTTCTTGGGATGCAAAAGCCTGCGGAAACAAAGCAGGCGACCCCGTCTGAATTTTTCTTTGCGTCCATGGACAAGATGATGAACGCCACCGAATATTCGCTTGCGTTTAGCGAGAACGTGAGCGGGGTGGAAAACAAATACGCGATCGTGCGGGCCAAGAACGGGATGTTCGCATCGGCTGAAAACCCCGTAGATATGCGGGAGTTTTACGTGCTGGATGGCGGGAAATATGCGTGCGAGAAATTCGGGAATTACAGCGTGTGCGCGGACATGAGGGAAAACAGCAGCGCGCTTAATTTTTTCAATGCAAAGCTTGCCCCGAAATTCTTTGGGAAGCAGCAGGTGGAGCAGGACAAGGAATTTGTTGCGGCACTGGAAAAATTCGGTGCTGCAACTTTTGACGGGAACTTCGTGGAAAAGACAGTGGGAGGCATCAAGTGCAGGCAGGTCACTTATGCGCTGGATTATGGGAAACTCAGCCTGGACCAGCTAAATCAGCTTGGGATTTCGGCAAGCAGCCCGGTTGTCACGCAATTTAGCGACTACAGGATAAGCCTGTGCATAGATGAGGCAAGCGGCATTGCGGTGCAAACTGTGCTTTCGTACAAATTCAACAATGAGCAGAGAGTTTATACAAGGGAATATACCGGGCTGGAAGTAGGCGGCGTCGGGGAACTTAAAGCCCCGCTCAAGCTTGAGAATGTTGCCAAGTTCGAGGACGTTTTTGCGCAGGCAAATGCCGAGCTTGCGGTATATTCTGCATGCAGCGGGCTCGTTGAGAGCGAGGCTTCAAAATGCTACATAGGGATTGCACTGGACAGGTGGGACAGCAGTTTCTGCTCGAGAATAAGCGCGCCAAACGAGGCGGACAGGTGTTACCTCATGGTCGCAGTGCAGGCGTCGCAGCCGCAAACGTGCGAAAGTGCGGGAAAATTGAGGGATGACTGCCTTTTTGAGATTGGGGCGGGAAGCAAAAACCCAAGTGTATGCGGGATGATAGGCAATGCGAGCATGGTTGCGCAATGCAATGGGATTGCGGGGAACGGGACTGGGAAAAGCCCTGCGAACCAGACCCAGGCGCCGGCAAAGAAGGTTGAATGCGCCCAAGACAGCGACTGCGCGCCGACGGGGTGCAGCAACATTGTGTGCGCACCCCTGAACTCCACGGTTGCCACGACGTGCGAATACAAATCGGTATACGCATGTTTTGAAAAAGCATTCTGCGGATGCAGGCAGGGCGCGTGCAGCTGGTATAAGGGGGAAGAGTACAATGCATGCGTAAGCGACTTTGAAAGCTCTGCCATGGAAAGCATAATCAAGGAAAAAATAGCTGAGCTCAACCAGACTGCCGGAAACGTTTCTGCAGGCAACTCAACAAAATAAAAAGAAAAAGCGGGCCCAGAGGGATTTTCAACCGCGGCTTCACGCACCCTAGTTTTCGGAAAACGAAAAGGGGGTGAAACCACAGGGGGGACTTCCGGAATGCCTGATGCCCCCCTAGGTTTTCGAACCCTCGACATGTTGATTAAGAGTCAACCGCTCTACCAAGCTGAGCTATAGGCCCAAGGATATCTTTATATCCAGGCAAAAATATAAACCATATGTTTGGTGAAGATGATGGCAAGGCAGAGGGAACTGTGCATTGAAGCGGCAGCTAAGCTGCAGGAAGAAGGGTACGAATACGCCCAGTGCTGCGTGAGCGGCGGGTTTTTTGACATTGCAGCAAGAAGGGACGGGATGCTCCTCATAAAAGTCCTTGAGGACATAAACGCGTTTGCAGGGGCGCAGGCAAGCGGGATGAAAAACGCGGCTGCGATGCTGGAGAGCGGATGTTTTGTGCTGGGCGAATTCGCGGGCGGGCAGAGGCTGCGCGAAGGGGTGCTCTACCAGCGCCACGAGGTGGACGCGGGAGGGGTGGGCACGCTCGGGATGCTTATTGAGGAGCAGAAGATTTTTGTGCGAAAAAACAGGCGCGAATACGTGAGGCTGGATGGGAAAAGGCTCTCGCAGGCAAGGGAAGAGGCGGGCATGGCGCTAAGGGAGCTTGCAAGGAAAAGCGGCATTTCAAAGGACACGCTGTGCAGGTATGAGAACAACGCAGGCATGGCGCTTGAGAGGCACGTGGACGCGCTTGAGGAAATAATGCGCACGGGGCTTAGGGCTGGTTTTGACGGGATGCGCGCAAGCGCAGTGGGGTTTGATTTTTACGGGATGGCGGCAGCAAGGCTTGCAAAGCCTTTTGAGCTTGTTGCACGTGAAAAAGAAGACGGCGCGAAAATTGTTTTTGGGGCAGGGCAGAACAAGAGGGCATTGCGCGCAAAAGCCGCGCTTTGCGGGGAATTCTCAAGGATAAGCAAGGCGGATTGCTGCTTCATGGTGGAAAAGTCAAAGGAAGACAATATTTTCGGCGTGCCAATAATACGCAAAAGCGAGCTTGAGGAAATGGGAAGGGTGGGGAGGATTGCGAAGCTTGTGAGGGAAAGGAAAGGGTGAGACTATGAGAATTGCCGTTATTGCGGCTGCATTTGCAATGTTTGTGCTTTTGTTTGGGTGCGTGGGAGGCGGGCCCATACCTTCAGGCGTGGATGCGCATGGCGCGCAATACCGCGGTACAGACGGGGCGAAAGCCACCATTGTTGAATTTTCAGATTTCCAGTGCCCGTACTGCGCGCAGGCAGAGCCGACTGTGGAGAGGCTGTTGCGCGAGTATGCTGGGAAGGTGAAGCTCGTTTACAGGCATTATCCGCTGCCTGCGCACGAAAATGCATACATCGCAGCAGAGGCGTCAGAATGCGCGGCTGATGGGGGGAAATTCTGGGAAATGCACGACATCATGTACGCAAACCAGGAATCGCTGGATGAGGCGGGGCTGAAAAAGCTTGCCGCGCAGGTGGGGCTGGATGGGAACGCATTCGCAGCATGCATGCAGAGCGGGAAAAAGGCAGAAAAAATAAACAAGGACATGGAAGACGGGCGGATTTTTGGGGTAAGGGCAACGCCTACGTTTTACATTGGCAGCCAGATGTTTGAGGGCGCGCCATATGACAAGATGAAGGCGGCAATTGAAGCTGAGCTGAACGGGGCGAACTAGATGCTTCCTGAATTGGGCGAGATTGGGAAAAGGCGCAGGCAGGCAGGGATGACGCAGCAGCAGCTTGCAAGCTGCGCAGGGATTTCCCAGTCACTTGTTGCAAAGATAGAGAGCGGCACGCTTGCGCCAAGCTACGAAAATGTCAAGAGGATTTTTGAGTGTTTTGAAAGGGAGCAGAAAAAAGCCGGGAGAAGCGCAGGTGAAATCGCAAGCAGGAAAATTTTTTATGCAAAGCCTGAGGAGACTGTGGAGAAGGCGATTGAAACCATGAGAAAGCACGGGTTTTCCCAACTGCCTGTTTTGAGGCAGGGGAGGATCGTGGGGAGCATAAGCGACGAGAACATAGTGGGGTTTTTGCGCGATGGAAAAGAAGCAGGGAAGGCGAAAGTCGAGGACATAATGGGGGAGCCGTTTGCGCGCATATCAAAGGACGCGCAGGTCGAGGCGGTTGTCGGGCTGCTGAAATACGAAAAGGCGATAGTGGTGACAGAGGGGGAGGAAGTAAAGGGGATAATAACCAGGGCGGATTTGTTCAAGCTTTTTTAGGCGTTTAAATGGATGTTGAAACTGCGGCAGACGTGCAGGAAATAATGGATGACATAGTGAGAACGCTTGGGCTTGGGCACATCAATGAGTTCCGCATAATATGCATGCGTTCGCGCAATGCAAAGGCGCACGCATATGCAAGGATATGGAACCTGCCTGACATCTGGCAGAAGGCACTTGAAGTAAAGGCGTTTTATGTCATAGAGGTCCTGTCGGAAAAGTTTGACGTGCTGGGCGAAACTGAAAAAAAGAAGGTAATAATACATGAGCTGCTGCACATACCAAAAACTTTCTCGGGTGCGCTTTTGGGGCATGCATACGGGAACAAGAGGATAGATGGCAGGACTGTTGAATCTATTTACAAAGAGTACATCAGGCGCAAGCAATCAGAATAGTTTTAGGGTGAAATCGCCAAGAAGATGCGAGAGGTAGCCGATTGAAAGGCCGGCTGCCGCGGTGGCGCCAAAGGCGAAAAAAACAGGCACGCACAGCAATGCAAAGAAGAAAAAGGAGTGCGTAATGCCGCGGTGGCGCGGGCGCAGCAGCGCCAGGAAAACATGCAGGGCTGCTGCAAGCAGGATGAACGAGAGCAAAACCAACTGGAGTTTCTCTGCAAGAGGCTGTTGTGTTTGGGACACAAAAACAACCGAGAGTGCGCACAGGAAAACCAGCGAAATGAAAAAAGAGAGCCTTGATATTTTGCTGTTTTTGTGGTCTATGTCAGGCAGGATGGAGGCAGTGAGGCAAAGAAGGATGGGGGAAGGGGAAGTTAGAAGGCTTGGGTAAAACGCGCATGCTGCAAGAAAAAGCGCAAGGGAAAACGCAAGGTGCGCAATCCAGTTCATTTACACACTGTCCGTTGCGCGCAGCAGGGATTTGAAAGAAGAGTGGAGATGGAGCGCCTGCTCCTCAGGCTTGTTGTGGGTGGACCTTGCCGCCTGCAGCACGTTGTAATATGCCTCGCCGAATGCTGCCTGGAAGAGCAGCGCCTCGTCGTTTGTGAAAGAGGAGGTTGCGGAGCAAAGGGCTGCGAGGTATTTCAGCTGCTTGAGGGCAAGGGCGCCCTGGCGGCGGCGCTGGGCATATTTTGAGCTGAAGAGAACCAGGATGAGCGCGAAAAGGGAATTGAGCCGCTCGCGAAAATGCGCGGCAAGGGCAGGCATTGTGAACTCTGTTTTTTGCTGCATGGGTAGGATTGTTTGCTGCGCAAGCAAGGGTGTTTGGAACAGTTCCGTTGCCGGGGCGGAGGTTTTTTCCTGCGCGAAAGCCTGGGCAGGTTTTGCCTCGGCGTATTTTTGCCCTGGGAAGAAATATTTGGAAGAAAAACGGGTTGTGGGCACGGCTAGTTGTTTTTCTCCGGATTGTTTTTGTGTGAGGTCTGGCATAGCCAACCACGGTCGCGTCCATAATGTGGAACGCAATGTTTAAAAAGAAAAGCCGGGCGGCGAAAACAAAGGGGTGTTTAATAAGTTTGCAGGTGAATTTTGTGGCATGGATGTTGAGAAATTCTTTGTTCAAAAATCAGGGCTTGTGGAAAAAAAGATAGGGGAGATAGTGCCCAAAGGGAGCGAGCCTGCCGAAGTGTACGGGCTCATATGGGACCTTGTTGACAGGGGCGGAAAGAGGCTGAGGCCTGCGCTTTGCCTGCTTTCGTGCGAGGCAGTTGGGGGAAGGGAGGAAGATGCGCTTGGGGCTGCGGCGGCAATTGAAATGTTCCATAATTTTACGCTCATACATGATGATATTGAGGATTGCTCGCTCCTTAGGAGGGGAAAGCCGTGCCTGCATGTGCAGTATGGCGTGCCGCTTGCGCTCAATGCGGGGGACGGGCTGTTCATGATGGTGTGGAAAGCAGCGATGGGTGTTGGAAGGAATTTTGAGGAGAATAAAATCGCGCAAAAGATGCTGCTTGAGGCATTTACAAAAGTGCTTGAGGGGCAGGCGATTGAGCTTGGTTGGTATTATAAAAACAAATGGGATGTTAGTGAAGGCGAATATAGGAAAATGGTGGAAGGGAAAACCGGGGCCCTCATAGGGGTGAGCTGCGCGGTTGGGGCATTTTTAGGCGGCGCGGAAAAAGAAGAGGTCGAGAATTTGATGGGGTTTGGGATGGAAGTGGGAGTTGCATTCCAGATACAGGATGATGTTTTGAATATTGTAGGGGATGAAAAAAAATACAAGAAAGAAATTGGCGGGGATATTGTTGAGGGGAAAAGGACGCTCATTGTGATTGAGGCGCTTAGGAGGCTTCCAAAAAATGAGGCTGGAAGGTTGGAAAATCTGCTTAAGAAGAAAAAGAAAGCCAAGAAAGATGTTAAAGAAGTTATTGCGCTCCTTAAGAAAAGCGGCGGGGTCGGGGCTGCCCAGAAAGAGGCGATGCGCCTTGTGGCAAGCGCGCGGGAAAAATTGGAGTTTGTTAAAAACCCCGCAGCAAAAGAGATGTTTGAGGGGATTGCGGATTATTTGATAATGAGGGAAGTTTAGTTTTATTTTGGGAAAATGGCGCGAAGATAGTTTTTTAAAATGGAAGATAGTAATAGGGACGCAATTTGCAATACTGCTGCAAAATTACGAGGGTGAGAAGATGGTAACGAAAGCGTCAAAATTGTATGATATGGATATCTACACAGACGGCGGCAAGTTTTTGGGAAGGGTGCATGAGATTTTGATTGATTTGGAAAGAGGGGAAGTGGTGCGCCTTACAATGGAGCCGCTTAGCTCTGTATCAAAAGATGAGGCAAAGAGGATTTTGAGGGATAAGAGCATCTTGTACAAAAATGTAAAATCTGTTGAAGATGTTGTGGTTGTTGGAAAAGGCCTTACTGGTTTGCCAAGCGAATAAGTTTGTTTGTAGAGAGGGCACACTTCCACTATTTTTTTCTTTTATTACGGTCTTTTTTTAGGTTTTTGAGGTTTTTAGTGAAAAGCTGCTATTTTTGTTGTTTTTTGTTTTTGGGTGTTTATATTGTTTATTGTAACTATAGTTACATAATAATAAATAATAAACTAATCAAACTAACAAACACAATGTAAAATAGTGGAACTATGCCCTCTCTTCTCTAATTAAAAACAAAGACAATAATAGCGGGAGGTGGATTTGAACCACCGGTCTCTGGGTTATGAGCCCAGCGGGCACTCCAAACTACCCTATCCCGCTTTTATAATAAAAATTAGCACACACACCTTAAAAACCAATCTTTACTTTTTTTTCTCAAAAAAACTTAAATCATTCCCACAACTTGAGCACTTAAACTGCCTGTCCATGGCGGTTTCAAAATCAACCACACTTTCTTTTCCACACCCTGCGCAAAAATACTGGTCCCCTTCGCCACTTGCAACGCATTTTTCCCCAACATACCCTTCTGCGCCCTTGTTTTGGTAAACAGGCATCAAAATTTCCTTTTCCTTCCCCTCATCAAGCCGCCATACATATGAATACCAACCACTGTCTTTGTCCCTGCTGCGCGCGTATTGCGCCATCCCCAAGCTATGCAGCTTATTGAGCACAATGCGCACATCGCTCACTTTCATCTTGGCTTTCTTCGCAAGCTCCTCATCTGAGAGCTCGCATGTGAATTCCCTTAAAACATTAATTGTGTTTTCACCTGCAACATCTATCAAATGGCTCCGCACCATGGAATTTGCAAGCAGGGTTTTTTGCAGCGTGTATTGCTGTTTTTTTATCCTGATTTTTTCAACACCCGCTGGCCTGGTGGTTTTTCCAACAACAGCTTTCTGGTGTTTTTTTGTAATCTTCCTTATTTTGGGCGCAGCGCTCCGCTTAAATTGCTTTTTCCCAACCTTAATTTTTTTAGCAGATTTTTTTGCTTTTGCCATGACACCAACACCAGCTTAAACTACATTTTATTAACACATCTCTCCTTTATATTGCTTGGCGCCCTTATTACACACTAAAACACTCTTTCCACACTTATTTGGCACGATTTTCACTTTTGCCCCCCCAAATTCCCTTCCCAGCTCGTTCCCCTCAAAATACCTGTCTAAAAATATCGTGAGTGCAGCAACTTCCGAGTGAGGCTGGCTGGTTACTGCCACATTATAATCTGCCGCAAGATACATTTCTTTTTCAACCTTTTCAGCCCCAACAACAACCAGCAACTTTTTTTCCTTGCGGATTTTTCCAACAACATCCTGCACCTTCTCCCCATACATTGTAAGGTGCGCAATTTTTCCGCCCTGCCCTTTCCATTCCTTCACAAACGCAACCCAGTTCCCTATCTGCTGCGCAAAAAACTTCCCGCCCCATTTCCCAACGACTTTTGTTACGCCCTCCACGAGCTTCTCATCCTTCTCCCCATGGATGTACACTCCCTCTGCCCCAAATGCCCTCGCAGCAAGGCACACATGGGTAGTAAGCCTCTGGTCACGCACGCACCTGTGCCCAATCCTCAATACAACAACCATGCCTAACTCTCCCCACCTAAAATTATATACCCCTGCCCCCAAACAACCCTATGAAGAAAATACTCCTTGATGCGAACTTCCTGCTCCTTCCCTTCGAGTCCAAGCTGGATTTGTTCGGCGAAATCGAGCGCATTGTGGGCGAGCCCCATTCTTTTTTCACAACAAAAAGCGTAAAGCTCGAGCTTGAGAGGTTCGCAGACTTAAAAAACAAAAAAGCCGTTGCAGCGGGCTGCGCGCTGTCGTACCTGCTCCCTAAAATCGCACTCATCGAAGACGCCGGCTATGCGGACGATTCGCTCTTCGCGCTTGCAAAAAAGGAAAAATTCATCGTGTGCACAAACGACGCCGGCCTGCGTTCGCGCTTGCGCGCCGAAAAAATCCCCACCATAATAATGCGCAACCACAAGCTTGCGCTGCTATAGGCGTTTTTATGGAGCCCGACCTCCCTGCTTTTCTTGAGCGCTGCGCGCAAATACGGGAGCACATCTTGCAAATGAAAAACCCGCACATACTAAGCCACTTTGATTGCGACGGGCTTGCAAGCGCCTCAATCACAACCGCCTTTTTAACGCAACACAACATCCCCCACACCCTCCAAATAGTGAAAAAACTTGATGCAGCCGCACTCTCTTCCCTCTCGGGCAAAAAGGAGATAATTTTCACTGACCTGGGGAGCGGCTGCCGGGAAATTTCCAACCTGCATGGCGACATAGTCGTGCTCGACCACCACCAACGCGCCGGCATCCCACACCTCGAGGCAAACCCATATCTTTTTGGCTTTAATGGCGACACGCACATAAGCGCAAGCGGCGTGTGCTACTTTGTTTTCAAAACCCACGTGCATTTGGGCATTGTGGGTGCAGTCGGGGATGTGCAAACCCCCCTCTCCTCACCTGAAAGTCTAAACTGCCTGATGCTTCAGGACGCCGAAAATTCCAATGCCGTGAAAAAATACACCGGCATCCGCCTCTTCGGGCGCGCAAGCAGGCCACTCTCCCAAATGCTTTTTTTTGCAGACGACCCGTATCTTCCTGGCTTGAGCGGCGATGAGCAGCGCTGCTCCCAATTCCTCTCAACCTGCAACATCCCGCTGAAAGAAGGCGAACGCTGGCGCACCTACCTGGACCTCACACAATCCGAGCAGGCAGCACTCATAAGCGCGCTCGCGGAATTCCTCTCAAAAGACGGCTCCCCAACAAAACCCCAACAACTTCTCTCCGAGAACTACCTTCTCCTCTCCCAGCCAAAAGGAAGCGAGCTTTCAGACGCAGGCGAGTTTTCAACCCTTCTGAATGCATGCGGCAGGAACAACAGGCCGCAAACAGGGATTGGTGTGTGCCTTGGCGAAGCAGGCGCAGTGCAGGAAGCCCTCTCACTCCTCGCGCTTCACCGCAAAAACCTGCGCGCCGGCATAGAATATGCGCAGGCAAACCTGCTTGATTTCGGCAAATTTTTCCTCCTTGACGGGCGCGGCATAATACCTGACGGAATAATCGGCGTAGTCGCAGGCATGCTTGTTGGCAGGGGGCAAAAACCAATACTTGCGCTCGCACTTGATTCGGACTCAAAAAACACACTAAAGCTTTCCACCCGCGCAACAAAATCCCTTGTCGAATCCGGTTTAAATTTAGGCAAAATACTCAACGAAACAACCCCTTTGCTTGGCGGCGTTGGCGGCGGGCACAAAATAGCCGCAGGCGCCTCAATCCCAAATGAAAAACTGGAGGAATTCCTGCTTCTTTTTGCAGAAAAACTACAATAACACTTTCCTTCCAGCGCAGTCGCGGTGGAATTTCCCGAATTCGGGGTGCTCCACAATTTTTGCGTCAAAAACAGGCCCGTCAAAACACACTAAAATTTCCCCAATAGAGCACTGCCCGCACATCCCAAATCCGCATTTCATGTACCGTTCCAAAAGAAGCTGGCATTTTATTTTTTTCTCAATGCAAAGTTTCCCTACCGCGCCCATCATCTTCTCAGGCCCGCACGCATACACCTCATCAATTTTCTCTTCCTGCAAAATTTTCTTAAGCGCATCCACAACGTTTCCCTTCATGCCTTCAGACCCGTCATCCGTTGTAAAAACAGTGCGCACCCCCGTCTCCCCTTTCATGAGCTTGTCCTTTGAGCGCGCCCCAATAACCACGATTGGCTCATCCCCTTTTTTCTTTGCAATCCTTGCGGCATATCTCATCGGCCCGGTCCCGTACCCGCCCCCAATCGCAACAATCTTCTTTCCCTGCGGCTCAAAAAAGTTCCCGTACGGCCCAAACAGCCAAATCTTTTCGCCTTTTTTCATGGAGGCAAATTTCCTGCTGAATTCCCCAACTGCACACACGGAGAACCTAAGGGGCGAAACCCCTGCAACGCTAAACGGCTTTTGCCCAACGCCCGGAACCCACACCATGTAAAATTGCCCAGGCTGCGGCTTGTCCTTGCACTCAACAAAAATAGTCTTGGTCGCCTGGTTCTCATCCTCAACTTTGCTTATTTTGCATTCTTTTGGAAGCATTTTCTCACTCTTGCAATTTCAACCCGCTTATTTTTGAATACCCGTTTTCCTTCATGAATGCAAAAAGCTCGTCGCGTATTTCCCCAAGCGCATTTTTCCTATAAGAAATTGCGCTTCCCACCCCAACTGCGCTTGCGCCTGCCATGAGCATCTCAACTGCATCAAGCCCGCTCATCACTCCGCCCGTCCCTATTATCGGTATTTCAACTTCCCTCGAAACGCTATACACCGCGCGCAGCGCAATCGGCTTTAGCGCAGCACCCGAAAGCCCGCCCTCCCTGTTGCTTAAAATAGGCCTTCTCGCCTTGGCATCAATGAGCATTCCAGGCATTGTGTTTATTGCAACAATCCCGTCCGCCCCTGCTTCCTCAACTGCTTTTGCAACTTCCACGATGTCCGTTACGTTTGGCGTGAGTTTCGCAAACACCGGCACGCTGCAAACGTTTTTCACCGCCACTACGACTTTCGCGGCATCTTCGCTCACGCACGCAAACATCCTTCCCTCGCTCCCAACATTCGGGCACGACATGTTAAGCTCAATCGCATCCGGCTTTGCCTCCATTACAATCTGCGCGGCCTGCGCAAACTCCTCCACAGAGCGCGCGAATATGCTCGCAATTACGGGCACGCCTTCCTTTAGGCAGCCTTTTTTTGCCTCTGCAAGCTCCTCTACTTCGGTTTTTGCGCCCGGATTCGATAATCCAACCGCATTTAGCACATACCCGTCAAGAAGCACTATTGTGGGGTTCTTATGCCCCTCCCGCGGCTGCAGGCTGCATGATTTTGACGTTACCGCGCCCGCGCCGCTCTTTGCAGCCCTTACAAGAAGAAGCCCGCTTGTGCCCCAAATTCCCGATGCAAGGACAAGGGGGTTGCCCATCCTCATCCTGCACATTTCAACAGACAAATCCGGGTTTCCCAAACAAGCACCAGAATATTGCATCAGAAGATGTTTTTAACCTTAATTGCCAAATGCTTACATGCTTTTCACGCAGAAATACTCGCCCCATTCCCTCGCCGAGCTGGCAGGGAACGAGGAGGCATTTTCAAAAATGCGCCGCTGGGCGTTCCTGTGGGCAAAAGGGGAACGCCCGCAGCCGCTTCTTCTTTTTGGCCCCTGCGGCGTTGGGAAAACATGCAGCGTGCATGCCCTTGCAGAGGAGTTCAGTTGGGACCTTCTCGAGCTCAACAGTTCCTCGAGCCGAACCTCCGAGGCAATCTCGGATTTCCTTGGCGCAGCCTCTTCTTCCTCGGGCCTTTTTGGCAACAAAAAACTCCTTCTTATAGATGACGCTGATTTTGCTGCAGGCGAAGACCGCGGCAGTGCGTCTGCATTCGCAAAAATAGCATCGTCCGCGCAGCAGCCGCTCATCATAACCGCAACAGACGCATACAACAAAAACCTTGCACCGCTTCGCGGAATTTGCGAAAAAACCGAGCTCAAGAAGGTGAATGTGCACGCGCTCCTTTTAGTCCTCAAGCGCGTGTGCAAGGCTGAAAAAATCCAGCTTTCAGACGAAGAACTTTCCCTTATCGCGCAGAATTCGCAAGGTGACGTGCGCGCAGCCCTGAACGATTTGCAGGCGCGCAATTTCTCCCCTCTCTCGCGCGAGCGCGAAAAAAACATTTTCGAGGTCGTGCGCGGCATCTTCAAGGCAACAAAATATTCCGAGTGCCGCCCTCTAATGATGTCATGTTCCGTCCCAAACGACACGCTCAAGCTCTGGATAGAGGAGAACATCCCCATAGAATACGAAAAGCCCTCGGACATCGCAGCCGCGTTCAATTCGCTCTCGCGCTCCGATATGTTTGACGGCAGGATAAGAAACCGCCAGTACTGGGGCTTTTTGCGCTACTCAACCGACCTCATGGGCGCGGGCGTTGCACTTTCAAAGGAGGCGCCCTACCGGAAATTCACCGCATACGCGTACCCCTCCTACATACGCACAATGGGCGCAACAAAGGAAAAGCGCTCCATACGCAAATCCCTCTCGCGCAAGTTCGCAACAAACTTCCACTGCTCGCTTTGGGCAGGCATGGACTATGTGCAACTTTTTACCTTGTTTGCAAAGCAGGACGCAGCGCACACCTGCGCAGCATACTCAATAGAGGTTCCGGAACTCGCATACCTTCTTGGCACTACTTCTGAAAAAGCGCAAAAGCTTCTTGAAGGCAAAGGGGAAAACCCCAAAAAACCCAAAAAATCAAACGCCGCAGCAAGCGAAAAACCGCAAGAAGTTCCCGCCGTACTTCCCCCCGGCAAAAAAACCCGGCAAAAGAGCGCGAAAAAAGAAACCGTTGCAGGAAAAACCGCAGAAAAAACACCCATGCCAGAAAAAGGCCCCGCATCCGGCGCAAAAAACGAACCCCCAAAATCCACCCCTGCCGAAAAAACAGGCAAAAACCCTCCTGAGGAAAAACAAAAATCTTCTGGCAGGCAGTCAACACTGGGGTTCGACTAGCCCTTCATCTTCGTTCCACCGCCGATAAAAAGCGAACGTTTAAAAAACAATACGGCGTATTTACCCCGTTATTTATTGTGGAGGTGTCTTTAATGGGAAAGAAAATTGGAACAGAGAAAATAAAGAGAGAAGACGGCTACCTTTACTACATCGGTAAAGACGGCTACGTATGGGCAGCCCCAATGAAACACAACAAATCCGGCAGGAAGAAGAAAGTCGGAGGAGAGAAGGTTTCAAAGGAATCCGGCTTCATGTACTATCTTGGAAAGGATGGCTACGTGTACAGCGCAAAGCTGAAAAACGCTTAAGTAACTTTTTTCTTTGGGGCGGATTCGCAAGAATCCGCTTTTCTAATTTTTTATGCGTGCGTCTATCCATCGTTCTTCTCACCACAAGACACATGGTTAAAAATCTGCCATTTTAAATCCTGCCATGGACATTTACGAGCGAGCATATTTTGACCGATGGCGCAACATGATAGGGGACAAAAACCTTGGCAGTGCAATCATAATGTCCTCGGATTACGCATTCTTGTTCCACTTTGGCAAAAAGAGGCACCACGGGCAGCTGGTGGTTGATTTTGGCGGCAACATCGGGGCGAATTCGCGGCAAATCGAAAACACCGTTGTAGTTGAAATAAGCGACGCGGCGCGCGAATGGATGAACGCCAACGGCGTCAAGTGCGAAAAATCCATTGATTCCTTTGCAGACGGCTCAATAGATACGATATACTGCTCCCATGTGCTTGAGCATTTGGAAGAGCCCGTGCGCTACCTGCGCCTTTTCAGGAAAAAACTGAAAAAAGGCGGCAAGCTCCTCCTTGTGCTGCCCTCTGAAAACCAGATGTTCGAGCCGCAAGCGCCGCTCTTTGACGAAAACGGGCATTTGCAAACCTGGAATTTTGTGCATATCGCAACAAGCCTGCGCCTTGCCGGATTTTCCATCACACACCAAAGGCTTATCCCGCGGCCGCACTTGCTTTTTTTCCTGCCGGAAAGGGTGCTGCGCACATCCAGGCTGCGCCCTGCCTTCCTCAACGCAGTCCATTCGCTCTACAATTTCAAGCCCGTAAGGTATTTCTTTTACCAGGCTGCGCTATTTGAGCTGTTCATAAAAAGCCTGCGCCTGTTCGCATACTCGCTTTTTGGGAAAATGCCCGGCAGCGGAAAATACGGCTATGTTTTCGGCGAGAACCTCATAGAAGCCGCAAAAACCGATTGACCTTTCCAACGCCGCAATCGCAAACATTTATATTATAACTATTCGCACTTCCATGCATGCGACCAATGCTCCTGATTTTTTTCTCAGCCTTGGCAGCCTCTGCCTGCCTAGCCGAGCCGCTCAACATAGCAGTTTCAGGCGCAAACGTGCAAAACCTTGTTTCCATCTCATGGGCAAACAGCAGCAGTGCTTTCCTGCCGAATTACCCGTACCGCTCAAGTTTCACGGTTTCATGGGCAATCCCGAATTCGGCGCTCATAGGCCTTGATGCAAAACAAGTGGACGTTTACGTTGTTGCAACCGCGCAGGAAAACTCCACTGTTTCATTCACGGGCTCGCCCAACAACAAGCGCTCCGAGTTCACCCTTACCTGCATCCTGCAGGACGGCGCGTGCGGCCCTGGTTCAGAGCTTAACAAAAAGGTCGAGTTCACAATAGTCCCCTCCTCATCCCAGCCATCCACACACGAGCTCATAATCATAAATGCCTCGCTCTCCCAGCAGGGAAGCCAGCTCAACCCCGCAAGCATCCTCTCTTCGCTCTCAAATTCAAATTACCCAAACCTTGCAAACCTCTCAGGCATAAGCGAAAACAACACGATTGGTAAAATAAGCGACTTTGGCAGCCAGTTCGCAGCCGGCATTTCCCCGAATTCCTCCCCAAAGGAACCAGCTTCCCAAACCGCTTCGCCGCAGTCCCTTTCCTTCCTTTTGCAAAACCCGCTTGTTTCGCTTGTAGCGTTTGCCCTAGTGATAATAGTTACCGGCGCATACCTTCTGAAAAACAGGGATTAGCCCCTAATCCAGCTTCGCGCTGCCCACTTTTACTACGAACTCAATCGTTTTGTCAATGTCCTTAAGGCTGCACACGGACACATTCGAATGTATGTACCTCGCAGGCACCCCCACTGCAATTGACGGTATGCCTCCCCTTACGTTGTACACGCTCGCGGCGTCCGTTGCCCCGCCCTCTATTACTTCTATTTGCAGCGCAATCTTCGCCTTTTTCGCAACTTCCATTATGCGCGCGCGCAATTTCTCATCTGCGATGTTTCCCATCCCTCCTGCCTCTACAAGCGTGAGCGCGGGGCCCTTTCCAAGGTGCACTATGCTGTCATCCTCGCTCATTTCCGGATGGTCGCCCGCAATCGCAGTGTCAATTGCAACAAACGCCGCCGGCAAATGGTGGTATGCGCTCAGCGCTGCCCCTTTCCCAAAGGTCGAAACTTCCTCCTGCGCAGTCCCGACAAATACTATGTTCTTCCCCCGAAGCTTTTTCGCAGCCTCAAGGAGCACGTAGCACCCAACCCTGTTGTCCAGCGCCTTTCCAGTAACCAGTTTTCCGTTAAGGGTTTTCAGCTCCATGTCAAAGCAAATCGGGTCGCCCACCGCGACGCCCATGGCTTCGGCATCCTTCCTGCTTGCAGCCCCGATATCTATGAAAAGCTGCTTATTGTCAATCGACTCTTTTGCCTCTTCCCTCTTTTGCATGTGCGGCGGCTTGTGCCCGATTACCCCGTATATCTTCCCCTTTGCAGTCCTCACCACTACCCTCTGGTTAAGCAGCACACGGTTGTCAATGCCGCCCACTTTTATGAACCGTATGAACCCCTTGTCATTTATGAATTTCACCATGAGCCCTATTTCATCCATGTGCGCACCCAGCATGAGCGCGCCCTCCTTCACTTTCTTTTCCTTTGCAACAACGTTCCCAAACCTGTCCACGTGCGCATCGTACCCGATCTTCCTGAATTCCCCCATCATGATTTCCCGTATCTCCCCTTCCTGGCTTGGGATGCCGAATGCGTTTGAGAGCCTTGCCAATAGTTTGATATCCACCATGAGAACCACCTTGCATAGAATTTGAGGGGAGGCATTTAAAAGGTTTTAAACAAGTCGCTAAAAACGCAATAAAAAGTATTCATCTTCCCACTATTGGCGAAAGCTTTATATTGCCAAACTTTGCATATTGATAACAGAATAGTGTTACCATGTCATTTTTAGCTTCGCACGCAACAGGGGCCACATACGCCCCCGAACGCCTCAAAACTCCATTCGCTCTCCTGCGCAGCCTTGCCAATTCCATCAGGCGGCGCACCCATTCCCTGGCAAGCCTGGACATGTCGCTAATAAGGCAGTTCAATTGCGGCTTTCCAAAGGGCGAAGTAAAGGCATCTGACTTATCTGGCCTTTTCGAACAGGCATTCAAGGATGGCGCGTCCATGCGCCAAGTTTACATCGCGGCGACAAAGAATCCAGCTTTGGCAGAAGGCAAAAATGAGCTTTTAACCGCACTTTTGCAGGCGCTCCGCGAGGCCGAGCCTGGAAAACTCCATCGCGCATTCACATTTGCAACCCACAAGCTCGACCTGTTTTCCGAAGAGCCTGCGCTGCTTCTTTGCCATATCCGCTCATGCGACCAGACATTGTACCTGATACTGCAATCAAGGCTGCTCTCAGGCTCCCAATACGAGCGCGCCCTTGCCCAAGAAGCGCAAACTCTTTTTCAAAACAGGGCCTAAGCAAGTTTTCCCAAAAAAACAGCAGCGGCGCAACCCCCGCAAAAGGCGCACCTATTTATAATCCGCAGCAAAAATCCAACACATGTTCAAAATAATTTTTCTCGGGACAGCCGCCTCTACCCCTTCAATAGAGCGCAACCTGCCCTCAATCGCCCTTGTGCGCGAAGGCAGCGCATACCTTTTTGACTGCGGCGAGGGCACGCAGCGGCAAATGCTCAAATTCGGCATTTCCTATGCAAAGGTGCGCTCAATTTTCCTTTCGCACCTGCACTTAGACCACGTGTTAGGCATCTTCGGGCTATCCCAGACAATAAAGCTCAATTTGCAGGGGAAAAAACTCCAGGTGCTCGGCCCCAAGGGAACATCCCAGTTTGCCTCTTCAAACCCCCAGCTCATTGCAACCGAGCTTGCCCCAGGAAAGCAACTTGACATGGGGGATTTCACAATCACTCCGGTAAAGAACAAACACAACTGCAAGGAGAGCTTTGCGTTCATAATGCAGGAAAAGCCCAGGATACGCTTCCATGAGGAAAAGGCGAAGTCCCTCGGCTTAAAAGGCCCGCTTTTCACAGAAATACAAGAGAAAGGCAAGCTCAAAATAAACAACAAGACAATAAAACTCAAGGATGTCACCTACATCCAAGAAGGCAAAAAAATAGTGTATTCCGGCGACACCGCACCCTGCGCCCCAATGCTCAAGGCAGCAAAAAACGCCGACATTCTTATCCACGAATCAACTTTCTCAAAAGCCGACAACGCGCTTGCAAAAGAGTGCCTGCACTCAACTGCGGAGGATGCGGCGCTGCTTGCAAAAAAAGCAGGCGTAAAAATGCTCATCCTCACGCACGTTGGCAACCGCTACCCGCCTTCCCAGCTTGAGGGGGAGGCAAAGGCAATTTTCCCAAACACTATACTTGCGCGCGATGGGATGTGCGCTGAAATCCGTTAGAAGAGCGCAGCCTGCAAGAAATAGAAAATGTGCCTCCACCTTATTTTGCTCTTCCCATCTTCCCTTTTTCCCATGCAAAATTGGACTTCCGAAATTTGCGCGTCCCTTGGCGCATATTTTAGCATCTCAAAAAGCACCTTGTAGCCTTTACCAACAAATTTCCCTTTCTGCGCAACCACTTGCGCAAGCGCCGCCCTTGCCCCAAAAAACCCGCTCATGGGGTCTTTCACAGTTTTCTTCCCACGCAGAAACAGCGACGCGTTGGCAATTGCAGTCGCCCCAAGCGAAATAACCTTCCGATGCAATTTCATCGTTTCCCAATCTTCCCTTGCCCCAATCGCAAAATCCGAGCCGTTCTTGAGCGCTTCAACAAGTTCCCTTGCTTTTGCAACAGGGTGCTGCCCGTCCGCGTCCATCACAACAACAAATTCCCCTTTTGCAAATTTCAGCGCATGCAGCACGCTTATGCAAAGCCCGTGCTCCTCTTCTTTGCTTCTGTCCAAAAAAAGAACCCGCTTGCTGTGGAGTTTTTCAATTTCTTCCCTTGTCCCATCAGTTGACCCGTCATCCGCAACAATTGCAAAACATTCCTCATCTTCAAGCAGCGCCCGTACTATTGCTCTTATGCTTCCCGCCTCATTCAAAACCGGCAAAATTACGCTGTACATGGAAAATCAGCAGTGGATGGAGCTGCCCCCATTCATTACTTGCAAAACCTGCGGTGCAATGGTTGCAATCAATATGCCCACAATCGCCCCCGTAAGGCACGAAGTAGCCCATACGTTCGCCCTTGCCCTTGTTTCCGCGCCCATCATCTGCCCTGCCGCATATATGACGGACGCAAGAAGCACCATAAGCATTGCAGCAACCGGCACAAGCCCGTTCACCGCAGCGCATAATCCGCTCAGTGCCGAAGAGAGTGCGGAAGTCTGCGCATAGGAAATTCCTGCAAAAAGGACGCCCAATACAAATATGGCATGCAATAGTTGCCTGTTTTTCATGTTCTTGCACCTTGTTTCCTTTCTGGACAAAAGATTATTTAAATCATTGTCCGCCCTTCCAAACCGCAACGCGCACCCGCGCAAACCCGTTTTTCAGGACAACAATCCGCCCAACGGAATAAACGTCACCCTCTTCCCGCCCGCCCCCAATCCCATCTGCGCAGGAAAACGCGTTTTTTCCATCCATTGAAATCCCAACGCATTTTCCTGAAAGCTCCGCAATTCCATGCAAATCATTTTCAAAAGAGCCAGCCGTCCCATGCTCTCCTTTAACCCAATTTGCAAACCCATCAAGCGCCCCCTTTTTCGCAAGCACGCTTGCGGCATCCTGCGCAAGCCGCTGCCCATAAACTGCATCCCCTGCGCACTGCGCCTCCGGTTGTGCCAGCATCGCAATCACTATAAGGAGCGCAAGCAGGGAAAACAGAGCCTCAAACGTCATCATCCCAGCTCACCTTGAAAAAGCGCCCCGCGCCCCAAGCTTAACTCGTTTGCCGCGCTTTGCAGCCCGCTCACTGTACGCTCAAACACTCCCATAGCCGCACACCCGAACCGCGCAAATTTCCGCATCGCAAAGCGCAATCCTTTTCACGCAAAAATAGTTTCCAGCCCCGCTGCTTTCCGCACCCCTTTTAATTTCAATTTCCCGCTCATCTGCATAAGAAACAAAAACATCAAACCCTCTGCCCTGCCCGCCAATCCTCCCCAAATCCACCTCATGCTGCAAATAATACCCTCCCCCATCCGCATTCTTCTTTGATGCCGTGCCACCCTCTTTCACAAACCAATCCGCATAAGAGTGCAGCAAATTCTTTTGCGCGCAGGCGGCTGAAATTTCCATCTTATCCCTCCCTGCTTTTTCAAGCGCCCCAAATCCGCTTGCAGCAACAAGCATGAGCACAAGGAACGCCCCAGCCAAATCAACAAACATTTGTGCTTTCATTTATTGCCCGCCCGCGCCAAAAACATCCGCGCCCGCCATTTTTTTCCATACCTGCGCCCGCCGCCAATGCAAAACTACGACCCCCTCAGCCTGCTTTTTGCAAGCTGCCAAATCCTCCGCGCCCAGCCCATCATGCGCCCTCCAGCCCGCTTTTTTCAATCTGCCGCACGTTTGCATCCGAATAAGCCCGCACAACCCCGCGCACGCTTGCATTGTTTTTCACGGATGCGATTACTTCCCCGTTTGCCCTCCATTCTTCCCATTGCAATTGCACGCGCGCCCCCCTTCCGCTGCCTGCATATTCCTGTGCAAGCAGCGCCTGCCCAGAGAGCATTTCCTTTTCGCCCCAATACTGCGCCCGTTCCCTGTCTCCCTGCCCGATTTTCCCAAGCGTTCCAAGGAAAATCCCAACGCACACAACAAGTACAAGCACTGCAAAAAGGATTTCTAGCGAAGCCTGCCCAAGTTTCCTGCCGCCAAGCACGCGGTTCCCACTGCCCATCCGCACGAAATTCCCATCCACTCCAATCCTCCCCATCCTCTCCCTCAATATTTGATTTCAAGCCAGGGCGGGAAATACGATTCAAAATAAACCTCCCCATTTTTTTCCGCTGCCCCAAACCCAATTGCGGAAATTTCACCAGTGCCCAAAAACACATCCCCTTTCTGCAGCCGCACAACCCTTCTTGCAAAATCAACATCCACAAACCCGCCGCACCCTTCCTTTGCGCTTTTGCATTGCACGCACATTGCAGTTGCAGGATTCCCGCGCAGCGCAATCCCTTCAAGCTCATCCCCGCTTGTTTTGCCGCACCACAGGGCAATGTCCCAATCCCTATCTCCCTCAAGGTATAGCGCAAGCGTGGAAATCCTCTCCCCAATTTTCTCCCTCATGTATTCCGAAAGCCCTTTTTTGCAGTTCCCTTCCGCTGCGCATTTTGCAAATTCCGCTTCAGCTTCCGCCGCCCCCTGCCTCACGCCCTCCCCAATCGCCCGCTTCACATCCATCTCAAAATAGTATTTTTTTTCAAGCTTTTGCACCTGCGCCGCGCTATCCTCCGTTTTCGCAGCGCCATAAATAGAAAAAACAGCAAGCACGAATGCAGCAGCCAAAACAAAAGTTATAAAGCCCCTCACGGGATATACTTACCTATGAAGATAAAAAATATTCCCTCCACAGCGCAGTGGCTCATCATAATCCTCCTGCTCTACTTCCTGCTTCGCCTTCCTTTCATAACTACGCTGCCGCTTCTCAAGGACGAAAACCTCTATTCCCTCATGGCTGATGAAATGCTCTCAAGCCCCGGGCTGCTTCCAACAATGTTCGGGCAGCAGCTTGCATGGCGCCCCGCCCTCCCCTTTTACATCCTCGCCCCAGCCTCCTCGCTGCTGCTCAACCTCCCTCTCCCTGTAGAATTCGCATACCGCTTCCCCTCAGTGCTCTTTGGCGCAGCCTGCGTGCTCCTGCTTTTCCAATTCGTGCGCGAGCTTTACGGAAACGAAGAGCTTGCCCTAATTTCTGCGGCAATCTTCGCATTCAACCCCCTTGTGATTTACGTGAACAACACTGTGCTTGTGGATTCCCTGCTGCTTTTCTTCATGCTTCTCTCGCTCCTTTGTTACGTGCGCGGCATTAAAAAAGAAAAATATTTCCTTGCAGCAGCCGCATTCGCGTTCCTCGCCTTCATGGTAAAAACAGTGGTTGCGCTCATAATCCCCTTCCTTGCAATCGCGCTGCTCTTTTTCCACTCCAGGAAAAGCCTTTCAAACAAATATTTCCTGCTTTCCCTTCTCGCAATCCCCCTCGCACTGGGCGTTTATTGCCTTATGTTCCCTGACAAGCAAATGCTGTTTGACGAGCTTTCAAAAAACGTGACCCAGAAGCTCCCTTCAGTCGCCGCGGATTCCCAGCTTCTCACGCTGCTAAACCGCTTCTGGGGCTCCTTGTGGATTTTCCTTGCGTTCTGCATCGTGTGGCTGGGCTTTTATGCAAGCGGCATTTTCCTCTACTGGCGAAAGTACCCCTTCCTTGTTTTCTGGTGCCTCTTCATTGCGTTTGCAATTTCCGGAGGCGCCGGAATGCCCTGGTACTACCTGCCCATTATGCCTGCACTTAGCGTTTTTGCAGCCCTGCCCATTCTCGCAGGCCAGCGCGCAGACAAATTCACCTTCGTCGCAATCTCCTCCCTTCTTCTTGTTTCCGCAGGCCTTTCAGCGTATTTCTACGTGCAAAACACGTTCGGCTTTTCCACAATGCACGAAAAAAACGCAGGCATATACCTGCAGGGAAAAAACAACACGCTCCTGATAGGCAGCTACCCCGCGGGCATCCTGTTTTACAAAACGCACTTTGAAAATCCGCGTACAACTTTCTGCTGGGTGAACATGTTCGCGCCCCAAAACGCAAGCGAGGAAATGGTCCGCAGCTACGTTTACAACTATTCCGGTTTCTCCCCGCCAACAAGCTACTCTCGCCTCACGGATTTCTTCTGGGAACAGCGCGATTTCAAGCTGCCTTGCAATGCGCCCGTAAAATTCGATTACATCGCATCCGTTGGCATCAACCGCAGCATCCTAAGGTCGCTTCCCGATTACAAATTTTCCTCTGCCTTCGGCTCCAACATCACGGTTTACGAAAGGATAAAGTAGCGCCTATTTCTTTGCAACCTCGATTCTTGGAGGTATCATGGGCGGGGAAAGGTTGACTGCCCTCACAACGAGCGTGCCGTTTGCGCCGCACGCATAGTTCACGTTGTTAAGCACCGCCTCTGCAAACAGGTCCGGCAGCTTCTTTTCTTTTTTCCACCTGTCCTCAATTTCCTTCAGGAGCTTGTGGTCTTCCTTTGCCGTAAGCTCGCCCTGTATCGTGAGCTCCCCAACGCCTTCCTGGTAGTCCGCGGTATAAGTGTATTTTATCGTGGCTTCCCCGCCGCTTACGCTTACCTCGTCAAGCGCGATGTTTATCCCAAGCCCCTTTATCTCGCCATCTTTCATCCTTTTTGCTTCCACGCGGCTTATTTTCATGTTCGTTATCATATTCACTACCTCGCTTTTTTCCTGTGTTTTAACTTTACATCTTTATGCCCTCTCCGGGCTTCAGTATCACGCCGCGCACATTCCCCAAGTCGGAAACAAATTCCTGCGGGTCCTGCTCAATCCTGTCATAAGTGTTGTAATACATTGGAACCGCGATTTTCGGGCGCATTTCCTTGCATATTGTAGCGGCAGCAAACGGGTCCATGGTGTGCCCGCCGCCAATCGGAAGCAGCGCAACGTCCGCCTTTATCTGCGCCATGTCAGTGTAACTGTACGTGACGCCTGCGTGGTACACGCCCACGCCGCCGCCCCGCACAAGGTACCCTACAGGATACTCGCTTTGCGGGTTGAGCGCCTTCACTACCTCAACGTCCAGCCCTTTTATTGAGAACTTGTCGCCTGTTCTGACGTCCACCTTGAGCCTGTCTGAAATGTCCAGCTTTGCCAGGGACGGCTTTGGCGCAACAACCGACGCAAACGTCCTTTCCGCAATTTCCGCAATTGTTGAGACCTCGCAGCATGCTTCATGCGTGATGAATATGACGTCGCAGCGCTTCACAAGGTGCGGCTGCAGCGTGCTTGGTATTTTGCGCACGCTCCCCCTTATGTTCATGTTCACGCACGGGTCCACAAGCGCAATCGTGCCGCCCAGCTCCAGCTCAAAACTCGAGTGCCCATGATATTTTATTATCGCCACACTATCCCTAAAAACTAATGCAACTACATCTTTAAATACGTATTCTTCGCACTTATCCCCATGAATGAAAACGCGCGATTTTCGCAGCTTTTGCTCTGCATTTTCCTGCTTGCTGGAATAGCCGCAGCAGGCTTTGAACTCCGCTCCTTCTCAGTGAACGTGAACATAAACAACGACGGAAGCTCGCACGTGGAGGAGCGCGCGCTCATATTCATAACGACCCCGCAGTCCCGCGAGCTCTATGAGGCAAGCCGCCTTAACAACGACCTCTCCTCCTGGCGCGAGCTTCTTGGAATAGAGGAAATCCGCCAGCACGTGAGCCGCGCAAGCGTGGAAGTTGCGCGCTTCCGCTTCCGCGCAGAGGCCCCTGAACGCTGCAATTCAATCGCGGGCACGTGTTTTGCCTCCATAGTGTTCGACTACGATGCAATACCAGTCCAAAAGAACGATTCCTCGCGCTCGGGCATAATCAGCACGTACACCTACAAGCCGCGCACAACCCGCTATTCGCTAAACCCGCAGGCATTTTCCTTTGAGACGTCAAATGCGGGCGACATAATACTCTCAAAGCAAACGACCCTTTCCATAGCAATCCCTCAGGATTCGCAGAAAATATTCTTCTCGCGCGACCCTGACAACCTAGCGGACAAGACCGGCAACGTGATTTTTGACAGCAAGGACAACCTGAACTACTACTACGGGTCGCTTCGCACATTCAACTGGGAAGGCCAGACCCTTTCCCAATTCGAGCTTTCCTTTGAGCGCGAGGAAAGCCTTGAAAAGGAAGTCCTGCAGTTCTTCAAGACCGCCCAAGAGCGCGTTTCCTCGCTTCTCTTTAGCAGCGAAGGGCCCGCAATACTGATAATACTCGCAGTGGCGGCAGCTTCCGTGATTTACATAAACCACATGCGCAAGCGCGTTGCCTGAAAAGGTAGATAACATGCTCCACCAATACGAAAAGCTCATCCTCGCAGCACTCGCAAAGTCAAACAACAAGCTTGCGCTTCCGCAGCTTCTTGCGCAAACCTCGCTCAATGCGGATGCGGCAACAAAAGCGTCGCTTTGGCTGTGCGACAAATCCCTTGCAAAAATGGACCGCACGCAAAAAACCACCTACTCGATTACGGACGAAGGCAAGGAATTCTCAAAGCGCGGCTTCCCTGAAATGCGCGCGCTGCTCAAGGCTGATGCAGGCGCCTCAATGTCCGACCTGAGCGAGGACGAAAAAAAGTTCGGGCTTTCCCGTGCCCTTAAGAACGGCTGGCTTGCAATAGAGGGCGTGCCAAACTCGCCCAACAAGCGGCTTTCCATTTCCCCAAAAGGAAGGCTTGCAATGCGCGACAACCTTCTCTCAAAAGCGCTCCACACAGTGCTTGCAGGCAACGAGCCTTCCCAATCCGAAATAGAGATTCTCTCAACACGCGGCATCCTTGCCCAAAAGCAGGAAAAAACCTTCACTCTTTCCCTCACGCCCGCAGGCGAGAAAACCGCCTCCTCGCCCGAAGTCGCAAACGCAGGCGCAGAAATAAACCAGCTAACCCGCGAAATGCTCCTTGACGGCTCATGGAAAGGCGCCCAGCTTCGCGAGTACGACGTGAGCGCGCCAGCGGATTCCATTTTCGGGGGGAAGCGGCACATGATAAACCGGCTTCAGCGGCGCATACGCGACATTTTCCTGCAAATGGGCTTTGAGGAAATGCAGGGGAGCATAATGGAGAGCAGCTTCTGGAATTTCGACGCGCTCTTCCAGCCGCAGGACCACCCCGCGCGCGAGCTTGCGGATACATTCTACCTGAAAGGCACTGCGCAGCTTCCAGAGGAAAAGCTCGTTTCAAAAGTAAAAGCAGCTCACGAAAAAGGCTGGAAATATGATTGGCTTGAAAGCGAGGCGCAAAAACAGGTGCTTCGCACGCACACGACCGCTCTTAGCGCGCGTTATCTTGTGCAAGAGTGCCCCAAGGGCTCCCCTCCAAGAAAATTCTTTGCAATAGGCAAAGTTTTCCGGAACGAGGCAACTGATTTCAAGCACCTTGCAGAGTTCTACCAAGTGGAAGGCATCGTAGTTGATGAAAATGCAAACTTTTCCCAGCTGCTCGGGCTGCTGCGCAAATTTTACGAGTCCCTGGGCTTCAAGAAAATCCGCTTCCGCCCGTCTTTCTTCCCCTACACCGAGCCCAGCCTTGAAATAGAAGTCTATTTCGAGGAGAAAAAACAGTGGTTTGAGCTTGGCGGCGCGGGCATTTTCCGCCCCGAGGTGAGCATTCCCCTTTGCGGAAGGTATCCGGTTCTCGCATGGGGGCTTTCCCTTGAGCGCCCGCTCATGCTTCTCAACAACATAAACGACATCCGCTCCTTTTACAAAAACAACGTTGGCTGGCTGCGCGGGTCAAAGTTGCGCTGAAGCGCCGCAAACCAAACCTTTTTTATTTCAGGATGCATAACGTTGCGTGGTTAGCGTAAAGTTCCGTGCGCAAAAGGCGCAGGCAGCAACAGAGTACCTAGTCCTTGTAAGTGTAGTTCTCATGATTGCGCTCGTTTGCATTGCAATACTTGTCTGGCCAACCGGCGCAACAAAAGACACAAAACAGTCGCAGGCTGACATAAAGCTCGGGCTTGGGAAAATCGCATACCCTGAACTTGCCGACGGGCTTGCTGGGTACTGGAAATTTGACGCATCTCCGGGTGTAGGCGTAAACAGCGTAGTGCCCGGAGTTGATGCAAGCCTTATAAACGGCACAACATTCAACGCAAGCGGCAGGAGCAATGGCGCGCTGCAGTTCGATGGCATTGATGATTATGCTGACAGCAACAGAGATTATAGCTGGGGCGTAAATGGCAGTTTCACAATTTCCTACTGGGTTTATCCATATAACCCGGCTGGATCGCGCGGCATATTCGGCAAGCCCGCGCCAAACTGGGAATGGGGAACGTACATAAATGGAAACTCACCGGTCTTTTACTATTACAATACCACAGGCTCCAATTACATAATAAATCTTCAGCCCACTACGCTTGGCACAAACGCCTGGACGCACATCGCAATAACTTATGGGGGCAACCAGGCGAATTTTTACAAAGACGGCGTTCTTCTCCAAACCCAATCAAACATAGGCGGGACGTTCAAGGACAACTCTGCCTCAGTTATTTTTGGGAGGGACTATAACGTAGGCGGCTATTTCAGCGGCTTGCTTGATGACGTCCACTTCTACAACCGCGCCCTCTCAGCGGACGAAATAGAACTCCTTTACGAGCATCCCGGATATCCATAACGGATACCCCCCTACTGCGCTGAAAGTTCGTCCATCGCCGTAAAATAACAGAATTTTGTGACAACGTATTATAAACCCGTTTTTTCAAACCTCCCAAAAAGAGGTGTAAGTATGTCAACTCTACGCACAATGCAACCAATAAGGAACCTGCATCCAACAGAAGGCGGCAGTACCGTGCAACCGCCAAAAACAGAAGGTATAATGAAAACAATCAGCGACCCTCGCACGCGCGCGCCAGAAAGGGACAATGAAAGATATGCAGCATTTGAAGAAAAAGGGCAGCCAAACGAAGAAGGGCAGCCAAATACAAAAAAACCAGAAACGTACCGCTGCGACGCGCCAACCTGATTTTTTTATTTGAAAATCTCGCCAGTTTCTTGCGACCAGAAAAGCAAGTCAAGATGGTGCATTGGGATTTTGTTTTTCCTGCAAAATCCCTCCATCTTCTTTTCAATCTCATCATATCTCTTGTGCGTGAGCGAGCGGGGGACATCTGCAATAACCCCCGCGCTCTCCAAATTCTTCAGAATATGCCTATCAAGTATCGCAAGATTGCTCCCGTGCCCGACATTTCTCAGGAAATGCCCTGCCTCTTTTTTCCCAATGCCCAAAACATTTGCGACTATGAAATCCCGCGCCTTTTTCTGCCCGCTTTCTTTTTTTGGCAAAATTTCAAGGATGGCGCAATAGTCCCCGCCGCAAAATTTTTTCCGTGCAAGCACAATGTACTTTGACTTGTTCCTGTGGAACCGCACTCCTGCCCAAAGAAGCGATTTTTCAATTTCCGAAGCATCCGCGCAATACAACCTATCTTCCTCAAGCAGTTTTTTTATCGCAGCATCCGCAACCCTCGCCTTTGTCTGCGGCGTCAGGATGCAAAAGCAAAGCTCAGCAAATATTTCCCTGCCGCTTCCCTTCCCGGCTTTCTCAAAATAAGAAAGCCGCTCCTCTATGCGTTTCTTTTTCCCCAAATGCGCAGCTTTGATTTCACGTATTCTCATCAACGCACCCTGCAAGCGCACCCTTACTTTTCCCTCTCCTCAATCCCATCATGCCCGGGGCAAAGCAGCTTGTACGGTATTTTCTCAATAAGCGCAAGGCTTTCCTGCATGAGTTCATCGCTCCCCTGCAAGTCCGTCCTCCCATGCTCCCCACCCGAAAATTTCGTGTCCCCGCTAAAAAGAATGCCGCTTTTGCGCTCAAATATGCACACGCTTCCCATGGTGTGCCCGGGTGTGTGGAAAATTTCAAGCTCAAATTCCCCGAACTTTTTCTTCTTCCACTCAAGCGCTTTCGCATTTTTAGGCACAAAAATAAACGGCGCATCCTTTTTCTCTTCAGGATGCAAATAAACTTCCTTCCAGCTCTCTTCCACCCCTCTCGTATGGTCATAGTGCCCGTGAGTAAGAATGCACATTTTCGGCTCAAAATCAAGCAGTACTTTCCCATCCCCGCTGTCAATTATCGCTTTCCCTTCTTTGCCCCCATCCAGCATGTAAATAGTGGAGCACACTCTCTCGTCTGTTTGCAGCATGTAAATTCCTTTTGCAATTTTTTCAAACATAAATTTCCCTACAATTTTTTTATCTGGAAATTCCCAGCAGGCAGGACCTGCAACACCTCATCCACGTGCACGCCCAATTCCTTTGCAATCTGCGCAGCCGCTTTCCCCTTTTCAACCTCCCCAGGCACAAGCAAAAGCGCATTCCCCAGTTTCCTTTGGCAAATCGCAGGCTGCACGCACGCAATCCCTTCCTCATCCTTCCCAATCACAAGTTCAAGCTTCGTGCCCCTAAACCAAAGCCGCTCTCCCTCAATCGCATATCCTCCCTGCCCCACATACCCGCCCTGCGAATGCTTTGAAATCTGCGTTGGCTTTACGCAATAAGCGTCAACCGCAGCCGTGCTTTTCCACGCATTTGAATAGCACGCTGCAAACTGTGCAGCCTCTTTCCCGTCTTCCATGCCTGCCTTTTCCCCGCCTTTCAAAATCACTACGCTTCCTCCCTGTATGTCAGCATGGAAAAACAAATCCCCCTCTTCCATATGCCTTGCAACAAGCGCATCGTTCTGCTTTGCATCCTTGCCCCCAATCGCAAGCAACCCCGAGCTTGTGAAGAAATGCCTGAATTTCTCGTGCGCCTTTTTCTCCCGCTTCACGCGCGGCTGTTTTTCTTTTTCAGTGCTTCCCCTGCGAGCCTCGTCCTCAATTTCCTCCTGCGTTTTCGCTATCGCCTTTTTCATGCCTTCGGCTTTTCCCCGAAGCTTTTTCGCCATTTCAAAATAAGCGGCAGCATTCCCATATGCATTTTTCCTTATGTCATACCTGACTCTCATTTTCAAAACCCTCAAAGGTAAGCCGCCCCAAGCAGCGCGCCCACAATCGCGCATATCGCGTTCGTGGTTGCCTTGTTGCCCACCCCCTTTTCCTCTATCACGCCAACAAGGCTGTCCGCCATGCTACCTGCAAGCCCTATAAGCCCGATTTTGAGCACTCCCCATGCCCCATACCCACCTACGAGGAAATACGCGCCAATCCCTATTATGAGCGCCCCGTTAAAGCTCATGAGCGTGCCAAAAAAGCTTATTGCACCCGATACCCCTTTTTTCGCTTTCTTAAAATCAAGCAATGATACGGGCTCCCCGCCAAGCACTCCCATCTCGGATGCGAATTTGTCCGCCGTAATTGCAGCAAGCGAGCCAATGTAAGGCCCAACCCCCACGACCGGATAAAGGACTGCGCACGCAGCAGGAACAATGCCGTTTGCAAGCACGTTCTCCCAGCTTCGCTCGTGCTCATACAGCCCAATCTCCCGCTTTTCCTCATACCCATATTTTGTGGCGAGTACGCTTGCAGCCAGAAATATGAGCATGAGGGGCAGCGACGCCGGGTGCCCGAAATAAAACACGATTACCGCAAACACGGCAGCAAGCGCAAGGCCTGCAAAATCCAAAAGCGCAATGTTCGCCATCTACATCACTTCGCTTGTTACAATGAAATTCCCGCCTTCTTCCTTTACGCTGAATTTCGCAGCCTTGAACTTTTCAATTACCCGCATGTTTGTTTTCAGGTGATTGCTCACTGCAGGCGTTCTTATGCTGCACTTCCCATTCGCGCCCGCCATATATAAAAGCAATTGGTCCGCGCAGTGCGAGTCCACGGCTGCCTTGCTTCTTTTTTCGCCCAAGAAATACATGGCAGCTTCCTGCGCAACATTTTCAGCCTTTTTCCCAACCTCCCCAAGCCCGCAAGCCCCTAGTCCGCCCTCCCAAATTGCAATTGCATTCCCTGCGCACGCTGCTTTGCATTCAATTATTTCAGTTTCAATTGCCGCATTGCCTGCAAGCGCGTTCTCAATAGCCCCCTTTTCCCTTTGTGCAACGTGCGCAGGCAAGCCGCACGAATATATCCTGCATTTTGTTTTTCCGCCCTTCTGCTCCAGAAAATCCGCACCCCTGATTTTGCACGGCTTCACAAAAAGCTCAATCTCCCCTCCTCCTTTGGGGTAAAACCCAGCTCGTTTCAGCTTCCCCCCAGCCTCCACCCCAAATTTAGCAGCGCACCCCAAAAATACGTTCTCAAAATAGTCCCAAAAAGGCGCGCCCTTCACGTGCGTGCCGCCCTTAAGCACGATCCTGCTCCCTTCCTTTGCATTGCAAAGAACGGGAAGTATGGCCTGCGCAAGCAGCGTAATTGCCCCTGCGCTCCCAATATCAAACTCATATTCGCCGCCCCTTATCCCGCCAGGCTCAAATTCCACGCACGTGCTTCCAAGCTGCGCGCCCTTCACTTTTGCATTGCTTATTTTCCCAAGCGCATTCACAACCGCAAGATGCTGCCTCGCAAGCCCGGCGTTGCTCCTTCCTGCCCTTATGTTGCAAATCCGAGCCGGAATGCCCTGCATGCACGAAAGCGACAGGCTGGTCCTCAATACCTGCCCTCCCCCCTCGCCTGCGGAACCGTCGATTTCAACTATTTTTCCATTCCCCGCCTTATCCATGCTCATTTCTTTCCCTCTCTCTTTTTATTTTTTCTTGCCATACTATACCCAGTGTAACTTATGATAGAGATCGCAGCGCGCTATATTTTGCTTCTGGCAGTCGCATTCCTGCTCTGGCAGCTTATAACCAACCAAGACATGAACGCGCGCTTTGTTTGCGCGCTTTTGCTCATACTTGCGGGGCAGTTGCGCGAAATATTGCTGCTTAGGCAGGCATCAGTCCACACGAAAACGCAAAATTCAAAGGTGAAACACTAGGACGATAGAACAGAAAAGAAGGCCAGCGCGCGAAGCGCTGGCAAGGCGACCAGTTTTCTGTCTTTACGACAGAACAAAAGACGGAGATCTGCGTCACTATTTCGTTGGCTTGATATATAAACATTTGCGAAGGATTATCCACACACTGACACACATTTATAAATGAAAAAAGGAGTGAAAGCATGGCAGAAAATACGAATGAAACCCCAATCGCGCAGCAAAAGCAAACGCAGCAAAAACAAAACGAAAATGCCATGCAAAAAGATGCGCCAGAAACTGCGCACCAAAAGCAGGCTGAAAATGCGCAGAAAAGCGCGCCCGCTTCGCAAAAAGATGCGCAAAAAGAGCAGGAAAAAACGCAGCCCGCTGCGCAAAAGCCCTCTTCCCAAAAGGAACTTTCCCTTCTCATGCAACTAAAGGCTCAAAAAGACGCGCTTCTGGAAGAGGCGAAAGCGCTCAACCCCAAACTTTCCGCGCTTCGCGCCCAGCTTGCACCGCTTGCAGCCGAGCTCAAGAGCGCAAAAGGCTCAAATTCCTCGCGCCTGCGCTCGCAGATTGACGAAATAGAATTCAAGATAGCGACCGAGGCGTTTACCTCAAAACAGGAAAAGGAGCTCATAAAAAGCAAAAAAGTGCTTGAGGAGCAGCTCAAAAGCGCATCCGCGGCCGACACGCTCTACAAAAAGGCATCCGAGCTTCGCGCGCAGCTAAAGCCGCTTTCTCAGCGGCGCGACGAAATAGACGCACAGCTTGATTCGCTTCGCTACCAGATGTCCGCGGAATACGAGAAAACAAAAACCGAATACGAAAAAGGCAAAAAAGACCGCGAGAAACGCGCTTACGAATCCCTGAAAGCCAGATACGGAAAAAAAGATACAGGCAAAACAGCCGGTGCTCCAAGTGCAAAAGAAGGCTCCACAAGCTCACGCCCAGAACGCCGCGATTTTGGCCGCAAACCCCATCGCGAAAAGCTTGATGCCGACGAGGCAAAATACCTCAAAAAGCACGACGATTTCGTGTCCCTTGAGGACATCGTAATAATGGAGAAAAAGGAAAAGAAGGAAGAAAAGGAAGAGGCGCAGGAAGGCAGTTCTTAATTTTTAACCCCAAGCAGCGCCCCAACAGCATATCCTGCGATTCCCGCAAGCCCTCCAATCATGAGCATCTCAAGCCCGCTCTTGAACCAGTTCCCAATAGTTATTTTCGCTTTTATTGCACCTGCAGCGAATAGCGTGAGCAGCGAAATCCCAGCAGCCATGAGCATGGCAAGCTGCACGTCCCCTATGAGCACAAACGGCACAAGCGGTATAAGCGAGCCTGCAAAAGACGAAATGCCTACCACAAGCCCCTCCCTTCTCGGGTTTATGTCCTTCACATCCCCAAACCCTAGTTCCTCGTTCATCATCACATCCACCCAAATTTTCTCGTCCGATGTGATGTGCTTCACAACATCTGAAAGCGCCTTTCCCCGAAAGCCCTTCTTGTAATAAATGAGCTCGACTTCCTTCCTCTCAATCTCAGGCACTTCCTTTACTTCCCGCTTTTCGCGCGCAAGCTCTGCATGATAGTGGTCCTCTTCAGCCCTTGAGGACGTATATGCAACAGCCGCCATTGAAAGCGATTCCGCAAACGTTGCTGCAATCCCGGCAACAATAATTATCTGCGAATCCTTTGTTGCGCTCGCAACGCCCAGCACAAGCCCGAGCACGTTCACAAGCCCGTCCTGGCCTCCCAATATTATCTGGCGCAGCAGCACCCCCTTGTTCCCCCCTTTTGCATTTTCGCCGTAAATGTGCTTCTGCTCCCTCTCAGTAAGAATTAACGGGTCGTATTCTCCATCCACAATATCACCGATTTGTTATGTAATTCCACCTTCCCTTTTTATTAAGTTTGCTTGCGCCGGATATTTATGGTTTTGAGAAAGGCATTCCTGCTTGATGTAGACTACACACACAAGAAGGGCAAGACGTACGTGCGCCTGCTGCTCAAGGGAAAGCACACCTTCCGCCTGTACGATTCCTACGAGCCCTATTTCTACGTTGATGCGCCCGAATCCGAAAAAGAAAGCATAATGAAAATCTCCCTTGAGCACAACGGGGAAAAAATCGCCCCGGTGCGCGTTGAAACCGCGCACAAAACCGTTTTTGGGAAAGAAAAAAAGCTACTAAAGGTTTTCTGCTCCTCCCCCTCACACGTTCCCCACATTTCCGCAAAAATACAGCATCCTGTATTTGAAAACAACATCCTTTTCGGCAGGCGCTACATGATAGACAAAGGGCTCTCGCCCTTCTCGCTTCTCATATACGAACGAGATGGAAAATTCCTCAAAAAAATTGTGAAAGTAAAGGACGGAATTCCCAAGCTCAACTCGCTCGCATTCGACATAGAAACCTACAACCCAATAGGCGCGCCCCGCCCGGAAAAGGACCCTGCGATAATGATAAGCTACGCAAACGGGATGCAGGGCGTGCTCACTTACAAAAAAATAAACAAGCCCTTTGTGCTTGCGAAAAAATCCGAGGCCGAAATGATTTCCTCTTTCTGTTCCGTGCTGAACGAAACAGACACGGACATACTTTTCGGCTACAATAGCTCCAATTTCGACCTTCCCTACCTCCAAGCGCGCGCGGATGCGCTCAAAATAAAATTCCCAATAGGGCGCGACAAGCGCTCTTTCATTCTCCGCAAGGCAGGCATGCGCGAAATGGCAAAGATAGGCGGAAGGGTGCACATAGACCTCTACCCCGCAATCCGCTTCCTATCTTTCATAGGCGCGCTCAAGGCATCCAAGTTCACCCTCGAAGCCGCATACTCTGAAATAACCGGCAAGCAAAAATACATGGTAAAGCGGCTCGAAATCCACCAGATGTGGGACAGCAAGGACGAGGCGGTGCGCGAGGAGCTTGCCCACTATTCAATGCAGGATTCCATTGCAACAAAGGAGCTCGGCGCGATTGTTCTCCCGCTTCTTATGGAAATAAGCCGCCTCACAAAAATGCCCCTCTTTGACACCGCATACGCAACCGCTGGGCAGCTCGTGGAATCCCTCCTGATATACCGCTCATACGAGGCAAACACAATCGTCCCCCCAAAACCAACTGACATGCAGGCAAAGGAGCGCGAGGCGCACCCGATAGAGGGTGCATTCGTAAAGCTCCCCACAGCCGGCATATACGAGAACATCGCAGTATTTGACTTCCGCGGCCTGTACCCCTCCATAATTACCTCGCACAACATAGACCCCTACACGCTCAACTGCTCCTGCTGCACAAAGGCTGAAAGTTTTGTTTCGCCCCTTGGGCACCGCTTCTGCAAAAAGAAAAAAGGGCTCATCCCGACCGTGCTTGGCGACGTGGTCGCAAAACGCGCAGCGCTTAAGGACAAGCTCAAGCACGTGCAAAAGGACACAGAGGAATACCGCACGCTCTTTGCAAGGGTGCAGGCGCTCAAGATAATCGCCAACTCCTACTACGGCTACCTCGCGTACGCGCGCTCGCGCTGGTACGCGCGCGAGGCAGGCGAGTCCGTAACCGCGTGGGGCCGCCACTACATCCAGGAGACAATAAAGAAAGCAGAAGATGCAGGCTTCCAAGTGCTCTACGGCGACACAGACTCTGTTTTCCTGCTCTTAGGAAAAAAAGGAAAAGAAGACGGGCTCGCATTCATGAAAAAAATAAATTCCGAGCTCCCCGAGGGAATGGAGCTTGAGCTTGAGGGCTTTTTCAAGCGCGCGGTGTTTGTCTCAAAAAAAGGCGGCGAGGCAGGCGCAAAGAAAAAATACGCAATGCTTGGCGAGGATGGGCGCATAAAAATCCGCGGCTTCGAGCTCGTACGGCGCGACTGGTCCTCAGTTGCAAAAGACACGCAGCGGAAAGTGCTCGAGGCAATACTTGTGCACGGCAGCAAGGAAAAGGCGGTCGGGATTGTACGCGACGTTGTGGAAAGATTGCGAAGCGGAAAAGTCCCACTTGAAGAACTCGCAATTTACACCCAGATAAGCAAGGACCCAAAAAAATACGAAATAACCTCCCCCGAAATTTCAGCCGCAAAAAAAGCAATAGCGCGCGGGGTGCACGTTGAAAAGGGTAGCATAATCGCATTTGTAATCTCAAAGGGCGGCTCCACGATTTCCGAAAAGGCAACTCCCCTTGAGTTCGCAACAAACTACGATGCCCAGTACTACATAGACCACCAGATACTTCCCAGCGTGCTGAAAATACTCAAGGAGCTCGGCTTTTCCGAGGACGATTTAAAATTCAAAGGGACGCAAAAAGGGCTCGAGCATTTCATGTAGTTACATTTGATGCAGCTACATTCTCACTATGAGCATGAGCACGTCCCCAAAGAAAAGCGTGATGAGCAGCCCAAGGAGAATATGGGGCAAAAACGGCGGCATTTTCGTATACACGCAGTATTTTTTTAGCGGCAGTTTTGCAAGCCTTGCAAGTTCCTTTGAATCCGCAACCCTTCTCAAGTTGTATTTTTTCACAACTGACTCGTCCATGTACTCAAGCGCAATTACGTCTTCTTCCTCTATTTTTGAGAACGGGACCTCCTCCACCATCATCCTTGCAATCCGATTCTTGAACAAGAGGAAAAACAGGGAAACAAAAACAACAAACCCGACAAGCACAAAATACGCTGGCCCAAACACGCCGTTCTTCCCGGCAACATACACGAAAACCGCATACGCAGCCGCAACCAAAACCGCCCCAAGCGCAGTCTTTGCGTCCACTTTCATCTTTTCCCTTCTCGCATCCCTTACTGCCCTCGCGCCGTAAAACGCAAGCATGTACAGCATAAAAGTTATCCCCGACGCCGCAATAACGGAGAACACATACGGATACGGCGCAGGCGCAACGTTTGCAAACACCGTGGGCTGCACAGGAAGCAAAAGCGCTATTGCGCTCAGGATGTACACGTCCGCGCCTCCAAGCTGCCCTGCCCTATAAAGCAAATACCCAGCAACAAAAATCGCAATTGCAACAGCGAAAGCAAGCAGGCTTCCCTGCCCCCAAAACACCAAATCGAAGAGCACCCCGAGCGCAAGCATCGCATACAAAAGGATATTCGGAATATTCCGGTTGTTCCTCAAATCATAATATGCGCCCGCAGCGCATCCCGCAATTGCTATCAAAACCCGTGCCAGTTCAAATTCCATGCCCCCACCGCCTTAAACTGATTCCTCATATTACTGTTTTCAAAAATTCATCATGTATCTTTATAACGTCAAGCTGCCTGCATGCAGCCTTGCATCCCAGCACGAGCGCAATGCTGGGTTTTGTCCTCCCCTCATCCGAGCTTGCGAACTCCTTCACGTACGTGCCCGCATCAGTTTTCAGATGCACCCTAAGGAGCCCGCCTTCCACTTTCGCCCCAAGCAAATACACGTTCCTTTTGCGCGCCAAATCGCTTCTTCTATGCAGCACCCTCGTGGGAGTCTGCTGCACAAGCTCCACAAACCCCCCTGAAAACATTTTTTGCATCTTCTCCACGTCGCTCTCCAATGCATCCCGCTGCAAATCCACGAGCATGTCATACTCCTTTTCAAAGTGGGACGTGCACACGATTTCAATCGCATTCTTGTTCGTTGCCTTAACGCCGCCCACCTTTATTTCTTTCCCGGCGTTCAGTTCCTTTTCAAAATTCCCTCTTCTCTTTTTTGGCGAAATTACCTCAAGCACGAACGGCCTGCCGCTTCCCTTCATGCACACGTCCACGTCCTCCCTCCCGCTCGCATGCAGTGACGCATCCGTTGCCCCAAAAACCTTTTTCGCAGCCTCGCGCATGACATCCTCAATCGCAACATACATCCTTCCAGTCCCGTTGCATTTTGCGCATAAGGCCCCTCTTGCCTTACCGCTCCCGTTGCATTCATTGCAGCCCCAGCTGCTCTGCGCCATGCTCCTTGAGAATTTGCAGTAATGCCCAAAAAGATAAAGCGGCGCAGCACTCGCGCTTCCCTTCCCCTTAAGGAAATCAACTGAAAAAAGCGCATCGGGGTTTTTCGCGTCCATTTTTTTCCCAGTCCGTTTTTCTATTTCCGCAGCCGCAGCACGGTTCACGACGTTCTTTATGCACATGCATTTTTCCGGTGCGCACACATCAAAAAGCTCCTCTTCGCGCGCAAAAATTTCCCGCTGCATGCTGCTGCTCACTGCAAACGTTTCCCACTCAAATCCTTTGGACTGCAAAATTGCCTCATCCAAAAGCTGCCCCATTTTTGCAAAAACCCCCCTGCACAAAAAGCATTTTTCATCCGCCACCCTCAGTATTTTTTCATGCGCAGCAGCGCAGAATTTGCAAATGCCTGTTTTTTCCATATTCCCAATCCCCTTCTTCCCCGTGTCGGCGTTGATATGGGTGAGCATATTTAAATGTTGCGCTCATAAAAATTTCCAGCAACGGCGGGAGGCTGTGTTGCCCGAAATACCAAAAGGCTTATAAATAAGTTGTGGTCTAAAATAGTAATATTATGGTTATAAGCATTTTGGCAGCACGCGCGACCAGCATAGTTGCCAAAGGTGATTTACATGCCACGCGGAAAGCGAATAGTAATTGAAAAGAAAATAAAAGACCCCGTGATAGGGAAGCTCAAAGGGATTACCATAGACAGCCTCGGCTCTGCGCGCGGCGAGGTTGCAGACACTCTCAACGAATCAATCGAGAATATCGTTTCACAGGCAAAGTCCCTCTACGAACAGGACAAGCTTGAGAAAGAGCGCCTGAAAAGCCTTGGGCTTTTCACGCTCGAAGAGGCATACGACGAGCTCAAGAAAGGAGGCGTAAACCTCTCGTTCCGCGCATTCGGCGGCCGCGTAGAGCGCCGCTCAGTCCGCTCCGAGAAAATCGGCAAGAAGCGCCTCATTCCCAAACCCGTTATCCACGACTGGGTTGCGCTCAACAAGGATTTCTATTCAGTAAAGCAGGCGTACAAGGAGCTTGCAAAAGTAGAGAAGCTCAACCTTCGTGCCTTTATCGGCAGGATAGAAAAGCGCTCAATGCCAAGCATAAAAATCGGCACAGCGCGCTGGGTCCCCAAATCCGCGGTTGAAGCTCTCGTTCACGTGAACAAGAACTACTACTCAGTGGGGAACGCAGTGGGCGTGCTCTCTGCAAAGGGCGTGAAAATAAAGCGCAATGCATTTGAGCGCAGGCTTGACCGCAACCGCATCCCGCACGAGAAAATCGGCGGAAAGCGCATGATTGCAAAAGAAGTGATGGACGAGCTCATCCAGAAGGAGCTTGCACTTGCGCAGCGCCCAAGGATGAACTGATTTTTTTCTTTTAATTTTTTCTTTCCATGCTTAATGGTGAAAATTTGGCTTCAAAAAAACCCAAATACGTGGGCTTCTGGGCAAGGCTCGTTGCATACATCATCGACTCGATAGCCTCTCAAATCGCCATGATAATACTTCTGCTGCCTGTGATACTCTTAATAAATAATCAAAGCCCCGTCATGCTGCAAATTGCCGGAATCTCCTATGCCCTCTTTGTAATAGCTGCAGTATTGCTTGCATACTACGTATACGCGGAAAGCTCCGCCTGGCAAGCGACCCTTGGCAAAAAGCTCCTCGGAATGAAGGTAACGGACCTTAAGGGCAAGCGCATCTCTTTCCTTCGCTCACTTGGCAGGAATCTGGCAAAAATATTGTCTGCCATTCCCGTCGACGCCGGCTACATAATGATCGGCTTTACTGAGAAGAAGCAGGGCTTGCACGACATGCTCGCGGGCACTCTCGTAGTCAAAAGATAGTTTTTACATCCCGAACTTTGTCATGTCTACGTTCGCTCCCTTCATCATTTTTTCCATTTTCTTCCTAAAGCCGCGGTTCTTCTTGAACTGGTTTATCATGCTGCTCATTTTTTCAAATTGCACCAGCAGTTCGCGCACGTCCTCTACTTTCACCCCTGCCCCTTTTGCAATCCTTTCCATCCTCCCCTTTTCCTTTTTCACAAGCAGCGCATCCTCTCGCTCTTTTGGTGTCATGGACGCAATTATGCACTCATATTTCTTGAGCTTCCCCTCGCTTTGCTTCACGACGTCCGCAGGCATGTCCGCCATTCCCATCATTGAGAACACGCTTCCAAGCGGGCCCATTTTCTTGGCGGCTTTCAACTGCTCATAAAACACTTTAATCGTGAATTTGTCCCCCATGTCCTCCTGCAGCTGCTTCTCATCAGCAACGCTCTTTATTTTCTCAAGCAGCGCCCCAAAGTCAGGGAACCCCAGCAATCTTCCCACAAATTTCTTTGCATCAAATATTTCCAAATCCCCCTGCTTTTCCCCAACTCCGATAAATGCGACTTTTGCGCCTGAAACCGCAACCGCACTAAGTGCGCCTCCTCCCTTGCCGCTCCCATCCATCTTCGTAATTATAACCCCGCTCAAGCCTACCGCATCATGGAATTCCTGTGCCTGCCTCCCTGCAACCTGCCCGATGTCCGCGTTTATAACAAGGTATTTCTCATCAGGCGCAAAAACAGAATTTATGAGCTTAAGCTGCTCCACAAGCTCCCCTTCAAACGCGCTTCTCCCCGAAGAATCCACAATCACTATGTCTTCCTTGCAAAGCGGCAGGCAGTGCTTTAGCACTTTCCCCACATCCTTCTCCCCGTTTATCCCGTAGAATTTCGCGCCCGCTTTTTTCGCAACCTGCTCCAATTGCTCGTACGCAGCAGGCCTGTCCACGTCCGCAGCAACAAGCCCCACGCTCAGGCCTCTTTGCTTGTAAAATGCCGCAAGCTTCCCTGCACTCGTAGTTTTCCCGCTCCCATACAGCCCAAGAAGAAGAACTTTGTGCGGCGACATTTTTGGCTCGTATTTCTCGCCCATGAGCGCAACAAGCTCGTCATACACTACTTTTACGACGTGCTCGCGCACGGAAAGCCCTGCAAGCAATTTCTCATCAAGCGCGCGCTTCTCAATCCTTTTTGTAAGCTCAAAAACAAGCTTCACATTAACGTCGTTTGATATGAGCACGCGCTGCAGCTGCGTGCAAAGCTCCTTCACCGCCTTTTCATCAACGACCATCGCGCCCGTAATTTTCGCAAGCGCCTGCCTTAACCCCCGTCCCAAATCCATAGTTATAATTCGCCACCAATGAATAAAAACAAGCGCCTAAAAACCCGCCGAAACCAGAAAATCCATGAAGAAAAACAGAACCAGAAAACGCCCCAAAAACCAGCCCGCAGACACGGCTTACCCAGCCAACCAAAACCAGCCAGCTATCCCCTTATTGCCTTTTCTTTGCAACTTCCCAGATAAGCTTGTCAAACCTTGCCTGCGTGACTTTTACCTCGGAAGGCATTTTCAGCCCCGCAATGAGCGCATTCGCCCCTGCAATTGCTTCCGGCTTTACCTCCTCTGTATTTAACCACGAGCAGTATTTCCCCACGTTCAGGCAGTCCGTAATAAGCCCGGCATCCAATTCCGGAATCCCAAGCTTCACAAGCTCGTCGTGAATTTGCTTCTCGGAACTTCCTGCCTCTGCAAGCTTCGCAAACCTTTGGTCGCCCATGAACCCATATTTGAAACAAAATTCTTATAAATCCCTTTTGCGTATATTAGGTATGGACAGGAACGAAATATGCAAACTGGCTGCTTCTTACAAATCTCCCTGCGTAGCCGTGCTTGGCTCGCATTCCGCGCTTGACATCTCTTCAGGAGCGCGCGACGAGGGCTTGCGCTCAATCGTAGTATGCCAAAAAGGGCGCGAGCTCACGTACAAAAAATATTTCACAAAGCGGAAAATGCTGGGCAGGGACGCAGGCAGCATAGACGAGCTCATGCTCCTTGAGAAATTTTCAGACATTGCAAAAAAGCCGGCAATAGAAAAACTCCAGAAAGCGCAGGCTCTTTTTGTGCCCCACCGCTCTTTCTCAGTGTACGTCGGCTACGACGCAATAGAGAACGATTTCACAGTCCCGATTTTCGGCAACCGCAATCTCCTGCGCGCAGAGGAGCGCAACACTCCCAAAAACCAGCACTACCTTCTCCAGAAGGCAGGCGTGCGCGTGCCCAAAACATTTTCAAAACCCGAGCAAATAGACCGGCTCGTTATCGTAAAGACACCAGAAGCAAAGCGCACATACGAGCGCGCGTTCTTTTTCGCATCAAACTATGAAACGTACAAGGAAGAAAGCGAAAAACTTTTGAAAAATGGCACCATCACGCAGGACGGCCTCAAGAACGCGCTCATAGAAGAGTTCGTGCTCGGCGCACAGTTCAACTTCAATTATTTTGCATCCCCTCTTACTGGCGAAATAGAGCTTCTTGGAATTGACACAAGGCGGCAAACAAATTTAGACGGGCTGTTGCGCCTTCCCGCCTATGAGCAAAACAAACTAGGCACAGCAGTTCAAAGCGGCGCGTTAAGGATTAACAACATCGAAGTCGGGCACATCGCATGCACGCTTCGCGAGTCCCTTTTGGATTCCGTATATGAAATGGGCGAAAAGTTCGCAGCCACCTGCAAAAAAGAATACGCGCCCGGCTTAATCGGCCCCTTCGCTCTCCAGGGCGCAATCACGAGCGAGGAGAATGGCGAAAAGCCCGTAATCTTCGACGTATCTTTCCGCGTTCCAGGCTCCCCAGGAACGCGCTTCACGCCCTACAGCGCATATCTCTGGGGCGAAAACATGAGCGTAGGAAAACGCATTGCAATCGAGATAAAAGAGGCTGCAAAGGCAAAAAGATTGGGCGAAATAGTAACATGAACATAAAATGATAAAAAAGAAAAAATCCTTCGGCAAACGGCTCGGGCGAACTAAAAATTGTGATAACATGATACCAAAGAAAAAAATAGAGGAAATCCTTTCAGGCTACGACAAGGGGGGCCTCAAAATCGCAACTATCTGCTCGCACACTGCGCAGCAGATTTTCTACGGCGCGCGCCAAGAGGGCATAAAGACAATCGGCATATGCACAAAAGAACGGAAGAAATTCTACGACTCCTTCCCGCTCGCAAGGCCCGACGAGTACATAATAGTGGACAGCGCATCAGACATGCCAACAGACGAGCTTGTTTCCCAAAATGCAGTCCTGGTCCCACACGGCTCGCTTGTGGAATACGTTGGGGAAAAAATACACGACCTTCCAGTCCCGATTTTCGGCAACCGCAGCTCGCTGATATGGGAAAAGAGCCGCGAGAAAATGTTCCACTGGCTCAAGGAGGCGGGCATACGCACCCCGAAAACAATAAACCCTGAAAAAATAGACCGCCCATGCATTGTGAAGTTCCCAGGCGCAAAGGGCGGAAGGGGCTACATGATAGTGAAAAATACGGACGATTTCCACCGCCTTGTACCGCGCCCGCCCGCAGGCACCCTAGTCCAAGAATACCTTATCGGCGTGCGCGCATACCCCCACTTTTTCTATTCCCCCCTCTCAAGGGCAGGGTACGGCGCAGGCGAGGGCGCAGTCGAGCTCATGAGCATAGACAAGCGCCTCGAGTCCAACGTTGACGAGTGCTACCGCGAAGTTGCGGTGGGCGTGGAGGTAAAGCCCTCCTTCACAATTATCGGGAATACCCCCATGGTAATCCGCGAGTCCCTTCTCCCCGAGATAATGGAAATGGGCAAGCGCACAGTGGAGAGCGCGCAAAAGCTTTTCGGCGGCATCCCAGGGCCTTTTTGCATAGAGAGCATAATCGATGAGAACCTCAATTTCTATGCGTTTGAAATTTCCGCGCGCATTGTGGCAGGCACGAACATTTTCCCAAAGGGCTCGCCCTACTCTTTCTACACATACGGCGAGGAAATGAGCACAGGAAGGCGAATCGCACGCGAGCTTAAAATCGCCGCAAAAAAGAACGCACTCCCAAAAATAATTTACTGACGTGGTCTTATGGGCTTTGAACCAAAGAAATTCATAGAAGGCGCTATCTCCCAGATGCGTTCCCAGGTCGGGAAAAAGCACGCCATAATAGCGGTTTCCGGCGGTGTTGACAGCATGACTGCAGCCGCAATCGCAAGCAAGGCAATCCCAAAACAGCTCACGTGCATTTTCGTTGACACTGGCTTAATGCGCAAAAATGAGGCGCACCTTGTGAGCACTGCAGCAGCAAAGGCAGGCATTCCCCTGCAAGTGATAAACGCATCCGACAAGTTTTTCTCTTCGCTTAAAGGCATAACCGACCCGGAAGAAAAACGCAAAATAATCGGCGGGCTTTTCATTGACGTTTTCGAGCAGGCTGCGAAATCCTCAAAGGCAGAGTTCCTCATACAAGGCACAATCGCACCCGACTGGATAGAGTCCGGCTCTGGCTTGCGCGACACAATAAAGTCGCACCACAATGTGGGCGGTCTCCCAAAGAAAATGGGGCTCTTCCTATGCGAGCCCATGCGCGAGCTCTACAAGGACGAGGTGCGAAAAGTTGCGCGCGAAATCGGGCTTCCCTTGGAATTCTCAGAACGCCAGCCCTTCCCGGGTCCCGGCTTGGCAGTGCGCATAATGGGCGAAATAACGCCCCAAAAAGCCGAAATAGTGCGCGAGGCATGCGCAATAGTGGAGGAAGAGCTTGAGGCTGCTGCGCACGCAAAAAAGATGGAAATGCCCTGGCAATATTTCGCAGTCCTTCTCCCAATAAAAACTGTCGGGGTTCTGGGGGACGCGCGCGCATACGGCTACACAATTGCAGTGCGCGCAGTTGAAAGCCTTGATGGCATGACCGCAAAGGCGTGCCGCATCCCGCCCGAAGTTCTTGAGCAGATTTCAGACCGCATAACACGCGTGCTAAAAGAGCACGTGAACCGCGTCGTGTACGACACGACATCCAAGCCTCCGGGCACAATAGAATGGGAATAAGAAAAGGCTGGAATGATAACATGGACGCACTCATAATAGATTTTGGTTCCCAATGGACGCACCGCATACACCGCACGCTCACCTACTTGGACGTTTCCTCAAAAATAGTCCCAGTAACAACCCCGGTCGCAGATATCCTCAAGGCAGACGTGCTCATTTTCTCAGGGGGCGCAATCCGCATCGGGCTTGGCGATGCGCACCAGACAGGGAATTCGCGCGAATACATAGAGAAATTCCAGGGCCCAATCCTCGGCATATGCGCAGGCCAGCAGTTCATTGGCATGCACTTTGGCGGCACTGCGCAGCCTGCAAAAGGGCCCGAATACGGGAAAGTGGAAATAATTGTTGATGACAAGGACGAGCTTTTCGCAGGACTTCCGGACAAATTCACCGCATGGGCATCCCACAACGATGAAGTGATAAATACCCCGAATTTCAAAGTGCTCGCTCACTCAAAAGACTGCTCCAACCATGCGTTCAAGTCCCTCAGCCGCCCGATATACGGCTGCCTTTTCCATCCAGAAGTTGAGCACACGCAGCACGGCTCTGAGATTTACGCAAATTTCCTCAAAATTGCAAAAAAATAGAACCAGGCGAGCCTAGAAAATTCCCCAAATTCCAGAAAAATAGTTTTACGGGCGCACGCAATCCCCTAATTCCCTTAAATCAAAAAAAGCAGAAGCATCTTTACGGAACCATTTCAGGCGGCGGCTTTGCGGCATCCAGCTTTTTTTTCACGTACACGAAAAGCCCAAGCAAAATCCCGAGTACAACCACTGCCCCAATGACCTGGATTACGTCCACTCCCTCAAACGGGTTTGCATTGCCCCCCGGCACTTCAGTTGGCTTGCTTGTTTTGCCCGAAATCACGGTGTATTGCCCCTGCTCAACTGCCTCGTTCCCATCCCTGTCCACTACCCTTATCGTATAAGGCACAACCGTGTTTGCAGGCTGTATCGGGATTTCAGCCTCATATTTCCCATACCCTATCGGGAAAACAGCCGCATCCTCCTGCGTCCCGCCCACAACGTACGTTACGCGTATGCTGGTGTTCACGTCCACCCCGCTTGCCTTTATCCCCAAATCCTCAATCCCAAAGCTTATCCTTCCCGCCCCGTCCACGACGTTTGCTGCCGCGCCCTTTATTATCGGCGGGCTTTTGTCAAGCACGACTTCTGTTTCAAGCCCGTTTTCCAAATTCAAATTCACTACCCTGCGCTTTCCAAGGTATTCAATGTCGGCATCAACAGAGCTTTCCCCAAGCCCTTCCACAACAAGCTTCCCTGCCCCGTCTGTCTCGTATTCATTCCCAAGCACGAGCACGCTCGCCACAAGGGGCGCCGCATTCTCGTCAACAACAAAAAGCTGCAATGTGTACCGTTTCACTTCCACCCTTTCAGTGGTGTCGTTGGAAAACGCGAGGCTGCCCTGCTTCACAACGCCCATCGCCTCAACAGAATAATCGTAAGTGCCATCCGGCAAATGGAAGCGCGCATACCCGCCCCCGTCAGTTGCAGAGGTGAAATTCCCTATGCTCACGTTCGCCTGCATCGGCTTTCCCTGCTGGTCCACAATAAGGAAAAACGCATAGTGCACGGGCAGCTGCACCTGTATGGTCCATTTGCGGTCAGGCACGTATTCAATTGCCTTTTGCACGCTCTGGCCCCCGTACGCAACAACAAGCGTCCAATTCCCCTGCGCAACGCTGGAGTCAAATTCGTTGTTGAAGAACGTGATGTTCACGTACCCGTCATTGTTTGTGGACTTTGGCTTGCCATTCACAAGCCCCACCCGCTTGTTGAGCTGGTAAATAGGGTACATGCTCACGTTTGAAATGGGCCTAAGCTCGCCATCCAGCGCCTGTACTTGCGCCTTTTCCGTGAACATGGCAAGGCACTGCGCAGCAAGCAGCGCAAGAACTGCAATCACAAAAATTTTCTTCATCTGTTTGACCTCCGGTCAAATCTGGAAAGCCTTTCAGGCTTTCCATGTGCGTGTTTTCGGGTGCAAAGATAAAAAAGCCGCGCCCTCACGCCGTTGCCTCCGAATGCGATTTCCAATAAGCTTTAAAAGGCACAGACCGATTAATGCAATCGGGCAACCACCCACGCATAAGGGCGTGGAGTTGATGATGCGTACTAAGATTGTGAATAACGACCACGCCTTTACCCGCGCCTAAAAGCGCGGGCTTCGGGCGTGGATGGTTGGTGATGAGATGGACACACGGCTGTTTGCTTACGGCAGCGCAGTCCTTGCGCTCGTTGGCGCAGTTGGCAGCTTTGTTCTTGGCGGTGGCATCGCAGGCATAATCGCAGGGATTTTCTGCCTGGTGGGCGCAATGGGCGCAGTGGGCTTTTACAGGTACGGATACATACTCGTGCCCCTCATAACAACGCGCTCCAACGTCGTGCTCATAACCGACACAGGATACGAAATACCGCCCGCGCAGGATGTTATCCTCAAGAACGTGGGCGGCATATACTACGCGTCCATGTTCCTCGCAGTAAAGGTGTACGAAAGCTCGTCCGAGCGGAGCCCGGAGGAGAACGTGGTGTACACGGAATATTTCGAGCGTGCAATCTCCTCAGTGAAATACGTTACAAAATTCGCAATGCTGGTGTACGTGAAAGACATAGGCGAATACCGCAAGAACATAGAGACAAAGCACGCGGAGGCGCAGCTTCGCCTTGCAAAGGAACGCGAAAAGGCAGAGCCCGACGTGTTGCGCCTTGACCGCTACGAGCGCGAGGTCGCGATGTGGGAGTCCCAGATAAACAAGCTCTCGCAGGGCATAAAGCCTATGGGCATGTGCGCGTACGTGATGACAACCGCAACCGGCGTTTCAAAGGAGTCCGCGGCAGCAGCCGCAAAGGCACAGTCAAACGAGCTGCGCTCCACGCTCTCAAACGCGCTCAACGTCGAAATAGTCGCACTCAAGGGCGATGAGATGATGCGCTGCTTTGACTGGGAGCACATGATACCACCCACGCAAAGCGAGCTTGAGCAGGCAACGATGTAATTTCAAAAGCATTCAGCAGGTGCACACATGGGAAGGTTATCCGTAAGCAGCGTTTACAACGTGGATTTAGCAAGGCGCAATTTCCTCACGCGCCCGCCCGAGCCTCCGGAAGAGTACCTCATGAGCGACCCCACGAATTCGATTTACATCGGCCGCACAAAGGTTTTCCATGTCCCATTCAGCTGGACTTTCCAGCGCGTGTCAAACCCGCACATCTGCGTAGTGGGAATTTCAGGGAGCGGCAAGTCCTATTTCGTAAAGACTTTCATCACCCGCGCCTCTTTTGTATGGAGCACGAATTCCCTCATAATAGACTGGGCAGGGGAATACAAGGACTGGGTAAAGCAGACCGGGGGCAAGGTCGTTGCGCTCGGGAAGGGCTCTTACCTGAACCTGCTTGACCTCGGGGGAATGAAGCCGCACGACCGCATAAAGCAGATTATGCGCACGCTCTCCATCCTCACTGACATTGAGCGGTATCCCGAGCAAAAGCGCCTCACTGAGCAGGCAATAGAAAAAGCATACGTGCTCTCAAAATTCAAGCTTGACTCCAAGCTGCAGCGCGACGGGCTCGGAAGGCCGCTGCTTCCCCCCACCCTAAAGGACGTGCAGAAAATTCTGGAGGACCAAATCCTCGCAGGCACGTATGAGTTCCCGGCAGAGCTTGAGAACGCGCTCTACCGCGTAAAGCAGTTCACGCGCGAAGGCGAGGATTATTTTGCGCAGCAGTCCACTGTGGACCTTGAAGGCATAACAAAGTCCGGCCTTGTGGACCTTGACCTTTCCGGCCTTCCAGACGAGGTTTTCAGGGGGCTTGCAGGCCTTTCCATGCTCCAATTCATAAAGGAAAAAATGCGCGAGGAGGGCTGGTCCTCCACAAAGGGGCTTAAGCTCATCGTTGTGCTTGACGAGGCGTGGAAAATCGCAAAGGACGAGAATTCCGACGTTGTGATGATTGTGCGCGAAGGAAGAAAATACCAGTTTGCAATGCTCGTCGCATCCCAAAACCCGACAGACATCGCAGAGGCGATTTTCTCAAACGTGGGCTCCACGTTCATTTTCCGCATAAAGTTCGAGCGCTTCCTGGACTACCTGCAGACAACGCTCAACTTCAGCGATTACATGCGCGGGGAAATATCCAAGCTCGGCATGGGCGCATGCGCCGTGAACATGAGCTTTTCCACAACCTCAAAGTTCTCGGAGACTTTCCTGATAGAGAAGGTGGAAGGCGAGGAGCCGCTGCAGGAATTCTTCCTTGATTTGGCTTCAATACTTGAAAATGGCGGGGCGGTTGAAATGGCAAAAACAGTTTCATTTGAAAAGGAGGAGCTCAAGAAGCGCCTGCGCTCGTTCGGCCTTGACGAGGTGCACGTTGAGGAGATTACAGAGCTTTTCAACAAGAAAAACAGGCACATGGACGTAATTTCCTTTGTGATACTCCTTGAGCGATACGGCGTGGGGCGCGTGAACATAACATCTTTCCTCAAGGACATCGGCATAGAGGACAGCACAATAATAAACATCTTTTCCAAAGCAGACTTCAAGCGCCTGGGATTGGGCGACCGTGACATAACGCAGGTAATATTGGCAGAATGAATACACACAGGGGTGGACTTATGATAAGCGGAAAATGCATCGTATGCGAGGCTGACAAAAACGGCTTCCCCATAATAGAAGACGCCGTAATAAGGGCGATTCGCGCAGTGAAAAAAGGGCTTAAAATGGCAAAGGGCAACACCCTCATAGTGTGCGCTTCGTGCGTGGAGCAATACAAGAAAAAGCGCTCGGACTTTGAAAAGGCACTCGTGCAATACGGGCTGCTTGGCGCGTTCCTGCTGCTCATACTGGTCGCAGTGCCGCTTTTCATAGGCGGCAGTTTCAATTTTGCGACAGTCGCAACCGCGGTTTTGCTTGCGCTCCTGATATTCGCATTCTCAATTTTCCGCTACTACCCTGCGGCTGATTTAACAGGATACGTCCCGCCCGCCCCAACTACCGCGCAGCAGGGCGCAGCATCCCAAGCCGCCGCAACTTCCCCAGCATTGCAGCCGCAGCCCGCGCCAAGGAACCTTCTCTCAATGTTCCCTGCAAAAGCCCATGAAAATAGGCAGCAGGAAAAATCCCGCGGTCAAAAGCCAGCAGTAAAAAAAGGGGAAAAGAAAAAATGAGCTGAGATTTTATGCCACCCGCACCAACCACTCCATTGCCAAGTTCCCAGCCACCAGCGCAGCAGCTTCCCACAAACCCGATAACCGGCGGATTTTCCTTCCGCGCAACCTCAAAGGCATCCCCTGCGGAAATGGCGCAGCTGCTCTCCATCCTAACGTTCCTTGAGATGTCGCAGGAGGACGATGCGCTCGTTGCCCTCAACGTGGAGAACCGCGACATACAGAAGAACCCCTACCTCTTCTCAATAACATACTTCAAGCCAGACAAGATAGAAACGCTCTATTCCTGCATCCCGGGCATGAGCCCCAAGAAGCGCCGCCTTGAGGTGCTGCGCAACACGCTTAACATGCTCACCATCCTCAATGACGCATACGAGGTGGAGATAAAGGAGATTTACCAAATCCTTGAGGCATCCCTTGCCGACATGGCAGAATACGTGACAGCGGACTACGAAAAGCTCTTTTCGCAGCACGATTCCCTCAAGTCCCAGAACGCCGAGCTCTCAAAGCGCGTGCACGACCTTGCGGGCGCAAACGATTCGCTCTCAAAGGAGAACTACGACCTCAAGCTCAAGAACGACGAGCTCGTGCTGCGCCTGAAGTCCCTTGAAACCTACTCGGATTCCGTGCTCGGGCTTAAGATACAGGAGTGGATAAAGGAGCACGGCGGGGAAATAAACATCTCGGAATTCTCGCGCGTGCATACTGTTCCCGAGATGCGCGTGGAGCAGATACTCAACAAGCTCGTGACAGAGGGCTACCTTGAGGCAAGAAAGTAATTCCGGGAAAACGCAATTTGGGGCGCGCCATGCCAACTGATACAAAATCCTCAATTCTCAACTTGCGCATCGCAAAGAAAGCCTACGTATTCGACCAGAAAAAGCGCTACGAGCACACGGGCAAATTCACGCTCAAGCGCGAGAGCGGCGGCAAGCCAGAGCTCAATGACGTGATAGACACTTTCCTTGGGAAAAGGAAGGAATTCGGCAGCGAGCAGCCCATAAAGCAGCAGCCCCAAAAGGAAAAACCCTCCACAAAAAAGCCCTCCTCCGCTTTCGGGACCGCAATAAAAACAATGCTCGCGCTCATACTGCTCTTCGCGCTCATCCTTCTCTACATAGTAGTGACCGCAGGCGGGGCAGCGCCCTCCCAAACAGTACAGGCGCAGGTGCCACGCTTTGGCGGCGATTTCTCATTCTCAGTTGCGGATTCCATGGTGGTGAGCTCGGGCAGCGAGGAAAAGCCCACGAATACTGCGCGCTTCCTTATCACCTATTCAACGCAGAACATTTCCTCGCTTTCAATCTACCTGCGCCTTTCCTCAACCGCCCCGCAGCAGCAGGTGTACATCCTGCGCTCGCGCCGCGACAGCGCCGAAAGCTACCCGGAGTTCCTCTCCACTCTCCGCGATTCACTTGCTGCAAAAGGGCTGTCTCTTAACGAGGTGGATGTGCAGGCACTCCAGTCCATCCCAGGCGGCTCCACCATAATCGTCCCGACCGGCTACCTGCCCGCATCCCTCCTCCTCTCCCAGCCGCGCACCCTCATGGACATAGTGCGCGAGGGCAACACGATAATTTACATCGGGCTTCCCTTTGACAAGACGGTGCTGAACGAAAACGGCCAGCCAGTTTCCGTAAGCCAGGCAGACCTGAACAAGCTTGGCATAAATTTCACTTTCACGCGCTCCAAGCCTGCATCCACAAGCGGCTTTGACCTCTTTGACGCGCAGTACGTAGTCGGGAACGAGCGGGTGTTCGGCTCGGTCTCAATGCTGCGCGCTGGCGACGGGCAGCTGCTCTTCCTCCCACAATCCCTTGATGGCGGATGGCGCGGCAACGGGGCAGCAGCAGGCGAGGACATAGCCCTTCTTGTTTCGTCCGCGCCCTGGTATTCCTCTTTTGCAGATGCGCGCCTCAATGTTTCCACGCTCCAGAATTCCTCAGGCATGCTTGCAATATATTCCGGCGAATTCACGCAGGACGAGGGATTTGCATATTTCTACGCAGAGGCAACCGACCTCGACGGGCTCACGCAGGGCACTGTGCGCTCTGCGCCAGTAAAGAAGCTGCAGCGGGGCGACCTGTACGTGACTTACGAGGGCGCACCGCCTCCCCCCAGCTCGGTTTCAAACGAGAAGGTGCGCACAACGGTGATACTTCGCGAGCAAAGCACAACGCCCGTAAAGCTCAACGTGAACACAATAAGCGGGCAGCGCGTGATAAAAAGCGACCCTCTTGAGCCGGATGCGACAGTGCCCACCCTCACCCGTTTCTTTGACTACAACCCCGATGTCCCGCCAGGCACCTATGTGCTCTCAGTGGAGGACTCAGGCGGCAAGCAATACGCGGCAGGCCTCATCACGGTGGGCGACATAGACATCATCCCGACCTCAATAGACTGGAAGAGCGGGGCGTTCACCTTTGGCATTTCCTCAGGCGGCAAGCCAGTTACTGCACGCAAAATAACCGCATCGGTTGACGGCAAATATGCAGGCGAGTTCTCGCTTGCCTCATCAGTGCAGCTCAACGTGCCCAACCTGCAGCCAGGCACGCACGTATTCTCTTTCCAGCTTGCGGACATGCAAAAGGACGTGCAGCTGGAATATTCCCGCTCGCGCGCGTTCTATGAAAACCCACTTGCGATTTTCCTTGGCATACTCGCGCTTGTGATTTTCTCAATAGGCTATTTCCTGCGCCTGCCCGACAAGGTCGTGTTCGGCCTTGACGTGCCGGATTTCCCGCCGCTTTCCGCAATAAAAATACCAGTACGGCGCTCAACAGTGCTTGAGATGTTCGAGCAGGTGAACAAGGATTATTCATGGGAGAACATGCCGCTCACCCTTGATGAGATAAAGAACGGCTTTAGGAAACTCACGTACAACGGAAAGCCCATCCTCATCGGAGACTACAACCTTGAGCGCATACTGGCAAAGCTTGAGAGCGAGGGGCACATAACGCACGTGCTGTCCTACTACCTCCTCACGCAGTGGGAGAAAAAAAGCGCAAGGTCCGCATTCTACCTGTGCGCATACCGGCGCATGCGCGACACGTTCATCGCAAACACCGTGCGCTTCTCCAAAATCGGCTCCCAAAAAGACTGCGACGTGAAAATAACGCTTGCCAGCAAGGACGGGTTTGTGCACATTTTCGAGGATGCATCCGCGCTTTCCCGCGCGCTTAGGACCGCCTCCCTTGGCACCACGCTTGTGGTTTTCAAGGACGATTCCGCCCTCTCCCTGTTCGAGGATTCCCTGCACACGGCCTCCAAGCTCCACGTAGCATTCAAGATGGAAATCGACAGCGGGCAAATACTCCTTCTCACCCTTGCACAGCTTGGCGACTACCTCAAGGGCATGCGCCCGGCATAGCCCGTGCCTTCAAACACACAGTATCAAACTTCCTCCTACCTGCAGAATTTTAAATCATCCCTGCGAATATACACAAATACAAACTATTCCAGGTGATGAAAAATGGACGCAAAACAACTTACACCAGTTTCTGCCCGCCCTCCTTCATGGAGCGGTTCTTCCGCCCAAAGCAGGGAGTTTAAAAACAGGCTTATGCGGTCGTATACTGACCTTTCCAACTTGCCTTGCGTGCGCAATGGCCTCAGTAAAGACAAGCCGCGCATTGAGACCAGGGCAAGCACCGCCTGCGCTGAAGGGGAGCTATCCATCAAAAAATCAGATGGCGTTTTCGTCTGGAACGGCCCACTGCCGCCTCAAATAAACAGCCAGCTTCTCTTTAATGCGTGCCTAAATATTGCCCACTCCTTGAAATCCGAGCGCCCGGATGGGACCTCACTGGTCCTTACCCCGCTCCAACCAAACTCCCCTATAATATACGAAAACTCAAATGGCGGAAGCTTTTATGCATTCAGGCTCACCATTTCCATGCCGGAAACAGAAACGCCGCAACACCAGCTTAATTTCAAAATGGATAACTGGCTCACCCTGGTTCTAAGCGCAAGCAAAAACGCCAACCTTGCAGCCAAAAGGGCGGCAAAACACCTGGCAACAATGGGAGATGAAGTTTACCTAGCGCTTTTCCAGCCAGTGCAAACCAAACTCCCAGCTAAACCAGTTAGCACCAAGAAACACGGTCGAGCCTAAAAACCCATGCATGGGCGCTTCCCGCGCTTCTGCCAAAGGCATTGCGCGCCAAGGCGCGGTGAGTCCCTGCACGCTGCTTGTGCGCAGGTTTTTATATCCCCTCTCCGTGTTTTTCCCATGCTTCCATTGCGCGTCCGCAGGATATGCTCTGACATTTCTTCCCTTAAGATACAGGGCGCGCGCAAAATCGCGCTTGCCTCAATAGAGGCGCTTTACTTTGCATCCCTTGATTCGCGCGCAAAGAGCCCGCAGGCGCTTTACTCAGACCTCCTTCTCGCAGCAGATGCACTCTCAAAAACGCGCCCCACCGAGCCCATGATGCGAAATTCCCTGCACGACACAATCCGTTTCGTGCTCCTGCAGACAAAGAAAAAGGGCGCAAGCGTGGAGGGCATACGCGATGCGCTTGCAGAGCAGAAAAAAGAATTCTTCTCCCACATGCAGCTCCACTTTGAGAAAATATGCGAGTTTGGCGCGCGGCAAATCCCGCAAAACTCCCACGTGCTTGTGCACTGCCATTCGCACACCGTGGTCGGGATACTCCGCCGCGCGCAGTTTTTAGGGAAGTGCCCGATAGTAATATGCACCGAGACCCGCCCGCGCTTCCAGGGAAGGCAAACCGCAGAGGAGCTTGCATCCGCCGGCATAGACGTTTCCCTCATAGTGGATTCGGCAGCAAACACCTATCTTGCGCGCTCTGATTTGGTGCTGGTTGGCGCGGATGCAGTGACGGCGAGTGGCGACCTCGTGAACAAGATAGGCACATCCTCGATTGCGCAGCTTGCGTACATGCACGGCGTGCGCTTTTATTCCGCGGCAGAGCTTTACAAGTTCGACCCTGCGACCCGCTGGGGCGCCCCAGAACCCCTTGAGCAGCGCAGCGCATCCGAGCTTGGCAAGCCCATAAAAGGCGTTAAAATGCTTAACCCTGCATTCGACGTAACCCCTGCGAAATGCATAAGCGCATACATATGCGAGGAGGGCATAGTGCCCCCCCAGGGAATGCTGCAGCTCGCTTCAAAAATACTCGAACATAACAAGCAATAAATAGGTGATATATTGGCAGACGATTATTCGGTTGCAAAGGCTTTTGAAAAGGCAGCGGAAAGGCCCATGTCAAAAAAAGAAAAGGAGAAGGCAATAAAAAAAGAAAAAGTGTGGCAGTACAAGCAGTACAACTGCGCTGCAAAATGCGTGAACCTCACAAGCGGCCAGCCAATCGTCGTACTTAACGAGACCGAGGCTCACCAGAACGACCTCTATGCCTCGCACCGCGTGATACTGCGCTGCAATGGCAAGGAAACAATCGCAATACTTGACCTCTCAAAGGACATGGCAAGCGCAGGCGAAATAGTGCTTTTTGACGAGGTTGCCCAAACCCTTGGCGCAAAGAACGGCGCGCGCGTGCAAGTCCAGCACACAATGCGCCCCGAGTCCATCGATTACATAAAGAAAAAGCTTGATGCCGGAGAACTCTCCCACCGCGAACTAGACGTGATAACCCAGGACCTGATGGCAAACCGCCTCTCCGAGGCAGAGCTTGCCTCTTTCATCACGGCGGTATATACGCGCGGCATGTCGGATGCTGAAATCGTCGGGCTCACAAAAAGCATAGTCTCTTCGGGCGAAGTGCTCTCAATTGGAAAATCTCCCATAGTAGACAAGCACTGCATCGGCGGCGTTGCCGGAAACCGCACCACAATGGTGATGGTGCCCATAATAGCCGCAGCAGGCATCTACATGCCAAAGACCTCCTCGCGCTCAATTACCTCTTCGGCAGGCACTGCGGATACAATGGAAGTGCTCTGCCCGGTAACGTTCCCCGTGGAGGAAATGCGCAGCATAGTGCTCAAGGCGCGCGGCTGCATTGCATGGGGCGGCGCAATGCGCCTTGCGGCGGCAGACGACAAGCTCATAAAAATCCGCAACCCGCTCTCCCTTGACCCCAAGGGCGTTCTCCTTGCCTCCATCCTCGCAAAAAAGAAAAGCGTGGGCGCACAATTTGCAGTGATAGACATCCCAATCGGGCGGGGCGCAAAGCTCGCAACCGCAAAAGAGGCAACCGCGCTCGGGCATGATTTCATCAATATAGGAAAGCAGCTAGGCATAAAGATAGAAGTGCTCACTACTGACGGCAGCGACCCAATAGGGAACGGGATAGGGCCTGCGCTTGAATGCCGCGACGTTTTCGAGGTGCTTGAAGGCGAGGGCCCTGCGGACCTGCGCGACAAGAGCTGCCTTCTCGCAGGCACGCTCCTTGAGCTTTGCGGGAAAGTGCCCAAGGGAAAAGGCTTTGATGCGGCAAGCTCAATCCTCCAAAGCGGCAAGGCACTCGTAAAATTCCGCGAAATAATAGAGCTGCAAGGCGGGAACGGAAAGGTGCGCATTTCCGACCTTCCAATAGGGAAATACAAGCACGGGGTAATCGCACCCAAGACTGGCAGGATTGCGCACGTGGACAACAAGATGCTCTCCAAAATCGCCCGCGCGGCAGGCGCGCCCGCGGACAAGGGCGCAGGTGTGTACCTTCACTGCGAGGCAGGCGACAAGGTGACAAAAGGCGACATCCTCTTTGACATCTATTCCGAGAGCGAAGCAAAGCTTGATTTCGCGATTAAGGCCCTTGAAGGCTGGTGGCCCATGGACCTGCAAAAGGTAATACTGGGCACAATGCTGTAGGTTTTACCATGAGGGAAAAGCAAATCTTCATTTTCCTTGCTCTCGTGTGCGCAGGGCTCACTTCCGCGGCAGTGGGAGATGAAGTGCGCGCAGCAGTAAGTTCCCTCTGCTCAGGCTTGCAGGGAATGCTCCCGATAGCCGCAATGCTCATGATAGTCCTTGGCGCCGTGATATACGCAGCCGGCCAGACAATGGGCGCAGAAACGCGCGCCCGCGCGAACGTGTGGGCAACCGCAGCACTTACAGGCGCCCTAATGTCCATTCTCATAGTCGCAGTTTCCCAGCCGCTTCTCAATGCCCTTTATCCAGGAATAAGCTGCTCAGGCGAAGCCCCTGCGCAAAATCTTGTTTGTGGAGGCACAGATTGCGGGTCGCCCGGGGGCGCATGCTGCGGAAATTCCTGCCCAGTGCAGGGGCAAGTGTGCTGCAATAACAACCTATGTGCAGCAGGGCAAATATGCGATGCCAACACATGCCGCACCCCCAACTGCTATGGTGCGTATTGCGCATACAACTGCTGCGGCCCAGATGACTGCAGGCGGGGCCAGTGCCAAGCGCCCAAATAACCTTTTAATCCTTCATTGCCAAATACCCCTACAATCCTCTAATGTGAATAATCCCAAAGGAAATGTTTAGGAAGTGGTTCAAATGGCAAAAATTACAGTACCTGCAATAGTTGAAGGCGGCAAGGCAACCGCAGGCCCGCCCATAGGCCCAACTCTCGCCCCTCTAGGCGTGAATATCGCCCAAGTGGTCGCGGAGATAAACAAGAAGACCGCTCCCTTTGTAGGCATAAAGGTGCCAGTAAAGATAATCGTTGACAAGGCAACAAAAACCTACGAAGTGGAAGTAGGCAGCCCTGCAACAGGCGAACTCATAAAGAAGGAGCTTGGCATTGAAAAAGGGCGCAAGGGCGGCGCAGAGGACCCCAAGACAGTGGGCGACATTTCCCTCGAAGTCGCAATGAAAATCGCGAAAATGAAGCGCGGCGGCTCCCTCTCAAAGTCCCTAAAGGACGGCGTAAAGGAAGTTCTCGGCAGCTGCGTATCGCTAGGCATAACGTGCGGCAAAAAGGATGCCCGCGAAACAATAAAAGAAATAGAAGAAGGCAAGCACGACAGCACTCTTGCCTCCTGAATTTTCTCTTCTTTTTATTTATTTAAAGTTCCCACTAGCCTAGCCAATAAAAAGAAAAAAGAAGCGCCTATCTGTTGCATCTTCCGCCAACACACTGCGCACCCGCATTCGCGCAGTCTGCATCTTCATCACAGAACCCGTTATTCCCATTCTTTACCCTGCAATGCTTAACCGCCCCGTTTAATTGGTCCGGTATGCACACATTGAACGCCCCAATCATGCAGCATTCGCTGTTGCTTGTGCATTGCCCATTGCCAGCGAAATTAGCACAGCATTTATTTCCAGTGCATATTATGTCATTGAACTGGTTCTGGCAACAGTTGCCTGCGCCTGCCCCCACGCAAGCCGCTCCTGCCTGCACGCATGCAGCAGTGCATACGTTATTGACGCAATTGCCTCCTGTGCATTGTTGATCTGCGGATGAGCCGCAGGTTGCACCAAGCTGCCCATTCCCGCCACAGCCGTTGTTATTGCACGAAACCAAATTCCCGGTGCATTGCAAATCGTGCGCGCCTCCGCAAGCCGCAGTCCGCTGCCCGTTCCCGCCGCAGAAATTATTGTTGCATGCGTATAATTCCCCATTTGGCCCGCAGTTGGCATCTCCTGCCAATCCGCAGGAATCCCCATACGCTCCCAGCCCTGCTGCCCTGCATCCCGCAGCCCCGCAAACTGGCATATTTCCCACGCATGGGCATCCTCCATTGCACTGGTCTGCCGGCACCACGCAGTTTGCACCGCATTGAACATTAGGAGCAGCGCACTGCGCTGGCGCAGCACAAACATTGTTCCCGTTGCATTGCAATCCGTTCTGGCATGCCGGCGCATTTGCGCAGCACGCCTGCCCGTTCCCGCCGCATTGAGGCTGCTGCTGCGCGACCTCGCATTTTCCATTCACCTGCTGCAATCCTGCGCAGCATGGGATTCCTGCAACAACATCCGCGCCCTGTGCAGTGCACTGGCACGTTCCCTGAACGCACGCGCCGCTTGCGCAGCATCCGTTATTGCCGCCGCAATTCCCTGCTATTGGCACCTGGCAGCCTGCGCACCCGCTCACTCCAGGATAAATCGCATTAAGCACCGGCGGTGCAACCACAACAATAAGGACAGAAATAAGCGCACCTGTAAGGGCCGCGGTTGCCCACACGTTCGCCCTTGCCCTTGTCTCAGCGCCCATTACCTGCCCGGCAGCATAAATGACGCCCGCAAGCACCACCATGAGCATGGCTGCAACCGGCAATATGCCCTTTACCCCGTCGCACAGCTGGCCAGCAGTATTTGTGACATCATTAACGCCCTGCGCAAAAGAAAAGCCAAAAACAAAAAGTGCAATAACAAAAAGTGTGTTGATTTGTTTCATGCGGGCATTACTTGCCCAACTTTTATTAACATTTCCAATCCTGCCCGCCTGCCGCCCTCACTTTTTTAAATCGCGCGTGGAAATACCTTCTGGTGCTCGCATGAAAAAACTCGCAATTCTCGCCCTTTTTCTCCTATGCAGCACGCTTTTTGCAGGCGTGAAATGGACGTATTCCGCAGGCGCCCCACTTGCATATTCCCCCGCATCGGACTCAAACGGGATTTATTTCTCTTCAGACGACGGCAAGGCGCACGCGCTTTCGAATTCAGGAAGGCTTCTCTGGTCGCACATTTTCCCCTCAAAGGTCACGACGAATGCCGCGCTCATTTCCGATAAGGCATTTTTCGGCACTTCGGACCTGTACCTGGACGCGCTTTCCGCAGCAAACGGGAAACTTCTCTGGCAGTCAAAGCTAAATGCAACCCCCACCTCAATCGCAACTACCCCCAACCTGCTTTTCATAACAAGCGGCGGCTCGCTTAGCGCGCTTGAGCCCTCAAACGGCAGCCTCGTATGGTCAGTGCAATTGGGCGCCCATTGCTCCACTGCAGGCGTTTCAAATTCTTATGTTTTTGCGGCATGCGATGATTTCCTCCATGCGCTTTCCCTTTCAAACGGCAGGCGCGCGTGGTCGGCAAAAACAGGCGCAATATGGAATTCAGTGCCGCAAGTTTCCGCAGGCGTGCTTTATGCCGGCAGCACGGATGGGAAGCTCTATGCGCTTGACGAGAATACCGGCCTAACCCGCTGGACTTCCCAGGCAAACGGCTGGATTTCCTCCACGCCCCGCATAGGTTCAAATGCAATTTATTTCGGCTCAAACGACGGGTATGTTTATTCAATTGACTCCTCAAACGGCAATCCCCGCTGGAAATACAAGACAGGCGAGGCAGTATGGTCCTATCCTGCGCTCATAGCTTCCGGCTCAACGCAACTTTTGCTTGCAGGCAGCAACGACGCGAAACTCTACGTTTTTGACGCCAAAAGCGGCGACCTGAAATTCACTTATGCCGCAAGCGACTGGGTAACAAGCGTGCTTGCGCTTGGAAACAACGCAATAATTTTCTCGCGCGATGGCAAGGTAGTTTCCCTTTCAGTTTCCCCTGCCTGCAGCATAGAAAGCCCACAGCCAGGCTCCCTCATAGGAGATGCGGAACTTCAAATTTCCGGCAAATCCTTTTCTTCCGCCCCATCCTCACTTTCCACATACGTGCGCGTGAATAACGGCGTGTGGATGGAGGCAGGCCCAGGCACGAAATGGAGCATCCCATACGACCCATCCTCCCTCGCATACGGTGGCGTGAAAATAGAGTGCAGCGCAACTGATTCCACAATGCAGGACCGCTCCTCTTCCATCTTTGAAATAACAGCCGTAAAGTCCCCCAACGCGCCAGGTGCAATCCTTAAAATTTCCGCGCCCCAAAGCGCAAAAGCAGGCGATAAGTTCCAGGTTTCAGTTACTGATTCCAGCAACAAGCCGCTTTCAAACGTCATAATACTGTTTGAGGGAAGGAACATAACTGCAAACAGCCCCTTCACCCTTTCGCCCTCCTCATCGGGCAGCCTGCAGATTGCAGCAACGAAAAAAGGCTACGCGACTGCATATGCGACCGTGAGCGTGCAGGGAAACGAAATTTACTTCTATGCAATAGGGCTTGTTCTAATCGCAGCAGCATTCTTCTACTTTAAGGGAAGGAAAAAAGAGCAGGCTCCGGCAGTGCCCGCCAAGGCAATTTAACCAGTATCTAACCTACCGTAGCCTATGCATTAAAAATAACGCACGTTTTGCTGCGCAAAACGGCGCCCCTTTTTCGCGGAGCGAAAAAGAGGGAAAAGAAAGGCGCACCAAACCCGCCAATATGCCTACTGGTCCTCGGCTTTTTGGTACAATTTTATTATGCTGGATTTTATTGTGACCGGAATGGGCACAGCCGCATCCGTAAGCTCCACTGTGAGCTCTTCCTTGTTCTCGTCCATCTTGAGAACCCTTGCCCTTTCTCCCTTGAACGGGCCGGATGTGAGCTCCACAATGTCTCCCTTGGAAATGTTCGCAAGCGCGGGCTTTACTGCCTGCACTAAATTGTCTATTTCGCTCACGTCCATCTGCTTTGCAAGCACTCCTTTTATGTGCGGAATCCTCAAGCCTGCCTGGCGTATCGCAACTTCGCTTTCAGCTTCCGCAATAATGTAGCCGCGCAAATCCTCAAAATGCGCAATCGCAAAAATCGGCAAATTTTCCTTGTGTATTTTCTTTGAGAGCATCTCTATTACGACTCTCTCCTGCCCTGCCGTGACTTTGTATACAAATATCATTTCAATCTCCTCATATCAAGTGGAACACGAACGAAATTATTATGCCAACTACCCCTACAACTACCATTCCCGCCGCGGTTATTTTCGCAATTTTCTCATACTCGCTTCTCCTCGGCTTTGTCGCAACCGCGAGCACCCTCGCAGAGCGCGAAATGAAATCCCTTATTGTGAATGCAATATCCATATTTTCACCTTAGTTTATCAGGTCCAGCTCAAGCTCTTCTGCTTTCGTGCTTGTGTGCTCAAGGGTGTACTGCGGGAATTTCGTGCCCGCGATTACCACGAGGACCCTTATTGAGGATTTCTGCATTGCCTTCTCAATCCTTGCGCCCCATATTATGTGCGAGGATGGGTCAATCCTCCTTGACACTTCCGCAACTATGAGCTCTGCTTCCTTCAGTGTCATGTCCTCTCCGCCCTGCACGTTTATGAGCGCCTTGTTCGCAGTTGAAACGTCAACATCCAGCAATGGCGAGTTCATTGCAGTCTCAATCGCGATTAACGCCCTCTGGTCAGGCTTTGCATCCACTGATGCCTCCCCAATCCCAACTACTGCACATCCCGAAGATGCAAGTATGGTTCTCAGGTCCGCATAATCCAGATTTACCAATCCCGCCTTTGTGATGAGTTCCGCAATGCCTTTTACGGCGCCTGCCAATACCTCGTCAGATACCTTGAACGCTGTATTCAACGGAAGGTCCGGCGCAATCGAAAGCAATTTGTCATTCGGAACTACGATTACCGTGTCCGCCTGCCTCTTGAGTTTATCCAATCCCTCAAGCGCATTCTGGAACCTTATTTTTCCCTCTGAAGAGAAAGGCAATGTAACAACCGCAATCGTGAGTGCGCCCGCAGCCTTTGCAGCTTCCGCAATAATGTGCGCGCTGCCCGTTCCGGTTCCTCCTCCCATTCCGCACGCGATAAACACCATTGTCGCATCCGAAAGCGCAGCCTTTATGTCCGCAGCGCTTTCCTTTGCGGCGTTCTCGCCCACAGAGGGATTTGAGCCTGCGCCCATTCCCCTTGTAAGCTGCTTTCCAAGGAGTATCTTCTTGTCCGCGCGCATCTTCACGAGGTGCTGCACGTCCGTGTTCATTGCAACGAATTTTACGCCGTCAATCCCTATTTCGTACATCCTGTTCATTGTGTTGCAGCCGCTTCCGCCCGTGCCCACGACGTATATCTTAGGCTTTGAGCTCTCTATGAACTTGAAAAGCTCCTCGTCCTCCTTTGAAACAATAATCCCCTGCGGGATGTGCGATTCAATATTATCCAGTCCCAAAATACCAACCTGTTATTCTCTGCCCAGCTAGGGGCGTTTATTACGGCTTTATTTTGCAACGAAGGTTTATATCTGTTGCTTTTCATTCTGCCTTAGCGGAAAATAAACGAAGTGGCTATTGTCAGTAAATTCCCGGAAGCGTTCCCTCAATAAAAAGACGAGCGTATTATTTTTCATAAATTCAGGAACTTCATATCCACCGCCATCAAAATCCTCAACTCTCCATTGGCGATAATGCCCGCCATTGCCCGCGCAAACCACGCTGCGCCTTCCCAGCAAATCCCCGATAAGGTTCCTTGCAAAAAAGGCAGGATTTCCATCAAAGTAATGCGAGTAAAGGTTCCAATTTTGGTACCTCATACTTTCCCGCTCAAAAGCCCCCTTAGCCTTAAATTGCTCCGCCAATGCGGAAATAATCGCCCCAATTAACATCGCAAGGTGCGCATTTGCCCTGTCTTTCTGCCTCCCTTGCGGCATGTTTTTTATATGCTCAACCAACTCCTTCATCGCAACTCCGTCAACTTCAAAAAACACAGGAACTCCTTCTCTCTCGTGGTAATTCGCTTCGGGGTGGTCCATCAGAAGCCCGGCAGCGCGAACTTTCTTTGCTGCTTCTTTCAGTCCCTTGCAAACTGACCTTTCCCTGGCATCGCTTTTCAACCTCAAATAATCCCAACTCCTGCCGCTCTCCATCAACTCGCGGAATTTCCCAAGCGCCTCTTGCTTTCGCGCAATTGCCCCGTTTCCATCAGGCACAAATTCCGTGTAAAGCCGCACCTCCATTTTCCCTTCCCTGCCTTCGCAAAAGCGCAGCGCATGCACTTTTGGGAAATGTTGGGGGAAAAGCACGTTTGCAAGCCGCATAAAATGAAAATTCAGCACCTGCCCCGCCATTGTTCCGGACCAGAAACGCCTTACTGCTACGCCGAGGTCATGACTGCGCGAACCCCTTACCTGTTTCTTATGCGCGCTTGCAACATCAACAGGTTCATTATCCCTTAACATAGCCAGCCTCCTCTCCGCAAGCCCGTTTCTCTCAATAAGCGAGCGAAAGAACGGATTGCCCGTCTTGTTTATCCGAAAAACAGTTGCCTCTTCACCCGTGCAAATTTTAGTGCGGCTGCTGGCTTTTACTGCAGGGAAATCTTTCGCTAGGCGGGCAAATTCCATAAACTTCAACTGTGTTAATTTATGGATTCCCGTCTTTATAAATCCAGCACCAAAATAAGCGCAATCTTCTTTAACTCCCTCCTGCATAATACCTCTGGCAGGATAGGTCGGGAAGGTAGGGGCTTCCTGTTGCTGCAAATCCCCTTTGGCAGGACCGAAAAGCCGCTGGCGCATTGCCGTTTTATCCGCTCAGGATTGCAAAAAGGCGTAGACGCTTTGCCCAGCCGGATGCAGTATGGCGTGAATCGGGCCAGGCCGGAAGGAGCAACCCTAAGCTTCATGGTGCGTGCTGGCTGGTAACAAGGCCGAGCTGATTTGCAAACACCGTCGCTTAAAGCCCATTGCCACAACGGCGATTCTTGCCACTTTATCGTATATCGTCTTACTGCGGCTTGTTTCCCTTAAGCTCTGCAAAGCATCCAGAGCAATAGGAATGCGTGAAGCCCTGCCTGTCCACCATCTGCTTCTGGTTCTGGCGCGTGAGCTCAGTGCTGCATTTTTCGCATTGTAGGAAATTGTTGTACATTTTCACACCTTCGGAACTGGTCTCCTGCATTCAATTGTGCGCAAAAGAATAAAAACAAATTGCGCCCCATTCATAGTGCGCTGGGGTCGCCTAGTGGTAGGGCGGCAGCCTGCTAGCTTGCTGCGATTGTGCAGAAAGCTGTTTGGCCGAAAGGCCTTCGTGAGTTCGAAAACCTAGGGGGGCATTATGGAGTCCGAAACTCCACCCTGAGGTTTCACCCCCCTCTTCGTATCCGAAGAACTGGTCTGAATCCTCTCTGGTTGAAAATCTCACTCCCGGCGTTTTTCTTTTTCCGCACCTCAGATAGTTATTTAAATCAATTCTCGTTATTATCCCCATTAACATTACGGAGGATGGTTCAATGAACAAAAAAATGCTCCTGCTAGGGCTGTTTGTGCTTGCGGGCTTTGTAGCCGCGCAATCAATTCTGGATAGCACATCCACGGCACTAAACTCGCTCTGCCAGGGAATAAAGGGATTGCTCCCTGTAGCCGCAATGCTCATGATAGTGCTCGCAGGCGTGATATACGCCGCAGGCCAGATTATGGGCGCAGAGACCCGCGCACGCGCAAACGTATGGGCAACAGCATGCCTTACAGGCGCGCTTATCGCAGTCCTGATTGCAGTGATTGCTCCCGCAGTGCTCAACACGATATACGGCGGGCAAAGCATTGCCTGCTAAGAAAACCCTTCTTTTATTTTTCTTTTATTTTTATTTCCCCCAAGCTCTGCCCATACGACTTAATTTAAACGTTTTCCCCGAAGTATCCAATATGGCAATAAAAATAATAAAAACCGCAAAACCCAGGCTCAAAAAGCCGATTCTTATAGACGGCTTTCCCGGCTTGGGATTGGTAGGCACGGTCGCAGCAAGCTACCTGGTCGAAAAGCTCAAGATGCAGCCCATGGGCTACATCGACAGCGACCAGTTCCCCCCGTTGGCTGCAGTGCACAACTACCATCCGCACTACCCGGCCCGCCTGTATTTCTCCCAAAAGCACAACCTCATCATACTCCTTTCAGAGTTCATAGTGCCAATCTCAACCGTGCACGAGCTCTCCGAAGCAATCTACGCTTTTGCCAAAAAGGAAAAAGTCTCCAAAATAATCTCCCTTGGCGGCATCACGATAAAGGGCGAGCAGGACATGGTGTACGTGATTGCAAGCGACGAGAAACTGCGCCTTGAAATGGAGAAGCTCCCGAGCGTTCAGAGCATAAAGGAGGGTGCAACAACCGGCGTTACCGGAGTGCTTCTTGCGCGCGGCGCAATCGAGAATTTCCCTGTAATCTCGCTTCTTGCAGAGGCTCACGAGGAATTCATGGACCCAAAGGCAGCCTCCATGGTGCTTGAGACGCTCAAGGGCATCCTAAGGCTCGATGTGAACACCCACGAGCTTGAGGAAGAGTCCGCAAAAATCCACGAGAAAATGCAGGACGTGATGGACAAGGCAAAAGCCTCGCACGCGCACTACAAGAAGGCGGAAGCCTCTCAGTCGCTTGGGCCAATGTACGGCTAATTCCTGCATCCTTTTTTATTCTTCTTCTTTCACATCCTTAGTGCGCAGGAGTGCCAGTCTGATTGCCCTTCGGGCAATAACCTGTCACTCTGCCAACGCAGGAGTGCCAGAGCCTGGTCAATTGGGCAGGACTTAAGCCCCGTTCGGGGAAGAAATCCTGTGGCTTTAGTGCCTTCGCAGGTCCAAAAGCTTTGTCCTGACGAACAAAATTTGTCAGCAAGCCGGAAATCCTGCCTCCTGCATAGACAAACCGCGGGGGAAACCAAGGTTTCCCCCTCAGTTTTCCAACTCATCGAAGTATTCGACGAGTGGACCGCAAATCGGTTCGCCGATTTGCTGGTTCCTTGATTTCCTGATCCCCCTTCCTTTCTCCGGTTTTCCCCTCCCCGTTATGCAAATTGTTATTTACCTTATTCCTGAAATTTTGCCGGTGCATCCTTGCAGCGCAAAAAATTCGCGGCACTGCTTTTCCTCCTTTTGCTCATCCCTCTCCTTGCGTATTTCCTCCTACCTCAAAAGCAGGCGCAGCAGCAGGAAAAAATATTTTTTGCCGCGGTGCGCCCCCGCTCTTTCCAGCTGATATCATACGGGGGGCAAAGCGCATTTTTTGCAGCATTCGCATTTGAAAATTCAGGGGTTTCATCAGCAAACGTCACGCTCTCCTGCTCGCAGGAGCAGCCCACGAACGGCTTCTGCGTGCTTGAGCACCCATACGCAACCGGCTTTGATGCCGCAGGCTTCAGGCGCGGCTTTGAAGAGGGCTTGCGCTCCTTTGGCTTGGAGGCAAAAAAAGTCCCAACAAGCGGCATCCAAAACTGCGTTGGCGCAACGATACTTGCACCGACCGGGGTTCTCCCCCTTGAAACAGAAGGGCTAATCTCAGGCGCGCAGCAGTCCGGCTCAAAACTGCTTTTTGCAGGCGAGGTTTCGGATTTCACAATAGACTCCCTCGGGCAGGTGCGAAGGCTCCCGCAAAACAAAAGCATGCAGGAAATCCTGCAACAAATGGAAGTTTCCCCAAGCAGCCTGAATTCAAACCTCTACCCAGCAGGCTATTCCCTCGCGCTCTCCAAAATTTATGCAAGCGCCCCAAGCTCTTTCCATGCTTCCATCCAGTTCACCCCTTCCTCTTCCTCCCAAAACCTCACGCTTATCGCATATGCGCCCCAAAACATAAGCAGCGGCTACTGCAGGCTCATCTACGAGGCGGTTTCAGTTGGCAACAACCGCAGCGCAGGCATTTCGCAGGGCTCAAGGCTCATAAAGCCCCCCTCCCTTAGCGGCTCGCAGAAAATATTTGCAGGCGAAGTCCCATATTATTCCGTGTGGGTGGAGCCAGCCGCAGGCTCAAGGCTTGCCCTCTATGCAACGGCAGGGGATTTTGCAGGCACAATCGTGCGCCAAAAAATCTTCGAAGGCAGCATACGCTCAGGCTGGCTGGGCGGCCTTGAGCTTGCCAACGTTTCACGCGCAGGATATTACGTTGTGTCAATAGAGGACCAGTTCTCGCGCACGTATGCAAAATCCCTGCTGCGCGTGCAGGACCTGCAAGTCAAAATTTCCTCAATCGACGGCGCAGCCTACCATTTTAGCGCAACGCTGGATGGCGAGCCAATTGATTCCCAGCTTGCAACGGTTTCAATAGAAGGCTCAAACTCCAGCATGCAATACCCGGTAACTTTCGGCACTTTCACAGTAGCAGCCCGCCCATCCTCGCAGGAAAGCGCATTCATAGTGGAACTTTCAGGCGTGAAAAAGAGGGTCGCATTCTCCCAGCAGCGCAACCCATTCCTCTACTACCTGCTGCAGTTTGCCGCGCCACTGCTCCTTGCAGCGCTCCTGATATTCATGATAGTTCGGCGCAAGCCAAAAAGGAAATACGGGCTTCGCATCCCTGATTTCTCCCAGCAGCCCGAACCCGAAATAGAACTGCCCTCGCAGGATTTCCTGCGCGCATTTGAAATTGCGAATGCGCATTTCGGGTATATCCGCCTCCCGCTTGATTGCAGCGAGCTTGCAGTGGGCTTGCGCAGGCTTTGCACCTCAAAAGGGGCGCTTTCCCAGCTTTCGCGCCAGGGAATAGAGGACGCATTGCTGCAGATGCAAAAATCCGGCCGCATTGTAGGGCATTGCGGCTTCTATGCCCCCTCATCATGGAATCTTCAGATAGAAGAAGCGGCCAACATGCGCATCCTCTCAAACGTGCTTGTGCAAAAGGGCTGCATTTTTCCGACTCCCCTTCAAAACTCGAACCAGATATTTGCATCCTGCCCATTCGAGCGCGTGCACATACGCGTTTGCCCCCAAAATTTTTCGAGCCTGAACCCCAAGCACGCCGCGGGCGCAAAAAATATCCTTGCGTTTGATTCAGATGCCCGGCTGCGCTCCTTCCACCTCTGGCTCAAAAGCGGGGCGCCAAATGCAGCAAGGCTCTCCCTGCTTATAAAAAACAAAAAGCTCTTCCTGTGCATCTCCTCTGGGCTGGAGGAATTCCTATGAGGCTGCCCTTCCTCCTGCTACTTCTCCATTTCTCTTTCGCAGCGGCCGCGGGCGCAGAAGAGGGCGGAATTTTCAATGCAACGCATTCCCTCAACGTGCAGATTGCCCCTTCCCTTCTTGGCTCGCAGCGCAACCTTGCAAACGCCCAGGAAAGCATTCCCTCCCTTTCCGACCCTTTCTCTTTCGCATACGTGCGCGTCCTCTCCGCAGACCCTTCAGTTGATTTCCGCATAAGCTCCGCGAAGAATGCTTCCATAATATGGGCATGGGGCGAAATGCATGCCCAGGAAATTTCGCAAAGCATTGATTTTGATTCAAGGTGCGCGCCAGGGAAAACAACCATTTTGCAAAACGGCAGCCCGTGGGGGGATTTCATCGCACATTTTTCGCTCGAAGGCCCCCTGCCTTTGGAAAAATCAATGCGCATAAGCGACAACGGATATTTTTCACCCCCCTTTTCCCAAGAAGAGTTTGATAGAGCGGAAATAAACGAACCAAATTCCTCCCTCCCCCTCCTGCACGTGCAAATAAACGGCACAATTTCAGCCCGATATGGAAAACGCGAGGAGAAAAACCTTTACGTGTGCGAAACAACCTGCTCCAAATACGGATGCGCCACCTCATGCGGCTGCGAAAAGGAAGTTTCCCTCTCCAGCCAAACATTCAGCCGCGCGCTTTTCGGGGAAAAAAGCTTCCCCCTTGAAAACAAGCCCGCGCGCTTTTTCGTGCTCTCCCCAATCCTTCTTGAGCAGCTTGCAACGTCCGGAAAGTTTTCGGTTCTATCCTTTTCCAACCGCATTTTTGCAAAAGCAAATTTCAACCCCTCGAATTCCCCCCATATCGCAAGCCTGCTTGGTTTGGAATCCCTCAGGGACCCCCAATACGGCTTTGCATGCATAAAAAGCAGGGAGGACCCCTCCAATGAGGAAAATTTTTCCTTCTCCTGCGCCAGGAACGCAACGCGCATGCTCCAGCTTTCAGGCGGAAATTCCACGCTGCTCTACTCCTGCACCGTGTCTTTCAACGAAACAAGCCCGCAGCTTGGGATGCTCAATTCCTCACTTTTGCTCCACGATTCTTTCGGCGATGCATATCCCTTTTCGTTTTCCTCCCTGTCCAGGAACTACACTTCCCAAATTCCGCAGGGCACGCCACTTTCCAATGGCGCGCAATATTTTTCCGGCAACCTCACGCACCGGCCCGCAACAGGGCTCACTATGCTTGCGTCGCACCGCAATTCCGATTTTTCCTCATTTTTCCAAAATGGCTGGATGCTCCTGCTGCTTTTCCTGCTGCTTTTTCCCCTCTGGCGTTTCCTGCGCCCATAGCGCAGCCCTTCCCAAAAGTTATAAACCTTGGCAGGCACAAAAGAATGGTGCAGGCATGGCGGCATTAAAGGACCTCATAAGCGCGCAGCAATTGCAAAAGAAAGACGTTGAGCGCCTGCTTTCAAGCGCGAAAAAAATGGAAGCTCTCCTTAAGGAAAAGTCCGTTTCACCGTGCAACAAAATAGTCGCAACCCTTTTCTTTGAGCCAAGCACGCGCACGCATTCCTCTTTTGCTGCTGCTGCAATGCGCCTTGGCTGCCACGTGCTCCCATTCAACGTTTCAAACAGCTCAATCGCAAAAGGCGAGAGCTTTGAGGACACCATAAGGATGTTCGACACATATGCGGATGCCCTTGTGCTGCGCCACCCGCAGGCAGGCTTTGCGCAAATCGCAGCAGATGCCGCGTCCCACCCTGTTGTGAACGCCGGGGATGGCGGAAACGAGCACCCCACGCAGGCCCTCATAGACATCTACACAATAATGTCGCTCAAGAAAAAAATAAGCGGCCTTAACGTAACCCTCGCAGGTGACTTAAGGCACGCGCGTGCAATGCGCTCCCTTTTCTACCTTCTTGGCATGTTTGGCGCAAACATAACCCTTGCCTCGCCTGCAGGGCTTGAAATGGAAACCTCCCTTGTGCGCAAAGTTGACGAAAAATTCTCGCCCAAAATAAGTTTCTCCCGCTCACCCTCAAAGGAGAGCGACATCCTCTACGTGTGCCGCATACAAAAGGAACGCTTTGCAAGCCCTGCAGCCGCAGAGGCAGCGCAGGATGCGTTCCGCATAGATTCCCGCTTCCTTTCGGGCGCAAAAAAAGACATGGCAATACTGCACCCGCTTCCAAAGCACCTTGAAATCCCGCCTGAAGTGGACGCAAGCCCGCATGCAAAATACTTCCAGCAGGCAAAATACGCGGTTCCCGTGCGCATGGCAGTGCTAAAGGAGATTCTCGCACTCTGATTTTCCACGCTGGTACTATGAAAAAAATCCTTTTCTTTGCCGCAATTTTCCTGCTTTTGCTCCTTGCGCTCTTTTTGCTTTCCCAAACCCCCGCCCAGCCGCAAAAATACGCGCTTGTGAACACCCCGACGTCCCAAATAACCGCGAAGATTGCAGATACGGATTCGTCCCGCGCACTGGGCCTGATGCACGAGCATAGCCTGTGCAGCGCGTGCGGGATGCTCTTTGTTTTCCCGGATTCGCAGGTGCGCTATTTCTGGATGAAGAACACGCTCATCCCGCTTGACATGGTGTTCATTTACGAAAATTTCACCGTTGAGGGGATACGCACCGCCTATCCCTGCGGGCACGACCCCTGCCCTTTGCAGCCAAGCGCACATGCCGTAAAATACGTGCTTGAAATAAATGCAAATAGCTCAGGGGCGCTTGGGATACGCGAAGGCACGCGCCTCATCGCAACCAATTTAAGCAGCGTCGGGCAAATTCCCCCATGAAAAAGCTTTTCCTGAAGCAAAAGCCGGTCGCGCTCCTCCTTCTTCTCAAGGACTCAACGCAGCAGTGGTACCCTTCCAAGCTTGCAAGGAGCGCGGGATGCTCCTATGTCTATGCCGTGAAAGTGCTTTCCCAAATGCAAAAGCAGAACGTAGTGCAGATTTCAAAAAGCGGCAAGAACAGCGTTGTCTCGCTTTCTTCCTACGGCGCGCAGCTTGCCTCCTCCCTTGACGAGCTTTGCAAGAAAATAGACGCCGCAAAAAAAGAGACGCAGGCAGAAGCCTCGCAAAAGGAGGCGCAGCCCTCGCAAAAGCAGGAAGAGAAGGAAAGAAGGGAAGAAAAGGAAAAGAAAGAGGAAAAATAATTCAGATTACGCGCAGCTCAACCGCCTTTTTCACGGAATTAAGCACGTGCCCGTAGTCCCTATAATGCGCATACACGCTTATTGTGATGCGGTAGTTGCCTGCCGCAGTCTGCGAGCTTCCATGGAGCGAAAGCGTGAATTTCTTTTCCTCGCCGCTTTTCATTGTGCCAAGGCGGTATTCCTTTGTGCGCGCAATCCCCATGCCGTCAAACCCAAGCCCCTTTGGCACGTCCACGTTAACAGACGTTATCGCTTCCCCCTCGCTTATGTTTTTTACCCCAAGCTCAAGGTCCACGCTTTCGTCTTTTTTTGCAGCAAGGCGCACGGGCCTAAATGCCGTTGTTATCGAAAACATCGGCACAGCAACCGGTTCGCCCGTTGCCTCATCTTTTTTTGCGCCTGCTGCGCCAAATATACCATCGAGAAATCCCATAAGCTCACCTTTTAACCCAATTAGCAGCCATTATTTTTATTTCTGAGCCTTTAAGACGTATTTTTGCACAAGGGAAAGCGCCTCCTGCAACTCCTCTTCAGGTGGAAGGAACACAAGCCGCATGTACCCTTCCTCTTTTTTTGCCCCAAACGCGCTCCCGGGCACGCACAGCACCCCGGTTTCCTCAAGAAGCCCGTGCACGAACGCAAAATCATCCTTCCATTTGTCCCCCAGCTCCACCTTTGCAAACGCATAGAATGCGGCCTTTGGCTTCACGCACGAAATTCCCTGCACTTCATTAAGCATTTTGTGCAAAAGCCCGCCCCTTTTTTTGAGCTTCGCAAGGTTCGGCTTAAGATAGTCCATGCTGCCCCTCATTGCAGCAAGCAGCCCAAACTGCATTTCCCAGTTCACAGAGAGCCGTGCATTTGTCTGCTTTGTGAGGGCCTCTGCAAGGGGCTCCATGCCCTCCCCGTGCAGCGCCAGATACCCCACCCTCGCTCCCGGGTAAAAATAATTTTTCGACATCCCGTTCCCGCTTATGAGCTTTGCATCTTTTGGCGCCACGTCCCTTAAGTTCGTGCATTCCCCGTCAAAAACGAGCCTGTCGTAAATCTCGTCCGCAATGAGCGGGATGTCATGCTGTGCCGCAAGCTCCCCGATTTCCCTAAGCACGCTTTTCGGGCACACAGAGCCCGTCGGATTGTTCGGGTTTATCACAACAATCGCGCGCGTTTTTGAATTTATTTTCCTGCGCATGTCGTCAACGTCAGGTATCCAGTTTTTGTCGCACGCATAATAGTTTTCCACGCCTCCGACCACCTTTGAGTCTGTGACATAGAGCGGGTATGCCGGAATCGGCATCATCAGATTGTCCCCTGCATCCATGAGCGCGCTAAAAAGGAACGTGATGCCCTCGCTAAGCCCGTTTGTGACAAAAACATTTTCAAAGGAAACGCCCTCTTTTTTCGCTATTTCTTCCCGCAGGAGCGGCTCGCCCTGCGAGGGCGCATATCCTGTGTATTTCCCATCCTTGAGCGCGTCCTTTATCGCCTCCAGCACATGCTGCGGGGGCCTGAAATCAAACCGGTTCGGGTCGCCTATGTTAAGCCAGTGTATTTTTTTGCCGCCCTTCTCAACCCTTTGCGCAGCAGCAACGATGTCCCGTATCGCATAGGAAAGATGCGCTATTTTGGAGGCTATCCTGACTTTTCCCATGCGCGTATTTTTGCACATCACTTAAAAAGCGTTTCAGGGAAAAGTCGGCAAAAAACGAATTTATTCAACTTCAATGTCCTTCAATTCCACGCTGTCCCCTTCAAGCACCTGCGGGTATTTCTTTTTGCATTTCGGGCACGAAAAATCAGGCGTGCCCTCCGCCCCGCTTGTTTGTATCTCCGGCGCGCCCTCAAACCCGCATCCGCACTTCACCCTTGCTTTTTTCTCTTCAATGTCAACAGAGGAAAAAGGCAGGAGAAGCGCAATCTCCTTTGCAAGGTCGGGAACGGAAATAGTTGCAAACTGCCCCACCTCAACCGTCATGGTTGTAATGTGCATTTTCTTTGCAGCCTCTTTTGCGCTTTGCACAATTTCAGCCGCAACCGCTTTTGCATCCATATGCTAAACTGCACCCCAATGATTAAAAATCTCCCAGCTTCGTTTGCCTTAGTACCCTGCTCTTTTTCTCATATTCCCGAATCGGTATTTTCAGCCTGCTTGCAATCACCCCAAGCGCCTCCTGCAGGCTCCCGAATTTTTCCGCCCTTCCCAAAAATGCGTGCCTGACGTTCTCGCGCACCTCCCAAACTCCGCACGGTATAATGTATCCCTCCCCGATTTCCCTAAAGAGAACCGCCCTTGCCTGCTTCCCGATTTTTTGCAGCCCCTCAGCAACCCCCAGCCGCGCAGCATAATACCCGCCACCTTGGCGCTGCGCATAATCGCTTCTTCCCCAATGCGGTTCGTACTCTTCGCTAATGTCCCCCCATTTATTTGCATACACCATCGTCTCAAACTGCTCATACTCCCACGCGCCGGGCATGAGAAGGACCTCAAAATGGTTGTGCAAATACGTGTTTGAATAAACATAATGCCAGTTTGTGTGCGGCATTCCCCTTATTTTTTCCATAATGCCCTTTCCCAGCATGTCGTCCGTAGCAGTAATCCCCCATTTCGTAGGCACGAGCTTTTTCTCCGCTTTCCTGCCCAGCACTCCCGCAGTAAGCAATTTCGTAATGTAATAGTTGTCAAACCCTTCAAGCGCAAGCTCCCCAACCGCCTCAACTGCCTTCACCCCTTCCTGCACAACCTCGTCCACTTTCTTCGGTATCCTCGGATTGTCCGCAATTTCCAGCTTTTCAATTGGCGCACTAGGCCCCGCAGGAGAGTGCACCTCGTCGTACGAGATTTCAAATTTCGGCACCTTTGAAAACCTCACTTCCACGTCAATCGGCTTTATGGACATTATGCTCTCGCGCACCTGTTCTATCATTCGCCCCTGCGGCCTTATGCCCATCATTTTCCTTCCCTGCACCTGCATTGCCCTCTGCCTTATAATGCCTCCAAAATCCATGCCATACCAGTCCGCGGGAGAGTCCAGCACTTCCCCCACTGCAACAGTGGGGCCCGCATACACCTTCGGATAGAAATTGTGCCCCACAAAAATGTTCGGCGGTGTGGGCCCGAAAATGTCCTGCTTAAGCTGCGGGTTTATTTCCTTCGCAAGCTCTGCGGAAAAGTTGTGCGGGCAAAAAGCCCTCCTGTTTTTGATGCACGCATTGCACAGTTTCATGCACCCATTTCTCCTGCACGCATTATATATTTTCATGCACCTACTTTCCACTGGGTTTTATGCTCTATCTCATAGGAATCGGCATATGCGACGAAACTGACATGTCGCTTCGCGCGCTCGAAGTGCTGAAAAAATGCAGCATTGTTTTTGCAGAAAGCTACACTTCAATACTTTCCGAAGGCACGCTTTCCCGCCTGGAAAAATTGTGCAAGAAAAAAATAAAGCTGCTCAAAAGGGCAGACGTAGAGAATGAAAAAGAAATCCTTTCCGCGTGCTCGGATGATGCATCAGTCTGCCTCCTTGTGGCAGGCGACCCCTTAATCGCAACAACGCACGTTTCCCTTCTCCTTGCAGCCCAAAAGAAAAACATCCCAACAAAAGTAATCCACTCATCTTCCATTCTCTCCGCCGCAATCGGCGAGTCGGGCCTGCAGGCATACCGCTTTGGCAAAATAGTGACAATCCCAAAATGGAAGCCCAACTACACGCCCTCTTCCCCCTACGATACAATACAGGAGAACCTCTCACGGAATTTGCACACGCTTCTCCTGCTTGACTTGGACGAAAAAGGCGAGCACCTTGAGCCCAAGGAAGCATTGCGCGAACTGCTCTCAATGGAAGAGGAAAAAAAGAAGGGCATAATTTTGCACACAACAAATTTCGTGCTTCTTTCGCGCGTGGGCTGGCCAACCCAAAGGAGAATATACTCCTCCCTTGCCGCCCTCCTCGACGGGCACACGGACGATTTGCCCGCAATCCTCATCCTTCCCGCAAAATTGCACTTCATGGAAGAGGAGTTCTTGGCCGAATTTGCAATGGAAAGCGGGCTCTAAATTTTACCTGCAATTTTTATCTCAGCAGCAGAAAAATTGGCATCTTCAAGTGCCTGCACTATTTTCCCAACTGCCTTTTCCCCGCAAAGCACAAGCACCGCGCCACCTTCCCCGCCCGCCCCAGTAAGCTTTGCCCCGTACGCCCCGTGCGCAAATGCAATTTCCCTGCATTTCTCAATCCCAGCAGAGCTTGCCCCATGCGCGGCAAGCAGGCCGTGGTTTGCGTTCATGCACGAGCCAAGCTCCACAATGCTCCCAGTTTTTTTCAAATTCTCAATTGCTTTTTTGAAAACCTGCCCAAAATCCGCGGCAATTTTCTTCCTTTGCGCGGTATTTGCCGCCCCCTGCACCCCATAGCTCTTTGCGAACTTCTCAACAAGCTCCGATGTTTTTGAGCGCACTCCTTCAAAGGTGTCACAAAGAAGCAGGCGCGAGCCTTTTGGAAGCTCCACTTTCGCATCCTTGAAAACAAACCTCACCGGCTCAAACTTTTTCTCAAAGAGCACAGGCTTTCCCTCCATTACCGTTGTAGCATCAATCCCGCTTGCCCGCGCCCCGTGCGCAATCTCCTCTGCTTTTTGCACAATTTCAAAAAATTTCTTTTTTGAAAGTTTTTTCCCATATGCAGCGCACAGTGCCCGAAGGAAACTCGTTGCAAACGATGCGCTCATCCCGGTTCCCTTCTGCGAAACTTGGGCAGAAAACCTCGCAACAAACGGCATCTCATCCGCTTTTGTTTCCGCCAAAAACCCGCAGTATGCAACCCTCAAGTTCTCAAATTTCTCGTTTGTGCCTGCCTCTTCCTGCGAAAAAAAGTCATCCCCAATTGAACTTATGAGCCGCACTCCCACTTTCCCGCCCGCCCTTTCAATTTCAACCCTTGTGCCAGGCTCTATCGGAACACAAAGCGCAGCAGCACCATGCACGACATAGTGCTCCCCGAAAAGTATCGCCTTCCTTGGTGCAGTTCCAACAAACGCCATGCAAATTACCTACACAATCACAAATTTCGCATACTTTCCGCTCACCCACACTTTCACAACGCTCTTTTGCTTGAGCGGGAAAACTTCCTGCCCGTCTATCACAACGTCCGCGTCGCATTCGGATTCCACTACCAGCCTGCACTTCACGCCCGCAGGCACAACAACAGGCTCAAATTCCCTTCTAAAAGGCGCAATCGCAACCGCCTGGTACTCATTTGCATCAGCCCCCATCTCCTTCCCACCGCACGAATAGCAATACGCAGGCGAACCCGTGGGGGTTGCAAACATCACCCCGTCCGCGCGGAATTCGTGCCACTTTTGCCCGATTTCAAGCCCCAACATAAGTATCCTGTGCTCCTTGTTCCTTGCGCACACCTCGTTTAGTGCGTCAGGCAATCTCTTCCCATCAAGCTCGCTTGCAAGCATGATGCGGTGCTGCACCTTGTATCCCGCCAGTATTTTCCCAAGCTTTTCCTTCCAGTCCTCAAGCTTTGCCTGGCACAGGAAGCTGCTTTTTGAGCCTATCGCAAAAATGTCCTTGTCAAAATGCCTGTTGTTGTGCAGGATAGTCCCATCTCCCCCTATTGTTACAAGAAGCTTTCCGGAAGGAGTTACCTCCACCCCGTTTCCCTGCAAAAAGACCTCCACCTCTTCCTTTACTTTCACAACATGCGGCTTTTTCGGGTTTGCAACAACGTATGCGGAAAGCCCCATCCTTATTCCCCCCCTGCCTTTATTTCCCGCGCCCCGTTTCCAGTGCCTACTATCGCGCACTGCACGTTCCTAGTGAAAATCCCGTTGTCCACGACTCCCGCAATCCCATTTATTTCCTGCTCAAGTTTCTTCGGGCTTTTTATTTTCCCAAAAGTAGCGTGCACAATCCAGTTTGAATTGTCCGTAACAAACGTTTTTCCGCCATCCGCCCTTACGACCGCATCAACCGCCCCGATTTCTTTCAACTCCCTGCACACGATTTTCGCAGCCATCGGAATTACTTCGACCGGCACAATCCCAAAAAGTTCCTTCACTACTTTTCCCTCGTCTGCAATTACCACAAACTTTTCAGCCCTATAATCTATGATTTTCTCCCTTACGAGCGCTCCGCCCATCCCCTTGATGAGATTCAGTTTCGCATCAATCTTGTCCGCCCCGTCCGCAGCAAAATCAATCTTTTCCACAAAAGAAAACGGCACGACTTTGAGCCCCAGGGATTTTGCAAGTGCCTCGGATGCATTTGAGGTAGCAACACAAGTGAGCGCAAGCTTCTCTTCCTTTTCCCGCCTTGCAAGCGCCTCTATGAAAAATTTCGCAGTGCTGCCTGTCCCAAGCCCCACTACGGTGCCCGCCTTTGCGAGCTTTGCAGCCGCCTCTCCCGCCTCTGCTTTGGAATCCATGGATAGATTTTGAAATGCAGCTTTATAAAACGGGAGCCGCAAGCGCGGGTTTTGAAACACATATTTTTAAATCCGAATATTCACAGATACCCTTACGCCCTTTGGGCTGGAGAGGATAGAATGGAAAAAACAAACGGAGGTGCACAAGCAGAAGCAACCAACAACGGGTGTTGCATTTTCTTTGCAGCATAACTCTAGTTCTTCAAGGAAGGCAGGCAGGCCGCGCGCAATCGCGGCGTCGGTCCAAAGCGAAATAGTCGCGCTGTATTATTCCCAATACATCAGCGTGCGCTCGATTGCAAAAATGTACGGCTTATCGCACAGCACAGTGTGGCGCGCAGTAAACTCCCCCATAGCGGGAGCAGCGCAATATTAAAAAAGGTGAAAAATATGACGACAACATTAGCAACGCAACCAGCAGCAAAAACAAAAACAGAGCTTCAAATTGGCGGCAACGGGCGCAACAATGATGCAGCGGCATCGCTTTCCAATTTGGCAGGCAGGAAAGGCGAACCCATTCCTGCTCTTGCAGGAGGGGAAAAGGCAGGCACATCCGCACTTGAAAAAGAAACGCACATGCTTGAGTGCATAAGGCGGGCGCTTGCCCTGAAGGCAGACGGGGACAAATGGCTCTCCAACGTACGGGATGCAATTGAAATAATAAGCGGGAAGCACTATATGTGTCCAGAGATACAATACAGAGAGCAGCAAAGCATCGGATACTGGCTTTCCAACGCAGTCAGGAGCTACAAAAAGGCAGCAGAGCTTTTGGAAGAAATCGCGCCCCTTACCACAAGAGAGCTCTTAGCCTCGATTGAAAAAGTGCAGCAGGAAGTTTCGCAGCTTCCAAAAATCCCAAAACCCTACTACACAAGCGGCGGTGATTTGGAGGACTACGGGCACAACTGGTAGAATAAACTGGCATAAGAGAAGAATAATGCCGACGCACTGACCTTCGGTCAGGCGCCTCGCACTCGTTGGCGAGTGCTCGGTGGCGAGATTTGAAAAAGAAATGCCGAGGGCGAGATTAGTTCAACCTCAAGGTCTTCAACCCTGTCTCTCCGGTTTCGAAGAGGGGGGTGAGACCTCAGGGGGGACTTTCGGATTTCGTAATGCCCCCCTAGGTATTTGAACTCGCGGCTTCCAGAGACCACTAATTAGCCTGCCTTTATTCTTCATCGCGGAATTCCTTCCGCTCATCACTCACAAATTAACTATTTATGAGTCTGGCACTCTAACCAGGCTGAGTTACCTCGGCGCGTAGCTATAATATTGCCCCAAAGGGAATATAAAACGGCTGGCTGTCATTTTTGCTTTGCCATCTGCTCATACTTTGCAGCCGTTCTCTCGCAGCGCTCGCGTTCAAGATTGAAGTAAGGAGAAACTTTCGGCAGGAGCTTCTTCACAAATAAGGAAACCCACGCCAATTTTGCATACACTCCAGAAATCCTAATATATTCGCCCTGCAGGGTTCTGAAAGTGTCCTTTGCCACTTCAACGTTGTACTCTGCGTTTTTTTCATCGCCAATTTCCCTATATAGCGCCGCTGCCTTCAGGAAATAACCAGCCACATGTTCGTGGATTCTTCCTGCAAGGTCGTAGCGCGCCTGCCCTGCCAAAGAATAGCTTATGGCTGCAAGCCTTAGGCGTTCCTGCGCACTTTCAGGTTCCGCGAGCCTGGCAGAAGTTTCGTATGCAATTGCGGCAAAGTTGTGGCTTCGCGAGCAAAGGCGCTTGAGCGGTGCGAGTTCAGGAAGCTTGAGTGCCAAGCCATTTCTCCTTTGCGCTTCGCTTGAAAGCCAATTTGCACGCCAGAAAAAGCTGTCTGAAAGTTTGCCATTCGCTGGGGCTTCCACCAAAAGTTTTGCTGCCCAGAATTTACCTATTGCCCCTTTTGAAACTGGTCTTATTACGCCGAATATCTCGCGCCTTGTTATCATCCTTCCGGCGCCCTGTGAATTGGGAATTGTGGCTTTGACAGAAGGTGCGCTAGGTCTCAAACAGTTTCCAGCCCTGAGTGCCAACATACCGTCTGCCATACCCCACCTGCTGTTATATTGCAGCACAAGATATGTAAAGCTTTCCTTTCTTCAAAAAGCCCTAAAACGGCTGCTTCTGCATCGGCGGCCTTACAAAAAGATAGTGCTTAGAGTCCCCTCTAAGCTCTTCCGCAACCCTCATCACAATGAGGTTAATCGGGTCAGGCAAAAGCGTTACCCTCTCCTTCATGTCCGCAAAGTCCGCAAAGGGCTTCACGTCGCGCTTCTCAAGTATTTCCTCAAGGTGCTTTTTCCCAATCCCAGGCAATAAATTCAGCTGGTGCAGCCTTATGGAAATTGAGCCGCTCTTGTTGAAAAAGTCCACGTACTCTGCCTCGCGGTGCATCACAATCCTCCTTATCACCGCGTTAAGCTCGTTTTTTGCAGCAGCAGTGAGCTCGTCAAACTCTATCCTCTTTATCTTCTCAACCTGCTCGCGCTGGTCTTTTCCAACGTACAGCCTGTCCTCGAATTTTACGACCGCGCCCTGCTTTATGCTTGCCTCAAAAAGCGTGAAATTTTTCTCCCCTAGAAGTTGTGCGATAGGCTCACGCATGCGGTCGTTTGACCGCCCGTCCGGCAAATAGTCCATAACCCACGCATACTCTTCCATTTTGCACACCTGCATCCGAGCCGTTTATCACAATATTTAACATACCGTCTTTCTCCTTCTTATTCTTTCTCCTTTTTGGATTTCTTTTCCTTCTTCTCTTCGTCTTTTTCAGCTTTCTTGCCTTTCTTTTCCTCTTTCCCAGCCGAAGCCTCTTCTTTTGCGCCTTCAGCAGCTTCCTCTTTCTTTTCAGGAGCCGCCTCGGCTTTTTCCGCAGCCGCGCCTTCAGCCGGCACCTCTTCGGTTTTAACTTCTTCAACGTGCTTCACTTTCACTTTTGAGAGCATTTCAAGTATTTTTTTCTGCTTCTCCTCAGATACAGCAGAAGCCCCTATAAGCACCCTCAATTGCGAGTGGTGCTTTGGGATAACGTCCACAATCTTGACCGCAACCTCGTACGGAACCCCGAATTCCTCCTGCAATTGCTCAAGGAGCTCATGCGCCTTTTTCGCGCTCACCTTCGCGAATCTCTTGGAATACTCAAGGCTCTTCTGCTGCTCATACCCAAAATCCCCTTCGCCTGAGCGCTTTGCAAGCAGCTCTTCCACCTGCGCAAGCGTAACTGGTTTTGGGGTTGTAACTACCTTGCCAATCATGCGCTCACCTTTTTCTCAACAGTCTGCAGCTTCAAATGAACCGCCGGAATTATGAGGATCTTTTTCGCGCGCCCGTCCCTTATCTGCACCTCATAGGATTTCCCGCGCATTGCGAGTATCACTCCGCTTCTCCCCCTATATCTTGGGTGCGGCATTCCCGAATAGCGCGCCTGGTGGTCTATCACCACACGTGCGCCGACCTTGAATTTCTTCAGCTGCACCGCTACTGAGAGGGGCTTCCTTCCCATCCCAAGCAGGCGGGAGCGTTTTGACATTTTTCCAAGTGACCGTTTCATATAAACCACCAATTGAGCGGGCTGCGCCCGCAACCTTCGCAAACCTACGGTTTGCTCAGAAAAGGTAAACTAACCTATAGGAGCCGTAAACTCCCCATTTCATCTCACTATATTTAAATACCTTCCCTTTATAAACCATATTGCCGTTTAAAAAGGCTTTCTGGACGGCATCGGGTGATGCCATGGCAAAAAAACAAAAAGTAGCAATAAAGCCGATTTTCAACATCGAAAACATCGTCGCGAGCGCAAGCTTGGGCATAGAGCTTGACCTCTACACAATCGCATCCAAGGTTCCAAACGTCGAATACGAGCCAGAGCAGTTCCCCGGCGCAATCCTAAAGCTCCAGAATCCCAAGTCCTCGCTTCTCGTGTTCAAGAATGGCAAGGTAATTTGCACTGGCTCAAAGAGCGAGCCCGACGTGCAGCACGCAATAGACCGCACCCTTAAGCTCCTTCTCCCATACGCGAAGAACAAGCCCCAGCCGCACTTCAAGCCCACCTTCACAATCGTGAACATAGTCGCTTCCGCTGAATTTGGCGTGGAGCTTGAGCTTTACACAATCGCATCCAAGTTGCACGATGTGGAATACGAGCCCGAACAGTTCCCCGGCGCAATTTTCAAGTTCAAGAACCCCAAGAGTTCGCTCCTTCTCTTCAAGAACGGCAAGGTAATATGCACGGGCGCAAAGAGCGAAAAGGAAGTGCAGCAGTCCCTTGAGAATGCAGCAAGGCTCCTTGCACCCTTCTCAAACCCCCTTCCAAAGAAAAAGTGAGCCCCAAGGGTCAAAATGGACACAATCCTTCCCCTCTCATTCGCATTTTTCATTTCCCTTGCAGCCTACGTTGCGGACCGGCTTGAGAAAAAAGTTGAAAATTACTATTCACGCATCCTCAGCTTCAATGCGGGCATGCTCATAGGCGTGCTCATACTCACCCTGCTTCCAATCGCCCTTGAAGGGGATTTCCTCTCAAGCGTGCTTTTTGCAGCTGGTTTCTGCCTTTTCTTCCTTGTGGAGGAATATGCCTACCACAACATGCGCCCCAAGCAGATAAAACACACTGTTGGCAAGCTGCACCTCATTGGTTTTTTCCTGATTTCCTTCATGTTCGGCATGCTTCTCCTCTTTGGCTTTGACGTCTCGTTTAAAGCATGGCTTTTCCTTCTCTTCCCGATTGCGCTGCGCACAACCACCGCATCCCTGTACGGCGCGCACATAATGCGCAAGATAAACCTCATTCCCTTCCAGCACGAGCTGGCTGCCTTTTCCCTTTTTGCCGGCGCGCTTTTTGCAGCATGGCTTGGCACAAATTCAGCCGCCTACTTCGTGAGCTTTTTCTGCGGCTGCCTTCTCTTCACGACTGCGCGCGATGTGATACGCCCAAGCAAAAAGGACGACATAGCGCTTTTCCTTTTCGGCATTGCCCTCACGTTTGCGTGCTTCTACCTTCTCTCAAACTGAAAATAGGGCACAACTTCCCATAACATAAATTTAAAAGGAACAAATGAAAAGAGGCTTTATTGATGATGCCTTATGGGTATTTACCGCAAACCAACCTGCCTTAAGGCGCAGGCAGCCGCAGAATACCTGGTAATACTTGGGGCCGTGCTGCTTATTTCAACCGTTGCCATTGCACTCCTCGATTTTTTCCCGGGCATGAGTGCGGACTCAAAAATTTCCCAATCCGATTCCTACTGGCAGGCATCTCGCCCGTTTGCAATACTTGCACACACCCGTTCGGCAGCGCCGGTTGGCACAAGCGGCTACTGGGCATTTGACGAGGGGGCAGGGAGCACTGCTTCTGATTCGGTCGGAGGGCTTACGGGTTCCGTCTCAAACGCGCAATGGGCGGATGGAAAATACGGCAGCGCGCTTGATTTCAGCGGAAACGGCAGCTATGCATATACATCGAGTGCGGTTTCAACAACAAATTCCATAACCGTGGAAGCATGGGTGAACCCGGAAAGCCTAACCAGCTACAAGACAATAGCAATGATAGGCTCGCTTTCAAATACAACTGGCGGGCACTGGCTCTACTTCTACAGCGGCCGGCTTTACTGGCGCTACAACAATGCGAGCGCAGCTTCCGGTGCCACGGAGTCCGTTGTTTACACCCCTCCCCTGAATGCCTGGACGCACATCACAGTAACTCACGACTACGATGCAAAAGAAGTGAAATTTTACGTTAACGGGGTGCAGCAGGGCGCAACCCAGACGCACCCAGACGAAGTTATCCCGCTTTCCAACAAGGCGGTGCGCATAGGCTCGTACTCCGCAACTTCCTACAATTTCAACGGCACAATCGACAATGTGCGCGTATACGAAAATAGCGCGCTTGCACCCGAAGAAATCTCAAGCCTTGCCTCCCGCGCGGCTGAAGGCATGCAGATGGTTCTGCAGAACAATGGCAACAACTTCAAAACAATCAGCATAATTTCAGTTGGGGGCCAGAATGCATCAGTGAACACCGGCTTTGGGTCAGGTGAAAAGAAAACCCTCTCCCTTGGGATAGCGCACGACGTGTGCGCAAGCGGGAACATGTACGAATACAACGTTTCAATCACCTACAGTACTGCCGACATGGGCAACTTAAGGCAGACTGGCGCGCAAAAGCTTGTTGGGAAATGCTCTTAGCATCTGGCACTGCCCCAAATCCCTTTCAGAATGCGCACCTGCGCGCCCAAGTTCCGCAAGCGTTAAATACCTTGCATAAAAAATTCCCTTATGGGAAAAGGGCAGCTCTCTGCTGAAATGCTAATCCTTCTTGCAGTAATACTCGCGCTCGTCCTTCTTGTTGCAAGCCAGCTTCTCAAAACAGCGAATACCGCTTCCGCAAAAATAGACCAAAACTCCCAATCCGTATTTGACAAGTCAGACGCGGCAGTTGCAGCAGCAAAAGGCAACGCAGGCGACTATTGCGTAGGAAACGATGACTGCAAGTCCGGCTTCTGTTCTTCCACGGACGGCAAATGCCGCTAAGGGTGAATAAGTGAAAGCCCAACTTTCACTTGAACTCCTTCTCATAACCGCGCTCGCGCTCGCAATGCTCTCAATTTCCCTTCTATCGCTTTCTTCACTGGTGCAGAACGCGGACAAAAAAATTGCTCAAACAAGCGCCCAAACCGCGCTCTCAAAACTCTCCTTTGCAGCGGACGACGTGTGCCTCATGGGCGAGGGGAATGTGCGCATAGTAGAAACCGCTCTTGACAAATTCCGCCTCAAATACGAAGAAGGTAACCTTTCACTTTTCTACAAAAATTCCATCGCAAGCAAAGGCACGCACTGTGAAATAGAAGTGAACGAAGGAGAAATTTTTGAAAAAACAGCCCGGGTATCTTACGAAAATGCAAAAGCAAAAATCGGCGAGCCCGCCTAATCCCCGCGCATCATCCCGCTTTCCTTTTCAATAATCCGTGCCATCTCTTTCGCAGCAGTTTTTTCATCCACCCTTATGCTCCTCACGCCCGCCCTTTTCCCCGCAAGCATGTCAATATCATTGTCCCCGAAAAATATTGCCTCGCTTTTCTTCACGCGCAGCTTCCTTAGCGCAAATTCCACCATGTCTTTCGCAGGCTTTGGCTTCCCATCCAGTATGGTGACAACCGCCATGAAATATTTTGCAATCCCCAAATGCCTTGCAACCCCTATTCCGGATGTCCTCCTGTTCGTAACAACCGCCAGCTTGTATTTTTTCGCCAATTTCGGGAGCAGCGCGCAAATTTTCGTCCGTTTTATCATTTTCCACACGCGCGGGTCGTTCCTTGCAACCTGATGGCGCACCTTTTTGCATTCTTCTTCGCCCATTTTCGGGAAAAGCGCCCATATTATGTGCCTTGTAGTAATGCCCGTAAGGTGCGCATACACGTCCCCCATCTTCACTTTGTACCCAAAAGCCGCAAGGCTGATTACAATGTTTTTCGCAGCGCTCCTCCTTGAGTCCGCAAGCACCCCGTCCAAGTCAAAAAGAATTGCCTTAAGCGCCATCAATGCACCCTTCAAATTTTGCTAAAATCTATCATCCTTGATTTCAATGCCTTTTCATCCTTGCAAAGCAGTACTATCCTGCTTGGCGCATGCTCCGCAGCATAAATGTACCCGGTAAGCTTTGCCAGCTCTTTTGCATACTCCCTTATCTCTTCCATCCCAAGCATGCTTCCAGTAGAAAGCCCCCGCTCCTTCAAGCGCGCTCCCCCCACAAACACCATTGATTTCACTTCCACATAATGCGGCTTTGCAAGCAAAATTTGCTGTGCATACCCCTCAATCGGCTGCATATTCACGTCCCTCACAAGCGTCATGCGCAGTACAGTCCTCGTCTTCTTTCCAAGTTCCGGCAGCATTTCCAATGTCTTCAAATACTGCTCCCACAAAACTGGCGAGTCCGGCCGAATCGCTTTCAAATACACTTCCTTGTTCGGCGCAACAAGGGATACGTACAACTGCGTAGGGAGCGTTTTCCATTTCTCCACCATGTTCGGATATGTCCCGTTTGTCACAAGGAAAGTTGAAATTCCCCTCTTATGGAATTCTTCAAGAAGCTCCCCCATATACGGATACATGCTCGGCTCGCCCGTGAGAGAAAGCGCAACGTGCTTTGGAGAATTCGCCTCCTCAAAAACTTTCCCACCTGTTTTCGGATTCCCCCCAAACCCGCTCACAGTTTTCCGGTGCGCCTGCACAAACCCCTCCACAATTTCTTTTGGCGCATCCCAAGAGAATCCCTTTTTCGGCATATCGGAAAATTTAAGCCCCTCTTCCGGCATCATCCTCCAGCAAAAAACGCACGCATGGTTGCAAAAAAGAAGCACGGGCGTGCTCTGTATGCACTGGTGCGACTGTATGCCGTAAAACGCATTCTTGTAGCAGCTTCCCTCACCTTTGAGCGTGCTTGCAGTCCACTGGCACATCTTTACCGCAGAGTGCTTTCCCACTATATGGTATTTCTGCCTCAGGAGTTTTTTCAAGAGTTCCTGCGGAATCGCTTCCGCCTGCTCGCGCATTTCTTTGAAATATTTTGTCTTCTCAGCCTCCTTCTTCCTTCTTCTCGCCATGTTCTCTCCCAATACTTTTGAAATGCAAACCAATAAAAGCAGAAAACCCCAAATAAGGATGCAGCAAATGCAATTGCGCAAGCCGCTCCTTACCGGACATTTTTCCGGGGAGAATCGTTTCTTGCGCAAAAGTTTGCGGCTGATGGTATGGCACTCAAGCTTGAGGTAGATTTAAAGGCAAAAAAAGTTTATGCGAGCGAGCCCGAGAGCGTAAGCTCGCTCGTGAACGGGCACTATGGCATGATGCGCAAGGGCACAATCCATCTCTTCCCCCTTGAAGCCCTCTACCTAATGGACATCCGAAATGCAAAATGCTACGACTCATCTCTCAATGAATACAAATTCAACGACATTGCAGCCCTCTTTGAAGAAGAAAAGCAGATGGCGCGCTATTTCACGTACAAGGACTGGCGCGACCGCGGTTTGATTGCGCGCCCCGTAAGCGAACTCGCAGAAAAACACAACCGCTCCAATGTGAAAAAATACCCCTCAGAAAAATTCCAGATGGACAAATATTCCCTTCTTGCGCGCTTTTACAAAACCGACCTGTGGAGCATAATAGACGAGGACATTGTTGCAAAGGAGCTTTACACGCGCTATTGGTTCGGGCAGTTCGGCTCCTACAAGGCAGAGCAGCGCGGAAGGCTTTCCAAGCTCGACATTTACGAAACCCTTTTCCTCCTTCGCCATGCGGACATGAAACTGCAAAACGCAAAAGAGGAGGATGTGCTTCGCGCAGCAAAGAGCGCACACCCTGACTTTGAGCACCTCTACGAAGTGTACGAGGACTGGAGGCTGCACGGTTTTGTGCTCAAGACCGGCTTCAAGTTCGGCACGCATTTCCGTGTATATTTCCCAGGCGCTTCCCCCTCGCGCGGAACAGGAGACTGGATACACTCCAAGCACGTAGTGCACGTATTTCCCCGTTCCAGCAAGCTCCTCATCTCCGAGTGGGCGCGGGCGATTCGCGTTGCGCATTCTGTGCGCAAAACTTTCATACTCGCAATTCCCGGCAAAAAAAAGCAAAAGAAAGAGCCTTCCAACCCTCTGCATACCTCACTTGACTTCCTGTGCTACCATCGCAAGAACGGCGGAATAGAAACCCCAAAAGAAGGAAAGCCCAAATACCTCATGTTCTCCCTTTCCGAAGAGGAATACATAGGCGGGGAAGGGCTTGCGGACGCGATAGAGCAGTCAAAAAGAATAGGTCTTGAGCTTCTTCTCGCAATTTGCGACCGCGAAACTTCCGTAACATACTACGCAGTAAAGAGGGTAGAAGTCCCAGGCAGCAAATACGAATACTACGAAATAGAATGGGAGCAGCCCTAACTACATTTCATATTCCCTGTTTATCTTTTCCAGCAGCACCTGCCCAAAGAGCAAATATGCCAGCGGCACGAGCGTAATCCCAGAAAAGCAGAGTGCCGGGGCATTTCCCAACAGCAACGGTGCAGCCCCAGCAGCGATTATGCCTATCGCGAGCGCCAATAGTATAAACACATAAATTGCAATCACTGCCCGCCCATACCATACTCTAGAATCAAGTGCACGAAGGCCCAGAACACCCATCGCCGGCGCCCTATTCCACACCCACTTTTTCACATAATATATTTTTTCAAAGCATTTTCGGTGATAGCACGAGATATAACTCCAATAAACAAGGTCCTGCTTGCTCTTTATGCTCTTCTTGCAAACTTTGCAAATGGGTTTTGCCATCTATTCCCCCTCTTTATGCGCAACAGTCTTTACTCCCTTAAGTAGCTCAATGATTTTCTTGTTCCCAAAATATAGCGGCGTCCTCACATTCACATCGTCGCACTTTGTTTTCAAGAGGGACTCACTCCCGCTCCATGTAGCGCCGCCCGCATCCTCGAAAATTTTTGCCATCGGCTGCGCCTCATAGAAAAGCCTCAGTTTCCCTTTCGGATTTTTCACGCTTGAAGGGTACGAAAAGAACCCTCCCTTGTGCAATATCTGCGAAAAGTCACCCACAAATGCCCCGCAATACCTAAGCTTGAGCTTATGCACTTTCACCAAGTCTTTTGCAAACCTCAAAAATTCCGGAGTCCATTCAAGAGGCTCTCCCCCAAGCCCAAATACCCCTCCCTCCTCAGGTATTTTCATTTTCTCATGCAATAAGCAATATTTCGCAGCGCCTTTCCGATGCTTTACAAACTCATGCACTCCCTTTCCCGCATCATACACGAGCGTTGTAATGGGCCCATAAAGCTTGTACAAAGAAGCAGCAAGGTTTTCCCCAGTAACAGGCAAATCCTTCCTATAAATGCCCATTATAGTGCCAAAAGGGTTGTTTGTAACAATATTTGAAGACCCATCTAGCGGGTCCATTGCAACCACAAAAGGCGCATCTTCCCTTACAAGAAGCGGTTGCACAAGCTCCTCGGAATATATTTTCCTTACAAGCCCAGTAGCCGCAAGCTTTTTGCAAATATAATCATTCACCCACGCATCAAGCTCTGAAACGACTTCCCCATATTTATTCGTGCCCGAAACCCCCATAAGCCTATGCGGAAACTCATTTCGTATCTCAACCGTCATGTCCGCAATTGTAACAAGGAGCCTTGCAAGTTCAGGCTCAAGCTCCCTAGTGTGCTCCTCAAAAGTTATTTCCCGCTCCATCTAATCCCCAAATATCACTTTTGCGATTTCCTTTGAAATTTTCTCAGGGTTTTCATTCTGCCACACGTTCCTGCCCACTGCAAGCCCGCTTCCGTTGCCCGCCATTATATCCTTCACTTTTGCAAGGAATTCCCCATCCGGCTGCTTGCTGCCCCCTGCAGAAATAACGCGGCAGCGTCCCGCGGACGCAACCACCCACTTCATGGCATCCACCGAGCCCGGATAGTTAATCTTCACAACGTCCGCCCCAAGCTCAAGTGCGACCCTTGCCGCATATGCAACCATCTCAGGGGATTTCTCATCTTTCACATATTTGCCGCGCGGATATGCCCACACAACGCACGCAAGCCCATAATCGTGCGCCTGCTGCTCAATGAGCCCAAATTCGCGGAACATGTCCGCCTCCCTTGGCGAGCCCACATAAATCGTATATCCAATAGCATCGGCCCCAAGGTCCACTGCCTCCTTAACAGATGCAACTTGCGAAGAGTAACAGTCGTCCTTTGGCACAATGTTCGTGCGCCCATTGAGCTTAAGTATGAGCGGCACTTTGCCCGAATAATTTTCCTTATAGAGCCTTGCAACCCCTTTTTGCACCGCAAAACCCGTAAAATGCCCAGAGCATGCGATTTTGCACACATACTCTGGATTTATGTTTTTTGCATTGAAGTCAGTCGGCCCATGTTCCATGCCCTGGTCCATTGCCAAAATCAGTACCTTGTCCTTCCTCAAAATCTTTGCCAAATGCGATGCTTTGCCTGCCGCCATCGTTCCACCTCTCTTGTTTCCTATTCGTGCACTACCTTTATTTTGCTTGCGTTAAGGCATTCGAGGAAAGCTATTTAAATTTAAACGCAATACAGTCACTATCAGGTGATTCTAATGGTAAAAATCGTCCTCGCGAAACAACTGGCCGGAAAGAAAATCATAACAAATGACGGCGAAGAGATAGGCAAGCTCGTTGACTTGGAGATTGCAGAGGTAAGCGGCAAAATAGAGAACATGCTCGTTGAGCCCAACCTTGACAACCCCAATGCGCGCAAGCTCAACAAGGAGGAAGGCCTCATCGTGGTGCCCTACTCAAGCGTGCTCGCGGCATCCGACCACATCATCGTGGACAAGAAAGCGGTTGCTTAAGTTCCCCAATTGTTCCTTTTCCTTATTTTTACTCCCCTTAGCCGTGCGCATAGCGTGCCGCCGCAAGCGTTAAAAAGTGCAAAACTCAATACTTTCGTGTATGCAGCTCACCAGAAACCGCCTTCTTCATCCCTTCTCACCAAGCGGAAAGCCAGCCCTGCGCCTGCACGCGCAGCCCCAAAACGATTCTTTTTCCGCATCTTTCCCGCCCTCTTCTGTTTTAATGCATTTTGCCAAAACAACTACTCCCCTGCTTGATGAAAAAACAGCGCACAGCCTGCGGATGCGACTTTTGGGCGGCATTGATAACGCGCAGCCCGCAATAAGCGCCCGCGAGCCTCTTTTGGGAATGCTCCTGCGCCAATCCCCCTACCTCTCCCCGGAAGTTTTGAAAAGGCAAATCATGAGCGCATTCAAGACGCACTATGGCACGCATGAAGAATATGCGAAAAATGCAAGGCTCATATTGGACGCAATAAAATGGATAGAAGAGCTTTATGGGGACAGCCTGCGCAAGGACGGGAAAACGTTGAACGCATGCCACATGCTCTCGGTTGCCCGCGACGTTGCCGTGTGCGGCATGGGAATAGACGCGATACTGCTTGCGCTCTTCCACGACGTTGGGGAAGATTACGGGCAGGGAAAGCTGGATGAGCTCAAGAGCCAATTCAACATAAAAATAGGCACGCACTCCCTCACCTCCCTTATACGGAAAATGACATTCCATCGCGGGGAAATGGGATACGACCAATACCTCAAGGAACTCTATTCTGACCTGGGCTTGTTGCTCACGCTCATAAAAAGCTTTGACGGGCTGGAGAATGCAAAATCAATACCATCAGGGCTGGATAAAGCTGCCTTTGAGAGCCACAAGGAAAAGGCAAAACTTCACACTCACATGTGGAAAAAGCTCAACCGCGACGTTTACCTCTACATGCTCAAAACACTACATTCAAAAGGCATTGATGCAAGCGGCTTTGCCCACACCAGCTTCTCGCAGGCGCTTGCCAACCAGGTGGGCGTAAGGGTGGTGCGCGTAAGGGAAGCCGCAAGCGGCGAAGTGATAATGAGCCTGCCTGATGAGGCTTCAAACGTAATCACAGTATACGCCCCCTACCCCCCTGACCTTTTCAAGAACCCCAAGCTTGCAAACACAATAACCCTTGAATATTCCTCTGTTTTCCTGCCGCAGGACGTTTTCCTTCGGCTCCTGCAAAGCCATTTTGGCCCGAATACAAAAATAGATGAGATGTACAGCATGCTCCCGCCTCTTCTTCGCAACAGGCACTCCTATTTCTACGAGATAACGAACCCGTCTGGCTTTGACGAAGAGGCGCACACCGCATTTTTCCGCCACCTGCACAAGCTTTCGCTCTTCTACCCCAAATATTTCCTTAATTCGCCAGACCGCTTCGAGAAAGCCGTTCTCCTATATGACAAGCTTTGGCACAAGTGGTTCTACCCGCACCCTACTTCGCAGCAATAGCCTGCACGTACGGGACGCACGCACTCGCATCTATCCCAAGCGCGCTTCCCACCTGCTTCGCAATCGCGCAACTCTCAATGTCCGGTGACGCAACAGTTTCGCGCATGCCCGCCTCAACAACAAGCGCAACGCTCAGGAGCACGCCCGCAATTAAAATCGCAATCGCAACGTTCCCTTTCTTGAGCTCCTCGGCCTCATTCACGTTTTTCGTAAGCCAGTCCAGCAAATTCATTGACACAAAAATTGTGAGCACCGCAATAATGAGCCCAAATGCAATCTTCACCAAATTCACAAACCCCAGCATAAGAAGCAATGGCAGCGAATATCCGGGCTGTATCCCGTGCGCAAACTCAAATACGCCTGCGCGAAGGGAAATCGCAATGCACGCCATCACAGCCGCCATCAGTATCCCGACAGCAACGTTCCCCTTCTCAAGCTCCTTGAATTCCTCTATCCCGACCGTAAGCTTGTCAAACGCCTTTGCGCCAAAATAAATTCCCGCAACGCCCAATGCAGCGCTTAATGCGAATTGCACTGCCCCGTAAAAGAATGTTACAAATATGTTCCCAACCATGCCATCACCCCGCATTCCAGCAGTTCCTGCCCATACTTCCCGCCCTTTTCCCATCCCGCACTTCCATGCCTGCTCCCTATCCTTCGTCCCCATCTCCAAAATCGCTCAATTTCTTCTGCTTCAGATTCTCAAGCGTGCTCCATTTGTGCCTCAGGTACTTCTGCACTTTTGCATCGTTCATGTGCTCCTGCAAAAACTTTATTGTTTGCGGGTCAGACGTATACCCGCTGTTAAAATCATGCCCCAGCTCTTTCTTTATCCTCTCAATTTTCTCGTCCCTTGTGACTTTTGCGATTATGGACGCAGCCGCAACCACAAGGTGCAAATCTTCCGCCTTATTCTGGCTTATTATCTTGTAGTGCGTCCTCAAGTACTTCTCAATCCTTTTTGTAAAATTCGTGGGGATATTGTCCGGCGAATCAATGTAAATGAGCGTGCCTTTCGGATAGTTCGCGCCGTTTATGAGCTCCGCAATCTTTATTGCCTCAATCTCATTGAGCGAATACTTGTCCATAAGAAGCGTGAGCTCGTGTGCGCTTATTTCCGCGTGCTTTGTCTTGCACAGCTTTTGCACCTGCGGGAAAAGCTCTTCCCTTTTTAGTGCGGTTAATTTCTTGGAGTCCCTTACCCCGATTTTCCTAAGCGTATGCTCGTCACTTTGCTCAATTGCGGCAAACCCAATAACCATGGGGCCCATTATGCAGCCCCTGCCTGCCTCGTCAACCCCAACAATTAGACCCATCACAAAATCTTTCAGAGAGGAGCTTTTTAACCCTATTTCCTTCTCTCAATCGCCACTTGCACGCGGCGCAAGCCCCTACTTCTTTCTCTCAATCGCAGCCTTAAGCAGCGCAACAAAAAGAGGAGCGGGCCTTTCCAGCCTGCTCTTAAGCTCAGGGTGCGCCTGCGTGCTCACCCCAAAGGAATCCTTCCATTCCACCATTTCCACAATGTCCCCTGCAGGGGATTTCCCAGAAATTACGAGCCCGTTTTTCTCAAGGGTTTCCACAAAATCATTGTTCACTTCATACCGATGCCTATGCCTCTCAGAAATTTTATCAGTCCCGTACGCCTCATGTGCTTTTGTGCCCTTTTTCACAATGCACTCATATGCCCCAAGGCGCATAGTTGCCCCCTTGTCCTTGATTTTCCTCTGCTCAGGCAAGAAGTCTATTACGGGGTATTTCGTCTTCTCATCAATTTCAGTTGTGTTCGCGCCCGCCATTCCGCACACGTTGCGCGCATACTCTATTACCTGCATCTGAAGCCCAAAGCACAATCCCAAATACGGGACCCCGTTCTCCCTGCAATATTTTGCAACCTCTATTTTCCCTTCTGTGCCCCTTGACCCAAACCCGCCGGGCACAATAACCGCATCCGCGCCCTTCAAAAGCTCTTTTGCGCTCACTTTCTTGTCCTCAATGTCGGACGTCTCCACCCACTCTATCTTCACTTTCACATTGTGGTGCGCCCCAGCGTGCACTGCCGCCTCCTTCACGCTCACATACGCATCCTTTACAGCAGTGTATTTTCCGCAAATCGCAACCGTTATTTCCTTTTTCGCATTTTTTATTCGCTCCACAGTCGCTCTCCACTCTTTCAAGTCTTCGTCCTTTCCTTCCAACCCCAACTCCTTGAGAAGAACCTGCGAAATCTTCTGCTTTTCAAGCGCAATCGGAAGCTCATAAATCGTTTCAAGCGCCGGGTCGTCAAACACGTTCTCAATCGGGACGCTGCAGAACATTGAAATTTTCTCTTTTATGTCCCTCGTAAGAGGTTCTTGCTGCCTGCATATGATAATTTTCGGGGAAATCCCCATGCTCTGTATTAACCTATTCGCATGCTGCGTGGGCTTGCTCTTTTGCTCCCCAACGCTCAGGCTTGGCACATACGTGAGCTGCACAAAAAGAACATTCCCCTCCCCTTCCTCATGCGCAAACTGGCGCATTGCCTCTATGAAATACCCGTTTTCCAAGTCCCCAACCGTGCCGCCAACCTCTACAAATACAACGTCCGCCTTTGCATCCTCCCCAACCGCTTTCACCCAGTTCTTAATCTCGTCCGTAAGGTGCGGCACAATCTGCACGTCCCTTCCAAGGAATCCGCCTTTCCTCTCCTTTTCAATGAGCCGCGAAAATAGTTTCCCGCCAGTAATAGACGCTTTCCCTGAAATATCAATGTTCAAAAACCGCTCATAAGTGCCAAAGTCCATGTCGCACTCAGTGCCATCATCAAGTACAAAGACCTCGCCGTGCCTAAAGGGGTTCATTGTGCCGCAGTCCACGTTCAAATACCCGTCAAACTTAATCGGGACAACACGATATCCCTTGCTTTGCAAAATCTTCGCTAAAGAAGAAGAGAGTATGCCCTTTCCCAATCCCGACATCAAGGAGCCTAATACTATTACATATTTCCGCTTTTGCATGGGTTATTATGAACGAAAAACTTTATATGCGTAATTTATTTTTCCAAAAGAAAAAACTTTTTTCCACCCCATAATACTACTGCTTTATATACGCCCTCTCACAGAATAAACTTACAATGCCTACTTGCAAAATGAGATAGGCGTGCATGCGTGCACTAACCCTTTTTGCGCCTCCAGTCGGGTACGGCGCAACGCATTTTTTCCCTTCGGGAAAAAAGCGCCCCTTTTTGCGCAAGCAAAAAGAGGGAAGGCGTTAACGGAAAATTAGAAAAAGCCGCAAACAGTCGGCACGTGGAATTTTCCGCAAAGTTGCGCGCGCAAGCGAAAATATTTTCCGCGCAATATGCGCAGTGAATGAAGCTGCACCACAGCCTCTCTTTTTCGCTTAACTGATGTAAAGCATCAATGCAAAATACACTAACTGTTAGAGGTAGTAGAAATGAAATTCACAGAAATGAAACTTTCAAGGCAAGTGCTCCAGGCACTAACAGAAATGGGCTTTGAAACCGCAACACCCATACAGGAGAGCGTAGTCTCGCTTCTCATGCAGGGTGAGGACATAATAGGCCAGGCGCGCACAGGCACGGGAAAAACAGCCGCATTCGGCATTCCCATAATAGAGCGCTTGATTGCAACCCCGCCAGCGCAAAAGCCTTTTGCGCTCGTGCTCGCACCCACGCGCGAACTCGCGCTCCAAGTATGCGACCAGTTGCGCCAGATAGGCGCGCATGCGAAAATACACGCAGTCCCCATATACGGGGGCGCAAGCATTGAGCCGCAAATAACGCATCTTTCGCGCGGTGCAGACATTGTAGTCGGCACCCCTGGGCGTATCCTCGACCACATAGACCGAGGCACCCTGAAACTCTCAAGCGTGCACATGGTTGTGCTCGATGAAGCAGACCGCATGCTTGACATGGGCTTTATAGACGACGTTAATTCCATTCTCGCAGAATGCCCAAAAGAGCGCCAAACAATGCTTTTCTCAGCAACAATGCCTGAGGAAATAAAGCGCATCTGCTCGCACTACATGGTAACCCCGCAGCACGTGAAAGTGAGCGAGGACGAATTCGATGCAAGCAAAATTGAGCAGTTCTACGTTGAGGTGAGCAAGCAGACGCGGCTCCCTGCCCTTATCGGATTGCTCCAAAAAGAAAAGCCCACTCTCGCTCTCATCTTTACGCGCACAAAAATGGGCGCGGACAGGCTGAACGAAATCCTAAACGACAGGGGCTTCAAGTCCATGTGCCTGCACGGCGACATGTCGCAGGGAAAGCGCGACCGCACAATGGAGGCGTTCCGCAGCGGCCAGCTAAATGTGCTCGTTGCAACCGACCTAGCAGCCCGAGGCATTGATGTGATGGACATCTCCCACGTATTCAACTACGACATCGGGGACGACCCGCTCACATACGTGCACAGGGTAGGAAGGACAGGAAGGATGCAAAAAACCGGAAGGGCAATCTCCCTCATCTTCTCAGACCAGTACAACCTGATTTCAATGTGCGAAAAAGCAGCGCAGCACAAAATCGCAAAAATGGAATTTGAAATCCCACCACTCCCCCCACGCCCGCACGGCGCAGGCGCCTTTAGGGAGGGAGGCAGTTCCCGCTTTGGGGGCGGACGGTTTGGTTCGCGCGGCGGCTCATCTTACGGGCGCAGGGAAGGCGGCTCATACTCTGGCTCACGCGAAGGCGGGCACAGTGCAGGTTATCAAGGAAGCAGGCCCCGCGAAGGCGGCTACCAAGGCAGCCGCCCAAGAGAAGGCGGCGCACCGCACAGCGGCTCAAGAGAAGGCGGTTCAGGCTACCAGGGAAGCCACCCGCGCGAAGGCGGCTCTTCTCACAGCGGCTCACGCGAAGGAGGGCATAGCTCTTATGGAAGGCGCGAAGGCGGATACGGAGGTTCGCGCGGCGGCTCATCTTACGGAAGAAGGGAAGGCGGCCATGGCGGCTCCCGCGAAGGCGGGCGCTTTGGCGGCGACCGCGATAGGCGCAGCAGGGAGCGCTCCACGCGCGGCGGAAGCTCCTACTTTGGAAGAAGGGGATAAGCTCTTCTTTCACATTTCTTTTTCTTTCTTTTCATCCTAACTAGTGCATGCGAAAGCGCTACCACGAAAAGGATTTGGACATTTTCAAAAACACAGGAATAGACAAAAGCATTTTTGAGAACTTGAACCAAACGCTGCTCGCCTCCTTGTTCGCAATCCTCATATTCGCAATCCCATTTCTCCTTCCAGCAACGCAGCTTCTCACAGGCACAATCGTAAACGCAATCCTCATCCTCGCAGCAATTCTCCTGAAAGGAAACAAGCCATATTACATAGTATTCCTTCCCTCGCTTGCAACAGTCGCAAGCGGCCTTCTCTTCGGCCCATTTTCCTTTTTCCTCTTCTTCATGATGCCCTTTATCTGGATAGGAAATGCAATTCTCGTATTCTCCTTCCGCAGCCTTTACATTGCAAGAAAAACAAACTATCTCCTCACTCTAATAACTGGTTCAATCGCAAAAAGCGCGCTCCTTTTCCTGTGCGCAAGCGTGCTCTTTTCCTTTTCCATAATTCCCTCCCTGATCGTAGATGCAATGGGCATTTTGCAACTCATCACCGCGCTCTTAGGCGGCATTCTCGCTTTCGCTGCGCTTAAGCTCTATGGAAAATTTGCAAAGCGCAACTAATTTTTCTTTCTGGAACTAAAAAGCTCGTGCCCGATTTCGCTCCCCACTTTTTTCAAAAATGCGCGGTATATCTCATCCACTTTCGGGTTCTCTTTTGCGCTTATTTTCAGCATGTCAGCATATTTTCGCATCGCAGCAGCGCGCGCCTTCACAACGTCCGGCGTAGGCGGAAGCGGCTGTCCCCCTCCCCCAATGCACCCTCCCGGGCACGCCATAACCTCCACAAAATGGTAAACTTTTCCCTCTGTCATTTCCGCAAGTAATTTGTCCACATTCGGCAGGCCCCACACGGCAGCAACGTTCAGCGTGTATTTCCCAATCTTCACAGTGCTCTTTTTCATGTTCTCTTCATTTCGAAATTCCTTGAACTCGACTTTCTCCCCAAGCATTTTCCCCAAATTTTGCAGTGCAGCCTCCATCACTCCTCCGCTTGCCCCAAAAATAGCCCCTTCACCCGAGCCCATGCCTGAAATTTTGTCAAACTCCTCTTCAGGCGCATTCTTCAAATCTATTCCCTCGCTCTTCAGCACTTTTGCAATGTCTTTTGTAGTGAAAACGCAGTCCACATATTTTCTCCCGTCTTTCATTGTGCCCTGCGCCTCCTGCTCTTTCAAAAGGCAGGGCATTATGGAGAGTACATAAGGCTCTTTCTTCATGCCGCTCACTCTTGCAAAATATGTTTTTATGAGCGCGCCCAATGCCATTTGAGGCGCAACAAGCTCGCACACATTCTTCTCCAGCTCCGGATGCGCCCTTTTCCAAAAAAGCATCCAGCCTGCACAGCAAGAGGTGAATACAGGGAACGGTCCCCCAGCCTCAAGCATTTTCTTGAGCTCGTTTGCCTCTTCCATTGCAATTATATCCGCTCCAAGAGGAGTATCAAATACATATTCCGCCCCAATTTTTCTCATTGCCCACACAAGCTTTTTGGTAACGTCCGTTCCAATGGGCATCCCGAACTCTTCCCCAAGCGCAACCCTTACTGCAGGCGCAATCTGCACGCAAAGCGTGCGCTCCTTTTTCAATCCGCATATCTCGTTAAACTTTCCAATAGGGTCTGCCTGCATAATAACGATTTTCGCGCACACTTTAAGAAATTTCCCATATCGCCACCTGTCTAACCCGAATTCGTTAGTTTTTTTAACCCTCCTGCGCATACTTCTCACATGGACAAGCTAAAAGTAGACATCGCAGGCGAGATTATCCTCTCCAAAACCCCTGGCAGCACAATGAAAAAATGGAGGGAAATTTTCGCAATTTCCCAGGTGGATTTGGCAGGCTTTCTCAAAATCTCCCCCTCCACAATAAGCGATTACGAGGGAAACAGGCGCCCCTCCCCAGGCGCGTCCGTAATAAAGCGTTTCGTAGATTCCCTTTTCACAATAGATACCCAGCGCGGAAATCCCGTTCTCTCAAAACTCTCGCACGACGTTGAGCGCAGCGAGCAATTCTTTGATTTGCACGAATTCGCAACAAGCATTACTGCGTACGACTTCCTCAAGCTCATAAACGGCTCGGTAGTTGCAAACGAGGAGCTCATGGGCGTAAAGAAGCTCTATGGGTACACGCTCATGGATTCCCTCAAGATTATCCTTGAAATGCCGTTCAACCAGTTCCCAAAGCTCTACGGCTCAATGTCCGAGCGCGCCTTTATTTTCACGCAAGTTTCAACAGGGCGCTCCCCACTCGTAGTTATCCGCGTAACCCCAATGAAACCCTCCGTAGTAGTTTTGCACGGGATTTCCGAAGTGGATCCGCTTGCGCTCAAGATTGCGGAAAAAGAGCAAATTCCCGTTCTTACGACGCGCATGGAAATCGCAAAAATAAAGGAAGCGCTCAACAAATTGTAGGCTTCGTCTCGCGCCGTATTTGGCATCGTTACGCTTATAAAGCAAAAGCTGCACTAAAAAAGCACAACGCTTAGTGATACTTATGGTAGGAATAGTCGGATACGGCGCATACGTCCCTTCCTTTCGCATAAAGCCCGAGGAGATCGCAAAAATATGGGGCGAGGAAGGCGAGCGCATAAAAAAAGGGCTGGGCATACAGGAGAAAAGCGTGCCGGCTTTAGACGAGGATGCAGCTACAATGGCAGTGGAAGCTGCCAAAAACGCCCTTAAAGTTTCCGGAATAGACGCGCAAAAAATCGGCGCAGTGTACGTTGGAAGCGAATCCCACCCATACGCCGTAAAGCCCACCGCAACAATGGTTGCAGAGGCAATTGGCGCAACTCCCAACACAATGGCAGCGGACTTGGAGTTCGCATGCAAGGCAGGGAGCGCAGGAATACAAATCTGCATGGGCTTGGTAGCGTCCAACATGATAAACTACGGCCTTGCAATCGGCTCTGACACCTCACAGGGCCGCCCAGGCGATGCGCTCGAATACACAGCAGGCGCAGGCGCAGCTGCGTACCTAATAGGAAGGGAAAAATCCCAAGTCCTCGCGGAAATAGAGGCAACCTGCTCCTTCACAACCGACACACCAGACTTCTGGCGCCGCCAGCATGCAGAGTTCCCAACGCACGGCGGGCGCTTCACAGGGGTTCCGGCATATTTCAAGCACGTGATGAGCGCAACCCAAATGCTTTTTGAAAAAACAAACACGCGCGCCTCAGACTACGATTATTTTGTGTTCCACCAGCCAAACGGAAAGTTCCCATTGGAAGCTGCAAAAAAGCTGGGAATAGACGCCGCAAAGCTCAAGCAGGGCCTGATGACGCCCGTAATAGGCAACACATATTCCGCAGCCTCCCTCATCGGCTTGGCATCAGTCCTTGATGTTGCAAAAGCAGGCCAGACAATACTCGTAACTTCCTTTGGCTCGGGTGCAGGCAGCGATTCTTTCGCCTTGCGCGTTACAGACAAAATAGAGAATCGGAAAAAAGGGATTCCGCTTGCGCACTATGTTGCCCAAAAGGAATACCTTTGCTACGGCCTCTATGTAAAGCACAGAAGGAAGCTGAAAAGTTTATAGTTGATATTTATGAGAAAAGTTGCAATAATCGGCGCAGGGATGACAAAGTTCGGGGAAGAGTGGAACCGCGGCTTCCGCGACCTCATTATAGAAGCCGGAAAGGCGGCCCTTGAGGATTCCAAACTCCCAGGAGAGGACATCGAAGCCCTATACGTAGGCACAATGGCATCCGGCTCCCTAATCGGCCAAGAGCACGCAGGCGCGCTCATTGCAGATTTCATGGGGCTCACCCCAATTCCCTCCACGCGCGTGGAGGCTGCGTGCGCATCCGGCGGCGTAGCACTTAGGCAGGGTTTTATGGCAGTCGCATCCGGAATGCACGACATCGTAGTAGTTGGTGGCGTGGAGAAAATGACCGATGTGACTGGCGGAAACGTTGCACTCGCGCTCGGCGGCGCAGGAGATCAGGAATGGGAGCTTTTCACAGGCGCAACCTTCCCAGGCATCTATGCAATGATGGCGCGCCGGCACATGCTCGAATACGGCACAACAGAGGAGCAGCTTGCAGCAGCCGCAGTGAAAAACCACAAGAATGCCTCCATGAACAAGTTCGCGCAGTTCCAAAACGAAATCACAATAGAGACAGTAATGAAATCCAAGCAGGTCGCATCCCCCCTAAAGGTTTTCGACTGCTCGCCCGTTACAGACGGCGCGGCAGCGATTGTTCTCTGCCCGCTTGAAAAGGCAAAGAAACTCTGCGAGAAACCAATAGAAATAGTCGCAAGCGCGCAGGCGTCCGATACTCTCGCATTGCACGACAGGAAATCCCTTTCTTCAGTGTATGCAACCCAGGTTGCTGCAAAGAAAGCATACGAAATGGCAAAAGTGTCCCCAAAGGACATAGATGTTGCGGAAGTGCACGACTGCTTCACAATAGGCGAAATAATGGCAATAGAGGACTTGGGCTTTTTCCCAAAAGGAAAAGGCGGCAAGGCAACAGAGGACGGAAAGACCGCCCTAAACTCTGAAATTTCCATCAACACAAGCGGCGGTCTCAAGGGCTGCGGGCATCCCGTAGGCGCGACAGGCATAAAGCAGGCGGTTGAAATCGCATGGCAGCTGCGAGGCAGCGCGGGTGCGCGAGCGGCAAAAGACGCAGAAATAGGCCTCACTCACAACGTAGGAGGAAGCGGCGCAACCGCAGTAGTTCACATTTACAAAAAAGCATTCTGACGATAAGAAAATGGTGCTAATATGGACGAAAGCCTGGCAATAACGTGGAGAAGGATTCCGGAACGCTACCGCCTTGAGGGCAGCGCATGCTCAAAGTGCTCAAGCAATTTCTTCCCGCCCCGCAAGCTCTGCCCAACGTGCAGGAGAAAAGGCACAATTTCCGCAAAAACATTTTGCGGAAAAGGGAAAATATACTCATTCACGGAGATTTTCTCCCCGCCAGGCGGCTTTGAGCTTGAAGCCCCCTACACAATTGCAATCGTGCAGCTTGAGGAGGGCCCAAAAATAACCGCCCAGATAACCGCGCCGCATGGGGAAATAAAAATCGGGGACCCGGTTGAAATGGTGTTCCGCAAAATACAGGAGGATGGCGAGGAAGGGCTCATCCACTACGGCTTCAAGTTCAGGCTTGTAAAATAAGTTTCTCTTCCCTATTTTTTCTACTGGCAGAGCGGCGTATAGCTGTTGTTCCACACGCAATTAAGCATCGGCGAATCGCACATGTTGCTTACGGTGCTCGGAATCCCAAACGGCCAGTCTGTGGGCGTATAAATCGAAACCTGGCACCAGTTTCCCACGGCTTGTGCAATGCACGCCCCGCCAGCGCATCTGTTTGAGCAGCATTGCGCGTCCAATGAGCAAGGCTGCGCCCCTTTCTTGCACACATTGAAAATCTGGTTGCAGTACGTGAAGAAGTTCGTGTAATTGTTGTAGCACTGCTGGTAGCACACAGTATTGTTCCTGCAAAGGTAATGGTAGCTTGGGACCGGCGCCATTGGCACGCTCACGCACGTGTAGTTGTACGGGTCGCATATAAGCCCTGGCGGGCATGCGCTCGAAGTGTCGCACGTGCTATAGCCGCTCCCGGTGCAGCTGCACCAGCTCCCGGCAGTTTGCGCAGCGCACATCCCTCCTGTGCACACGTTTGAAAGGCATTCCTCATTCCTTGTGCACGGCTTGCCAACCCTTTGCCCAAACACGCGCGCTTCAACAGTTGTCCCGTTAGAATACTCCTTGTAAATGACGGCGTTTGAGCCGCCCATGCTCCACGAAGTGTCGTACAAATATTCATACGAGCCGCTTACGTTTATTGATTTCTGGCACACGTAGCTCCCGCTCTGGTTTTGCAGGCACAGGTTCCCAAAGCAGCAGTCCGCATTCCCATTCGAAGGGTTGCACACGTTGTTCGTGTTGCAGTTCTTGCACAGCCCGTTGTAGCACGTCCCGTTGAAGCATTCAGAATGCGTGCTGCACGTGCTCCCATCCGGCAGGCTGCATGCCGCCTGCCCCCTTGGCACATCAACAGAAACGTATCCTACCCCGCACGTGTATCCCGTGCAGCAGTTGGCAGTCGCATTGCACGAGCCGCCTGCGCTTGTGAGGCACCTCTGGCACGTTCCCCCTACTGCCTGGCTGCAATAAATCCCGTCGCAGCACGTGGTCGCATTGCACGAGGCATAAATGCCGTTGCACGCAGGCGTGGTGCCCGCTTCCTCTACCGCGCACACCCCGTTCGTGCACGCAAAGCCGCTGCAGCAGGGCATCCCTCCCCCGCATGCTTCGCTGCTTCCTGCGCACACGCCCCCGCACACAAGCGAGCAGTCCGAATACCTTCCGTTGCAGTTTGCAGATACGCTGCACTGCGGGTTTTCAGCCTGCCATCCGCTGCATTCCGAGCCAGCAATTGTTTCGCTGCACACAACGCTCGGGTCGTCAATCGAGCATAGCGGCGAGCATATCCCCGTAGGGTTTTGGTCGCAGAAGTGCGTGAATTGGTTGCAGTTCCCGCTTTCGCATTGCGCGTTTGTGCTGCATTCCCCGACATCGACCTTGCACGTTCCGCCCACGCAGGTTCCTTCCGCACAGTCCGAGTCCGCGCTGCACCCGCTTCCAGGCGCTTTCTCACTGCCTTCAATGCAATCCTCAACAACTATTTTCCCATCCAGCTTTTCCTCTTTCTGCACCCCGTCTTCCATGTACACCAACGTAACGTCAAACTCCCTTGACCCGTCAACGCACGGGACATCAAACGTGAGCACCCTGCGCATGCCGCCTGAAAATTCCGACAATCCCCCTGTGCTTTGCGTGAGGTCTATGTCATTGGAACCCAGCAGCACGTGCGTAAGGTTAAGCTCGTTGCCCTTCTTGTTTGCAAAGGAAATCGTGAGCTTGCCCCCAACAGACTTATGGTCCTCTATTGAGAAGGGCTCCCCGGAGCGCAGCTGCGCCATGTAAGTTTCCTTTTTCGCATCCCCAGTCACTCCCGGCAAATACCCAAGGAGGGAGGATGCGACTACCGCGATAAGCCCAAGAACCCCCAATATAAGAAGATATTCAGTGGCACCTTGCCCCCGCCTGAAGCCTTTTTTGAAACCCATCCCACCACATTCCACGCGTAACTTTTTATTCCATTCTCCTAGGATACGAATTTTACCCCGCACGAGGGGCAGGAAAGCATGAAATAATCCGCCTTGTACCCGCAAATCGGGCACACGTACACCTGCTTTCCAGAGCTTGCAACCTGCACCTCGAAATCATGCCCGCATTTCACGCATCTTTTCGCATCCAGCTTGTTCTGCGTCTTGCACTGCGGGCATTTCATGCTGAACATCAGGTCCACGTAAGTGCCGCATTTTGGGCATTTTTCCATTCCCAGGTCTATTTGCGTGCCGCACTTGGGGCATTTTTCCTTTATGCCTGCAAGCGGCCTTTTTTTGAGCGCGTCCCTCACAAGGTCAAGAAGCCCCATGCACCCCATTCATATGCAAGCAATAAAAACAATCGCCTTGTTTTCTATCCATGGACATTTTCACCAGTTCAATTTCCGGGCTCTCCTTCTTCCCGCTCACAATGCTTTCCATCCTGATAAACGACGCATTTTTTTTCACCCTCCTGATGCTTTGCGCATTCCTGCTTGTGCATTCGCGCATCAATGACCGCAGGCGCCTGCTGTTTTCAATCTTTGTTGTCCTGCTCTCGACTTTCGCCGCAATAAGCGCAAAGGAAGCCGCAAAAGAGCCGCGCGTGTGCCTCCTGTTTGCCTCAAAAATACCCTGCCCGCAGGATTTCGCGCTCCCCTCCACGCATGCCGCAGCCTCATTCGCGCTCGCGCTCTCCCTTCTTGGCACCTCGCTGTTTTTCCCTGCGCTTTTCTTTGCGCTTGTTGTTTCCTTCAGCCGAATTTACATCGGCGTGCATTCAATTGGGGACGTTTCAGGCGGGCTTGCAATCGCCCTGATTGCATATTACTCCGCCCTTGTGCTCTGGCACGCCTTTTCCATAAAAAAGCCTGAGAATACGGTGGCCCTATGAAACCTCCTGCAAACGAGACAATGCGCCAGCTCTACCACATTTTCATAGGGCTTTGCTTCATCACAACCCTGCTCCTTTTTGGCAAGGGAATGCTGCTTTTCCTGCTCATGCCCTGCGCGCTCTTTGTGCTTTGCATAGTCCACCTCAAGCACCTGCATGCGCGCATCCCCATAGTGGACGACCTGCTTTTGCGCATGGAGCGCACGGATGCGCCCTCGCAGGGCGCCGGCTCGCTTTGGTACGTTTGCGGCATGCTCCTGCTCGCGTCTTTCCTCCAAAACGATGCAGCGCTTGCTTGCTCGCTTTTCATACTTGCAATAGGGGACGGGGTTTCAACGCTTGTTGGAAAGCATTTTGGAAAGCACCCAATCCCCTACAACAAGAAGAAAACAATGGAGGGTTCGCTCGCATTTTTCCTTTCCTGCACCCCTGTATTTTTCCTGGGCGGCCTCCCCGCGCTTTTAGTTGCGGCTGCCTGCACAGTCGTAGAGAGCCTCCCGCACGACTTTGGGAAAATAAGGCTGGATGACAACCTCACGATTTCCCTTGCGTGCCTGCTGCTCTTTGGCGCCATGGGGTAAACTATTAAATCCAACCCCATCCAAATACACATGGTGATTCTCCATGGCTTACTCGCTTGCACAAAACCGTGAAACTGCCGAAAGGGTTACGCAGAAAATATTTGTGCACGGCGAGGATGTCTCAAAATTCGTTTCCCGCTGGGCAGCGGAGACCGGCGCAAGCGTCCCGAACCTTCCTGAAAATTTAGGCTGGCTTCTTGGGAAAATAAAAGCCGGTGAGGGGCAAAAAATAAGCGACCTCTTCTCCCTCTATTTCACAGGAACCGGCGCCGGAAGGGTAGGCCTCACAACGCTCAACTCAATCCTTTCTGAAATGAAAGATGCAAACCTCTCCTCAATTGATGCCACTGCCCTTAGGCGCTTCATGGAATACAACGAAGGCGAAAGCTCCCAGGGCAGGCGCCTTTCCGAAACAGCCTCCAGCAACTTCCAGATATACCACGCTCTCAAAATCGCAGAAGGCGAAATAGTCCCAAGCCGCAGGGGCCAGGGCGGCGGTGCCGCACTAACGCAAGGCGGCGCGCAATCCCGGCAAGGCGGCGCAGAAGACGGGCAAGAACCCCAAGGCATCCCGCGTGCAGCAGGCGCGCGTGCGCAAATGCCTGAATTTGATTCCTCTTCCCTTGAGCGCACCCAGAATGAAATGTATTCCGCCTACAAAAAGATGAATTCCGAATGGTCGGATGCAATGTCCAGCAAATGGAACATCATAAAGGAAGGCATAATCGCGCCCAAGGAGTCCAAGGAGCGCTATGCCCTCAGTGCGCAATTCTCCAAGGTTACATCCAATTTCACCATGCTCACAAGCCGCTATGTTGCGCTGCGCAGCACAATAAACAACGGAAACGTTGCCTTATTCGGGGCAGCAATGGGGGAATATTTCAGCATGCTCGAGCAGTACGTTTCCTCGCTTCGCGACCTGCAGCAAATGACCTCGAACTACGATGCGCGAAGCGGCATGAAATTAGTGGGCGCTTCCATAGACCTTGCGCTCGAAGCAGCGATGGTCGTCCCACTCGCAGGCGGCATCATGCGCCTTGCAGGGACCGGCACATCCGCCGCAATGCGCGGGTTGGGCGGAATGGGCAAGGCAGACTGGATTGCAAGCGGCGTGAGCACGCTTGTATTCGGCAGCGCCCTCACCGGCAAGGAAATCGCAGAAACGCGCGCAGTGAACAATGCGCTTGCGAATTTCGAGAAAGACCAGGCAGGCACAATTCACAATTTGCGCCTCATGCTCCTTGAATGGAAGAAGCAGCTTGCGCCAGTTCCCGCTTCCTCATCCCTTGTGCAGCAGATTGACGATACAATGTCCAAGCTTGCGGACATCGAATACGCGCTCAAGCGGCGCGAATCCGTGAGCGCAAAGGACGTTGCGCTCCTCTTTGCGCAGGTTGCAGTGCTCTCAATCGGCGTCAGTGCAATCCGCCCAGCGCGTGCCACTGTGCAGCCCGCGCCTGCTCCAAAAAGCCCTGTGATTGCAAACAGGCAGATTGTTCCAACCGAAGCAGACCTTGCAATTTCCCCCTCGCCCGCACCTGCGGATGTTGCAAATCCCACAAGATGGCAGAAAATAAAAACCGGAGCAAAAGAAAAAGCCGTGAAAATAAAAGACGCAACAAAGGCAGCAACGCAAAAAATAACGGCCGCAACAAAAGAAAAGGCGCAGGGCCTCAGGGAGCGCTGGCAGCAAAGGCGCGCGGCAAAAGGGGCCGCAGAAGAACCTGCGGTTGCAGAAACAGCTCCGGAAGCCGCACCTGCGCGGCAAAGCAAACTTAGGCATCCCGTGCGCGCATTCAATGATTGGCGCGCCAGCCGCGCAGAAGCGAAAGGTTCAAATGCGCCAGCAGAAAGCGAATCCGTTTCACCTGCAGATGGCGAAGTCCAAGCACCAGGAAAAGCGCGCCGTGCCAAAGACGCAGCAGGCGCTGCCCTAAAGAAAGGCGTGAAAAAAGGAAAGGAGATAGCTGCGGATGTAGGCGAGTACCTTGCCCCAAAAGACATTTCCAAATACGTAACAAAAGGCGAAGACGGCACGTTCACTTTCCCCCGCCCAAAAGAGGTGTACATCCTAGGCAAGGAAGGTTCCCTCAAAAGGCCCTCATCCAAAAAGGCTTATGAACTCAAGGCAGGCGACCAGATTAAGATACGCATGCGAACATGCACGCTGCAGGAGGACGGAACTTTCAAGCCAGAAGAAAGCATTTCCCTTTCTTCCGCTTCTTCAACAAAAACAATACGCGGCGGCTTCCCATTCGGGCTCAAGAATTTTGGCACGCTTGAAAAAACAACGGACGGGCTAAAATTCACAAACAACAAAAGGCTCGTTGACATCCTTATACAAACAAAAGAGGGCGAAGAAATAAGCGTGCCGCGCGGCGATTCCCACATAATCCAGGACGGGGACCGCATATACACTGGAAGGTATTTGCACCTTAAAAGCTACGTATATGAAGATGGCAACTGGCACGTAGAAATAGCAGGAAGGCGCGTGCTCTACCGCGACCACGAAATATAAATTCCTTTCCTACTTTTGAGTCGTAATTCGCTTCGCTCATTACGACAGCTGAAAAAATCCTTTTGGATTTTTTCATTTCCCGTGCTTGGCGTGCGCGTGCTTGTGTTCGGCATTGTGCGTGTGCCCTTCGTGCGCATTCTCATGCGCGTGCGTTCCACGCATTCCTTCGTGCGCATGCCCCGCCTGCTTCTTTCCTTTCATGAAGAAGTACGCGCCCGCCAGTGTTGCGACTGCAAGCAGCGTAAATATCCCTGCCCCGAATAAAACCACCGCATTGGCAGCATCCTGTTTTTGCTGCGCGGCTTTCTGTGCAGCAGCCGCAGCCGCAAGCGCTTCCTCCTCGCGCGCAAGCTGCTGCGCATACGAGTCAGTTGCAGCCTCTATTTTCTTTACTGTGCCTATTTCAACTATGGACTGCGTCCCCATGTAAGTGAAAACGTACCTTCCTTCCCTTGCAGCATTTATTATCGCAATGCCGTTCTCATCCGCAACCAGCGAAACCTTCCCATCAGGGGCAAGGGCTTCAACCTGCGCATTTGGGGCACCCGCATCCCCCACCCCCACTTTCACCTTTATGGGTGCATAGAGGGCGCCCTTGTCCACAACTGAAACAAACGGGAGCGCACTTTGTTCAGGCGCAGTTCCGTTGCCTGCGTTCGCCTCAACTTTTTTCTTCAGGTTCACGTCCAGCAGCATTGTCTGCGAGCCTGATACGCTGAAAGTCACGTTGGTGCCCGCATATTCGCTTGCGCTTGGGACAAGCGTGTAGCTCCCGTCATCCAAAAACTGCAGCACATAGGAGCCGCCCCCGTACACTTTTGCGCTTGATTGCGTCACGTTGTTCCTTACCGCGTAAAGCTTGAGCCCGTCAGGTATTTTCCCCTCAGCATACACCGTGCCGTACAGGACAGAATACGACCTTCCCTGTATCGCAGTAAGCGTAACGTCCGTTTTCCCGTTCACTTTAAGCACGTTCACAAATACCGGATAACCCGCCCTTGAAACCCTTGCAATATATTCCCCGTCCTGCACTTCCATTGTTGCATACCCGGTCCTGTCCGCGGTCGCATTCGCAGCAACCACGCTTTTTTGCAGCAATTCAACCGGCGTGCCATAAAGTGCGGTGTTCCAGTTGTCCAGCACCCTTATCGTGACGTTTGAAGCAAAAATCGCAGAGCATACGAATGCAAGCACAAAAAGGAACGCAAATGAACGCACATACACCACCGATTTTACAATCCGCCCAAAGGTTAAAAAGGTTGGCACAGGCAGCCGGCAGGCGCCTGGGCAGGCGCCTGTTATTTAAAGTCCAAAATGCAAATAACAACCGTGGACTCCTCACCAAAGTTCCCAACCGCGCAGCGCACTTCGCCCATAAGCCAGCCTGCCTACGATGCCGCGCTCAAGTACGCGACATCCCAATATGGCGCAACCTCCTATTTCAAGCTCGCCCAACTGGGCAACAATTCCTATGCAGCCGCATTCTCAGACGGCACAAGCTTCTACGTGCGCAGGCTCTCCATATCCCAAACAGGCGGAAATTTTTCAGTTCAGGAGTTTGGCATTGATGCAAAAATGCTTGGGCAGCTTGCAACGCAGCAGGGCTTTTTTGTGGATTATCTCTCCAACCTCTATGGCACTTCGCCCAAGGAAGGCTCCATGCACGCAACTTCTTCGGGCGCGGTTTTTGCAGCAATGCGCCGCCCTGAGCACTTTGGCGCAACAGAGGAATACGCATGCAGCATTTCAATGGATGCCCAGACTGGCAGCATAGCGCTGCGTGCATACAACAAAGAACAAATACGGCAGGCGCGCTCAGGCTTTTCAGGCTCCCAAAACCCCTTCCTGAGCGCAGCAGCCTCCGATTGCGCCGCGCTTGAAGCATGGTTTTCTTCGGATTCCGCCCAAAAGTATTCCCCCTCTTCCCTTGAGAATTTCTTTTCCACTGTGGCCCGCGTGAACACCCTTGAGCAGTGCGCCCCATTGTTTGGCGAAAATGCAGCGCAGGATATGCTCTCCACCGTGAAAACAGCCGAGTTCCTCCTGAACTACCTTTCTTCGCGCATATCTTCCTATGAGGCAATGCTTGCAAACATGAACTCCTTTTTCCCAGGCTCGCTGGATTCAGATGCAGTGCAGAATGCGCTCAGCAGCCTTTCAGAAATAAAGAAGGCGCTTTCCGAGCCCAACCTCTCCCGCGCGCAAGAGCTTCTCTTTGGAACCTCAGGCAGCATGGAAGAAAGCGCATTTTTCTCAGCCATCGCAACCCTCCTCAATGCACCTGGCTCCCAAGGCAGCCCAATGCAGCAGATCGCGCTTGGCCCAACAGGCTCGCGCACCCCAATGCAGCAGATGGCTCTTGATTTTTTCAATGCAGAGCGCGATACTTATTTTGCAATGCTGCAAAAAGTTTTCAGCCCGTCCTTCAAGCCCTCCACAAATTCCCCAAGCGAAGTTTTGGGAGGCATAAATCTCCCAAAAACAACAATTTTCCTCCAGGATGCATGGATGCGCTCACTTGAGCGGGCTTCGCCCACAGCGCTCGGGAATGTTGGCATTCCCTCGCTTGGTGCGCGCCCAAAAACATCCGCGCGGGAAGAGGGCATTTCCTTCAACTCCTCAGGCTTCTCTACATCAGTCTCCTCAACCACCTCGGTTGCCTCAGGCAACGCCCAAGATGCAGCACTCCTCAAGCCCGCATTCCAGTCCGCATCCCTTCTCCACAGGTGCAGCGAGGCAGCCTCCAAGCTTCTGGAAAACAGCGCCCCAGACGCGCAGCTTGTGCGCGAGTTCTCCACCCTGCATTCCTCTGCAGTTGCAACTTCCTCTTCAACTTCCTCTTATGTGCGCACCCAGCTTGTTTCCCGCCGCCGCGATGCCGCAATAAACAAGGAGCTTGATGTAGTGGGCTCGCAGCTCATCCCCTTTTACGATTCCTCAAGGTTCATTTCCCAAAACGGCTTTAGTGCGGATGTTGCGCCCCTTCTCGCACTTGACGCAGCGCAGGCAGGCCTAATGCTCGCAGGCTGCGTTGTTGGCTCCAAAATGCTAACAGCCGCCAAATTTGGCAAAGCCGCAGCCCTTGAAATAAAGGCAACAACTGCAACCGGCAGGCTTGCCTCCCGCGCAGCAAACGCAGCATATTCCGAGCTTGCAAGCGCAAAGGGCGCGCTCTGGTTCGCAGGCTTTACTGCTGCCCAGAACGCGCTCAAATACGACGGCTTCTTAAAGGGCGGCAGGCTGCAGTTCCCCATTTCCAAAGACCCAGAGTTTGTAGAGTTCCTCTCCACAATGCTCAGCCCGCACACAGATAACGAAGAGCGCATAGCTGCAATCTCAAACGCCTCTTTGCAAACCCTCAAGGATTACATCGGCTTTGGGATGTTCGCAGGAATGGGCGGCAACGTGCTTCTTCGGGGCGCAGAAAAAGGCATCAAGGCAACCGCAAAGTTCGCGCTGGGGCACAAGGCCGCAATAGGCTTTGCAACTGCCTCCGCACTCACGCTTGATTCCCCCATAAACGCAGCAAGTTCGCAGAAGGATGCGCAGCAGCAGTTTTTCATTGACTGCTGCAAGGAGTTTTCCCTTGGCAGCCCCTCCTCCCTGCAAACCGCGCGCGAGTTTGACCTTGCCTTTTCCGGCATGGATTCCCAAGTCGCAGTAAGCGCAGTTGATTTCGCAAGGCAGCTCCTCAAGGATGCGCAGGAAGCCTACCCTGCACAATCCGCCCCCTTCTCCTTTTCCCCTGAAGGGAAGGAAAAGGAAATTTTCGCGCTTGCAGTTTTCTCCTATTCCGCAGCAACAGCGGAAGAAAGGGAAACCCTTTCAAACGAGCTGCTCGGAAGCCTCCCATCCCTGCTTGATTCCCTTGATTTCATAGGCAGCAAATCCCAATCCGCGGGAAAAAGTTCCCCTTTCGCAACCCTGCAGTTCCTGAAGGAGAACAACCTGCCCCCTTTTTCGCTTTTGCAGCTTGCCCACACAGTTGATGAGGGAGATGCGCAAGCGCAGGGCGCGCTCGGTTCCATAGAAAAAATAAATTCCCATATTTTTTCCCAATAAGAAAGTAATATAAACGACCTTTTGGCATAACACATATGCCTTGCGCGGGGTTGATAAAATGTCAGCATTGGAAGTCGTCAAACAGGAAGTACCAAAAGTCGTTTCGGACGATGCGATTGTAAAGCGCGCAGCAGCACTTCTTATCAATAAAAAAACCACCGTAGATACGGCAGTAACCCAACTCTTAAAGGAAGGCAAGAAAGCACATCTGGATGATGCGCGCGTGCGCGGCCTTATACAGACACGCCTTATAGATACCGGCATGGTAGACGCAGGTGGGAACGTTTTGCAGCGCGAAGCGCTCTTCAAGCTTGGCGGCAACGAATTTACCCTCGCCATCAAGGATGCAGCCGCAGCCGCAAGGGCCGCAGCCGAGGCAACAAAAGAAGCCACAAAAGCCCAACTCAAGGCAACAGGAACCGGCATAAAGGCGGGCGCAGTGGGTGTAAAAGTAGGCGGCGTCAAAGGATGGAAAATTGCCAAAAAAGCTACGCCCTGGGTAGCTGGTGCAGTAGTTGCCGGCCTGGCAACAATAGGCGGAGTAGAAGTTTATAACGAAGTTACAGGCAGCAAGGCAAAAAGCATGGGTCCTACAGTGCAGCCTGTTGCACCAGTGCAAAAATCCTTCCAGGAGGAAATAAGCGATTACATAAAGGAGAAAGTGAAGCCCTCAGAACAAGAGAGATACATAAATCATTTTTCCACATTTGAGGGCACGTATACCTCAAACCAGGTGAAAAACTGGGTGGATGAAACTCTACAAATGCATCCCAATGAGCGTAAGTAAGGTGATTCCAAATGGCAATAGCAACAGTCGCAGAACAGGCTTCACCTAAACCGGAGTTCGGAGGTCCGGTCTTAAAACAAGCGAGCCAGGCTTCTGAGTTCGGGGGCCCAAAAATCAACCCAGAGCAGGCATTTTTCAAGGACATCTTCGGAAAGCTGGCAGCAAAGGCAATGCGCTTTGGCGACAAGTGCATGGAAGCCGCAAAGGATTTCCAGGCAAGCCGCAACAACGCACTTGCAGTTGCGAATTATGAAAAAGCCGCAAGCCTGTACAAGCAGGCGGTTTCATTTGCTTCGCGCGCAGAGCATACTGCCTTTGAGCAGGCAACCGCAAAGCTGAAGCTTGCAAATTCTTCCCTTGAGAGCATGCGCGCAAGCAGGACACTGCCTTCAATTGCCCTTCCCAGAACAACAGCATCAGCAGATACGCGCCGCCTTACTGCAATTCCGGATTCATATTCAAGCGCGCTTGCCGCGGCTGTTGCAACTTACAAGTCCGCAAAAACCGTTGAGGACGTGCAGCGCGAGCTTACGTCCACCATGCTCTACCTTCGCTCGCACAATGCAATACCTGCAGGCACGGGTTTCAAGGATCTTAAAAGCGCCCAGCAGCGCACAGTGCTTCAGCTTGCGCTCGCGGCAGCATACATGGGAACTGGCAACATGCGTGATAAGCTCAATGAGCTTGGCGACTTCAGCATAAATGAAAAGGGAGAAATAGCACAGGCAGGCTCAAAACCCATTTCCCCCAACGCATTTTTCCAGAACTTCAACAGCCGCATTCAAAACGCAACAGGGCTTTTCAGCTCATACATGCCAGTCGGGTTCGGCGAGCTTCCCAAATACGTGCCAAAAATTCTCACGCCCACTGCGCCCATAAGAAGCTTCACCCCTGTCCAATTCTCCCTAAGCGACACAATACCCGCAAATCCTGCCTCAATGGCAACGCAGCTTCTTGAGAACGGGGAGCTCAATGCAAAAGGAGTCCGCCTGCTTGAACAGGGAGGCTTTAAGGAGCAAAAAGGAATGGCAGCCTCCGACATAATCGGCGGATACGATACTTCGCGCACAAAATGGCTTGCAAGCTCACTTGCGCTTGGGGAACTTCAGGATGCTGGCGTTCTGTCTCAAAACGGTCAATCCCACGATGGAGTGAGGAATGTTTACACATACGGGCTTACTCCTGCCGCAATGGGCACCACGCTTTACACGAACCTGCCGCAAGCACAAAAAGACGAGCTTGCGCGCGTACTGCAGGAAACGCAAACTTACGTGCGCATGGGCGCAAAAACCGGCATGTTGTACGACACGAACCGCACTCTTGGAAAGAAGCCCATAGAGCTTTTGCTTGAAATCGGGGGGCAAGTAACCCCGCAGGCAAAAGCCAATGATGCAGCCAAAACGAAATCCGAACAGATCGGGATTCAGATAAGTTCCCTGGACAAGCAGCTTGCACCCATACGTGCAAAGATAGACGAGGGCGAGGCAAGGCTTGAGAAGCTCAATAAAAGCCCAACCGGATACAATGCAACGCAGATTAGAAAACTCCAAGGCGAGCTAAATGCGCTGCAATCAAGCCAAACCGCACTAGAATCCCAACGGGACGGCTTGCAGGCGCAGCTTGATGCCTTAACTCCAAAAGAAAAGCCAAAAGAAGAAGCCAAGAAACCAACGGCACCAACCCCTGCCCCAAGAGCAGCGCAGCAAAGCAACCTTAGAAACAAGCTTGCGACCGACATTCTGCTCCAAAGGGAAGTTCTTGATACTGACCTTGCTGCCCCAAGGGTCTCAAGCCGCCTTGCAAGCGCCGTGAACGGCCTAACGCAGGATGAAGTGCGCGAAGTCCTTATAAATTTCAGGAAGAGCCTGAGCGTTGCCAACCCAACCGGCTTTGAAGAGCGCATAGCGCTTTTTGAGAAAACAGCAGCGCAATACCGCGAGGAAAAGAACGAGTAATTCAAGGCATAAAAATGGACTTGGGGGGATTCGAACCCCCGGCCTCCTGCTTTTTTGGAACCCTCGCCCAGTACAAGTACTAAAAGGAAAACAATAAATTTTCCGCGAGCGCTTTTTCGCGCGTACCCAACTGGAGCGCGAAAAAGGGCTCTTGCAAAGAAGGCGCGCTACCACTGCGCCACAAGCCCGTGGGAATACTTATGCCCTTATTGCCTTTTAATAGTTTTGCGCGTTAATTGGTGCGCCTGTGTTGAATATGCCAAAGAAAAAGCGGACCACTCTGCCAGAGCAGCAAACCGTCTTAACCGCAGCGGAGCAGGCAACCCAAATACAGGCGGCAGTGCAAAAGGAGCAGCGCATAGCAGCTGCCCCAAAGGAAGCGCCACTTGACGTAGACTACCTTGTTTCCCTTACGTTTGACAACGACCCCGCGGTTCGAAAGCGCACCGCAGAGACACTTGGAAAGCTTGATGACCCGCGCGCAATTTTCGCGCTCCTTGAGCTCTCCTCAGACAAGGAGCCAACAGTGCAGGAAGCAGCGCGCGCAGCCCTTGACAAGTTCAAGACCCAGAAAGACGAGCAGGAGGCAATAGTGACAATAGAGCAACTGCTTGCAGAGAGAAAGGTCGCAAAAATAGAGACCCCGGAGGCAACAACCGCAACAAAACAAAGGCTCATGCCCACCCTTGAAAAGCTCTTCCACCACGATGAGAAAAGCCCAAAGGGCGCGCGCGAGAAAATCCTCTCTTCCCTTATGGACAAATTCTTCACTGCCAAAAAGCCGGCAGACTACAGCGATTCCCTTTCCTCAATAGAGCACGTGCATGGGGGCGAAAAGCCCCAAAATGCGCAGCCCGCCTCAAAGGATGCACTCACGCACGATGAAATAACCCAGATACGCGCAGGGCACGATGAAGTGAAAAAGCCAGTGCAAGTGCAGGAAGAGGAGGAAATGGGCGAAATTTATTCCCCCCCAAGCACTCCCCAAGCGCAGGAAGAAGCGCAGGAGGAAATGCGCGGGGAAATAGCGGAAACCGCCCCAATTGCAGCGCCCGCCTCCCAAGACGCAAAGCCATTCTACTACAAGCTCGCATACGACCTTGCAAAGACCGCAGGCACAAAGAAAAACGTGCTTGTGCGCGAGCAAAAGCGCATAATAGCGAATTTAAAGAAGGACGTGGAGCTTGCATTCAAGCTTGCTGCAAGCAAGGCAGAAGAGGAAGGCTCGCCTTCGCTTTCCAACCTCAAGCCAGGCTTAAAGCACCTTTCCCTTGCCCCAATGCAAATTTCCTCAATTTCCGAAATACAGTACGGGAAGAAAGGTGCATACTCAAAAATCGCTCTCTCAGACGGTAAAAAGAGCGTTCCCTTGCTTGTCCCAAAAGAGCGCGCATCCGGAATATCCGTTACAGACCAGCTTTCCCTTAAAGACGTGCAAACAGATTTCATGGTGGAAACAGGCGAGCTCGTGCTCATCCTTTCCCCCAACTCCAAAATGCTCATTATGCGCTAGAAAACTAATTTCTCGCGAACTTCAGGCTAGGCTTCACAAACGCATCAAATTCCGCCCCGTTGAGGAACACAACAGTCTTTTTCTCGCACTTCATGCGCATTCCCAGCCTCAAAAGAAGCATCTCATCCTGCCTGTTCCCAAAAAAATAGTGCAGCTTATTCCCCTTCCCCACTCCACCGTTCCCATCATAAATGCCCGCAATGAAGCTTGCAGCATACTCATTTTTGTACCGAAAAAGCTCAAGCTCGTTTTTCAAGACCCCATCAAAGAATGCGCGGTATGCGGAATGGTAAAAATACACCTTGCAGTCTTCGCGCTCCCTTCGGACCTTCACAAGCCTGCCCTGTGAAAAGTCCATTTTTTCATCCACCTTTGGCTCAATGAATTTTACCTTGTCAGGCTGCGCAATTCCAGTGCTTAGGCATTCTCTCAGGAACACCTCGCAAATTCCCCTGTTCCCCTCTATCCCTATCCCTTCCTTTGTCCTTCTTGCCTTCCACAACCCTATTATGTATGCAAGCTGCGGGGTCAATTTTATTTTCATGTCCTTATTTTGCAGGCAAAGGTAAAAAAGGCAGCAACTACTGTGGTAAAAGAGCAATGGTTATATATAAGTCCCGCGCATATCTTAACCTGTGATCATATGGCGTCAACATACAACCTGCCTCAGGAGCGCAAGGCTGAAATAGCTAACGTGCTAACCGCCCTTCCCCAAAAACCCCCCTTTGCAAAACATCTGCTCACTCGCCTAAATTCTGGTGCAAGCTCGTTTATTACAAAAGACGACAGGCGGAATTTAACCGACCTGGGCATACGCACAAGCATAAGAAACAAGAGTGTGAACTGGGTTTCACTCGACCCGCTCCTAGAACAGCATTTGTCTAGGTTAGCCGGCACTTCGGTTCTAGCGCCCAAGGAAAAATATTTCAAGGGTTTCGCAGGCAACGCATTCTCATGCATAAAGAAAGGATTGCTAAAATCAGCCATTGTGCTCCCCATCGCATTTTTCGCATCCCACCTTTCCTATTCAGCATTCTTTTCTTCAGTTGCTTCTTCAGGCATAGTCACAATAAAATCAGTTGGTTCATTCCTGCTGCCAGCAGCAACCCAAGTCGCCTCACTCACACTAGGTGGCGCAATAACACTAGCGGTTATTCTTTCGGGGGCATACGTCGCTTACAGTCATCACAATGCAGCCAAAGAGAGAAAAGAAAGCATTCGCGAGGCAGCAGGAATAAAAAAACCAAATGCAACTCGAATTTCCAAGGTAGAGGAAATTACCTCAGAAATGCTCTCTGTAATAAGTAAATATCTAAAACCCTCTGCACTTCTTTTTACAGGCGCTTATTTTCTGGGCAGCATTGTTTCCCAAGGCACTCTAGGTTCTGCATTAAATGCAACTACTGGATTACTCATAAATGCAGTTTCTTCTGTAGGTGGGGCAATATACTCTCTCGGATGGGGAGTTCCTGTCGTCTTCATAACCTATGAATTCATGAAACTCAGGTATGAGCAAGGCTCCAAAACAAGCGCAGCGCGGGAAAAAGCGCGCAAGGAAGAAGAGGATCAAGGCGCACTTGCATATGATTCCTCTATGGCTTCTCCTTCTGATGCATCAAGACCTGAACAGGCATCGCGCAAGCGTAAATTTTCTTCAATCCACCCAAAACCTCCATTCTCAGCTCTAAATGTGTCTGGTTTGGTAGAAAGTGCCGCATCTTCGAGTAGCTAAAACCACAAATTTCATTACGAAATACAACACATGCACTCTGACTGACGTCGGCATAATACCATCAAGCATAAAAAACGAGCTTTGCGTCCAAGATGTCGGGTTAGCATGTCAAGAAAACATTTCATTGGAACTTGCATTTATCGACCATAACTATCAATCGCCCTGCGTCTAAACTCTCGTATATACTCATTCAGCGCGTAATACCCTCCCCACATATCTTTTATTATTCCCTCACCAGCCAATTTCCAAAAAAAGACATCCGGGACAAAAGGCATTTGATATTTAGTGAATGGTGGCAATCCATTTTTTTCAAGCCGGTCTGATAAATTGCACGCCCAACAAATTGATTTTACAATATCTCCCTGCGAATATTCCCCGCCGGGGTCGGCAATTGCCCACCACCATTCTCCTTTATATTTCTCCATAACCAACTTTATTTTTTTGTTTATCTCATAATCACTATTAATTATATACAGAATCTCATCCTTTTTTCTTTTAAAGAACCATCCACTACCATACGATGTCAATAAGTGTTTAAGTTGCCGGATAAAATTTATCTTTAATCCCATCAATACATCCGGCGTCATAGCCACATTTACTTCTTGTTGTATCTGGAATTCCATTTTTCGTCGAATATTTTCCTGTCTATACATCTCTATCCTCTCTGCACTTGTGGTCTTCTTTTGTTTCAGCTGCATCTGCGCGTATTCCTCTCTGCGCCTCTGCTCTTCCCTTACTACATACCCTGCGTTATCCGCCAACCATTTTTGCTGAGCATATAATGGCTGCACATAATCGTGTACCGGCTCCCCGCCTCCAAACGGCGAAGTGTCCACCATCCCGCTATCTGATTTTACTTTCTCCTTTACTTTATTCCAAAAAGTAGCAGTTCTTGCTCTCAATGCGGGTGTGAATATCCGCCCTTTAGACATATTTCGATCTGGTATAATCTGCTTTATTATCTTCATGCTCCTACCGTATGAGTTTACAATGCCAAATCTAATAAAATTTCCTATATTCTGACGCTGGGCAGAGTACCACTCGCTTCGCGCCAGCGGAGGAGCGCGCCCAAGATGGGTTCATGATGGGTGCAGCCCCTTATTTCATAGCACCCGCCAAAAATATTTATCTTTTCTATTTTCAGTCATATTTTCACCATACTACTTTATATACCACTTCTTACATAAAGACAATACGGATATTTATCAGAGGGCATATATGTTTAGCAGCAGTAGAAATAAGCGCTCCCCAGAGTTAGCGCAGCTTCCTTCTCACTTTCCATTCCACCTTCGCCGCGACCCTGCAGCCTCAATGGCAAAAACAATGCCTCCAGAAAAAGCTCCGGCAACCGCCCAAGCCCAAAAGCCGTCTCCTGAGCCAGAAAAGCCCGCGCCGCAGAAAAAATCTTTCGCGCGCAGGCACGGCTTGAAATTCGCAACAGTTGCCGCAGTAGCCCTTTTTATTTACGACCAGCGCGACAGCATACAGCCCGACGAGGTGCGGGCGCTCTGCCGCCGCCTTATGTGGGTATGCTCCTACTATGCAGAGGAAATAACAGGCACGCTTCTGGCAGGCGCAGCGCTTGGTGGCATTGCAAAAAGGCTGTTTTCACGCGCAGCAAGAAATTCCCCTAATGACACTGAAAACAATCCAACCTGCACGCATGATGAATCCCGAAACTAATACATCATGCTTCCCCTGCCTGCCCTGCTGATTCCATCGCCCGCCATCATGTTTTCAGGCGCTTGTATAAAGAAGAAGTAGCTTTTTGCATATTCAGTGAGAACTTCAGGGTTAAGTTTCAAGTAGCTGTAATCCAGCACTGCCTTGTAATCAAACCCTGCGAATTCCTCCCTTGAGAAAAATGCCGCAATGTTCTCGTATTTGCCGAAAATTTTCCTAAACTGCGCAATTTCCATGCTTGCAACCTGCACGGATTGCTCGCCTCCCTTCCCGTCATCCATCCTTACCTCACTTATCCCTTTCTTTGCGCACAGGCTTTTGAATACCCCAAATGTGGCATCGCCCAGCCTCCCCATAACCATAAGCTTATTCCCATCAACCGTTGTCGGGACGCCACTCTCCTGCGCAGCCTGCAAAAGGTTCTGCTGGAATATGGCAGCATATGTTTTTGGCAGCCCGCGGTTGTATGCAAGCACCGCAGTAAGCTCAACGTCCTCATAGGTTGCGCGCGGGTCATACCGTGCCGCAATTCCCTGGAGCACAGCAAGGTTATCATTGTATATCTTTCCTGCAAAGAACAGCCCCAGCTGCTCGTTTCCAAGGATTTTTACTGCAATAATGGCGCGCCTGTCGTTCTCATCAAGCATGCCCCAGTTTCCAATCGATTCCTGCACGTTAGTGTTATGCACTCCAAGGCTGTTCATCACGTTGAGAAGCTCCCCACGGTTCTGCGCATTTTTCAGCCACCGGTTCACCCAGTCCACGTCCACCTGGAATGAGCCCGTGGTGTTTATCCTGCCGCGCAACTTTTCAGCCGCCCAAAACGCAAAAGTGCTTGAAGCAGCGGCATTTTCCTTGTATTTCCTAAGCTCAAAGCTGCTTTTTGAGCTGTACTGCTCATTGTAAAGTATTACCATAAGGGCATCAAAAGTCTGCTGGCTTATCCCAAGCGCGTCCCTTGATTGTCCCAGCCTTTGCATGTGGCTTACAAACTCGCCCCTCCTGTCTTCCAACTTCTCAGGGCTTGCCTCAAACCTGGTGCGCTGCCTGCCGGCATACGCAAGCGCAGGGGTGCGCATTCCCGCATTCCATCTTGCATCCGCTTCCCTGCTTTCCGCAGACGCATACTTTACATCAGGCACGCTTATCCTGACGCTCATTCCCTCTCGTTTTTCCCTGAAATTCTTGCTTATGCCGTTCTGGCGCAGTATCTCGCCCATCATGTACTCAAAAGGCATGTGGAATTCCCTTGAAAGCTGGATTGCGAAATCCTCAGGGCGCATGCTTTCCCTGCAAGTGCGCGTTTGCGTTTTCGAAGGCGAAATCCTGCTGAAATCCGGCACAAACATCCTTGAGCCTTCCACAAATATGTTCTGTTCAAGGAACCTGCCAAATTCCGCATCGTTTTTCATGTCCCACACGTTGAAATTTGTCTTAAGGTTCTCAGCCCATTTCCCATCCCCAATGCACACGAGCGTGTGCCCAGGCGTTTTGCTTCTCAAAGGGAACATTGTTGTGTGCCCCCATCTCACTGTAAGAAGGGAGCCTGCTGGCGCAGACGTAAGCTGCTTCCAAACCCTTTCCCTTTGCTCCGGCGTAAGCTTGCTGAAAATATTCCCGCTTTCCTGCGTGTATTCATCATACCCTTCTGCCTGCGTTGGCGTCTGGGGCACCTCGCCTTTTGCAAAGAATCCGCGTTCGCTGAAAATAGTGTGGGGCAAATAGTCGTGCAGCTCCCACGTTGAAACTGCAACCAATGGCATTGAAAGCCCTTCCCTCTCAAGCATTTTTGGCAGCACATACCCAAATGCATACCCTGCGCACTGCACTTCGCCTGCGGCTCCCATCGACTTGTAATACTTCAAGAGCGGGTCCGACTCCTCCTGAAGCTGCTGCTTGCTTATCAGCTCCCCCTGAATGCCGGAAGGCGCAGTATGCGCAAGCGGTGGCCGCGCATTCTCATCAGGCTGCCAGATTGGTTTTATTATGTTATGGGCGGGCGCCTGCACCCTCCCTGCAGTTGCGGCGGCTGCCTCGCTTTGCGCAACCCCTTCTTCCGCAATTGCCTGCCTGCCCTGGGCATTCCCTGCCTGCACAACCGTTGTGCCCGCAGTGCCCCCCTGCGGCTGCGCAAATCCTATCTTGCGCACCGGAATTTCAAACGGCGGCCTGTTTGGGTCCACTGTTTTTCCGGCGTTTTGGTATCTCTCAAGCACTTCATTAGAAACTTCCCACGATTGCGCCTTGGGCGCTTTTGCAGGCTGGGCTTTTGCAGCCGCCATTGGTTGCACCTCATCCCGCACTGGCTGCACCGCTTTAACTTGCTGCCTCCCCTCTTCCGGCTCACTTTCCACTTTCGGTTGTGCGCCTCTGGCTTTAATTTCAGGCTCAACTTTCCTCTCCTGCACAACCGGCGGTTCACGCGCCTGTGCCCTTTCAACATCTGCCTGTTGCCTGCCCTGAACAGTTTTCTCTTCTTTAGTTGCCTGTACGGCCTGCGGCTTTGGCGCCGCGCCTACTTTGGGCACCGTAATCTGGAATGGCTGCCTGTTCGGGTCCACTGTTTTTCCGGCGTTTTGGTATGCATTAAGCACAGCATCAGAAACGCCCCACGTGCGCGGCGCTTTTGCAGGCTGGGCTTTTGCAGCCAAATTCCCCTGCGCCTCATTTTGCGCAGGCTGCCTCACTTCAGGCTCATTTTTCCTTCCCGCGAATTCAGGAACCGGTGCCGCCGAGCCTGAAAATTCCGTCTCTTTTTTTGCTTGCGCGCGCGCAGTTTCTTTCTTGCTTTCATCCCGGACTTTGGTTTTTTTCTCCTGTTTAACTGCAACCTCGGGCTGCCTCTGCACTTTTTCTTCTGCAGGGCGCTGCGTTTGCCTGCCAACAAGCCCCGCCTTTATATAAGGATTAACAACAGTCCAAGATTCTGCTTCCGACTTCGCCTGTTTTCCTGCTTTTTTCTCCTGCTTCCTTGTCCCTTCTTGGGCTTCTGCCCCGCCTGCAAATTCGCGTTGTGCCCGCCCGCCTGGCCCTGCAAATTCTGCTGCCGATTCAGAAACTATCTTTCTGCCGGGCCCAGCAAATTCATTTGCGGTTTCAGCCTGCTTCTCCTTTTTCCTCTCTTCTTTCCCCTGCATGCCCCGCCCAGTTGCAGCAGACTTTTTCTCACTTGAGCCGGCTGCAGAACCTGCCGCCACTTTCTTTTCTGCGCGTTCCGCTTCTTTTTTTGCCCCGCCTGCCTCTTGCACTGCCACTGGCTTCTCCTCTTCTTGCGTGCCCTGTGGCTTAAGCCCAGCAGCAGGTTTTTTTGCCTCGGCTGCAGGCTCTTCCCTTTTCACTGTGCCTGCATCTGCCTTAGCCTCACCTACTGCCGCAACCGGCGCTGCCTGCACGACCTTGCGCGGCTTTACTTTTTCGAAATTTATCTTCTCGCTCTCCTTTACCTGCGCATCAGTTACGCCCAGCCTTTTTGAGAGCTTCGCGAGCGTTCCGCTCAGCTTGCTCACATAGTCGTAATAAATAGCCTGCCCGTTTGCATCCGTGCCTTCTTTCCTTAAAATCCTTGCGCCGCTTCTCCCAAGGAATTTGTAATTTACCCAAAAGTGCTCTTTTACGGAGTCTGCCTCCTGCATCTGCCCCTTTACGTCGCGCAGCTTCCAATTGGCGTACAGCGAGCCCATATTATTATTCTCCTATAACAGGTATTTAAGCATTGGCTTATTGCCCGCTTATCCTCTGAAGAAGCGTGTCGGCACGTGCAATAAGTTGTGAATGTGCATCCCAGTTTGCAGGCACTTTGAGCACCACCTTCGCATCCTTGCGCCCAATCTCTTCCTGTTCGCCGCTGATTTTGTTCTGGTTAAGCATTTCCGCAAGCACGTATTCAAAAGGCATTCCGGTGCGCTACCTTACTGCGGCTGCAAATTTAACCGGCGATACAGTTTCCTTGCCGACCGCAAAGCGGAGGCTGTCCGCAGTTATCTCAATCTTCGCTGGCGCGGAAGGGAACTTCTCAGCCTTCAGCCGGAACATCATGGAATCTTCCACGAAATGGAATTTCTCATTGAAGTTCCTGAACCCTCCCATCGAGTTTACGTCGTAAACGTTCACCACATGGTCTATCTCGTCCGCCCATCTGCCGTTTCCCGCGCACACCAGCACGTGCGATGGCTCATCCTCGCCCCTTCCCTGCTCCGCCCCCGTAAGGGTGCGCGAATAAAGCACAGTGAGCATGGTTCCCGCAGGCGCATTTTTCATCTCGTTCCAAATCCTCTGCGCCTGCCCCTCCTCAAGTGCAGTGTAAACGAGCTTCCCATCCGAGCTTTTCACAAATCTCTGCGGCTGCTGCCCGTTTTCAACTTCAAAAAGCGCTTTCTTGTCAAACTTCGCAAATTCCTTTGTGTTCAGGTTCCTTTTTACCCTCCATGCATTGCGAATGCTTGCGATTTCCGTGTTAATTCTGCCCTCTTTTTCCAGCATCTTGTTGCACACTGCAAAAGCAAACCCTGCGCAGTTCGCGCTGTCAAGGGTCCCATAATACTCCATTATGGGCTTTGCCCACTGCTTAATCTCCCTGATTCCAAAAAGCTCCTTTGCCTGTTTTGGCTGGGGCAGCATTGCCTGCGGTTCCATACTGTTATTATGCGCAGCCAAACTTAAAAAAGAACCCTCCTTAGGGGTGTATTTTCTCAAATTTCCCAATGCTCCTGTTCTTTACAACATTGTCCGGCTTAAAGCAGTGCCCGTTCATTGCAATATAAACCCCGTGCGGGAGCGCTTTCACAAACCCGACCGCAACTCCCAAATTAAAGAGCCCGTCCGAGCTTCCAAACCTATAAGGTATCATTGCGCCCGTGAGCACAATCGTCTTGTCCTTTATGCGGGATTGCAGGAATTTCGCTGTTTCCACCATCGTATCCGTCCCATGTGTGATAATTATCTTGTCCTCTTTTTCCTCCTTGCAATTCTCAAGTATGAGGTTCCTGTCAGTTTCCGTCATCTTCAGGCTGTCGCGCATCATGATTGTGCGCACCTCAAAGCTTGTTTCGCACCTTCCTAGCTTGAGCATTTCCGGAACGTGCGTTTCCTTGAAGAAGAGAGTCCCATTTAGCTCGTTATACTCTTTATCGAAAGTCCCGCCAGTTACAAATATCCTTATTGCCATTTTAACACCCGTAAGCGCATTGTTCAAAGTGAAAATTAAAAAGACATGCAGAACGCTCGCAAAGCCGCTACTCCAATGAAAAAATTCCCATCACCCGCAAAACCAGCTCCCGCTAAGAATAGAATTTTCCCGCCTTTTGCAGCCGCTCCGCTAGGGAAACAAATTCTCAGCGCAAGCCACAAAACGCAGCTTCCGCTAAGGAGAAAATATTCTCACGCTTCAATTAGAGATAACAGTTAATAACTCAAGTAAGTTTTTCCGTTGCCTTGCACGTGTAGTAACTCAGTGATCTTTATACCAAATAAAATTTGGAGGTGATCTATCCGCAGGTTCCCCTACGGATACCTTGTTACGACTTAGCCCCCCTCGCGAAATTCTGGTTCGACAATGCCACTAGTGCATCGCCTCACCAAAACTTTGTTTGGGTGACTTGACGGGCGGTGTGTGCAAGGAGCGGGGACGTATTCACCGCTCGATGATGACAAGCGATTACTAGGGATTCCAGCTTCATGGGGGTGAGTTTCAACCCCCAATCCGAACTGAGGCCAAGTTTGTGAGATTAGCTTCTCCTTTCGGAGTTGCCGCCCATTGTCTTGGCCATTGTATGCCACGTGTAGCCCAGGAGATTCAGGCCATACTGACCTACCGTCGCCCCCATCTTCCTCCCACTTAACGCGGGCAGTCCGCACAGAGTGCATCTCCCCCGGAGGGGAAATTCGCAACAGTGCGCGAGGGTCTCGCTCGTTACAGGACTTAACCTGACAGTTCGCACCACGAGCTGACGATGGCCATGCAGCACCTCTCGGCTCGTTAGGCAAGATCTTTAGTCTGACCTTCATCCTGCCGTCGCCCCTGGTAA
>CABMCJ010000005.1 GCA_902384585.1 Candidatus Anstonella stagnisolia
AGAAACAGAACCAGCACGAACTTCTACACTTACGGCGGCATCCACTACAAGAACTACGAGCTTGTGCAGGCTGTCTCGGAAGCTGTGGAGGCATACCTCAACGCGAACAAAGTCCCGATGCCGTGGAAGTTTTGGAACTGGAACGTAATAAGAACCGAGAGGGTTACCAACGAGGAAGAATTCGGAATACTGAGGGCGGATTTGACTGTGGATGTAAAATACACGAGGGGAGATATATGACAAAAGCAATGGCAACTGCAACAACAAATCTTCGCATAGGCGAGCGATGCCTTCTGATTGAGGAAGGAAAGGAGTATGACTTCACGGACGCGGAACTGCAAAAAATACCGATGGGATATGTGAGCGTTCCTGATACGAAGAAGGAAAAGAAAATAAAAAACAAGGAGGGTGAATAGTTATGACAGAAAATTCGGGGTCAGTTGCGAGAGGTGTAGTCTCAACTATACTCTTCGGAAAAGAAACAAGCTACGGGACAGGCGGAACCGCAAACAAGGACATCGGGCTTGTGCAGACATGCACGATAAACCCAGACAGCAACGCTGAGGAGAGGCACGGCGCGGGGCAGGCAAACGCGGTCTACGTGAAGGCGGGGCTTGTGAACGTGAAAGGCTCGGTGGACTGCGAGTTTCAGCAAGGCAGACCCTTTGAATGGGCATGGTATGGCGGGACTACAAACCACGCGCAGTCAGGAGTAACAGCGGACTGGTCGCACACTTATGCGTTTGCGAACTCACTGCCTTCTCTGGCGGGTGAGGTCTCGCATGAGATGGGAGCCAACGACATTGCGCAGAGCTTCACAGGGATAATGTTCGGAAGCTCGTCTTGTTCTGTGAATGTGGACGGCATACTGAAATTCAGGGGGGACTTCATCGGAAAGACAGTCACGGCTGGGACAACCGCAGCAGCATCAGTGGTGAACACGGGTGCGCCTCTCGGTGGCTTTGAGGCAGCGTTTTCACTGGCTGGCTCAAATGTACCTTTTGTGCAGTCGTGGGAACTCACCGTGAACAGGAACTCAAAGGTAATCTTCGGGGCGGGGGACAGGAAAGCCGCATACGGAGCTTCACATTTGACGAATGTCTCATGGAGGGCTACCATCGGGCTTGAGAACACTACAAACATACAGAAACTCCTCGGAGGGACTACAATCAGTGCGACGGAGCCAGCGAGCTTCACAAACATCTTCAGCGCGGACAACGGGACAGCCTTCGGAAGCGGCAAGAGAGGTGTGAGCTTCACTTTGACTGGATGCCAGATGAAGGATTATTCGGTCAATGTGCAGAAAAACGACTTCACGCTATATGATGTGAGCGGCTTCGGGCTTCTGGGCGCGGGGGTTTCCTACGACCAAGTAGCTTCAAGCTCATGGTAGACATATATGTGTATATGTGTAATTGTGTTGGTAAAAAACTGAGGTGAAAAACATGAAAAAATTTGATGTGGAATACGCAGGCAAACCTGCAAGTGTTGAGTTCAGGAATCCAGATTATGAGATGAGAAAAAACTGGCTGACCTTCCAATCTGGAAAAACAGGAGAAGCCCAACGAATAAAGGCGGACATGGGTAACCAAAACGCCCAACCTCAAACAGTGGCTGACGGTTTGAAACTGATGGATGACCTTATAATTGAAAAAAATAGGTTTATCCTGAAGCTCGCGGTTGAAGGCTCTCTGCTGAAGACCATTGAGGACTTCAACAAAATCTCATACTCTGACTTGGAAATCATACACACATGGTTTGACGAAAGCATCGGAATCAAGAAAGGGGGTGACAAGGAAAATTTTTCCAAGACCTGAAAATAATAGCGAAGCTCATGTCAAGGACTGGCACAACGGAAGACCGCCAGCACGCCATTGACACACTGAAATTCCTTTTAAAAATAGGGAAATTGGATGAGCGCGCAGTTCTGGAAGTTGAGGAAGCGAACATCATAGAAATGACTGGCTGGACTCCTGAGACGCTTGCAAAACAGGATTCGGGAAAGATGGAAATACTGAAAACAATATGGGCAGCAAAAGGCTCTGAACCGAAGAGAATGACACGAGGATTGAAATAAATGGGTGAAAACTTCAAAATAGTTGCAGACCTTACCATAGGGAACGTTGAGGCTTCAAATCTCACCAAGTCACTTAATACAATTATTGACAACATGAAATATACGGTGACTTCGGGTGTTGGAGGCGCATCTGCGGCGGGAGGCAGTCAAATACCCGCTCTAACTAAGCTCTCTGGAGCCATAGCCGTTGGCAATATAATATCCACCGCCATTGAAGAACTCCTCAAAGGCATCTCATCTGGCTTCAAAATGGCGCAGAAGACTTGGGATTCCCTTTTGGAATCAATAGGCAGGATGGTGCAGCCTTTTGTGAATCTGCTCATACCCCTTCTTATCCCGTTTATTTACCTCTTCAGCACGATAGGCAGGCTTTTAATGATTCTTCTCGCGCCCCTATTTGCATCTTTGATGAAAGGCTCCATCTCAACCGTGAAGGTTTTGTCAGACATCAGCAAACAGATAGAGGATGTCATAAAAGGGACAGGCGGAGATACTGGGAAAGGAGGCGCAGTCGGTGGAGGAGGGGGAGTGGCGACCAAAAACAGTATTGAAGACAAAAACAAAGAGACTAAAAACGTAATTGACAAGGTTATTGATTCGGCAGTGAGCACGGTTGATTTCGCAGGGATGGCAGTTTCATTTGTGTTAGGATTATGGAAAGGTCTCGTTGAGTTCCTTGGAAAAATAGTTGGAAAGATTCTGACCCTTGATACATTCGCCATATTGGGCATGTTATGGGACGGATTAATTTTAGTGGTAAAAATCCTTGTAGCTGCCATGATTGCGGGTATCACGGGAATCATAACTGTTATACTCGCTCCATTAGTTCTGGGGGGACTTTTTATCATGGCTCTCTTCAAGATTATGTGGGATGTTCTTGGAGCCATTGTGAACGGAGTTATTGAATTTTTGAAAGGCATGGCAGGCTGGGTCATTGAAACTCTTGGTTGGTGGAAAGAGTTTATAGCGGTTGTATTTGATAACGCTTTCAAAGGTCTGCAACTCATAATAACCCAGATTATGAAGTTTGTGGGTGAGCAGTTCAAAACAGCAGGTGACATCATATCTTCTGCCATGGTAAGCGCGGCAAACTTCCTAAAAGGTCTGATTGAAAGTGCCATCAGCAAAGCGCAAGCAATCATAAACACAGTCAAGGGATTCTGGAACGCGGCAACTGGAGGAGGAAGCCAACAACAGGATTTCATAATGCGACCAAACTCAGGAGCAGTCAGTTTCTCTCCTAACGACACAATAATAGGAGTGAAAGACCCTTCACAACTCTTCGGAGGAAACAAGGGAAGCGGCAATGTTTATAACATCACGATAAATGGCAATGGAGACAAGTTCCTGATGGACAAGATGAAACAGGTTATTGAGAGCACGGCAGCAGAAGACTCTCGTTACGGATTCTACCAGCGAGGCAGGTGAACAAATGGCAGTTTACTATCAATTATCGGATGGCACGAACACCCTGACATTCGTGGCTTCCTTCAACGAGACCCTAACAAGGGACATCTGGGACAGCGCGTTTCCGTATGTGAAATCTCCAATGCTCTCAGACCAAGTGACCACACACGACGAGCTTCCATTAACCTGTTATGTCAAGGCTGGAACTGGTTATCCATACGCAACAATCAAGGACGCTCTTGCGGCAATAAAAAGTATTGTCGGCAACCAGTTCTCAGAAGGCTTCACACTAAGGGGAGGGGACTGGAATGGAAGCGCATGGGCATACAATTCTGCCTATCCCTTTGAACTTGGAGACGGCGCAGACAATAAACTTCTCATCTCAATGATTCAGATAGGCTACGCTGCGGGTGAATCATACTTGGATGGAGAGCTTGTGCTCACAATAAGCTGCAAAGTTGGAACGGTGTTTTAGATGAAAACTCAAACTGAAGGCAACCGTGGCGTGCCAAATAGTTCACCTCCCACCTGCTTCTCGGTAGCTGCGGTTGCCATTCTTTTGACCATAGTTGCCCTCGGAGGCTGCCTTCTTCCAGAAGAAAAGCAGCCGTGGGAAGGATTTAACACTGGCACTGGCGCGCCTTGGAATGTAAACAAAACAAACGCGCCCTACTGGATTTCAAACGAAAACAACACCGCTTATGCGCTCTTCAATGCAACAAACGGCAGCACATGGTATATTTATGAAAACGGCAGCACGGAAAAAAGCAGCATGGACGACGTAATGATTTTCGGCGATGATTTCAATGGCGCAAGCATCAACGCAAGCAAATGGGCATTGACAGGAGGGGCTGCTAATAGCGTAACTGGAGGATATTTTGACTGTGAAGGCGCATACGGAGGCGCAGAATGCTTCCTCAATTCAAAATTCTTCTACAATGGAAGCGGCGAGTATCACGTTCTCTTTTCTGTAAATAGTGCGGATGCTTCAACGCAGTTTATCTTTGCGACAAAAGATTATCTTTCGGGAACGCAGGACTACTCAATTCAATCCGTCAAGCAAAATAATCTCTATTACCTCGTAAATCAAACAGCCCTGAACACGAGCGCGGTTGCCTCACCTTTTGCGCAGGATTTGGTTATTGAGAGAATTTTAATCGTGAATAGAAGCGGGACTTCAAACTCTGCAAATGCAAGCGACTACAATTTCAACACAAAGCAAAATCTGACAACCGCGCTTACTGCTTCAAACGGAAACCAGTGGAAAACCAATCTCACAATGAGTTTTAGCGGAGCCTACAAAGTCTATTGGATTTTCCTAATGCAGAACAAAAGCAGCACACCATTGTTTTTATACGGCACAAAGGAGAACGGAAGCTGGACTATAAACAACGAGACATACACGCAACGCACCCCCTTCAATATCTCAGGCGGCAACTTCACAAACCAGCAGATAGAAATAAACATGAGCAGATTTAGCGGAAGAAAACTGCTTATAACAGACGATGAGGCGTTGACCACTGGAACCCTAACTGTAAACTTCACAACGGGAGGCACTGCCATAGGAAATGCGTCTGGCTTCACACCACCTTCCAACCTTACGATAAATGCGACACCAATCATAAACTACTCCTTCTTCAACTGGACAACAAACTGCAACGGCACGTTTGAAAATCCGAGCAGTGCCAATACGCAGATACAAATAAACAATGTAACACCATATTTTGCACAGGCAAACTTCATTCCCCTGCCCCCAGTGAATCTATCCGTGGCAATAGCAAGAAATTATACATCTGTAAATCTCTCGTGCTTCCAGCCCTATATGAACAACAGTCAGCCGAACGGTCAGGACATCCATATCCCCATCTTCAACGTAAGCAACATCGGAACAGGAAACTACACGAATATAACACTCGCGTTGAACATGACTCTCCCTGCTGGTTTCAAAATTTACGCCCAGACCGCGAACTATGTGAACCCCTCCAGCATCAGCCTCAACACAACGGGTCAAACCATAATCCGCAAGCTGCTCATCAATCAGAGCAAGGGAATCTGGCTATTTGGATATTGTGCAGGAGTGTTGGATAACTCTTCAATTAATCTAAATTTTACCTTTGGTGGTGGATAAAATGAAATCTGGTATATACTCTATCCGCAACTCCACAAGGGGGGGAAGTTAAATGGTCTCTGGCTCATTCGTAAGTCAATTCAACTTCTTCAAATTACGCGAGGGTGCAGTCTGGTTTGAGAGCCTGCCAGCAATCTCAGCGAAAGCCACAAAATCCGCTACAAACCTGTGCGGGACATACCAAATAGTCTATCCCAACGCCAAGGGAATTGCGCTCAATTACTTCACGCATTTTGACAATCAGGAACTCTGGTTCGCGCACATCCCAACAAAGACCATGTATCGCGTCATGGCAGGGCAGATAAACGCGCTTTCACCAGACAAGGCAAACAGGCTTACCATTGACGGGAGGGGACTTCTGGGGCTTTTCACCGACAAGAAAGTGAACCAATCATGGTCATCAAAAAGAGGGGACTTCATACTCTGCGACCCAACCTTCGGGGCGATACCGACAAACTTCCCCATGGTTTCAACTTGGAACGGTTTTACTGATGATTACGACAGGTTGGACTACTGGAACGCAACCCGATGGGGAAGTCAGCCAGCTTGGTGCGACATCATAGATGGAGAGCTTGAAGTCACAGGAATTGGAGCAGGCACAAGAACGCAAATGGGTCTGACCAGCTACAATTACGAGGTCATTGAGTTCAGGGCGAAAGTAGGTGCGGCATCCAATAACGTAAAGTTCGGCTTCAGCGATGTGGCGCGTGCGGAGTATGTTCAGTTCTCCCTGAACGCAGCCAACGTCACCTGCGAAAACAAAACAGGAGGAGTTGGCACATCCACAGCAACAGTGGATGCGGTCACGCAAACGGCTTACAATTATTACAGGATTGAATGGGACAACGGACAAGCCCGATTTTTCGTGAACGGTGTGCTTGAGGTAACTACACTTGTGAACGTCCCTGCGGGTCTGCTCTTCCCATTTTTTGAGATGGCAAGCACCGCGCAGGTGCTCACCCTTGACTACATTAAGGTCATCACGCTCACCAAAAAGTTTGATTCCTACGTGGCGAGCGACAAGATATTCACCGATGTTGTCACGGACATCTGCGACGTTGGAAATACCATAACCTCCTTCAGCTTCCTGATTGACGACGACTGGGACTTCCACGCCTTTATGCTGAACGCAAAACCTTCGGGGTATTCATACGGCTACAACTCCTCTCTCTACAACGGGAAATATCAAACTATCATCTCCCTTGACCTGAACGAGGAGGCGAAAGACCTCTACAACTACGTGCGCGTGACAGGAGGGGAAAAGCTCATCACTGTGGCGGCACCAAATTGGACAGACCAATTCATAGGAAATGGAACCGACACCTCTTTCGCACTTGGCTACAAGGCGAAGAAACCCCTTACCCTCCTGCAAGTGGATGGAGTTACAAAAACCGAGGACACAGACTTCACGGTGGCATACGGCAAGGACACCTCGGTTGTAAAGTTCGGAACCGCACCAGCAAACACAAAAACCGTGAACATCAGATACGACTACTATCTCCCCATCATCGCAACCTCCCAGAACTTTGCGTCAATAGCGAGATATGGAGTGACAAGGCAATACGACAAGAGCGATGACACGATAACCTCTGATGATAGGGCAAGGAACTTCGCTGCGGCTCTGTTGGCATACTTCTCAGACCCTCGTTTTGTGATAAAAGTTACCATACCACTTGACCCAAGGATTCAAGTCGGGACAACCGTTGCGATTGATGCGCCCTACTACGGCATCACAAACACGGTTTACCAGATTATTGAAGCGGAATGGGAAATGGGTCTGGGAGTGTGGACTACGAAACTCACTCTTGAAAACACAGAGATAAACACCTCTGCTGAAATCATCAGGGAAATACTGCAACAGTTGAAAGACCTCAAAACAAGGGGCGACACAAACGCTACGGTCACAGAGGAATACAAAATTGAGGATGACATAGCCTTCAACGGGCTGCTTGAGGTTGAGCCGAATTATATCTGCGACAGCTTCATAGCAGAACACCCTCTCAACGGGCTTCTTGGAAGAGGAACCACCCTTGACGACATGGAAGGAAGCGTCACGGGAAGATGGATTGGAACCAACTGCACCCTCACTGCCGATGCGGTCACATTTATTGTCGGGGCGCAATCCCTGAAGCTCACGTCAAGCGCAAGCCCGTTCAACATCGCAAGCACCACGAGCCTCGGAGACCTTTCAGCCTATACGGGAGCCGCAAGCGGAACACCAGCAAGCGGAACCTGCGGCATCTGGGTGTATGCGGCGGCGGACAACGCAATCACATCCGCAACCTTGAGGATAGGCTCAACGTCATCCAACTATACTGAAGTCGCTGGGGTCAAGGCATACACGATTAACAACGGCTCGGCTGCGGGCTTTACTTGCAATACAGGATGGAATTATTTTGTCTTCAGACTTGTGAACGGAGCCACTACTGGAACGCCTGTTTGGACTTCCGTCGCATACGCGAGGGTGTCCTTTGTGAGTGCGGGAACGCCTGTTATTTATTGCGATTATTTCAGCATCGGGTCAGGAAATGTTATAGCGCAGAATGGCTTAGGCAGCCGCGTGGAGACGGGTGTTTACACAACCCTGACGACAGATAGTATTATATAAAAAGATGGAGAAGTGGTAACATGGAAGGGCAGGAAAACACAACCATCCCCTTGAGCGACAATCTTAAACTCGTAGGAACGTTGGAGATATTTGAGCGACCCGCGCCAAAAACAGGCTCACCAAAAGACCCAGATTATTACAAAGGGAACTGGACGTATGTAAAGACTGTGAAAAACCTCATCACAAACGTGGGGTATAACACCATCATTGACAGGCTGATAGGAAGCAGGACATACTCTTCAACAACATTCACATACTTCTCGTGGAGCAATGGAACCGCGACACCAGCCGTAACCGACACTGCTGCGGGCTTCCTTGCGGACGGGACAACCGCAACAAAAGCGGTGGCGACTTACGATTCATACGATGTGGGGAACAAGAAGCAGATTTTCAACTGCTTCCTCTCAAGCACGGACAATACAGTCGCCTCCATTACAAAATTCGCCCTGATGAACGCAGCAAGCCCGACCACGATGTTCAACAATCTTATCTTCACTGCGATTTCAAAAGATTATCGAAAAGAGTTTTATTTTAGGTATACGCTTCAAATGAGCCAAGTGTGATAATATGGTGCGACACTGGACAAACCAATCGGTGCTGAACTACTCGGCAAACAACCTGATGGAGAGTGTGAACGAAAATTTGGGGTCGCCAGCAGTGCCGATAGGAGGCATACTCCCATGGGCGAAAACCCTCGCAGGTGTGCCAGCAATCCCAGCAGGATTTGTGCAATGTGATGGGCAGACTTTGAGCGACGCTGACAGCCCTCTGAACGGTCAGACCATGCCCGCGCTCAACGCTGCAACCCAATTTCTTCGGGGAAACTCAACAAGCGGAAGCACAGGAGGCTCCGCAACACACACGCACGACGACCCAGACATAACAGTATCAAGAGGTGCTGATGGTTCGGCACAGTCAGGCGCGGGGCACTCAGGCTCGCACACGCACGTAGTGACTGTGCCTGCGACAGCTTCAACAAATCAAGAGCCTCCCTATTATTCCGTTGTGTTTGTGATTCGGGTGAAATGAAATGGCATTTGGAAAATGGACAAATGGCGTGCTTGGATTTGCCGACGGTCAGAACTCAGTCTCCGACATAAACACCTCGCTTGGGGCGGTGTGCGTCCCGATAGGTTGTGTTATAGGCTGGGCGAAATCAATCACAGGAACACCCGCACTTTCATCTTACTGGGTTGAGTGCAACGGTCAAACCCTCTCAGATGCCGAAAGCCCTTTCAACGGGCAGGTGATACCCAACCTCAATGCAAACCTCTTCCTAAGAGGGAACACCACTTCGGGAGGGACAGGTGGAAATCTGACGCACACCCACACCACAAACCTCTCAACAAACACTTCAACATCCCCTACGAGCGCATACCCTTATGGAGGCTTAGGGCAAGTAGTCGTAGACCACTCTCACTACAACACATCAACATCTGTCTCCGCAAACAACACCCCGACATACACTAATGTGGTTTGGATATTTCGCATAAAGTGATAAAATGGCATTTGGAAAATGGCTCAGTGGACTGCTGCAATGGAACTCAGGAGTAGCCATCATAGCCTCAGACCTCAATACTTCAATCCAAGGGACAGCACCGCCTATCGGCTCAATCGTTGCATGGCTCAAGAGCTACACAAACGCAATCTCTTCTCTTCCTGCTGGTTTTGTTGAGTGCAACGGTCAGACGCTCTCTGACGCAGACAGCCCTCTTAATGGCGACACAATACCCAACCTGAACAACGCAAGCGCGGCAGGAGTGAAATACCTGAAAGGGAACACAACAAGCGGAGGGACAGGCGGGGCAGTGACGCATACTCACTCTGTGGATTGCGGGACTTCTACCAATGCGAGCAATTCCAATACCTCCAACGGGCCAGGCAGCCCATCAAACCACCCAATAGTGGCGCACAACCACTCAGGCTGCACGTTGGCTTATGTTGCAGCAAACAACGAGCCGCCTTATTATGATGTGGTGTTCATCATGCGTGTGAAGTGATATTATGCCTGAGAAATATAAGAAAAAAACCAATGTGCCTTTAGAAGAAGGTTACGAGGTAATTTCAAATGGGAGATAATTTCATTGAGAAAATAGTGTGTGGCAGGCAGATTAGCAGCCGTGACAACCTTGCCTCTTTGCTCACTGCAACCCAAAACCAATGGGCAAGGACGAAAGACGAACTCTCAACATGCACTTTTGACAAACAGGCTCTTGTATCACAACTCACTGCATCAGGAGACCAGTGCAAACAACAGGTTGCATCCTTGCAGACGCAGCTTGACGCGAAGACCATAACCCTCTCACAGCTTCAGACCGCATACGACGCGCTCGCAGCCTCGCAGCCGAATGATGTCTTCCACCTTCTACCCCCAGCCGTGCAGAACTCTATGAACTCCTATTACACAAAATACCCAGACGCGAGGATTACATACGCAGGAAGGACACTCCCCAACCAACCGACAAAAGGTTATGGGATGAATGTCCTCAACTGGGCGCAGTATGGCATCAATTCCCCTGAGATACTTTCCCTTGTGAGCGAGGCGAACTCAAACGTGAAGAAGATAATGAACGAACTGCAAGTTGGTGCGCACAGGGCTTGTGATATAGCCGTCAGCCGCTTCAAGATGAGGGTATCAAAGTTCTACATCTACTCTTTTGACAGCGCAACAACAGGGGATAATGAATACTGGAAGTTTGGGGAGGAGACATACTTCTCAGCTATGCAGAATATTGGAAGTGATTGCGACGATTGGGCGGTTCTCAACCATGTGGGCGCACGCGCTTCTGGGGTTCCCGCGCCACTATTGCGCATCACGGCAGGCACGACACGGGGCAATGAAGGGCACGCCACAAACATGTATTACGCCTCGGACACCAAATGGCACCACAACAACTCCACCACCCCAAGAAGCCTTAACTGGGATGTCCTCACAGCACCTCTCATCAATGATGCCTCGGATATGATAGGCATACCGAGTGCTAACGTCTGGTTCAGTTTCAATGATGCGCAGTCGTGGTCGCAGCAAGGAACTCCAGACGGCACAACCGCGCAACAGCTTCCGAACTACAACATCCTGACGAAAATACCTAAGCTGTTGAAGAATATTAAAATACATGGAGGTGTATGAGATGAACGCAACCGATTTTGAGAAACAACTCACTGATAGGGGCTTCTATTTTGAGAACCCGTCTCTAATGGTGGCAGGAACCGACAAGGATGCCGAATTTTACGCTCCTGAGCAGTTAATAGACATCCTTATCCATGAGCAAACAATGACAGGAAAGGCTACTGGCGGCTTCAAAACAATGGTTCGCAGAAGGGGTGAGGGAGTGGGTCAGATGAGCTACTACTTCAAAGACACGCAATGCTCGGAATACTTCAAAGTGGTGTGCCCGACAGGTGCCTCCACTGGAGATGGTATCATGGCAAACATACAGGTGCCTGATTGGGCGCAATCAATACTCTGGCATGTGGCAAAGGGCTTCATAGTCGGCGCGGCTTTTGTCGTGGCGAAGAGTCCCCTGAACATCAATAACTGGTTTGATGCAAAGACGCTGCTCATCGCAGTCCTGACAGGAGGAGTGTATGGTGTCGCGGTTGAGGTTCTGAACTTCCTCCAGCCGAAAGTGACTGCGGCAGGCGGCAAGCCAACGAAGACAATAAGGGAAAAACTGTCATTCTGAAAGGGCAAAGTAACACACAAAGGCGCGAGGGGCAGCCCGATGACCGTATTTTGATTTTAGGGTTAGCCTATGGGATGGTGGAAATGCAACTGCGGCTTCCTGAACGACCAGCACCAGAAAACGTGCTCCAAATGTGGAGCACCACTCTGACGTAACGGTTTATACTTTCTATTAACTCATTTAAATATCACTTAACCACTTGTATAAACTTTCCCTATGGGAACCGCTCTTTTGCCTCTTTCTATCTTATCTATCTAAATCTATTCAAATCAATTAATCCCTTTAATCACTTGTATAAAGTAATTAATTAATAGAAAGTATAAAGTGAAGAAGTGAAGTGAGTGAAGGGGGAGAAAAAGGCAAAATAGAAGCCCCCACATAGAAACTTTATAGAAGTGATTAAGTGATTTATAAACAACTTAACAGTTTCTATTAACTGATAACCTTATATATTACCATAGGCATAATAACAGACATTGGGCGCATCGCGCTGGAGTGGGAAAGTGGTGAAGAGAAAAGCCGTGGAAGGTTTCGCTGGGATATTTGACGTTGGAACGCGATGGAAGATGATGCTCAAGGACGGGACTATTTTTACTGCAACCATCATCGGGAGAGAGGGGACTATGCTTTACTTCACTGACAAATACGGAGAGCGTCGCTCAGTGGATATTGGGAAAATAGAAGAGACACGGGAACTGGTTGATAAACATGAACGAGATTGAACACTTAAAACACGAGGAATTTGTGGAGTTGAAAGACATCCTCAGTCATGGTGTTGCGGAACTTGTGATACTCTACCTAACCTCCAAATACGGGACATGCGACAACAAAATGATTGAGGATGCCACAAGGTCAGACCCAAAATGGAACTTCAGCGCGTGCCGCATCAGCAACGCCAAGAGGGAACTGCACAAGGAGAACCTCATAGTCGCCACAAACACATTCAGGAATGTCACCTATTCAATGCCATACAACCTTGACGAGGACTTCAAAATCCTCTTTGCGCGTGCGCTCAAGATAATCAGGTCACGGCACAACAACAAACTTCACAAAGAGTTCAACTACCATGTGAAACACAAGAAATGATAGGTATATAAATATCAATGGGCATAAATAAGTGGGGTGGCTGTGATAAACGGCTTCAACCTCGGAGATGGGAACATGGAAGAAATTGACATGAGCGCAATTTTGGAAGCCGACCAAGTGGCTTACGAGCGCAAGAACAGGGACAAAATAAAAATCTCTGTTGTAAAAGAAGAAGCGTGGATGAACATAATAATCACCGAGCGCAGCACAGGGAAGCAAGTGAAGAAACTCCTTGTGAACCCGACCAAATACAAAATTGATTTTTTTGCGACCCCAAAAACAAAAGACACCCGCGACCTCCTTGACAAACTGATTGACATAGTGATTGACCACAGCGAAACAGCCAACCTCCCACGGGCGCGCAGCGAGGGGGAAGCGGAAGCGTTTGCAGATTTTATGCCTTACATCCCAGAAAAAAACATACAGCCCCTGCGCGAGAAGATGAGGGAAGCGATGAAGAACTACTTGGACGAGAACCTGTCCGAGTTGAGGGGTGTCTAAATGCATATAATGGACGAGCGTTTATACGTGGCGATAGGGATGAAGGAGCAAGGTGGGAGCTTTGTGAAGGGTCTTGGAGAAGCCCTCCTTCATGCGGACATGTATAACACGGAAAAAATAAAGAAAGCGTTTTTAGGTTACTGGAAAGACTACTTGAAAATCGGAATAGAAATTGAGTCAAAAAAACCAGAAAGGTGAGCCAATGGAAAAACTTGAAAACGGGAACATCAAACTGTCAAAAGAGGACTTCATAGAGAAAGACGGGCAGCTATTTTTCGCTGGCTCTCTTGAAAATCCAAACGGCGCAATTCTAATAGCAGAAGGACTTGGAGATGTGAAGATAGAGAAGAGACTAACCGCGAAAACGTATGTTTTCGCGGAGGCAGGCACGGGCATAAAGGCAGGCTGGGGCATAAAACCCCTCTGCAAAGGCATCACAGCAAAATGGATAATCTGCCTGCGCATAGCCGTAGCCTTCCAGTCAACCGAAGCAAAAGCCGTAACTGATGAAATACG
>CABMCJ010000006.1 GCA_902384585.1 Candidatus Anstonella stagnisolia
CACTCTTTTTGTGACCCACTGCCCTATGCCCGAAGCGTAATTCGTGTAGATGCCTATTCCACTGTCCTCATTGTCCTTGCTCACGTCAAGAACCGTCATCCTTGGGAAGTTGCTTGCGTTGAGGTTGGGGTGGTCGTCATAAATCCACGGCATAACTGAGGTGTAAGTGGCTGTTATATTGTCGTTTCCAGTAGTCGGTGTGAAGCCAGTCCAAGCAATCTGCCCAGTCGTATTTGAATAAGTGTAATCAGTGGTGATGGTCTTGGTCACTCCTGCAACTTTCACAAGAGGGGATGTTCCTGTCTTGCACTTGCGTTCCAAATAATTTATTTGCCCAGCCGCGTTTGTCCCTGAGAAATATTGTGTGTATTCCGACCAGCCGCGTGATGCTTCGCTCAAGGGGTCGCTGATGTTAAAATTGAGTAACTGCCGCATCATATACATGCAATTTTGCGGACTCTTCAGATTGTTCACTTGAATCCCTCTGATGGCACTTGCCAATTCTATTTTACTTTCTGCTATATATATCAATGCCTTTCATCTGCTTCTTCACTTCGTTCATCTTTTCCTTCAGGCGGCGATTGTTAAAGTATTTGTCCCAAAAAAATCTGGGTTTTATGCCCTTTACTTTCTTGAGGTATACGTCATCGCCCTTCAGCCCAAGCGCAGCCGCAATCTGCCTGTCCTTGAAGTGTAGTGCTTGCGCGTAGAGCGGCACAATCGCGCCGCCTTGCCCCGCGCCCCTGTGTTCCCCATCGGACGAGTAAATCCCCGTCCCCTGCGACAGGTAATCCCAGACTGGGTCTTCTATTACTACCTGCACATGCGTTGCAGAGTCCCTGACTGCCCGAATTTTGGTCGCCAAGGGGCTTGCCAGCCCTGATGGAAGCTCATGGGTCACGAGTTCGTAAATCAGGGAATCCGCAGCCAAATGGAGGTTTCTGCCCATTTGGTCTTTGATTTGCCGCTCTAAAGCGACCTGATTCCTGATTTTCATTGCCATTGTGGTTCCTCATGGTGCGATATAATACATTGATGAACTGTCCGAATATTGGCTGTTGGGGATTCTCCTGATTGCTCCAACGCTGTTCTCGCTGTCCGAAGCAAGCACCTCATTGAGCTTCTCTGCGGTTGCGAGGTATTCCTCCTTCCAAGTTTTTATCTTCTGGTCGCGGATGTTGGGGTTTATGTTCCCCTCGTCCATGTTCATGTAGTATCTGATTGCCGCTTTGAGCTTAATCAGGTCTTGCTTCAGTTGGATGTATTTGGGGTTTACTGAGGTGAGCAGGGACGGCACGTCAAGCTGCAACTGCGCCTCGGCTGTGTTGAGGTAATCCCTGACAACATCATCAGGCTTTGCGCTCTCCTGCGGGATGTCAATGAACCTGAGAAAATCCTTGACTGTAACCTGATTGTCCTGCGCGCTGATGATGCGGTAGCTCGCGTCCACCATTGTGTATGCGTAGCCAGTGCCAGCTATTGCAACAAGGGTGTAGTAATCCCCAGCCGTTGCGAAGTCCCCAGCCACAATGTCATAATGCGCGGTTCCTGAAGCCGCCACATCCGCAGTCATGGCATGAGACCATGCGAGCGTGTTGTTCCCGAAGGAATAGCATTTCAAGGTCGCAGTTTTGCTTGTGAGGTCAATCACGGCTCCGCTCTCATCCTTGCACGTCACTGATATGCGCACTCCCGCGCTGTCTTTGTATAGGGTATTCATTACATCAGCCTCCTCTCAGGAAATTCCAAACTGCGGCAGCCAGTCCGCCCAGCGCAAGGATAAACACGCCCCAAATGCGCGCTTCCATCTTTTCCACTGTCTTTATGCGCTCTTCATGCGCGGCTATTATGGGGGCGAGGGGTAGGAGTTGCCTCTTCATTTCCTGTATGTCCTCATGCACCCCAGAAATTTGTCTCTGAAGGTCGTAATTGCTTGGTTGGTTCGCGGGTTGTTTTGCCACTTGTTTTCCCTCCTTTTTCATTTTCTCATCCTAATTGCGGTGACTTTACGGGCTTTATCGCCGTGCTGTTTGTCGTCAGATTTACGGTTGCATACCCGTCCGTCACGTTTCCGTATGCCGTGTAGTTCGCCAGCTTCAGCACAGGGTATATCGTCTGCGTCCTGTTTATCAACAATCCAATGTCGTATGCCATGCTTGTTGAGTTAATTCCCAGCTTTATCTGTATCGGGGTTTGAGAGAAGCACAAGGCAGGCAGGCTGAAATACTGCTCCTGCAACGTCCCGTTTGGCGTGATGAAGGACGCGAATGTTGAGCCGTTGTAGCAGTAGCCTGTCACGTTTATGAGCTTCACGTCCGCCTGCGCACTTATTCCGTCGTTGTAGGAGTTTGTGAAGTTCAGGGAGATGTTTGCATTTGCATTTGCGGTTGCGTAGGTTGCGAAGTTGTTGTCGCTCGCGTAAAGCGGATTTGTAACGTTGCTCGTGTTGCTTGAGTTCGTCATGGTGACGTAGCTCGCCGTGCTGATGGTATAAGAGTAATTCATCATCACGCTGAAGTTTGTAGTAGAATTGCCCCCGAAGACCACTGCTTTGCAGGTGTTCAAGGTGTCCGCCACTCCGTTAATCTTCCAGCACATGGATACGGTGAGGTTATTGTTGTTCCCGTCGTTGCAGGTCACGTTTGCCCAAATCCTCTGCACCTGCACAGGGTTGAGGGATGAGTATGTGAAGTTCAGACATATTGGAGCTATGTTCGTGATGTTCGTATATGCCCCGTAATCCGCCCCAAATCCCGCCCACATGCCCGCAGGCGCGTTTGTTGCGTTGAGGGGGTATGAAGTTCCCGTGTCCGACCATGTGTCGTTATTCGCGTCTATAAGCCCCGCAGGCGCAAGCAGCGTCCATACTCCCGTCCCGTTTGCGGCTCTCCAATAGTTGCCTTGTGGAGTTCCCGTCGCGTTTGTGGTATTGAACTGGTTTGTGGAATTGGAGTTGTTCACGAGCAGGTTCGCGCTTACGTTGTTGTAGTAGAAGATGTTGAAGGCACTCGCCGCGCTTATGTTTATCGCCGCGCTTCCCGCATAAACCGTGTTGTTGGTGAAGTTATTGAAACTCCCGTTGTTGAGGTTTATACCCACACCCGTAGCATTAAGCGTGTTTCCATTTACCGTGTTGTTTTGTGCATTCGCATCCATGTAAAGCGTTGCCATGTTGGTTGAGCTCAGGGTGTTGTTTGTAAGCGTTGAGGCTGATGCGCCTGAGAGGTAGATTGCTCTTGAGAAGTTTTGTATTATACAGTTCTTTATTGTGGTGTTTGGTTGCGAGGAATAAATCCCGTACTTGTTTGTTGCATTCGCTCCAACCATGTTCGTTCCTGAACAGTCTATTGAGTTGTTTGCTCCTGCGCTTGAAATATTGTAGCCCGTCCCAGTTGTTATTACGGTATTGCCAATAAAGCTGTTATTGGAATTTGTATAACCTATTAACGCCTGAACTCCGAACGCTGTGCCATTGATAATGTTGTTTGCAACGTAGTTGCCAGTTGTCCCTTCAAGAATTACCGCTCCAAATGTCGTTCTTGAAATTATAGTGTTGCTTGAAATGTTGTTCCCAGTTGTTGCCTGAATTTCTATGCCAATCAACTTTCCATCAATTACATTATTGGTAATTGTGTTGCTTGTAGAAGCTCCCTCAAAGTGGAAAGCATAAAAAGCAGATGATTTTATCTGCGAATTGTTTATCAGATTTTTTCCGCTGCCACTCATGTCAAATCCGTATCCGCTATTTTGTGTCGTGCTTGCATTGGTATTTTGAACTGTGCTATTTGTTGCTCCATCGAAATATATGCCATGTTGGAAGTTTGAAATATTGCAGTTTTGAATTGTGGTGTTAAACTGAGTGGAGTAAATTCCATAGGTGTTGCTCATGTTGTTGCCCACCATTGACTTCCCAAAGCAGTCAATGGAAACATTCGCCCCTCCGTCGTCATAAATGCCGCTCATGTTCAGGCTCGTGCCTGTCGTGCCGTTGAAGACTTGATTGTTTGAGCCGCCTGTGATGTAGATGCCCCTGCTTGCGTTGGAGGAGTATGTCCCGTTTATGTGGATGCCGTCAGAGGCGGCTGTGAGCAGCAATCCCTGCCCCGCCGTGCCCGTGCCCGTGTTATTTACCCATGTGTTGCTGCCGGTTGCTTCGCGGATGATTTTTTGCAGTGTGAAATATGAGACGTTAAGCGTGCTTTGGTTTCCAGTGAAAACAAACTGGAATGATGTCCCAACTGCGGTGATGTTCTTCGTGAAGTTGAACAATCCCTGCGCCGTGTTGTCTATGTATATGGCAGACGCTCCGTTATTTATCTGGAATATCCCAGTTGCATTGCCGCTGAAATTCCCAGCTATTGAAAGCTTATATCTTGTTGCGTCTGTCGTCAGTGATTTGCTGTAAGCCGTTACGTCCGCGCCAGATTTTATGGTGTTTGGAGCCAAAACCGTAACGGGAGGTATTGTGGCTGTCCATCCGAGTGAAAAGTTCAAGGGCGCGATGCTATCCGCCGCAAGCACTGCATCCTTGCTCATGTTCTGCGCCGCCATTGCCGCGTAGGTGG